>CAVQJT010000004.1:0-264707 GCA_963712885.1 Calditrichia bacterium
GCCAGGAGGGCCAGGCGGTCGTCCTGCCCCTCGTGCCCGGGACGTCCCTCGCGGAGCTCGGCTGGCGCGAGCCGCGCGGGCTCGGCGCGCGCTGGCGCGGACCCGAGGTCGAGGTCGGCGTGCCCGGGGTGAACGCCGAGGTCCTGGTGACGCCGCCCGCCGGGCGCTGGCTCCTCTACGCCTCCGGACCGGCGCTCGGACCGGCCGTCCTCTTCTGGCCGCTCCTCGCCGTCTACCTCGCCATCGCCGGGGTGCTCGGCCGCACGCGCCTCGCGCCGCTTCGCACGCCGCAGTGGGGGCTGCTGGCGCTCGGCCTGACGCAAGTGGGTGTAGTCGCTGCCGCGCTCGTGCCGCTCTGGCTCCTGGCCCTCGGCTGGCGCCGCCGGGACGGCGCGCGCGTCCCCGGCCGCTGGCTCGACCTCGTGCAGGTCGGCCTCGTGCTGCTGACCGTCGCGGCGCTCGCGGCGCTCCTCGCCTCGATCCGCGCCGGCCTGCTCGGCCTCCCCGAGATGCAGATCGCGGGGAACGACTCGAGCGCCGAGCTGCTGCGCTGGTACCAGGACCGGACGGCGGGCACGCTCCCGCAGCCCGCGATCGTGTCGGTGCCGCTCTGGGTGTACCGCGTCGGCATGCTGCTCTGGGCGCTCTGGATCGCGCAGGCGCTCGTCAGCTGGCTCCGCTTCGGCTGGGGTGCGTTCTCGACGGGCGAGCTCTGGCGTCCGCTCCGGCGCCCCGCACAGGCGCGCGAGCGCCCGATGGGCGGGACGCCGTGAGGCGCCGCGCGGTCGCGGGGGCTCGCGACCGCGCAGGCGGGGGCGACGGCGTCGGAGCGTGAGCGCGGGGCGGGGCCAGCGGGTCGGCGGATGCGCGCCAGGGGCTGCCCGCCCGCACGCGTCGCGTGGGCGGCCGCGGGCGTGCTCGGGCTTGCGCTTCTGCTCCTCGCGCCGGGCTGCGCGAGTCGCCCGGACGTCGTGGTGCACACGGTGCGCGCGGGCGAGAACCTCTACCGGATCTCGGCGTACTACGGGGTCTCGATCACTCGGGTCGTCGAGGCGAACGGCCTCCGGGACGCGGGGACGCTCGAGGTCGGCCAGCGGCTCCGCATCCCGGGCGCGCGCCGAGCGGCGGCAACGGAGCCCCTGCGGCCGCCCGCCGGCCTGCGGACGGCCGAGGACTCGCCTCTCGAGCGCCCGCGCTCGCAGTTCCGTGGCCTCGGCGAGCTCCAGCCGAGCGCGCTCGCGCGCTGGCGCGCGCGGCGGGAGGCAGGGCGCGCGGGCCTGCGCTTCGCCTGGCCCCTCGCGGGCGCGGTGAGCTCGGGCTTCGGCCGCCGGCACCGGCGCAGCCACGAGGGCATCGACATCCTCGGCGAGTCCGGGGCGCTGATCCGCGCGGCGGAGGCCGGCATGGTCGTCCACAGCGGCTGGCTCGGGAGCTACGGGAACCTCGTGGTCGTCCGCCACAAGGGCGGCTTCGCCACCGCCTACGCCCACGCGCAGCGCCCGCTCGTCCCCCGCGGCCGGCGCGTGCGGCGCGGCGAGCCGATCGCCGAGGTCGGCGCCACCGGCAACGCGAGCGGCCCCCACCTCCACTTCGAGCTCCGCCACTCGGAGGACCCCGTAGACCCGCTACCGTTCCTGCCCGACGAGCCGTAGCCCCGCACCGAATCTGCCGAGGAGCTGATGGACGCAAGCGAGCTTCGCAAACTGATCCGCGACATCCCGGACTTCCCGAAGCCCGGCATCCTGTTCCGCGACGTGACGCCGCTGCTGCTCGAGCCGGCGGCGCTCCGCGCGGCGATCGAGGCCGTCGCCGCACCCTTCGCCGACGCCCGCGTCGACCGCGTGCTCGGCATCGAGTCCCGTGGCTTCCTGCTCGGCCCCGCGGTGGCGCTGATCCTCGGTGCGGGCTTCGGCCTCGTGCGCAAGCGCGGGAAGCTTCCGTGGAACACGCACCAGGTCGAGTACACCCTCGAGTACGGGAGCGACGTCGTCGAGATGCACACCGACGCCGTCGAGCCCGGCCAGCGCGCCCTCGTCGTCGACGACCTGATCGCAACCGGCGGAACCGCCGCTGCCAGCGTCGAGCTGATCCGCCGCGCCGGCGGCACCTGCGTCGGCGCGAGCTTCCTGATCGAGCTCACCCCGCTTGCGGGCCGCAGCCTCCTGCCCGACATCCCGGTGCACTCCGTCATCGCCTACTGAACAGGTGCGACGACCCTCGGTCGAGAGGCTCCTCGCCCGCGCTGCCCGGCGGGCCCGCGGGCCTTTCGGTAGCCTCGACCTCCGCGCCCCCGTAGCTCAGGGGATAGAGCAGCGGTTTCCTAAACCGCGTGTCGGCTGTTCGAGTCAGCCCGGGGGCGCCAGGGGCCTTCCACTTCGAGGCGCGGCGCGCCTAGCTGGCGCGCTTGCTTTTCGCCCAGCGAAGCATGTCGCGCCGCGGCCAGACGATCGTGTAGCTGACGGGGATGTATTCGCCGCGCTCGTACAAGCTGCGGCGCGTGCGGGACTTGATCAACGCCCGCTGCGTGGTCAGCTCGCTCGAGCCCTCGCGGCGGAGGAAGGCGCCGTGGGCGGCCTGATAGCGGCGCGGGTGGGTCAACTTCGGGCTGATCCGATCGAGCTGCGGGTCGTGTGTCCAGCTGGTTCCGACCGCCCCCTTGGCGGCCGGATAGAGCCCCAGCATCTCCGCAATTCGCAGATAGGCCCGCTCGAAACCGGCCTCGTCGAAGTCCGACAGATCGCGCTCGTCGATGTGAACGCGAAAGATGGGGCCGAAACCTCTTAGACGAAACGCGATTCGCGCCAAGCAGCGCAGGTCCTCCACGACACCCATGTCGCGGAAGAACGTTCGCGGAAGGAATGCGATTCGGTCGAGTACGCGGCTGGCCGTCAGCGGGACGGCGAGCTGGCTCGACAAGCGCACGTCGCGCCAGAAGTCGCCGTGCTCTGCGATGTACGACTCGTGCGAGATGGCCGCCAGCCCGCCCGCAATCCGATGAAGCGTGCGTGGGTAGACCTCCTTGATCGAATCAGGGAGCGCGATGCGCTGGACGCGTGAGGGGTAGCCCTCGATGAGCGTCAGGACGAGGAGCTTCGCGTAGGCTCCACTGACGTTCGCTCCGTAGCGCGTCGTCGCCTTCTCGATGAGCCGCGCCGCGGGCGCTGGCATCAGCTCGCCGGCCGCGGCGCCCGTCAAGGCGTCGAGCTCGACCACGAGATGGTCCAGCGAGAGTTCCGATCGGGCCTCGAGTGCCTGGGCATCCAGGGCCCTCGCGTAGGCCAGGACCTCCGGGTCCAGGGCGAACTTCGCCATCGGAGAAGTCTAGAGGTCCTTGCGGCAGGCGGCCCTAGTGGCTGCAGAGGCGCGGCCCCTCGATCTCGATCGCACGGAAGCCGAGGAGCTTGCGCTCGAGGAAGGGCAGGGGCGCGGCGAGCTCCGGGTCCCGGGCGGCGTCGGCGACGTCGCGGAGCTGGCCGCCCCGGAAGTACGCGACGCTCACCCGGGGCGCGAGCGCCGCGTGGCGCTGTACCGTGCGAACGAAATGCAGCCAGGGGATTGTCCTGCGCCGATCAGCGAAGTCCTGCAGCTCGGGCACGTTCGCGGAGCGAATCTCGACCAGGTCGCGCTGGTAGCCGAAGACCTCGAGCCAGGACCCGAGGAATGCGTGGTTTCGGTGTTCGCCCTCGGTCTTCAGGTTGCTGTACATCGAGAACGAGTGCAGCGTGCCGAGTCCGACGTAGGGTGAGAGGCCCGCGAGCAGAACCAGGGCGGGGACGAGAGCCGCGGCGGGGGCCAGGCGCAGCGAGACCGCGCCGGCCGCTCCGCCGCGAAGGAAGACTACGGCGACCGCGCCTGCGACGGCCAGGCACGCCGCCAGGGTGAGCCAGGTCAAAGCGAGGTCGAGCGGCCAGAGCGGCGGCTCCGGCAGCCGTCCAGTCGGGTCGACCTGCCAGAAGGCGAACGCGAAGCCCCCGACGAGCAGGCCGAGGCGAATCAGGCGAAGGCCTCTTCGCGAACGGGGAACCAAGCGCTCCAGGCGGTCCACGTCGACAAAGAGGACGAGCAGGCTGAGCATCAACGCGCTGAAGCGCGCGTAGCCGAGGGCAGCCATCGTAAAGTGGAACAGGGCCCCGAGTCCGACGCCTGCAAGCCGCGTCCGGCGGTAGAGCAGGAGGAGCGGAAGCGAGAGCTCGGCCGCGATGCCGAGCATCCCGCCGAGGAGGGGAGCCCATGCGGAAGATCCCCCGGGCAACCCGAAGAGGCCGAGCGTGCCGCGCAGGAACTTCAGCCCGCAGCCCGTTTCCGGGCTGAAGAACTCCGGGTTCATCTTGTGGAGGGCGGTGACGAGATAGAGCAGGATGGCCGTCCAGCGAAGCGGAGCGAACAGGTAGCGCTCGCGGTCGGCCCCTCGCGCGGACGCGACCGCGCCGAGGCAGATGGCGAGGCCGGTCAGGCCCGAGAGCGCCTGGTGGTGGTAGGGCAACGGCATGTGGCCGAAGAGCGCCGCGGCGCGCGCCGCTCCGGTCAGGGCCAGGAGAGGCAGGGAGGTCGGATAGGCGAGGAGCGTGTACGCCCCTGCCGTCAGCGCGAGATCAGGGAGCGAGGAGAAGGCGTACCCGAAGTGGACCTGGTCGTAGATCTGTGCGAGGGCCCACATCCACGCAAAGCAAGCCAGCCTGGCCTGAGAGCGACCCATGTCTCACCTGGGGTTGATCTGCCGCATCAGCGCGGCCATCGAATCGACATACGGGCGGGCCCACTGAAGCTCGCTCGGGACCACGATTGCGCCGAGCGGGATGTCGTCGAGCGCCGCAGTCGAGCGTGCGCCGGACGCAGATGTAGGCTCCTGGGGTCGACACCAGGTCGAGGGTCGGTGGTCCGATGCATCCGAGCAAGGGAGACCCGGCTCGCACGGGAGGCTGATGCGGTGAGCCCTCACTCGGCGAAGTGGCGCCTGGCATTCGCGTGCTTGCTGTTCCCGCTCCTCGACATCGCCACCCCGGGCTCGGCGTTCCCAGGCGTTCCGTGTGTCGGCGCATCGGCCCGGGCGATGCAGCTCGCCTTCACGGACGTCCACGTGGTGCCCATGGACCGCGAACGTGTGTTGGAGAGGCAGACGCTCGTCGTGCGCGACGGGCGGATCGCCGCCCTCGGCCCCGCCGCGAGCACGCCGGTGCCGGACGCTGCCGTGCAGATCGACGGGCGCGGCAAGTACCTGATGCCCGGGCTCGCCGAAATGCACGCGCACGTTCCCGGGGAGCAGGAGCCGGCGTTCCGCGAGATCATGGCGCTCTATGCCTTGAACGGCGCGACGACGATCCGGGCCATGCTCGGCACGCCGTTTCAACTCGAGCTCCGCCGTCGGATCGCGGCCGGCGAGCTCCTCGGGCCCACACTCTTCGCGGTCGCGCCGCCGTTCAACCGCGAGTCCGTCGCGGGCTCCGAGGACGCCCGCGCGAAGGTGCGCGAGTACCAGGCGGCGGGCTACGACCAGCTCAAGATCTTCGGTGCGCCGTCGCAGGCGAGCTACGACGCCATCGCCGAGACCGCGCGAGAGGTGGGCATCCGCTTGGCGGGGCACGTGCCGGAGAACATCGGACTCCGGCACGCGCTTGCGATGGGGCAGTCGATCGAGCACCTCGACGGCTACCTCGAGGCGTCGGACGGAGACCCGGAGCAGATGGACGAGCTTGCGCGGCTGACGCAAGAGGCTGGCGTCTGGAACGCGCCGACCCTCGACGTCTGGAAGACCCTGATCGGCGGAAGGCGTACACAGGACCTCGACGCACGCCCCGAGCTTGCCTACCTGCCGCGGGCGACGGTCGCCGAGTGGCGCGAGCGGGCGTCGCTCCTCTCCCACCGGAGCCTGCTCCGAACCGCAGCAGAGTCCTTGGGCATCGCGCGCTCGCCCTCCGCCGTCGCAGACTTTCGGGACCGCATGCTGCTCGCGCTCCATCGTGCGGGCGCGCGACTCCTGCTCGGCTCCGATTCGCCGCAGCTCTACAGCGTCCCCGGCTTCTCGCTGCCACGCGAGCTCGAGGCGATGGTGGCGGCCGGTCTCCCGATCTACGCCGTCCTCGAAGCGGGGACCCGAAGCCCCGCCGCATACTTCGGCCAGCAGGACGAGTTCGGGCGGGTGGCGCTCGGGATGCGCGCCGATCTCCTCCTCCTGGACGGCGACCCCCTCCAGGACGTTCGCAACGTGCAGCGCCAGGCGGGCGTGGTGCTGCGCGGCTGCTGGCTGCCGAAGGCGGAGATCGAGCGTCGGCTCGAGCGCATCGCCGCGACGTTTCAGCGCGGGTCTCGAGGACTCGGGCGGGCCGCCGACCCCGCGGACCGGGCTCCGCGTTAGCGACGGGCGCGGCGGTCCGTCATGCTCGGGGGGTTGCCGGCGTGCCGGCGCGGGGGACTCATGGCCACGGGCGAGGGCTACGACGGCGCGATCGACCGCGGGCTCGAGAGCGTGATCGCGTGCACTACCGCGATCAGCGCGATCCAGGGCTCGACGCTCGTCTACCGGGGCTACACGATCGAGGACCTCGCCGGGAGCGCGACGTTCGAGGAGGTCGTCCACCTGCTCTGGTTCGGGCACCTGCCGACCCGGAAGGAGCTCTCCGACCTCCACGAGAGCCTCGACCGGAAGATGGCGCTCCCGCCCCGGAGCTTCGGCTGGTTCCACGGGCTCCCGACCGACGTCCACCCGATGGACTTTCTCCACGCGGTCGTGGCCGGGCTCTCGCTTCACGACCCCGACGCGAACGTGAACGACGACGAGCCGAACCGCCGGAAGGCGATCCGCCTGACCGCGCGGCTCGGCACCATCGTCGCCGCCTACCACCGCGTGCGGAGCGGGCAGTGGCCGCTCCAGCCGGTCCCCGGGAAGGGCATCGCCTGGAACTTCCTCTACATGCTGAGCGGTGAGGAGCCCGCCCGCGAACGGGTGCGCCAGTTCGACACCTGCCTCGTCCTCCACGCCGACCACGAGCTCAACGCCTCGGCCTTCTCGGCACGGGTCACGTCGAGCACCGAGTCGGGGCTCTACTCCTCGATCATGGCGGCGATCGGGACGCTCAAGGGGCCGCTCCACGGCGGTGCCAACGAGCGCGTGATGCGGATGCTCGAGGAGATCGGCTCGCTCGACCAGATCGAGGCGTTCTTGCAGGAGGCGCTTGCCGAGAAGCGCAAGGTGATGGGCTTCGGCCACCGCGTGTACCGCGACGGCGACCCGCGCGCGCGGATCCTACGCGCCATGAGCGAGCAGGTCTGCCGCGAGGCTGGGCTCTCCCACTACTACGACATGAGCGTCCGGATCGACGAGGTGATGCAGCGCGAGAAGGGGCTGCTCCCGAACGTCGACTTCTACTCGGCGACGGTCTACCACGCGATGGGCATCCCGACCGACCTCTTCACGCCGATCTTCGCCGTGAGCCGCGTTGCCGGCTGGTGCGCGCACGTGCTCGAGCAGTACGCGAAGAACCGGATCTACCGCCCGCGCGGGCGTTACGTCGGGCCGGTCGGGCTCGAGTACCAGCCCATCGACCGCCGCTGAGCGGTGCAAGAGCGGTCGCTTGCTGTCGGTCAGGGCACCGAGCCGAGGGCGCTCCGGACTCCGCTCTACGGGCTCGGAGGCGTGCCGCCGGCGCCCTCTACCTCGACGGCGGGGCCGATCCAGAAGTCGGGGTCGTAGCTTCCGTGGGACGCCATGATGTGCGAGAGGTAGATGGCGCCGCCCGGGGTGGGCGGGCAGCAGACCGAGGCGAACTCCGCCACGACCACGTTGCCGACGATGCTCGCGGTGGCGTTCCGCTCGGGCGAGCAGTCCGGGCCGTACTGTCCGGGGGCGCCGAGGGCCGCCTCCATTCGCTTCCGGCCGGCTACCTGGCTCCAGTGCGCCCGCACCCTGAACTCACCGGTCGTACCGTTGTGGTCAGAGCAGACCTCGAAGCGACACCAGTGGGACTGGCAGTCGGGGAACCGAATCTGCTGATCCGCCGTTCCCGTAGTGCCGAGGTGGCAGTCCACCGAGCCCTCGCCCCCGAGCGAACTGATCCAGGAGACGCTCGGCTGCGCGCTCGCTCCCCCTTCCGGCGACCAGGCCGACTGCCAGGCCACGTTACCTGGCGGGCCCCCGACGCGTGCGATCTTGAAGTTCCCCGGCAGCGCGTGCCCGCGAGCGTAGTTTCGGTAGCTGCGGATGCAGAAAGTCTTGTTCGTCATCTCGATCGAAGGCGGCGCCGGCCAGACCAGGAACTTCCCGACCCCGTCGTCCTTGGCGACGAACAGGACGTTGCGCGCGCTGGCACCCGAGGGAAACGGCACGGGGAACTCGGCGGTTCCCCGCCCGGGCGTGGCGGCGTCGTAGACTCCGCACTGCTTGGTTGTCGAATCGGAGGGGTCGTGGACGCCCGAGTAGGTATCGGTGTTGTCGAGCGGCTCCGAGCAGTAGCACGACGCGCCGAGCTCCCGGCAGCGTCGCTCTTCGGCCCCCGCGCTGACGGGCATCAGCAGCAGGATCACCGCCGCGCCCACCAAGGCAGAAGCCGCGTTGCCTGCTGCCGTCCGAGCTCGACTGCGGGCCCTCCTCACGAGGCACCTCCCTCCGCTCAAAGCTGGCAGCTATCGTCGACGATGCGGTCGTCGAAGACGTCGCAGTCGAGCGCCACCCCGGGGTCGGCTTCGACGAAGAGCAGGCAGGCGCGGCAGCGAGCCGCGCGATCCGCGCACTCTCCGAGAGCATCGGCGTCCGCCGCCTGACAGCCTGCGAAGAGCGCCACCAAGCCGGGGACACTGCCGCACGCCTCGACGGCGCGTTCGCGCAGGGCGTTCGTCGCCTTCGTGATCGTTCGACTGCCCGCAACGGCCTGCGCGACGTGCGCCGTCAGCTCCTCGTCGCTCACCGCCGGCGCAGAGCCCCGGCCGGCAAGCTTGTCGGCCTTGGCGTCGCGGAGCTCGCGCCAGATCGTGTCGAAGAGTCCAGCGCTCCTCTTGAGGAGCTTCTGCTGGCAGGTCGCGGCCGCCTTGTCGGCTCGACGCGCCGCCTGCGCCGGCTGGCCGAGCAGATCGCGCGCCAAAGCGCTCGGAAGAGCAGTGGCGGCCACCGCCCCGGCCAGGCGGTCCTTGCCGAGCGCGAGCTCGGGGAGCTTGTCGGCCTTGCAGGACTCGCGCTCGCGCGCCTCGAGGTCGCGCCGCGCGCGGGACACCTTCCCGCGTGGGTCGGCGTCCAGGCACAGGTCGAACGCGGTGGGGTCGCCCCCGAGGCGGCCGCGCGCTGCGTCCTCGAGGCAGCGCTCGTTGACCTTCGAGCGGGCGGCTGCCAGGCGGTCGATCCCGCGGTTCACGGCCTTGATGCACTGGCGCTGCTTCCGCATCTGGGGGCCGAAGTCCACGCGACAGCTCCGATTGCAGCCGTTGTCGTCGATCGCGTCGGCGTCGTCGCAGGCCTCGCCCTCCGTGACGATGCCGTTGCCGCAGCCCGTGAGCGTGCAGTTCGCATCGCAGCCGTCGCCGGACACGAAATCCCCGTCGTCGCACTCCTCCCCGTCGGTCGCGATGTCGTTCCCACACGCTGTCTCGGTGCAGTTGGCGTCGCAGCCATCGCCGGAGCTGACGTTGCCGTCGTCGCAGGCCTCGCCAGCGTCCACGCGAGCGTTGCCGCAGACCTCCTCGAGGCACGTCTTCGAGCAGCCGTCGCCGGACTCGAGGTTCCCGTCGTCGCACTCCTCCGGGCCGCCCGGCTCGCCGTCGCCGCAGATGCTCTGCACGACCTGCACGTCGCCGAGGGCGTCGAGGGACATCGGCAGGAACGGGCTGCCGTCGTCCTCGAGCTGGGGACGTAGGTCCCAGCGGAAGAGTCCGGGGCCTACTGGGGCACCGACGTAGGCGACGAGCCAGATCCTTCCGTCCGGGCCGACGGCGATGTCGCTCGCGATCGCCGTGCCCTGAGGCACCCCGTCGAGCAGGATGCGCAGGCTCCCCCCCGCTGATGTCGCCGCTCTCCAGGTCGATCAAAGCCACGCAATCGCAGAGGGCCCTGCCGTCGGCAGTCGCGAGGAGGGAGCCATCCGGAGCCACGCCGAGCCCGACGCCCGTTGCCAGCAGGTCGGAGGCATCCGTGAGGAGGGTCTGGCTGCCGTCGGCGGGCTCGATCCGGACGATCGAGGCGAGGCTGTTGAAGACCCCGGTCGTGAGCACCAGGGGGGCGCCGTCGGTCGCGAGCTCGAGGTCGAGGGGATAAGGGGCTCCGCCGCCCCCGCTGAGATACCCACCCGACGCGAGCGGGGACACGTCCCCGGATCCCGGGTCGAGCCGGAGCACCCAGGTGTCGATCCCGTAGGGCGGTCCGGCCAGCTCGATCGTCGTCAGGTACACGATGCCGGCACCGTTGACGGCGATCCCCTCGAGGCTGCCGAGCTCCGACCCACCGAGTACGGGCGCCTTCTCTCCGGTCGTGGGATCGATCCGGACCACGACGTCGCTCTCGATCGCAAAGACCGCGCCGGTCCCGTCGATTGCGTGGTCGAGGAAGCGTCCGCCCGCGAGAAGCTCGTAGGCCCCGGTCGAGGGGTCGACGCGGTAGAGCCCCTCGACGGTCTCCGCGACCGGGGTCCCGCTCACGACGAGGTCGCCGACAGCGAGCACGACGGCGGCCCCGCGTGAGGGAAGGACGAAGGTCGGCAGGAGCAGGCCGAGCCACAGGAGCACACGCATCGCAACCCTTTCATCCCGGGACCGTCGGGACCCTACCAACCGTGGGCGACCTCGCCCGCAGGTCGCTGCCCGGCGACCTCAGGTGGCGGCGGCGCCCCTCCGTCGCTCCCCGCGGGGTGAGCGACTTCTCCGGGTCGCGTGTCCGATCCGTCACTCCGCGCCGGGGATTCGCTACATACTCCCAGGGGGTGAGGCGGGTACCGGTCGCGGGCCGCCGAGGCCCCTGTATTCGGGGGTCCCCGCGATGAGAAACGCCGGCTGGCTGGCGCTCGGGCGCACGTTCCTGGCACTCGTCCTGATGGCCGGTCTCGGCTCGGCGGCGCTCGCCCAGAGCCGCTCCCCCTGGGAGCTGCACGACGGGCTCGAGATGACGCCGGCGAACCCGCTCGGCCTCCTGCAGATCGAGTGCCTCCCGAGCCGGCACGGGCACGAGTGCGAGTACACGGTCGCGACGATCCCGCCGGCCGAGGACCCGGGCTGGGGCCCGGCGCCGAACCCGAGCCGGATCGACTTCTCCATCTACTCGCGGCTCTGCTCGGAGCCCGTGTACATCTGCATCGACAAGGGAACGCCGGAGAACCTTCCGTACGCCGACTTCACCTACTTCCAGACCTTCGTCGACGTCCCGCTCGGCGTGCTGGTCTCGCGCTTCACCATCGACTTCCAGGGCATGGACGACGGCTCGCGGGTGAGCCTCTTCAACTCGGCGTACCCGCTCGGGATCGTCGTGCCGGGGAGCTACGTCTACTACGACCAGGCCAACGAGCAAGGGGGTAGCGGGACGACCGACCTGAAGGACCTGGTGGTCGTGGGCGAGACGAATCGGGTCGTCGTCACCCAGGTCGACGACTGCTGCCCGGGGAACGAGGTCCAGAGCGCGATCGTCACGTTGAACGACCTGACGCTCGGCATCTTCGTCGACTCGTTCCTGCTGCCGACCCGGGTCAAGTTCAAGCCGCGCTCGAACCCGGCGAAGACCTCCTTCGTCGCCTCGGGCACGTTCGACGCGGGCTCCGGCGGGTTCGACCCCGGGACGCCGGGAACGCTCGAGGTGGGGGGCTTCTCCGTCCCTGTCCCCGGCTTCGTGGCGAAGGGCAAGCGCCTCGTGTTCGAAGAGGGGGGCGTGTCCTTGAAGCTCAAGCCGTCGCCGGACGGGAGTTCGCGAGGCCGCTTCAAGCTCGCGGTCGCCGGCGACCTCTCGGGCGCCGTGAACCTCGAGGGGCCGGTCCGGCTGCGCTTCGCAAACGGCGCGATGGATGCCCGCGGACAGGTCCGCCTGGACGGGGGGCGCTTCAAGCTCGGGAGCAAGCGCGGGGAACTGATGTCGCCCGTGGTCTATATCGAGAAGCTCAAGGCGACGGTCGTGGACGCCGGGCCCGACAAGCTGAAGCTCAGGGCCCGCTTCTTGACGGGGAACACCCCCGACGAGGCGCCGGAGGTGACCTTCTCGTTGGGCGAGTCGTACTCCGTCACGTTCGCGCCCGACGAGTTCACCCGCTCGCGCGAGCGCTGGACGGCGAGTCGCTCGGATGGCGCCGGGACGGTCTCCGTCGTCCTCGACTACGGCCACGACATGGCCAAGGTGGAGGCGCAGGGCATCGAGCTCGGGCACATCGCCGAGGGCGCTGCGCCGCTCGGGCTCGGGCTCTCGGTCGGGGTCGAGGTGCGCGAGACGCTGGTACGCGCCGTCCGCGCGGGGCAGACGCTCCGCTACTGACCGCCCGGGCCCCGTCTGACGCACCATCGAGCCGCGTTGCCTCGGCTCGCTTGACGGCGGACCGGTGCCCTTGGCACACTCCCCTCGGGGCTTCTCGCCAGCGCCCGGACGGGCTTCAAGCGCTCCGCCGGGGGAGCCGAAGCCCAAGAACAGCATGTCCGACTCAGACGTCGCCGACCCGCTCGTCACCGTCGGCCTCCCCGTCTACAACGGGGAGCGCTACGTCGGCCACTCCCTCGACTGCCTGCTCGCCCAGACGTTCCGCGACTTCGTGATCGTCGTGAGCGACAACGCGTCGACCGACGCGACCGCCGAGATCTGCCAGAAGTACGCGGGCAGGGATCCGCGGGTCCGCTACCACCGGAACCCGACCAACCTCGGGATGGCGGGGAACTACAACCTCACGTTCTCGCTGGCGCGCTCGCGCTACTTCCGCTGGGCGACTGCGGACGACTACAGCGGGGTCGACATGCTGCAGGACGCCGTCGCGGTCATGGAGGCCGACCCGGGGATCTCGCTCTGCTACCCGCGCGCCATCTTCGTGGATGGCGAGGGCCGGGAGACCGGGCGCTGGGAGGATGCCCTCCACCTGATGCAGGACGACCCGGTGGAGCGCTTCCGCGCGGTCGTGAAGGGTATTGGCCGGGTCCACCACCACCTCGGCCTGATGCGCGTCGACTGCATGCGGCGAACGGGTCTCATGGCGAAGCACGTGGCGTCGGACATCGGCTTCGTCGCGGAGATGGCGCTCCTCGGGAAGGTCTGCCAGATCCCGAAGTACCAGTTCTACCGCCGGCTCCACGAGGACTCGTCGAGCTGGGCGCCGGACGAGGCGCACCAAGCGCGGCGCTACCACGCCGCCGGGGTCCGCCGCGTCCCGTTCAGCCGGCTGCGTTACCACTGGCGCTTCGTGCAGGCGGTGCGGCGCGCCCCGCTCCGGCCCGGGCAGCGTCTCGCGCTCTACCGCTTCCTCACGCGGCTTGCGCTCTCGGATCGCGATCAGCTCGCCGGCGAGTCGCTCCGCGACCTCGGCCTCCTGATCCGGCCGTCGGCTCACTCGCGCTAGTGGGCGCCTTGGTGCTCGGGAGGCGTCAGGCCGCCTGACGCCGGCGTCCGAGCCAGCCGAGGCCGGTGAGGCCGAGGCCGAGCGCAAGCGCGGTTCCCGGCTCGGGCACCGCGACCAGCCGGTCGATGATGACGTCCGCACCGCGAGCGCCGTCGATCTCGAGCACGAGCGCGTCGACGTCGGCCAAGTCGACCGAGCCGGTGAACGAGCCGAAGGAGAAGTCGAGGTTCCCTGCGAAGCCAGCACCGGCCGTCAGGGTGAGCGAGGAGGAGCCGCCGCCGCTCGTCGTGAGGGTGATCTTGTAGGTCGTCGACAGGTCGTTCTCGACGCCCTCGAGGGCGAGACCCGTGAAGGCCGAGAGGTCGGTGTTCAAGCCGCCTCCGTTGGCGTCCCAGCCGATCGTCACGAGCGAGTCGATCCGGATCGAGTTCGTGAGCTGGAAGTTCCCCGGCGACGTGGTCAGGTTGATCTCGGCCTGGGCCTGGGAGCCGCCCGCGAAGACGGCCTGCGCCGTGAGCGCCAAAGCGCGCGACCCGCCGACGACGCCGGCGAGACCGGTCTCGACATTCGAGGCGGTCGAGCCCGCGGTCGGGTTCGTGAGCGACACCACCTGGCCGGTCAGCGGCGAATCGAAGTCGTCGAGGATGGAGACTGCTTGCACGGCCGCGGGGCTCAAAGGAAAATTTTGAACTGATTTATGAATTGGCCCGTGTGCTTGGTGGTGAAGTCGGCGGCAGCCGGGCTGCGGTCGATGCGGGTTTTATCCCCCATGAACGTCAGGTCGGCCAGACCGGGGTGACGGTCCGCCCGAAATTGTATATTGCCTGCGGTATCTCCGGTGCGATTCAGCATCGCGCGGGTATGCAGGAAGCGAATAAAATTATCGCGATCAATAATGATCCGGATGCGCCCATATTCGACGTCTGTCATTATGGTGTTGTCGGGGATGCGGCTGAAGTAATCCCAAGATTAATAGATGTTTATAAACATAAACTTAAATAGAGGAAATCATGCCGAATTTCTTCACCGATAATCAGGATTTGCTCTTTCATTTTGAAAACCTGAACATAGAAGAGATAGTTGATCTGACTGAGAACAATTACACGGATTCAGATAAATATAACTATGCGCCTACCAATTACGCCGATGCTATTGAAAACTATCGTAAGGTGATTGAAATTGTCGGTGATATTGCCGGTAACTATATTGCACCAAGGGCCGTACAGGTGGATCTTGATGGCAACCGGATCGAAAAGGGCAAGGTAATCTATGCCGACGGTGTGCGTGAAAATTTAAAACAACTTACCGATGCTGAATTGATGGCCATCGAATTTTCCCGTGAATACGACGGCCTGAACTTTCCCAAGACCATTTATATGTTTATGGTGGAGATCGTTTCCCGGGCAGATGCCTCATTAATGAACATTTTCGGCCTTCAGGACATTGCCATGACGATCTATAAATTCGGCGACGAGGAACATCGCCGGGAATTCCTACCCGGATTTGCCTCCGGCAAGTTCACCGGCGCCATGGCATTGACCGAACCGGATGCGGGATCTGATCTGCAGGCGGTAAAACTGCAGGCCTATCAGGATGAAAAGGGGAACTGGTTTTTACGAGGTGTAAAGCGTTTTATTACCAACGGGGGCGGCGAGGTGCTCCTGGTACTGGCGCGGTCAGAAGCCGGCACAAAAGATGGCCGCGGTTTGAGTATGTTTGCCTGTTATGGCGATGATACCGTCGTTGTGCGGCGTCTGGAAAATAAACTTGGCATTCATGGCTCTCCGACCTGCGAATTGCAATTTAACGACACACCTGCCGTGTTGATCGGTAAACGCAAATTCGGATTGATCAAGTATGTCATGGATATGATGAATAGTGCCCGGTTGGGGGTAAGTGCTCAGGCATTAGGCGTTTCTCAGGCGGCCTATCAGGAAGCCATCAAATATGCCCGGGAAAGGGAGCAATTCGGTAAACCCATTGCCGAAATCCCGGCTGTCACCGATATGCTGATCAATATGCGGGTGACACTTGAGACAAATCGCTCGATATTTTATGCCACTTCTAAATGGGTCGATATGCGCAATAAGCTCGAAGAGCGGATCGATGCCCTGAAACAGGAAGGAAAACCTTTTGCGGATGAAATGACCCGGATGAAACATGCGCAGAAGGTGTGTGATTTGCTTACCCCGATTACCAAATTTCTCCTAAGCGAATCAGCAAACAAGATAACGTACGATGCGTTGCAGATCCACGGCGGCGCAGGTTATATGAAGGATTTTACGATCGAGCGTCTGACGCGTGATGCCCGGATCACCAATATCTATGAAGGGACGTCTCAACTGCAGATCGTGGCGGCTACAGGTGGTGTTTTGAATGATCTTCTGGCCGAACATTTTGACCGGAAAGCAAAAAAAACCTACAAGGGCAGTCTGAATAAACTGGCCGCTTATATGATCGAGATCCGGGAAATTTTTCTGGATTGTTTAAAGTATGTTACCGATAAAAATGACCGCCAATTTCAGGACGTAGCGGCCAAAGATCTGGTTGAACTTTATACCTGTTTATATATCGGATATCTTGTGCTTGATGAAGCCGAAATCAATAAACGTAAAATATTTATTGCCAACCGTTACATTGTAAATGCCCTGGCAAATGCGCGCAAAAACGCCGAAACAATCAAAAATGAACAGTATTCAGATCTCCTGCATGCGGATGAAATTCTGATCTGATCAGATCGATAAAGCAGGATCGTCCCTCCGCTAATTCAAACTGAAGAAATCCGGCCAGGAAATATTTATTATATATTTGATGTTCTTAGAGTCCTTAGTAAAGAAGGAGTATCACCGTGACTTACGTAAAACCCGATTCATCAAAGGATTATGCCTTAATCCTGGGAGCGTCCAGTGGATTTGGCGAGACGGTCTCCATTGAACTGGCCCGTTCCGGATTCAATATCATCGGCGTTCATCTTGATCGGGGAAGTAATCTGACAAAAGTGGAACAAATCATCAATCAGATCAAAGATCAAAAGGTAGAGGCCTTGTTTTTTAATGTAAATGCTGCTGCCGATAAAAACAGAGAACAGGTTCTCCAGCGTCTGAAGGATCATTTAAAAATCAAAGACAATAATGGGAAAATCAAAGTGATGCTGCATTCGCTGGCATTTGGATCTTTGGCCCCCTATATCCACAGAGATCCCAAGGAGAGGTTGTCACACAAACAGCTGGAAATGACCATGAACGTTATGGCCCACAGCCTTGTCTACTGGGTCCAGGATCTTATTGATGCAGATCTGCTGGGCCGCGGGGCGAAAATTTATGCGATGACGTCTTCCGGATCGGTGCGGGTCACACCGTATTACGGCGCGGTATCGGCGGCAAAAGCGGCTTTGGAATCGCATATCCGGCAGCTGGCTCTGGAACTTGCGCCCTATGGCATTACCGCAAACAGTCTGCGTGCCGGCGTTACCTTTACACCGGCTTTACGGAAAATACCCGGGCATGAAACGATGATCGATCTGGCTCTCAGTCAGATACCCTTCAAACGCCTCACACAGCCCAGTGATATCGCAAAATTCATCACAACCCAGGCGACCTCCGACGAGCAATGGGCCACGGGTAATATTTTCAATCTGGATGGTGGGGAAATAGCTGTGGCGTTTCACACGCCGCTGGCAAAGTCGGATTAAAAATAGCGCATATGCTCAATCTTGATACAGCGGTCCATGATGACGAAAATATTCCGGTCGGTTGCCAGTTGTGCCGCTGAGTTATTCACCACCCCAATCTGCATCCATATCGCTACCGGGTTTATCGTAATCGCCTGCTCTACAATGGGCAGAACATGAGCCGGATTCCGGAAGATGTCGACAATGTCGATGGGAACAGGTACGGAGGTTAAATCCTTATAGCAACGCTCCCCGAGGATTTTATCATATTTGGGATTGATGGGAATGACGCGAAAACCCACATCCTGAAGATATCGGGCGACCTGATTGCTGGGTTTCAGCGGTGAATCGGACAGACCCACAATGGCAATCGTGGTGGAATTCTTTAATATTGTTTTTATCTGCTGATCTGTTTCTGACTGTGGTTCCATTTTTTTCCCGGTTACGCTGGTCTCAGAGTGGTTCATATGATTTTATTCTGTGCTGATATTTTGCTGTCTGACGTATACCCGCACGCTTCAATATATTTCTCATTTCGTCAAATTTTAAGGCCACCTGTTCGGGGGTATGGGCATCAGATCCGATGGTGATCGGTACATTTTGTTCAATGATCAGGGGCAACCATGACGGATCCGGATAGGAATTCCCAATATCTTTGCGGAATCCGGAGGTATTGTATTCGATCGCCATATCATGTCGTCCAATGGTTTTGATCAACTCCCTGACTTTATCCGGGGTCGCAGACAGAAGTGATTCACCCGGTCTTTTTATGATGTCAATATGACCTACCACGTCAAATAATCCGGTTTCGATGCCTGCCGTCAGGGCACCCATATATTCCGTGTATATTTGGGATTTTTCTTTTCCCGGAAAATCGTAATGAAATACCCAATTGCCGGGTGGCCATGCATGAATAAAATGAACCGACATGATTACCACATCAAGATCAAACCGGCCGATAAAGTCCTCCAGATAGGTTTCCAATCCATCATAATAATCTGCTTCAATGCCAAACCGTATATTGATCTCCGGATAGTCGGTACGGGCCTTATATACCAAATTCTGATAGTGTTCCATCTCAAATGGCGCCATGCGGTGTGCAAGGTCAAAATCATCGGGAAGGGGGATGTGATCGGTGAAAGCAATTTCATGAAGGCCGGCTGCGATGGCTTTCTGGACATATTCGTCTATGCTGCCGCTGGCATGTTTGCAAAGGGGTGTATGTATATGATAGTCGGTCAAGTGAGAATTCTATCTGCTCTATATAAATAAAAAAAGAGAACCCGGGGTCCTCTTTTTATGGTTCTGATTTTTAAACAACAGGGATTAAATTTCCTGCTCACCCACATATTTATCTTTCGGGAAAAAGCGAAGATATATGATATCTGAAAATATTATTGCTTCTTTGGAATAAGGATTGATACCGCGCTCATAAAATTCTTCATCGATTATGACTGAAGCATCCTTCCAGGCCGAGTGTTGATTTAATACGTTGATAAATTTACTAAACTGTTCTTCCTTCTTTTTAAACAGTTTTTTGATGACCTTTTTCCGAATGCGGCCTGTGATCAGGTTATTGATATCATCGAGCGGTTTGTCCGATTTTATCTGATTGGCAACAAAATTTGCCATCTCATCCGCGACGTTGGCAGCCGGTTTGGCGGCTGCGGTGACCACTTCCTCCTCTTCCTCTTCGTATTCTTCCTCTTCCTCCTCTTCCACCACGGGCGCTGTCATCTCACCGATCTCAATCGAATCGACCTCAACCGTAGGTTTACTTTCTTCAATATCCTGAATTTGCTGGATGTGCAGCTGGGTTTCATCGGAGGGAACCGGTATTTCTTCTTTGGCTTCCTCTTCAATCATGGAACTGATATTTTCTGATTCCAGAATGGTCTCAAGATCAATCAGACTTATTTTATCGATTTCGTGCTCACGCAATTGTTCGACCAGACTGATATAGTTCGTCAGATTCCGGTCTTTGAACATGGCAAGCAGCATATCAAGATCAAGTGTTTCTACCTCGCTCTCGGAGGCTTCAGTCAGGAAACTCTTGATCGTTTTTATCGTTTTCAGCGTGGTCTCAAACCGGTTGTCTTTGAACACATTTTCATCAATTTTGGTGATCAGTTCAACAAACTGATCCTGAGAAATCTGGTGGAGATATTTTGAATTAAAATAGTCGGAAATGGCATCTTTATAATATTGATAGCGGAAAAAATATTTTAAAGTATCATACACTTCAATGGTCAAAACAATGGGATTGTCTTTAAATAGAAATTGACTCAGCGTGCGTTGCGGTGCGATCAGGTAATTCATTTCCAGTTTGACCGCCCGTTCCAGTAACTGGTTGAACTTGTTAATATCGAATCGGGCATTTTGTTTCAGAAAATCAAAAATCTGATCGATCAACATCCGGACTTCGGGCATATCGTAGTCAAACCGGTCACTGGAGGTAAATTTTTGCTCTTCCTCGCGGATCCATAATTCGACTTCCTGATCAAAAAAATGTTTCACCGATTCGGGTATATCACGGGTCATTAAATAGGCCAGCGGGATGGTCTGCATATTTTTATCGGTGACGACCTGGTCCTTCACCTTTTTGATCAGATTATCAACAACAGTTTCAAGCATAATTATTTTCTCCGTTCACAATATTTTTCAAATATATATTCAACAGGCTTTTTATACAAGTTTAAATTAGTCTCCCAAAAACTGAATCCAAACCTCCCGCCGCCTGGGCCCGTCGAATTCGCAAAAAAAGATACCCTGCCATGTGCCCAATTGCAAGCGGCCATTCTCAACCGGAATACATTCGGAATTACCGAACAGAGAAGCCTTGATATGTGCCGCAGAATTGCCTTCCATATGATCATACCCGTCGTTAAATGGGATGACTTTATTCATCTCCGTGATGATATCGTGTTTGACATCGGGATCGGCATTTTCATTAATGGTCACCGCTGCGGTCGTGTGTGGTACAAAGACCTGGCAGATACCATTTTTTATTTCTTTCTGGTCAATGATTGCCTGAACTTTGGGGGTGATATTTAGCATACCCGTCTGCTCCGGGGTGTTCAGTTGAAGTTTATCCATGTTTGCATCCTCATGTCTTGAGTTTTTTCTTCTTGGCTGCCGGGAAAAGAATATTGTTAAGTATCAACCGGTATCCCGGTGAATTCTTATGAAGCAAAAGGTCGGTTGGCGGATCGCCAACCTGATGGGTGTAATCTTCAGGGTCGTGACCGCCATAAAAGGTAAACGTGCCCTTTCCATGATTCCCATGGATGTATTTGACCTCATTGGTATCTTCAATTTTCCCCATGATAACCACCGAAGGTATTATTTTATCTTCATTGAACATGGTTGTCTGGCCCATAAATCCTTTAATTACATTCACATGGTTTTGGGTAAGCATGGTGGGCACGGGATCGTATTTGGCGGAAAATTCGAAAAGGGTAAAATAGTCGGTTTCGGCATCCCTGAGACGCGGCTGATGACTGGGTGGTGTATCAATATCGCTGAATTCATAGATCGAAGGGTTGGTATACAGCCGGAAGCCGGTAAAGGCCAGTGTCGCCGAGTAATCCAGTTTTGCCTGAAAGTCCGGATCAGGCGGATCATTATCAAAGGGCACATCGCAGATATCGACCCCTTCTGCCGCAAGGGCAATATCCAGCGCGTCGGTGGCCGAACACATTGCGAACAAAAATCCTCCGGTACTGACATATTTTTTTATTTCCAGGGCAACGGCGCCTTTCTCCTGACTGACCTTTTGAAACCCGAGTTCATGTGCGAGTGCTTCATATTGTAATTGTTGGCTGATATACCAGGGACTGTTCTTAAAACTGGCCCAGAACTTACCGTATTGTCCGGTAAAATCTTCGTGGTGTAAATGCAGCCAGTCGTATTTTTCGAGAATACCGGTAAGTACGTCACGATCATACACCTTATCATAGGGAATTTCTGAGTAATCGAGTACGAGGGTCACCGCATCATCCCACGGCTGTGTATTGGGCGGCGTATACACCGCAATTTTCGGCGCCTTTTCCAAAATAATGCGTTCCATGTTGTTTTCTTCAATTGTGGCGAAAATGGCATTGACCTCCGCACCGCCGATGGTCTCAAAGTTGACCCCGCGCAAATGGCATTCCCGTTCAAACGCATCCGAATAATTAAACAGGAAGGAACCGCCCCGGTAATTCAGAAGCCAATCGACACGAATAT
This sequence comes from Calditrichia bacterium, assembly GCA_963712885.1. GTDB lineage: Bacteria > Calditrichota > Calditrichia > JAJRVZ01 > JAJRVZ01 > CAVQJT01. The sequence goes on from CAVQJT010000004.1 coordinate 21,388, forward strand.
CCCGGGTCAATACCAGATAGGCCATTCCATAGGCTTTCAAATGATCTTTTTGTTTCAGATCCATTGGTATCAGCATGTATTGGGCCGGCAGGCTGGATACGGCAAAAAATAATAAAAATATCAGACCAAAAACAGGTTTCAACTTTGTTCCTTTTTTAGCAGCTGATCGAGTCGGCGCGCCCTTGTCCGGGCCTCTTCAAGATAAAGACTGTTTGGATAATTGATAAGAATCGATTGATAGAATTGAAGCGCCGTCTGCGGTTCATGCATTTGTTCTGCCGTCACACCATGTAAATAATATATGGCATCGATATTTACGTCATCGGGCCAGTTATCCTGATAAAAAGTCAATATCCGGCTGGCTTCTTCATTCCGGTCAAGGTCAAGTAAATTTTGAACGCCGCAGGTAAGTGCACGATATTTGAGCGGCGTTTTATCGTATACCAGACGGCTGAAGATTTCGGCACTTTCGGATTTTTTCTCACGTATTTCCAGAAGTTGTGCATCTGCAAAGGCGGCTAAGGCGAGTGAATCGTTTTTATGTTCACGGATATCAGCAAGATAGGTCAAAATATCGTTTGTCAGGGCATGATTTGGACCGATACGCTGTAATAATTTTTCAAAATTTGTCTCAGCCTGGCCGAACTGACCTCTGAAATATACCAATTCGGCCTGCTTAAAGATTGAAATACTTCGTTCTTCCTGCCGGGTCGCCTGACTATAGGTTTTTTGCGCCATACCGAGGTCGTTTTTTGCCCGGTAAACATCGCCCAATTTGAGCAGCACGCGATCGCGGTTCTTATTGGCGGGCGTGAGTTTCAGGAACTCGTTATAATAGGATTGGGCCCGGTCCAGATCAAAATAACTCTGATAATAGATGTCGCCTAAATTTTCGAGGCTTGCCAGTTTAACCGGTCCCTGAGTGCGGGCACCCGCCAGGCTATCATAGATGGATACGGCCCGTGAGAGATACGCCGGGTTTTCCGGCGAGGCCATTTTTTTGTAACAATATGCCATATCATAACAGATCTGAGAAGGGTTCGGTTTAATGGTATTCAACCCGAGGATGACTTGATAGGCTTCCAGTGCTTCTCCATATGCCCCGTTATTCCGGGCCGATAGGGCAAAGTTAAGTAAAAAGGCACCGCCGGATTTTTCGTCCTCAAGTGCACGGTAACTTTGCAGGGCAAGATCGTATTTTCCGAGTTTTACATAAATACCGGCTTTAAGCTCGGTAACACCTTTTTGATCGGGATAGCGGCGGCTGAAGTTTTCAACGGCTTCGATTATCTCCGGTACTTTATCCGGTTGATCGGTAAGGGTCAGTATTTGGTTTTGAACGAAGGAAAGCTGCTTCGGATTATGCTTATAAAATTCCAGCAAATGATCGCTGGCTTTGCCGTAAGCGAGCTCTAACTTATAAAGATTGGCGATATCGATATGCAAATTTTGCTGACCGGAAATATTCTGTTGAGCGCGTGTATATACATCGATCGCCTGATCGAAGAGCCGCTGATTGATCATTGAACCGGCGATCCTCCGGTAGGCCGCGATATTTTTGGGCTGGCGATCAATGATCCCATACCAGATCTGGTTTGCATTGATATGTTCGTCATTGAGATAATAGGCTTCGGCCAGATCGATCTGCCAGTCCATATTTGTGGGGAACCGCCCGGTGACACCGGTAAGCAGGTCGATCAGTTTATCGAACTCCTGCAACTCGCGATAACATTCCTGGATCCCTTTGATTACGAGCACATTCCCCGGATCGGTACGGTATAATTCCTGAAAGATATCGAGCGCATCTTTGTATTCATAATGCTTTAACAGATTCTGGGCAAGTCGGAAACGCGGATTTTGGATCTGTGCCCCGGCGGTTTGAACCAGAGATGCAAGGCATAAAAATCCGATCAGACTTATGAGCAGATAATTACGGCGTAAACTGAACTGCAATTTCATCACAAACAAGCATTCCTTTTTCGGTTAAAATAAAGGCGTCCCCTGAAAGCACGGCATAGTCAGATTCGATCATTTTGTAAACCGTGGTATGATAATGATCCAGAAAAGAGATATTGTATTTTTCCTCAAAGTCCTTCAACCCGACCCCTTTATGTGTTCTGAGTGCCAGCAGTATATGTTCAGAAAGCAGTTCCGCGAAACCAAGCTGCTCACTGAAATCCACAGCCGGTTTATCCGAGTTAGATTCCTGATATAGACATCCAGCGATCGCCGGTTGCCCCAGCGCCGGTTTTGCCAGAAAGAGTGTGCCGAAGGTCCGAAACCCAGATAGGGTGTGTGATCCCAGTATTTGGAGTTATGGCGGGATACAAGCGCCTCCGATCGGGCAAAATTGGAAATTTCATAGTGAATATATTGATTTGCGCATAAAATTTCACGCGTGTATCTGAAAAAGTCGGCCACATGATCGTCGTCCGGCACCTGAATCTGACCATGTTGTCTTTTCCAGTAAAAAGGCGTATCCGGTTCAATGATCAGACTGTAAGCGGAAATATGTTCCGGTTTATATGCCAGGGCGGATCCGAGAGTCATCTGCCAGTCATCCCTCGATTGTCCGGGAACACCGTAGATAAAATCCAGACTGATATTTTCGAAACCGGCTTCCCGGCTTGCCTCAATTGATCTCCGGGCCTGATCCGCGGTGTGCATCCGCTCGAGCAGCCGCAGGTGGTTGTCGTTAAAACTCTGAATACCAATGCTAAGACGATTGATTCCAGCCCGGTTAAAAGCGCGAAGTTTTTTAAACTCAGCCGTTCCCGGATTGACTTCCAGGGTAATTTCCGCCGAGGGGTCGATGGTGAAAACGTCCGTGAGTTGTATCAGAATATCTTCGATCTGTCCGGGTTCAAGTAAGGATGGGGTCCCTCCCCCCAGATAAATGGTGTCAAAAATATTTTCTTTCGATGCCAGTACAGCATAAAAAGCGATTTCATTTTTAAGCGACCGCAGGAAATCCGTGCGCTTTGACAGATCGGTAACGGAGTAAAAGTCACAATATCCACATTTGGACTGGCAGAAAGGTATGTGCAGGTAGAGACCCGGCCTAAGAGTATTTCCCATATGGGTTATCGGATAACATCGGCGATCCGGTTAAAACGTATTTTTCTAAAAAAGAGGAACAGATCGGCAAATCTCATATCCTCTTTGCTGTCCCAGGACAGATAAATGATCAGCGCCTGACCGACAATATGATCAAAATCAACATATCCCCAGACCCTGCTGTCGGAGCTCCGGTCGCGGTTATCCCCCATCATAAAATACTTGTTTTCAGGGATCTGCAAAGGCCCGAAATTATCCCGGCTGCCATACCGGTTGTTTTCAAACGTGGGAAAATTAAACCGGCCCTGATTCCGGCCGATGATCAGATTTCGATCCGCAAATTTGGTTTCTGGTGCATCCGGAAATCGTATGCCGTCCACATAGACCAGTTTATCCCTGACTTCCAGCGTTTGTCCCCCGACGGCAATACACCGTTTTATATAATCCAGACTCTGATCCAGCGGATATTTAAAAATTACGACGTCATTTTGTTCCGGCGTTTTGAAACCCGGAATCCGTACCCACGGTATCGAGAAGCCAATATCGGTATAGGGGATTCCGATCCAGTCCGGAGTCCGCATGCCGTAAACATATTTATTGACCAGTAAAAAATCCCCGACCAGAAGGGTGTCTTCCATGGACGAGGTCGGGATACGGTAGGCCTGTACGATAAATTGTCGTATGATCAGTGCTGCGATCAGGGCGACCAGCAGCCCTTCCATAAAATCCCGCGATTTCCGTTCGTTGGGTATGGTTGATTTTTTCAAATTTCCTCCAATATTTCCTGTAACGAGGTTCAAATGTGAAATGTTCCGATCAATCGGAGTTTTCCATGGATAAAATTGCCAGGAATGCTTCCTGTGGTATTTCAATGCTGCCGATTTGCTTCATGCGTTTTTTTCCCTCGCGCTGTTTCTCCAGCAGTTTGCGTTTGCGGGTTATGTCCCCGCCATAACATTTGGCCAGTACATTTTTACGAAGCGCCTTTACATTTGTCCGGGCAATTACCTTACTTCCGATGGCGGCCTGAATGGCGACTTCAAACATCTGGCGTGGTATCAGGTCTTTTAACCGGCGGCAAAGTTTGCTCCCCCAATCAAATGCTTTGTCCCGGTGTACAATGATGATAGGGCATCGACCGGACTCGTTGTTGATCAGGATATCGAGTTTGACCAGATCGGATTTCTGATAACTGTCGAATTCATAGTCAAGGGAAGCGTAGCCGCGGGAGGTTGATTTGAGTTTGTCAAAAAAGTCGAAGATCACCTCCGCCAAAGGAAACTTAAAGGTCATATCGACCCGTTTCTGGTCCAGATACGTGGTATTGACGAAAAGACCCCGACGCTCGCGCGCAAGTCTCATGATATTGCCGATATATTCGGATGGACAGATGATCTGAGCGCGGATATAGGGCTCTTCGATCAAATGATAGGCATTCGGAGGCGGTAACTTTGTGGGATTATCGATCTCGATGATCTCATCACCAATCGTTTTGATCCGGTAAACAACATTTGGTACGGTGTTGATGATACTGATCTTATATTCCCGCTCCAGCCTTTCCTGAATAATTTCCATGTGCAGGAGTCCCAGGAAGCCGCAGCGGAACCCAAAACCCAGCGCTTTAGAGGTTTCCGGTTCAAAAACCAGGGAACTGTCATTCAGATAAAGTTTGTCCAGAGACTCGCGCAACTGTTCAAAATCGTCGCTGTCCACCGGGTAGATCCCGCTGTAAACCATCGGATGGATCTCTTTGTATTTGAGCACCGGATGTGCCGCCGGATGCTTGAGCGATGTGATCGTATCGCCGACTTTTGTCTCATGTACATCCTTTGCCCCCGAAATCAGATAGCCCACCTCTCCGGCGCGGAGCATATCAACCGGTTCACGGATCAAGCGCAGAATACCGATTTCATCAACTTCAAATTGCTGGCGCGACTGAAACAGTTTTATCCGGTCCCCGGTTTTAAAGGTGCCTTCAAAAACACGGATAAAGGTAATCACGCCACGGTAGGAATCATACACGGAATCAAAGATCAGCGCCTGGGCCGGATTATCGGGAAATCCCGCGGGGGGCGGAATTTCCCTGACAATGGTTTCCATCACCAGATCCACGCCCATGCCGGTTTTGGCACTTACCATGAGAATATCTTCTTCTTTACAACCGATCACCTGCAGGATCTGATGTTTGACCGCTTCGATCTCTGCCCCGGGAAGGTCTATTTTATTGATCACCGGAATGACATGCAGATCGTTTTCAATGGCCAGATAGAGGTTGCTGAGGGTTTGGGCTTCGATACCCTGGGCGGCATCCACGACCAGCAGGGCACCTTCGCAGGCGGCCAGGCTGCGCGAGACTTCAAAAGAAAAATCCACATGACCGGGTGTATCGATCAGATTGAAGGTATATGACCGGCCTTTTTTGTCCTCATAATGCATCTGAATAGCATGGGATTTAATGGTGATGCCCCGCTCGCGTTCGAGATCCATGCTGTCCAGGACCTGGTTGACCAGATCACGGGAAGAGATCGTATGGGTCATTTCGAGCATCCGGTCGGCCAGCGTTGATTTACCGTGATCGATATGGGCGATGATGCAGAAATTTCGGATGTTCTGGGTATACATATAATTTATATTGAATTGTTTAGATCCATTGAAAAAGCAGCGACAAAGAGACAAAGCAACAAAGCATCTAAGCAACTAAGGTATATACTCTGTTTCTTTGTCTCTTTGTCTCTTTGTCTCTTTGTCTCTTTGTCGCTCTTGTCGCTCTGTCGCTCTGTCGCTCTGTCGCTCTGTCGCTATTTGAATAAATCAAACAATTAATTTAACCAAACTCCCATTTTATAGCAATAAATCAACAAGTATTACCGAGATCGGTCTTTTTTCTTGATTTTAAATTTATTAAAATTATATTTATGCGTTTACAATAATTTTGAAACGGATCATGATCGATATAATTACAAGTCTGAAAAACCATCCGAATCTCCCGCAACATATCGGGATCATTATGGATGGAAACGGACGCTGGGCCAAAAAGCGGGGGTTGCCGCGACTGGCCGGCCATAATGCCGGAATTGAATCGGTCCGGCGGGTGGTGGAAGTCTGCGGTGAACTCGGGGTCAAGGTGCTTACCCTTTACACATTTTCGCAGGAAAACTGGAAACGCCCCCGGTTCGAAGTCTCCGCGCTGATGAATTTGCTGCTGAATACACTAAACCGTGAGATCGACGAACTGATCGAAAAGAACGTCCGCATCATGTGCATCGGCAATATCCACCTGTTACCCGAAAAAACGAGAAGAACACTTAAGCACGCCAAACAGAATACCGCTAAAAATACGGGCCTTATACTTAATCTGGCCTTCAGTTACGGCAGCCGGAATGAGATAACCCGTGCGGTGCCGGAAATCGCAAAAGAGGTTAAGGCCGGTAAACTTTCTCCCAATACCATTGATGAGGCAATCATCGGCAAACATTTGCAGACCGCTGGTCTTCCGGATCCCGATCTGATTATCCGGACCAGCGGTGAGTTTCGTATCAGCAATTTTTTACTCTGGCAGATCGCATACTCGGAAATCTTTGTGACCGATACCCTCTGGCCTGATTTTGGCAAAGAAGATCTGTTGGAGGCGGTTCAGAATTATTTAAAGCGGGAACGCCGGTTCGGTATGGTTACCGAGCAGATTGCCAGTTAGTCTTACCCAATTGAATGAAAAAAGATTCTCCACGTAAAATTTCGATGCATATTACCGTGAAGGATTTTTTTGTTGCCTTCTGGCGCACGATCCTGATCTGGTGCATCATTATCCTCTTTGTTGTCATCGCGCTGCATTATAATATCGACAAATCGGTCATCGGGGGTATTGTCGTAGTCTTTGGGATCATTACCCAGGCCTTTGTCGGATTGATCGGTATCATCAGTCTGATCCCGCTGATCGGACCGCTGTTGGCCAAAATTCTTGCTCTTCCGCTGTTCTGGCTGATCAACGCCCTGGGATATTTTGTTTCGCTCATTGCCATCAAACGGGGTTATTCGAAGGATGTGATCAACTACCGGATCCTGACGGTCGTACTGCTTGTCGGCATTATCATTGGATTTATCTTAGGAAAAATCATCTGAATAAAAAATCGGTTTTAAGCCCGGAAAAAGCGCTCGAGCAGTTATATGATCTGCAGCGCTTTTCGATCAAAATGGGGCTGGATAATATCCGCAGTTTATGTGCTTATCTGGATGATCCGCAGGACAAATTTCCGAGTATCCATATTGCCGGAACCAACGGGAAAGGCTCGACGGCCATTATTCTGCAAAAGATGCTCAGCCAGCATGGGCTGAGGGTCGGTCTGTATACATCCCCCCATCTGGTGGTGTTCAACGAACGGATAAGAATTGACGATCACTTTATCGATGACCGTTATATAACCGGTTTCTGGGAGAATATCCGGGGGCTGGTTCTGAAGCGCAAAGCCACTTTTTTCGATGCCACGACGGCGCTGGCCTTTATCTATTTTGCCGACAAATCCGTCGATCTGGGGGTGATCGAGACCGGTCTGGGGGGGCGGCTAGACTCGACGAATATCCTCAGGCCAAAAGCCGTGGTGCTTACGCCGATCGACCGTGATCATGAAAAACAGACTGGGCAGCGATTATGCCGGAATCGCTAGGGAAAAGGCGGCGATTATAAAAGACGGGGCAATGGTATTCAGCGCCGGGCAGCGACCGGAAGTGGCGGAGGTTTTGCAGGCTTACCGGAACAGACCGGACGGTTTCGTTTTACTGCCCGACCGGATTGATATCACGGAGATCGCGGTTGACGTTGACGGTACGACATTCACCCTGACCGACAAAGCGGAGAAAGAGACCTTCCGTGGTCTCCGGCTCGCGTTACCCGGCAAACATCAGGCCGTCAATGCCGCCCTGGCTTATCTGTCGGCCCGCTGGTATCTGACCACGGCCGGAAAGATATTTTCCGAAGAAAAATTCCGTACGGCCCTGTCTGCGGTATACTGGCCGGGCAGGTTGCAGCGAATAGCGACCGCACCGGACATCATTTTTGATGTCAGCCATAATGTAGCGGGTTTTGAGACGTCCCTGGATTACGCGGCGACGCATTATCCGAACCACCGGCGTGTTTTATTGCTCGGTCTGCTTTCCGACAAAGATTTCGGGAGAATCGTACCGATGACCGGCCGGGTATTTGATCATATTTTCTTGACCGAGCCGGCGAGTCCGAGAAAAATGGCGGCGGACAAATTGCAGGCCGTATTCAAAGCACACGGAATTGAGACTGAGGCAATACCATCACCGGTGTCAGCGTTCCGGCGGGCGCGCAACAGTCTGTCGGAAAATGATGTGCTTTTTGTGATGGGCAGTCATTTTCTTATCGGAGAACTCTTATAATATTTCAAATATTTTACTTACTTTACTGAGACTTCTGAAAAATGCATTCACAATAAGACAATTTGTCACCCTGAATTTATTTCAGGGTCTATTTAAGGGATTCTGAAACAAGTTCAGAATGACATTGTGGCACATATTAACATTTTTCAGAAGTCTCTTTACTATAAAACATTTTTTTATAATCTAAACTCTTTGCCTTTCAGATTTCTTTGGCTGTCAGTTGTCCTGCTCCCTTTTTATTGCCCAATTCAAATGAAATAAAAATACCCCCTCCGAAAAAATACGCCGAAGGGGGCATTAAATATTAACATAATCAATACTATTTGAGCAGAACCATTTTTTTCACATCCTGGTATTCACCTGCCTGAATATGATAAAAATAAATTCCACTGGCAAGATCCGATCCGTCGAATGCCAGCTTATGCCGTCCCGCATCTTTGAATTTATCAATCAAGGAAGCCATCTTCTGACCCTTTATGTCAAACACTTCTATTTTCACAAAATCATCCTTAGGGATATCGTATGTAATCGTGGTTATCGGATTGAAAGGATTTGGATAATTTTGATACAAGACATATTGATTGGGAATATAGTTTGATATTGGCGAAATGGGCTGTTTTGGCAATTTAGATTCAGAGTTCTCCAGATGATAAACATTAACGTTAAAACTTTTTGTCTGTTTCAAAATTTCATGTGAAATTCCCTTTATGGTTAATTGTAAATAAACCTGCTTTTCACTGTATGCGTTCCCTTCATAATCAATCATGTTATTTCTTGATATATTTTTTTCCTCCGCAGAAACCGCAAAGTTATCTAAGGTAGTTATAAAGGTATTGGTATTATAGTCGAACAAATTCAGGGCGAACTCTATTTGATCTTTCTCCTTTAATAACAGTTCAGTATTATCGATGAACGCGTTACTTTTAAATGTCAGATGATTTATCCCATGATTAAAGTTAAATGGTTGGGATTGAAGCCATTGTAATGCATCCGCCGATTTCCGGATGGTATCTGATTTATCAATAAATGTGACAAGCCGATCATTGACATATATTTCACCTATCTCACAGAAAACAAACAGAAGAGAATCATTTACAAGATGAAAACCACGATACACTTCAGGAGTAACCGCTGAAGATTCCGAAGAGGAATTTTCAGCAGCTATTTTGCCCAATCCACCTGGTAAAAATAATGATTGTTTAAGGAGATAAGGGGCGGAATTATAGGCTGTTACGACATAGGGAATTTGATCCTTCCGGACCATGGGAACTGAATTGGGTAAACGTGAATTACTTTCAAGTTGAGTAGGGCTTGGATCCCAGGTGCCGTTTTCATACTGAAGGGCATATATTTCTTGCTGGTTGGTCTGCCAGAACAGCGTTGATCCGTTGATTTCTTGTGGATCGCTGCCATAGTTAAAATGGCCTGTAATATGGGGATCCGATACCCCCTGGCTGTAGTAATAAACTGAGTACCTGACCAGACACCTGTATTTGGATTAACACTGCGATGTAAAATATAAATACCGTTACCGGAATAATATCCGGCCTGCCAGACAAAATGATGCGTACCGGCACCATCGACAGCCGCCTGAGGTTTACTGCTGGAGGCAAAATATAGATCTTTCTTGGAACCCCAATTCCAGCTGGAACCGCTCCAAACATACTCCATTGTTCTGATGTAATAATAATAGTTAAAGGCAACGTATATTTTATTTCCACCCACATGGTATTCCCAGCCGTCACTGATAGCCGGATTCGAGGCATTTCCTGAACCAGAACTATTTGGAACAGTGCCCGAGGCAAGATAATAACCTCTATAATCAACATGCGCATAATCAATACGATTGCTGGATTTATTCCGCCAAATCACTAACCACATATTTGCATTTCCGGGATTACCAAGATTCGTGCTCTCCAATGTAGCAATCACAGGGGTGGCTGAATAAGAGGTTTTGGGAGTTGAAAAAACAGAAGATATAGGATACCACTGATCTATATAAAGAGCATCTTGCGAAATGCGTGTATAAAAAACGATATAATTAGCGGTATATTTTTCCCAGCAGATAGCGATATTCCCATTGTTATTCCTGGCAATACTCGGAGAATGATTGGTGCCGGAACCGTCACTCAGCATTATTTCCTGAGACCATGTCTGGCCGTTATTCGCCGATTGTGAAAAATAAATATCATCATTATCTTCATAGACCATATAAATATAATTTGTGCTAACTTCACCATGGATAATTTTTCGCTGGTTGTTATAGTCGGTTGCTCGCGACTGGTTGGAAACCAAGTGGCCTTTATAAATAGCCGTATAGTTTGAATGATCATTTGGAGTAAATGTTCTTGGATTGGAAGTATTGCCATCCTGCCATTCTAAAAAATTATAAGTGATGTTTTTACCGTTTACATCCAAGTCTTGAGTCGGCGCTTCGGCTGTTACGTTATTATCTTCAACAACATATTTCAATTTAGGCGCACTCCAGGTTGTGTCGTCAACAATAATGTCACCGCCGTTGCCGCCATTCATAAATTCGTTTCCAAACGTAATATCATATCTTTTCTTAAAAACTGCTTCAAAACCAACATCGGTTGTTACAGTATGTTCGATTGAAATTCCACTGTTTTGTGGAACATAATCCTTTTCCCAATCATCGAATACCCGGTAATAATTGCCACTCTGCTGATTTTGTGCTTCCAGCCGTATAAAATGACCATGAAAAAAGGTAAATGTATCAGGAGCGGTGTATTGATTAACCTGACCCTGGAATTCAAGCAAAAATGTGCCGCTGCCAAAACTGTTGGTAACAACTACTTCCAATCTTTCATAGGGATCATGGTAATAAATGGTTAAATCTCCGTTTACCTGGTAACTGTGCAGGTCGGCGTATCCACTGGAAGATGAACCGTCAAATCCTACTCCAAACCAATCAGAACTTAGTTTATTTTCAATATCCTGGCAAAAGTCATCATAAGAAGAAAAGGTTTCATCGAATAAGGGATTGTTATCGTCTGTATCAAATGAACCGTAATTATTCCCGTTGCTGCAATCGTTCCACAAATTTGTAGCAGAATTCGGTCATTGATAAGACATCTGGTACATGGAAACTGAAATGGAAGCGCTCGAAAAAACTTTATATACTTTGTATTTCGTCGAATCGATTACCCCGTTATCCGTGATAGCAGAAAGATCGTAATAATGATAACATTTATAATCATCATAAGTCGTATCGTTGATGGTATATCTGCCTACAAAAGGAAAAAAATCCGTACTCATAAATGAATAACTACCATTAACATATTCTTTGAAAACACCGCCTTCAACCAGCTGGGGCGGAATATTGCTGTGTCCCAGTATCTCTAACAACAGTGTGCCATTATTCAAACCGGATGGAACAGGAATTGTTACCTCAATAGTTTTTCCTGTTGGCGATAATATTAATTCTGATGATCCGCTGCTTTTATCATTATCAAACAGTACCGGTTTAGAAACAGTATATATTACTTTGTTGTACTCATCCGATATTTGTAGTGAATTCCCTCCTAACCGGTAAGTATAATTCCCGGGCAAAGACAGGCTTGAAGCTTATTTTACCGGGAACTTTTACCTCATTCAGATCAATGAATAAAAGTACGGAATTATTTGAGATAGAAAAACTGACTGTTTTATTTCCGTCCTGTGATAAATATTTTATTTCTGAATCTGCGGCAGTTGAAATAGAATTTATCAACAATTTTGATTCTGATTTATTGGTGGAAGAAAAGTCGCTTAAAATGACCGGATTTTCATTGCCTAAAACAATTTTATTGGAATAAAAGGATGTTTTAATGGTGTTTGTCTGGTTAGTATAACCGCCCTGTTGTGGTTTTAATTGGAGTTCAATTTCTTCCCAAGCGCCTTTGGAATTCCTGTAATGAACAGGTTTGTTATAGATTATGGTCTTAAAGCTGTTTTTTCAATTTGATATGTTTTTGAAGATATTGTTCTTCGTTCAACCTGTTCCTTAATCTCAAATACATGGTTAGAAAAGGACGGTAACGTATAAATAGCCAGGGCAAATAAAAATAAAATTATTTTGTGTTTCATGATGATTTTCTTCTGTTAATTTGTTTTACAATTCGATTTTGTTAAGTTAGTATGTAAACAAAAAGGGCGTATTTATCCTTGTCTTGTCTGATTAAAGTCCGAAATTTGTTTACGCTTCGGGCAGGTTCAGCTGTGGCTGCAGCTTACCTGCCTTTTTTTACTACCCACATAAGCATCACCTCCTTTATTTTTTTTGAATACCTCTTAAAATAACCGTTTGATGATTTGATGGGTAAATATGACCGGCTATAAAGACATAACGGTCATGCATCCATACAGAACCATATGAAATATTTGGTAATTCTGTATATTGATACCAATCCTGTCCGTTAAAATGAAACAAATCTCCGAATATACCTACTGTAAATAAATTATAATTAGAACTTCCTGAGATATCTATAAGATTATGAATATAAAATGGGAAACTGACATTTTTCCAATTACCTTTATGCCATGTAAAAATTTCATAGCCAACTGAATAAAACGTATTATCATTTATGACATAAAGAGCTGAATTACCAAAGATATATTTATCCGGATTAATTCCGACTATATAACTATATACTTTATTCCACGTATTATCACTATATTGAAAAAAGTGGTAAGTGGTTGAATCTTGTGGAGACATATCGTCTAATTCATAGCCCAGTGCATATACCTCGTTTTCAGAAAATCCTGCAATAGAGTGAATACCTGCATTAACACCAATAGCCATTTCCGTCCATTGTGCTCCATCATAGTGATGAATTTTAGAATAGAAATCACCTACCCATAAATCTGAACTTGAAGTTCCCCATACAGATAATAAGTTAGAAGGATAGAAAAAATCATGTTTTATCCAATCATTTCCATTAAAGTGTAAAACTATTCCATTTTCCTGATATCTTTCTCCAACAATCCAGAAATCATTTGCAGAAAAACCATAGATTTCCCTGAACGATGAAGGCCCTAAATAAAACGGATCAATTGGTCCTTCATAGTTGACCAGGCTTTTCCATTCATTCCCATCCCAGTGCCATATTGACCCTTTGCTCCCCTGGTCATTATGACCAACGGCATAAACGTTATTTTCCGATGTCCCCCAAATATCACGTATTAAAGTCTGGTATGAACCCGGGTAATCAAGCGTATCGATTTCCCATTCAAACTCATGGCTGGTATAAACCGGTAATGTTGGTACAGGGCCTATAGGAGATTTGTCTTTTTTACATGAGATTCCCATGCAAATAATCAGCAAAAAACTAAACAAATATATTTTTTTCATTTTTAATGCTTTATCTTTTATTATAGAGGTGGTTCAAGCACTCCGCCGATTTATTTTAGGTTTAAGTTACTCCTTTCAGTTTTTTAGTCTCTTCTTCCCACTAAAATTGATGCAGGCCCTCCAACAAATCCAATGGTTTCCTGACCCACAGCCACGATCAGGTCTTCTTTTACCGCCAGCGCATAATAATCCCCCGGCATGCCAGGATAGGTTCGCCATGTGGAACCATTCCAATGCGCAACCAGCCCAAAATGCCCCACCAAGAATATATCATTTTGCGCATTGCCCCGGATGCCTTCTATGAATATGGGAGGCAAGCTCCGTCACCCTTTCCCAGGGTAGGTTCAACACTCTGGTCCTGAATAAACCGCTCCCGCATACATACCACTCCCTGCCATTCCCGGACCAGATTCCCTTGAACTTGTATAAAGGCAAACCAATTGATTGAACCATGATTACATCATTATTTATAATTTGGAAAACTTCTGAACTATCTTCGCTGAAATTTTTAAATGTTACACACAGCAATATTTCTTGACCAGTATTTGCATCCAAAACACCCCAAATATCCTGAATATCGGAGTTAATGCCGCTATTCAGCTTCTGCAGCTGATGCCGAAATCAGGAGAATACGCTATAGTGCCCTGGTTGCCGACCACATAAAATTCCCCATCATGACTTCCCCACATTTTATTTTTTCCTAGATCAGAGAAAATAGATATCGCAATATTTGCATTGTTAAAATTTTGACCATTCCAGTGCACATTATTACCAAACCATATATCATTTTTGTTGAAAGCAAAAATCCATCTAATACGCGAAATTATTGGACTTCCATTGTAAATATAAGGTATCCTTTTCAATTCCCACACACTTCCATCAAAGTGCAGCGCATTGTAGCGCAGCCAGGGCTGGACGCTGTCGGCGGCGATTTCGCCCACGGCCCATATGTCATTTTCATTAATGATTACCACATCCCATAGCATTGCGCTTCCGTATGGGCTTTCTATGGTATAAGTTTCCCACACAAAATTATGGCTTGTAGTATCAATACCGTTAATAGGAGGATCTGTAGATTTATCCTGACAGGAAAACGTCAGAACGATTAATAACATAGATAATATAAGTAGTTGAATTATTCGCATGGCAGTTCTCATCGGATATTCTCCAATTATCAGTTGAGATTTTTCATTAAAGATACAGGTTCCCGGGTTATCATAAATAACGATACAATTAATTTTCCATGATGTCAATTTCAGCTTCCTGAAATAAATAACTCAAATAACATGCCGATGATGGAAATACACGTATAAGGGTAAAGAATATAATTATTTAAGATTAGTTTTAACAGATTTAACCAGGGATACAGGTGTGAATGATCGTTCACACCCGGTAGACAACCGTTCACAAACTTGAACGGACATCTATAAAACCTGCGTCGGTTTCGCGCCAATGATCGGTTAAGTATGCAGGAAAATGTTAAAGCATGTATGATTTTGGCCTGATTTTCGGATCCCGGTATTGCTGCTGGCAAAGATCTCCTGGAAGTCTGTCCTGCAGATTTACAGCCACCAAACCACCCGGCATGTCTTTAAGGATTTTTGTGTCAGAAAAGGTACAACCGGGTATATTGATTCAAACCAGTCGAAGCGGGCAGCGGAGTTGTAATTTAAGACAATCGGAAAAAGAACTTGACAAGAACTGTTGATCTGGTTATATTTTTCACACTGCGAAAAGCTCCACCAAGTCTTCTCGCCTATGATATCATTGGTATCAGAAAAATAGGAATAACTTTCAGAATATAGATAGACGTTTAACTTTATGCCAGCCCCGCAAAGAGGTGCATCCCATTATTATTAAAATCAATAAAACAACACGAAAGGTTTAAAATCTCATGCTTGACATTGAAGGCCTCAAAAAAATGAAAATAGCTGAGCTCAACAAAATTGCGCAGGATATGAATATCGCCAGCGTGAGCGGATTAAAAAAAGCTGAGCTGATTTTCAGGATACTGGAAGAACAAACGGCGCAGGAGGGTCTGCTCTTTTCAAAAGGTGTGCTGGAAATTCTACCCGATGGGTACGGTTTTCTTCGTTCTCCCAATTATAACTATTTACCCGGTCCGGATGATATTTATATCTCACCGTCACAGATCAAACGATTCAGCCTGCGCACGGGTGATACGGTAACCGGCCAGATCCGGCCGCCAAAAGACAATGAACGCTTTTTTGCCTTGCTCCGGGTGGAAGCGGTCAATATGGAATCGCCCGACAGGGCGCGGGAGCGGCTGTTGTTTGATAACCTGACCCCCTTATATCCGGAAGAAGGTATAAACCTGGAGGTTGATCGCCGTGATTATTCGATGCGCATCATGAATCTGCTCACACCGATCGGAAAGGGGCAGCGCGGTTTGATCGTCGCACAACCGCGTACCGGTAAAACCATCCTGCTGCAGAAGATTGCCAATTCGATCACGACCAATCATCCCGAAATCGAACTGATGGTCCTGCTGATCGATGAACGCCCGGAAGAAGTGACCGACATGGAAAGATCGGTCAATGCAGAGGTGATCAGTTCAACTTTTGATGAACCGGCGGAACGGCACGTGCAGGTGTCCGATATGGTGCTCGAAAAGGCCAAGCGGCTCGTGGAGTATAAAAAAGACGTCGTGATTCTGCTCGACAGCATTACCCGTCTGGCCCGTGCCCACAATACCGTCGTACCGCACAGCGGAAAAATCCTGTCGGGCGGTGTCGATTCGAACGCCCTGCATAAACCCAAACGATTCTTCGGTGCCGCCCGGAATGTAGAGGAGGGCGGAAGTCTGACCATCATAGCAACGGCCCTGATTGATACCGGTTCCCGAATGGATGAGGTCATCTTTGAGGAATTCAAGGGTACCGGTAATATGGAACTTGTTCTGGACCGGCGTCTGTCCGACCGTCGCATCTTCCCGTCCATCGAGCTGAATAAATCAGGGACCCGTAAAGAAGAACTGCTGCTTTCACGGGAAGAATTATCACGGGTATGGGTATTGCGCAAACTGATCAATGAAATGAACCTCATCGAGGGCATGGAATTCCTGCTTGAGAAAATGCGCGAGACAAAAGACAACAAGGATTTTCTGCGGTCGATGAACGCATAGCGGCGCGGCGGTACCCCGCCGGTTGAATTGTTTAACTGTTGATGTATTATAGGGTTTGGTTATCATTCATCGATTGCCGGTCATCCTGTAAGGATCTTCCTGCGTATAAACCGGATGGTGGTTCCGCTTTACCCGGACCAAAAAATCAACAGAACTTTGTTTTTTGATAGGGGCATGGCGCGCAATGACCTAACTCTGTTGCTCTGTCGCTCAGTTATTTTGTTGCTATTATACTCTGTCAGAGTTTATCCGTGCACCTCAATCCCGCACGATGCCGTAATCTCCGGGCTATCGTGTATCAGGAAATATTTACCTATCGCAATAAAATCATCTTCTTCGTCTCTCTGAATTCCAGAATGTTGCATAATCGTTTCTCTGCGATTAAACGCCAACAGAGCCTGTCGCTTCATTAAGTCACCCCAAAAACCTGACCTCAAATTCCTCATCGCTCATCCCCAATCATTTACCCCTTACCCTTTCCCCTTTACCCTTTTCACCGCCGCGGGAATGAATCCCCATCCCGAATAGTTCTAAATGCTTGAACTGAGCAATTTATATCAGTAAATTATAAAGCTTCAGTATAAATGTGGAGAACAGCATAATGAAGAAAGAAATCCATCCGGCATATAAACAGGCAACCGTAACCTGTGCCTGTGGCAATACATTTGAGACCTTTACCACGGTGGGCGATCTGAAAGTTGAAATTTGTTCAGCCTGCCACCCGTTTTTTACCGGGAAGCAGAAACTGGTTGACTCTGCCGGCCGGGTTGAGAAATTTCTCAAGAAGTATAAAAAGAATTAGCGTAATAAGCAGGAAATATTAGAGATTGCGGGATATGTATCTTGCCTGATGCATATTCCGCATTTTTTATATTCAAACGGAGATGTTTTTAATAATGGCGCAGCAAAATGATGAAAAAATAATGCCCGTCGGCGGTCAGGCGGTAATCGAAGGGGTGATGATGCGCTCCCCTAAGCGTATTGCAACTGCCATCAGGCGTAAAAGCGGTGAAATAGAAGTGAAAGTAGATGAATTCGTTTCTATGATCCAGCGAAAAAAGGTTCTGAATATTCCGATCATCCGGGGTGCCGTCACCCTTATCGAAGTTATGATCCTGGGGATCAAAACCCTGCAGTGGTCCGCCGATAAAGCCATGGAAGATCTTGAGGAGAAGGAGAGCAAAAAGAACAAGAAAAAAGGGATGACCACATTCAATGCGGTGCTGACCGTAGGACTGGCCCTGATCCTGGGTATCGGTCTGTTCTTTATCCTGCCGCTTTATCTCACCACCGAAATCTTTAATATCGAAAAAGAGGCGCTGCTGTTCAATCTGGTCGCCGGGATCATCCGAATCCTGTTTTTCGTGCTCTATGTGTGGGGTATTTCCAAACTAAAAGAGGTCAAACGCCTGTTTCAGTATCATGGGGCGGAACATAAAACGATCTTTGCCTTCGAGGATAAAATATACCTGTCACCCGAAAACACCCAGCATTATACGACCTATCACCCCCGCTGCGGTACGAGTTTTCTGGTAATGGTTATGCTCATCTCCTTATTGTTTTTTGCCATTCTCGATACCCTGGTCATGTATTTTTATGGTGACATCAATTTTCTGATCAGAATTATCACCCATATCCCGTTGATCCCGTTTATCGGAGGCCTGGGTTATGAAGCCATCAAAGCATCGGCCCGGCATGCGGATAAATGGCTGGTCCGGCTGCTGATTTATCCGGGGCTCGCCTTGCAGCACATTACCACCCGCGAACCCGATGACGATCAGGTGGAAGTGGCTATCCAGGCGCTGATCGCCGCACTGGGGGAAGATTACAAAGACGAGCTGGTTTTGCCTGCGGCTGTCGAACCCGCCGGAATGGCCGGATGACAGGAATGCTATGCTGGAAAAAAAGATAGAAAAATTACGCCTGCGTAATGAATTTCTTACCGACGAACTTTCCAAACCCGAAGTACTCTCAAATCAACAGACGTATAAAAAACTCGCTCGTGAACAAAGCGAATTGTATGAAGTTTTGAATTTGGCCGAGAAATTGTCGCGCATCCAGGCCCAGATCGAAGATGATGAGAACGTGGTCGAATCGGGAGAAGATGCGGAACTGGTCGAATTCGCGCGTGAGGAGCTGGACGATCTGCGCCACCAGCACAATGAGCTGGAAGAAAGCTCAAATACCTGCTTGTTCCGCGTGATCCCAATGATGAAAAGAATGCCATTGTGGAAATCCGCGCCGGGACCGGCGGCGATGAAGCGGCCATTTTTGCCGGGGATCTGTACCGGATGTACGCCCGGTATTGTGAGCTTCAGGGATTTAAGATCGAACATCTCAGTTCAAACCACTCCGAGCGCGGCGGGTTTAAGGAAATTATTTTCAGTGTTGTCGGAACCGGTACCTACGGGCAGTTGAAATTCGAGAGCGGCGTGCACCGGGTTCAGCGCGTGCCCGATACGGAGACCCAGGGGCGTATCCACACTTCGGCCGCCTCGGTCGTCATCCTGCCGGAAGCGGAAGACGTCGATATCGAAATAAATCAAAACGATCTGCGTGTGGATGTTTACCGGTCTTCCGGTCCGGGAGGACAGAGTGTCAATACCACCGATTCGGCCGTCAGGATCACCCATGTGCCGACCGGCATCGTGGTCACCTGTCAGGATGAAAAATCGCAGTTAAAGAATAAAACCAAAGCGCTCAAAGTGCTGAAAGCAAGGCTGCTGGATCGTGCGCAGCAGGAACAGAACGATTCGATTTCTTCGCAACGCCGGACGATGGTTGCCGGTGGTGACCGGAGTGCAAAAATACGTACCTATAATTATCCCCAGGGACGTGTTACCGACCACCGGATTAATTTAACCCTCTATCGTCTGGATAAAATACTGGAAGGTGATATCGAGGAATTTGTTGAACAATTACATCAGGCCGATCGAACGGAAAAGCTCGAAAAATCCGCCTGATCCTTATTAGAGATCATGTCCCACCAAAATAATATCTGGACCGTTCTTACGATCCTGAACACCACAAGTGATTATTTTAAAAATCATGCGATCGAGAATCCCCGTCTGAATGCCGAGCGCCTTCTTGCCCATGTATTGAAACTTGATCGTCTGCAATTGTATCTTAAATTTGACCGTATCCTGGATAAAAAGGAGCTGGCCGATTACCGTGGGCTGGTCAGGCGACGGGCGAACCATGAACCTTTGCAGTATCTCACCGGCGAAACCGAATTCATGGGGATGCCATTTATGGTGGATGCTTCGGTGCTTATCCCGCGTCCGGAAACCGAAATTCTGGTGGAAGCGGTACTGGCGCTCAGGGAAAAATTTACCGGTAAATCCCCGGTGGTCTGGGAGATCGGTACGGGCAGCGGATGCGTGGCCGTCAGCCTGGCCCGGATGTGGCCGGGATTGCGCGTCATCGCCAGCGATATATCCGAGCAGGCGCTGGCGGTGGCCCAGGAAAACGCCTGTCTGAACAAGATCCAGGAGTCGATAACCTTCCTGGCGCACGATATATTTAAAAATCAGCCGGTGGCCAAGGGCGACATCGATATCATTGTCTCAAATCCACCCTATATCAGCCAGGGCGAGGTCGGCGGATTGGCAAAAGAGGTACGTGATTATGAACCGATAATTGCGTTAACCGACGAAGGTGACGGGATGGCCTTTTACCGGCGCATCTTTGAATTGATCGGTTTGTATTCCGGTTGTAAATATGTACTGCTCGAGCTGAGCGGTACACAGCCGGATGCGGTGCGGTCTCTGTTAAATGAGGTAGCGCATAAAAACATTTACACCCTGAAGGATCTCAATGGTCATGAACGGGTACTAAAACTGGAATTGTGAAAAATATGAAGAAAAACAAGCCAAATTTATTTGAAGAGAGGATCCTGAAACTGCTGATATCGGAACCGGAAGGCTATAGTTCCAAGGAATTAAGTCAGCAGCTGAAGATAACTAAAAAGGAATATCATCAGTTCCGTAAAGCCCTCGAACTGATGAAAAAACAGGGCAAGATTACGAAATCCAAGCGTACACAAAAGCTGGTGCACCGAATGCAAAACCGGGTTATCGAAGGTGAATTGCGTATGAACCGGGGTGGCTTCGGGTTCGTCCATGATGAGACGCAGAATGCCGATATCTTTATCGGCCGGGATCATCTCAACACCGCATTTGATCTTGATCTGGTTGAGGTCAAACTGTATGCCAAATCGCGCGGGAAAAACGAGAACGGGTATGTCAGCCAGATCATAAAACGGGTGCGGAATTATTTTGTGGGCACCTTTCACCATACCGAATATTACGGCTATGTCGTTCCCGACGATCCAAAAATTTACCGGGATTTCTTTGTTCCGAAAGAAAAACAAAAATCGGCACAGAACGGCCAGAAAGTTGTTGTAAAACTGAGTCAATGGCAAAATGACCATCTCAACCCGGATGGGGAAATCGTTGAAGTTCTTGGTTACGCGGGAGACCCCGGTGTTGATGTCGCATCGGTGGCCTATTCTTTTCAGATACAAATCAATTTTCCCGCACCGGTTGAATTAGAGGCGGAAAAAATTGAGGGCCGGATTGACGAGCGGGAGTTTAAAAACCGTCTTGATCTGCGTCAGAAAATATGCTTCACCATCGATCCGGAGGATGCCAAAGATTTCGATGATGCGGTTTCGCTCTATGAATTGCCCAACGGAAATTATGAACTCGGCGTGCATATCGCCGATGTCAGTCACTATGTAAAAGCGGATTCTCTGCTGGACAAGGAGGCGTTTGAACGAGCCACAAGCGTCTATCTGGTTGACCGGGTGATCCCGATGCTGCCCGAAAAACTTTCCAATGAAGTCTGCAGTCTTCAGCCGAATATGGACAAACTGACCTTCAGCTGTATTATGGAAGTGACGCCGGACGGCAAAGTCGTTCGCTATACGATTGAACCCTCGGTGATCAACAGCAAAAAAAGATTTACCTACGAGGAAGCGCAGCAGGTTGTGGATGAGAAAAACAATCATCCCCATATGGAGACGCTGGATTTAATGATGCGGTTGAGTAAAAAGCTGACCACCAAACGATTTGCCGAAGGGGGTATCGATTTTGAAACCCCGGAAGTGAGCTTCGAACTTGATGCAAAAGGTTTTCCCATGTCTATCTGCCGAAAAGACCGGCTTGACAGCCACCGGATGATCGAAGAATTTATGCTGCTGGCCAATAAAACGGTTGCCGAACACATCAAAAAAACCGGGGATGGAAATCAGATTCCTCCGTTTATTTATCGGGTGCATGAAAAACCCGATCCGGAGAAGATGGCGAAATTTTCCGAATTTCTGAAGGCGATCGGTATTGAAACCAACCCCCCGGCCAGGGTGACATCCGGTTATTTTCAAAAAGTACTGGAGAGTATTAAGGGTTCTCCCGAAGAAATCGTCATTGAAGAAGTTGCCCTGCGCTCCATGATGAAAGCCGTCTATTCAACGAACAATATCGGCCATTTCGGGCTGGGATTCGAGGATTATACCCACTTCACCTCCCCGATCAGAAGATATCCCGATTTGATGGTTCACCGGCTTCTCCGGCGTTATGCCCATGCATTAGCCCCGGAAAAGCATATGGCAGATATCGCCCAGTTATCGCGCATTTGTGACCAATCATCCCGCCGGGAAAGAACCGCGGTGGAAGCCGAACGTGAATCGATAAGACTCAAGAAAAATGAATATATCAGTAAGCATATCGGAGAAGAATTCACCGGTATTATTTCGGGCGTGATGTCCTTTGGCGTTTTTGTTGAACTGGTTGATACACTGGTGGAGGGGTTGGTGCACATCCGTGATTTGAAGGATTATTTTATCTATGACGAAAAAACATACACGTTGACCGGTAGAGACAGTAATCGTATTTTACGACTCGGTGATACGGTAAAAATTCAGGTCGCCCGGGTAAATCTCGAAGAGGGAAAAGTTGATTTTATACTTCTGGAGGATAAAAACTAGCCCGCTGGGATATTCTCAGGAATCTTAACGTACAATAAGACGTATTTTAATACCGTCACAAGGATGATGGATAAAAGATTTCCGATATTACTCACTTTTTCCTTTCTCTGCCTGGGGCATCTGCATGCACAGGAAGGGGGTATATCCGATTCGCTTTTTACCGATACCAATATTGATTCAACCAGATTATCCGATCAGGCACAAAAAGAAGATACTTCCGCCACCGAATCTCTGGACGCACCCATTTATTACTGGTCGGACAAAGGGGGGTTCAACCGGGTCGGCAATAAGATCTTTCTTTCTGGAAATGCCCGGATCGAATATCAGAACATGACCCTTAAAGCAGCGCGGATCATGATTGACCAGGAAAAAAATTACTTATATGCGGAAGGGGTGGCAGATTCCACCGATTCTCTCGGAAATCCGGTTCTGCGGGGGGCCCCGGTGTTTACCGAAAAGGGGCAGGAGCCCATTGAGGGGAACTCCCTCTCCTATGATTTTGGTACAAAACGGGGAAAGATCATCTATGGTAAAACGGAAATGCCACCGGGATATTATAAGGGGGAAAGAATAAATAAGATCAGCAAAAATACGCTCCTGGTGGAGGATGGCTATTTTACCTCCTGTGAGTATATCGATAATCCGCATTTTTATTTTCGCAGCGATAATATGCGTGTTTCGGTCGATGACCAGGTCGTTGCCCGGCCGGTATATTTTTATATCGCGGATATTCCCCTGATGGTTATCCCGTTTGGTGTTTTTCCCAATAAAGGCGGCCGGCATTCCGGGTTGCTGGTACCGGCCTATGGCGAAAGCGGTTACGGCGGCCGGTTTCTGCGAAATCTGGGTTATTACTGGGCCCCCAATGATTACCTTGATGGCACGTTTACGGCGGATTTTTATGACAATCTGGGATTTACCTATAATGCCAATGTCAATTATACCCTGCGCTATGTATTAAACGGCTCCGTTTCAGGATACTATTATCCGAAGGACCCCAATACCGGCCAGGACAGAACACGCTGGGCATTGCGCGTAAACCATTCGCATACGGTGGATCCCACATTGAAGATTACCGCCTCCGGGCAGTTTCAGAGCGATGAGCTCCTGGTTCGGGAACTATCGAGCGATATCAATGAGCGGACGAACCAGTCTGCTGACCTCAAACCTGACGGCGAGCAAAACCTTTAAAGGAACAAGAAACAGCATGTCGCTGAACCTCAGCCGGACCGAAAACCTGAACACGGGAAATCTGACCTATACCGCCCCCAGTTTGCGTTTTACCCGCTCGCAGTCGTCAATCGTCGAAACGATTACCGGCGGCCCGCTTACGGGCAGAAGATCCTGGTATGATGATATAAATTTCTCCTATAACGGAAATCTGATCAATAAAGGATCAAAAACAGCCACAGGAGATACGATCGATACCTTTATCACCGAGGAATCTCAGGGGATCGAACACCGGATTGCCCTGAACTCTCCGCAAAAGGTTCTGAAATATTTCAATATAACCCCATCGGTCAATTACCGGGAGGTCTGGGTAAACGAGATTACCCGCGGCACGGCCGTACTGGAAGATTCCCAGTATGTTGTTCAGGAAGAACAGATCAAACAGTTCGCGGCGCAACGGACATTCAATGCCAGTGTGGGATTGAAAACAACGGTTTACGGTATGTTTGAACCCAATATCGGTGCTTTACAGTTTATTCGTCATAAGATAGATCCGCAGATTACCTACACGCTCCAGCCGGATTTTTCCGAATCCTCCTGGGGATACTATACAGAAATCCTTGATCCCAATGGCGTTGAGATCGGAAATCCGGTTGATAAATTCAAAAAGAGTCCCTTCGGCGGAACCGGCAGAGGGCGTCAGCAGACACTGGGGTTTAGTGTCGGCAATCTCTTTCAGGCCAAAATGATCTCCGAGGGTAAGGAAGAGAAAATCGATCTGTTCACCCTGAATTTCAGTACGGGTTATAATATTGCCGCCGACAGTTTAAAATGGCGGCCGTTGACGACAAATTTTCGGGCCACACCGCTGCAGGGCATCAACGTAAATCTATCGGCTCAGCACAGTTTTTATCAGCGCAACGCAGCGGGTAGTTCCAATATCGATAAATTGATGCTGGATAAGGGGCAGCTTTTACGTCTGCAGCGACTCACCGGCAGTCTTTCCTTTTCCCTGGATAACAAAATGTTTGAGCAGGCGGAGGAAAAAGCCAAAGAAGAAGAGCCAAAGGAATCCGATCAGGTGAACGGCGATGAGGGGATCGATCGGGCCGGATTTGTTCAAATTGAGAAGATCAGTGATGAAGAAGCGGCAAAAAAACTGGATATTCCCTGGCGGATGAATTTTAATCTGAACTACAGTCTCGATCGCAACAACATTGCAAATGTCACCGAACGTCTGGATCTTGGGGTGACGGCAAGTGTTTCACTGACCAGGAACTGGCGGATCAACTGGACCGCCAGGGTCGATATGGTGGAACGGGATATCACCTATCAGAGTTTCTCTATATATCGCGATTTACACTGCTGGGAGATGTCCTTTAACTGGCAACCGTCCTTTGGATATTATTCGTTCCAGATCAATGTGAAAGAATCGGTTCTGCAGGATTTGAAAGTGACCAAACGCCCCTCGGGCAGAGCCTATTACTGATAAAAATTGAAGATGTCGATTAAATTTTTTATATAATATGTACAAAATTAACCGGATTTTATCGTCAAAACAGACTATACCGGTTTAAATAATTGACCCAATGCAGATCTTAACACTAAAAATAAGCCAGGAAAGACAGAAGTATTATCTCGCTTTTGTCATATCAGCATTGCTGCATTTCATCGTTCTGCTGCTGCTCAATTCCGATCTCTATAAGATCGATTTGAATAAGGATGAGCAGACGATTCCGGAAGAAGTGACCATTGTTTTTCCGGAAAACAAACCAAAACGAATTGTCGAAAATATCAATGAAAACCTGCAGGTACCCGATCAATCGGACCTTTTGTCGGACAGGAATTCGCGGGCGATGAAT
The DNA here is from genome assembly GCA_963712885.1 of Calditrichia bacterium. Lineage (GTDB taxonomy): Bacteria > Calditrichota > Calditrichia > JAJRVZ01 > JAJRVZ01 > CAVQJT01. The sequence continues at coordinate 47,358 of CAVQJT010000004.1, forward strand.
CCCGAGTTACGGGACCTGCTTGGCTTCCAGCCTGCCATGGAGGGCAATATCCCCTATGAAAACCTGACGCTGCCAAACCAGACGCCGCAATCCTCCCCGTTTTTGCCCAATAAAAAATTCAGTAAAGATGTTCTGGCGTTGAACAAATCCGGTGCAAACACCGAAAGTTTTTTCTCGATGGATGAGCCGGATGCCGGCCGTGCCAATGAAAATTCCCGGGAACAACGGCAGACCACCGACAACATATTTGATCAAAAAAACTTTTCGGCCGATCAGATGGGCAATTTTTCACTGAGCACCTATGCCTGGGAATGGGCCCCATACATCAACGCCATGAAGCGGAAACTGCAACAGGTATGGTTTGCGCCGGCTGCCTATTATCGTCTGGGGCTTATTTACGGCTACACGGTCATCCGCTATACCGTCACCAAGGATGGAAACCTGGTGAACTACCAGGTCCTTGAACATAAAGGGCATGAATCGCTGGAACAGTCCAGCATCAACGCCATTGAGTCGATCTTTCCTTTTAAACCGCTGCCGGATAACTTCCCGGAAAAAACACTGACCATTACGGCACATTTAATCTATCCAAATCTCAGAGAAGGGAATTATTGATATGCTTGAAATTTTTCAAAGAGGTGGTTTGATGATGTATCCGCTGGCGCTTGCCTCGTTTCTGGCCCTTGCGATAATTATTGAGCGCTTTATCACGTTGCGACGCAGCAAAATCATCATTCCGGATATCATAAATGTCATCGAACATTTTAAGTCATTAAAAGATGTGGAACTGGCCCGAAATATCTGTTCAAAATTCACCGGCCCTTTACCCAATCTGGTGCGTGTCGGTCTTGATAACGGCGATCTTGAACGGGTCGAAATCAAGGAGCTGATCGAGGATCAGGGCCGCCAGGAAGTACGCCATCTCGAAAAAGGTCTTGGTATTCTTGAGACCATTGCGGTGATATCCCCCCTGCTCGGCCTGCTGGGGACGGTCCTGGGCATGATCCAGGTGTTTAATGTGATCAAGGAACAGGGTATCGGCCAGGCGGCAGCGCTTTCCGGGGGTATATCGGAAGCACTGATCACTACGGTAACCGGTCTGTTTGTGGGTATTCCGGTGCTCATTTTTTATAACTATTTTGCCAATAAAGCGGAAAATTTTGTACTCGATATCGAAAAGCAGTGCAATTTTCTGATACAGAAATTGCATAATATGCAGAAAGACGTTTCAGGATCATCATGAATTTACTGGAAAAACCACCCAAGAAGATCGCGTTAAACATCACCCCGCTGATCGATGTGCTGTTTATCCTGATCATTTTTTTTACCGTATCATCCACCTTTCTGGAGCAGCCCGGCATCGAGTTATCCCTTCCGGACGCCGACAGCGGCCAGAGCCATACGGCCCAGAAAGTGATGATCTTTGTGGACAAAGATGATCATGTCTATCTGAACGATGACGAGGTGCCCCTGGATAGCCTTGCGCTGCGAACGGTAAATCTGATCAAGGAAGAGTCGGAAAAAAGTGTTATCCTGAGAGCCGACAAGGCGGTCTCACACGGTACGGTGATTCACATCATGGATATTCTGCGTAAAAACAGCATTTACAAGATCGTCATCTCCACCGAGAAACCGCTGAAACAGAACTAGTCAGGTCCGTCCTGCAACCCGGAGTATGTGTATGAAGAATCTTCGCTCGTATTTGGTATTCACTTTACTCTCCGTCCTCTGGCTCAGTGCCTGCAATCCGTCCATTTCGCTTTTCAGCGAACGGGCGTACAATCTGGCGACATCGCTGAAGGTTGAAACACTGAGTCTGATGGATAAGGCGACAGAGCCCTATGAGGCGCATGCCGGCAAAGTGGAAACCCTGATAATCAATTTGCAGAAAGCCTATGAGTATGCAAAAGGAAGGGCCTATAATGACCTGTCGGCCAGGCAATGGGAAATTCTGATCGACCCCGGGAAGAACCTGGCCGGTGGTTTTTTTGCGCGCTGGGAAGCGGAAGAGAGGCTGAACAAAGTATTTATCGAAGAAGCGAAAAAAGGTCTGATCGCCCCCGCCTTTGATCTGATCATCGGCCTGGAGGCGGGAAAAATAAAACCCGAAGATGCCGGGATCATCGGAGAATAATATGGAAAATTTTGATGTGTTTATCGAGCAGGTGAAAGAGGGGGCCAAAGCGCTTGCGTTAAAACTTTTTGAAGAGTATAAAGCGGTCGCGATCGAAGAAAGTGAAACTTTTCTGGCGGAGACAAAAGCGGATATTGAACGATGGGCGAAACTTCTGGTCACCGGTGCGCTGACGCGTGAAGATTTTGCCTGGCTGGTGAAGGGCAAAAAAGACCTGCTCGATCTGCACGCCCTCAAACAGGCTGGTCTGGCAAGAGTACGGATCAGCCGTTTCAGAAACGGGCTGATAAAACTGATCGTTGATAAGGCCTTTGCGGTTTTTATCTAGTAAAACTGATATATTTGCAAACCACAGAGCACACGGAGGGGATTAGAATTAAGAATTAGAGACTTCTGAAAAATGATAATATTTGCCAAAATGTCATTCTGAACTTGTTTCAGAATCCCTTAAATAGACCCTGAAATAAACCTGTCCTGACGACAGGTCAGGATTCAGGGTGACAATTGTCTTATTGTGAATGCATTTTTCAGAAGTCTCTAAATAGTGATCAGGAATTTTTCGGATTTGAGCATGAACTGTCCAGGCTTTTTCCTTTTTCCTTTTTCCTTTTGCCTTTTTCCTTTGTGGTGTATTATTCAGGCTGGTTATATGAGCCACGCTCAAACTTAGGGGTTGGTGGTGCAATTTTTTCAGGATATGGGTTTTCAGCAGAAGGTGCTGGATCGTCTGGCAAAGAGTCTGGGCAATAATAAACTGGCCCATGCCTACCTGTTCTATGGGCCGGAAGGCACCGGTAAGGATGCGGTTGCCCTGGAGCTGGCCAGGGCGGTAAATTGTACGGATCAGGAAAACCGCCCGTGCAACATCTGCCCATCCTGTCAAAAATCCGCACGGCTGAATCATCCGGATATCCAGTTTGTTTTTCCGATACTGAAAAGTCTGGATGCCAAAAGATCTTGATAAGGAGGTCAGGAAGCGGATTGAATTAAAGGCAAAAAATCCGTTCGTAAATATCAATAATGATCCGCGCACGATTATTCCCATCGACCGCATCCGGGAATTGAAGAACGAAGCCAAATATGCCTCTTACGAAGGGGGTAAGAAAATATACATTATCTCCGATGCGGATAAAATGGTGCGTGAAGGGGCGAATGCGCTATTGAAGTTGCTGGAGGAGCCGCCGGAGAACCTGCTTCTGATCCTGACAACCTCCGCCCTGAACACGATGCTCGACACCATTCGTTCGCGCTGTCAGCTGATCTATTTTCCGATGCCGTCCTATACGGAAGTCGAGGCGATCGTCGCCCGATACCTGGAAGTAAACGAAGAGACCAGGCGGCTGATTCGCTTATCGGAAGGAAATCTTAAGAAGGTATTTGCATCCTGTGACGAAGATATCACCCCGAAACATCAGCTGGTTTATGAATATCTGAAAGCGATCGCATCGGCCAATGTTTTAGCCATCCATGAGATCACGGAGCAGGTGACCAAGCCTCGTGATAAAAATTACTTGATGGAAATGCTGAATTTACTTATGTTGTGGTTTAAGGATGCGATTTCACTGAATACCCTGGGGCCGCAGACAGAAATTGTGAACCTGTTTTATCAGAAAGAACTGCAGAATTTTACCAGGGTTTATGCCCGCTCCGATTTTATGCAGATTATAAATGAAATTGAAAGAGCCATCTCAAACCTGAATCGTAATGTTTATGCACCGCTGGTTCTAACGGTCCTTGCGATCAATATCAAGGAAAATCTGATCAGATCGGAGTAAAAAATGTCCCCGGAAATCGTCGAAACCACCTTTAAACGAAGCCGCAAAGGCTATTTCTTAAATTCAGCCGAATTAGAACTCTCCATCGGTGATTTTGTCATTGTTGAAGTTGAAAAAGGGGTCGATATGGGGCAGGTGACCCAGGTCGGTCGCCTGGTCATGCTGAAAGATATGAAAGATGAGCCGAAGACGATCCTGCGAAAGGCGGAGCAAGCCGATCAGGAAAAAATGGACCGGAATCGTGAGGAGGAGTCAAAAGCCTTCTTTATTGCCCGGGAATATATCCTGCGGCGAAATCTGAATATGAAACTGGTCGACGTCGAATACCAGTTTGATACCAATAAACTGACCTTTTATTTTACTTCCGATCAGCGTGTGGACTTCCGTGAGCTGGTCAAGGACCTTGCCAGCAAATACCGCACCCGTATCGAGTTAAGGCAGATCAGCGTGCGTGAAGAGGCACGCAAGCTGGGTGGCCTCGGCATCTGCGGCAAGCAACTATGCTGCGCTACATTTATGCATAATTTTTCCCCGATCACCACCAATGATGCCAAGGAACAGAACCTGCCGATGAACCCCTCAAAAATATGCGGGGTATGCAGCCGTCTGAAATGTTGTCTGCTCTATGAGAAGAAGTTTTATGCCTTATCGCTCAAAAAATTTCCGCCACTGGACGCCGCGGTTAAAACCGATCGCGGGGTCGGCTATGTGGACAAGGTCGATATCTTCAATGACAACGTATATCTTCGCTTTGACGGGGACGAGTATGAGGAGTACAGCCTCAAACAGATCAACCGATTTATGCATCAATCCCAAAACTGACCTTTTTTAGCATACCGGCGCGATCAAAATACATTTCTTGTTATGCTTGTTCATAATTCTTAAATTTTAGGCTCGATAATTATCTCAAGATCAAAAGGGAATCAGGTTGAAAAAGTTTAAGCGAATTTTAGTTACCAGCGCCCTGCCCTATGCCAATGGACCGATCCACCTGGGGCATCTGGCCGGAGCCTACCTGCCGGCCGATATCTTTGTCCGGTATCACCGGTTATGCGGCCACGACATACTTTTTATCAGTGGTTCCGATGAACATGGCGTGCCGATCTTATTGCGTGCCCGTTCGGAAAACAGATCGCCGCAGGACGTGGTCGATTTTTTTCATGCACAGAATAAATCCAGTTTTGCCCGCTTCGGGATTCATTTTGATTATTATGGCCGGACATCCTCGGCCGTCCATCACAAGACGAGTCAGGATTTTTTCAGTACGCTCGCCGAAAAAGATGTATTTGTGCTCAAAACGGAGCAGCAGCTCTTCGACCCGGAGGCGGGCATTTTTCTGGCGGACCGGTTTGTCAAGGGGACCTGTCCCAATCCCGCATGCGGCTATTCCGAGGCCTACGGTGACCAGTGCGAAAAATGCGGTACGTCGCTGAGCCCGACCGAGCTGATCGAACCCAGAAGCGTGATCACCAATGCAACCCCGGTGCTGCGGGAATCGGTACACTGGTACCTGCCGCTGGAAAAATTTCAGAAGGACCTGACAACATGGGTGGATACCCATCCGGAATGGAAAACCAATGTCCTCGGGCAGATCCGCAGCTGGTTTGAACAGGGGCTGAAAGACCGTGCGGTGACGCGCGACCTTCCCTGGGGGGTGCCGGTCCCGCAATCGGTGGCCGAAAAGGCCAATGTCGATGTGGCGGGTAAAGTGCTCTATGTCTGGTTTGATGCACCGATCGGTTATATCTCGGCCACAAAGGAGTGGGCCACTGAGCAGGGGGACGCGGATAAATGGAAGCTCTACTGGCAGGATCAGGACACGCGTCTTATTCATTTTATCGGAAAGGACAATATCGTCTTTCACTGTCTGATCTTTCCGGCCATGTTATCGGCGCACGGCGATTTTGTACTGCCCGATAATGTGCCGGCCAACGAATTTTTGAATCTCGAGGGCGATAAACTTTCCACGAGCCGGAATTATGCGGTCTGGCTCGATGAATATCTGCTGAAATTCGATCCCGACTCGCTCAGATATTGTCTGGCGGCGAATCTGCCCGAAACAAAAGATGCCGATTTTTCATGGAAGGATTTCCAGGCTAAACATAATAACGAACTGGCCGATATTCTGGGCAATTTTATCAACCGGACCCTGACCTTTGCTCACAAGAATTTCAACGGGAGCGTACCCGAAAAGTCATCCTTCGATGCGCTCGATAATAAGCTGGTCCGGCTGCTGGAAAAGGCACCCGAGAAAATCGGCCGGCATATCGATCATTACCAGCTGCGCAAAGCCACGCGGGAAATCATGGATATTGCCCGTTTTGCCAATAAGTATTTTAACGATAAGCAGCCCTGGGAGCAGATCAAATCGGATCGGAGTTCCTGTGCCAATACGATCTATCTCTGCCTGGAAACGATCCGGAGTCTGGCGATACTTTCCGAGCCCGTGATCCCTTTTTCCGCGGTGAAAATCCGCGAAATGCTCGGCCTGGCGCCGGAAAAAACCGGCGGATACTGGAACAGCGCCGGTCAATTGGGACTGCCGGCGGGACACAAACTCGGATCGCAGGATATCCTGTTCCGGAAAATCGAGGATGAGGCCATCGATGCGGAGACGGCCAGACTGGACCGGTCCCGGACCACACCCGAATCCGCACCGGCTAAACCGGCAGCGAACGATCTTGTGACCATCGACGATTTTAAGAAAATGGACCTGCGGATCGCCGAGATAAAATCCGCCGAGCGGATCGAAAAAACCGATATGCTGATGAAACTGACCATCGGGATCGGCTCCGAAACCCGGCAGATCATCGCCGGGATCGCGGCCCATTATGAACCCCGGAGCCTGGTCGGGCGTAAGATCGTGGTCGTCGCCAATCTGGCGCCGGCAGAGATCCGCGGGGAAAAATCGCAGGGAATGCTTCTGGCCGCCAGAGACGGCGATAAACTGGGTCTGCTGACGATCACGGATGACCTGCAATCAGGCGCGAAAATCAGTCGACTCAAAGAAATAACCACAGAGGACCCGGAGTGTATTTAAATTACTCTGTCCTGAATACGTGTTTACATATAAAGAAATATTAATTGTCATGCTGTAAGCATCTTCCTTGTTGCCGAAACCAGACTAAAAACCAGGAAGATTCTTATCGCAGATCCCTTCTCGGGACAGCATGACATGGTTTATTGATTCAATTAGCTGGATTGCTATTCAGACAAAAAGCGTAAACACATGGTTAAGACAATACATTTAAATTTTCACATAGCTGATCGTACACAAGGTGGTTTATGAACAGAACAGACCAATCATAATTCGGAAGCGAAATTTATGTTTATTGATACACATGCACATTTATATTTTGATCAGTATGACGAGGACCGCGAAAAAGTGGTCCAGCGCGCCATCAAGAACCAGGTATCGGCGATCATTTCGATCGGCACGGATGCCGGCAACTCGGAGGCCTGTATAAAACTGGCCGATAAGTTTGCCATCGTATACGCGGCCGTAGGCATCCATCCCAATGATTGCGGGAAGTATGAATTGACTGTCCTGGATGAGATAAAAAAACTGGCATCGGCCCCAAAAGTCGTCGCCATCGGAGAGATCGGGCTGGACTATTATCATTCGGTTTCCGACAAGGAAAAACAACAGGTATTTTTCCGGGAGCAGCTCCGGCTGGCCCAGGAACTGCATCTCCCGGTGATTATCCACAATCGTGATGCCCATGAAGATGTTTTAAAAATACTGATCGAAGAGAAGGGGTTCAAGACCGGCGCGGTGATGCACTCCTTTTCCGGTGATGTGGCGTTTATGGAATCGGTGCTGGCGCATCATGTGTATATTTCGTTTACGGGTGTGGTCACCTTTAAAAACGCAAACTATTTCCGGCTGATTGACCGGATGCCGGCGGCGCAGTCTGCTGCTGGAGACCGACAGTCCGTTTCTGGCGCCGGTCCCCTTCCGCGGCAAGCGCAATGAACCGGCCTATATAAAATTTTCGGCCGAGAAAATTGCCCAGGTCAAAGGGATATCAACCGAAGAACTGGCGCATATCACCGGGGAGAATGCCAAAAATCTGTTCCAGCTCAAACTAAAATGAAACTTTTAAAAAAATACGGCCAGAATTTTTTACAGAATTTCGCCTATGCCGGAAAGATCGTCCGGGCGCTGGATTCCGGGCCGGATGATATCATCCTTGAAATCGGCGCGGGGGCCGGTATCCTGACCAAATATATCGGGGATCAGGCCTACCGGCAGGCCCATATCATCGAGATCGATCCGCGCTGGTCGGACGGTTTAAAGAAAAACTACGGCCATCTGCCCGGTCTGGAGGTGATACGGCAGGATTTTCTGGACTATGATTTCCGGCGGCACTGGGGTGATCCGGCTAAACAGGTCAGGGTGGTGGGCAATATACCGTATCATATCACCTCACCGATTTTATTTAAACTGCTGGAAAACTACCGGTACATCTCGCGCGTGGTGCTGATGGTGCAGAAAGAGGTTGCCGATCGTCTGACCGCGGGCTGCGGCTCGAAAGATTACGGCATCACATCGGTTTTTCTGGCGACCAAAGGGCATGCAAAAAAGTTGTTCGACATCGGCCGGGAGCATTTCCGGCCGGTGCCAAAGGTGGATTCGAGTGTCATCCTGATCGATTTTGACGTCGTGCAGGGGGATATTCTGGATGAGGCCCTGTTTGTAAAACTGGTCAGGGGCACCTTTCAAACCCGCCGGAAAAAGATCAGGAACAGCCTGGAGCGGATCATCGGAGATGCGCTTACCGGTAAAATTGAATCGATCGATTTAAACTGCCGTCCGGAGGAATTATCTCCGGCTGAATTTAAAGAGCTGGCAAACGAAGTATCCGGTTTGTCCAACTGAAAGAGGGCGATGCGTTATATAGTCTGAAAGTGATCTGGGAGAAATCGTTAGTGATATCCGCGATCTGATCGACAAGCAGAATCAGGGGGCTCTGCTCAATATTCTGATCGATATTCATCCGGCCGATATCGCCAGCATTCTGACCGTTCTCAGGAAAGAGGATCGTAAATACCTGTTCGGCATTCTGCCGACCGACAAGGCAGGCGCGGTGATCGCAGAGGTGGATACGCCGCTGGTTGAGCAGCTGATGCAGGATATATCGGAATCCAAAATATCGGATATCGTTGACCGGATGGAATCCGATGATGCGGCGGATCTGATCTCGGATCTGCCCGATGAACTGGCGGACAAGGTGCTCGACCAGATCCCGGACGAAGTATCTGAGGACGTCAAGGAATTGCTCCTCTATGAAGAGGATACGGCCGGCGGGATCATGGCGCTTGAGTATCTTGCGGTCACGGCGCAGATCAGCGTGAAGGAGGCGATCCGGGCCATCCGGAAAGTCAAGGATAAATTTGTCACGATTCACACCGTCTGGGTGGTTGATGAGCGCAATGTGCTGCTGGGCAACGTCTCGCTCACCGATCTGGTGCTGGCGAAGGGCAAGGAAAAGATCCTGACGGTGATGAACAGCGATATCAAATCCGTGGAGACCCATATGGATCAGGAGGACATCGCGATCATGTTCCGGAAATATGATCTGGTGGTGGTACCGGTGGTCAACACGAAAAATGAGCTGGTCGGGCAGATCACGATCGACGATATTGTCGATGTTCTGGATGCGGAGGCCTCCGAGGATATATCCCTGTTTGCCGGGGCGAACGACGAGGAACTGCAGGAGGAATCCTTTCTGAAAGTTTCCTGGTTCCGGCTGCCGTGGCTGCTGATCGCCTTTGTCGGGCAGATTGTGGCCGCGCTGGTGATCCAGCGTTTTGAAACCACGCTGACGCATATTATCGCGCTGACGTTTTTTATGCCGGTCATTATGGCGATGGGCGGAAACAGCGGCATCCAGTCTTCGATCATCGTGATCCGCGGTCTGGCCACGGGTGAAATATCGATGGACAACACCTGGCGCCGGTTTTTCCGTGAATTGCGCGTATCGATCTTTATCGGGTTTATTTTTGCCTGTCTGATGACGGTCGTGATCGGTGTCTGGCTGCAGAATTATACGATGGGTGTGATGGTCGGCATCGCGTTGAACGTGGTGATCATCCAGGCCACCCTGTTCGGCGGGTTGATCCCGTTTATTTTAAAACGGGCCGATATCGATCCGGCGCTGGCTTCGGGACCGTTTATCACCACCTTTAATGACATTCTCGGTTTGTTGATATATCTGATCATCATTACATCAACCATTCCTGTTTATATGTAAATGGCTACTTTAAAAACACCGGCCCTGATCACAAAAACCATGGATTGGCGGGACAGCAGCAAGATCATCACGCTGTTTTGCCGGGAGCACGGCCGGCTCGACGTGATCGCGAAGGGGTCGAACCGTCCCAAAAGCCCCTATGTGGGGATTCTCGAGGCCCTGAACCTGATCGAAGCGGTGATCCATTTTTCCGATAAAAGGGAACTGCAGCTGCTGGGCAAGGCGGATCTGGAAACCTCCTTTGCGGGGATCAAAACCGATCTGGTAAAAACGGGGTATGCGCTGGGTATCCTGGAAATTTTAAATACTTTTTTTAAAGACCCGGAGCCGGCGGCCGAATTTTATGATTTTGTGATCTACCTGCTGGGCGAGATGGAAGCAGGCGGAAAGGCGAAGACCTTTTTCTGGTATTTTATGCTGAAGCTGACCTCCTATCTGGGCTTCAGGCCGGAATTCACCGCCTGCCGGATATGCCATAAAACGGTGCAGGAGGAGCGGGTCCATTTTTCATTCGGGTCCGGTGCGGTGGTCTGCGCCGGCTGTGCGGATGCCGGGGAGGAGGGCTTTCAGCTGCCGGCGGGGGTATGCGGCTATCTGGCCGGTCTGCAGGGGACCCATTACAAAAAAGTCGGCACGGTGCCGGACCCGGACATTGACGACGGGATGATCACCGGGTTTCTGCTGGGGTATTTACGTTTTCACACCAGCGAGAAACTGGAGTTGCACGCGTTGAATTATTATACATTAAATGAAAATCATTGACCTGACGTCGGGCCAGGTTTATTTCATGGTCTATTTAAGGGATTCTGAAACAAGTTCAGAATGACATTTTGGCAGATATTAATATTTTTCAGGTTAAAAAAAAAAATAACATTCAGGAGCATACATGGCGAAGGTGACGGACAACGGCATCATGGATAAGCTGGTTTCGTTGAGCAAACGGCGCGGTTTTATCTTTCAGAGCAGCGAGATCTACGGCGGGATAAACAGTTGTTACGATTACGGTCCGCTGGGGATCGAGCTGAAGAAGAACATCAAGGATCTCTGGTGGAAGGCGATGATCTACGAGCGGAGTGATATGGAAGGGATTGACGCCAGCATTCTGATGCATCCGCGGGTGTGGGAGGCTTCCGGTCATGTGGAGGGGTTTTCCGATCCGCTGGTGGACTGCAAAAAGTGCAAGAACCGGTACCGTTTGGACAAAATCGAGGGGGCGCAGGTGTGTCCCAATTGCGGCGGGGAGTCTGACCGAGCCGCGGAATTTTAATTTAATGTTCAAGACCTTCATGGGACCGGTCGAAAATGAAGCTCAGTGTGGTCTATATGCGGCCGGAGACGGCGCAGGGGATTTACGTCAATTTTCACAATGTGCGCGAGGCCGCCCGGCGGCGGTTGCCGTTCGGGATAGCCCAGATCGGCAAGGCTTTCCGGAACGAGATCACCCCCGGCAATTTTATTTTCCGGACCCGTGAGTTTGAGCAGATGGAGATGCAGTTTTTTGTACATCCGGAGGAAGACGAGCAATGGTTCGGCTACTGGAAGGAAGAGCGCTTGAAGTGGTTTCACCGGTTGGGCATCAGGGAGGAAAAATTGCGCTATCATGAGCACGACCGGGGCGAGCTGGCCCATTATGCCAAGAAGGCCTTTGACATCGAGTACGAATTTCCGTTCGGCTGGCAGGAGATCGAGGGGATCCACAACCGGACCGATTTTGATCTGGGTCGGCACCAGGAGTATTCCGGGAGTGATCTGCGCTATTTCGACGACGCCCGCAAGGAAAAATATCTGCCGTACATCATCGAGACCTCGGTGGGTTGTGACCGGACTTTATTGACGGTCCTGATCGACGCCTATGCGGAGGAGGAAGAGCGGACGGTATTGCGTTTTGCGCCGGCGGTAGCGCCGGTCAAGGTGGCGGTATTTCCGCTGGTAAAGCGGGACGGGATGCCCGAGATTGCGCATCGGATTTTGGATGATCTGCGGGGTTCGTACCGGGTGTTTTATGACGAGGCCGGCTCCATCGGCCGTCGTTACCGGCGGATGGACGAGGCAGGCACGCCCTTCTGCCTGACGGTGGATTCCCAGACGCTGGAAGATGATACGATAACAGTAAGGCACCGGGATTCTATGAAACAGGAAAGAATAAACAAATCAAAGATCAAAGATTTTTTAATAAAAACTTTAAATTGAACTAAGGTATGTCTAGCATTAACAATAAAAAAAACACACCACTATCCTTTATTCTGAATAATTCTTTAATAAAGGTATTTATATTTATTATATCTTCTGAGATTTTATTCATTTTAATTTTAAAAATAACAATGATCTTTGTACCTCATGAGGACCAAGAATTTATATATTTAGCAAATATAAATATTTTCTTTCTAATTACTCTTTTATGCTGGTTAAATCTGAAATATAGTTTTGTTAATCGATCAATTCTAATTATAATTGGTATATGGTCAACTATAATGACACCTTATACAATATTGTTTCTTCTTTCTTCCAATTTTTCTATTTACTTCAATTATCTAAATTATCATATAATAGATATATTTTCCATAACATATAGATTTTTTTTTACTATATATATATTTTACTGGTCTATCAAACCGAATAAAAATAAAAAGAAAATAACCTTCTATGCCATCTTATCTGCATTAATCATAAGTAGCATAAATTATGTCCCCATATTTGTTACTCATGAATATCTCGAATCTTATATTCCGTTATTTACTAGAGACTATAATCTGCAAATACTTAATTTCGCTCTCCTGATAATCTTTTGGCATCAATATACACAAACAAAGGTTATTTTGTCGGAATATCTATCAAGCATATTATCTGTATATACAATTATTATAGGACTTGAAATTTTTCATTCATTTAGTTATCAGAATGATTTAATTTTTCACCATTTTTCTCAGTTTTTTATGATACTTCTCTATATTTTAGTTGCAGCACTACTTTTACTAAGATTGATCTATCTATTGAGTCCGGAATCAAAGGTTAATGAAAAATATATAGAAAATTATGAGTTGCTGAAGGGTGTGGTTAATAAACCAAGAAAAAGTTTTTTTATAGAATTTTACTCAAATCTCAACCGTAGAACAATATTAATATTTACTGCGATTTTCATTTTTCTTGGTGCTTATTTATTATTCTTTAACAAATTTATTATTTTTATCAAACTAAATGTGCTGTTTTTAATTATTGCTGTAATTGTTTCAATTACCCTTGCCATAATCACTTGGCACAAAAGATGGTATGATGCGGTCGGAATTTTTTTCAGGAAAAGTAAAACATGATGATTCAGAAAAAAAAATCAGATAAAAATCACCGATTGGTGAATATTATCGAGGATTTAAAAGATGGTTTCTGTACTATCACGCTTGACGGTGAATTTGTATATTTTAACCGGGCCGCTGCAGATTTAATTGGTTTTAACGGTGACTCAAATCTCAACTTTTTTTCAAATATTTTAAAAGATAGTGAACAATATAATTTTATTTTAAAACATCTGGAGACGAATGATTTTCTCAAGGATTATGAGCTTGAGTTATATAATTGTCAAAATGTTCGCTTTCCTTCTATTATAAGTGTAACAAAAATTAAAGACCTCGGCGGCAATAACATTGGAATGTCTATTTTAATAAAAGATATGACTTATTTAAAAAAAGTGCAGCAACAATTAATGCAAGCGCAAAAAATGGAAAGTATTGGAATGCTTGCTAGTGGAGTTGCTCATGAGTTTAATAATATCCTTACTGGTATTATACCTAATGCTGAATTGATAAAATTAACCACTTCTGAAAATAATCCAAATCATTCACGAGCTGAAATCCATAGAAATATCTGCCAATAGAGCAGTCTGAAATTGTAAAAAAATTGCTAAACTTTGCACGTGAAGATAATAAAGTTGATATAAAGTATATTAATATTTCAAAAGCCATAGGAGAAACTTTAGAAATACTAAAACGATTGTTTGATCGTAAAATTGAACTCATTAATGAAATAGATAATGATTTATTAATGGTTAGAATTGATTACACTAGTATGCAGCAGATAATTATGAATCTTGCGATAAATGCTAAAGATGCCATAAAGGACAAAGGAAAAATTATATTTTCTGCGAAAAATTTTAAATTTGACGAAGTAAAAACTAAAAATTATAATCAGGTAATCCCGCATAGCAAGTATGTTAAGTTTGAAGTTAAAGATACTGGACAAGGAATAAATCCTGAAGATTTAAAGTATATTTTTGATCCCTTTTTTACAACGAAAGATCCTGGACAAGGAACTGGACTTGGACTTTCAATGGTGTATGGAATTGTAAAAAGCATAAGAGGTATTATTGATGTTGAAAGCATTCCTGAAGCGGGTACCACTTTTACAATATATTTTCCAGCAAATGATATTAATGAAAATGAACAAAAATCTGAATTACAAGTTCAAAAAATTGGAAATAATCGAACGGTCTTGGTGATTGATGACGAAAGGATTATTGTCGATATTGTTTCTGATATGTTGAAGTCTCTGGGTTTTAATGTACTAGCAGCTAATAGTGGCTCGCAAGCTTTAAAAATATATAAACAACATGTTGCAATAATTGATTTAGTTATCTTAGATTTAATAATGCCTGAAATGAGTGGCACAACTTGTTTTCAAAATTTGAAAATGATTAATTCGGGAATTAAAGTAATTATATCATCTGGTGCAGGAGAAATAGAAAAGAAAAATTACTTGAAAGAACTTGGGATTTCAGATTATTTGGAAAAACCTTATAATCTAAACAAATTAGCGGGAAAGATTAAAGAAGTTTTGAACTAGATAAATATAATATCTTTAATATAGCAAATTCTAATAATTGATATCTAAGAATACTCACAAATCTATCCAAATATTGAATCAGGTTTTTTTATCCTACCTATTTTTAGTATTTCGTTTAGTAAATAATTAAACATTTCTTGACAAATTTACGGTTTTGTAAATCTCATTTTCAAATTAATTGTCTCAAATATGTATTTTTTAATATATATTGATATCGATTTACCTGATTTTGAGGAGCCGGATTCTTAAAATGTTTATTAAATTCTTGTCCTATTTGTTCTCCGATATATTCAGAGGATATTATTTTTCATGTAACGCGTAATGTTAAATAATGTCATCTGGCATAAACAAATAAGTCGAATGACTGTAACTTATCAAAATGGTAATGAATCTTCCAGTTCCTTTTTCTCTATTTCTTTTTGTTTAATCAAATCGATAATATTTAAATACTCAATTACCAAGCCAGGGCTTAATTTAGTAACAAAAGAAATATCATTAATCGACAGTTTTTTTGCCAGGCAAAATTTAATACGTTCCAGATCTGTCGTATAGCGACTAACTGATTCCGGGGTATGGTTTGTTTCGCGTGCAATTTGAGAAATAGATTTTAATTCCAGTTTTTTTTTTTGCAGATCTCTTTTTTATGAGTTAAAGACCGACCCATGTCATGAATAGTACCCCGGCGTGGGAGAATGACATTAAATTCTTTTTCGTAGGCTAAGGTTTGATGTTCAATGGTGTTCAGGCTGGCAAATCTGATTATACTTACATCCGTTTCTGCGAGGACAGCCCCTTGTTCTTTTGTTTCTTTATAAAGTCTGGCAATCAAACTTTTCTGCAGGAATTTAAGAGGCACCCCTTTCCTGCGTGCCTCTATATCAGAAGGATGGATCAGAGTTAAGATCACCGGTTTTATTCTTGTTTGGGACATTGATTTGCCATAGGAGGCCTTCTCTCCCTCATCGATCGCAAACCATAACATCTGTCCCATGGTAATATGTTCTGTTTTCGGGCAATAAGCAGTCACTAATTGATCAACTTGACGGGCCACCAGTTCAATAATCATTTCACCACCTATTTGGGGAACTTCCTTGCGAAAGAAGTTTACTAAAGCCTGATGAAGGGTCTTTTGTTGGATAGGCCGATATAACTTTTCTTTTTTTGGTTGCTGATAATAATATCCGCTCATTCGCCGTTCCTCCCCTGTTTTTTTTTCAGGAAGGATAGAGCAAAATGATCTATATCTTGTGTTTGCTCAAAAAGTATCTGGAAGCGTTGGTTATGTTTCAGTACGGCCTGATATTTCTTATAGAGGTTTTGATATTGTTCAACCAGTCTTGTTGATATTTGAACCACAAAGGCGATATCTTCAATTCCAAATCCTTTTTGCGTCAATAAAGCGACTCGAACAAAGGTAACGGTATAGCGTTCAATCGCGGAGAGGCTATGAAAGATTCTTCGCGCAATTTCGACTTCGCTCTGGCCCTGAATCAATCGCTCTACGGCCATTACTTTGTGGGATAAACCCGGTCCTATATCCAACTGTTGCCCCCGGGTTGGAACAACTAAATTATCTTCCCTAAAATGCTTGATATCCCGGGCTATGGTCCGCTGGCTGCAATGTAGTATGTTGAATGCTAAGTCCTCATGGCTGAGCAGAATTCCCTGTTCCCAGGCCTCTGTAGCGATTCTCAGTAATTTTGCTCGTCTCAATCCGGAGGTACCGAATTTAAACCTGATTTCATTATCTTCCGGACCGTTAAAAAAGGTGATTAAACATTCCTTTGTCTGACATTCGCTTAATCTTTTGCCGGCTGGTTCTGATGCTATTATACCTACCACTTTCATTTGCCCGGGTTTCATTTTCTCCATTCCCCGGCAGTCATCCAACTGGTAGATTCGTTTAGCTGTTTCTAATATTTCATTGGAAACAAATGGCGGACAATTTACACCTTTTTCAAGCTGACGAAGGAATGTCGTATCTAAAGTCTTTTGAGAAATTCTATCTTTGCAACGGTTCTTTTGTACGGCGTAACTTGTATTCATGTTCTTGGCCTCCACTATTTTGAGTAAAATATTAAATTACTCTAGTAGATGCCATCTGACATAAAGGTAAATTCCCCAGAAAACGGAAAATAAAAATTCCCAGTTAAGATAGAAACATAGAAGAATCACCCTTTCATTTCGTTTGGGCAACGAATATAAGGGCGATCTTCTATGGTAACACTTGAGAAATTTATGAATATTCTTCGATTAAAGGAAACGGGATACAGTATCTCTTCAATCAGCCGGATTACCGGTCGGGACCGCAAGACGATTCGTAAAGTATTTGAATATGGGCAAAAGCCAGAAACCGACAGTAAAATACCGCCCAGCGAAAGAATCGATAATTAGAACCGTTACAAACCATAGATCATGTCACTGACTAAAGAATCAACATCAGGAATTTCCGCCGAGCGACGGTAATCTATGAGCAACTGGTAAAACGCGGCTATTCAGGTTCCATATCGCTGCTCCGGAAATGGCTGCAACAGTACCGCGAGCGAACATTTTCCAAAAGTCATCATCCGCTATCGAAACCGCACCGGGCAAACAGGCCCAGGTGGACTGGGGTGAGAAGAAACAAAAATAATATTAAGCGGTCTCGTCCGTAAAGTATATATTTTTTGCATGACTTTATCTTTAGCCGGACCCGTTTACACATTTTACCCCTCGTGCTGATATGTATCATTTTATGCTTGGGGCATATTCTGGCCTTTGATTATTTCGGCGGGGTTCCTGAAGAGATCCTCTATGACCAGAATCGCTGCGTGGTTTTAAAACCGGGCATAAAAGATGTAACGATCAATAACCGTTTATTGGATTTTGCACTCATTATAACTTTACAGTCATGGTTATGCCGCCCCTATCGTCCTGAGACCAAAGGAAAAGTGGAAAATACGGTCAAGTTTGTCAAACAGAATTTTCTTACGATCCAGGATACCAACAATATTTTTGTCTTGAACCAGCGGAAAAAGGAATGGCTGAACGAAGATCAACCAGAAAGTTCATTCAACCACTCAGGAGATCCCCTTTAAACGGCTGCCGCAAGAAAACTGCCGGATATTAAACAGTTTGCGCTTTATGATCTCTATTATCTGGAAACTCGCAAGGTATTCAATGATGCCACGTTTTCCTTCCATGCCCAGCGGTACTCGGTGCCGCCAATTTATATCGGCAAATCGGTAAGTGTTAAATACCGGCCGCCGATGGAAAGGATTGATGTTTACTTTCTGGATAAGTTGTATCACCCAGCATCGCACCGACTCGCCCGATCAGTATGTGATCAAACGATCCCATCGGCACGATCTGTGGAAGGTATGGCGTGGTGATAAGAAACTATTCTATCAGCAACAACAGCAAAATAAAAACAGTAATCATCCGTTGGAATTATATGAACAAATCAGTTTAATGGAGCAATTTGATGTCCAACAGTTCAACTGCTTGATGAACGGTTAAGCGATACATTGCGAAAACTGGATCTGCTGCAACTGGAGCGCCGGCTGGATGCCCTGATCGAAGGTAAGGATTTTGGCGCAAAATCATTCAAGGAACAGTTGCATATCATCCTTGCAGAAGAACTTAATTTCCGGCAGGAACGGGCGATCCACATGCGTCTGAAACTGGCCAAGTTCCCGGTGATTAAAACCATCGACGGCTTCGATTTCTCTTTCAGCCGGATCTTAGATAAACAGGCGTGCTTTCTCTTTTCAGTCTGATCCTTTATACAGGAAAAAGAAAACATTATCCTGATCGGACCATCCGGTGTTGGCAAAACTCATCTGGCCATCGCACTGGGAGTGGCGGCCTGCCAGGGTGGTTATACCTGTTATTTTACCACCTTTCAGAATCTGCTGGAAACGCTCCGTAAAGCCGAAGAACAGAACCGTCTGCGGCGTAAACTGTTAACCTATGACAAACCGCATCTTTTGATCATCGATGAACTGGGCTATCTGCCGTTGGATCGCAATGATGCCAATCTGTTCTTTCAGTTGGTCTCCTCACGCTATGAGAAAGGATCAATTATACTGACCAGTAATAAGAACTATATTGACTGGGGAGACCTGTTCCCTGATGAAGGTATTGCCTCGGCTATATTGGACCGGTTGATCCATTATTCAAAGACGATCAAGATAAACGGACACTCATACCGGTTGGCGATGAAGAAAGAAAATGGGACTCTTTGAAAAACATAAACAATAATTTTTTTACCTAAACTGGGGAATTTTCAATTCCATTTTTTGGGGAAATTCATTTTCCGTTTGACAGAGAATGGGAGATTTAGGAAATTTCCACTTTCAAGAAATACCCAAGGGAGGGAGGTATTAAAATATCGTACTAATATGACTATAACAACTAATATCTTTAATAAAAGTAATGCTTAAATATAATTGTGTATTTTTTATATACTACAGATCAAAGAGAATTTTTTTAAATTGTCTCTATTCCTCTTTGAATATTTTTTATTAGTTAAAAAGGTAAATAAATTATATAAATTATGATTCAAAGATATAATTTTGGAGTTGCCATGGTTACATTTAATGCTAGGCAATTCATGTTTAAAAATTTTAAGATATTTCTTTTATTTTAAATAATCTTAATATATATTTAAGATCATAATGGGCTTGGGGATAAAGTTTAAATTATTCAGTAATGTATAATGTTCTTTTCCCCTAAAGATATATTCCGCAAAAAAATATTATTGTAAAACTATTATTAAGTGAGCAGTCATCTGGGCAAAGCTAAGATGATTATGATAATTAAATATCTATTGAAGTTATTAAAGATATAAATTTAATAAAATTCCACTTTTAATATTCCTTAAGGAGGTTTCTATGAAGAAGATCATTGCTGTTGTATTTGGATTAATTTTACTTATATCGATTGTCTCAAGTGTACTCAGTAACGCAAATGAATGGTATGATTTTAATAATAAAGATATTGCAGGTGCCCCGGTAAAATTACCGCCCGTGCCGCCGAGAGATTAATTGCATACCACCTGTACCGAATATGAGAATTGAGGATAAAATCATGAAAAAGTTCCTGAGTATATTTTTTGTCGGTGTCGTCGTGCTTTCGATCATGGCGTCGGCATCGGATTCGATCCAGACCAAAATAAAAGCCATGGCCGGTGATAAAATGTATTCAAGCGCCATCGTGCCCATGCCCGATCAGCCGGATCAGCAGAAAAACCTGGCCGCAAAAGAAAACGACGCGGAATAATACCGGCCGCCGGATAGATCTGAAATCATTTACATAAAGGAGATGATTTTTTGTCTGCAAGCCGGCCTATGTTCCGGTTTGCGCCGACCCGGTCAGCTGCGCCAATCGCCGGCGAATCGCCTCGATCCGAATGGATTTCCGGGCGGATATAAACAGCGCATCACTGTAACGCGTGCCCACCACCGTTAACAGGTTGGTGTCCGCTATCCGGTCTACTTTGTTGAAAACCAGTAATACCGGCTTTTCCCCAAGCCCCAGATCCCGCAATATCTCACCAACCACACCAATGTGCTCCTCAAATAACGGGTGGCTGATGTCCACCACGTGAATAATGATGTCCGCCTCCCTGGTCTGCGCCAGAGTCGATTGAAACGATGCCACCAGATGATGCGGCAACTTGCGGATAAATCCCACCGTGTCCGACAATAAAACGATCTGCCCGCCGTCCAGATACAACCGCCTGACAGTGGTGTCCAATGTGGCAAAGAGCTTGTTCTCCACATAGGCGTCCGCTTTGGTCAGCGTGTTCATCAGCGTCGATTTGCCGGCGTTGGTGTACCCCACAAGAGCCACCCGGACCAATCCCCGGGCCTTCCGGCGCTGTACTTCCCGCTGCCGGTCAATCCGGTCCAGACTCGATGTTCAACTTTGCGATCCGGTTGCGCACCAGACGCCGGTCGGTCTCCAGCTGGGTCTCACCGGGACCCTTGGTCCCGATGCCGCCGACCTGCCGCGAAAGATGCGACCAGTGCCCGGTCAGACGGGGCAGCAGATAATTGCAGCTGCGCCAGCTCCACCTGCGTCTTGGACTCGCGCGATTTGGCGTGCGCCGCAAAAATATCCAGAATAAGCGCGGTGCGGTCGATCACTTTGACCGGGATCATTTCTTCGATGTTTTTGATCTGCCCCGGGGTCAGTTCATCGTCAAAAACCAGCAGATCGATATCGTGCTCATCAACAAACAGCTGGATCTGCTCCACCTTGCCGCGCCCGATAAAAAATGAAGGATCGGGCCTGGATTTGTTCTGAACAAAACGCTCGACCACCCGGGCACCGGCCGTCTCGGCCAGGGCGGCCAGCTCGTCCAGGTTGTCCAGAACATTGGCGGAAGCTGCGTTTGCCCGCGCCAGTCCCACCAGGACACAGCGCTCGGCTTCGGGTTGGGTCAGAATATAATCACGCTCGGGCATGGGCAACGGCCGATCCTTTTTTTCCCTCGATCAGTTTCACAAGTATTAATTCCACTAAAAATAACAGAATGGCAAAAATAAAAAACAGCGGGGTCAGTTCGATCCCCCGCCGGAACTGGTCCAGCTGCGCCGCCAGCGGCGTATCGGCATCGATCTGGTGGATATGTTCCGAAGCTACGGCGGCGGGGCCGTCATCCGGGCCGGCCGGAACGGCATTTTCCACATTTACCGAAATGATATGCACATTTTTTTCTTCCGATGTCAGGTAATAATTGCCCGGATCGATCAGGTCGGAAAGCGGAAAGGTGAGCGCATTGGCCTTGCGCCCGGGTATGATCTGGTAGGCTTCCTGATCCGGCGGGGCCAGCTGGAAGGCGGATCCGGAGAAGGAGATCAGCTCCACCGTAATGTCTTCACCGCTTTTTATCCAGGTTACACGGTTGGAGGTATGGGTGACCCCCAGGTAGATGAGGCGTGAAATAAACGGTGCAAAGATCCCTTTAAACTGAAAATCGGTCCACGGGTTGTCAAAATAGGCGGCAAAAATGCCGATAAATCCGCCGTGATATGACCCGCTGATAAAAAACGGATCGAGATTCCGGAAGCGCAATACCTGCCCGGCAGCGGATCCGGGTTGCAGCTGATAATATTGATAAAATTTCGGAAGTGCATAACCGGCATCAGAATTCCGGAAGATATCCCGGAACAGCGGATCCCCGGGGGCAGGGGGCTGCAGGGTGATAAAATTTTCGGGACTTTCGGTCCGGACAAGGGACCCCACGTCAAAAACCGGTTTAAATGCTTTGGAAAGCCCGCGCAACGATTCCGTCGTAGATTCATCCCCGGGGATGATGATCAGCCCCCCGCCGTCTTCGACAAACTGCGCCAGTCTCTGCCGGATGGGCAGCGCAATGGCGGGCGGGCCGGAAAGCATGATGATGTCGAAGCCGCTCAGGATCTGACGGCCCCAGGAAGCGAACTGGTCATTGACAAAGGCGATATCGGTGGTGCCTTCGATGGACTGAAGCGCGCTGCGGATATACACCGATGGGCGGTCATCGACAAAAAGCACCTCGATTTTTTGCGGCACATAAAAGGAGAAATAGAAGCGGTTGTCCTCGGTCAGATCGTCCTCCGGGATTTCGATATAGCCGGCCCATAACCCGGCATCCGGCGGCCGGAATTTAAACGGAACGGCTTTTTTTTCGAAGGGCTCCAGCGAAATATTCTGATAAGCCAGCCGTTTGTCCAGGGAGTAGATATGCACCCCGACATCCTCATGGGAAAACGGGCTGCGGTTTTGGATAAAGGCGGTGACCGCTACGTTTTTATCCTGCTCGATGATCTGATTCGACAGGGCCAGCGAATCGATACTGATATTGTTGATCGCACCGGATCCGATCCGGTGAAAATAATAGGCCACTTCCTTATCGGTGCGGCAGTGGTCATAAAAGGCCCGCTGCGGAGAAGTGAAATCGGAGATCACATGGATCTCTTTGATAAAATTGGGATTTTTACGGATCTCTATTTGAGCAATGCCCCACGCTTCGGCAAAATCAGGGGCGTTATACCGGCATTCCAGTGCGCTTTTTTGCACCGAATCCAGCGGCATGATCATCCGGTCGGCGGTGGTCAGGACAAATATTTTATCGCCGGCCGCGTAGGCGGACAGGATATCGTTCAAGCTGGCCAGGGCCTGATCGAATTTTCTGGTGCCGGAATCAAAGCCGCGCATACTGAGCCCGTTATCCAGAATAACGACCGCTGTGATTGCCGAGCGGGCATCGACGGCATTTGCAGTGTTATCATAGACCGGACGGGCAAAGGCCAGGATCAGCATCAGGATGATCAGCGTACGGATCAGGATCAGCAGGTATTGATAGAGCGAAAGCCTGCGGATACGCTGTTTTTCAAGAAATTTCAAAAACCGGATACTGCTGTAGGGAATGCGTTGACGCTTCTGGCGGTTCAGAAAATGGATCAGCAGTGGAAGCCCGAGCGCAAACAGGGAAAATAAAATGGTGGAATTTATCAGTGAAAACATTGCATTCAATTATGGTAAATGGTAAATGTACTGAAAGTTATCAATTATAACCGTATGTTCAAAGCAAAATTCCCATTCAACGCTGATATAGCTTTAACGGATATGATGCCATGAATGATCCCCGGATCCCCTATTCCGTGCTGGCGGCCTATTATAATACCGTCATGTCCCATGTCAATTATAAGCGATGGGCAAAATATGTGTTAAGGATCCTGAAAAAAATGGGGGTAAAAAAAGGGCGGGTGATCGATCTGTCCTTTGGCACGGGACTTTTTGCCGCCCATTTTTCCCGAAACCGGTTCACCACCTTTGGCGCGGACCGCTCAATCGACATGCTCAGGCAATACGATGGCCGGAATACAAATCCCGGATGGCGTCTGCTGGCCGGTGATATTACCCGCACGGCCTTCAAAGATGAAACCGCGGATGTTTTGCTCTTTCTCTACGATTCGACAAATTATCTGAACACGCGGTATCGGTTGCGTCGTGCCTTTTCGGAGGTTTACCGGGTACTCCGGCCCGGCGGCATTTTTATTTTCGATATCGTCACCACCCGTCTTTGCCAGACCTACTTTGCGGATCACCGGGAATCGGTCATGGTCGGGGATGCGGAGATCGTCCGCGAATCTGTGTTCGATGCGCGAAAGTCCCTGCAGTATAATTATTTTACCGTCTGCGCCGGTGGAAAAAAATATCGTGAAACCCATATCCAGAGAATTTATGATATTTCCGTGGTGATCGAGACGGCAGAGCAGGCGAATCTGGCGATTATGGCCTGTTATGACGGTCTTGGATTTGACGGACCGTCACCGGAGAGCGAAAGGATTCATGTCGTCTGTAAAAAAAACGATTAGAATCGCAGCAAAAAATCTGTTAAGTTTGCAATAAACCCGAATATCCTATGATACAGTTTTTCAACGTAAACCTGGCTTTAAACAAAAAACAGATCCTGAAACACATCACCTTTAAGCTGAACAAGGGTGAATTTGTCTACCTGATCGGCCCGAGCGGCGCCGGGAAATCAAGCATCCTGAATCTGATCAATTTTTCGCTCATGCCCGATTCCGGTACGGTGATCATCAACCGCTACAGCTCGGCCAAGCTCAGATTCAAACAGATCCCCTATCTCCGGAGGGGTCTGGGCGTGATTTTCCAGGATTTTAAGTCTGTTGGGGGATCGTAATGTTTTTGAAAATGTGGCTTTGGCGTTGCGTGTCCAGAAGAAAGGGCGTTCGGAGATAACCAAGCGGGTGTTAAAGGCGCTGACCGATGTACGCCTCGGGCACCGGCGCAATCAGTATCCCCGCGACCTGTCCGGCGGTGAGCAGCAGCGGGTTGCCATTGCCCGGGCCCTGATCAATGAACCGTTTATTCTGCTGGCCGATGAACCGACCGGAAATCTTGATCCGGTCTCATCGCAGGAGATTCTCGATCTTCTGGAGGATATCAACCGGAGAGGAACCGCCATCCTGATGGCAACGCATAATTACGCGCTGATCAAAAAATACCCCCATCGCACCCTGGCCATCGAAAACGGAGAATTAATCAGCCCATGAGTTTTTTCTTCAGTATGTCGGAAAGCATCCGGAGCATGACCAAAGCGCGGATGGCAACCATGATCTCGATCACCTCGATCGCATTGACACTGATTCTGATCGGGGCCTTTATCCTGGCCAGTATAAATCTGCACCGCTGGATCACTGTGGTGCGGGCAAAGATCGAAATGGAAGTTTTTCTGGAAACCGGCATCGCCCAACCGAAAATTGACAGGATCAAAAAATATATCAGCAATTCCGGCGGGGTTAAAGCGATCACCTTTATCAGCAGTGAGCAGGCGGCCAAACGCTTTGAAGAGGAATTCGGGGAAAATGTATATGAAATCCTGGCGTTCAACCCGTTTCCGCCATCCTTTATCATAACACTGGAGGAAACGCACCAGACGCCCCAAAAGATAGAAAAAATAAAAACCGATCTGGAAGCCCTGCCGGAGGTCGATGAGGTTATCTATCAGAAACCGCTGATCGATCTGATCGACCATTATCTCAATCTGCTCTATCTCGTACTGCTGGTCATCTGTATAGTGGTCGTCGTTATCGCGGTGATCCTGATCAACAATACTATCCGTCTGACGATCTATGCCCGTCGTGATATCATTCAGATCATGCGGTTGATCGGCGCGACGGAAGGATTTATCCGCCGGCCGTTTATATTTGAGGGGATATTTCAGGGGCTGCTCGGATCGATCATCGCGGCCCTGATTCTCTATTATTTATCCCGGATTGTTCAAATCTTTTTTTATCCGGAGATCGTATATACCTATCACAGTTTTTTGGGTCTGATTATTTTTGGTGTATTAATCGGACTCTTTAGTGCGTTTTTCAGTGTTGGCAAGTATATCCACCGGGTTTAAAAACGCTTTGACCGGTCGGGATCGAAACCTATTGGCAAAAACAGAGTAAAATGATTGTGCCTGAACGGGTGAAGCCGGTGCGGATTTCTTGACATCGGAGGGGTATTGGTACTAAATTTGCATGTATTTTAGCAGGACTATGTAATAAAGATGGATGTCTTAACCGACCGGGAAAAAGAAATTTTTGAAGCTGTGATCCAGCAGTTTGTGCTGACCGGAGACCCGGTCGGATCGCGTACGATTGCCAAAAAGCGCCATGCCGACCTGAGTCCGGCAACCATCCGGAATGTCATGGCCGATCTGGAGGATAAGGGATACCTGAATCATCCCCACACCTCCGCGGGACGGGTGCCGACAACCAAAGGGTACCGTTTTTATGTGGATTCCCTGATCAATCTGGTTGATCTTTCAAAAGAAGAGATGGAGCTGATCAATCAGAAGATCGGGCAGTTTGCCGGTGATGTCGATCTGATCCTCGAGCAGACCATCGCCGTGCTGGCCAAAATATCCAATCAGCTGGGACTTGTCCTGATGCCCAAATTTGAAGACGGTGTGCTGGAAAAACTGGATCTCATGCCGGTCAGCAGCGATAAGATTCTGGTCATTCTAAACATCCATAACGGTCTGGCCAAGACGGTTCTGCTCGAAGTGCACCATGATATTTCGGTGAACATGCTCAACAGCATCGCCGGGGTCTTGAATGAACGCCTGGCCGGACTGAAAATTCGTGAGATCAAGGCAACCTTGCACGATCGTATCAAAGACCTGGTCAATACCGATCCCGGCATCATCCGGCTTTTTGTGGATTCGGCCGACAAACTCTTTGATGTTAACCGATATCAGAATATAAAATACACCGGTACTTCGAGAATTCTGACAAATCCGGAGTTTTCCGATGTCCAGAAGTTCTCGGCCCTGATCGAGCTGTTTGAAGAAAAGAATATCATCATCCATATCATGGAAAAGCGCGGCCTGGCACCGGGGATCAATGTGACCATCGGGGATGAAAATGAAGAGGCATCCATTCAGGAGTGCAGCATCATCACGGCGCCCTACCGGTTAGGAGAGACAGAAGGCCTCCTCGGTGTAATCGGCCCGATGCGCATGGCTTACCGGCGTATTATTCCGGTGGTGGATTATACGGCGAAACTGATAACGAGAATTCTTGAGTAGAAATAAAACGGCAAATAAGGCATATTACCTTGCAAAGGTTCATTATATGAGCCTTTTTTAATGTTGTGAATCCGGAATATTGAGGAAAATACACGATCGTTTAAAGTGATAATTTAAATGTCCTGTCTTGACCATGTGTTTGCATTTTAAACCAAAATTAATCATAAATTTTGATTTAAAGTGAATTAGGTGATAATGTCATCCTGAACCCTGGCCTGTCGCCAGGACAGGCTGGTTTCAGGATCTAGTACTGGGTATATAACGAATTTCGAAAAGAGCCTGCCCTGATATATCTCAGGGTTGGGAATGACATATTTGGATCGTGATTAAAATTAATTATTATTATTATTTTGTAAACGCAAGGTCTGGACAAGGCAAATTAAATATAAACACAATAGGGTAAATGCAGGGGAAAAGGAATAACGTAATTAAATTGATCGTATCAGATCGGTACTCTGTGTACTCTGTGGTTATTTGTTAAACTACCGATGAATCGGAAAGGGATGATACATGGAACGAGATGGGCAGAATACAAAGCAGGCGAGCCCGGCGAAAAGCAAAAAAAGGACCACCCCGGTAAAAAATGAAATAAAAAAGCTGAAAAGAAGAAAACGCCCAGGTAAAAGACCAGTTGTTGCGGAAAATTGCCGAGTTCGAAAATTACCGCAAACGCAACGACCGTGAATATCTCGACCGGGTCAAAAATGCAAATGAGCGTTTAATCACCGAAATTCTCCCGGTTTTGGATGACCTCGATCGGTCCATTGAACACGCGAAAGCCAGCCAGGATCTGGCGGCCCTGGTTGAAGGTTCGGAACTGATCTATAAAAAACTTGTTTTTTTGATGGAAAAAGAAGGGTTGAAACCGCTGGTTTCGGTGGGGGAAGAATTCGATCCGGAAAAACACGACGCCCTGCTGCAGACCGAAAACAAAGAATACGACAGCGGAACGGTGGTCGAGGAGCATTTAAAGGGGTATACCCTTAACGGAAAAGTGATTCGTCATGCCCAGGTCATTGTGGCCAAGTAGGCGATACAGGAGATAAATGACAACAAAAAGAGATTTATACGAAATTCTCGGTGTTTCGCGGGATGCATCGACCGATGAAATAAAAAAAGCCTACCGGCGTCTGGCACTTCAGTATCATCCGGATAAGAATCCCGGGGATAAAACGGCCGAAGAAAGGTTCAAGGAGGTCGCGGAAGCCTATGCCATTCTCAGTGATCCTGAAAAACGCGCGAGATATGACCGGTTCGGTCATACGGCAACGACCGGTGCCGGTGATTTCGGCGGATTCAGCAATATCGAGGATATATTCAGTGCCTTTGGCGACATTTTTGGCGGTGGTTTTGGTGATGTGTTCGGCGGGGGGCGCCGGCGGCAGCGGCAGCGTGAAGACCGGGGCGGAGATTTGCAAATACGGCTGCGGTTAACGCTGGAAGAGATCGCGACGGGGGTTACCAAAAAAATAAAGGTAAAAAAATATGTAAGCTGTTCAACCTGTTCGGGTTCCGGCAGTGCCCGCGACAGTCAGGCCATCCAGTGCCCGGTTTGTCACGGCAGCGGTGAGCTGCGCCAGGTTACCCAGTCCCTGTTCGGTCAGATGGTCAACGTCACGACCTGTCATCATTGCCACGGCGAAGGAAAAATTATTGCCAACCCGTGTCCGGATTGCCGCGGGGACGGCCGGGTGAGCGGATCAAAACAAATCGAAATAAATATACCGGCCGGTGTCGCGTCGGGCAATTATATCCCGTTGCGGGGTGAGGGAAATCTGGGTAAACGAAACGGACCTCCGGGGGATCTGATCGTTTATATCGAAGAGGAAAAACATTCCATCTTCGAACGCGCCAATAACGATATCATCATGGTATTACCCGTCAGCTTTCCGGATGCGGTTCTCGGAGCGTCAACCGAGATACCCACGCTGACCGGCAAGGCCCGGGTGACGATCCCGCCCGGAAGTCAACCGGGAAAGATTTTACGGATGCGTAATAAGGGTATACCCAATGTACACGGGGCCGGCATCGGTGATCAGCTGATCCAGATTCAGGTGTATGTGCCAAAAAATCTGAGTAACGAGGACCGCGACCGCATAAAGGGACTCGAGGAAATGGAAAGTCTCAAGCCTTCGAAGGACGGTCACAAAAATATTTTTGAACGGTTTAAGGAAGCTTTGAACTTTTAAAAATGGATTAAACCATGCAGGGATTGACACCCTCCGAAAGCAGGGGCGTCATGGTCATCGTCCTGGTAATAGCGCTGGCCAGCATCATCCGTTTGATGGATCCGTTCGCAAACAACACGTATTCCTGCGATTACACCGCCTCAGACAGCATATTCACACGAATAAGTCTGTCCAGATTTGTCGCGGCTGATCCGATTGATCATAACCAAAAAACCGTACCAAAAGAAAATAAAAAAACTTTAATCCCGGGTTCAATTGACATAAATTCGGCCAGGAAGTCCGATCTGACAAAATTGCCGCGGATCGGCCCTGCGATCGCCCAGCGGATCATCGACTATCGTGATGTTCATGGAAAATTTTCTACTTTGAAAGAATTAAAAAACGTCAAAGGCATCGGTGAAAAAACGCTTGAACATATCAGACCTTATTTGAAGGATATTGCGGAATAATGAAAAGACGTATTGTAATACTTGCTGAACGAAGGTTCGGACCGATCACATCAAAGATGGCCAATGGGATCATCCGTTATCTAGACAAGGATATCGTAGCGGTCATAGATTCGACAAAAGCCGGGAAGATTGTACAGGATGTCCTGGGCTATGGCGGCGAGATACCGATATACGCCACACTCGATGAATCTTTCCGGTATAATCCCAACACGCTTCTGATAGGTATATCCCCCCCCGGGGGGCAATTCCCGCCCGAATGGTACTCGATCATCATCAAAGCCATTCAGAACAAACTGCATATTGTTTCGGGTTTGCATGAATTTTTGTCGGATGTGCCTGAATTTAAGGTACTGGCGGAAAAATATAATATAAAACTGATCGATTTACGACAATACACCTACAAGGGTATGATTGCCCGGGGCGTCGCACGAAATTTTAAATCAAAAATAATTCTGACCGTCGGCACCCACGGCAATATCGGGAAAATGACCGCCACGGTTGAGATGGTCCGGCAGATGCAACGCAGCGGGAAATCCGCGGATTGGCTTGCAACCGGGCAGATCGGCATTATGATCAAGGGCAAAGGTATTCCCCTCGACACGGTCAAAGGTGATTTTATTTCCGGTGCCGTCGAGACGGCCGTTGCCGCCATGGACGGAAACTTTGAATTTATTTTTGTCGAAGGGCAGGGCTCGATACAACATCTGGGCTATTCGCCCGTAGCGCTGGGGTTGATGCACGGCAGTTTGCCCGATGCCATGATCCTGTGCCATCGAACCGATATCGGTATCTCCGATTATGGGGTAAATACGGATGATATCGAATGGTCGATACGCATACATGAGCAGATGCTTGAATTTGTAAAACCGGCCAAAGTGATCGGTATAGCCCTGAATACTTATAATCTTTCTGAGGATAGAGCCAGACAGGCTTATCGATGATATAAAGCGTCGTACCGGGTTGCCGGCAACCGACCCGGTCCGGTTTTCGGTTGAGGAGCTGACGGATGGGCTGATCGATTATTTTCAAACGTATCGAAAACACACCTGACATAATCATGAGTGACGGTAATTTGAGTTGGCTGGAAATATTTGAAGCCCATTTTCGCGGACGGCACAAAGGTTTTCTGGTCTTTGATAACGAAATGGTGCTGCGATATATGTCTGACTATGCATGCGAAGTATTGGAAACCGATCAATATCAGAACGGTATGGTGAAGTTAGACGATATTTTGCCGCTGCCCCGCAGCACGCCGGACCTGCTGCTCGATCCGGATAATTATTTTCAAATGGTTCATGATATTGTAATCATGACCCCGGCCGGCCGCACAAAAGAAGTACGGGTAAATTTTGAACAGCAACCCGGCAATCGCGGGATGGTCGTCTGGATTGAGCCAAAAGTCCGGGACATCACCCTTACCCTGAAAAAAGTATCGGCTTTTGACCAGATCAAACCGCTTAAAGGATTGTTCGATGCACTAAAGATCGGTTATCTCCTGCTGGATACCAGCAGTGTGGTTGTCGAATATAACGATCTGATCAAACATTTATTGCGTCTGTCCGGTGAGTGGCGGGGTAAGGTGATCTTTAATTATCCGCCTTTACAGGAAAGAAAATTTCGCGAGTTTATTCATGAGTGCTTTTATAACAAGCAAAGCGTACAGCGGCAAAAATTTAAGATCAAATATTCCAGCAGCGCCAGGGCGATTGAGATGCATTTTACCGGCATTCAGGTCTCGGATCCGAGGGGAGAGGCTATTGGCGCCCTGATCTGTGCTGTTCAGGATAAATAAAAAAGGGCTTTGGAAGCCCTTTTATTTTGATTTTTTTGCGCGGGGTTTTACGGGGACTTTCTTTTTCGCCGGCGCTTTTGCACCCTTCTCTTCCTGCTCGGCTGCCAGCCAGTCATCTAAATCACGACCATGTTCACCACCACGTTCCAAATATTTGTAATAGGCTTTTTCAGCAACAGTCAATTTTGATTTATTGGTCTTTTTGGGGTTCATATAAAGGCTCCTGTAATTGAACGGTATAAATTACAGATAACCGGATATAAATACAATCCTTTTCCAAAATGAATGAAGCTGCGCAGTTGGTTAATAGAGTAAATAGCTCTGTCTTTTTTCCCGGAAGAGCTCAACATCCCCCGCAATCCACCGCTCAATTTCTTCAAGCGGTCTTCCTTCCAAAATATATTTACGTATTTTGGCGGTTCCACAAAGCCGGTCAAAGTGACTTTCCCGCCATGAAAATTGGTCTTTCCCGGCCTCATACAGATATTTTACAAGCGCGATACCGGTAAGATATGAATTATATATATCCCGGTCGGAAACATTTATGCTGATGCCGTAACATACCCGATCCTGATGTTTTGGTGACGGCGACATGGATGGGATCGATATGGGGGTGAAGTCGATCGGACCAAAATGTACCCCGTTCAGGTTGATGATTTGATTGATCCGGCTGAAGGTGTCCAGATTGAACCAGGGGGCGCCGATGCGCAAAAAAGGGCTGTACGTACCACGCCCTTCGGAGAGATTTGTCCCCTCGAACAGACACATTCCGGGATAGGCGATGGCGACGGCCAGGGTCGGTATATTGGGGGATGGCGGCCGCCAG
Source organism: Calditrichia bacterium (assembly GCA_963712885.1). Classification (GTDB taxonomy): domain Bacteria; phylum Calditrichota; class Calditrichia; order JAJRVZ01; family JAJRVZ01; genus CAVQJT01. The sequence continues at coordinate 79,689 of CAVQJT010000004.1, forward strand.
GTCAGGCCGGTCTCATCGAACCACATTTTTCTTTCCCAGCCTTTCAGCGTTATAACCGTCGGATTTGCTTTAATGCCGTTTGTGAGCCACCCCTCGCCGTCAATCATTCCGGCCAGCTCCCCCGCGGTCATCCCGTGTCTGACCGGAACAGGGTGTAAACCGACAAATGAAGCATACTCGGGTTCCAGCAGGTTTCCCTCGACGGTCACCCCGTTTATCGGATTTGGGCGATCCAGAACAATAAACTCAACGCCGTTTTCAACGGCCGCTTCCATGGCCAGGGACATCGTCGATATATAGGTATAATAGCGCGTACCGACATCCTGAATATCGAAGATAAGAATGTCTATATCCTTCAGCATTTCGGGTGTCGGTTTACGGATTTTGCCATAGAGACTATAGATGGGGATTTCGAAATGTATGTCGGTCGAGTCTTTGATCAAGCTGCCGTTAGCTGAAGTGCCTGAAAATCCATGTTCCGGCCCAAACAGCGCTTTTATTTCAAGACCGGGGATTTGGCTGAAAACGTCGGTAATAAAAATTCCGCTTTGATTACGGGCGGTATGATTGGCAATGATACCAACCCGTTTGTTTGCAAAGATCTGCTGATAATTTTCGATCTGATCGAGGCCGGTTCTGACCGGAATATCTTGCTCTGCCTCACGGCAGGCAAACAATCCGAACATACAGATTACGATATGGATCAATTTTATAGAATACATCCTGCACCTCCCGATTTTTTTATTTATGCTGCCGTGACTACGTGTTTACACATTAAGAAATATTAATGGTCATGCTGTCCCGAGAAGGGATCTTTAGATAAGCATTTTCCTTGTTGCCGAATCAAGTCTAAATACCAGGAAATTTCTTATCGCAGATCCTCCGAAGGAGTCCTTCGGACCTTATCGGGACAGAACAACATGCTTCATCGATTAAATCACTTGGATTACTGTTCTGTAAAAAAGTGTAAACACATGGTCGAGACAATACATTTAAATTAAAAAAACTATTCCTTAAAAGCATAATTTTTAATCCGGGGCGGAAATCCTTAAATTTTGCGGATGGAAAGCTTAACCCATACCATCCGCCGGTTGGCATTAGCCGCCGGATTTGAAAAAATCGGTATTACCGACGCCACGATGCCTGAAAAAGTGCAACTGCTGCATGCCTGGTTGGATGCCGGGTATCATGGCGATATGGGCTGGATGGAGAGGCACCGCCATCTGCGCACAGATATCGAAGAATTTTTCCCCGGCGCCCGGTCGGTGATCAGTGTTGCCCACAACTATTACACAAATACCCGCCATCCATCCGATCCATCCGCCGGTAAAATCTCCCGTTACGCCTGGGGTCGTGATTATCATAAAATCATACCCGGAAAACTAAATGCGATCCTGAAAGAGATACAACGCATCGATCCGCAAATTGCCGGACGCGTATGCGTCGATACAGCACCCTTTATGGATAAACTCTGGGCCGAAAAGGCCGGTATCGGCTGGCAGGGCAAGCATACAAATCTGATCACGCGTGAATACGGCAGCTGGGTGTTCTTAGGAGCTTTGATCATCAATAAAGAGCTGGTCTATGACCATCCGGCGGCGGATCGGTGTGGAAGTTGTACCGCATGTATACAGGCCTGTCCGACAAAGGCGATTATGGCACCCTATCAACTGGACGCCACCAGGTGTATCGCCTACCTTACGATAGAAATGCGCAACCGGGATATTCCGGACCGGTACGGACCTCAAATGGATAATTATATATTCGGCTGTGATATCTGCCAGGAGGTCTGTCCGTGGAACAAATTTCAAAAACCGACAAAATGCGCCGATTATCTTCCCAAATCCGGCAACCACTGGTTGAATTTAAAGGATATGGCCGATATAACAGAAGAAGATTTTAATGAAAGATTTAAAGGGACGCCCCTGAAGCGTACCGGCTGGATGAAATTTGTTGCCAATGTAAAAACTGTTTTAAAAGCACAGAAAATCTGACCGGATGAAAAGATTTTTCCTGGTGATGATATTGCTTTCATGGTCCTTTGAGCTGAAAGCCCAGTATACCATCGGTTCAATCCCCGTTCCGGATTCCGGATATGTCCGGGTAACCCTGAATGAAAATGCTTTTGGTGACTGGCTGCGCGATCTGCCGCTGAAGCCGCAAGGATCTCCGGTATATGATTACCGCGGGCGGACTTATAAATCAAAGGATGATACCACCATCGCAGCGGTCGTGGATATGGATATCAGCGGCCGGCGTCTGGAACAATGTATGGACATTTTGATCCGGCTATACGCCCAGTATCTTTGGGAAAATAACCGGGCAGCCGATCTGGAATTACCGTTACCCGGCGGATACCGGCTCAGGTGGGAGGACTGGATGAACGGGATCAGGCCGGTATTCCAGGGGATCAAAGTGACCCATAAAAAGACCGCCGATGCCGATCATTCATACCACCAGTACCAATCCTATCTGCGCACCGTCTATGCAGAATCACATACCCAGCAGTTTTATTACCAGTATGAGCGAATCATGCCCGGGGACTTGCAGATCGGGGATTTTTTCGTGTTGAAAGGTTCAAAAAGTCATGCGGTTATGGTGGTGGATATGGCCATCGGCCCGGCAGGTGAAACCTATGCCTTGATCGGGCACGGTGACACCCCGGCCTGCGAATTTTATCTGCTCAATTATAATAAATCACAAAAATGGATCCCGCTTGATCCCGGCGAATCCCCGCTGCCTTTGCCGATCCGGAGAAAGATGACCTGGGATGGTCTTCGCCGGTTTTCATCGCCAAAGAAATAGATTTTACAGATCTGATCCGATGATCATCTCCAGAATTAAAGGCGTCGGGGCGGGTTTCTTATCGGTGACGTGAAAGGCCTTTTCGGCACGCCGGGCGGCGGTTGACAGAAGTTCGGATTTATCACTGTATAGAATCGCCAGCGGCTGGGTTTTTTCGATATAATCCCCGGTTTTTACCTGGAGCAGAATACCGGCTTTGGGATCGATCGCATCGCTGGTTTTCATTCTGCCGGCGCCAAGGCCCACACCGGTGAGCCCGATTTCCAGCGCATCAATCGATTGAATCCAACCGGACTGTTTTGCGGCTACTTCCTTTATGCCTTTTGGATGGGGATACGTATCGGGATCCATCAGAAATGCAGTGTCCCCTCCCTGGGCTTCTGCAATTTGAACGAATTTATCCCAGGCCTTGCCCTCTTTGATAATCCTTATCGCCTGTGATTCACCCGCTTCTATGTTCGTTACCATCTCCGCCTGATATAACATCATGCCGGCCAGCCGGCAGGTGATCTGCATCAGATCTTCCGGCCCGTTACCCTGCAGGCATTGGATACACTCGCGTATTTCGATCCAGTTGCCAACCGCATATCCAAGCGGCTGGTTCATATCGGTCAGCAGTGCGGAGGTGGATTTACCGTGATCTTCGCCAATCTGAATCAAGCTTCGTGCGAGTTGCCGAGCCGTGTCCTGATCCCGCATAAATGCCCCGCGACCGACTTTGATATCGAGCACCAGGGCATCGATGCCGGCGGCGATTTTTTTACTCATAATACTTGCCGCAATCAAGGGTATCGAAGGTACGGTGGCGGTAACATCACGCAAAGCATATACTTTTTTATCCACCGGCGCGATATCAGCGGTCTGACCCATAAGGCATGCACCTGTTTTAAGCAGGATTTCTTTAAATTTGGATACCGGAAGGTCAATCTGAAAACCGGGAATGGACTCCAGTTTATCCAGCGTGCCGCCGGTGTGGCCCAGACCGCGGCCGGATATCATGGGCACATACACGCCGGCAGCGGCGACGATTGGGGCAAGGATCAACGATATTTTGTCTCCGACCCCGCCCGTGCTGTGTTTATCCACTTTTTTACCGGGTAATTCCCTGAGATCGATAATTTTACCGGAATTGATAAACGCGTCGGTAAGGACCCGGGTTTCCTGCTGATTCATACCCTGAAAGAAGATCGCCATTAAGAACGCGGCCATCTGGTAATCGGGAATCTGACCGGCATTAAATTCCCGGATAAAAAAATTGATTTCGGGATCGCGAAGGATATTGCCGTCGCGTTTATGAGCGATAATTTCGTAGGCAGTCATGGATCAGCTTATAATCGATCTAATCAGATGCATTCAGGTACGTTTTTCTCACCTCGGTCAGCTTTTTGAGATCGGCTTGAGAAAGTGGTTTGAGTTTACCCGACTGGCGGGCAATAAACAGTGTTTTTGCTGCATGCTCAAGTTTTTCCATTCGGCAGTAGGCATCCTTGAGTGATTTACCGACGGTGAGTGCACCGTTATGATCCTGGACAATAATATCGTTATCTTTGATCAACTGCCGGATGGTAAGCGCATTTTCTTTGGTACCCGGTGCGGCATACGGGGCTACCGGAATTTCACCGAAGAGGATAAAAATATCCGGCAATACCGGTTGAGAAAAATCTTCACCCACCAGGGTGAATGCGGTTGCATAAGGCGGATGGGCATGGATAACCGCAAAAACATCCGGACGCTGCCGGTAGACTTCCAGATGCAGGGGGAGCTCAGAGGACGGCTTCAGATTGGTATCATGCACGTTCCCGTTCAGATCGACTTGCGCCATATGACTATCGGAAAGGGTCGCCAGCGAGCGATTACTGGGGGTAATAATAATTTTATCCGCTTTTAACCGGATCGAAATATTACCATCCTTTGCCACCGCCAGCCCCTGGCTATAGAGCTGCTTTCCGATTGAAACAATCTGTCGTCTTGCCTCCCAATTTGTGATCAAATGAACGGATCTCCGGATTATAATGAAATATTGTTCTTGATGGCCTGTTCGATGATTTTGACCCCGGAACTGGTGCCGATACGCACCGCCCCAGCCTGTATCATTTTTAACGCATCCTCCGCCGATCTGATTCCGCCGGCGGCCTTGATCCGGATGCCTTTGGGATTTACCAGCCGGTGCATTAATTTGACATCTTCGACGGTCGCTCCGCCGGACGCAAAACCGGTGGAAGTTTTTATAAAATCGGCGCCGGATTCGGCTACAAGTCTGCAGGCACGCTCCTTCTCACCCTCACTGAGAATGGCGGTTTCGATAATGACTTTGCTTTTTACCCGCGATTCTCTGCAAATATTGACAATAGAAACGATATCCTCCAGAACCGATGCGTCATCGCCGCTCTTGAGCAGTCCCACATTGATCACCATATCCACTTCGGTCGCGCCCCGGTCGATAACCTGACGGGTCTCGAATGCTTTAACATCGGACAGATCGGCACCCAAAGGGAAACCAACGACGGTACACAATCCGATCTCCGGCTCATCCCGCAAGGTATGGCTGACGAGCGGAATCCAGGTGGGGTTTATGCATACCGCTGCGAAGCGGTATGCCCTGGCTTCATCACATAACTGGAGGATCTGTGTCCGGTTTGCTTCCGGTTTCAGCAGGGTATGATCAATATATCCGGCAAATTCATGGGTCACGATGGAACTCCTCTATACGAATCGAGATCACCGGGTCCCGGGCCAGGGGCGAAAGGACAGGAGAATGCAATTTTTATTTTGAGAAATCCTGTATCTGGCTCAGGTATTCCTGTGCCAGCTGACCGGCCTGATCCTGTGTCGGTGCCTCGGCCATGACACGGATGATCGGTTCGGTGTTTGACTTGCGCAAATGGACCCAGGTATGCTCGTCGTCAATTTTCAATCCGTCAAGAAAGTTTATTTTTTTGTCTTTATGTTTTTCCGCCATCTGTTCCAGAATCTGATCCGGATCCAGCCCCTCGATCGCGATCTTTTGTTTTACGATCTTATACTGGGGCAGCGAAAGGAACAGATCGTTCATCGAACCGCCAGATTCAAGCAAATGCTGCAGGGTCAGGGCAATCGCCACCGGTGCATCCCGTCCCAGGTGCAGATCGGGCAGGATCACGCCGCCGTTGCCTTCGCCCCCGATAACCGCATCGCAAGCGGCCATCTCTTCAGCGACATTTATTTCCCCGACTTTGGTCCGGGTGAAGGGGCAGTTATAGTAGCGTGCGATATCTTCTGAGGCCCTGGAGGTTGACATATTGACCACAACCGGACCCGACTGCCGGGAAAGAATAAATTTAACCGCAGCCGCGAGCGTATATTCTTCTCCTATGGCTTTACCGGTGTTATCGATAATCGCACACCGGTCCACATCGGGATCGACCGCAAAACCAAGGTCGGCGCCGGATTCCAGGACAGCCACCGAAAGATCTTTCAGGTTCTCGGGGAGGGGTTCCGGTGTATGTGCAAAGATGCCGCTCGGTTCACCATGTATTACGGTTGTCGTGCACCCCATCTCCCGGAGGAGATCGGGGACGATCAAACCACCGGCACCGTTCACACAATCAACAACAACTTTGAAATGGCGTTTCCGGAGATTTTCGATGTCAATATATTTAAGCTTTAAAATGGCCGAAATGTGAGCGCGATTGGCTTCCGGATCATCGGTCTGGGTGCCGAGCCCGGTCCACTTTGCCAGTTCCGGCATACCCTCTTCTGCAAGGGTATACACTTCTGCCGCTTTTACCGGGCTTAAAAAGCGGGTATTATGATCCATAAATTTCAGGCCGTTCCACTCGGATGGGTTATGACTTGCCGTTATCGCAATTCCGCCATCTGCCTGATGTCTCAGGATCTCCATCTGGACAGTAGGTGTCGGGACAATCCCCACATCAACCACCGAACAACCGGTTGCCTGAAGACACCCTGATACGATATTACGGATCAAATTGCCACTCGTACGGGAATCGCGCCCAACGATGATTTTGCCACGGCTTTTGGTTTGGCCGAATGCCAGGGTATATTTTTGAATGACCGCCGGCGTCAGACTTTCGCCGATTACGCCGCGCACGCCCGAGATTGAAACCATCAACGAAGCCAAAACACCCCTTTCTAACCGGTAGATCTGTTTGTCCCATTGATTCTCAATATACTCTCAGAGGCAGATCGAAACAAGAAAATAATCCCGGAGCGGCGGGGAATTATTATTAAAGTAAATGTAATCTGTCTTACACTAAATTTTTCCATTATATTAAAGTGAAAATATTTATGCTAAATTTTTCGTTGCAAAAAAAGACAACCATAAATCCGGAATGAATCATGATGAAAATGCGCCTTGTTCTGGCGGGCTATCTCATCCTCAGCGGTGGTATGCTCAATGCCGGAATATCCGATTTTAAGCTGCCGGACCTGGAGAATCACCGGCAATCGTATTCGCAATTAAAAGGTGAAAAACTAACCGTATTGGATTTCTGGGCAACCTGGTGTAAACCCTGCCTGCGCTCGATCCCGATTTTGACGGAATTGTATGATCGGTTCAGCGATCAGGGGGTTGAATTTATCGGCATCAATATCGACAGCCCCAGAAATTTACCCAAGGTCAGACCCGTGAGTAAGTCACTGGGTATTAACTATCCGGTATTACTGGATTCCAACAGTGAATTGATGGGTAAATTACATATCACGGTGGTCCCAACCCTGCTGATTCTGAATACGGAGGATGAAATCATTTATCGCCATCAGGGATACCGGCCTGGAGATGAACAGATATTGTCCGAAAAAATCAATGAATTACTCAATATCAAAGAGTCGGATGAATAGGTTCAATCAATATTTGTTTTTGGTGATGATGATCCTGGTAACGCGGCTACCGGCCCAGCTGTCGCTGTCGAATATCCTTGAATATCAACTGGGTAATCTGCCGGCAACGGAACCGTCAAACTTATCGACCCTTTATGATCAGCTCAATCTGTCTTATCGTTATGATCAGATTCGTTTTAGCACCCGGATCGAGAGTTTTCAAACCCGTGACAGGTCCAGATCTTATTCGGTCTTTTCGCAAAAAAGCGTTGAATTTGAGGATCAGGAGATCGGGGTCACAATCGGGAATTTCTATCATATTATCGGGCGTGGTTTGCTCCTGAGATCCTACGAAATTCCCGGTACCGTCATCGAAGATATGGCGTTTCGAACGCGCTATGGGTTTTACCGGGATCTGGAAGGTATCATGGGTTCTTATACGACTGACATCTTTGAAATAAATCTGCTGTACGGACGCCCCCTGAATAATACGCTTCCGCCCACGCAGAATGATAATGACTTATGGCGCCCGCATTCCTTGCAGGGTGTGGAAGCCGTTTTTTACCTGTCTGACTGGCAGCTGGGCGGGGCCTACCTGCGGGATGAAACACCGGACAGGATGCATGAATTCGGCTCCGTGTCGGTCGGGACAATCCTGCCCCTTGATCTGCAGGTATATGGTGAATTTTCCCAGCAATTCGGCGGAGACGATCAGATTGGTGACCTGTCCGATGCGACCGCCCATGCCTTGTATGCCAGCATGAATGCCCAATTCGATGCACTTGGGATCAGTCTTGAGTATAAAGATTACAACGAGTATCAGCTCGGGTACAACGATCCGCCGCCACTGGTGAAAGAACACCAGTATTTACTCCTGAATCGTAATACGCACAGCGTCGTTGCCGTCAATGAAACCGGATGGCAGAGTGAATTATTTTACACATTCGGTGGCCATGTGTTAAACATAAATTTTGCCAAAGCGGCCAATGAGTTATTTGGCAAGCGCTATGATTTTTATGAACAATTTGTCGAGCTGAGTTATAAGCTGAATCGGTACACAACGATTAAGGGATTCTTTGACCGGAACGCCGAGGATTTACTCGGAATAGATGACCGGTACACCGCCGGGTTGTATTTTGAAAGTGAATTTCTCGAACGGTGGGGTACCATAATCGATTTCGAGTACCAGACTTTTTTATTGACGTACAGCGATCGGGAAACCTACAAAAATATCGCCCTGCTTCTTTCGGTCAGTTATGCACCCGATCTTACCATCGGTATGACGGCCGAGCAGAGCAGCGATCCCGCAGATCTCCCCGAAGGGAAAAAGGAGGGGTATTGGCTGGGATTGAACATCGGTTATCAATACAGCCAGGCTCATCTGATCTCCTTCTTTTACGGCAAAAGACGCGGGGGCAATTCGTGTACTTCGGGAATCTGTTACGAAATTTTGTCGTTTGAAGGTCTTGAGTTCCGTTTAACGAGCACATTATAAGGGGAAACACCATGTTATACAGAGGATTTGTCGGTTTGGTTTTACTGTTCTTTACCGGTATCGGGATGGCCCAATCGGTGGGAACATCGGCGCCTGATTTTACACACAACACGCTGAGTCACGGTGAAATTTCGCTTTCCGATTATCAGGGAAAGGTCGTGTATCTTTTCTTTTTCGGCTGGAACTGACCGACCTGCAGGTTATCCGGTCCGGGTACAGAAACAGAGATCAATCAGGTATATCAAGATGCCAATTTTCAGGCGATTGGGTTAGACTGGTATCCCAACAGCACTCCGCTAAATGTTGCCCGCTATCAGGCATTTACCGGGGTAACCTATCCCTTGTGTATCGATGCGGCAGCAAGCCGCAGTCTGTATAGTGCATATGAAGCAAACGATGTTTCCATGGTGATCGATCAAAGCGGGATCGTTCGCTATCGCGGCGCAGGTGTAAATACCGATGACATCCAGAGCTGGATCAATCAACTGCTGGCCACATCAATCGGAGATAATAAAGATCTGCCATATTCGTTTAACTTGTCACAGAATTACCCCAATCCTTTCAATCCGGGAACCCGGATCGGGTTCGAAATTCCACAAAGTGGTCATGTTTCCTTGCAAGTTTTCGATATGCAGGGTAGATTAGTGAATACGCTCCTGAATTCGGAAATGCGCGTGGGACAACACAGTGTGAGTTGGAATGGATTGGATATTTCCGGGATGCCCGTTGTCTCCGGGGTATATATTTACCGGTTAAGGACAAATACACAGCAACAGACCAAGAAAATGACTTTAATTCGATAGGGCTTTGTGCAGATCTTTCATCGGATTCTGGCAGTATTGCTGGTGATCATCGGGCTACTATTCACCGTCGTGGGCATGACCACACCGGTCGACACCGGTTTTTCCATTACCGAAGTGATTTTAAGTCCCAATCAGAGAGTATGGCATATACTCACCGATCCAGACCGCATGCCGCAATGGCAAGCCGGGCTGGAAAGAATAACGACGGACCGGAAAGGTGAGCTGGCCGAAGGGATGATTCTGCGCGTTTATACACGCCAATATGATCCCGGGCTCTTTCATGAAGACAAAATAATACGGTTCACCCCGGAAAAAAATTTAACCCTGATGCGCATCATTTCCGAGCAAAATACGGTGATCCGCGATTTTTCACAGGTCTATGAACTCAAACGCCTGCTTAACGGCACGACAGAACTGACCTGCCGTATTTTTTACCGCTGCCCCGGTTTTCTCAGCCGGATCTATAACCGTTTGCATAAACAGAAAATTATTCAGGATCAGAGCCGTAATAATATCCGCCGCCTGAAAGCCCTCATCGAAAATATCTGACCCCCGCCAGTAAATTTTAATTTTGTCAAACGGGACAATAACGTATATTTCTGTTTGAATCACCCATTCAATATGCCAAAGCAATTTTCCTTTCAAATAAAAAAAAAGGAGAGACGGTCATGAAATCAATTTATGCCACTGCTATCTCGATCCTGATTGTAACAGCCGGTTTGGTGTCCGGCCAAAATCCCACCGAGTTATCCGGAGAAATACTATCCCGGTTACAGCAGTCGGTAAAGGATGATGCCAGTACCCGTATGTTGATTAATGCGATCACAAATAATGAGATCAATAATCTGGTTTTGAACCGGGAAGTGATCAACCGGCATAATGAGGTGTTCAATCTGCAGACCGAAGCCAAGGGGATCACAGATCAAAAGAGCACCGGGCGCTGCTGGATGTTTGCGGGTCTGAATATCATGCGTCCGGCTGTCATGAAAAAATATAACCTGTCGGAATTTGAATTTTCGCAATCTTATCTGTTCTTTTGGGATAAGCTGGAAAAAGCGAATATGTTCCTGGAGGCCATGATTGCCATGCGCAACCGGGCTGTCGATGACCGCGAGTTGCAGATCCTGATTGCCGATCCGGTCCCCGATGGCGGCTGGTGGAATTATGTGGTCAGTCTCATTCAAAAATACGGCGTGGTGCCTCAGGATGTTTTCCCGGAGACACAAAACAGCAGTAGTTCGGGTAGGATGAATAAGGCAATCGGTACGCTGGTTCGCCAGTATGCGGCTGAATTACGCAAAATGGCAGAGGCGGGGAAAGATGAAAATTCGCTCAGGGGACGTAAGATCGAGATGCTCAAAACCGTATATCGTATGCTGGTATTGCATCTGGGCATCCCGCCTGAAAAATTTGTCTGGCGCTTTCAGGATGGCGATAAAAAAATCGTCGAGCAGACCCATACGCCGGGATCATTCTACAGCGAAGTCGTGGCGTTTGATCTGAAGCAGTACGTGTCGGTGTTTGATTATCCGGTCCATCCCTATGCCCAACGGTATCAGATCGACTACTGCCGTAATATGTGGGATATGGCGGATATGGATTTTATCAACCTCAGCATAGATTCTCTGAAGTCGCTGGCGCTGCGGTCACTGCAGGCGGGCGAACCGGTCTGGTTTGCGGCTGATGTGGGCTGGCAGATGGAAGGCAAACTCGGTATCATGGCAACGGATATTTATGATTACGCTGCGCTCTACGGAGTTCCCTTCTCGATAAACAAAGCGGATCGGTTGTCTTACCGGGCCACTTCTCCGAATCATGCGATGGTATTTATTGCCGCAGATGTGAAAGAAAGCAAAACCGCCAAGTGGCGGGTGGAAAATTCATGGGGCACCGATAAAGGATCAAAAGGATATTGGACGATGTATGATGGCTGGTTTGATGCCTATGTTTTTACGGTCATAATCAATAAGAAATTTTTATCCGGGGATGTGATAAAATTGCTCGACATGAAGCCGGAGCGGCTGCCGGCCTGGGATCCGATGCGCCAGGCCTTTTAGCGACAGATTATATATCAGGGGCAATAAATTAAGGATCAGTGTGATTTTCCTGCCGGGATAGCGGAGGAAGAATAATGATCAGAAAAATCGTTTTACTCTACCTTTGGGTCATTGGCATACAGTTGAATATTCAGGCACAGAATCCGGTATCGCTCTATGACGGATTGTTCAATCAATTCCTAAAATTCGGTAACGACTGGGATAAGCAGGTTGCCTCCATTCATGATTATAAAATTGAAAAGGATGCAGTCAGTTTCCATCTGAAAGAGGGGCAAATATATCTGCTGCCGCTTATCAATGCGCGCCCTGCTTTACTGGTATTTAAAGGGACCGGTACATTTGGATTTACGCCGGCCACGCAAGTTGAAAAAGAAAATCTGCATCGTTTTTTTGGCGTTGATACAATTGAGACAGAATTTGAAAACTTATTCCTGATAATTGCCGACAGTACTTTTGAAAAGATTTTATCACAGACAGATTTTTCGTTCGTATCGGGTATAGATCTGGAGCAGGAATTTTATCAATGCATGCAATATATCTGTGATACCGAAAAACGATATTTACCGCCCCAGATTTTAAAAACATTCCTGGATAACAATCGTAATGGTCTGTTTTATGCCAATATATGGGATACGGAATACGGCCCGCTTTTTTATATGATCGACCCGTATGATGAAGAAGAAGTGAAGTTCCTGCGCAGTGCGATTGCGCCGCATTATCTTGACTACCATGAGCTTATAAGCCAGTTCGGCCAAACAAGCCACTTTGAAGGCAATATTGACTGGGATACGGCACAGAAAGATTTTATATCTGTCAGTCACTATAAAATTGAGGGTTGGATTGAGGACAATCTGGATCTTGACTTTTCAGCTGTCGCCGAGCTAACGATTCATGCGCTCATCGAAAACCCGGGATGGATATACCTGGATTTATACAGTCCTTTTGAGGTCGATTCCGTTCAATCTCAGGATGGCGAATCGATGGTTTTTAAAAAAGGGGAAGAAAATCCTTTCCTGTGGATCTATCTAAAACCGCCGTTCTCCCGGGGTAATACCCAAAACATAAAAATTTATTACCGCGGCGATTTTTTAAAAATTGATAGCCTGGGTCGAGTTCTTCCGGGCACTACAACAGACTGGTATCCAAACTATGGAAATCTTAATACGGCTTATTATGACCTGACATTTCATTCTCCGGCAAAATTTCCGCATCTTGTTAGCGTCGGTAGTCGGGAAACATATATCGTGACGGACAGGAATATCACTTCGCATTGGGTCACAAAATCCCCTGTTTATCACGCCACATTGAATTTGGGCGACTATAAAATCGCCAGATTTGAAGATCTCCCGGAACAGCCGGTCAAAATACTTGGGAACCGGGGAAGCGATCTTACCGAAGACGTTGGTGCGGATCTAATAAATAGTTATGCGTTGTTCACCCGCAAATTTGGCAGCTGTTCGATCGATACCTTATATGCTGTTGAAACACCATTTGGTCATGGTGAGGCCTTCCCTGGCGTACTTCATCTGTCTTCTGAGACCTTTAATTATGACCGGGGGTATGGATATCATGAGGTTTTCCGGGCACATGAGGTTGCCCACCAATGGTGGGGTTTGAGTGTCCGGCCAGCCTCCTATCATGATTATTGGCTCGCAGAGGGTTTATGTACCTTCTGCGGGTTGATGTATTTGCAGACTATTTATTACGATGATGACGGAACCGATAAATATTTTGAACTTCTGCATGATTACCGAGAGAACATCCTGCAAAACAGACAATATCTGATCGGGAGCGGGCAGGAAGCCGGCCCTATCTGGCTGGGTTATCGGACCAAATCCAGCACCACAAGCGAGGATTATAATTTAATTGTCTACCAGAAGAGCGCCTGGGTATTTCACATGCTGCGTGTAATGATGATCAATGAGCGGAATTTCCGTGACGAGGCATTGTTTTACAATATATTATATGATTATCACAAAACTTTCAGGGGGAAAAAAGCATCATCAGAAGATTTTATAAAAATTGTTGAAAAACACACGGGAATGAAAATGGATTGGTTTTTCGATCAGTGGATTAAAACAACCGGTATTCCCGAATACGAATTTGATTACCAGGTTGAAGAGAGCGGCGAAGATAAATATCTGATTACATGCAAAATTACCCAAAGTAATGTACCTTCGGATTTTAAAATGCCCGTATTGTTTAAAATCGATTTTGATGATAATGGCGCGAGTGTGCTGCGGCGGATGGTCAGCGGGGCCGAAACTGAAATAAAATTTTTGTCACCAATGGAACCGGAGGATGTTATCTTTAACTATTTAGAATCTGTACTGTGTACGGTCAATTAATGATATGATTGAGAGATCTAAGCATCAAAGTAATTCAGAACTATTATATGAAAAGGCATGAAAAAACACAATGACCATGAAGATTTTTCAGGGATTGATGCTTCGTGATTCTCCGTGCCTCTTCGTGAAACTTCGTGAAGGTTTTTATCCCGTTATCCGGTCCATTTCTTTCACGGGGGATATATAAGTCGATGTTTCAATTCTGTATATCTTTGACCAGATTTTTATACATCAGACCGTAGAACATTTGCAGATACCGGCGTGTTTCGTCGCGTTCAAGGTTGGATACGTATTTCCAGAAACCATATACACGCGAAAGGGTCATCAGGCGTGAAGCATATAGTTTCCACGTATAGCGCTCCTCAACGCGTTTTATGGCGTTTTCGGAGATTTTTTCCCAGTATGTCTTTTCCCGGCCACAGGTATTAAAGAATTCATTGATGCTTGCAGCCGCCTCATCGCCCCGATTGGGATCGATGTGAAAACCGGAGACTTTGTTTTCGATAATTTCCAATGGCCCGCCGTTGCAGGTTGCAAAGGTAGGCAGACCTGATGACATCGCTTCGATCACGGTAAGTCCAAATGCCTCAAACAGTGCCGGTTGAACAAATACACCTCTCCGGTCAGCGATATAACGATAGAGCTCACCGTTAAAGTTTTTATAGGATTGTTTTTCCACCCAGCGTATTTTGCCTTCAAGTTTATACGTATCAATCAGACGGTATATATTCCTGATTTGCTGTATCTCTTCCTGATCTCTGGAGAGAGATTCATCAACAAACCCTGCAATGAGAAGCAAATTTGCCCGATCCTGTAATTCATTGTTACCTCCGTACCACTCCACAAGCCCGCTAATATTTTTTACATGATCCAACCGGGCCATTGAAAAAATAAAAGGTTTATCGCGATCTTTAAGCGATCCAAAAGCATAACTCAGCGTATCGTCAAAGATCATGCGTTCAATATCCGCATGCAGATCGGTAAGACGCCGTTCCGTATCATAATACGGAAAATATACATCGGCGTCGGCACCGGGTGATACGATATTGAATTTGGGATCAAAGACATTTACACCGTTGACCACACGATACAGATCCGGCATGGTAAATGCCGAATAACTCTCATACTGACCGATAACCTGCCTGTCTCCGGCAATTTCCTGATAGGTACTAGTGATAATAAAATCAGCCGTATTCATGGAGATGAGATCAGCGGTAAACTGGGCCGAGAAATGATAGTTGTCTTCATATTCTTTCCAATTAAGCGCCGAGAAGAGATATTTGGTTTTTTCCAATGCGTGGGCGATATTGCACTGTGTCACACCCATTCGCTCTGATAATATGGATGCCACCAGGTTACCGTCTGAATAGTTACCGATAATCAGATCCGGACGCCCCTGCAACTCGGTTTGTATCTCACGTTCAACGTCCGCGGAAAATTGTTCCAGGTAAGGCCAGATTTTAAACCGGGACATCCAATCGGGTACAATATCTCCATTTTTATTGCGGAACGGAATACGTATAATCCGGGCGTTTTTTGTTCCGTTTATAAGCTCTTTTGGCTGATCACAGGTGGTTTCACCCGCATTCGGAATGAGCCGTGTGATGACAATGATCTCAGGTTCGATATTCAATCCGGATGCCTGCAGGCTTGATCGCATCTCATACTCGAGGGCGCGTACCTGATCGAGAATATAAACCACCTGGCCGCCCGTATCCGGGAGACCGAGCACATTGGACTGCCCGAAATAACCGTGGGGTGAAAGAATGACCACTTTGAAAATCATGGGAATAGCTGCCAGAAATTGTTCAAGATTTTTTGGTGAAGGGGCCTCGAGTATATCTGATAACAGATAAAAGCGGTCGAGCATCGTGCGAACATCGAATCCCCAACCCTCTTCAAAGCCCAGTTCAATGAGCTTTTCATCGTGTTCCTGCCATGCGGAATTTTCATTCTGATTCTCGAGATATTTTTGAATCTCACGCAGGTTTTGCTGCAGTTCATTAAGATCTCTGATCTTGGAACTCAGCATTAACTGCTTTCCGTTGGCATGATGGAGATTAAGAAAATTGAGCAGATATTGTCCCGACTTTTCCAGATCGTTAAACATGCGATTAGAGAGATACCGGTTGAGGAACTCCACGCCCCGGCCGATTGATTTGGTTTCCTTCATTCTGGGAAAACCGCGGTTGAAAGGTGTGAGATCGACTTCTAATATCCAGTCATCGTGCCGGGTGGTCTCGGTAACTAATTTTTCTTCAAATTCCAGATACTCATTTACCTCGACTTCATTAAAAACAACGTCATCCATATGATATTTGACATATTTACTCTGGGCGATGCCATTACGGATAAAAATATATATCCAGGGTGATCCGAATACGGCAACTTGCGTGGCAGATATAAGCTTTTCCAAAGGGGAATCAATCAGCAGATTTTCCACGTCGGGTTGCTTGAAATTCTGATACTCATGGCGCATATCCGAATGCAGCAGAAAGTTTTTATTCAAGCGTATATAATATCTGAATAGTGAATAGACAATGTTGCGGTGTGTCCCGGCAAAATTATTCAGTTCTTTGATCAAAATACACCTCTTCCAGTTTTACATCTCCTAAGAAATCAAAATATTCTATTCCATCGATAATGCCCTGTGCATAGGATTTATCCGAAAAATATATCCGGGGCTTTCCGCGTAACCTTTTCAGTTCAGGGCTGAAGTTTGCAACAACCACCCCGAGTACATCCCCACTCAGCATTTCGGCATCGTTACCGGAGTCACCGGAAACCAGAATATGTTCCGGGGGAAGGTCCCACTTAATGCCAAGATATCGAACTGCAAATCCTTTTGAGGCGCGAATAGGTAATATATCCAGATATTGGCCATGCGAATGGATCACTTCTGCCCGGATCTTATGTTTTCGCAGGTGCCGCACAATGGTACGTTTGCCGGGAGCCTTTTTCCGGTCAAGATAATAACTTATCTTGTATTGGCGTTGCTCACTTTTTTCCTGAAGGGTCAGACCCGGCAGCTCAGTAAGTACGGTCCGGATCTTTTCCGGCTGCCAGAAATAGTCCAGGTGATGTCTCCAGGTGCGATCCTCAACCAGCGCCTCACCATAGTGAATCTCGCTTCCGACCGCTGTAATGAAAATATCGGGTGTCGGAACATTGTACTTCTTCAGGATTGCAGCCGCGCTGTCCAGCCGTCGTCCGGTGGCAATACCAAAACCGACATTCTTTGGTGTTCGTTTGAGTAGCCGGATCAGTTCTTTAAGCCCATTGTCGTCACCGATCAGGGTGTTGTCGATATCACTGATCACCAGCCGGTCGAGGGTTGGTAACCGGCTTTTACGCTGGATCAAAGCGTTGTGGCGGAAATAACGTTTTTTATTGATCTTGCCGAGTTCTGCTAAATAGGATTTCACATGGCTGCGCCAGGAATAGTGTTTTTTGACTCCGCTCAATCCGTTTCTGGACAATTTTCGCCAGACCTCCTGGTTTTCGAGGATCTCCTGTATTTTGTTACCCATATTCTCTGCATCGAGCGGATCGATAAGTTCGCCATTCTGACAATTGCCGATTATGTCCCGCGGGCCGCCATCATTTGTAGCAACCAGCGGAAGACCACAGCCAGCGGCTTCGATCAATGTCAGACCAAAGGGTTCGGTCAGGGCGGGATTTACGAAAACACCTTTTTTTTTAGCGGCGATGCGATACATTTCAGGAACATCTTCTGATTTATGATCTTTAGGATAGGCAATACTACCATAGAGATCGTATTTGTCGATCAGATAAAGAATATTGAACAAAACCCGTCTGGCACCGGCATCTGTGTCACGTATATCATCCCGGCTGCCGGCAACGATCAGCATATTGGCATGTTTCTGCAACCATGTATTACGGCCGTATGCGTGGATCAGGGTTTCAATATTTTTGCGTTCATCGGCCCGGGACATGGCAAAGATCAACGGTTTATTCGGATAGCGCAGGAAACGTTTAATCGATTGGTAAATTTCTTCCCGGGAATTTTTTCGCCGCGGCGGGAAGAACTGATCCAGGTCAACGCCGGGGGGAATAACATTCATACGTACAGGATCATAATGTTCATAAAGTTTATACTGTTCCTCTATTTCCTGTGCAGTACTTGCCACAACCATCCTGGCGGTGTCGAGGGCAAACTCCTCCGCGTCGATGCGGCGGGTAATATTATAACGTTGTTCAATGATCTTCGGTGTAATTTTTTTTTCAAGCAGACGCTGTTTCTTTACCCTGCCAAGCGAATGACCGGTAAACACGAAGGGAACGCCGAGCAGACGTGCCACCTGACCACCGACATATCCCGAATCGGCATAATGAGCATGGATTAGATTTGGAACGCGTCCGACCCGCCGGATATGCTGGACTACCTGATCAGAAAATCCATCCAGATACGGCCAGAGGACTTCTTTTCTCAGATAGCGCCGCGGACCGCAGGAAATCCGGATGATCCTTGCCTTGGATCCAATATTCTCCTCCGCCTGGGAATATATTTCATCTACTTTCGGGTCAATTACCATGCGTGTCAGAAGGTCGATCCGCTCGACGCGTCTGTCCTGGGCCAGTTTCCGGACAAGTTCCAGCACATATTTGATCTGACCGCCCGTATCCGCATCCCGGCCCAGTTCGAGATTTTCACCTCTTATAAGTCCGTGAATGCTGAGCATAAGAATATACAACCCGCTGTATTCGTTTTTTACAACCATGATTTTGCCTGTTTGCTAACCATACATGAACCAAAAATTATCCGGCGGATGTTAATATTACCGAACAAAAAATGAGTGATGTATTTGATTACGATAGTACCTGTTGTCACCAAGTAGGCGTGAGGGGTCCTTCGACAACGAAGCAAAATTACATAATAGGCACTATCCGGAGATCGAATTAACTATATCTGTAAAGATAAGCACCAAACGGATAAATTCAAAAAAATTCTGGGCGCCTGACATGCATTCCCTGTTGTTGGAGGAAAATTAATCGGTTATAGACGATAAGAGTGCTTGATACCTGAAACAGCGATCCGGAAGATCCTGGATACCCTTTTGTTTATATTTACCCTTTAAGATATTTTATTCTAAGGTATATTGATCAGTGATTTTCCTGCTGTATGCGCAATGTTGAAAAAACAGTGTGGATTTTGCTTTATATGTCAGCCCGCCGGAAATATTTTTCGATCTAAAATCCTTGAAATGACTATAGAGCAGGAGTATATAATGAAGGATAGTAAAAGTCAATCGATAAGGATCCAGACAGAACGCAGTGAGCATAGAGAACATGCGGTTCCGATCTATATGACCTCGAGTTTTACGTTCGCGGATATGGCCCATGGACGGGCCCTGTTTGCCGATGAGATTCCCGGCAATATTTATTCGCGTTTTTCCAATCCGAATACAAGTGAATTAACGCAGAAAATGGCCAGTCTGGAAAAAACGGAAGACGGGATTGCCTTTGCCTCCGGGATGGCCGCCCTTTTCGGAGTGTTTGCCGGCCTGCTCAAATCCGGGGACCATGTGGTTGCCTCACGCTCCCTGTTCGGATCGACCATCCAGATACTCAATAAAATACTGGCAAAATGGGGGATCGACGCCACCCTGGTTAACGGGCATGCAGAAAGAGAATGGGTTGCAGCGATTCAGAAAAACACACGCATGATCTTTGCCGAAACGCCTTCAAACCCGGGATTGGATATTATCGATCTTAAATTTCTGGGCACATTGAGCACGGAACACAATTTGATATTTCATGTGGACAACACATTTGCCACTCCGTATCTGCAGAATCCGGCCGATTTCGGGGCCGATGTCATTTCACACTCGGCGACAAAATATCTCGACGGACAGGGGCGGGTAATCGGCGGTGTGGTGGTTGGTAAAAAAGAGGTGATCGATGAGGTCCGTTTTTTTGCCCGGCATACGGGTCCCACATTATCCGCTTTTAACGCCTGGCTGTTATCAAAAAGCCTGGAAACCCTCAGCGTGCGGATGGACAGACATTGCCAGAATGCCCTGCGTCTGTCAGAGATCCTGACCGAATCAGATCCGGTGACAAATGTCCGTTATCCGTTTTTATCATCTCATCCGGGATCAGATCTGGCGATGAAACAAATGAAACTGGGGGGCGGTATCGTGACGTTCGAGGTCAGGGGTGGATTTGCACAAACAGAAAAATTTATCAACGCGCTGGAGATGTGCTCGATCACGGCGAATCTAGGCGATACACGAACCATCGTGACGCACCCCGCCTCTACAACCCATTCAAAATTAACCGAAGAAGAACGCGAGCGGGTCGGGATTACTCAAGGCCTGATACGTGTTTCGGTCGGATTGGAGGATATTGATGATATCGCATCGGATATCCTGGCCGCTCTGAAGGTCTGAAAATTCTAAATCAACAGGAAAACAAAAGGATGCAGATAGAACTGAAACGAATTGACGAGGCCTTCCGGTTTCAGGCGACAGGTGAAAATTCAGATCATGTCACCTATCTCGATGCGGCTGAAGCGATCGGCGGTCATAATTCGGGCGCCCGGCCGATGGAATTGCTGCTCATTGGCCTGGGTGGGTGCAGCGGCATCGATCTGATTGAAATATTAAAGAAGCAGCGTCAGAATCTGGAAGATATCGGTATCTCGATCAGGGGTAAAAGGGCAGAAGGGGTACCAGCCGTGTTTACCGATATCCATATTCATTTTCGTCTTAAGGGTGATCTGGAAGAAAAAAAGGTGAAAAAGGCCATCGATCTGTCAATGGGGAAATATTGTTCCGCTGCGGCGATGCTGCGTAAAACCGCGCGGATAACTTCTTCATTTGAGATTTTTTGAAGACCGGATAATCCCAACGGGATCCTCCTACGGAGTCCTTTGGACCTTTGGGACAGGATGAACAGGATTTACTGAACTTTCACGAAGAAACACAGAGAAGACACGAAGACCCACAAAGGGAATATGGCGACGGATAGGACAAGAAGATGGGATTAAAAAAAATCAGAAAGACTTTGCCGGTATTCGATCTTTTCTTTTACTAATCCCTGAATAATCTTCGTGGTCCTTTGTGTATACTTCGTGTCTCTTCGTGTCAAGTTTTTAGATCTGTCCCAATAATTAAAGGTGGAGATATGGAATTCATTATGAACCGATGGGAATGGTATATTGCCGGGCCTCTGCTCGGTTTGTTTGTACCCTTACTGCTGATTACCAGCAACAAATTGCTGGGGATATCCTCTTCGTTCGAACATATGTGCACCGTTATTATTCCGGGGTCAAAAAATATTCTGAAACGCTATGACAGCCGGAAGCACGGGTGGAAATTTTATTTCGTGATCGGCATCTTTTTCGGAGGCTTTCTGGCGAATTTTCTGCTGTCGGATAGCGCAACCCATTTTTTACCGGACAATTATTACACCCTTGCCGGTTACCTGAAATTATTCCTTGGAGGCATCCTGATCGGTTTTGGCACCCGCTACGCCGACGGCTGCACATCCGGTCATACGATAACCGGTCTGTCCCTGCTGAACCCGGCAAGTCTTGTGGCGACCGTAACGTTCTTTATCAGCGGTATGATCTTTACATTTATCTCGGTGTATCTGATTACATAAGGCAGGTCATGATGACGAATTTTATCTATATCGTTCTGGGTACCGCGTTCGGGATCGTTCTGACAAAGTCCGAAGTGATCAGACTGGTTCCGGATCAGGAAAATGTTTCTGCTGGAAGAACCCTATATGTATCTGATCATCGGTTCGGCGGTTTTAACCGGAATAATTTCTGTGTTCATCCTTAAGAAATTTAAAATGACCTCGCTCAGTCAGGAACCGCTCGATTTTACCGGAAAGACATTTCATCGTGGTTTTATTTTTGGCAGTCTTTTATTTGGTATCGGCTGGGCGATCACCGGGGCCTGTCCGGGACCGGTTTTTGCGCAGATCGGTGCCGGGGAATATGCTGCGCTGTTCACCCTTAGCGGGGCGCTCCTGGGGGCGTTTTTGTATCACCTCATGCGTGATAAATTACCCCATTAATATAAGACAGGATAACAGGATGGACAGGATTGACAAATATACCACGAAGAGGCACGGAGGAACACGAAGAATACACGAAGAACCACAAAGGGAATAAAGAGACAGAATGAACAACAAGATGGGATTTAAAAAATTCAGATAGACTTTGCCGGTATTCGATCTTCTCCTTTACTAATCCCTAAATAATCTTCGTGGTCTTTAGTTTTACTTCGTGTTTCTCCGTGTAAAGTTTATAAATCCTGTCGATCCTGTTATCCTGTCCCATATTATTCAAGCCTATATTTAATAAAGAATACGTGTTCGGATCGTGCCGGCAATATTCTGCAGCGCGGTTCTGAGTGATCTTGAGTCTTCACGGGCAGCCAGCGGTTCGATATCCAGGACCACATACCCGATATCCCCTTTAGTTTCCAGATACTGTCCGCTAACGTTGATCCCCCGGTCGGCGATAATTTCATTGATCGATCGCAGGAGGCCCGGGCGGTTTTCATGAATGTGCAACAGACGTGTAGTATGTTCATTCAGCCTTAGATTGACGTTTGGGAAATTTACCGATCCTTCGGTATTCCCCAGGTCACTGAAGTACACCAGTTTTGTGGCCACTTCGGCGCCGATATTTTTCTGCGCTTCCTGGGTAGATCCCCCGATATGGGGCGTCAGGATGACGTTATTGAGTCCAACGAGCGGTGATTCAAATTTTTCATCTTTTGAGCCCGGCTCACGTGGGAAAACATCGATGGCTGCACCACGCAGTTTCCCCAGCTTCAAATATTCAGCCAGCGCGTCGATATCGACCACCCGCCCACGGCTGGCGTTGATCAGACAGGCGTCTGTTTTCATCAAAGTCAGGCGGTCACGGTTTAACATATTGATGGTGGTCTCATCCTCCGGCACGTGCAGCGTGACGACATCGGCATTTTTTAACAGATCCTCCAGCTGGTCCTCCGACCGGGCATTGCCCAGCGGCAAACAGGTCCTGATGTCATGGTAAATAACCTGCATACCCAGAGCCTCGGCCAGGATGGAGACCTGGGTACCGATATGACCGTATCCGATGATCCCCATCTTTTTACCGCGAAGTTCATTGCTGCTACTGGCGGATTTTACCCATTGCTGCCGGTGGGCGGCCATACTTTTTGGAAAGATCCCGCGCATCAGCATAACCGACAGACCGATGATCAATTCGGCGACCGAGCGGGTATTGGAATGAGGCGCATTAAACACCGGTATACCCATCCGCGCTGCCCGGGGCAGATCCACCTGATCGGTGCCGATGCAGAAGCAGCCGATGGCGATCAACTTCTGCGCCTTCCCGAGCAGGGTGTGGTCGATGGTTGTTCCGGAACGTATGCCCATGATATGGGCATTTTTTATTTTTTCGGCCAGGTCGGAGGTCGGAAATGCCAATGTGTGGGATTCAACATTTCTGTACCCGTGGCCATTAAAAACCTCAATGGCCTGTGGATGAATATTTTCCAGGAGGACAATTTTGATCTTGTCTTTGGACAGGGAGAGCAGATTTTTCATGTCTGACCGTATTTCCTGATCTAAAAATAAAAATACCCCAGAGCGTACTGTGGGTATTTAATTCCGTGATTTGTGAATTGACTATGGTAAATGTAACCATCGCCGACTAAAATTAAAAGGGGCTTTAAGAAATCAAAGATTTTCCGGTCATTCTCTGAGAATCTTACTCGGTGTTATTGTGTTATATTGCTACTTTTTGACGGGCCAAAAAGCTTGTCCCGGTGACAACCGGGATCTCCCTGGCGACAATTAAACTCGTCACGATATTCGTAATCCTGATCAACGGGTCATTTATGATTAACCCGCAATATCGTGCCTCAAACAGAAATTGTCGCCATTGCACCTCCGTGGCAATTCCCATCTGCATTGAGAATTGAACCAGAACTTGTCTATCGTCCATTTTAGATGTTCAGGCGAATGAGTTCCTGGAAAGTATCGGATATTTTTTATCGACAACGGTCGTACTCCGTCACGCCGAAAGAAAAAGATTGACAAATCCGTTTTAAACCCAAACGGAGCGACGACATACGACCGCTTTTGATAAAAAATTGCCAGAGTATCCCGGAACGTCATATGTGGCAAATCCACACATAAAAATAGACAAGTTCGTTTTTAGTTTACATCTAATGAGGTAAATACCAAAAAAGTGTAATTGCGACAATTTCTGTCTGAGTACCGATATCGGTTATTAAGCTGCATGGTCCCATAGATCGATATACTGATATCGGGGCGAGTTTAATTGTCGCCGGGGAGATCCCGGTTGTCACCGGGACAAGCTTTTTGGTGGATTCAAAAAGGAACAAAGATTAAACAGGGATTACATTTTACCCTGTGAATAAATAGAACATTTACCCAAAAAAAGATTGTATTTAACGCAATTGATGGTTACTCTTGACCGGTTTTTCACAACAGGCTGAAAGCGGGAAATATGAAGACGACCGACAGCCGTAAGACATCATTTTTGGGCTATGTCAGATCAATGGGGCCGGGTGTGGTTGTTGTCCTGACCTGGCTGGGTGCCGGAGATCTG
The DNA here is from genome assembly GCA_963712885.1 of Calditrichia bacterium. Classification (GTDB taxonomy): domain Bacteria; phylum Calditrichota; class Calditrichia; order JAJRVZ01; family JAJRVZ01; genus CAVQJT01. The sequence continues at coordinate 104,624 of CAVQJT010000004.1, forward strand.
GTGGAATCGGCAACCGCCGGCGGCAATTATGGCTATGCGCTGATGTGGTCTTTTGTCCTGGCTCTTTTTGTCCGCTATCTGTTTGTATCGATCATTTCAAAGTATCAGCTGTTTAATCCCCGGGGCGAATCGGTGATTTCCGGTCTTTGCCGGGTTCACCGGCTATATGCACCGTTTATTTTTATTTGCGGATTGGTCATTTCCCACGGGGTCGGGGTTTATCTGTTGATGGGCCTCAGTGAAGTATGTGTGAAAATCAGTGGTATCGGAGAGCCCGGCTATTGGGGGCTGCTTTTGTCGGGTATCGCTTATTTCAGTGTATATAAACCCCTGTACCGCCGGACCGAGAAAGTGATCCTGGCGCTCGCTGCCCTGCTGACAATTTCCCTGCTTGGTCTGGCTGTGGCCGCGGGTCCTTCTCCGCTGGCGCTGGCGGAAGGGGTAATCGGATTTGCCGTCCCAGTGCAAATAGGACGGTTTGACGCCGTCTTTATCGCCGTATCGCTTCTGGGTGCGGTTGGCGGCGGGCTGGCCAATCTGATGTATCCGTATTTTATCAGGGAAAAGGGGTGGACCGGGCCGGAACACCGGCGGTTGCAGCAATATGACCTGATCTTCGGTATTGCTGTTCTGATCGTCCTGGATCTGGCGGTCTGGACGGTGGGCGCTGAAATTCTTCATCCCAGTGGGATTCATGTGACCGATCTGGACAGCCTGGCAAACATATTGGGGGCATCATTCGGCTTAATGGGCACCAGGATATTTTATATCGGGGTATTTGCCGCCCTGTTCAGCTCGATCGCCGGCAACGGTGCGGCTTACGGCTACCTCATATCCGATTCGTACACCTTAATGCGGAAAGAAAAGAGCGGCGTTCAGCGGAACATCGGGTATCGCTGGATCGCTGCCTGGGTAATTCTTTCGCCGCTGCCCTGGGTGGTATTCGGAAAGTCCGATTTCATCGGTGTCACAATTGCGGTAAATGCGGCACAGGTGGTGATTATTCCGGTGCTGGTATTCGGGGTCTGGATGATAACGGCAAAGGCAAAATATATCGGCGATCTGCGGTGCAACAACCGGCTTGAAAATGTATTTATCGCGTTTTTGATGGTGCTGGGGTGTGTGGCGGCCTGGTTTTCGTTTGAGAGGATTTTGGGAATGGTTTTTTAGATTAGGGATTATTATTAATTTGTATTGTCTTAACCATGTGTTTACACTTTTCACAAAACAGTAATCCAATTGATTGAATCGAAGCACCATGTCATTCTGTAAGAATCTTCCTGGTTTTTAGTCTGGTTTCGGCAACAAGGAAGATGCTTACAGCATGACAATTAATATATATAAATAAAAATTTTACCTAATTTTATGTTTGACAGCAACCAGGTTTCCATGCCATTTTTTGCCTACTGCTTGCCCGCCGGAGGCGTGGCCTACAGCATACTGCCTACTGAATCTCTCATCCCTCATCTCTATTCCCTAATTGTCAGAAAGGTATATTTTCGTTATGCTTAGATCTTTAGAAGAATACAAAGAGCGGCATTTGGCTTTCTGGTCGCTGGCGGATATGGAAAGGCCCTTGATTGGATTTACCATCGGGGCGGGTTTGGATTCGTGGAGTTACTGGCAGTATAACAGAGGGGCCCAGGCGCTGCTCAATCGGGATACGATTTCCCCGGATGATATCCATCCGCAGGATTTTATCGATGACCAGCGCACCTATCTGGCGCTGTCGGAGCAAATTGATGATGATATCATCCGCACGGCCATGCCGCTGGCGTCAATTCCCTGGATGGAAGCCATTCTGGGGTGCCCGGTTTTATCCAGCGAGGCAAGTATGAAAAGTGCCCCCATTCTGGAAAATGCCGCGTCGTTAAAACCGGACCCCTTTGATCCTGAAAATCCATGGGTCCGCAAGTATCTTGAGTTTATCGGGGTCTATACAAAGGCATTTGGAAACGATTATCCGGTGGCGCAGTCGGTCTTACGCGGGCCATCGGATCTGGCCAGTGCCCTGCTGGGAGCGGAAAATGCCACCATGGCGCTGGCGATGGAACCGGAGGCGCTGCACCGACTGCTTGAACATGTCACCGTTCATCTTGAGGCATTTCTGCGTCTGCAGCAGGCGCATCTGCGGGCATTTCATGGCGGTTATGTGATCGGACAGTATGACATCTGGGCATCGGAACCGGTTATCCGGATCCAGGAAGATTTTTCGGTAATGTATTCCCCGCGGTTCTATGAAACCTTTCTCAAACCGCTGGATGCGCGGCTGGCAACGCTTTCAAATTATACACTGATCCATTTGCATGCACCTTCGCTTTTCCTGATCGATTATTTTCTGGAAATACCCCAGATCAGGGCCTTCCAGGTATCCAAAGATGCCGGAGCAACAAACCTGGCAGAAATGATCCCCCCGTTGCAGAAAATCAAGCAGGCAGGGAAGCCATTAATTGTCAAGGGACAGTTTGATCACCGGGATATTGAGCAGATGAAGAAAAATTTATCGGTGGAAGGTTTGTGTATTCAGCCGGTAGTAAATGATCTTGCTCATGCGCAGGCCATGTTGCCTGAGCTAAAAAAATGGTAATACAGACGGTACAAGCCGTACAAAGAAAATCTATACTCTTTAACTATAGCGGTTGGCAGACAGGTGAGTGATCATCAGCAACCGATTCGGTCAGTTTCAGGTTCCCGCCGCCGCCGGCATTTACCCGCCAGATGTCATGGTTACCCAGTTGATCGGATAAATATAATATATGCAGACCATCCGGCGTAAACAACGGGGACACATCATCGGTCAGATTATCGGTCAATCGCCTGATATTGGTACCATCGGCATTCATGATAAATATTTCGGTGCTTGAAATTTCTCCATGCGCAGCAGTCGATTCTGATATGGTTACACCCAATGAAAATACGATCCTGGTTCCGTCAGGCGAGACACAGGGTGCAATGGGATTTTTCTCAAAACTGGTCAACCGGGTGATTTCACCGCCGTCGGAATTTATCACATAAATTTGCCGGCCGATATCCATATCGCTATGTTCAGGTATATATGCGGTAAAGTAAATTTTGGTGGCGTCAGGTGAATACGTTTTATCCCACGTATGGTAATTAAACGTCAGCTGTTTCTTATTTTGTCCGTCCGTATCCATGGTGAATATATCCCAGCTGCCGCTTCGATAGGATAGGAAAGCGATTTGTGTTCCGGCGGAAGAAAACTCCGGATCCCAGTGATCAATTCCCGGATTATCGGTTAACCTGGTAATCCCGCCGGAATCGGGATCGGTCAGGCAAATATCCCAGCCCTCATAATAAGCGACATAGCAGATCCGGGATCCGTCGGGAGAGAATACCGGATACCGCTCGCTGGTGAAGTACGTATTTGTCAGATTAACCGGACTATCTCCGTTTACATCCATGATATAAATATCCTCCGAATGAACCCGGTTAGAAGCGAAGGCGATTCGGGTACCATCAGGTGAAAAGGCCGGACTTCGGTCGCTGGCCAGGGTATCTGTCAGGTTTATTTTATTACTGCCATCCCTTTCCATTATGTAGATTTCGGCCAGCGCCCCGCTTTCTGATGTATATGCGATTTTACCGGTCCGGTCAGAAGGATTAGAAGTACTCTCATTAATACTTCTGCATTGAGAACAGAGTAGCAACGTGCTCAGAAGGGTTATTTTCAGCAGATATGCTTTTAATTTGTTCATCATGTCCCTCACTATTTGAAATTATAGGTTTCGGGATCGTTTTCTGAAAATCCGATTATTTTTGTTTGAAGAACCTGTATACAATTATAAGTCGTTCCTATGGCGGGGTATATGCTTTAAAATCAGCCTATATGCCGGTCTTTTATCGTACGTAATATAAGACAAAATCCCGGTGATAAACGATTTTTTTTATTCGTGCTGATCGGGCTTTTAAGATCATGCTTTAAGCTCAAAAAGATTGCCGTCGAAATCGGAAATAAACGTAATAACACCCGAACCTTTTGAAACTTCGACAACTTTCACTTCTGCATCCCTGCAGATGCGAACAATTTTTGTCACATCGGCAACTTTGATACAGGAATGTGCGATCTGTTTTTCCGGCGCTGTATATTTCTTATACACAAAGATCTCAAAATCAACCGTTCCGCCCTGATAATGTATCATTTTGAGTTCACTATGGATTCCAAAAAGAGCTTTGGCAAGATTCATATTAATAATTCGCGGTTCCGATTTTTTCAATCCGAGAATAGCGACAAAAAACCGGTCCGCCCTTTCTTCACTGCTCGCGGCCAACCCGGTGTGGATATACTTCATATCATCCTTCCTGTGGTTTGATGATGATCTTTAGCGATTCGGTGCCATCCAGCAGCAGCTTAAATCCTTTATCCGTGTCTTTGAGCGGCAGCCGGTGGGTGATGAGGTCGTCCACGATGATTTTCCCGCCAGAAATCAGGTCGAGGGCCTCTTCGATATCGGGCGGCCCGCAGTAATAGGAGGTGATGATGCGGATCTCCTTCCGCCAGAAATCGTTGACCGGAACAACCACGTCCTTCTCAGGCCCGGGTACGGCGAATAAGACCACAACGCCGCCCATATCGACGCTCTCCCAGGCCTGCTGGAAGGCGGAAAGGGCAGAAGTTGTTACAATAACAATATCTGCTTTCCGGCCGGTAACTTCGATCAGTCTGCTTGAGGACATCCGAATCCGCTGAGATGACATGATCTGCACCGAACCGTCTGGCCATTTCCAGTCTGTTTTTATTAATATCGGTTGCAAAGACCATACAGTCTTTATATTTGGCCAGTTTCACATTCAGAAGTCCGGACATACCCGATCCGAGGATAAGGACGATTTGTCCTTCTTTGATATCGGCCAGTTTCTGGGCTCTGACCACACAGGCTAAAGGTTCGATAAAGGTCGCCTGATCGTAGCTGACATTTTCGGGCAGCCGGTAGCAGCCGTTGGCCACCAGTTGCTTAGGTACGAGGATGTATTCGGCAAAACCTCCCGGCAGCCTGTCTTTTACAGCCGTACATTGCGGGTAATGACCATTCAGGCAATACCGGCATTTCAGGCACGGTATTTTTGGAGCGATAAACAGCCGGTCGCCCTTTTTAAATTTGGTCACGCCGGGACCGGTTTCCAAAACCTCCACCCCCACCTCATGGCCCTGGACCAGGGGGGCGCGGGGCAGGCGGTACCACTCGACGATATCACTACCGCAAATCCCGCAGGACATGACCTTTACCAGCAGCTCACCCGGACCCGGCGTTGGTGTCGGCACGTCTTGAAGCCGGATGTCGTTGTTGTTGTACCACATGGAAACCTTCATATGTCCCTTCTGACTTTATAAGGTCAATTTTTCAGTAGGCAGAAAGCAGTTGGCAGTAGGCTGTGCTGGTATGTCTAATCTCTGTTGAATCGTTTAATTGTTGAACTGTTTAATCGTTTCCTGCCGGTCATCCTGTAAGGATCTTCCTGCGTATAAATCCATATGTTTATTTAGGAAGATGCTTACAGCATGACAAGATATATCGATTTATACTGCCATCTGCCTACTTATTCTTCAGGGAATCATACAATTCCATGGCTTTCTCCGGTGTTTCCCCCTCGTGGACGACGGCCCGGACCGCCTGGATCATGGCGATGGGGGCATCGGACTGGAAGATATTCCGGCCCATGTCAACCCCTGCGGCACCTTCCTGGACAGCGCGCCAGGCCATTTTGAGCGCATCCGGCTCGGGGAGTTTTTTCCCACCGGCGATCACGATCGGAACCGGGCAGGAGGCGGTGACCGTTTCAAATCCATCGGGCACGTAGTAGGTCTTGATATAATGGGCGCCCAGTTCGGCGCAGATACGGGTAGCCAGCCGGAAATATTTTGCATCGCGCACCATGTCCTTGCCGACCGCCGTCACCGCCAGGGTCGGTATCCCGTAGCGGGTACCCATATCGACCATTCTGGTCATATTGATGATCGATTCCCGTTCATGCTCCCCGCCGATAAAAACCTGCACCGCCATAGCCGAAACATTCAAACGGATGGCGTCCTCGATGTCCACCGCCAGGTCCTCATTGGAAAGTTCCTTGAGGATACTGGTTCCGCCGGAGACCCTGAGAACGATCGATTTCTGAGAATCGGGTGGAATGATGCTGCGCAGGACACCGCGGGTCAGCATCAGCGTATCGGCCCAGGGTTCCAGCGGCAGGATATTGACATCGATCCGTTCGAGGCCGGTGGTCGGGCCCTGGAAGTAGCCGTGATCGATGGCCAGCATGACCGTTCTGCCGCTCTTCGGGTTAAAGATCCGGCCCAGCCGGTTTTTCATGCCCCAGTCCAGGGCATTGGATCCTTTCAGAAAGAATGCCTCTGATTTTTGGGGGATATCGGTATAATATTGTTTTGCTTCGCTGGTTCCGTCGGTATCGGGCATGGCTTTACTCCTTAGACTTATCAGAAATTGCTAAAAATTAAGGTGGAATAACTGATCTTTAAGTTAAACAACCAGAAAAAAATAAGCAATCAGTACGGACCCTTATACGAAGCATATAATTGTCAGATTAAAGCGGGAAATATTATTCTACCATAGTCAGTGTGGGCTATAAAGAAATTCGAACAACAAATGGATCAAATAAAAAACCAGAATGTATATCAACAGGCACAGCGTGTTCATTCTTTATGAAATCCAAATTTGCCCCTGAATTTCATTGGTGTTTCAAGTAATTGCTTCACGGTTTCAAAAATGACTCTGAATTGTTTATCATACTTCCTTTCAATGACTTCTATTTTAACCATAAAATCGGTAAAATTTCAGCTAAGTTTTCTCAGTTGAACAGCAGTCGCATATATGCAATATTTACTTTGACCCCAGGTTCACTCTTAAGCACCGATTATAGCATAGTGACACTTTGTCTGGTAATGGCGAAAGGTGGTTATCTTCGCTCACCCCGGCTTGAGGTCACAATTTGTAACCTCAAAACCGGGAATTTCTCCTGTGATAATTTGAGCATAAAATCATCCGGAAATCTAAATATATTTCTTTTTACGGTCCGGACCAGGCGGTTTGTCCAGCATGATAGAGCTCAGCCAGATCCTATAATTCGACATATTCATTGAATGTATTCACTCATCGACTATCCCAAAGTTAATCAGTGGAAAGAGAATAAACTCTTCACCATTCTCCAATTTTCTCGATCTAATTGCTTCTACCGTTAGAAGGAGTTTGATAAAATCAACATTGCGATTTGCCGTAATTACCCCTTGATCCAAATCGGTTGGATTTTTTCTGATTTCCTGTTTGAGATTATATAATTCCCGATTTAGCCCCTCATAATCATAACTTCCAATTGAATCTCTTTTTATTTCGGTATAAACTAGATTCAAACTTGAATCAACCGTATCACTAACCATTATACTATTGAAAGAAATATAAAACCCCTCGGAGGTAATCCCAACCACAAGTCCCAAATTTTTTTCAGGATTTGGGTATTCATCTGTTCGCGGTATTGCTATAGGAACGATCAGATTGGTTGGATCCAAAGTAGTCATTCTGATGTTATATATATTTGATTTTATTATTGTATAAACAATTCTAAAAAACAAATTGTATTTAAGATTACTATCACCCCTCAAAATGACCTCAATAAATCTAATCGTTTCATTAGATAATAGTTCGTCTACTTTTAATATCTCATTTGCCAAAAACGTCTCGAGTTCTGGAATTATAATCTGAGATTGATCCGCCAAAAGTGGAACAGAATAAGCAATTAATTTTGAATTACATCTTATCCCGGTATTTGTGACTTCAATATCAATCGTTTTTCTTCCTATCGTCTTGTAAACAATCAAGGGCAAATCAGTATTTAGAATTTTCTCTATATCTCCAGAAACATTCTCACTCTGAGCAGATTCGATACTCCCTGTTTTAATATTTATAATTTTCAGTGAAATTGAATATTTGTCTGCACCCATCTTAACAATACTGGTTTTCATTAGTCGGTCTATTTTATTGTTCATTTTGTTTTCTATAATATCCTGCTCATCACGAATCACGATGCCAGCTGAAAGATATAGATTTTTAATCTCATTCATCTCAAGAACTCTATACACGCCAGTTTCAACAAGGGTTTTTATTAATCGGTCCTTTATTATTTTTCTCAACTCCGGAGTAATAGATTCTTCAGAGGCTACATTCCAGACACCAAGTGATTCTCTTGTTTGTATAAATTCATCTACCTTGATATTTACATCTGGGGTGAGCATATTCTTGAAATCATCATACCAAAGTAGTGCAACGCTTGCCGTTAAAAGAAGTAGAAATATGATCAGAATCGGACGCTTGGTTATAATTTGGGTAATTATGTTCCACTTATTGCGAGATGAGATATGTTGAAAATTATACGCAATTTTTTGCAATTCAATTATAAGATCATCAACATTTTTGTACCGATCATTTGCCTTTTTCTCTAGACATCTGTTAAGAACGTTGCCTAACTCGACGGGTATATCTTTTTGGTGATTCATCAAATTTTCTGGCTGTGCATTTAAAATAGAATAAGATACAGCATGATGATATTCTGCCTCGAACGGCACTTTCCCACTCAGCAATTCATATAACACCACCCCAAATGACCAGATGTCGCATCGGTGATCCACTTCTTCACCACGAATTTGTTCAGGCGACATGTATTGTATCGTGCCGAGAGTCGTTGTCTCAGCAGTTAATTTTATCACCCCCTTTAATTTGGCTATTCCAAAATCAACTATTTTAATCCGCTCATCATCGTCAATCAGGATATTCTCTGGTTTTATATCCCGATGTACAATTCCTGCCTGATGCGCTTTAGACAGTCCCTGACAGATTTGAGTAATTATATTCTCTAATCTTGCATGAGATAGAGGAAGTTCATTCGTTATTATTTCTCGTAGTGATTTTCCTTTAATATACTCCATCACAATGAAAGCATGATCTTTAAGGATTTGAACCTCATAAATGGTTACAATGTTTGGATGATTGAGTGCTGCTGCCGCTTTTGCTTCTCTTTCGAACCGTTCTATGGTGTCTTTATCTCTTGATAGTTGGGGAGATAATAATTTAATTGCAACATTGCGTTCCAATTTAAGGTCTTGAGCGAGATAGACGATACCCATCCCGCCCTCACCAAGTTTATCGGTGATTTTGTAATGAGATACTGTTTTTCCGATCATAAATTTTGTTTTATCTAATAAATAGCTAACAATTCGTTGGGAAATTTCACTTACGATATCTTTTGATTCTTAGCAATATATTAAAGATGTTGTTTTAAAAATTATCGATGAGCGAACGAAATGGCAAGGGAAATTTTTGGTGCTTCGATTTATCAATAGATTGCATAACTAAAAGTGTATTTAATCCTTCTCCCATCAACCAATGAGACTTCTACCAATAGGTTTGATAAAATGAAAGATGAAGTTGTTGACGAGCCTCCCGTAAATTATTCTTTTATTGAGAATTAAGTATTTCATACATCATGTTAATAATTCTTTCTAACTCCATCGGCACACCGGTTCGCAACGCCGTCAGTAACTCCTGAGAATCATTCATAATTGAATAGATCACTGCTGATTCGTAATCGCCTTTAAAGGGCAGTCTGCCCCGATAACATTTCATAAATAACGACACCCAATGACCAAATGTCGGTCCGGTAATCAACCGTTTCGCCTTTTGTCTGTTCCGGTGACATGTATGATATGGTGCCCAGGCTTGTCGAATCTTTGGTGAGTTTTGTTTGGGTTGACAACTTGGCTAATCCAAAGTCAAGTATCTTTACAATACCGTCAGCAGTCAGCATGATATTAGCCGGTTTAATATCTCTGTGAACAATCTCTTTTTCGTGTGCTTTGGCAAGACCGTGCGCTATCTGGATGGCAATGTCGATGGTTTCTTCGATCGATAATGGTTTATCTTTAATTCTTTTATTTAACGTCTTGCCTTCGTAGTAATCCATACAGATAAAAATCTGAGCATCATCCGTTTCGTCTATCTCGTGAATGGCGCATATGTTATTATGCTGAAGAGCAGAAGCCGCTTTTGCTTCATGAATGAAACGTTGTTTTTCATCATCATTAGCGGTGAGATGTGGTGGCAGGAATTTAAGGGCGACAAAACGATCGAGTTTGAGGTCCTGGGCTTTGTAGACGACGCCCAGGCCTCCGCCGCCAATCTTTTCTAAGATTTTATAGTGTGAGATTGTTTGTCCAATCATGTACCCGCCATTTATTTCAGTTTAGCCAGTAGTTTTTTTCCATCGATCAATTCTGGCAGATCTTTATCGGCATCTTTCCAGAGGTTCAGAAATTTTTCAACATGATATTTAGCTTTGACAAAATTTTTCTTTTTTTCATACACCTTACCGAGTTGATAATGAGCCAGGGCGAAATTAGGATTATATTCAAGTGCCTGCTGCAGGCAATTTTCAGCGCCGTCAAATCTTTCGATGGTTGGTTCCATAAGTAACTCACCGAAGGACATATTAAAAAAAGCAAGATCGAATGCTGAGCCCCAATCGGCAACTTTAATATTAATCGGTCCATCAAATAGTTCTATAATATTTATCAGGTCTGCTCTGTTCCCATTTCTTGCTGACCAACATGCCTTTAAATGATGATAATACTTGAAAATTTCTCTCCGATAATTAGTGGAGTTGATTTTGTTCTCTTTAATGATTATTTCCATTTGGGACACTTCTTCTTGAAACTTGTTAAGGTTATTTAAATTTAAATAAATCCTTGCCAGCAGCCAGTGCAGCTCATGATTACGGCTAAATACATCACTGGCATCATAGGTCTGCAAGGCAAGTCGACAAAAGTATAAGGCAGAATCGAGTTCATTTTTACAAAATTTAGCCATACCCTTAAAGAAAAGTCCTCTGGCTCTGGTATCGGGGCTATAAGTATAATAGATGTATTTGTTTGCAGCGGATATTGCTTCATTAATCTTCCCCTGCCTAATTCTTATCTCAAATAAATTCCAATATAATAAGGAATACGTAGAATCTAATTTTATTGCATTATCCAATGCCCACTGTGCACTATCCAATAGACCCGCAGCCATATATCCCTCGCCTATACTATCATATGCATTCGCTGTACTATCAAGTTCTAAATAAATATGAAAATGTTTAATCGCTTCTTGGTGATCTCCGCGATGACTGTAACAATACGCTAGATGATTGTGAGCTAAGGCATAATTATGATCCAGATTTAGAGCTATTTTATAGTATTTAATTGCATTATTAATGTCGCTGACTCGAAAATAAGCTTCTGCTACCTCATATGCCGTCTCTTTTCGCGAAGGAAATCGAGAGTAAATTTTCCGTAGTATCGAAATTTCAGTAGGAACATTGTCAGATACTCGGGCTGAAAGTGCCTCTGCTGTTAATGAATCGATTTCACTCAGCATATTAAGAGAAGGACGAATCGAATTGATCAATTCATTTGCAGAAACATTATTAACTTCAAATGAAAGCACAAAAGCCAACCTTAGTTTGGCCAATATAAAATTAGGGTCTATATCAAGTGCATTTTGATATAATTGCTTTGCATTTGATATATCGAGTTTTTGCCGAGCTAATTCACCATCATAGAAGCTTACAAAGGCATCCCATAACATTGTAAAAGTTGTTTTTTTCTTCTCTCTACCTAAAATTTGTTGCGAAATTTCAGGAATTACCCGAATCAATAAATTAGATTCATCATAAATTTTATATGGAATATAATGGACATCATTGAATAAATTGAACGGTAGTCCTTTCCTCGGTTTATTTATTGATACTCTAAGAATAAATCCAGGATCTTGAGTAGTGATATCTCCCTCGATAAACATTTCTGGAATGTTATTTGGGTACAACAGGTTAAATTCTTTTCGGCTCAATATCTTATTTTTATTGCTCGATTGCAGTAAGTTATCGGTTAGCAAATACTCAATCATTTTCTTCAATAGTACATCTTTTTCCGACGTATTATTAATTGTAATCTCATCTATTACAATCATATTCTCCTTTATTAAAGGCCGGCCGAAGAGGAAAACGAAAATAAGCGAAAGAATAACAACCAAAATCCCCGCACTAAAAATTTTCACCCTGTTTTTTTTAAATTTATTTCTGAAAACTCTTCTTAAATCACTTTTGTTTTGATCTGCAAGAACGGATACATTCTCAAAAGATCCTGATTGAAAATGTTCTAAATCACTTCGCAACTGTTTTGCAGATTTATATCTGTACTGGGGATCTTTTGTGAGTGCTTTGCCGATTATACGTGATAAAACATCATTTACTTCAGGCCGGATTTCAGACAAAGGAGCTGGATCTTCGCTCAATACGGCATAGATTACAGCCGCCTGGTAATCCCCTCGGAATGGCAATTTTCCACTCAGCATTTCATAAAGGATGACCCCTAATGACCAAATATCAGATCGTTGATCAAGTTTTTCAGCACATATTTGCTGGGGTGACATGTAGGCTGTGGTTCCAATGGAAGAGGTTTTATGCGTTATTTCTGCTTGTCCCGTTGCTTTTGCCAGACCAAAATCAATAATTTTTACTCTATTTTCCGGAGAAATAATAATATTGGCCGGTTTGAGATCACGGTGTATGACCCCGATTTTAGATGCGCTCTCCAATCCTTCCGCGATTTGAATGGCAATGTTGACAGCCGTCTTTATCGAAAGGAGGCCTTCGGCGAGTTTTTTCTGCAGCGTCTCACCTTCACAATACGCCATGACGATAAAGATTTGCCCTTCATGCGTTGTATCAATTTCATGAATGGTACAAATATTGGGATGATCCAGTGCTGAAGCCATCTTGGCTTCCCGGAAAAAACGTTTTTTTGCTTCAGCATCTAAATTTAGTTCAGCTGGCAAGAATTTAAGTACAATGGTACGATCGAGTTTGAGATCCCTGGCTTTGTATACGATACCCATGCCCCCGCCACCGATTTTCTCTATGATCTTGTAGTGAGAAATGGTTTTACCGAGCATATTTAGTGTCCTGTGGAATTTTACGTTTCAATTCTTCAAACCAATTGGTTTTTAGAAAAGTAAATCAAGTGAATATATCTATTGATAGAAAATTATTGATTACACAATTCTGTAGTCAGCCTGATGTCTGTAGAATAAAGAAAAAACGAGTTCAGAGTAGAATGGATAATTTAAAGTAGTGATACTTATGTGGAATTACAATAAATTACTTATTTCACAAAAACTTATTATTTTATTTCGCTTCTTGTAATTTCTGTGATTACTTTCAAAGTTACTACATAATAGTCAAAATGAGTGTTAGTTTGCCGTCTTCACTTTCCCCTAATTTAAATACCATAGATCATGGATGTTAAGCATGTTAGAGCGGGTAATATATAAGTCAGATAATGGTATGGAATTCTAATTCACCACATAGGAATCATTCATATATCCCGGGTCTGACTTATTCTTTCACTGGAGCAAAATAACTGTAGAATTCTATTTATGTTATATATTATCAATATGTTATGAACATTGTATTAAATTATTGATGATAGAACTAGAACATTATCAATAAGGGAAATCAGAAAACATACTAATTGTATTTATTTGGATAAATTTGTTGCTCATATGAGCTGTTGCTTGTGGAGAAATTTATTGAGGCCATCGAAGTTTTTCAGTTAAATGTGGAGCACTTTCCGGAATCATTCAATGTCTATGACAGTCTTGGTGAAGCATGTATGAAAAACGGAGATACTGAAAAAGCGATCGTCCATTATCAGCAATCACTTGCCCTTAATCCGGAAAATAACAATGCGAAAGAAATGTTAACAAAACTGATCGGCAACAATAAATGAGTGCGCAGGTCAGGGGATAACACAAGGGAAATATTTTTTTCCGGTGGATGTGGCTTATCATATATGGGCTTAGCAATGAAGGAAAGCAGATATTCATCAGACGTATAAGACATCGCCAGAATGTTTATATCCGGTTTATTGAATTATGGTTTTGGGAACTTCCCATACTCAGTCAAAATACCCGACGCCAAATAGGTATTATTGATTTCAATGACGATATGATTTTATGTATAAATATAAAGAGCAATCCAAAATAGAATTTTATAATGGTTGATATCTTTAATATCAGGTATTACATTTACATGTAATACATTTTAATGACAGGGATTAGCAATGAAACTAACCGTTAAGGGACAGGTCACCATTCCAAAGCATGTGCGTGATAGGCTGGGGATCCATGCTCACAGCGAAATAGAATTTATTGAAGAGGATGGTAGAGTATATATTGTCAGGAAAAAATCAAGGAAAAGCAACCAAAAATTCAGGAAATATCGGGGTGTTGCAAAAATCAAAATGACAACAGAAGAAATAATGAAACTCACCAGAGAATAGTATGCATGGAATACTTCTCGATTCAAATATATTATTAGATGTTTTTTTAGATGATCCGAATTGGGCAGACTGGTCCGAAAAAAAGTTGGATGAATTGTCACAGAACTATCCGCTCTTTATAAATTTAATGGTTTATACAGAAATATCTATCGGATTTGAATATATTGAAACATTAGAAAGTACGTTGAAAGATTGTAACATAAAAATGTTACCAATCCCTAAGGAGGCATTGTTTTTGGCCGGGAAAGTTTTTTTAAATTATCGAAAGCAATCCGGGAAAAAGACATCGCCCCTACCAGATTTTTATATAGGAGCACAGGCAGCTGTACTTGAATTGCCAATTTTGACCAGGAACACTTCGAGATATTATTCTTATTTTCCGACAGTCGAGCTGGTTTGTCCATAACCAGGACTTATGATTCTTTGATATTCGTATTACTTTATATAGTACCTAGCGCCAAATAGGTGCGATTATTCCTATCATCTCCATAAAATAAAAAAGCCCGGATTGCCGGGCTATTTTATTTACTCGATAATTATGCATACATAAGTTTTCATTTTGGCCTTGGTACATCTCTACCCAATTCCACGGCAGTCTCGATCCACTCATTAATTATTATTTCAGCATTTGCCAGCGCGTCCTGATAGCTTTTACCGTCAGCCAGGCAGCCTGGTAGTTCAGGTACCTCTGCAATATATGAATCGTCTTCTTCGCTCCAATAAATAATTATTTCGTATTTACGCATTTAATAAGTCCCTGAGTTCATATTTCAATATCAAATGCCCGATATGTTTAACCTGATATGGTTTTAAATTTTGCCTTTTGGTTGAAGATTTACAATCTATCAAATGCCTTCCTTTGTAAAAATGTGATGACCGCACTTTATTCGTGCTTCAAAACCCAAAGACCTCATTAGGTTTACCAGCTCTTTCAACAGGATATTTGCATCCGATGTTCCCTGTAGAATCTTAATGAATATCTTTTCTTGATTCGACATCTTGTGTTATAATCTAAAAATAGCAGTCTTGTATTAAATAAATTTTTTATTTACATCAATAAGTCATGCGTGTCCGGTTAGAAGAGGTTACGGAACATCTTAATCTAAATATAAATATATTTTAACTGAGCTGTAAAAAGAAGGACTTGATCTGTAATACCTGGAAATGACCCACCCCTTAATCTGCGCCGATAGGCGGATCCGCCAGCTGGCGTGACCCTCCCTAATGTGATTAGGGAGGGAAAGGCCCGCTCTTTACGGGCCAGGGGAGGGTCAACTGATGCACATGAAAAGATGAATTTATTAAAATACATTACGTTTATTTTAAACCGGACACTCATATCAATAAGTGTGAAATAAAGATGTGCCGGTTGAATAAAAATGAAGCCGAAAAATTCGTAAAAGTATGCGCCGATTTAATCTTAAATTAATACGCCGCTTAACCGTATAATTACAATATTGAAAATCATTCTGCCAGGAGCTTGACAGATGCAAATCCATTGTGTATAATTATCCACATAAACATGTGGAATAAAAATGCAGGAAAAAAAATGAAGACCATTCAAATGACGATTGATGAAAATCTGTTAAAAAATGTTGATAAAGCAAGAAAAAAATTAAAAACAAGCAGATCCGAATTTATTCGCCGCGCCATGCACAAATATTTAAATGAACTCAATACCAGAGATCTTGAAAAGATACATCGTGAGGGATATAAAAAATACCCGGTCAGGAAAGATGAATTTGATGTCTGGGAGAATGAACAGGCGTGGATATAAAATGGAAAGAGGAGAAATTCGCTGGTACAAATTTAAATCACCCGATAAAAAACGCCCTGTTGTTATATTAACAAGGAATTCAGCCATCAATTTTCTTGGAGAAATCACTGTGGCTCCAATAACCTCTACAATAAGAGCTATCCCTACTGAAGTGATCCTGGATGAAAAGGATGGCATGAAAAATGTTTGTGCTGTTAATCTGGATCATATTCAGACTGTCGCAAAATCACGTATTGGATCGTTTATAGTCAAATTATCCCCACTAAAAATGCTACGAATAAATACTGCTATTTCTTTTGCTCTGGAAATTAACAGGTAAAAAAACCATAAAATATTATTTAAACTGTAAATAGTACCTACTTTGGGTTAAATACAACGAGCCGGTGATTGGACGGTTTGGTACGAAAGATCCTCATGGTAGCCAAAATTGCTATCATCATTCCCCAAAATCCATATTGAAACCCGTAGGAAAATTGATGCGGGTAGTATCAGAGATATATCAAAGCGAAATATTTTACATCCGGCAGTCTGTTACATGGGGGTAATTAACATGATGATGTACTCCTTTATGAATAAGATGTGTTCCGATGAAAAATAAGCTCCGGATTTCTATATACAAAAAAATAGTAACCGGAATAGTGCTGCTGGCAGCTCATGTCCTTTTTACACCGGTTTATGCTCAGACTGCTGCCAATCCCGATAGCGCTTTGCTTGAAATTCTGGAAAAAATGGAGGGTATGCCGCTTTCTTTAAAAGAAGCTGTAGAACAGGCTTTAGTCAATGCAACGTCGGTGAGGAAAGCCGAGTCTGATTATCTGGCAGCCCGTTCAGTCGTACGCCGCGAACGCGGATTTTTTGATCCTGCGCTGTTCTTCGGCCTGGATTACCTGGACTCGAAACTGCCCACCGCTTCTTTTTTCGCCGGAGCACCGGTACTGGCTACGCAACAGACCACAGCCCAGGCGGGATTACGATTGGATCTTCCCATTGGTACCCAGCTGGAGGCGTCCTTAAATGCCATCCGTTTTAAAACAAACTCGGCATTTGCCTTTCTAAATCCCCAGTATACCTCGGTCGGAATATTAAGTCTTCGCCAGCCACTGCTCCGGGGATTCAGCACATCGGCCAGAAAAGAGCTCAGCAAGGCCGAGCAGCAATTGGATGCCGCAAAGAAAAGATACGATCAGGAAGTGCTGGCGGCAAGTACCAGTGTTGAACGGAATTACTGGGATCTTTATGCTGCCGAACGTGATTATGCGGTACAGGTATTACTGCTGAACCAGGGTGAGGCTTTCCTGCGCGAAACCGAGTTGCGCGCCAAAACCGGCTTGATCGGACCCGGCCAGGTGGCCAATGCCAAAACATTCCTGGCTGAGCAGAAACTCGGTTATCTTGACCGCGAGGAAGAGCTGGAGAATCTTTCCAATCAGTCTGGCTTCCCTGATTGGAAAAAGACCGGAAGGTACCGTACCCCGATATTTAACCGTGGATGCACCCCCCTCCGAATACCCTATGGAGGAAGCTGATGCTCTGGTCCAATTGGCCATGAATGAAAATTATGATCTGAAAGCAGCGCAGTTCGATGTTCAGACTGTCCGGATAATGGCCGATGCAGCGGGATGGGAAGCCTGGCCGAGCATGGATCTGGTTGCATCATTGGGGGGAAACGGTCTTTCCGGAGCACCTCAGGATGTTATTTTTGGCGGTGATACCCTCCTCAGCTCGCGCAGCGGCGGATTTGGTGATGCCATAAAACAGGTGGGACAGCGCTCCTATCCCAATTGGGGTGTTGGTGTGGAGATCAGTATTCCGATCGGATCACGTACCGGCCTGGGGGAAAGGGACCGGCTGCGTGCCGAAGTATCCCGGGCAGAACAGGTATATATCGAGCGGACACGGCTGCTTGAAGAGCAGATACGCAACAGTCACCGCGAACTGCTTCATGGAAAACAACGCCTGGAGGCAGCCCGTGAAGGGGTGGAAGCGGCCCAGGAACAGGTCCGCATCGGGTTGATTGATTTCTATAACGGCCGTACCACGGCATTTGAATTGGTGCGCCTGGGCGCAGATTTTGCCACGGCCCAGCAGCGATATTCCCAGGCTCTGGTACGCACGGCCAAAGCGGCCGCCACATTAAAACAACTAACCTCGGGTGCCTATCCCGCAGACAATACCCATTGAAAAGGCTCATATGATATATAAAAAACATCTAGAAAAAACAAGATTTCGTATCGGTGTGCAGTCAGGTCTGTATCTGATTACTTTTATATTTTTAACCCAGTTTCTTTTTAACGGCTGTTCAAAAAAAGAAGCCGCCGGTGGCAGGATGTCCATGCCACCGATGCCGGTGGAGGTGGCAGCGGTTCAGGTGCAGGAAGTGTTCGATATATTTGAAGCGGTTGGAACGCTTGAGGCCATTGAAGCGATTACCGTGGTGGCGGAAATCGATGCTACGGTTAAGCGATTGCCCTTTCAGGAAGGCAGCACGCTGCAGAAAGGCGAACTTATTGCGCAACTGGACGATTTGCAACTGGCTGCTGAAGTCGATCGGGCGGCCGCCCTGCGTGCACAGTTCCAGGCAACATATGAACGTATAAAATCTGTTGTGGAACAAAAGGCCGCTGCCCCCCAGGATTTGGATGATGCAGCTGCCGCACTTAAAGTAGCCGAAGCAAATCTGGATGTAGCCCGGGCCCGTTTTGCCAAAACCCGAATCACTGCCCCCTTTGCCGGCTTGATTGGGTCCCGCCAGGTGAGTGTCGGATCATTTGTAAGGGCCGGGCAGGCCATCGCCGAACTGGCCAACATCAATGCCATACGTGTAAATTTTTCAACACCGGAAAGATACCTTTCGAAACTGATGCAGGGCGCCGCAGTTACCGTTTCCACTACAGCATTTCCGGGCTATGAATTGCAGGGGAAAATTATCGTAATTGAACCCATTCTTGATGCGACCACCCGCAGTGCTGGAGTGGTAGCCGAACTGAAAAATCCGGGACAGAAATTCCGGCCGGGGATGTCGGCGAATGTTTCGGCGATTCTGAGTGCCCGCCCGGAGGCCATGACCATTCCCAATGAGGCCATTTTTGGCAGCGGCAATCAGTCCTTTGTCTATGTTATGAAGTCTGACAGCACCGTTGTCCGGACAGCTCTGACCCTGGGAACACGAATGGCAGATATTGTGGAAGTTGTGGGCGGTCTGGAGCCGGATATGACCGTTGTACGAGCCGGCCACCAGAAACTTTTTGACGGCGCCAAAGTCATGCCGATGGTAAGTCAGCGTGATACGACAGCCAAAGTCCAGGTGAGATCCTGAGAGAAGCTCAGGATGACCCAATTGTCATCCCGAACTTGGTTCGGGATCTAATATTAGCGAATTAATCAGGAATAATTTTTGTGAAAATAAGCAGTATTTCCATACAACGGCCGGTCTTTGCCAGTGTGATGAGCCTGACCATTCTTTTATTTGGTATTATTTCCTTTACCAGGCTTCCCGTCCGTGAATATCCGGATATCGATCCACCCATTGTTTCCGTGATAACGCTCTATCGCGGAGCCAGTTCCAGCGTAGTTGAGACTGAAATTACCAACATCCTGGAGGAGCAATTTGCCACCCTGGAAGGGGTCAAAACGATGACTTCATCCAGTCGCGAGCAGGGATCTGTTATTACCATTGAATTTGAACTGAATCGTGATGTTGATGAAGCTGCCAACGATATCCGCGATCGGGTTTCGCGGGTGCGTGGACAGTTACCCCGGGAAGTAGACGACCCGGTAATTTCAAAAGTTGACGCCAATGCCCAGCCAATTGTCTGGCTGGCTCTTTTTAGTGACCGCCATAATGGTCTGGAGTTGACCGATATCGGTGACCGGGTATTAAAAGAGCGCATTCAACGGTTTCCGGGCGTCGGTTCGGTCATTATCGGAGGCGAGCGCCGCTATGCCATGCGCGTATGGCTTGATCCTATGCGCATGGCCGCCCACGGGTTGACAACACAGAATATTGAGGCGGCCATCCGCAGAGAGAACGCCGAAATTCCCGGTGGACGTGTGGAAGGAATATCCCGCGAGTTTTCTGTTCGCACCCGCGGCGAACTGTCGACACCGCAGGAATTTGAGGCCATTATCGTATCACAAAAAGACGGTGACCTGGTGCGCCTGCGCGATGTAGCGGAAGTGATGGTGGGTGCCGAAGATGAACGTACTATTGCCCGTTATAACGGTCGGTCTGCTATTGGACTGGGCATCGTAAAACAATCCAAGGCGAGTACGGTTGATGTTGCTGAAGTTGTGCGTGCTGCTTTGCCTGAACTGGAGCAGTCATTGCCTGTGGGAATGAAACTGGATGTCGCCTACGATTCATCTACTTTTATCAAGGAGTCGATAGACCAGGTGGTCGAAACTTTGATCATTGCCATGTGCCTGGTGGTCCTGGTAGTTCTGGCCTTTTTAAAAAGTTTTCGCGCCACCACGATACCTTCCCTGGCAATTCCCATTTCGGTTATCGGCGCCCTGGCAGCCGCTTATTTTGCCGGATATACGATCAATATTCTTACCCTTCTGGGTCTGGTACTGGCCATCGGCCTGGTGGTGGATGATGCTATCGTTGTGCTGGAAAATATCTATCGTCATATGGAACTTGGCAAGGACCGGCGCCAGGCGGCATTTGACGGCAGTCAGGAAATTGGATTCGCCGTCGTTGCCACAACGATAGCCCTGGTAGCCGTATTCGTACCATTAGCGTTTCTGACCGGTTCCGTAGGGCGCTTATTCAATGAGTTTGGCATTTCCCTGGCCGTAGCCATTTTAATCTCGGGTTTTGTGGCCCTCAGTTTGACTCCGATGCTAAGTTCCAAACTGCTTAAACCGCTTCATGGCAGCGGCAGCGGATGGGCTTCGCGCTCCTTCGATGCTTTCTTCGAATTTTTGAACCGCATTTACGAGCGCAGTTTGCGGATTGCCCTCAAATTCCGGGTATTGATGATTGCCGGTGCAGCACTGGCCGTGGGTTTAAGTCTGGTCTTATTTTATATAATGCCCAGTGAACTGGTACCCATTGAAGACCGTGGGATTGCGTTTGGGATTGTAATCGCGCCGGAAGGGGCGACCCTTGAATATACCGACAGTTATATGCGTGAAGTTGAAAACCGTCTGCTCCGGCTTCCCGAAGCCCGGGGCGTTTTTACGGCCATTGGTCTGGGATTTGGCGGACCGGGGCGTGTAACCAACGGATTTGTATTCTTGGCTCTGAAGCCGCGCGGGGAAAGGCAGAAATCGCAGCAGCAAATTGTGCAGGAATTGTTTCCCCAGTTGATATCGATTCCCGGTGTGCTGGCGTTTGTGATAAATCCTCCCAGTCTGGGAGGAAGTTTCAGCTCCAGTCCGGTGGAATATATCCTCCAGGCAGAGACCTACGAGGAATTGAGCCAGTCTCTGGGCATTATGATGCAGGAGGCCAACAAACTGGGCTATTTTGTCAATTTGGACAGTGATTTGCGTCTGAATAAACCGCAGCTGGATATTACCATCGATCGTGAACGCGCCTCCGGGCAAGGTGTCTCGGTCACCGATATTGGTTCCACGCTGGAGACATTTTTAGGTGGCAAGGTAGTAACGAATTTCAAACGCGGTACCAAGCAATATGATGTTATCCTGCAGATGAGATCTTCCGGCCGGGCCACCCCCGATGCCATAGATGAAATATACGTTCGCAGCAATGGTGGATTGGTGCAGCTGGCCAATGTGGTCAAAATAGAGGAAACACTGGCGCCCAAGGAACTGAATCATTACAACCGGGTTCGTTCCGCGAAAATATCTTCCAGTCTTCTTCCCGGCGTAAGCCTGGGACAGGCCCTGGATGATCTGGACCGTATCGCCGAGGAAAAACTACCTGCCGGAATTAAACGGGAATATGCCGGCCAGTCCCTGGAATATAAATCTTCCAGTTCAAGTCTTTATCTGATGTTCTTACTGGCGCTGGTATTCATCTATCTGGTACTTTCGGCCCAATTTGAGAGTTTTGTCCATCCCTTTACCATATTGCTATCGGTGCCCCTGGCTGTCTTCGGAGCGCTGGTAACCTTGTATGGATTTGGCCAGAGCCTAAATATCTATTCCCAGATCGGACTTATTATGCTCATCGGTCTTGTAACCAAGAATTCAATTCTGATTGTGGAATTTTCCAACCAGTTGAGGGCCGCCGGTCAGCCGGTGGTTGAGGCGGTGGTAAAGGCTGCCACGATTCGTTTGCGTCCCATCCTGATGACCTCATTTGCCACAATTTTTGGGGTGTTGCCCATTGCCATAGGATTTGGTGCCGGGGCCGAATCGCGTCGTCCCCTGGGTCTGGCCGTGGCGGGTGGGATGCTCTTTTCAACCTTTTTAACCCTGATACTTGTTCCGGTGGTCTATACCATTCTGGCCCGCTATACCAAAACCGGTAAGAGAGAACAGAAAGACCAGGAAGAACCCGTCATACTTGCCGATAATGTCCCGGCATAAGGGATTGGTGATATCCGGCAAATAATATCAAATTATTTAGAGTTTTAATTTGGTACTAAAAAATAATATTAAGCTGAAGTTGTATGATATATATTATTATATTCGTTCTAAATACAGTCCCAAATTTTACAAAGATTCCAAAATCATATGGCCACAAAGGCATCTTATCAGATTCATTGTATAGAGTTCTGATTTTAATTAATTCTTCAAGTAAATTATTACCTGACGTACGGATGGATTCATTCATAATATGTTTGGTCTTATATTTTTCATATAGTTGATTAAAATTATGCAATATTCTCTCCGACTCTATTTATTTGGATTCTTTCATTGAATTACTCTATCCGATTTCCACTCAACAGCATATAAATGAGTGGGTTATAGATACCGGGATTACCGGCATACTTTTGTTACCCTGGCATTGACTCATGATATTGATCTATATACGGTGTCCAAACTGTTAGGTCATCGGGAGATTAAAACGACCCAGTTATATGCCAAATTAAGTGACAAGAAAAAAGATGAAGCGGTTGATAAGCTTTCACGCATTTAACTAAAGATACGGCAAAATAAAAAAAGGTAGAAATTCTGTGTTCTATCGGTTACAATGTTTTGTTTGTCTTAGGAATTGAAACTAGCTTAAATTCTCACACTATTTTATTAACGGTTTTATCAATAATTTTAGTTGCCGGGGTTTTCTTTGATACATGTGTTAGAGTATCAATTACAAATTTACGTGTTTCTATTTTTAATTTATCATCATAATACATTTGTTTCTCCAAATACATTTGTTTCTCCAATTATTTATTTCGTGTACTAAGTGAACTGAGATTTTTGTCAATTATAAAATCACCAAAATCCCTTATCCAATATTTCTGTTTTAATTTATTGCTGTCGAGATAATTTCTAAGATCCCCATCTAACTCTAACAGAGGGATTAGAGCTTTCGCCACATCATCAGCTCTTATTTTGACACCGCCCGGGAAGTTATTAGATTAGAATTCAGGTAAAAAAGGAATAATTTTTTTGTACTAACCTGGATTTACAACTTTTAGTGCAGTTCCCAATAAACTTTCCCAACCCATTCCGGAAACAAACAAGGTACAGAGTTGAATAAAGATTGGCTTTTTGGGGTCAAATGAGTTTTTATATACACCGGGCAATATAATTATACCGGCAATCACAGCAAACAGTATTCTAGTCTGTAATTCCTTCGAGACTCCATTCTCCCGTCTCCTGAAATTTTGCAAAAAATGGCTGGATCAGAACACCTAAAATTAAAGCGATATATTGAGGTAAAACAGGTGGCAACTTTTCACCTTCGGCTTTATCCTCTTTTACCGTTGGTCTGACTGAAGATACCAAATCGAAGTACTTTACAGCAGAATTTAAAGTCTTTCATTCAATACCTCTATTATTTAAGGATTGAATATTTAATTTCCTAGGTTATAACATGATTATATGATTATTCTAAATTTTGAAAATTGGTAATTTTTAATTTGCTTTTTTGAGCAGGATCACATTGTTATTCCCACCAAATCCAAATGAATTTACAAAGGCAATATTAACATTAAAGCTAATACCTTGGTTTGCGGTATAGTCAAGATCGCAGTTGGGATCTGGATTATCAAGATTTATTGTTGGCGTTAAAAAGTTGTGTTTCATCGTTTCTATTGTGCAAATAGTCGAAATTACTGCACTAGCCCCTAAAGTATGGCCTATCATGGATTTAATTGATGAAATAGGTATACTGTAAGCCCTTCTGCCAAATATGGCCTTTATAACATCCGTCTCTATTTGATCATTCAGAATGGTTGAAGTACCATGGGCATGAATATAATCAACTGCAGGGGGTTGAATAGAGGCATCTTTAAGGGCCAAATTAACTGCCAGTCTTTTGACCTTCCAAATTGGGT
The DNA here is from genome assembly GCA_963712885.1 of Calditrichia bacterium. Classification (GTDB taxonomy): domain Bacteria; phylum Calditrichota; class Calditrichia; order JAJRVZ01; family JAJRVZ01; genus CAVQJT01. The sequence goes on from CAVQJT010000004.1 coordinate 129,219, forward strand.
TTTACTATATGCTGGGCATTGTTGCTTGAGCCATAACCAAGTATCTCACAGCATTTGTTTCCATTTCGATCATTAATATGTTTTTCAGATTCTAAAATTAGAATTCCCGCCCCTTCCGATAAAACCAATCCTTTCCTATCAATGCTGAATGGTTTGGATGCTTTGCTAGGCTTATCATTTGACTTGGTGTTTAATACCTTTAGTTTTTGAAAGTGTCCTATGGTTGCATCTGTGAGAGGTGCTTCTGCACCACCCGTTATGCACGCATCTAGAATTCCGTTTTTAATGAGTATATAGGCTAAACCAATTGCAGCGCCTGAGGATGAACAGGCAGAATTTATTGTATAATTTATTCCTTGTATTCCGTATTCCATTGCAAGTAGATTGCTCGGTGTGTTAGGCATTGAAGCAAGAAATGGTTCGATAATATTACCCGTTTTATATACATAATAATCCTTATAGCACTTCTCTAGAGATTCCATTCCACTTAATGCTATTCCAATAACTATTCCTATCTTTGGATTACCTTCTATAGTTAAATTTGAATTATTAATGGCTTCGTCTGCCGCTATCTTTGTTAAGATTGAAATGCGGTCGTATAAAAAGCTGAGGAAGGTTATGCTTAAATTTAGTATTTAATGAATTTGAGATAAATCCTGCGATTTTCACACTCGTTTCGGATAGATTTAAAAAATTAATTTTTTTAATCCCAGACCTGCCTCTACTTGAATTTTCCCAAAACTCATCTACACCAATTCCATTGGGTGACACGATCCCCGTACCGCTCACGAATACTTTAACGTCCCTTTTCATTTTTTTAGACTTATTAAAGATTTTATATAGATATATGCCTTCTCAATATCATCTAACAAATCTATTTGTGTTTCATCAATTTCAACATCGTATTTGTTTTCTATTGAAGATATTAATCTTAGGATATCAAGAGAGTCTAAACCAAAGTCTTTTGAGAGGCTGCTATTTTCATTAAGTTTTTCGAGCGGAATTTCTAAAACATCGGCTATCGTTTCAATAAATTCAATTTTTGTCATATCAAATTGCCATAAAATTAAACTATATAAAGTCCACCGTTTAAATGTATTGTTTGTCCAGTTAAATAAGGAGTCTTACATAAAAAGTCTATAGAATTAATTATATCATTGGTAGTACAAAATTTTTGCATAGGGATAATTTTTAAGGCTTTATATAAACTAACATTTGTTAGCATATCAGATGCCATACCGGTCTCAACTAAACCTGGCGCTATTACAAATATATATTTTTTTTCAACTAGTAATTCTCTGTATAAAACCTTTACTAATCCATGGACGGCATTTTTACAACAGCAATAAGTGGATTGTCCCAGACGAGGGGAGATAGCAGCGCTTGATGAAAAAAGAATTATGTTGCCTTCCCTGCTCAGTTTTGGAATTATACATTTTAATACATTAAATGTCCCTAGAATATTATTATCAACCATCTCCTTAAACGAATTATATGACATCTTGTAAAAAAAATTCGTAATGTTCTTAGCAGCACAATGTATAAAAGTATTTATCCCTTGAAATTTAATATCTTTAAAATATTCTTCTGTTTTTTCCCAATTACAAAGATTTACTTCTTTTCTATTTATTCCGAAAACAATATTTCCATCATTTCGGTAGTGCTCAAATAAATGTTTTCCTATACCGCGACTAGTACCTGTTATAACAATTTTCAACTAGGTTATCTCTTTTATGTATTAAGTAATGAATGGAACTGGATCAGAAGATAAATCACAATAGGTTATTTCTCAGTCATTTACTTATTCAAAAATTGTACACGAGGCGGGATCAGCCACAATCCCTAAATTTTTAATTTTTTCTGCAGGTAAATCCACGGCAACAATAAAATTGGTAAACTCATATTCCTTTAATTCCGATGTATGGACAGATCCATTTACAACATAAACTGGGATTAAAAATCTCTGGAAATCAAATGGTGGCATAGCATAATAGGCAAACTTCATATCGTGAATTTTTACGGAAGAAGAATCTTTTGATAACCTCATAAATCTTGGATCATTTACAAATTTATTTAAGACTACAACTGGATGTAATAATTGCATTACCTCTTCTTCTTCTGGGTTTCTCCAAAAATAAAGGACTTGACTCATTTGTTTTTCATCGGCGAATGATATTTTTAATTTTGCTCCTGGTCCCATCACTGGAATATCGTTCAAAACAAAATTATAGTAAATATGGATTTCAGTTTTAAACTCAGTTGTTTTTTTTGTCTTCACATCATCAACTGAAACTTCGGTATATTTAATGCACTGAAATTTTAGGAAATCGTCCTTAAATTTGAATTTTTCAATTGTTTTTTTTGCTAATTCAAGTGCTTCCTTTTCACTGGTTAATTTTTCCCGGCCAGAAAATTCTTCTCTATAAGCCAAACGGTCATTAGTCCACCAAACGGAATCACTTGCCTTATATACCTCAAGCGTATAGTCTTCGTCTTCCGCGACAGCCGTGTCTCCCATATCACTAAACTTGGATTTAGTGTTAAACATCTCTGCATATTTCTTCAATCTTTTTTCAAAGTCATTCACCACATTTTTTTCACGAAATGATAATGTTTTATATGGTGATGTCCTATACATCATAGCTGATTCAAGAAATTCAGGGATTACTTTTGGATAAGAAAATAAATTATTATTCATTGTATCCTCTCCTTAGTTAACATGAACCTTTTGCATAGTAAAAAACACTCGGCTTATTAGGATCCGGACTAACATATCCCTTTCCATGCCAATGATCATTGCCGGTGTTGGTTCCACTTTGTTCAGCACGGTAATAGGCCCAATCTGTATCAGAACCCTGCGTTTCTTCGCAAGCCTTTCTCCAGGCAACACGCACCTTTTTACCCGAATTTAGGCGCTCAGCAAATTTTCTACCTCTGTCTGATTTGTCACTACAGGTTGTGTGAAAACCCAAAATATAATGAAGTCCTTTATAGATTTTTTGCCAATTTTTCCGACTGCCCTTGGCAAGTACCTGGCAAGCATCAAAAATAATCCATTCGTTATTTCTATCTCCTAATCTCATTTCACTTGCTTTAGCCCGACCATCATCTCTGTCTGCTCGACCAAATAATGGCCCCGTAGAATTTCCATGCCCTGAAAAAAATACGATATCTACATCATCAGCGTAATAATTATCAGTCCCGGCTGCAGGGCTACCAACGCCACTTTGCTCAAAATCCTGGTCCCAAGCCAAATCATCTCCATAATCAAATTGCCTAGTTCCACTCAATTTGTTATAAAAGCCTCTAGCATTATTGTCATTATTCTTTAATTCCGATGCTCTGCCATGATATTTATTAACCCATTCTATCCCAATTGTACCCATATCATTCTCCTTTTTTTATTAAGTTAATAACATAAACATTTAAAGCTTTATTGATCTAACTAAGTTAATCTTAGATAATGGAAAGTTTCACCTTTTAAAGAAAAACGGGAAGTATTCCGCAAAGCTGTCTAATATGAAGATGGAATACTGAAATTATACTACTCGTAAGTCAATGTACTATATGAGAGAGAATTAACATTTTAAGAATAAGGTTTTATGTTCTGCTTGTCAATACAAAAAGGGTGTAATAATTGAGTGGAATATTTGAGTGGCTATTTTGAGGTCAATTATTGGCTAGACCTTAGCTCTTCTCCGATATGTTGCGGGTGGTTTGCCATTATATTTTTTAAACACCTTAATAAAGTATTTGTCGTTTTGAAAACCAACTTCCAATGCAATTCTATAAAGTATCCAATCTGTACATTTAAGATATTTTTTAGCTTCTCGGCAGCGAATCAAATTTAGATACATATTTAATGTTATCCCGGTCTCTCGAACAAAAATTTCACGTAATGAATTGTAATTACACCCAATTCCTTTTGATATTTCCTGAATCGAATGTATTGATCTGTAGTTATGTTTAATATATTGTAAAGCTATTTCTACATTTTTTTTATACATACGATTGTAGTAAATAAATCATATACAATAAAAACACAAACAACAATCATGCCGCCATAGATAAAATAAAATAAGCTATTGAAATTACTTAATATAATCTAGTATAACTTATAGGGTAATTGTTAATTATGTGAATTATAATTCAAATTTTGTGAACTATTATTCTTTTTCTATATTAATGGGAAATAATAATCTTGTTTAAATGTGCATAAAACATCATGAAGGGATGGGTATATTTTACTTGTTACTATTCTATATTTTAACTTAATTTTAAACTACAAATCATTTGAATATTTCTTCATATACATGATATGAAATATTCGCTTAGTCTAAACAAAACTTCACAAATAATATACATAAGGATGGTCTATTTGACAATTTTATGCAAGGAATATGTTTATTTACTATTGACCTTACCCCTTTGTTTGAACAAGTTTATTTGAGAGTAACTCCTGGTTTTTATACTGATTTGGGGTCAAATAATTTAAAGAACTATGAGGTCGATATAATTATAATCGACCTGTTTTTTTTCACTTAATTCCTTTGCTTGATCTAAATTCATAAACCAGTTCATATTCAAACATTCAATTATATATTGTACTTACACTGAATGTTTAGTAATTAACTACAGAGGCGGAGTATGTATAAGGATAATGACAAATTTATTGATCAATCCAGAAAAGAAGCCAATGATGTTAAATCTTGCTTTACCACATTTTCCTTTCAGGCCGTCGCTTTTAGTGCCGTTGTATTGGGAGTCTATCATTAAATTTCAGCAAAACCAACCTTATATTTGTTTTGCTGCAATTCTTGTTACTCTCATAGTTCTAACAGTATGCAGAATCGGTAATTATAAATTTGCTACTGCTAACAGACATAATGGATTTGAACTATATTTAGACTCTTTAAAATCAAAACAAAAAGCATACCCGAATTTATTAGATGATATTTGCTGGGAAGCTGCACTCAGAGCATGGCGCATTGTCCAGGCGACAATTTTTTCAGAGTTATTATACACAAAATTAAATACACGATGGTGGAATATTGTCAAAAGGTGGAATTATAATAAAATCAAAAAAAGTATTATTATTTCTGAAATAAAAAATAGGCAGAAAGAAGATACACAAAATGCGCAAAGAACAAGAAACTTTAATTTAGTAAAAAAATACGAAGATTATAATAAAATAAAAAATAGCTGCCAAAGATGGTTTAATACCGGGATATTGACTAATGATTATGGAGTAAAATGGTATCCTGGGAGATATCTGCATACTATGCAAAAAGTATTGGAAATTATAGCGGTAATATCTCTTTTTCCTTTAGGTTTTGCTGTTCTACAATTCCAGTTCTGTGCCGAATATAGTTCTTTTAATTTTATTTGTAATAATATTTCCGTCAATGGCTTTGCTTTAATTACTGTTTTTATTTTATTTGTATCGGTAATCGCAGTGGTCGTCAATATTCATCACATAAATACGCGTAGAAAAGTATTAGAAAGTGGTTTGTTAAGTATACATACATGCTCTGTTCTCTGGCAGGTTGTTTCGATTGTACATCATCGTGCAATAAAAGGCACGGGAAATGATCAAAATAAATATTTAGAAAATTTAGTGAAAGAGACAGAAGAACTAAAAAAATATGTTACGGATATTTATGGCTGGGTAAGAAAGGTTGGTGGAAAGAATAAGTCTTTTCGGTCCTTGTTAATAACAATATATATGTATTCTGGGTTTAAAATTGTGATACGTCAGACCCTCCCGGACCAAACTTTGAAAATTATAAGAGATATAGAGGAGGTCTGGCGATGAATCAAGAAGTAAAAGATATTCTAAATCAGGGAAGTAAACTTTTCGTTTTAGAGTATGCGAAGACCATGGGCAATGTAAATCCTAAGCACGAAATCCTAAATCCGAACAAATTAATAATTTAAATGTCTAAAACAAAAAACCAGTCATGATAATAAGACTGGTTTGGGATTTGGTGCCTGGTCCTTGGTATTTTGAGGACCGAAGGTCCGAGTTTTGGGTCCCGCCCAAGTCGGAACAACCGGGGTCTCCCGGTAGGCGGATGCGCCTGTTCCATTTCACGGGATCTCCGACTCGGCGCATTCGAATCCCCCTTTCTGGCACTGTTTAAGCCTATGTTATTTTTAAACATGGGCTTTTTATTTTTGCAGCGTGTTTACGATATCATTGGTTAATTCTGTAAAATTTGATTCTTTCTGCGCTCCACAGCTGCATCCGTGTTTCAAGCCTGTGTATTACTTCATTTTTTACAATTATTCCCCGAATTTTATCTCATTTTGAGTTTTTTATCATAAAATAAGATAACCAAATTTGTGTTGATCTTCACAATTTTCCTCAAGTATGATATATATCTTCTTTTAATAGAAATTTATATATTCTATCATCTGCAGTAATTTATCCAGAAATCAGAGGAGGGTCTGCTATATGGCTCCGTCAAAACCATCCCACAAGAAGAATGAAAACAATCAGAAATTTTCACTAAGTCCAAGTGGAGAGAAGTTTCCATTACCCGGACCAGATGATTTTGAAGCAGAGTTTAACAGGTTAAAACAATTAGTTGATAACGCCCGTCATGAGGGTAAAGAAATTGTTGTTGTCATGGGCGTAGGTTTTGTAGGTGCCGTAATGGCCGCAATCGTTGCCGATACAACCGATGAGAATGGAAAATCAACAAAATTCGTTATTGGTTGCCAAAGACCGAGTATCAGAAGTTACTGGAAAATACCCCTGTTAAATAAGGGTACTTCTCCCGTGAAAGCGGAAGATCCGGAAGTAGATGTCATGATTGAGCGCTGTGTTCTTCAAAAGAAAACATTAACAGCGACTTTTAACAGCGATTGTCTAAAACTGGCTGATTGTGTTGTCGTAGACGTTCAGTGTGATTATCTTAAACAGGATCTGGGAAACATGCGGTCAGGCGAAACCGATATGGCTGCGCTGGAGGCAACCCTGCGTACGATTGGTGAGAAAATTCCTCCCAGCTGTCTTGTTTTGATAGAAACAACGGTTGCTCCAGGCACAACAGAATTTGTTGCCTGGCCGATACTTAAAAAAGCTTTCGCCAACCGGGGAATAGATTTGGAACCTCTACTAGCGCATAGTTTTGAAAGAGTGATGCCGGGAAAAGATTATGTCGCAAGTATTCGTGATTTCTGGCGTGTATGTTCAGGTTGTAATGATGAAGCGCGTGATAGAGTGGAAAAATTTTTAAGAGAAGTTCTGAATACGGAAGATTTTCCATTAACTGTAATGGACCGACCAATTGAATCTGAAACCACAAAAATCGTGGAAAATTCATATCGGGCAACGATACTGGCCTTTTTGAATGAGTGGAGTTTGTTTGCGGAGCGAAATGGTGTCGATCTGATCAAGGTAATCAAGGCGATAAAAATGCGCCCCACACACAGCAATATAATTTTTCCGGGACCAGGAATCGGCGGCTATTGTCTTCCCAAAGATGGTGGTCTCGGATATTGGGCATATCGTCATATTCTGGGATTTGAAGATGGCGATGCGGTTTTTAGAATTACGCCGGAAGCAATCGACATCAATGATACCAGAGCATTACATGTTGCAGAAATGGTTCGGGATGCCTTACGTAATATGGGGCGCTATATTGCCGGAGCATCGGTTGTATTGTGTGGCGCCAGCTATCGTCAGGATGTTGGCGATACAAGATACAGCGGTAGTGAAATCATTGTCCGAAAGCTTACAGAAATGGGTGCAGATATGAAGATTCATGATCCTTATGTCGAGCATTGGTATGAATTGGAAAATCAGGATGAATATCCGGCACCCGGTCATTCCTGGGGACGTTTCTTTCGAAACCAGGAAGGGCTTACGGAATCAACTGTAGAAAAGGATTTATCAAAAACACTTCATGATGCCGAAGCAGTCATTTTCGCAGTTCCTCATGAATATTATTTAGATCTAAATCCGGATGACATTTTAAAATGGTCAGGAGGTCCACTCGCTGTAATTGATTGTTTTGGAATTTTATCTGATGAAAAAATTATACGATACTTTGAATTGGGATGCGAGGTCAAAGGTTTAGGTCGTGGCCATATACAAAGGCTGAAAAAAACTATGATATCCAAGAAATGAAACCCTAAAACGGGACCTACGCTGCGCTCCAACGAGACAGGATTCGAATCCGCCGGAAGGCGGACCTTCGCTGCGCTACGGCCTGTGAAGTATTAAATCCGAAATCCGAAACATTTTATAAAAACTAATACTCAAAATAAAAAAACCAGCTCGCAGATAGGCTGGTTTAAAATATCTGAATTATAGATTATTCGGATTTCGAAATTCGTGCTTCGAGTTTCGAAGGCCGAAGGCCTGAGTGGTAGGTCCCGAAGATCGGGATATACGCTATGTCCAACGAAACAGGATTAGATTCCCGAAATATTAGGAACATCCGCTTTGCTCCAGCCTGTGACCACAGAAATTCATCTAACGGTGAATTAAAATCTCAATAATCAAATTCAAACTTCAAATACTGCGCGGGCAGTTTTGACCAAAAATTTATTTGACGGTGCATCGTCAGAAGGCAAGCGAGGATTTGAAACTGGATCCGATTTGATGTATAATTAATAATCCGATCAAATCTTTTTGACTGTCAAGAGAAAGACAGGTGATATGCATCAGCCGGGCACCACGCCATTTTACATATATATTTTGTTAATTTTTCTGCTTCTGCCGCCACAGAAGGCACCGGCCACGGAAGCATACGCGGAAAAAACCGGTAAAGATTGTATCGCCTGTCATATGGATCCATCCGGTGGCGGTGAGTTGAACGAAGTGGGAAAGGCCTTTCAGAATCATTCGGGCACCGGTAATGATACGGTTGAAAAAATCAGTTCGGGTTTATCCATCCTTCGTTTTATCGCCGGATATCTGCACATCATTACGGCGGTATTCTGGTTCGGGACGATTCTATATGTCCATCTGATCCTGAAACCGGCCTATGCCGCCGGTGGGCTGCCCCGGGGGGAGGTGCGGGTCGGATTGTTCTCCATGATGATCATGCTGGTTACCGGAACGGTTCTGGTCCTTTTCAGGGTATCATCCTTTGAGCTGCTTTTCGGATCACGTTTCGGCATTTTATTGAGCATCAAGCTGGGCCTGTTTCTGATGATGGTCGCCACTGCGCTGGTGGCTGTATTCTTTATCGGACCGAAGCTGCGCCGGGATAAAAAAGAGGGCGGCCAAAAGTCCGGTGACGATATGTCATCCGAAGCGCTGGCGTATTTTGACGGTAAAGAGGATCGTCCGGCCTATATCGCCTATAAAGGGGATATTTATGACGTGTCCAAAAGCGGCATCTGGTATGGCGGCATGCATTTTTTCAGGCATGCTGCCGGGAATGATCTGACCGGTTTTCTCAGCCAGGCGCCGCACGGCGAAGAAAAAATACTGAAGATGCCCAGAGTCGAAAAAGCAGCCATCGAGGGAAAAAAAACAAGACCACCAAAATATGAAAGGCTGTTTTACTTCATTGCTTATTTCAATCTCACCATGGTCTTTTTAATCCTATTAATCCTGGCCCTGTGGAGGTGGTGGGGTTAAAATTGATCGGAGGGCGCTGAAGGGTATAAAAGAATAATCACCTTTAAAGAATTTTTTCATTCGACCCGGAAAGGACTATATGTTCTAAATCAACGAGGAAAACTTATGGTTCTGGAGTATACAAAGGCCATTGGCAGTGGAATTCCCAAGCACGAAATCCGAAAAAATTTTTAAAGACTAATACTCAAAATAAAAAAACCAGCTCGGAGATCAGCTGGTTTAAAATTTCTGAATTATAGATTATTCGGATTTCGAAATTCGTGCTTCGGGTTTCCCGAAGGCCATCGGCCTGAAGAGTGGTGGGCGAGACAGGATTCGAACCTGTGACCCCCTGCTTGTAAGGCAGGTGCTCTAAACCAGCTGAGCTACTCGCCCCTCAGAAAAACAATGAAAAATGACAAATGAAAAAGGAAAAAAGAAAAATCTCCCTTTTCACTCTGATTCTTTTTTAATCTTTGATCTTAAATTTCTAATTCCTAATCCCTAATTCCTATTTCCTAATTTTTTCCGCCTTCCGCTTTCTCCTGCCGCTGTTCCTTCCAGCCGTAGAAGATCGAATAAGGTATCACCACCAGATAGGCGATCATCAAAACGATCGGCGAAAGGGTCCGCGACACAAATCCGTTGACCGGCGGCTGTGCCATCAATATATAACCGATGACCAGCATGATCAGGCCAACAGCAAGGATGTATAAATTCTTTTTACCAAAGGGCAGGGTCTCTGCCAGTTTTATCTTTTTCCGCGCTTCTTTCGCCATAATCTTTGCTTATCCTCTATTTTCCGGTTTCAAACCATAGTCAAATAATTTAAATTCAGTATTCATGGAATTCAAGTTTTAATTGGGGCATTATATTATACACGGAGTTCGCTGGTTGGTTCATAAATACAAGGTAAAAGGAAAAAGGAAAAAGGCAAAAAGGAAAAGCGGAATTGATTATGATTGCAGAAGGCAGGTTAACTGATGGTCATAAGTAAAACATGTGTTCCTCATACCTTTTCTGCCAAGGAAATCCCGCGCATTATTCATATAATGCACGCCTACTATAATTTTTTACCTTTTACCTTTTACCTTTTACCTTTTTCCTTTCCTCCGTTTACCCCGGTCAGAAAGTTTACGGACTAACACATGAATATCCTTGGTATATCGGCTTTCTATCACGACAGTGCGGCGGCGTTGGTGCGCGACGGCGAAATTATCGCTGCCGCCCAGGAGGAACGCTTTACCCGCAAAAAACACGATCCGGAGTTTCCGGAAAAAGCCATTGCCTATTGCCTTAAAGAAGCCGGAATCGATGCCACACAGATCGACCATGTGGTGTTCTATGATAAACCGTTCCTGAAATTCGAACGTATCCTGGAAACCTATCTCCACTATGCACCATACGAATTTCGCTCATTTATCAAAGCGATGCCGCTGTGGATGAAGAAAAAACTGTGGATCAAATCACTGGTCCAGGACGATCTTCCCGGTTATAAAAATGAAGTGCTCTTCTCCGAACATCACCGGTCCCATGCCGCTTCGGCCTTCTATCCGTCCCCCTTTAATGAGGCGGCGATCATTACCGTCGACGGGGTCGGCGAATGGACGACCACCAGCCTGGGATACGGCAAAGATAACCACATCGATATCCTGAAAGAGATCCACTTTCCCGCATTCCCTGGGCATGCTCTACTCGGCGTTTACCTACTATACCGGCTTTCGGGTAAATTCCGGTGAGTATAAACTGATGGGCCTGGCACCGTACGGGGAACCGAAATATGTCACGACGATTCTGGATCAACTGATCGATATCCGGGAAGACGGTTCCTTCCGGCTCGATATACGCTACTTCAATTATGCCGCCGGTCTGACCATGACCAGCCGGAAATTCGACCGGCTATTCGATGGACCCCCCGCTAAACCGGATGAAACACCGGGTCAGCGCGATATGGACCTGGCGCGATCGGTGCAGGAAGTGATCGAGCAGGTGATGATCAATATGGCGAAGCCGTCAAAGAACTGACCAACGCGAGTATCTCTGTCTGGCGGGTGGGGTGGCACTCAACTGTGTGGCCAATGGAAAACTTGTTACGTGAAGGATCTTTCGATGATCTCTGGATCCAGCCGGCCGCCGGCGATGCAGGCGGGGCGCTGGGTGCCGCCCTGGCGGTATGGCATGCCTATCTGGATCAACCGAAAAAGCCATCCATGCTGCCGGACCGGCAGATGGGATCCTATCTGGGGCCGGAGTTTGATGATGATGAGATTTTGATATTTTTAAATCATTACAGCATTCCGTTTGAAAAATACAGCGACAAAGTGACAAAGCGACAGGATAATCAGGTAGGGCCATGGCGTGCCATGGCCGGTGACAGCGAATCCGTGATTCGCCCTGCGCCAAAGAAACAAAGCGACAAAGAAGGGGCGGTTCGAGAACCGCCCGAAGGCAATGGTGAAACAACGGGGTATGATATCATCAACAAAACCGCCAAATTATTGGCGAATGAAAAGGTGATCGGATGGTTTCAGGGCAGAATGGAATTCGGCCCCCGGGCGCTTGGGCTCGCAGCATTCTGGGTGATGCGCGGTCACCCAAAATGCAGCGGGAACTAAACCTTAAGATAAAATTCCGTGAGTCATTCCGGCCATTCGCACCGGCGGTCGCCGTGGAGGATAGTGCGAACTATTTTGAAATGGACCGGTCCAGTCCTTATATGCTGCTGGTGGCGGATGTGAACAAGGACATACGATTCAACCCGACGGTCAACCAGCAGAACCTGACCGGTCTGGATAAACTGTATGTCCGCCGATCGGAACTGCCGGCCGTCACCCATGTGGATTATTCGGCACGACTGCAGACGGTGGACAAACATACAAATCAAAAATTCTGGATTGCTGCAGGCATTTAAATACACTTACCGGCTGTCCGGTGCTGATCAATACGTCGTTCAATGTGCGCGGTGAACCGATCGTCTCCACACCGCTGGATGCCTATAGATGTTTTATGCGTACCAATATGGACTATCTGGTCCTGGGGAATTTTGTGCTGGATAAAAAACAGCAGCCGCAAAAAATAGCCGGGATCGAGTGGGAGGAGACCTTTGCACCTGATTAATGATAAAAGAAAAATGAAAAATGAAAAAAGAAAATAGACCAAAGATTATCCCGATAAAAACATTATCCTTAGGGTGACAAATCGGGATGAAATTATCCATGATTTAGCCCATTTTTTGAGGCAGTTGAGGGATGGAGGGATTTGTTGGATTGATTCGGAGTAGAGATTAGTAGGCGGTGCCCGATGGCGGTATGCGGTTCACCCAAAGAAAACGCGGGACATTTTCAACAATCACTGATCTACCTACGCGCTTTGCGCGTGCGGCGACAATTTTTGTTTGAGCCCGATATTGCCCCTGAAAACAGACCTGGCAGGTAAATCGGGATCAGCAATAGAGGGCGAGTTTAATTGTCGCCAGGGCTTTTTGCCTGCCCCGTTTTACGGGGGCTACTTTTTGGCCAGTCAAAAAGTAGCATAAAGTCAAATTCAAAAGGAAAAAAAGATTAAAGATCAAAGATCAAAGATGAAAAAAAATTAAATATAAGATGAGCTGTCTTGACCAGGTTTTACACATGAAGAAATATTAATTGTCATGCTGTCCCAAGACGGGATCTGCGATAAGGATCTTCCTAGTTGCCGAAACCGGACTAAAAACCAGGAAGATTCTTACAGAATGACATGGTTCATCGATTCAATCAATCGGATAGCTCTTTGGTCAAAAAGTAGCATAAAGTCGAATTCGAAAGGAAAAAAGATTAAAGATCAAAGATCAAAGATGAAAAAAAATTAAATATAAGATGAGCTGTCTTGACCAGGTTTTACACATGAAGAAATATTAATTGTCATGCTGTCCCAAGACGGGATCTGCGATAAGGATCTTCCTAGTTGCCGAAACCGGACTAAAAACCAGGAAGATTCTTACAGAATGACATGGTTCATCGATTCAATCAATCGGATAGCTCTTTGGTCAAAAAGTAGCATAAAGTCGAATTCGAAAGGAAAAAAAGATTAAAGATCAAAGATCAAAGATGAAAAAAAAGTAAATATAAGATGAGCTGTCTTGACCAGGTTTTACACATGAAGAAATATTAATTGTCATGCTGTCCCAAGACGGAATCTGCGATAAGGATCTTCCTAGTTGCCGAAACCGGACTAAAAACCAGGAAGATCCTTACAGAATGACATGAAAACGAAGGTGAACCGGAACGATAAAATTTCATTTTGTACAGGTATTATTTATTAAATAGAGAGTCTTATCCATGCTGAATAAAGAAAAAATCAACAACCCGAAAGAACTGCGCAAATTCAGTATCGGTCTGGCGGTTCTGCTGCTGATCATCACGGCCTATATTTTTATTAAGTATGACACGCTCAATATCATACTGCCGGTGACGGCGGGGATTGTCCTGCTGATTGGAATGGTATGGCCGCCGGGCATAAAATCGGTATTTATTATATTCTCTTACTTCGGCATTGGCATGAACTGGGTCGTGACAAATGTCATTTTATTTCTGCTGTTTTTTGTTATCTTCACCCCTATGGGGTTGGTCATGCGGCTTTTAGGTAAAAAATTATTGGAAACCGGATTTAAAAAGACAGATTCAACCTATTGGATCAACCGGCCGGAAGAGCAGCAGCGGGATGGGAATTTTGAAAAACAATTTTAAGGAAGCAGCAAAGCAACTAAGCAACTGAGCAAGAGAGACACAAAAGTTTTTCTTTGTCGCTTTGTTGCTCTGTCGCTCTTTCGCTTTGTCACTCAGAAAAGGGCATATATAAACGGTGCCAGAGCGGAACCCTGTACAAGAACGATCAGCATGCTTAACAGGACAATGACGATGATAATGGGAGCCAGCCAGAATTTTTTGCGTGCCCGCAGGAATTCAAAAGAGCTCTTTTAGTATAGATATTTTGCCCATAAATGTGCTTTTTTTTCCGGTTCCATTTATATTTGCGGGACTGGAACACTCTGTTTTATTTCTGAAATATAGCGGTGTGGACAGTAAAAAATCAATCCAATAATGCGACGACTTTATCCTTATATACTTTTTCTTCCCTTGCTGTGTTTTAATGCATGCTCAATCAGCCGTGATGCCGATCCCGAAACAGTGGCAAAAATCGGGGAGCATATCATTACCTACCAGGAGCTGGAAGTGAGTTTCATGCTCGAACCCATGTATGCCATCCGCACCCCCCTGCTTCTGGCTCGCGAGACCCAGCTGGCGCATCTGATCGATCAGGAATATTATTTTCTGACGGCTGAAACAACCGGTTTGGGCAACGATGCATCAATTCTGGCAAAAATGGCCTATATCGAACAACAGGAAGTGCTAAAGGCCTTCATCCGCGAACAATTTCTGGATTCGGTCAGCATCTCACCGGATGATATGATCGGGGGATTGCAGCGATATGCGCGTATGCTGCACATCAGAAATATCTTTCGCAAAGAACGGGATGATATCCGTCGGATTCATATGCAACTGGAACGTCATCCGGAATCGGTCGGTGAAATTTTTGATGTGATGGGGGTCGATCTGGGGTGGATCACATTCGGGATGATCGATCCGGAGCTGGAAAAGGCCGCTTATGCCCTGGATGCAGGCGGTTATTCGGATGTTATTGCAACCGAGGGCGGTTTTCATCTGCTTTTTGTTGAAGGTACCCGGATCAACAACGACTACCAGCAGGTTAATCAAAGGATGCGGATGGAACAGGTCGGCAATGCCCTGCGTAAACGTAAGGCACACGCCGGTATACTTAAATTTTTGAATCAGCGCGCCGGGTCGCGTAAAATCCAGATCAACAATCGTGTCACCGATCAGGTTGCGGCGGCAATCAAATCGGATACCGATGAAAGTTCGGGCGATCCCACCATCCTGCAGCCACCCATCTCCAGGGATGAGCTGGACCTGATCGAGATGGACCTGATGACCATTTCGGATGTACCGATTGCCCGTTTTGGAGATGTGGAAATGTCGGTGGGTGCATTCCTGCAACGTCTGAAAGAGATGCCCCCCTATCACCGGCCCTATATCAAGGGTCGTACCCGGCTGGTACAGGTCCTGTTGGATCTGCTGCGCAACGATATGCTGACTGCGGCCGCCATCGAACAGGGGTATCCGATGAAGACAAACGTCAGGGAGGAGATCGATAAATACAGACGGGATCTTCTTGCCGATGAATTCAGCAGGATATATCACGATCCCGAGTTCCGTTCAGCCTATCCGGATGAATGGGCCGGGTATGATCGTGCTTTAAAAACGGTGCGTGATGCCTTCCCGGCCGAAATTTACACCGATCACCTCTTTACTAAAACAGAAAATCCGGACAGCCTGCTGACCGATGCACCCATACCGGTCTTCCTAAAAAGTCGTTATCGCTGGTAATCTTATGCCTGGAAAAACTGGAAAAAAATATCCCTTCTATTTTTATCTGATCGCGCTGTTGATTCCGGTTATTTTCTTCTTTGCACTGGAAGGTCTGCTCCGTTTGGTAAATTATGGCGAAGAAATACCACAATGGATTGCACCTTCTGAAAAGTTCTCCGATTACCGGATGCTCAATCCGGATATCGCAAAACGGTATTTCCATACGCTGAAAAATTATCCCACACCGCACTTTGACGGTTTCCGAAACGTAAAACGGGAAAATACATACCGCGTTTTCGTAATGGGAGGAAGCACTGCTGCCGGCTTTCCGTACCCGATGAACGGCGCTTTTTCCCGTTTTATAAAACGGTATCTTGAAATACGGTATCCGGACGCTGATATTGAGGTCATTAATCTGGCGATCTCAGCGGTGAACAGTTATACCATGCGTGACCTTATGCCGGGTGTCCTGGAACAAAAACCCGATCTCATTTTGATCTATGCGGGGCACAATGAATATTACGGGGCACTGGGTGCCGGATCTTCTCAATTCTGGGGTGGCAGCCGTTTTCTGGTTAACGGACTGCTGGACGCGGCGAATATCCGGATACTGCAACTTTTGCGGAATATCATCATTACCGTGCGCGGATGGTTTGCCGCTGAACCGGTTTCTTCCGCAGATGCCACCCTGATGGCGGGAATGGTCGGAGAACAATTGATCCCCCTCCACTCCGGGGTTTATACAAATGGTTTGCGGCAGTTTGAGGGAAACATGCTCGATCTGGTTGAAATGGCCGGAGATGCGGGTGTCCCGATGATCATCGGCACCATGACAGCCAATCTCCGCGATCAGATGCCGTTCGAATCGGCCCAAACAGATTCATTACCCCCGGCGGATAAGATTTATTATGAGGCGGTAAAATATCTTGAAAGCGGCTCAAGGCAGCAGGCTGCGGTACTGTTCATGCGGGCAAAGGAACTGGACCTGCTGCGGTTTCGTGCACCCGAAGCGCTAAATACGATCATCAGGAAAATATCCAAACGGCACCATATACCTGTAGTCGAGATGGATTCGGTTTTTCGGATACATACAAGGGATGGTATTGTGGGGAATGATCTGATGACCGATCATGTCCATCCAAACATTTTTGGAATTGAACTTATCGGGCGCGCATTTGCATCGGTCATGGAAAAATACCGGATAGGTCCGGGGCAGGCTGAAAAACACCACGATTTGGTTGAATCTCTGGACCTTGCCGCGGAAACAAATACCATGACGCGCCTCGATTCCGTTTATGGTGAGCTGCGGATGGGGTATTTGAAAGGCGGCTGGCCCTTCCGAAAAACCGGCGGTCCAAATACGGCACTTAAGAATTTTTTACCGGCGGACCGGATCGAGGAGACTTGCACTGGACCTGTTTCTGGAAACGGTCCACTGGGGCGAGGCGCACATCCGGGCGGGATTATGGTACAAGGACCGGCAGAATCTGAAACAGTTCGAACGGGAGCTGCTGGCGCTTATCGAAGTGATGCCCTATAATGAAATTCCGCAAAAAATTCTGATTGACGGATTGATTGAATATCAACAACTGGATCGTGCTTTTGTACATCTCATGCGTCTCGAACGTTCGATACCGAGTGCCTACAGCGCCAAATGGATCGGCACGTATTATCTGGTGCACAATGATTATCCGCTGGCCGGCAAATATCTGGAACAGAGTATCGTACGAAGCGATCAGGATCCACAGACCTTTTATAATCTGGCCGGTGTATATATAAATGAAGGTTCTTTTCAGGAAGCGCTTGATATGGTAGACCGCTGCCTGGAACTCGCGCCTGATTTTGAAGGAGCGGCAAAAACCAGGGCGGACCTTGAGAAAGCGGTGGAATCAGTAGGCGGAAAAAAAAGGAAAAAGGCAAAAGGTAAAAGGTTAAAAGATGAATTGGGTAGGGGCGTGGCGTGCCCATTTGAAACGTTAAATTGAACCAATTTAATATCTAAATACGAGTTTACCTGGAGGCGAACAAAGTAGGCGACCTTTCGAAAACAAAAATGAAAAAACCTATACGATCAAATGTCTGAACAGATCTTGAAACAAATGAATTTGTTAGAAGGACCCGGTTTCTAATGGTGAACTCCTGGATCAATTGGGATTGCTTCGTCGCTCCCCGAGTACTCGGGGGGGCTCCTGGCAATGACATGTTCGGGTTATCGGAGGATATTTTATGGCCATCATGGGACATTTCCCTGTGGGGGAAAAAAAAGATCCGGATGATATTGAGTTTGTGAAAAAAATTATTGTTTGAAATTAAAAAATTGTTATATTAGCAACTCACATTAGAGTTACTAAATCAATCCACAGTCTTTTTATGGTTTTTAATGTGTTGAAATCTCATTGCGAGGGACCCTATGCAAGCACATAAGAGATTTTTGCATCATTTCCTTCTTCTCATTATTCCCACAATGCTTTTCGCAGGTAACACCGGTAAGATCGCAGGGACAATCCGCGACAATGCAAATGGCGAACCACTTATCGGGGTGAATATTCTCGTACAGGGTACCATGCTCGGAGCTACTTCGGATCTGGATGGTACCTTTTTTATTTTGAACATTCCCCCGGGAAAGTACATCGTAGAAGCCCAGTACATCGGATATAATACGGTGAAGTATGAAAACGTCGAGGTCAATACCGACCTGACAACCGAGCTGGAATTTGAGATGCGGGAAGCGGTGCTGGAGATGTCGGAGGATATTGTCGTAATTGCTGAACGTGATCTGGTCATGAAAGATCTGACGGCAACTACGGCAACGGTGGACGCAGAACAATTCGCCACTTTACCGGTCACAGAAATTTCCGAAGCGCTGGAACTGCAGGCCGGCTATGTCGACGGTCACGTCCGCGGCGGGCGAACCGGTGAGGTGGCCTACTGGATTGACGGAATGCCGGTGACCGACAAGTATGATGGCGGAACGGTGGTTGATGTCAATAAGGATATGGTTGAAGAGCTGCAGTTTATCAGCGGGGCGTTCAATGCGGAGTACGGCCAGGCCATGTCAGGCATTGTTAACATAACCACGAAGGAGCCTTCACAAACCTTTGGCGGCAACGTCACCGTTTACACAGGAGATTATCTCAGCCAGCAGAATGATATCTACTGGAACCTGGATAATTTTAATCCCGCAAACATTTATAATGTGGACGGCGGGTTCTATGGTACGATTATTCCCAATAAGCTCTCCTATTACGTCAACGCACGGTATATCTATTTTGGCGGCTGGTTATACGGTAAGCGGGAATATAACCCCTATAACATATCCTATACCGACACCAACGGGGTATATCAGATCGCCCGTGATCCGGGTGGAATCGGCGACGGTGATTATGTACCGATGAACTGGAACCGCAAGATGTATGTTCAGGGGAAGCTGATTTTCAACATCAGCCCGCTGATGAAGGTGTTTTACAGCTTATATCCGGGATGATGTTCAATATGAGGATTATGACCGGAATTATAAACTCAATCCCGACGGCAATCCGGACCGCTTCCGCGTGGGTGATTCCCATATTGCCAAACTGACCCATACGATCAGCCCTTCGATGTATTATGACCTGGGATTTTCGCTGTTCGCCAAAGATTATAAACAGTATGTGTATGAAGATCTCTTTGACGTGCGCTATATACATCCCAAAATAAATGACGGTCAGCGGCCCTACAATTTTAAATCGGGCGGAACCAACAATCAGTATTTTACGCGCAAGACCAAAACCTATCTCGGTAAACTGGACCTGACCAGTCAGCTCAACCGACAACACCTGATAAAGGTTGGTGTTGAAGCCCGTTCCAATGATATCTATTTTGACGATATCACCTTGCGGCCGCCGCTGGGCGATGAACTTGATCTGGCAACCGGAAATCCGTTCATGTTTGCCGGGGTGCCGCCGGATCTGCTGCAAGTCCCGGGATTGGAAACCCCTTATCACAGCCAGTATACGCGCAAACCGACCGAATTCTCGGCCTATATTCAGGATAAAATGGAATTTAACGACATTATTGTAAATCTTGGAGTGCGTATCGACTATTTTCGCCCCGATGGCGTGATTCTGGCCGACCCCTCCGATCCTAACGTGTATAATCCGTTGAAGCCGGAAAACCGGTTTAATCCAAGCGGAGAAGAATATACGCTGGCCGAACGTCAGGCGTTCTGGTATGTTGACGCCAAAAATAAAACAAAGGTGAGCCCGCGGCTCGGCGTTTCATTCCCGGTTACCGAAACCGGTATGGTGTACTTCTCGTATGGTCATTTTTTCCAGATCCCGAATTTTGAACTCCTCTATCGTAACCCTCAATTTAAGCTGGGCAGCGGCACCGGTAATCAGGGTACGATCGGTAACGCTGATCTGGATCCGGAGTTTACCATTTCCGGTGAAATCGGCATGAAGCAGCAGATCAGTTCCGAGACGGTACTGGATATTACTGTATACTTCCGCGATGTCCGCGATCTGACCGGCACCCGGGCGGAGGAAATTGAAGTTTTTGGCGGTGCTGCTACGTACTCCCGCTTGGTAAACAGTGATTTTGGTTTCATCAAGGGGATCATTTTATCTCTGCGCAACCGCTTTAAACAAGGTCTGAACTATACCGTGGATTATACCTTCCAGGTGGCCAAGGGGACCGCTTCGGATCCCAATGCCGCACAGCAGGCACTGGCTGCCGGAAACCAGCCGGAGGTTCAGTTGGTGCCGCTCGGATGGGATCAGTTGCACACGGTAAACGGTACGGTCAGCTGGGTGGCCGAGAGCTGGGGAG
The DNA here is from genome assembly GCA_963712885.1 of Calditrichia bacterium. Taxonomy (GTDB): domain Bacteria; phylum Calditrichota; class Calditrichia; order JAJRVZ01; family JAJRVZ01; genus CAVQJT01. The sequence continues at coordinate 150,033 of CAVQJT010000004.1, forward strand.
TGAGTTTTATCGGAAATTATGGTTCCGGATTACCCTATACACCCCGTGCAACAAGCGATGTATCGGCCCTGCGCGAAAACAGCGGTACAAAACCGACCTTCTGGAATCTGGATATGCGTCTTTACAAGGATTTTGACATTTTCAATACGAAACTTACTTTTTTCCTGCGGGTTTTCAATCTGTTTGACCGGCTCAATCAATTGGATGTCTATAACGATTCGGGCCGGGCGGATTATACGACCGACCTGACCCGCGCCCAGGCCAACAACCCGGCCATGTATTTTAATACGCTCGAGGATTGGTATAATAATTCTTCCTATTATTCGGAACCCCGGCGGCTTGAGCTGGGCTTTATGTTTAACTTTTAAAAATGATCTTTAGCTGAAAGGCATAATGATGACGGTGCGCAAATTATACGGCATTTTTCTGCTGGTCATCGCAATCCTGATACAAACACTTCCAGCGCAGACACCCACCAAAGGGGTCAGAAAATATGGCGTTTTGAATGGCAACCAGGTAAAAACGATATTCGGGAACTGGGGTGTTATCGGGCAGCCCGGGCCGGCCGGTCCGCGCGGAGCATGGATATTCGATACCAACGGATATATCGGTGATGTGAGCCCGCTGGTGGGTGCCGAAGTGGTTGATGGTCTTTTTCAGCAGGTTGACCAATCGCTGGTCCCCTATAATCTCCCGGTCCGGTGGGTTATCGATGTGCCGGTTGCCCGACCTTCAACCGGCGGTTTTGATAACGATAATCTCGGTAACCGGCAGACATTTGAACCGATAGATCGGATATGACAACCCCAGTGGGTCGACCCCGGCGATCAGTTCCCGCCCGAGTTCCTGGCCGCCCTTCTGGCCGGACAAACCGTCGGATTGGAACGGATCATGGAATGGCCTGTTCGGCAAGCAGCCCAATGCCGATCTGGAAACCTATTTTGTCATGAGTGACCAGGCCGACAACGAATTCAGTGATCCGCTGGAAAATCCCCAGCGCATATACTATCGGCCAGATCCGGATAATCCCAGCCGTAAAGGATTGGGATTGGAAATGCGAGTGCGGGGATTGCAATGGCAGCAGATCCTGGCCCAGGATAATATCTTCTGGCTCTACGAGATCACCAACAATGGTAAATTTACTTACCCCCGTACCGTCTTCGGCATGCTGGTCGGAACCTATGTCGGTGTCACTTCCGGAGACGATGCCCCGGCTGAATATGACGACGACTGGTCTTTCTTTGATGTCGACGAGGATCTGACCTATACCGGTGATTATCCCAATGACAACTCACGCAACCCCTTCTGGCAGGGGCCGGTCGGTCTGGTCGGCTACGCCTTTCTGGAAAGCCCCGGAAATCCATTTGACGGAATAGACAACGACAATGATGCCGATGCTCTACGGTCTGGCACCGACAGGCCCGCTGTTTGTAGAAAATGATTTTACGACCGTAACCGTTACCAAAAGTGCCACACCCGGGAACGGTCAGACCAACAAGGTGGTCGTGATCACCGATACCCTTATTAACGGCCGGCGAACTTTCGAGCGAACGGTACTGACCTTTCCAAGCGACCGGGACACCTTTGTAGTTGTCAGTCTGGGGGATACGATTACCCTGATTTCAGGGGTTACGAGCCGGGTGGAAGGCAATGTCGTTCGGATCAATAACCGGGATCAGGTAAATGCCAATGCCCTCGACGGCAAGGATAATGATCTGGACGGTTTGATCGATGAGAATTATTTTCTGCATTACCGTCAACGCCGGATGACGCCGCAAGGGGATATTTTGTTTGATATTTTGAACCCGATAAGGCATGTTAACTATCTGACAGGCGCCGGTTTGAATGATGACATGATCGATGAACGACGTGATGACAATATCGATAACGATGGTGACTGGAGTCGTAATCCGACTGACCGGTGAGATCCTGGTAGGACGAGAATGGTGTCCTCCTGGATGACGTCGGTGATAGATGGCATACCGGGAACCGGTGATTATGGGCGAAAATGACGGATACCGACAGCCGGTGAACCCAATTTTGATCAGACGCGATAAGGACGAATCCGATCAGATCGGTCTGAGCAGTTTTGACTATTTTGTGCCAGTCGGATGACATACCGATGGCCGATGATGAAGCTATGTGGCGGCGCATGCGTCCCGGATTTTTCGATGTGCCGGAAACTTATTGCCGAATGGACGTCCAACGCCGGGTGAAGATGGTGATTTTGTTTACAGTTCGGGTTACTTTCCCTTGACATCCGGGCAGACCGAACGTATGTCCCTGGCGTTGATTTACGGCTGGACGCTGGATGATATGATGAAAAAACTGCGGACGGTACAAAAGATCTATAATTCCGATTACCGTTTTCCGATAGCGCCGGATAAACCCACGCTGACCGCGGTTGCCGGTGATGACAGTGTGGTATCTTTACTGGGATCGTGCAGCGGAGAAATCCTTTGATCCGGTTCTGCGGGAATTTGATTTTGAAGGATATAAAATATACCGGGCGACGGATCCGGGTTTTCTGGATGCCAAACCATCACCAACTCCAGCCGGTGATCCGGTGGCATTTAGGGCGATTGCCCAGTTCGATTATATCAACGATGTTTTCGGTTATTTTTATCCACCCGGTGATATCTATCAGCGATCTCGAAGGCTGGGCGTTTGATCTGGGGGATGAAACCGTGGTCTGCAGCATACCTATGTTGACTATGACGTCCAAAACGGCCAAACGTATTATTATGCGGTCGTATCCTATGACCGCGGGGTCGACACCAGTGGTGTAATTCCGGCCGAGTGTACCAAGAAGATCGATCAGGCAGGATCGGGTGAGATCACGTTGGATATCAATACCGCGCAGGTCACGCCCGACCAAACCGGCCGCCGGCTGGTGAGCCCCGCTGCACAAGGATTCGCTTTTAGCATGTGAAAGGCGATGGAGATGGCACAATTAACTACCGGATCATCGATCCGACCATTCTCACCGGAAATGAATATGAGGTCTTTTTCTGGGATACGTCCAACGACAGCATCGACAACAACAACAACGGTCTGATCGATGAGGCAGATCCGGAAGAGTTGCAATCGGTAACCACACGGTATGCCGTAAAGGATCTTGCCACCTATAAAGAAGAGATTATCCCGAATGATACCAGTTTTGTCAAACTGAGCAGGAAAAACCTGGTTGCTGGCAGCGTGGTTGTACAGGATGGTGTCGGTAATCTTATCCCACCGGAAAGCATTATATCATGGATTATAAGAAGGGCGAGATCCGGCCGGCAAACGGAAATGTCTTCGACGGCATTGTGGTTATGGTCAGCTATCAGTACCATCCGGTCTATTTCAGCCCGTATATGCAGGGGACCCCGTGGGAAGATCAGGCCGTAATCGATGCGGATATATTTGACGGTATGACCCTTGTTTTTGACAATATATGGCGTACTTCAGTTGACAATCTTACATCGAGCTGGAACAATCCCGACATCAATCTGACCTTTCAGTTCGCGTTTTCCCCGATTACGATCGGCGGTGTTGTCCTGAGACCGGTCTTTTTCCCGTCAAATTACGAATTGAGAATATACGATCATGTGGTCGATACCACTTCAGCCATTTTTGAAAGTGTATTTCCACCGTCCCCACGAAAGTTTGAGATCATCAACACGACCGGCGGCTATAAAATTGAGTACCTTCATGGGGATGTTGATGGCGATTCGCTGCCATCCAATCTCGAGCGCATCCTTTTCTTCGAAAGGGATTCCGAGGGTAAATTTTCCATTTATACCTGGCAATTGCTTTTCCTTTTGGCGGATGCAAATCCGCAGTATCAATTCCAGGGCGGGGAGGTCCTGACCCTGACTTCGAAGTTCCCGTTTAATAAATTTGATCTCTTTAAATTTCAGACGGAGACACAAACGGTCAATCTGGTCAAGGCGGGTAACGATCTGGATGGCGTGATTGTATACCCGAATCCATATATCGCCGCCCATGCATTCGAGCCGGCTTTGCCGCCCAGTGTCACATCGGGCCGGGGTGAACGCAAGATGTATTTTACCAATCTGCCGATTGATGCTAAAATCCATATCTTCACTTCAAGGGGGGATCTGGTGCGCACGCTCGAGAGCGGCAGCAATCCGAATAATGGTACGGTTATCTGGGACTTAAAAACCCGTGAGAATCTGGATGTGGCCTTCGGAGTATATTTTTATGTGGTCGAGTCCGAAGTCGGCATCAAGCGCGGAAAACTGGCAATTATAAAATAAGAACAGGTGTCTTTATGAAACGCCTCTATAAGCATATTGAGTCTTACGATATTATTTGTTTTTACCGGGCAGGTATCGGCGCAGGATAAGGTTGGCACCAGTGCGGCACCCTTTCTCGGGATCGGGATCGGCCCGGCAGCAACGGCCATGGGTGGTTCATATGTGTCCTTTGCCCGCGACGCCTACACCTTATACTGGAATCCCGGGGCCATTTCAAGAGTGGGCCGATCTGTCGCCAGTTTCACGCATACGGGTTGGATTTTGGGATCCGATTACAACTGGGGTGGGCTGATATTAAATATGGGTGACGGCAATGCCTTCGGTCTTCAGTTTGCTTATCTGGATTACGGTGAAGAGAATGTGACGACCATATTTTGCTCCGGAGGGCACCGGCGATCGCTGGACAGCCAGTGATCTTTTTGCGACCCTCACATTTGCCCGTAATTTTACCGAACATTTTTCGGTCGGCGGATCGGTAAAAATAATTCGCGAAAAGAATTTACAACTACTTCGGCAACCGGTTTGCCATCGATCTTGGTCTGCTCTATATTACTGATTTCAACGGAATGCGTCTGGGGATGAGTATTCGAATTTTGGCAGCGAAATGCAGATGGACGGTCAGGATCTCTGGTTTCCCTATGACCAGGATCCGGACCGTTATGGGAATAATCCGACCCTGACCGGCAAGTGGAAAACCGATTCCTGGCCGTTGCCGCTGTTTTTCCGTCTGGGGGTATCGATGGAAGTGGTCAGTCTGACCGAGCAATACACATTACCCTTGCCACCGATGCGTTTGTACCCAGCGACAATTCGACGGTGGTAAATGTCGGTGCCGAGTACAATTAGATCCGACATTTTCTTCCTGCGCGGCGGATATCAGTCCCTGGGCCGGTCCGAGACACCAGGAAGGCTTGACCGCGGGACTGGGGCTGCAGTATCAGATCCCGGGCTTTGCGCAGGTCAATGTGGATTATGCCTTTATCGATTTTGGTATATTAGGAGATTTTCATACATTTGGTTTTGGATTTACCTATTAATTTAAACAGGATCGTGAAGATCTGGAAAGGAGGTGTGCTCCGGGAAAGATTTTTTGATTTTCCGTTTTGTCATGAATGAAGAAATGTAACCCAATTTTGGAGGATTTTATGTACAAATTTGTAATGGTAATTTTCACTGTTCTTCTGATGACCGTAATGGCGTTTGGTCAGGTGGAGACAGTTTGGGAGAAATCCGCGGCCGGAACCAGCCTGCCGGCTTGGTTTTCCACGACTGCCAATACGGAACGCGGTTTCGGATTTGGCGTAGTTAATGAAAATCCTAGACTGTATGTCGTCAGCCGGAACGGCGGTAACTATATCCGGGTTATTGATGCCACCAATGGTTCCGATGTCGATACCCTGGATGTCACCGGTGTGGCCGGCGGCACCTTTGCTGTCTCCGATGCCGATGTCTCCGATGACGGTATTATTTTTGTCTGTAATCTGACCACGGATGCTACAGCAAGTCCCTTCAGAGTTTACAGGTGGGATACCGAAGGCGGTCAACCGACAGAAGTCATCACTTTTAACGGGATGGCGGCACGCTTTGGTGACAAATTCACGGTTGTTGGTTCAACCGCTGACAACACCGTCAAGATCTTTGCCGGTGCGGCATCAAAGGATTCGGTCGTCATTTTTACAACTGCCGATAATGGAGCCAGTTTTACACCAACCGAGGTCAGCTCTGGCAAATGCCAACCAGGGTGCCCCGGCGGTCGGACCGGTTGATCTCGGTGATGTATCGTATTTTGTAAATTCAAACGGCAACAGCGCGGTTCACTATGCCGCAGACGGATCGGTTATCGGAACGATTCCGGGCGGAGTGCTGGCGACCGGCAGCAATGCCATGCGCATGATCAAAACCCCGACCGCCTATTATCTGGCGGCCTATCAGTATGGCGCGAATAATGAAAATGCCCGCATCATTGATGTCACTGGCGGAGCAGCTTCGGCGTCCACCTTTGGTTTAACGACCACGCTTGGTGCCAATTCCAATGGCAACGGTGCCGGTGATGTGGATATTCTGGACAATGGCGACGGTACGTTTAATGTCTATGTGCTAAGCTGTAACAACGGATTCGGCGCCTATAAGGTTACTCCGCCGAATGAAATGTTCCTGTCGCAGTACATCGAGTACTCTTTTGGGAACAATAAGGCCCTTGAATTCTACAACCCAAGAACAGATTCACTTGATCTTGCCGATTATCAGATCGCACAAGCATCAAATGGCGCTGGTTGGGCATTTTATCATATCTTTCCGGCCGGTGCCAAAATAGGTCCGGAGGATGTATGGGTGATCATTACCGACCAGGTAGACACAACCCTTTTTAAAGCGGCAGATGCGGATGAAGTCCTGGCATTTCCAAGTGTGACACATCACAATGGAAATGATGCCCGCGCGGTGATCAAGATCGCATTTGATGATACTTTATTACTGGATGTGTTCGGTGATCCGAATAGTGCCGCTAATTTTAATGTGGCCGGTGTTGCTGAAGCATCTAAGGATCATACCCTTATTCGCAAGGGAAAGATCAAAACCGGTAATCCGGATTGGGCATCATCAGCCGGAACCAACGCCACCGATTCTGAGTGGATTGTCGTAGCGGAAACATTCAAATTACTGGGCCAGCATCCCGTATCTGTAAAGGTTACCTTTGTGGCCAACACGTCCCGTATCGAAGGTGTGACCGATACGACCGGCGGCGTTGACCTGCGCGGCTCGATGCAGGGCTGGTCCGCCGAACAGGATCCGATGATGAGTGACGGCGGCGACTACTGGTCCCTCGAGTGGACTTTCCCGGATACCATGATCGGAACAACCCAGTTTTATAAATATGGGGTAACCGTAAAAGATTACCTTCCACCAAATGCCATCACCAGCTACTGGGAAAACGATGCGCCAGGTGCCGATAATCCAGCCAGTCTCTCCAAACCGTGAAATGGTCGTCCCGGAAGGCGATATGATCATGCCGGCGGAGTATGTGGGCCATCGGTTACCCCCTTACACCCCCAGTGACAGCATCGATGTCTATTTTCGGGTAAATATGGCAGCAAAGGCGGATTTTCAGCCGGAATCAGGTGCCAAGGTTTATCTTGTCGGTGCTTTTCCGGGACCGGATGGTGCTGAAAATATGTGGGATCCGGCTAAATATCCGTTGACCCGTGAAGGGCCTAACAGTCCCTACTGGGGATTCCACCTGCCGCTGGCGGTCAGCGGGGCGCCTTATGACAGCACCATGTACCGTTTCACCACGGGCTCATGGGACGGCAGCGAACAGATCTTTGGTCATGGAATGTTCCCGGATAATGAAAATCGCGGTGTATCCATCGGCCTGAATGACACCACGCTGCAGTGGGTCTGGTGGAATGATCAACCGTATCAGGGTGCCACAGGCACGGATACCGTTTCCGTACATTTCCTGGTCGATATGACCCGGGCGCTTCAGGATAAAGGCTTTGCGATCGACGATACGTTGCTCGTGGCTTATGGCTGGAATGCGACAGCGGTGCAGGAAACGGATACCCTGATCAATATTCCATTAACCAATCGCTATGAAGTCACCGTGGAAGCAAAAAGTGTAACCGCCGGCGAGAACCTGCAGTATCAATATTTCCGTAACAGCGATATTGGTGATAACCGCGAGATCTTTTACGATTTCGACGATCAGAGCGGTGTATCCGGCAGTGCGGAAAGACGCAAACTGGCTATTCCCAGTCCGGCACCTCAGACCGTTATGGAGGTAGCTGATGTGGAAGAGAGTGAAACCTCGATGAGAAGACAACCAACCTTCGCCAATAACTCGCTGCTCACCAAGAATGTAACGGTTTATTGGGAGTGTAATTTAAAACCGGCTTATTTTCAGGTGGCAACTGGTGATACGTTGGAAGATGGACAGGGTGATATCGACATCACATTGGCCGATCTGGATTCCATCTTTACCTGGGGCGTCTGGATGAACGGTCTTGCCGTTGGCGGCTGGAACAATCCTGCCGGCAACGACTGGGGTGCGGATCTGCGTGCCAATCTCGACAAGAAGATGTATGATGACGGTACCACCGAAGGTGATATGACCGCAGGTGACTCGGTCTATACCCTGACCTGGTTCTATTCACCGGACAGCGGTGATGTTGTCGGTCAGATCTATAAATTCGGATTATACGGTGGCGATAATGAACCGGGTAAAGGTGGTTTTGGTCTGAATCATAAAGCGAATATTGATGACACCGAACCTACCTACACGATTCACACCCAGTTCGGATCGATCAATCCCTTCTTCTATACAGCCTGGGATTTTGATGCTGAAGGTCCGGCAACCGCCATTGAAGATTTTGACGACGGCATTGTGATTCGTACACCCAATCTGCGTGAGAACTATCCCAACCCGTTCAACCCGTCAACGACGCTGACTTTCGAACTGCCAAAGCAGATGGAAGTTGAACTGGTGATCTACGATGTTCTCGGACGTAAAGTGAGCACGCTGGTTAAAGGTGTACAGCGTGCCGGTGTCCATCAGGTCCTGTGGAATGGTGCCGATGAACGCGGACGGTCGGTAAGTAGCGGTGTCTACTTCTATCGTCTGACGACCGAAAATTACACCAGAACACTCAAGATGGTACTGATGCGTTAATTTGTTTTTTTGAACATGAAAATGCCGGCCTGCATAGAACAGGTCGGCATTTTTTTTAAAGTGCTCTCTAATCCTATGTATATATTTTATCAACGATGTCTCAGCTCTGAATCTGTCATCCTGTAAGGATCTTCCTGAGTGCCGTTTCCGTCGACTGATCAAGGAAGATTCTTACAGAATGACGGTTATCTAAATTTGAAATTAAGAATGATTATGAGTGGATTGTAAAAATCCTGAATAGTCTTCTGTAAACTGCATACATGACTCGAAAGGGACATCCCTATGACGACATTAGATTACGGCATTGTGCTGGTCTATCTGGCATTTATGATCGGTATCGGGGTGTATTTCCAGCGCAAAGCCTCAAGCAGCATCAACTCCTATTTTTTGGGTGAACGTGGTTTGCCCTGGTGGGCCCTGGGGGCTTCGGGTATGTCGTCAAATCTTGACGTCAGCGGAACGATGATCAATACGGCTTTTATCTTTGCCCTCGGGGCAAGCGGTTTCTTTATCGAGATCCGTGGCGGGGTGACCCTGATCATGGCCTTTCTGATGATCTTTCAGGGGAAATGGAACCGCCGGGCCCTGGTCATGACCCTGGCCGAATGGATGCATTTTCGTTTCGGTAAAGACCGGCAGGGGGATGTTGCCCGGCTGATCGCTGCTTTTTCGATCATCATAATGACCATTGCCATGATCACCTATTTTGCGATCGGTTCGGGAAAATTTATCGGCGAATTCCTTGGTATCCCGGATTTTGCCGGCTTCTCTTCCGAGTTCTGGGCAGCCACCCTGATGATCATCCTGGCCATGATCTATACCGTCGCCAGCGGTTTGTACGGTGTGGTCTGGACCGATGTATTTCAAGGTCTGCTGATTTTCGGAACGATCATTTTTATCTGTTTCCTGAGTATTACCCAGTTCACCCTGCCGGAAACTTTTCAGGTATCGGTGCCACTCAGGGATGGCGGTTTTATGGCTCTGGAGACCACCCGCGAAGCCTGGACGAGCATGATCCCAAGCTGGACACTTGAAATGCCGGAAGCCTCAACCTATTCGATTTACAATCTGTTTGGCATTGCCATCCTTTTCTACCTGATCAAAGTAACCATAGAAGGGAGTGGCGGGACCAGCCAGTATATGATCCAGCGGTTTTTCGCTTCACGCAGTGACCGTGAATCGGGTTTGCTTTCCTTATTCTGGACCTTTTTGCTCTCATTCCGGTGGCCGTTTATTGCAGCGATTGCAACCATGGGCATCGTCCTCGGAACCCAGCAGGGGGTGATTCAGGATCCGGAAACGGTCTTACCGGTGGTAATCAATCAACTGGTACCGATGGGCATAAAGGGTCTGCTGGTGGCCGGTTTGATGGCGGCGGCCATGTCCACTTTTGACTCAACGGTCAATGCCGGCGCGGCTTACTGGGTAAAGGATATCTATCAAACCTATCTCAACCCTGAGGCTAGCGAAAAACAGTTGCTCCGCCACGGCCGATGGTCTTCGGTGATCATCGTGATCCTGGGGCTGGGCTTTATGTTACTTATTCGCAATATCAACGAGATCTGGGGCTGGATCACTTCCAGTCTCGGTGCCGGATTATTGATACCGACGCTGGCCCGCTGGTACTGGTGGCGTATGAACGGATACGGCTTTGCCCTGGGGACGGCAGCCGGCATGGTGGCGGCGGTAGTGCAGCGCATACTGCTACCGGAAATCCCGGAATATTATGCGTTTTCAATCGCCACTTCCTCTTCGCTGATCGGCATGATTATCGGTACGTATCTTTCAGCCCCGACCGACGAAAAGGTCCTGCTTGAATTTTATAAGCGAACCCGTCCATTTGGTTTCTGGGGACCCATCCGGGCGAAGATCGGAACGGAAAAGCTCAACGAAATCAATCGTGAGAACAGACGTGATATTCTGTCAACATTTTTTGCCGTACCCTGGCAGGTGGTACTTTTTCTTACCGGTATGGCGATAATTTTTAGACGGTGGGATGAGTTTGGCATTCTGGTTGTAATTCTGGCGCTGCTTTCTGTGGGATTGTACTTCAACTGGTTCCGTCATTTGTCGACGGAAGTGAATATGAATTGACCTTTACCCTCCCCCGACCCCTCCCTCACATGAAGAGGGAGGGGAGTCGGGTGCCGGCGGATTCAGGATTGTTTTAGCAGACTTTACCGGTATAGGATGGCCCGTTTACCCTCCCCCGGCTTGACAACGGGGAGGGGAGTACGGATAGATTACCTCATCCCTAATGCATTATGGACGGGGATGAAAAGGGGTGGGTAATGGGGATTACTCAAAACAATCGGTTTCACGAAGATCCTTCGTGTGCTTCGTGTAAAACTCCGTGGCTCTTCGTGATATAGCTGATTCTGGCATGATGATGAAACGTAAAATTTTATTATTTAAGTCTGTTATACTGATTATGTTAATTATCGGTTGTGGTGAAAAGACGGCCAAGAAGATTGTCGTCTGGACTTCGACACGGCCGGTGGAACGGGAGGCGGTTCAGGCGCGGATGGATGCGTTCGGAGAAAGATATCCGGACCATCGGTTTATTTTGCTTTTTTACGGGCCGGAAGAACTACGTACAAATTATATCGTCTCAGCCCTGGCCGGAAAAGGACCGGTCCTGGTACATTGTGCGAGTGACTTTATCGGTCCGTTTTCAGAGCTCGAAGTCATCCGTCCGATGGAAGATCTGTTCAGCAAAACATTTTTAGATTCCTTCATTATTGATCCGGTAGCGGCCAATACGATATTCAGCGGACATCTCTACCAGATTGCCGATCGGGTCGGAAATCATCTCTGCCTGGTGTATAACAAGAAATACCTGGAACAACCACCTGAAACCATTTCCGAACTGATCAGCTGGGGCAGGACGTTTATTCAGGAAAAGGGAAAAGATTATTATGCGCTGGCCTGGAATTACACCGAACCGGCCTTTGCTGTACCGTTTATCGGGGGGTATGGCGGCTGGATCATCGATGATCAATTCCGGCCGACATTGGATAGCGCACCGGTCCGGAAAGCGGCAAAACTCATCTATGATCTGGCGAACCGGGATAAGATCATACCAGCCGAATGTGATTATGAAACCGCCAACGCACTTTTCATGGACGGCCGGGTGGCCATGATCATTAACGGACCATGGTCCTGGGGAACATATATCAATAGTGGTTTGGATATCGGTCTTGCGCGTATTCCGAAGATCAACGAAACGGGTCTCTGGCCGACACCTACCGTCTTTCCGATGGGATATTGTATGAACATCAATCTCACAGGTGAGGAAACAAAAATTGCCGTAGAACTGATCAGAAATTTGACCGCCCCCGATCTTCAACTGGAATTTGCGCAGAAATATAATCTGCTGCCTTCCAGAAAAAGTGTTTTGGCAAATGCCAAACTGCAACTGAATCCGCTTTTCAAAGGGGCCATGGAACAGATGATGGTCGGTAAACCGATGCCGGTAAACACAGAAATGCGCTGGATCTGGGATGCCATGCGACCGGCATATCAGGGCATATTTACGAACCGGATCACACCCGAAGAGGCCGGCCGGCAAATGCAGGCTCTGGCTGAAAAACTGATCGATGAGAATCGAAACTAAATATGGGAAGCCGCACATCAACAGCATCTGTTTTACTGTATACCGCCCCTGCTTTTATCATCATGGGCATGGTGGTTATCTATCCGTTTGTCTATAACATATTTGTTTCGTTTTCGAACATGAATCTTACCCATTTCAGAGACTGGGAGTTGACGGGAATTGGGAATTATTTCGCTGTTTTTGCGGATAGCACATTCTGGTATTTTTTGTTCAAAACCATATTGTGGACCGTTCTGAATGTTTTATCTCATGTCACGATCGGGGTGTTTCTGGCCTTATTACTCAACAAGGACATCAGAGGACGGACGTTCTTCCGGACGCTGCTGATTCTTCCCTGGGCCGTTCCGCAATACATTACGGCACTAACCTGGCGCGGCATGTTTAATTCGGAATACGGTGCGGTAAATCTTTTCCTTGAAAATGCCCTTGGTGTGCAAATCCCCTGGCTTTCAACCGAATGGGGCGCTTTCAGCGCCTGCCTGGTTACCAATATCTGGCTGGGGTTCCCGTTTATGATGATCGTATCACTGGGTGCCCTGCAGAGTATATCCGACAGTTATTATGAAGCTGCCGAAATCGAAGGGGCCAATGCCTGGCAGAAGTTCTGGAATATTACGGTCCCTCTGCTCAAACCGGTGATGGTTCCGGCGATTATTCTGGGTGTTATCTGGACATTTAACAATTTTAATGTCGTCTGGCTGGTCAGCAATGGCGGTGAACCTTCCGATACAACACATATTCTAGTCAGTTGGGTTTATAAAGCCGCGTTCACATATTTCCGTCTGGGTTACGCCGCGGCATTTTCCATGATCATCTTTATCCTGTTGTTTATGTTCAGCTGGCGTTTTATCCGGCGTACCCATGCCACTGAAAATGTATACGAGTAAATATTCATGAAACGAAAACCACGCGATCTGAGTCTGAAAGGCAAAATCGGGGCATATCTTGTTCTCGGTATCTTTACACTGTTTGCCATTTTTCCCATAATTAGGGTTATTTCGATTTCCTTGCGTCCCGGCAATCGTTTGCTCAGCCGCTCGCTCGCAATTATCCCTGATAACGCAACCCTCGACTCATATATACGTCTGCTTTCGGAAGAACCATTTTTGCAATGGTTGTTGAACAGCCTTATCGTGTCCTTTGCGGTTACTCTTATCGGCACGGGTTTGGCGATGACTGCCGGCTATGCGTTTTCCCGGTACCGGTTTCGGGGGAGAGAGACTTCATTACTGGCGATCATTACGACCCAGATGTTTCCGGTAACCATGTTATTGCTGCCGTTATTTATCATGCTGATCCGGCTGGGATTGTATGATTCCTATCTGGGTCTGATCATCGCATATTCGGCAACCGCATTGCCTTTTACCGTCTGGCAAATGAAGGGGTATTATGACACAATTCCGTTCAGTCTGGAAGAAGCAGCCATGATCGATGGTGCGAATCCGGTCTATGCCTTTTACCGGATCATCGTCCCTCTGGCATTACCGGCGATAGCGATAACCGCTTTGTTTTCATTTATGACGGCCTGGTCAGAATATCTGGTTGCGGCCGTATTATTACAGGATCAGGATTTGTATACGTTGCCGATCGGTTTGAAACAATTTACATCAAACATGGAAGTTGCCTGGGGCATGTATGCGGCCGGAGCCATTCTGGTCTCTCTGCCGGTCGTAATGCTGTTTGTCCTGCTGAGCCGTTGGTTGATCTCAGGGTTGACACTCGGAAGTGTCAAAGGTTAGACGGGAGGGAAATGCATTGTCAAAATTTGATACCGTTTCACAAAGATTAAAAGATCTCGGTTTTACCATCTATGAAGCGAAGGCATATGTTTCGTTGCTGGAGCATCATCCGGTGACCCGCTATGAACTGAGCAGAAACTCGGGTGTTCCCCGCTCGGCCATTTACAGTGTTATTCATCGGCTGGAGGAGCTGGGGGCGGTCAGTGCACAATCTTCCGAACCCGAGAAATATATTCCCCTGTTACCGGAGAAACTGTTTGAATTGCTTTCACGGCAGTTTGATCACCGTATTCAGGCGGTCAAAAAATATCTGCAGGATTTTGAGGTCCAGATCGTGCCGGATCAACTGTGGAACATTGTCGGTTATGATAATATGATCTTCAAAGCCAGAGAACTGATCCAGAAAGCAAAAAATGCCATATATCTTTCGGTCTGGCAAAGAGAATATCTGCTGCTGCAAAAAGATATTCAAAAGGCAAAAAAGCGGGGAGTGCAGGTTTTTATTTATTCCTTTACTGAGCTGCCCGCTGCGAACGGCATTTGTGTCTTCAATTATGATCTGTCGGAAAGAGAATTGGAAAAGATCTGGGCACATAAAATTATTCTGATCGTCGACAAAGAAGAAGTTCTGATGGGGGAAGCGGACAATCTGCAGAAGAAGAAAACAGTCTGGACAACAAACCGCGCCCTGATAGATATCGCACTCAATCATATGATCCTTGATATAACCATATTCGGTCTGCGATTGGGCCGGGACGTATCAAAGGATGTGGTCAGTATGCAGAATGGTGAAACGGCCTATCTGGGGAAACTGCTTTGTAAAAAGCATCCGGATATCAAATATTGATCCATGGAGTTATGGATACCGGATTGATCAACGAAATAGCCCGCGCGCACCATTTTATGGGCATTGAAGGTGAACGAACTGCCAGACCCGGTAGCCCAGGCATACGATCGCCGGAATGGGTACATGAAGGACCGGTATATGCTGTTTATGTCCGTGCTTTCTCAGAAGAAGGTACCCTCTCGGGGGTATTGAAACGTATTCCGGAATTACATCGTCTTGGAATTAAGACCATATGGCTTCTGCCTATATATCCTATCGGCGAGAAGGATCGGAAAGGGACTCACGGTAGTCCATATGCCATTAAGGATCACAAAAAAATCTCAGGAGCGATAGGTAATCCGGGCGATCTGAAGAAACTGGTTGAAGAGCTGCATCGGCGGGACATGCACATTATTCTGGATTTTGTGGGTAACCATGCTGCAAGAGATCATATCCATCAGGATCTGCTGTTGTCGGAAAATCTGCGCAGTCCGGCAGACTGGAGCGATATTGCCGATTTTGATTTTGCGCTGCGTACAACCCAGGATTATCTCATGGAAGTGATGTTGCACTGGGTGGCGCAGTTCGATATTGACGGATACCGGTGTGATGTTGCGGGAATGGTACCGGATGCGTTCTGGCAGTCGGCCATCGACAGATTATTCAGGGCAAAACCGGATCTGTTTTTGCTGGCGGAATGGCAGCGGCCGTCGCTGCACGAATCTCTTTTCCATGCGGGATATGACTGGGTTCTTTATCTGATTTTGAAAGATATCCGGAACAATCGGCGGTCTCCTGGCGATATAATAAAATGGGAGACGGAGCGAAATATAATTTATCCGGAACATGCTTTGCCACTTCGTTTTACCGAAAACCACGATCTTCCGAGAACAACGGCGATTTTTGGTTTTTACGACTATCCTGTTTTTGCAGGTATCCTGTTTTGCCTCAACGGACTGCCCCTGATGTATGCCGGACAGGAATGGGGGATTCCGGATTTACCGGATCTTTTCAGGAAAGATGCGATAAGATGGGAGCAGGGGGATGAGGAAGTTTATAAGTATTACCGCAGATTGATTAAAATACGCCGAGAGCATCCCGCTCTTTACCGTGGCCGAATCAAAGAGCTTTTTTGCGGCATTAAAGATGTGTTGATGTTCAGAAAATATGATCGGGATGAAAATTTGATCGTTTTGGCAAATTTCAGCAATGATAAAAAAATCGTTGAACTGCCGGTGGAATATGCCGACGCCGGAAATGATCTGCTTGGTGATGAAAATTTGGCATCAGCCAAAATCGGTCTGGATCCGTTTCAGTTAAGGATATTAATATGATAATACAATTATACCACTCCCCCCTATCGTGTGCGGGAGCGGTTGGAGGAATGATATACTTTAGATATACCTAACCTGAATAATTCACCACCCGCGTCCAACGGGGCAGGCGGCATTACACGGAAGAACGCAAACGATTGAAATTAATGGACATAGGTTAATTTATCAGAATAAAATAAACATATTAAAGAATGCAGTTTAATCTTATGAGACTCCTAAAAAAAGATAATTCCTGTCAAAATGTCATTCTGAATCCTGACCTGTCGTCAGGACAGGCTTATTTCAGAATCTTATACAGAGGCCTTGAAATAAATTCAGGGTGACAAGTTATCTTATTATAAATTAATTTTTCAGAAGTCTCTTAAATAAATTAATATATTTATCTGTGTCGCTCCGTGGTTTATAAATCGGTTAGGCAAACTATTTTAGGTAAGGTCAAGATGAAGTATATATCCTTTTTATTGATAATATTTGGTCTGGAAGGAAGTATCATGGCCCAGGGTCCGGCTACCTGGGTACCGGTGTTTCCGGTCATTGGAGATTCGGTTCTGATTTCGTTTGATCCGACAAAAAGCAGTCAGATACCTGATGCGGCGACGAGTCTGGTTCTTCACTGGGGGATTAATGAAACCGCACTTGGCGCCTGGAGCCCGCCCCCTGCTGACCTTTGGCCCGCAGGATCCGCTCTGCATACGGATAATAAAGCGGTTCGATCGGCCATGCATAAAAACGGTGCTGTGTGGCAGATCAAAATCCCGACCGATGCCCGCCTGCAGACCATACATTTTGTTGTTAACACCGGAACCCCTGCATCACCCGGTACGAGCTGGGACAACAATAATGGCAATAACTGGAATATCACCCTGACCGAGGAAAAAATACGGGCCATTCTGATTACCCCGGCATCCAATAATCAATACGGTGATCTCAGAAGATCGCCGGCTTTTGTGGCTAACCAGGGATCGCTTCCGTTATCGGGTACGGCTGGGGTAAATAATACCCTGCTTGATTCATTAAAACTTTATGTTGATGGCGTTCAGGTTGTGGCCACCGATCAGGATACGCTTAATTTTGTTTTGGATGCCGCCGGCTATGCATCGGGTTTTCTACCGATAGAGTTGGTTGCTCTGGATACGGCAGGGGTGCGAGATACAACCGCAACCCTGGTCATGGTCAATCCTGCGTTTGAGGATATGCCTCCTCCTGAAGGCATCGTTGATGGCATTAATTATATTGATGACCGGACAGCGGTTCTATCCCTGTTTGCCCCTTACAAGGAATTTGTATATGTCGTTGGCGATTTCAGTGACTGGCTTGTGGATAGCGGGAATTTTATGCACCGGCATGTTATTGATGCCGATAGTATCCGCTGGTGGATTCGGCTGGAGAATCTGACGCCGGGCGCAGAATACGCATTTCAGTATCTGGTTGACAGTACGCTTCGTATCGCTGATCCATACACACAAAAGGTCCTGGATCCCTGGCATGATGATGAAATCATTCAGAAGGGTTTATATCCCGATCTAAAACCTTACCCAAAGGGAAAAACCAGTGAACCGGTAGCTGTTCTGCAAACGGCTCAGACCGGTTATCAGTGGCAATATGAAGGGACTTATGTGCGCCCAAAACAGGAGGACCTGGTTGTATATGAAATGTTGATCCGCGATTTCCTGGATAAGCATGATTATACCACATTGATTGATACCCTGGCTTATCTCGAGCGTTTGGGAATCAATGCCATCGAACTCATGCCGGTGAACGAATTCGAGGGCAATTCCAGCTGGGGTTACAACCCCTCCTTCTATTTCGCGCCGGATAAATTTTACGGGCCCGCCGATTCGCTTAAAAAATTTGTGGATGAATGCCACAAACGCGGGATTGCGGTTATCCTCGATATGGTGCTCAACCATTCATACGGACAATCGCCGCTGGTCAGGCTCTATTTTGAGAACGGAAAGGTAACCTCGGAGAATCCCTGGTTTAATATCAATGCACCCCACACCGATTATTCATGGGGCTATGATTTTAATCAGGAGCATCCGGCGACCAAAAAATTTGTGAACCGGGTAAACCGATATTGGTTGGAAACTTTCAACGCAGACGGTTTTCGGTTTGACTTTACCCGGGGATTTACCAATCGCCAGGGCACAAGCGGTGCTTACGATGCTTCAAGAATCGTTATTTTGAAAAATATGGCCGACCAAATCTGGTTGGTAGATTCGACTGCATTTGTCATTCTGGAACATCTCATCGACAGCAATGATGAAATGCGTGAGCTGGCCCATTACAGTCAAGGCATGATGTTATGGGCCAACACCAACTACAATTACAACGAAGCCACGATGGGTTATAATGGAAGCGGGAGTTCGGATTTTTCCTGGGGATTTTATAAAACCCGCGGCTGGACCAAACCAAACCTGGTCACGTATATGGAAAGCCACGATGAAGAGCGACTGATGTTTAAAAACCTGCAATATGGCAACAGCAGCGGTGGATATGACATCAAGCAACTGGATATGGCTCTGAACCGGATGAAACTGGCGGGGGCCTTTTTCTTTACTTATCCCGGGGCAAAAATGATCTGGCAATTTGGTGAACTGGGTTATGATCGTTCTATTGATGATCCCTGTCGGCTTTGTGAAAAGGATCCGGTG
This sequence comes from Calditrichia bacterium, assembly GCA_963712885.1. Taxonomy (GTDB): domain Bacteria; phylum Calditrichota; class Calditrichia; order JAJRVZ01; family JAJRVZ01; genus CAVQJT01. Next base: position 169,130 of record CAVQJT010000004.1, read on the forward strand.
TGGACCTATTATCAGAATGATTTACGAAATCGGTTATACAAAACCTGGGCGGCGATGATCCAATTAAGGCAAACCGTTCCGGCTTTCACCAGCCCGGATGCCTCTGTCGAATTATCGGTGAGCGGAGCGGCCAAACGCATAAGAATAACCCATTCATCGATGAATGTAATTATTATCGGTAATTTTGATGTTATCCCGCAGGAGATCATCCCCAATTTTTATTATGCGGGTATCTGGTACGATTTTTTTTCGGGCCAGACTGTTAATATATCCGACGGATCTGCTGCCATTACGCTGAAACCGGGTGAGTTCCATATCTACACCAGTAAACAGTTACCGACACCGGAGGATGATATTCTGAATTCTATCCCTGAAACGGCGAATGGGATCTCCTTTGCTTTGGAACTTGAACAGAACTATCCCAACCCGTTTAATCCCATTACGACCATTAATTTTCAACTGGTTGAAAAAGCGGCTGTTCTAATATCCATATATGATATGCTCGGGCGCGAAGTAGCGACACCCATTTACGGGATTTATAACGCCGGTCGCCACAAAGTAACCTGGAACGGCACCGACGATAATGGTACCAGAGTAGCCAGCGGGGTATACATATACCGGATCCGGGCAATGGCGGGCCAGTCAAAAGTTTTTGAACAACAGCGCAAAATGGTTCTGCTCAGATAAGGGAATGGGCGAGATCATAGGCTTGCTCAATTATGACTCGAAGTTTTTCACGAAGAGTCACCTAGTCCTTCGTGCTCCTTCGTGTCACTCCGTGAAAAGTTTTTACATCCTGATGGGATTATCCTGTCTAAAATAGGAATAAAAAGGGTGCGAAATGCATATTATTACGATGTATGCAAAATAAACTAAATATGACCGATACCGGTTCAAAATATTACCGTAAAGGTTTCGGCCTGAAAGATGAGGTGATCGATACACTTGATCAGGATTACCACAGCAAGCTGGTTGATTATCTTAAAGCGGAAGACTTTACCGTGACGTTTGGTCAGACAAAAATTATGCTGGCCAAAGAATTTGGATTCTGTTACGGGGTCGACCGGTCGGTGGAATATGCCTATCAGACACTGAAAAAGTTTCCGGAAAAAAAAGTGTTTCTGACCGGAGAAATCATACACAATCCCTCGGTAAACAGACGTCTGGTTGATATGGGGGTCAGATTTCTCAGCGGGCAGTATAGTAAGGGCGAAACTTTTGATGATATTACGCCTGAGGACATTGTCATACTGCCGGCATTTGGTGTATCGATCCCGATGCTCAATACACTAAGGGAAAAGAATTGTATTCTGGTCGATACGACCTGTGGTTCGGTGCTATTGGTCTGGAAGCATGTGGAAAAATTTTCCAGGGAAGGTTTTACGGCGTTTGTTCATGGTAAATATTATCATGAGGAAACGGTTGCCACGGTCTCCCGTTCTGCCGTGGAAGGCGGTGGGAAATATCTGATCGTCCGTGATCTGAAAGAAGCAGAAATGGTCTGCGATTATATCCGAAATCCGTCTGATCCGGAAATTTTTAAGACCTATTTTTTGAAAGCCAGTTCGCCCGGATTTGATCCGGACCGGGATCTTTTTAAGATCGGGGTGGCAAATCAGACTACCATGCTGGCCAGTGAGTCACTGCATATTGCCGGGATGATCAGGGCGGCTTGAACGATCGTTACGGCGCTCAAAATATCGATGATCATTATCCGTGCCTTTGATACCATTTGCAGCGCAACCCAGGAGCGTCAGGATGCCATAGAAGAAATGCTTGAACAGGGTAATGCGCTCACCCTGGTTATCGGGGGATTCAACAGCAGCAACACAAAAAGCCTCACAAGTCTGGCCCTGAAACATAACAAGGCTTATCATATCGAAGAAACAACGAACCTGATCGACGCGACAAAGATCGAGCACCTGCCACCGGGTGCTTCTGAACCGGTCATCGAAGAAAACTGGCTGCCGACCGGTCCGGTGACGATCGGATTCACCGCTGGTGCATCTACGCCGAATGCCAAAATCGGGGAAATTATTGAGCGGATATTGACCCTCCGGGGGGAAACGGTCAGTTTCTGAATTAAGGCGGATTAAATAAATCCCAGGTTCCAAATTTCGGATTTAGCTTTTCGAAACTTCTGAAAAATGTGAATTTCCGTCAGAATGTCATTCTGAATTTATTTCAGAATCTTGTAAACAGACCCTGAAATAAACCGGTCCTGACGACAGGTCAGGATTCAGGTTGAAAATCCCGTGTTTCGGGAGTGACAAATTGTCTTGCCATGAAAACATTTTTCAGAAGTCTCCTTTCCATAAAAATATTAAATAAACCTACAAGAAGTCTTGCAAAATCCGCATGAAGATCATACTTTTCTTACATTGCGTTTCATTTAATTGGGTTAAAAAGACACAATGGAATCAGGCGGGTGAGTAAGAAGAGATAAGGGAAAAGGTAAACACAAAGCTCAGATAAATAATTACGGAGGTAATTGAAATGGATTCAATAGAAAAACAACTGGTGGATATTGAAAAAGCCATTGTCAAAGCTTTTAATAAAAAAGATATATCTTCCATACTGGCATTTTTTTGGAAGGATTTTTCCGGATTCTCTTCAACCCGGTATGATCGGATTACCAATCGATCACAGTTAAAAAACACCTTTTTGCATTATCTGGATGAAGGGAATCCTGTGACCTATTCCATTCGTGGTATGAAAGCCAAAATTTTTGGTGAAGGCGCGCTGACAACTTTTTACTGGAAAGTCGAGATCCATAGAAAGAAAAAAGTAAAAACCATTGAAGGCAGGGGCAGTCACATGTTCATGCTGATAGATACGGACTGGAAGATCGTACATGAACATTATTCAAAAGCGCATTGAGATCATTCCTCTGCCCGGATTGCCAGTCGGTCAAAATCCAGAATAACAAGTTTTCTTCCGTCAAAATCGATCAGATTTTCACGTTTAAACTCATTCAAAATGGCCGTGGTCGTTTCACGTGTGGAACCGATAAGACTGGCCATATCAGCGTGGGTTAGTTTGATGTAAAGATAAGTTTTTCCGCCTTTATCATAGCCGTAGGTATCGGTTAAGTGGATCAGTAAACCAGCAAGACGCTGATAAACATTCCGGAATACCAGATCCTCTACTTTCTGACGAAGCCGTTTAAACTTTAAACCGATAATCTTGGTTATCTGCATGCTCATTTCGGGATTTCGTCGTAAATACTGCATAAACATTTCACGATCAACGATACAGAGATATGAGTCCATGACGGCTTCTGCGACATGTTCGCGCGGTGTGGGGTCAATCAGGGCCATTTCACCGAAAATTTCGCCTGGATTGATCATCGCGAGAATCACCTCCTTGCCGTTTTCAGCATATTTACTGATTTTTACCACGCCGGCTTTGAGCAGATAGACTTTATCACCCCGATCTCCGGGCAGAAAAATCATTTCCTTTTTGGCGTATCTTTTTTCAAGTGCCTTCCGGGAAAATTCCATCATCTCATTTTGACTGAGACAGGTGAAAAAATTAAATCGTTTTAAATGCCAGATCTTATTCATTCAATTTCGGTTTTTTTAATGGGAATCATTTCTATCAGGGAATAACCTAAAAAGTTCAAGCAAAATGACTCGGATAACGACAATTTGTTTTTAACTTTTAACTTTTAACTTTTTACTTAAATCAACGGGTACACGTATTAAATGCCGAGGCTAGTAAACCAGCCAGGCATCCGGATAGTCGCCATTGCGCAGGGTCTGAAGAACTTCTCTCGCACGGTTTTCAACTGTAAAGAAGCCGACAAATATCTTGTACAAATTACCGTTCTGTTCAAAGAATGCATTATAATTATCACGTGACCGCAGCGCCGCGACCGTGAGCCGTGCTTTCTCGGGATCGGCGGTTGCCATCACCTGAATTTTATAGCGACCCGTCTCTTCTCCGATCAGGGGTAACACATCCGATGTATCCGGCCCGGCAAGAAAACCGGAGACAGAATCAGGGGCCGCCGGAATAAGGATCAGGCGTTGTACGACCCAGGCGCCGGGAAATCCATTCTGGCGGAAATGGGTCTTGGCAGAATCTGCCTTATAGCGAAACTGATAATCACCGGCCTGGATTTTGAATAATCCATTTTCCCGAAAAAAATATATCGAATCTGTGGTCAGATTTGCGACCTGATCCAGCAAAGGCAGTGCATTGATTGAGTCAATACCGGCAAATATCTGAACCCGAAAACCTTCGATTTCTTTAAAGCGTGCCGGAACTTTTGGCGGTATCGGTGGCGGCACCAGTTGCTTCTCAAGCGTCAATGCTCTATCCGGTTCACTAAAAATGGTATCCAAAAAGGCATCATCCAGATCGATCGGTTGAAAGTACAAGATACTATCCGCTGCCGCTGAATCATCCTTCTTAAAAGTGGTTCTGGGTTGACAGGCTGTAATCAGTATCATGACGCCGATCGAAAGCAGCAAAATAATTGTTTTCATATCAGTATTTTTTTGTTAAAACGGTTGAAGGGAAGTATTTGGCTAAAATATGATAATACTGGAAACCGGAACGGGACATCTCAAGTGCACCGTATTGACATAAACCGACTCCATGACCATACCCCGCCCCGTGAATGACAAGTGTTGAATCATTATACCGATCAAGATAGAAAAGGTTGCTCGGTAAATACACATTTGGAGATACGGCAAAAAAACGGCGAACTTCGTAGCCGTTGAGGGTGAGCGTCGTATCTCCCATATTAAGGGTCATTTCCTGGACACGCCCCCCGGATGAGCGCCTGGTGATTTGTGGCGTCACCTGAATCAGCGTGGTATCAGTCACAATTTTATCGAGAAAGCTCCGGTTATACCTGGCCTGAAAAGCACTGTCAATCTGGCCGATGGTGCGGGTTTCAGTCCAGCGGAAATAGGGTGAGGTTGCACAGGCAAAACGATCTCCGATGGCATCGGTCATGGAGTTTAAATAGGCAAATCCAATGTTGTCAAAAACGTTCTCGGCTGATTCGGTTTTACCGCCGCAGGTGGAATGATAGTAGATCGTGGCCAGCCCGGTTTGATCGGTTATCACCGTACCACGGGTCTCCTCGACAGCCTGATCAGCTAGCGGCGTATGACGATCGTAACTGCCGTAAACCTGGTCGGAAACACCGGACGTGATATCATAATTTTTCTTGCTGTTATCCTGAATATGTTTTAGTGCATATGTGCGTGCGCAGATGGCCTGAGCTTTTACCGCCTGAAAATCCTCGTCTTTGATAGAAAATATTTCAGGCTGGTACAACACCCTTCAGATAGGCTTCGAGATGAAGGCGGTTAATCAGATCCACTGTATTGTTTTCAACGGATTTTAAAATAATCGTACCGGCGTAGGTAAAACCGCGGAAGGTAAAACGACCTTCAGCATTAATTGGTTCGAGGACAATGGGTAAATTATTCCGATAGAGAAGATTGCGATTCCGGTTATAGAGTTGTATACCGTCGGGTAATGTTTGAATGGTGATGGATCGGTTCTGGGAACCAAACTCATATTCGGCTTCTTCCGATTTGAGCCGGTAATCTCCGGTGAACAAGAGGGTATCTTTGTTGTAAATAGATCCGATAAGCACCCGGATATCAGGTCCTGATACCGCAGGTTTCTTTCCAGCGCGGGGCATACATCCGGTGATAAGAAATATGAGGGCGAAAATTAGCCCAAGACGGTAAGCGTAAGCAGGCATTTCGTGAGCCGTCTAAAAAAAGCCGAAATTGTAAATACGGATCCCGAGTCGCAGCATCAACCCGGACATATCGACTTCAGTCCTGACCGGTAAGCCCTCAGCATTTTCACCCTCGCTGCGGGAGGGATAGCTGCTGTGATAGGCAGCTTCGCCCATCAGATCGGCTGCCTCACTGATCGGAAAAGCAAATCCCCCCCCGATATACCAGCCAAAGCCCGAATAAAACCGCGTCTCATCTTTATTTATAACGTTGTTTACTTCAGAATTCCACATGAATTCATATCCCAGTGCGCCTACGACCCGCAGGTCGAACTTTGGAGACAAGGCGGTGTTATAGGTCAATCGGAAATATACCGGAAGCAGTCTGGCCGAGTTGTCGATCATCGTTGTTACTTCGACGGGGGTAACCTGGCCCTCTTCCTGCTTGAGGACCTGTGTCTCCTGTACATAAGATTTGTAATAATAATTCAGTTCAAAACCATAGCCGATATTTTTATCGACCATTCTTCCCATGGCAATACCACCGATAAAGCCATCCTTGGCACCGGATGGCATCAGCAGACCACCCTGAATATCGGTAAAATTGGTTTGTGCCTTAAGGGAACTTGTCAGCAGTAAAATGATTGTTAAGAGCAGTTGTTTTTGCATAAACAGATAATCCTGAAATGGTTTGGTTTGTCAAAAATTTAACCGAGATTGCCGGGAAAGTCAATTTAAACTAAATCTTCCAGCCTGATGTGAAAATTGATTTTAATCTTACACAGAATTTTGTATTATTAGATAAAACAATTTCAACACATGGAAATCAGATATGTTTAAACACATTCTTCCGTTTGTTCTTTGCTGTTTTGGGAATTTACTGGCCCAATCATTTCCGCTCGCTGATCCGGCACAGGTGGGCATGAACACGGAAAAACTGGTGAAAGCCGATAGTGTCATCGAAAAAGCCATCGAGGCCGGAGAGATACCGGGAGCTGTTTTGCTCGTTCTGCGGGATGCCCGGATTGTTTATCGTAAAGCATACGGCTATGCCCAGCTCATCCCCGAACAAAGGCCAATGACCGTTGAAACGGTCTTTGATCTGGCTTCATTAACCAAACCGGTGGCCACGGCAACGTCTATAATGATTCTTCTCGAAAGAGGATATCTCAGGTTGCTCGATCCGGTGAGCAGGTATATCAAAGAATTTAAGCCCTGGGTTGATGCCGAAACCGGTGAAAAACAAACGATAAGGATCTGGCATCTGTTAACGCATACTTCCGGTTTGCCGCCATACGCGCCGGTTAAGGAATTAGAAGAAAAATACGGTTCACCGAATCCCGATAGTCTGATGGGATATATCGCCAATGTAGAAAGGCGATCTCCGCCGGCCACTGAATTCCGCTATAGTTGTCTGAATTTTATAACCCTGCAACGTATTCTTGAGTATATTACCGGCCAGGATCTGGCCGAATTTTCCCACCACAATATTTTTGAACCGTTGAAAATGTTCCATACCCGATATAAACCAGGAAGCGGTTGCGCGGTAACGGAGGTCATTGAGGATAAACCGTTGGACGGTGTGGTTCATGATCCTCTCGCCCGGATCATGATGGACTGTATTTCCGGTAATGCCGGGCTTTTTTCAACCGCAGATGACCTGGCCAGATTCGCCCAGATGATGTTGAATGACGGCGAACTTGATGACGTGCGTATTTTAAGTCCACTGACGGTTCGGAAGATGACCTCTGTTCCGAATGAGGTGTGGTTTTCGGGCAGGGCCCTCGGCTGGGATGTCGATTCGGATTATGCGTCCAATGGTGGCGATCTTTTTCCTTATGGTTCCTATGGACACACCGGTTATACGGGTACTTCACTCTGGATCGATCCGCACACAAAAACAGCGGTAATCCTTCTGACCAATCGTGTACATCCGAATGACAGCGGAAGTGTGGTGCGATTGAGGAGTCTGATCGCCAATATTGTGGCCGCATCAATTGAAAAACTGGATTAAAGGAGCATTAATGATAACATTATATGGAATCCCGAATTGTAACAAAATTCGCCATACCCAAAAAATACTCGATCAAATGGGGGGCGAATATGAATTTGTAAATGTAAGAAAAACACCTATCCCGCCGGAAAAATTAAGATCCATCATATCTGCTGTAGGTATTGATAAATTATGCAATACCAAAGGGACAACATACCGCCGGCTGAAGTTTGATTTTAACCAAATGAAGCCGGATGAAAAGTTTAATGTGCTGTTGCGCGAACAAGCGATGATCAACCGACCATTACTCGAAAAAGCAGGCAGATATCATGTCGGATTTGATGAAGTGGCCATAGAATCATTTGTTAAATAGCACCGTACTATCGGACAGGAGGGAGCATGACAAAATTAACGGCTGTGATCTTGGGAGGCGGCCAGGGTTCACGTTTGGAACCTTTGACAAGAATCCGAAGTAAGCCTGCCGTTCCGATTGCCGGTAAATTCCGTCTGATCGACATCCCGATCAGTAATTGTCTGCATTCAGATATCAAACATATTTTTGTGCTCACCCAGTTCAACACAGAGTCCCTGCATCGTCATATTACAACCACCTATCGTTTTGATAGTTTTTCTGAAGGTTTTATCCGGTTGCTGGCTGCGCAACAAACGATCGAGAGCAAGGATTGGTATCAGGGGACGGCTGACGCAGTCCGGAAAAATCTGTTTTATCTGAGAAATGTGGATGACCATATCATTATCCTTGGTGGGGATCATCTGTATCGCATGGATTACCGGAAATATTTTGATTATCACCTGCAGTATAATGCGGATATCACCATTTCGGTCAAACCCATATATGAACACGAAACATCACAGTTTGGCATACTCAAAACCAGCACGGACGGACGCATAACTTCGTTTTTCGAGAAACCGAAAGAGCAGAATATACTGGATGAGTACCGGGTTGACCCGGCGTTGTTTGATAATTTTAAGATTGAATCCCAAAACCGTACACATGTCGCTTCCATGGGGATATACATCTTTAATAAGGACGTGCTGTTCGATATTTTAAATAGCAGTACGATGGAAGATTTCGGAAAGGAAATAATTCCGGCCAGTTTGAAAGACTATAATGTCTATGCCTATTTCTTTGATGACTATTGGCAGGATATCGGAAATATGCGGAGTTTTTTGGAAGCCCATATCGAACTTACAAAGTCCGTTCCGTTATTTAATTTTTATGATGAACGACACCGGTTTTATACCCGTCCAAGATTTTTACCGGCAGCAAAAATCATCAACTGTCAGATCAATCATTCACTGATCGCCGATGGAGCAATCCTACAGGGCTCTTCGGTGGAAGATTCGATAGTTGGGATCCGTTCCTATATAAGTGAAGGCGCCCATATTCAGCGTTCTATCATTATGGGGAATGAGCGCTATGAAACGATAAAGGAACGGCAGGAAAACGACGCCCGTGGCATACCAAATTTGGGTATTGGTCCGAATTCCGCGATCAAAAATTCGATTATTGACCTGAATGTTCGTATCGGCCGGAATGTGAAATTGATCAACCGGGAGGGAGTAACCGAAACTTTTCAGCCGAACTATGCGATCCGGGACGGTATTATTATTGTTCCGAAGGGAGAATCGGTTCCCAACGATACGGTTATTTGAATATCATCAGATTAAAAGACTGTGCCACTCGCACAATTTTTTCGATGGCCTGGTGCAATTCTTTCTCGGTGATCACCAGCGGAGGGGCAAACCGGATAATGTCCCTATGGGTTGGTTTTGCCAGCAATCCCTCATCCCGCAATGCCACGCAGAAGTCCCAGGCGGTCTTATCTGCCTGCGGCCTGATTACCATGGCATTCAACAACCCTTTACCACGAATGGCCGTGATATGATCAAATTGGTGCATCAGTTTGGTCAGTTCTGCTCGAAAAATTTTTCCAAGACGCTCTGCATTTTCAGCCAGTTTTTCATCCTGCAAAACCTCCAGGGCAGCAATTGCAACGCTACAGGCCAGAGGATTCCCGCCGAATGTGGAGCCGTGTTCTCCGGGTTTGATGGTCAGCATGATCTCATCATCAGCCAGCACAGCAGAAACCGGTAATACACCACCGGACAATGCTTTACCCAGAATAATGATATCCGGTCTTACTTTCTCATGATCCGCAGCCAGTAAACGGCCTGTTCGGCCAAGACCTGTCTGGACCTCATCATCGATCATCAGAACATTTTTTGCCTGGCAGAGTTTGTGTACCTGGCTTAAATAACCGTCATCGGGCACGTTTACGCCGGCTTCACCCTGAATAGGCTCTACCATAAAGGCCGCAACATTGGGATCTTCAAGTGCTTTTTCAAGAGCCGGGATGTCATTATAGGGTATGATTTCGTAACCAGGCATGTAGGGACCGAACCCGTTACGCGCATCGGGATCGGTTGCCGCGGAGATAATAGCCAGTGTACGACCGTGAAAATTACCTTCAGCAAAAATAATTTTTGCCTGATTCTCCGGAATCCCTTTAACGATATAGGCCCATTTGCGGGCAAGCTTTAAGGCAGTCTCGCATGCCTCGACACCGGTATTCATCGGCAGAACTTTATCATAGCCAAAAAGTCCGGTTATATATTTTTCATATTTACCGAGCAGATTATTATAAAAAGCGCGGGAAGTCAAAGTCAGTGTTTTCGCCTGCCCGGTAAGCGCTGCGATAATTTTTGGGTGACAATGACCCTGATTTACCGCCGAATAGGCGGAGAGAAAGTCAATATATTTTTTACCTTCCACATCCCAGACCCAGATTCCTTCACCTCTGGCGATCACGACTTCCAGCGGGTGATAATTATGGGCACCGTATTTATCTTCCAGGGCAATATAGTCTGCGGATTTCATTTATTTTATCTCCATAACGGTTTTAGATAAATCCATTTAATTTAATCAACCGGACGGAATTTTCCAACCGATAGAAAGAGGAAAAATCATGAAACAGCTGTCTTTAATCTATGGAGTTGAACCGGTCAACCTCTTCGCGAACCTTGCGGATATGTTCCGGGGTTGTTCCACAACACCCACCCACAATATTAACCCCGATATCAAGTAGTTTGCGCACCGAAACAGCCCGCTCTTCAGGTGATTCCTCATATGTATGTTTTCCCTCTTTCCATATGGGTAATCCTGCATTGGCCTGAGAAAGGAGGAGGATATCGGTCTGTCCGCGCATTTCAGCCATCAGTTCAATCATCTGATCCATTCCCATACCACAATTGGCACCGATAATCTGAGCACCTTTGGCGGGCAGATGTGCGATCATATCGGATGTGCTGAGTCCCATCATCGTATGAAACCCCCGGGCACCTTTTTCAAAGGTCATTGAGACGATGACCGGTAATTGAGGGGCGACCTGCTTTGCGGCTTCGATTGCCGCGCCGGCCTCTCCGATGTCGCTCATGGTTTCAATGATAACAATATCGATACCGCCCTCTTTCAGGGCGCTGATCTGTGTGGCAAAAGCCTCCACAAATTCTGCATAGGAGGCCGTACCCATCGGTTCCAGATATTCACCGGTGGGACCAATGGAACCGGCTACGAATTTTCCGGAGGGTCTGACATCACAGGCCAATTGAGCGGCCATGCGATTATATTCGATCACCTTATCGCCATAGCCGTGAAAAGCAAGGCGATAGCGGTTTCCGCCAAATGTATTGGTTTCGACAATGTCCGCACCGGCCCCAAAATACTTGGCATGTATATCCCGGATAATATCGGGATGCTCAATATTCCAGGTTTCCGGGCAATGTCCCGGGGTGAGCCCGCGTAACTGAAGCAGGGTTCCCATCGCCCCGTCACACACAAGGACTCTTTTCTGTGCCAGTTCTAAAAAATGTACGCTCATGATTTATCTTCTCCTTTGATAAATACCAGTTCGCGGTTAAAATCATCGTGTACTTTGCACGTTAGACTGGTACAGTAATAACAGGGCATATTCCCGCTTATCCGGGATTTTTCGCGCAATCCGAATATGCCGGATATGGAGTGAACCGGTTCAAGCATCAGGGACTCTGAGAATCGAACGCCGATTGACGCAGGTTTCAGCATATTAAGCAGTACGCTTTGATCTTCTATAGGCCAGCCGCAATAGCCGGGAGCATAGCGTCGGGTTAAACGGATATCAGGAATATTTATATTTCGGGTGAGTAGTAGACGCAGATGATCGGCAGCCATTTGCAATAGCGTGTTGAAATAAGCATAATAGATATAGGTCTCGACAGGATCATGAACGGTTTTCCCTGGTGTACTGATCAGATGGGCAAAAACATGGGTGCAACCCCGGAGCAGGCGGTAGACAAGATTTCCATTCAAATGATAGGTATCATCCAGCAACACATCGGTCTGATGAGCATCGCGTCCGTCGATCTGAAGCATACGGTACTGATAATTCAAAGGCGTTTCGCCGATATGAGGCAGGAGATTTTCCATCAGTATGGATTTGACGGTCTGAGGTATGTCTTTTCCAGGGGGATAGTTCATAAAGGCCGAAAACAAACCATGATTAAATTCGGCGGGATTGAAAATGATCGCGTCCTGATATAATTTTTCACTGAGATTACGCATACACGGCAGATCTATTGATCAGATTAATTAACCTAAATAATTCACCACGGAGAACCTAGAGAGATCAGAGAAAAGATCAAAGATGAAAGATTAAAGATTAGAATTACAGGTTCAGGGATTACGTAAATCTAACTTCATCTCCCAATTCCTAATTTCTAATACTACTCTGTGTTTTCTGTGGTTTATGAATATACCAATTAAACTTTTTACTTTTTACATATTCAGGTATTCAGCTTATTCAAAATTTGCGTATTTTTAAATATTCGCGCAATTAATCGGGCATTTTCGACGTTGTAATCTGAACAATCATTATATAATAATCATGGGCAAACTTTACAATACTTTTATCAGGTTATTTCCATATCTGAAACGATATCGCCGGAAATTAATAGTCGGGACTATTTTTATTATCCTGGGAAACGCTATTGGTGTGCTCAATCCAAAAGTCGTACAGCGGGCGATAGATTATCTTTCAAAAGATATAGAAATCACCCAGCTTTTAATTTATGCAGGCCTGGTGGTCCTTATCGCCCTGGGGCAGGGAGTATTTCGTTTTCTGATGCGTCAAACTGTTATCGTCGGCTCCAGGATGATCGAAAATGATTTTCGCAATGATGTCTTTGCACATCTGCAGAAAATGTCAGCCCGGTTTTTTCAGTCAATGCCAACCGGCGATATTATGTCGCGCATGACCAATGATCTGAATGCGGTAAGGTCGGTCCTCGGACCGGGAATCATGTATTCGATAAACACCATTGTAACGTTTATATTTGTAATCTGGATGATGCTCACCATAAGTCCGAAACTGACCCTGATTGGACTCGTTCCGATACCCATAATGGCATTTTTTGTATATCGTTTTGGAATGAAGATCCATGAAAGATATAAAAAAATCCAGGCCCATTTTTCAAAGATCAGTACAAAGGCACAGGAAAATCTATCAGGCATACGGATTGTAAAGTCATATGTTCAGGAAGACTCGGAAATAAAGGATTTTAACCGGCTCAATCAGGAATACATTGATAAAAACATGGCATTTGTTCGCGTATATGCAGCGTTCCATCCCATGATGATGTTCATCGTCGGGCTCGGTGTGGTCCTGGTACTTTTAATGGGGGGCATACTGATCGTAAATGATACCATATCTCTGGGCGAATTTGTGGCTTTTAGCCTTTACCAGGCCATGCTGGTTTGGCCATCCATCGCCCTTGGCTGGGTTGTCGGTATCTTCCAACAGGGGGCCGCATCCATGGAACGGATAAATGATATTCTTGAACAGGATCCGGATATATTCGATGAAAAGACCGCCCTTAAAATTGATACCATTTATGGCGATATTCGTTTTTCGAGATTGAACTTTTCCTATAATACCGACGGCCCAAAAGTGCTTGAAAATATATCATTCCATGTTGCACCGGGAAAAATACTTGCCATTGTCGGTCGTACTGGAAGCGGAAAATCTTCAATCATGAATCTGTTAAATCGTACCTATAATCCGCGAAGAGGTACCATATTTATTGATGGTCACGATATACTGGATATCCCATTGTCGATATTGCGACAGCATATGGGCTATATTCCGCAGGAAACCTTTCTTTTTTCCGAAACAATAGCCGAAAACCTTGTTTTCGGAATTGAAAATATTGATCAGGCGACCATCGAGGCATCTGCAGAATATGCGGAAATTCATGAATCGATCATGGATTTTCCCGAAAAATATGAGACTTTACTGGGAGAACGGGGGATCAATTTATCCGGTGGACAAAAGCAACGTATTTCTCTGGCGCGTGCGATTATTCGGGAGCCCAAAATCCTGCTCCTTGACGATGCCTTGTCTGCCGTGGATACACTCACCGAAGAAAAAATACTGAACAATCTCAAGAAGGTGATGGAAAATAAAACGTGTATCTGGATATCCCACCGGATCTCAGCCATAAAAAATGCTGATCATATTATTGTACTCGATGATGGTCGCATTTTGGAAGAGGGAACGCATAATGAGTTGCTGGCCAATGGCAGTATATATGCCGATTTATTTGAAAAACAGCAACTGGAGGAGCAGCTCGATCTTGTTGAATAGGCATGCAACCGTGCGGATAATCGGATGAGGGAAGGTGCATAAGATCGAAAATTTAAAATGTGGTTTTCAGCAGACTGTACAAAAAATGGTTATTGACATTTCAGTGTACATTGGTTTCTTTGTTATTTATCACCCATCTGTCCGCTCAGGCGCAAATTCCGGAAATACATAAAAAATCAATCGTTGTCGATCTGCATAGCGACGTACTTCTTCAGGTGTTGCGTGGCGCCGATATTTCAAAAAAATTACCCCACGGGCAGGTGGATCTGATCCGCCTGCGTGAAGGTGGTGTGGATGTATTATTTTTCGCGGTTTGGCCTGATCCGGGAAAATACATGCCGGATCAGATGTACCGTCAGGCTGTCTATATGATTGATCAGCTCAATAAAATCCTGGCTTCAAATCAGGATGAAATCATGCTGGGGCTGTCAGTTCCGGATGTTCTAAGTATTACTGCCCGGGGTAAACTTGTTGCCTGTATCGGGATTGAAGGGGGAACCGTTATCGAAAACGATCTTTCAAAGCTGGACAGTCTCTACAATCTTGGTGCAAGATATCTTGGGCTCACCTGGAACGACAGTCCCGGCTGGGCAACCTCGGCAAAGGATGAATATAAAGGAGCAGACAGAGAAGATACGGGATTGACGGATTTTGGTCGTGAGGTTGTCTGGCGTATGAATGAATTGGGTATGATCATTGATCTTTCACATGCAGGGGAGCAAACCGTTCGTGATGTTTTGGCGGTTACCCGGAAGCCGGTGATCGCCTCCCATTCCGACGTATATCAGCTACGTCATCATTACCGGAATCTGAAAGACTGGCAAATCAAGGCTATCGCAGTAAATGGTGGCGTTATTGGAATCAATTTTTATCCGGCATATCTTGATTATGCGTTTGCAGCAAAGATGGAGGAAGCTTTGCAGGAAAACGAAGCCTATCTTGATTCGATGCGCCAGGTCTATACCGGTAACTATCTGGGTTACAGGGAATATCGGAGTCAGTATCTGAGATCGGTTATCAAAAACATCCCTACGGTCAAAACGGTTGTGGATCATATCGACTATATTGTGAACCTGGTAGGAGAGGATTATGTGGCAATCGGATCTGATTTTGACGGCATTTCAATTGCGCCTGAGCATCTGGAGGATATCAGCCGGATGCCAAATCTAACCGCAGAAATGATTCGACGCGGATATTCAGAAGAGAGAATTTCAAAAATATTGGGACTGAATTTTTTAAGAGTGATGCAGGCCCAGAAAAATTAAGTCGAGTCTGCACCGGCCGTTGTCTGTGGCCATAATATTTCAAATATTTTGTTAAGATCATCCTCGTAATCTAGAAATAAAGTATAATTTTCGGCACAATGATGATCGGTCCGCATGGATGGTTTTACTTCCCAGCCATAGTCCTCAAGCGCCTCAGCAGATTCCTCTTTCCAGCGATATATCCAAAATTCCACCACACAATTGGCAATCCAGTCAAATTCACGGGGTGTCAGACCGTGCTTTTTTAAAGCCAGATATTTATTGGCCAACCATTCCGGACGCATTTGAATCATGTCAATTGCAAAGGTCCAGCTGTTATCCTCAAAATGCTGCCGCATACGCTGGACAAGGAATGATAGACTTTCATTGATCCGGATAAACTGTTCCAATTGCACCCGGGAAATCGGCTGATTCTCGGAGATGCGAAAAGTATCGCTCTCAAACCATTGTTGGTATAATCGCGCGTTCTCATCGGCGTTTATTATTTCAGGGAGATAAACCTGCGTAATCCAGTAATAACTGCTGCTAAAACCACTGAGTAAGATAAATAAACCCGTAAAAAAGACGATTATTTTGGTTCTTGTACGGGCCATAATACAATTCTTGTCCCATGCATAGTGGAAATGTGAAGAGACTAAAAATGTACCAAATTTAGTATTCACGTGCAATTTGTCGGTAAGTTCTTTCTATCCTGACGTATCCATAAACCAATACCTGCCCCGTTGGCCGCGGTTGGTGAATTATTCAGTCAAATAATTAATGAAACAAAAATAAAATTAATTTAGTTCTTACCAAATGGTTGGGTATGCACTAATCTCTTGACTGCATGAACCATCAATATTAAATTAAAATCAAAGAGTGGAGCAGGTAAATTGTCGGAACACTTCGAAAAGACGTATATCTCGATCAGTGAATTCATTTCTTCCTGGGAAAAGGAGATCTATGAGTTAAACAATCTGGACTATTTTTCTTTTTTACTGATCAATTATCTGGGCAATCAGATTGAAAATGAATTCTTCAAAGATAAAAATCAGACACCGTATCTGCGTATCGACCCTGAGGACATCGGGACCCTTGCCTTTAATATCGGAGATAAGCTTTGAGTCTTTTCTCGAACACAACTGTTTTGGTGACTGCAAACTATCCTGTCCGACCCAACTGAACGAAAAGATGGATCCGGCCAAGGTCAATCTCGATGGTCATCACTTGCATATTTTACAGGTGATCAATAGCAAGGACCTCGATAAACGCCAGTTTCTGATGACCGATATCCTGAATTATGTGGTGTTGGATACACTCTTCGATTTTTACAATTATGAGATCGGTTTGGATCTGGACGATGCCGATGCCGGATTGATGAAATTTGCCGATTTCATCACCTTGATTCTTGAAACATTTATTGAAAGTAAAGGCCAGCAGTATCTTTCCTCCTATCGCGAATCCGCTGTGATCCTGTTTGAGAAATTGCTTCACGATACCAATCAGAATTGGGATGAAGTATTTAATCAGATTGAAGAAGATGATACCGAGGATCAGGAGCAATGGAAATATGGCGAGCTGACCATCGAGCATTGTATCGATGAATATCTTGAACAACTTGACGAGACCGAACAGGTGCTTGAACAATCGGCCCGGAATTTGGATTATCTGAGAAGTTATGCCAGAGAGTATGCCGGCATCAAGCAGATAGACGAATTGACCTATGAAGACCAGGAGGAATTTTTTCTCTACTGGATTCTGAGGGAAATTGCACTTGAAAGAAAAGTCTCGCCCAGACAGCTTCGCCAGGATTATCTCAAGTTCTTCCGGTGGCTCGAGATAGCTTATGAAATCGATGTCATCAGCGATTATCAAAACCTGATGCGTAAAAATTTTGATCCCCTGCAAAAGGCGATTATACTGACACGTAAATATTTTGAGCGAAACTCAATTATCGACAGTATTCTTGAAGTAAACGATTATGATGGGCAGCTGATAGACGGATTGCTGGAAATGGACCATATTCAAAATAATGGATTGATTTGTCTGAAGGATTTGAGACGCCAGAATAAATATATGAATGTACAAATAAATTTTTCATTTATCTCGGATATCCCTTCCGGAAGTATCATGGATCTTACCTTAAAACCTACCCGTTTTGGATGGCGGGTCATGAACCTCGAGTACATTTTTCCCGCTGCCGCCCGCCCTTACCTTCATTAACGCATACTTCTCTTAATTTTGGGTTTTTTTTTCAATTTCTTCTAATATTTAGGAAAATTTACACAAACCGACTGTTTTTAATTTCTTGTAACTAATTGAAATTACTGAATTTCTATTGGTTTCTTAATTTTGGCATGTTTATTGTGAAAAAAAAGGTACTAGATTTATGGCACAATATGTGTAAAATTGAGTATTAAAAATGAAATATTTACAAGCTATGTGTAAGATGCGATAAACAGGAGGCATACATGAAAAGACCGACGGTAACGATCGATGGAAATGAAGCGGTTGCTCTGGTCGCACATCGGATTAATGAAGTTATAGCCATATATCCCATCACGCCTTCATCCAATATGGGCGAATGGGCAGATGCGTATTCCGCAGAAGGCAAAAAAAATATTTGGGGGACGATACCGACGGTTACTGAGATGCAAAGTGAAGGCGGCGCCTCCGGGGCTGTCCACGGTGCGCTACAAACCGGTGCCTTATGCACGACGTTTACGGCCTCACAGGGGTTGCTTCTGATGATACCCAACATGTTTAAGATCGCCGGTGAATTGACCCCGACGGTTTTCCATGTTTCGGCACGGACGGTCGCTTCTCATGCTTTGAGTATTTTCGGTGACCATAGTGATGTGATGGCGGTACGTACTACCGGTTTCGGTCTGCTCTCATCGAATTCGATCCAGGAGGTTATGGATTTTGCGCTAATCAGCCAGGCCGCCAGTTTAAAAGCACGGGTGCCATTTGTCCACTTCTTTGACGGTTTCCGAAGTTCTCATGAAGTTCAGAAAATCGAAGAACTTCTCGACGAAGATCTCGCTGCGATGATCGACGATGAACTGATCTTTGAACACCGGAAACGTGCACTTTCGCCGGATCGTCCGGTGATCAGAGGAACCGCTCAGAATCCGGATGTGTTTTTCCAGGCGCGGGAAACAGTAAATCCGTTTTATCAAGCCTGTCCGGACATCGTCCAGGAGACGATGGACAAGTTTGCCAAGATCGTAGGACGACAGTATCATCTTTTTGATTACTATGGCGCCAAGGATGCAGAAAAGATTATTATTCTCATGGGTTCCGGTGCTGAGGCGGTGCATGAAACGGTAGACTTTCTGACCGAACAGGGAGAAAAAGTCGGGGTTCTGAAAGTACGTCTGTATCGTCCGTTCAGCATCAAACATTTTCTTAAGGCTATCCCGGCCAGCGTAAAATCTATTGGCGTACTCGATCGGACGAAAGAGCCGGGCAGCGCCGGTGAACCGCTTTATCTGGATATCCTGAATGCCCTGGTAGAAGGCCAAACCGAGGGTATTATGCCGACAAAGGCATTTCCGAAGGTAATCGGTGGCCGTTACGGATTGTCCTCCAAGGAATTTACCCCGGCCATGGTGAAAGCCGTCTATGATGAACTGGGTAAGGAAAAACCGAAAAATCATTTTACAATTGGCATAAACGACGATGTTACCAAAACCAGTCTGCCATTTGATCCGTCATTTAGCACGGAAAAGCCCGATGTTGTGCGGGCGATGTTTTATGGTCTTGGCGCTGATGGTACCGTCGGAGCCAATAAGAATTCGATCAAAATCATCGGTGAAGAAACCGACAATTATGCGCAGGGATATTTTGTATATGATTCGAAAAAATCCGGTTCGATGACCATCTCTCATCTGCGATTTGGCCCGCGCCCCATACATTCTACCTATCTGGTGAGCAAAGCCAACTTCATCGGTTGCCATCAATTTGTGTTTCTTGAAAAATACGATGTCGTCGCCTCGGCGGTGGAAGGGGCGGTATTTTTAATAAACAGTCCTTATCCTCTCGAAGAAACGTGGGATAAAATTCCGCGGAAGGTCCAGCAACAGATTATTGACAAGAAACTCAAAACCTATATTATTGATGCATACAAAGTGGCCCGCGAAACCGGCATGGGTTCAAGAACCAATACGGTTATGCAAACCTGCTTCTTTGCAATTTCCGGCGTACTGCCGCGGGATGAAGCCATCGCGAAGATAAAAGATTCAATTAAAAAAACGTATGGTGCAAAGGGGGACGAGATTGTCAAGCGAAATTTTGAAGCGGTTGATAAAACGCTGGAAAATTTGCATGAGTTCGAGCCTGCCTGAGAAGGCAAGCAGTAAGGTTGATTTGCCACCGGTAGTGCCGGCAGAATCACCTGATTTTGTAAAGAGGGTTACGGCTGAGATCATTGCCGGCCGGGGTGACGATCTGCCTGTGAGCGCCTTCCCCAACGACGGAACGTTCCCAACGGCGACGACCCAGTGGGAAAAGCGGAATATCTCGCTGGAAATCCCCGTATGGGATGAGAATATTTGTATACAGTGTAATAAATGTGTCCTGGTATGTCCCCACGCGGTCATTCGACCCAAGGTGTATGACAAGAGTCTTTTAAAGGATATGCCGGCAACTTTTAAGCATGCCAAAGCACGCGGCAAGGAATATTCGGATGAGATGGTGTATACGCTGCAGGTTGCCCCGGAAGACTGCACGGGATGTGCGCTTTGCGTGGAAATCTGTCCGGTTAAAAATAAACAGGAAACCCGCCTGAAAGCAATCAATATGGCCGATCAGCCGCCTCTTCGGAAAAGCGAGCGGGCGAACTGGGAATACTTTCTGAAGATTCCCGATCTGGATCGGCGCAGCGTAGCCACCAATACGGTCAAAGGTTCGCAGCTGATGCGTCCGCTGTTTGAGTTTTCCGGCGCCTGTACCGGGTGTGGCGAAACCCCTTACGTCAAATTGGTAAGTCAGCTTTTTGGTGATCGTACAATCGTTGCAAATGCAACCGGTTGTTCATCGATCTATGGTGGGAACCTGCCGACCACACCCTGGGCAGTGGATGAAAATGGTCGCGGTCCCGCCTGGTCTAACTCACTTTTTGAGGATAATGCCGAGTTCGGACTCGGATTCCGGCTGACGATCGATAAACAGAACGAGTATGCCTGCGAATTACTGCAAAAGATGCGGAGTGAGATCGGTGACAATCTTATCAACGAATTGATCGGTGCCGAACAAAAGGACGAAGCCCGTATTTATGAACAGCGTCAACGTGTTGAGCAATTAAAAAAGAAACTATCCGGTATCAAGACGCCGGATGCCAAACGTCTGCTCAACGTGGCGGACTACCTGGTCAAGAAAAGTGTCTGGATCATGGGAGGTGACGGATGGGCTTACGATATCGGATACGGTGGTCTGGATCATGTAATGGCATCGGGCAAGAATGTCAACATTCTTGTTCTTGACACCGAAGTCTACTCGAATACAGGAGGCCAGATGTCCAAAGCAACCCCACGCGCTGCGGTGGCAAAATTCGCGGCCAGTGGAAAACCGGTTAAACGGAAAGATCTTGGTATGCTGGCCATGAGTTACGGCAATGTATATGTGGCGCAGGTCGCCATGGGGGCCAGTGATGCGCAGACAGTGCGCGCATTTATCGAAGCGGAAGCATACGATGGCCCTTCTTTGATCATCGCCTACAGCCACTGTATCGCCCATGGTATCAACATGCGGTTAGGGCTCGATCAACAGAAACTGGCCGTCGAATCCGGTTATTGGCCGCTTTATCGGTACAATCCGGTCACCGCGGAAGAAGGACAGAATCCACTTAAACTGGATTCGAAAGATCCTCAGGTACCTTTCCAGGTCTATGCCTATAACGAGACACGTTATAAAATGTTGACAAAATCTCATCCGGAGACGGCAAAAAAACTGCTGGAACTCGCCAAGCAAGATGTAAAACAGAAATGGCATTATTACAAACAGATGGCCGGAATCAAATACGGCCAGGATGAACCGGCCAAAGAATAGGTGCCGGGAGCAGATGACAGAATAGAAAAAAAGAGAGGATATAGAAATGGATATTACAACAAAATATTTGGGAAAGAAACTTAAGAGCCCGATTGTTCCATCTGCTTCTCCCCTGTCACGTGAAGTTTCTTCCATTCGACTGATGGAAGATTCCGGGGCCGGTGCGGTCGTCCTTGAGTCTCTTTTTGAGGAACAGATCATACATGAAAAGAGCGAATTGGACCACTTCCTTTCTCAGGGTACCGAAAGCTTTGCCGAATCACTGAGTTATTTTCCGGAAGCAGACATGTATAATTTCGGACCGGATGAATATCTTGAACATATCCGAAAAGCAAAAGCAGCTGTGGACATTCCGGTTATTGCCTCGATCAATGGCGTTTCAACCGGAGGCTGGATCGAATATGCGCGAAAAATGCAGGATGCGGGTGCTGACGCCATTGAACTCAATACATATTATTTGGCAACAGATCCTGATAAGGATGGGCGTGTAATTGAAGACAATTATCTGGAAATACTGACCGCTGTAAAGAAATCGGTCACGATCCCGGTTTCACTAAAATTGTCACCCTTTTTTACCTCCATGTCCTCAATGGCGAAAAAATTCGATCATGCCGGGGTGGATGGTCTGGTTTTGTTCAACCGGTTTTATCAGCCCGATATCGATCTGGAGAGTCTGGAAGTTGTGCCTAATCTTGTTTTATCCACATCCGAATCCATGCGTCTGCCATTGCGCTGGATCGCCATTTTGTATGGAAAGATCAAGGCTGATTTGGCCGCTACGACCGGTATCCACACCGCCGAAGATGTATTAAAAATGCTGATGGCCGGTGCCGACGTGACAATGGTTTGTGCGGTATTATTTCAAAACGGTATCGGTAAAATCACGCAGATCCTGGAAAATGTAAAGCGCTGGATGGAAGAGCATGAATACGATTCGGTCGAGCAGATGAAAGGAAGTATGAGTCATAAATCCGTCGCTGAACCGGCGGCTTTTGAACGCGCCAATTATATGAGGGTGCTTAAGAGTCTATGTTTAAGCACACATCGAAGGCTGCCTCCCCCCTAGGCGGCCTTTTTTTTAGCTTATTTTTGGTGCATGATTTAGAAAAGGTGAGGGATGAGAAATTAGGAATTAGGATTATTTGAACATATAATTTGCAAAATATGAACGATGATTCCAATTTTCACTACTCACTACTCACTACTCACTACTCACTACTCACTACTCACTACTCACTACTCACTACTCACTACTCACTACTCACTACTCACTACTCACTACTCACTATTTACTCCAATCTTCAATTTATTTTACTAATTCTTAATCCCCGCCATTAACCCGCCGAAAATACATAAATATACCATTATGATCCGGAGGATTTTGTCATGACCAGAACAGTATTTATCATTGTTGTTGTCTGCACACTGGCTTTGAGCTCTGCTGCAGAAATAAAAAACGGCAGTAATGACAATGCCATTCAATCTGAAGATCAAACGAATACCGGGATGATATCCGAGGAAGCATCTACGCAGGATCTCACCCCGACACCTTCCCAGGGGCGTAAGGATTCCAAACAAACCTTTGGTATGGGGCTTTCCGTTGGTGCTGTTACCATTGATAATCAGGTCTATACGCAAATCGGTCTCATGCCGGAAATCGTGATCGGAAAATTCGGTGTGGCACTGGATCTTCGACTGTACATCGATGGAGATGGCAATATCCGTAAGGAAGACTGGGATTCCTTTGATGATATCATTGAAAAAATTTATTATATCCGGTGGGGACTGAAAGGTGATCCGTTTTATGTCCGCGCCGGTGCGATCAATAACTACCGGCTGGGGTACGGTATCCTTGTGAATCGCTACTCAAATACAATCGAATATCCGAGCGTAATCCGCACCGGCTTTCAACTTGGGGTTGATACCGGAAACCTGATTGTTGATGTGATGATGAATGACTTTAAGGAACTGGGACATAAACAGGGTGGTTTGTTTGCCGGAAGGATAGGCTATCGAATTCTGGGTAAGCTGGAACTTGGTGTCAGTACGGTTTATGACCGGAATCAGTATGCGGTTCTGCGCGACGCCGATAAGGACGGATACGCCGATGTTCTGGATGATTTTCCGACCAACGGAAATTTTGTGGTAGACAGTGATGGCGATGGTGTTCCCGATAGAAATGATCCGGATCGGGACGGGGATGGTTATACCGACAATACCCAGGATCCGGCAATTCCCAATAATGATCCTGATTTTGATCCCTCAAAGCTTAAACCAACGCCGTTTCAGATTCAAAATGCCGCCGAACGTGATCAGCTGGCCTTTGCGGCTGATATCGGATATCCTATTGTTCAAAATAAAACCTTTGAATTGATCGTATACGGCCAGGCGGCAAAATTTGCCTACAATAATGGCTGGGGATATTCGGCGCCGGGTTTTCTGGCTAAATTTGCGTTTATCAATCTTTATGGCGAGTATCGGGTCCAGGAGCAAAGATTTATTCCCGAATACTTCAGTACAACCTATGAACTTGAGCGGGTGACCTTTATCCAGGATACGAGCGGTAATCTGATTCCGGTTACCAAACGACAGATCCTGGAATCGATCAATACGCGTCTGCGCGGTTTTGTGGTCGGTGCCGATTTCAATATTGCGGATATCATGATCTTTGGCGCAGAGTATCAGCGTTTATCGGGTAAGTCGGGAGCCGGGACTCCGTCAGCTCAGGATTTGAAATTTAACACCTTGCGTGCGAATCTTGATCTGAATACGGATTTTGTTCCTAAAATTCATAAAGCCGGTGCCTATTATTATCAGCAATTTGCCGACAGGTTATTTATCAAACAGGAAGGTACGATCATAGGCTATACCTTGCAGTATGAAATCTCGCCCGGTGCTTATCTCGTGCTCGATTTTCGTCAGACCTACCGTGATGTCAACGGCGATGGCCAAATCAGCGGGAGTAATGAGACGGTAAAAACAACCAATCTGCAAACGGTGTTTACGTTTTAAATTTCTGCCAGAATTCAATCAGGGGGGACTGATAATCGGTTGTAATGGTCAGATCCCCCCAGTATTCCGGAAATAAATCAGAATACTGTTCGTCCGCCAGACGATCTCCCACAAGGACAAGAATGCCATAATCCTGATCTGAGCGTATCAGTCTTCCGGCTGCCTGGATGACCCGGGTCATGCCGGGATAAATATATGCATAGGTAAATCCATCACCACAGATCCGATCATAATAATCGCGTATAAGTTCCCGCTCGGGTGTTATCGCCGGTAATGATGGTCCAAAAATGATCACTCCGATACAAGCTTCACCGGGAAGATCGATGCCCTCTGCAAAAATACCACCGGTCACAGCCAGCAACAATTTTGGCGGTTCATCTTCCTTCAGCATTTCGATGATTTCATCTCTTTCCTTATCGTCCATTTGACTGCGCTGAAACAGTTTCTGTGCCTGAAGGGTACCGAGGTATACATTTGTGGCCTGCAGAAATTCAAAACTTGGGAAAAATACGATATAATTTCCGGGTTTCATAGAAACGACTTTTTTAATTATTCCGGCGTAATTTGGATAATTCTGGTGACGCTGGTGCAGGCGTGTGTCATACTCAGGAACCAGCACGATTTTACGCCGGGCCGCTTGGAAGGGATATGCCAGGCGCAGGAATCGTGTATTATCCTGCCTGAAACCCAGCACGGTCGCATAATAGTCCATGGGATCGAGGGTCGCGGACATGGCGATAACCGCGTGAAAAGTATCATGCCTTTCCCGGAGATAAACCGACGGATCACAGCACTGTATCTTTAATGTACCCCCTTTTTCAGCGCGCATAAAGGTTGTAAATAATGAATCTGCTGTTTCCAGTATCTGGACAAAGACCCGCAACCGGCCGTAAAATTGTTCGATCGGATCATCGACAGATAATTTATGATATCTGACGCGGTGTAAAAGATAATGCAAATAGACCTGTTCGAAGTTGTTAAATGCATCACGCCATAATTCGTGTTCCACCTCTGCGAGAACCGCCTGCTGGTGGGGCGACAATTGGACCGCGTTCTGATATATCCGCAATAAGAGTTCCTTTACCGTATGAATCGTCTCGCGCAGCCTTTGGTAAATACGCGCAGTCCTGCCATTCAGATACCGATACAAGGATTCGGTTTCCCGGTAACTCAATTCGGGGGAAAGTAACTGCAGCGCACGTGTATAGAGGTTATGCGCTTCATCAATGATTAATATCCAATCTTTGGGTAGGGTCATATAAAATAAGGACTGCAGGTAAACAGAAGGATCAAAAATATAATTGTAGTCACCCACGACAAGATCAACCTGCCGGGATAAAGCGAACTGGGTTTCGGCCGGACATAACAGATGGCGTGAGGCCAGATCGTAGACTTGTTCAGGATAGATGGTGTGTGATTTAAGTAGTTGCTCTGAAATTCCGCTGTTTTGCATTCTCTGGTAAAATCCGTCGGCATAAGGGCAGTAATCGGCATGACAATAATAGATTGAATGGGCACACATCTTTTCCCTGGCGCGTAAAAATAAGGTGGTAAACGGAAAACCGGGACCTAAAAGTAATTCAAGATTGTGTGCAACCGCGTCCTGCTGTGTGTTTTTAGCCGTCAGAAAAAAAATTCTTTTATCGTTTTCCAGGGCATATTTTATAACCGGAAATAATGCAGCTATGGTTTTACCGCTCCCTGTTGGGGCAGAGATCATGGTGTTGTGATTGTCCTGCAATCCCTCCCGGATGGTGTCAACGATTTCCCGTTGATAGGAACGATCCACACCGGGATCAAAGGTGATTTTTTTCGCCAGTCTGGCTTTTATTCTTGCCCTTCGCCGACGAATCCCCAACTCATTTATTTTTGATTTTAACCTGGATAAGATAAGTGGCTTGATTTGATCCGGATCAAAGTGCAGATCAAAGGAACGTGTTTGTTCATTTAATAAATTGACAATCGTCAGTCGGGGGAGAATCGTTTTTACAGGTGAGGAGAGGTGATAGAGATAGCAGTATATAAGCAGCTGTTCTGTGAACTGAGGGTAGGTATCGATCTGTATTTTATTAAAACCTGACCGGGAAAGGACCACCGTTTTTATTTCCTCAACGGTTGCCTCCGTGCCGTTATCACTTAGCAGGTCAATTTTTCCGGATATCCTGAAATTAAACGGCCCAATTTTTATGGTGGTGTCGACCGGATATTCCTGCCGCCAATCGGGCTTAAGATCATGTATGCGGGATTGGGTCCGGCGGCCTAGAATGCCGCGCCAATAAAGTGGAAATCCTGATAACCGCAGATCTGTTCCGGAGGACCATTGGACAAGATCACGGACGGTTAGGAATATGTGATTCTTTTTTTCCGGCATTTTGGTTGTTTATGATTAACACCCTCCAGGGGAATTTAAAAGCGGTTGAATAAAAAGAGCAATATGGTTAATATTAAGGATTAATTCAAATTGTCAATCATAGAAAGGTCTGATCATGAAGCAGGAGATTCTTCAACATCTGATATTAAAGAATAAAACAAAAATAATCTACATTATCATGGATGGTCTGGGCGGATTGCCGCGTGAGAAAGGGGGTAAAACCGAACTTGAAACGGCAAAAACACCGGTGATGAATAAACTTGCCACATTAGGTGGTCTGGGATTGCTGGATCCGATCGGCCACGGAATGACACCGGGATCGGGTCCGGCTCACCTGGCTTTATTCGGATATGATCCCATTGAAGATAACGTCGGGCGTGGGATATTGTCAGCACTCGGTGTTGATTTTCCGGTAACCGGGAGGGATGTTTGTGCCCGCATGAATTTCTGCACCATTGATGGAAACGGGCGGGTGACGGATCGCCGGGCAGGCCGTATTGCCACCGAGTTGAATGAGCAACTATGCGCACAGCTTCAGGATCAGATAAAATTATCAGATGGGATCGAATTTTTTTTACAAACCGAATCGGAACACCGCGCATTGCTTGTTATCCGTGGAGATGGTTTGGGCGGTCATCTTGAAGATACGGATCCGCAAAAGGAAGGCGTGGAGCCGTTCAAGGCCGTGGGCGAGGATCCCGCATCAAAGAAAACGGCGAAATATGTCAATGAATTTTTGGATCAGGCCCGCCGGATTTTGCATGATAAAGCTCCGGCAAACTTTCTGTTGGCAAGGGGTTTTGCCAAACATGAACCGCTTTCGACCATGGAAGAGCGATATGGTATCCACTGCGCAGCGATCGCAAAGTATCCAATGTATCGGGGATTGGCCCGGCTTGTCGGGATGGATGTGCTGCCACGTCCGGAATCTTTTGATGAAATGTTCAACCAGCTGAAATCAAACTATGATCAATATGACTTTTTCTTTATCCATTTCAAAAAAACCGACAGTTATGGTGAAGATGGCAATTTTGATGCAAAGGTCAAAGTCATTGAATCAGTGGATTCATGGATTGCCCAGTCGGATCAGCTAAAACCGGATGTGTTACTGGTAACGGGCGACCATTCCACACCTGCCATTCTGAAGGCCCACAGCTGGCATCCGGTGCCGGCGCTATTCTATTGTGAGAACGGTCTTGGCAGATTGGATGCTCAGAAAGAATTTGGCGAAACGGCCTGCGCTTCAGGCGCCCTGGGGCGAATGCCCATGAAAAATATCATTCTGGAAGTTTTGGCATCGGCAAAACGCATACAGAAATTTGGAGCTTAAAACGTAAATTTTGAACCAAGAGGGTAAAGATGGCTATATTCGAAAAACAATTAATGGACGATCAAACGGCGCGCAATCAACGGCTTTTGAGAGAAACCCCGAATTTAGGCTCAGAGGTAAATTCAGAGGTAATTTCATTCTCGATCGATTTAGAAAGTAAGACCGGTATTTCAAGGACACAAATCGAGACACTCGAGGTTCTGGAAATTCAGGCGGCGTGTACGGCCGTCCGGTCACTTGCATCGTTAGCTGAAATCAATGAACTCGATCATCTTGGCGGCGCACTGGACCTTATCCCTGCGCTGGTGCTTACCCTGGCGGTTACCGATCACAAAAATGTGACCTACACGATCGAAAATGCACATACCAGTATTGGTTATTACGCCGTCCTCGCGGCTTTTGGATATATTGATGAGGAATCCGTAATAAAACGTTTCCGGCGTAGTCTGGACATGGCCGGTCATGTATCCTGGGTGCCCGGCGGAACAGAACTCAACGGGGGACGCCTGGGTGTTATGATTCCGGTGGCGGTGGGGCAGGCGCTGGGAATGCGGGCCCATGCGGGGAGCGATGCCTGGGTCGTTGTCCATTGCGGTGATGCGGGTTGGATCTCCGGCCAGGCCCTGAATGGGTTCAACGGGGCTGATGTACATCGTGCGCCGGTAACTTTTGTTATGCACCGGAATGGTATACAGCTTTCTGGATCAAATAAACAAATTCTGGATAAGGATCCACGCCCGATTATCGCGGCAATGGGAATTGATATCATTGAGATCGATAGTCTTTATGATCATGCTGCGCTGTATGCCGGCTATGCGGAAGCACGTAAACGCGCCAGAAACGGTCGCCCATCTTTGATCTATCCAACCGGTTATCACAAGAATGAGAATCTGCATACCTTTGCAGATCGATTTGGTCTTTCCATGGATACGGAAATCTTTGCAAAAAAACAAAATGTCGATATGAATACAAACATATGGATACCCGGTTCACTAATGAGTTACCGCGATGTTGGACCGATGCTCGAGTGTCTTTTTCTGGTAAATGATTTACCCGGTGGGAAGGGGCATCATGATGGGCATATGAAAGGACGGAATCTTGATGAGGTTCTCAAAAATCCAATGCTCCGGCTTACAGATTCCCATCAGAAATGCTTAACATCGCTGAACAGCGGTAAGAAGCATCGGGTGATAACCAAAGCCCGTCCCGGGAAAGGTTCAAAAAATCTGGTCTTTAAAGATTCGGCCATTGCCGAAGTCAGTTTACCGTTGCCGGGCAAACCGGTAAGTCCCCGCGCCGGCGTTGAAGCCGCCTATGCGCTTGTGGCCAAATCGTTTCCAGATAAGATGTTTGTAGTCAGCTGTGATCTCGACACTTCCACGAAACTTGAGAAGGCCAGGGGATTTCTGCCGGCGCATCACTGTTTTGAAATGAGCATTGAAGAACAGGCATCGG
This sequence comes from Calditrichia bacterium, assembly GCA_963712885.1. GTDB lineage: Bacteria > Calditrichota > Calditrichia > JAJRVZ01 > JAJRVZ01 > CAVQJT01. The sequence goes on from CAVQJT010000004.1 coordinate 198,997, forward strand.
CTTTGATGGCAAATGGTCTGGCCATGAGCAGCCACGCCCCGCAACTAAACGTATTCTCGACATTTGCGGCGTTTTTTGAAGGTATTGCCCGTGAAGGTTTCGAAATGTGGCGCTATCAGAGAAATCTTAACGGTATCAATGAAGGTTTGAATGTAACTTTTCATCTCTCGCACGTCGGTGCCTGCACGGGTCGCGATCATTTTTCGGGCTGGAGTCTGGATTGGATCACTCTGGCCATGGGGTATCTTCCCTATCTGCATCGGTTTTATGCGCCAGCGGATGCCCGGTCGGCTTTTATCGCTGTGCGTGATCTGGCGGCCCACTACGGTGGCCATATCATTGGAATTCCCCGTGATAATCTGCCGGTTCTTACCAAACAGGATTCCGATAAACCGTTATGGGAGGCTACAGATAAATGGGAGCCGGTGACGGTCTTCAGACGATTTCCGGGTGCCCGCAGGGCTGTGCTGGCGATAGGTGCTCCGGCTTATCTCGCGGGTGCAGCCGCCGAGAAATTATCGGCTGAGGGCATTGCCACGGATGTCTATGTCATTAACGGGTTACCGATTGAAGAGAAAGACCTCGGAGAAATATTCAAACATTATCCGGAAGGATTGGTAACCATCGAAGATGGCATAATTGCAACCACCGATTCCGGTTTGCGCGGTTTTGCCGGTTTGATATCAGGTGCGGCAAAGATGCAAAAGGTGCCGGTACACTCATATTGGTATTGTCGATCCACGGATAGCGCCCTCAGAAGGTCACACGGAGGTCTGGGAACATTTTGGTATTACGACATCAAATATCATCAGGGCCATACAAAGCCTGGCATGATTCTTAAATATTTCCGCTGTTAAAGGCCGCTTCTGCGGCCTTTTGTTTTTGCACCTCTTTCTGCATAACGCACATTTTTAAGAAAATAAAATAAGCTCCGTTCCTTTTGTGACGAATATCATTTTAGGTTAACAAAGTATATTTATGACGTTAAAAGTTGGACTCGCGGTCAAAAATTACAGCGGTCTGGAAGTCCTTTCCGAGGAATTCGATATCCAGACGCAGATTTTGACACATTCAGACATTGACCATCCCGGATTTGGTGATCATGTGCTTGATCTGGTGATCTGGCAACCGGCTTACTCGCAATGGAAACTACCGCGCGGGCTGGAGCGATTCTTTGCCAATCATCATGATGCAGGTCTTGTCATTTGTGATGCCGGTCAGGAATTACCGGCTTTGCCTGAATCGACCAGAAGCAAGTTACTTTCGGTGATCGAACGACCGATCAGCAAACATGCGCTAAAATTATTGGTGTATAATGCTACTCTCTTAAAAAAGCAACATGCCTTACCCGTAACCACAACCTTTTCCGGAATAAATGAATTTGACACAGCACTTATCGGCCAGAGCACCGCGATAAAGAAGATGGCACAATTTATCATGGCCCTGGGTAAATCCCGTTATACCGGTTGCCTGATAAGAGGTGAGAAAGGCACGGAAAAGGAATATGTGGCCAAATTGATCCACAGTAAGAGTATTACTGCAGACAAACCACTCCAGATCGTTGATTGTCGTGGTGCATCCCGTGAAGCGTTGCTTTCCGGACTGTTTGGGGTCGATTTTTCAGCACAATTGCACGGTGAAGCACTGCCGGGTGCCTTTGAAAAAGCAAAAGCCGGCACCTTGATCCTTAAAAACATCGAAATGGTGGATGAAGAAGTCCTGCAGCGCCTTGAAGTTTTTCTGGATACCGGATTCATCCGGCGGATTGGATCTGACAGCGATATTAGGATAGAAACCCGTCTGATTGTTTTGTGTGAAACTGATCTGGAAAATTATGTAAAACAGGGCAATTTTTTAAAGGAACTTTATTTTCGGCTTAAAGCCTTTGAACTTGTGGTACTGCCTTTGCGAAATCGCCGGGAAGATATATTACCCATGGCTGCACACTTTATTAAATCCTATAATACCGAGTTTAATCACGCAGTTGAAGGTTTCTCGTCGGAATCTGAGGCTCTCATGATGGCCTATAAATGGCCCGGGAATGTGAGCGAATTAAAGCTAATGGTCAAGCGCGGTGTTCTTGTTACCAAAAAGGGATTGATAAATACAAATATATTTCCTGGTGATATGCAATTGGAACCTGGCCGGAAAAATATGAAGCCCGAAATTACCGGTTACTCGTTGCAGGAAATGGAAAAAGTGCATATTGGGAATATTTTGAAACTGACCAAGGGGAATAAATCCCGTGCAGCAGAGATCCTGAACATTTCAAGAACCACTCTCCGGGAAAAAATGCGACTTTTTCAACTGGAAAAGCCGGTACGTTCACGGAGACAGAATCAACGCCAGAGCACCGGTGCCAAACCGGCATGATCAATGCAAGCAACAGATGGAATGGTATAAAGGGCAGTAATTACCCGTTTTCTCCGGCAATCCGGGCAATCTGCAGCATATAGAAACGGAGTATATCCTGGTCCTTTGGGGTCAGGGTCTGTTCTTCAATCTTCACGATTGTTTCAATATCTTCCAGAGCACGCAGAATATTGATTGGAACTTCCCGCATGGTTTGTGGGATATTGGAAAGATATTGAACAACCGACATTAAAAATTCACGCATCGAATCATCGCGGGTACCGCGCAGCAGGTTAACAATATTCGAGCTCATACGGGCTACTTTTGAAGGTTCCATGGTGTAAGGGCGGTCGGCGCTGCCGCGCTCAAGGGTTAATGTATTAAGTGCCCCGGCGAGTTCGACAAAACTTTTTACCTGTTGGAACAACGGTTCTTCAATCAGTTGCCAGATAATATCACGCCAATGACGGATTTTGTGCGGCAAGATCAAGTATCCGGCCATTTTTTCCTGCCAATCACGGTCAATATATCCATCGATATCCTGTAATAACCGGTCCGGCTCAACATTGAAAAGATCGGGTTGCAGCAGAACCGCCAAATCCGGGTCGATCGAGGGCAGGACATCGGCGATTATTTTGTCACCATCAAAAAAATCAGCAACGTTCAGCCCATGGCGTCTGAGAAATTCCTTCTGTAAGAGGCTGATAAACGGGATCATCGAATCAAGATCCTCCCGCAGGATAAGAAAAGCCGTATTCCCGGCCGGAAAAGCACGCATGAGGCGATCGAGCATATTGATATTTGTATTATGGTACAGGCGCAAGGTATGGAGTATTTCATAAACCGGTAATTGTGGCAATATACGGTCCGAAATCAATGTAAGACCATCGCGGTATGTCCTCTGCTGGGCAGCGAACTCACGAAACGAACGGAAAAGACCCGTAGTCAGCTGGTTGATACCAAGCACGACCGTTTGTGCCTGGTTGTGTCCGATGGCCCGCAATAAGCTGCCATGTTTTGATAGCGGCAAGGTCTGAGCGATTCGCCGGATAATTTTTTGCCCCTGGTCCTGCGAAACATCACGGGTGGGTCTTACAGTGGGTCGATCCCGAAGAACGGGGGTGGCGCGCGAAATAAAATAGGAAATGATATGCAATCCAACGACATCTTCCTCACGACCATATAAGATATGTCTGAAATTGCGTGTGACCAGGTCGGTGAATTCCTGATAAAGCGGGTCATTCTGGCCTACGGTTAACCGTTCGATTTCCTGGATACCGCGTCGGGATGGTTGCAGCCGGGTCTGGATAAACGGTTCGCTTGCCTGGATCAGCAATTGCTCATGGAATTGCTGAGCCTCCTGTACATGAAAAATCACTTGTGCCCGATCCACGGCCGATAGCAGTTTTATGCGCTCAAATACATTACTTTGAAAAGTCCGGAACTCCCCGGATCCCATAATACCTTTTAATGGCCGGTGGGCATAAGAGGTACTTGTAAGCGCAGCCGGTGAAAGAGAACGATCCAGGCGCTGTAATGCATTGGGCGAATTACGGAATACCGTTTGCGTATCTTCATTGATGAAATAGCCACCCTGGCGCTGCATCGGCTCCCCGCTGCCAAATTTTATTCGAATCTTGTCTACCAGACCTTTTTCTGATAACCAGCGGATAATTTCGAATTTCGATGTTCGGTATAAACGCGATGCGGATGATTGACCTACCTGCTGGCTGAGATCAGAACCGGCGATGAACAGTTCGCAGAGTAACTCAGCAAGACGATCACCGGGTTTTTGTTCCAATCGACGACTCTGAATGGCATAGTTCCAGACGGCATCCAAATATTTGGAAATATTTTGTACGGCATCGATATCTTCAAAAAGCGGCACGATCCACAACGGGGGCAGATCTAAACCGGATTGCTCACGTAACCGCGTATCACGTCCGGAACGCATTTTTCTATCGATAGCGATCAAAGCTTCCGGCTGTGTTGACATACTGATTTGTAAGGCCTGAACCATGGCCGGATTACCATATTTACCTGCGATGGTGTTGATCTCGAGCAGATTTTCTACCGTTGTATCGATGGCAAACTGATCTGCAGATGTGATCATATTCTGATGGATTCTCGGTGTCAGGCAAAAGCGTTTTAAAAGACTGCGGTAAGGAGCGGCCTTCAGGGCAAATTCGGGTTTATTCAAATGCCCGGAAATATTACCGAGATGGCTATAGAGTGCTTTCCGTAAACGTTTATTGAGCGAAAAATAATACTCCAATGACATCCGGCGCTGCCGGCGTAATTCCTGCATACGGCGTTCGAGCCGGTCATTATGTTGCCATATTGCTTTCAACGGATCACGGATGATGCGTAATCTCAATCCGGCTCTTCGCCAGGGGCCTGTTTTCAGATCAGCCGGGACAATCGATTGATATCGTTTTTCCAGCTGATTGGTAAGACGGTTAATCCGATTCAGAAGATTCCAGAAGCCGGTGATACGGGTGGGCAAATGATTTAGCTCTTCCAGCAATTCCCGTTCAATCGATACACCATGATCGATTCTCATCAAATCTTTTAAAATATGAGCTTGTTGGACCACATTCTCGATCAAAACGGCTGCGACCAGCAAATGGCCCTGCCCGGAAGGACGGTTGCTGCCATCCCAGTCGCCCCAGAACGAGAGAAAAGTCGGCAGGGAATCTTTGCTGTTCCAACGCAAATACTCTTCACTGAGAATCATACTTTTCAGATCATGGACCAGTTCCTCACCCTCTTCGATCGCCCGCACCGGAACATTTGTGCCCAGATATTCATATACCAGTGCCCGCGACAATGCCTCTATACGCGCTGAATTGATTTTTTTTCCTGAGGCATATGCTTCAACCAGATGATTGAACAGAAGATCAACGGATAATGCATACATCTGAGTCGGATGGACTGTCCGGTCAAATAGCCGGTGTCTGAATTTTTCGGCGCGCTCTGCACTGTTCTCTTTATAAAACTCCTGTGCGAGAATTTCGGTGATTGCGGCCGATTTTCCCCCCTGAATCTGACCCAGCGTGTCATTTAGCATATTAATATGGTCAAACAACCGGGATTTGAGTGATAGAAAACGGAACGGCAAATGATCGGTGTAAAATGCTGCAGCCGTTCTTGTATGATCATTCTGTAAGTTCAGACTGGTCAGGGCACTCGGAAAAATCTTTCTGGTAACATTTTCTATCTGTCCGGAGAGGTCCCGCCAGAAGTCCGGTGTCTCTTTAAAATAACGGGTACGGTTAAATTTTGTCTGACGGGAAACAAACCGGTTCTGATTATAGCGTGCAGACTCTTCTCCGATCAACCGGTTTAGATCGATAATCACCCGTCGCATTTTTCGGTGTAGCACGTGCTCTGATTCTGCACCACCAAGGGTTAGTCGGAAGGATTTTCGGGCATGTTCATATCCTTCTGCGGTTCGGCTGAAAGCCGACAGAGGAATAAGACCAATGCCATTCCGGGCGAGACCCGAGGCGAGCCAGTCCAAAGATAATCCTGCCGGCAGATCCGTAACCACAAGTTGTGGGTACATACTCCCGGTCGGGCGTATGACCTTGATATTAAACGGATTTCTGACGGGTGGCAGTTCTTCCCAGGCCTGCTCCAATGCCAGCATCCGTTCGTTCATAACCAGGTTCCGATGATGCCAGTAATTCCGCAGGTCGTCGCCGCTGTTTCGATAAAAAAGATAAGCCAGGAGAATGGCCATATGATTATAACCTACGGTCTCTGCGATACGTCGAAATTTATCAGCCAGAGCAGCATGTGTAATTTCAATCACGGCCACCCGGCCACCGGCAAAACAGTCGGTTTTTGAGAGCGAGTGAATGGTTACCAGATGTGCCAGATTTTCTTGTGTCAGATAGCCGTTTTTTCCCAGCTCCCGGGCAAGTTGTTTTAATGTTTTGATCCCTGGCCACTCTGTTCCCGGTCGGACATTGTGGTAAGAAAGATCATCGATAACGAAGATATTCCTGCTGAGTAATGCCAGCAATAACTGCTGCAAAGCCTGTTCGGTAAACACATTTCCGCTGGCATTATGGGGATTGTTCAATACGACGAATCCTTTTTTCGGCCAGTTTGAATCATGCTCGATCAGCATATCGATTGTATCAAGAAATCGCCGGGGGTCGAGAGAATAATCCGCATTGAGGGGAACGGTATGCACATTCTCGAAGCCGTGTTCATAGGTCCAGCTGAGGTCGGGGATCAGGGCATCGGAAAACCCGCAATGTCTCCCGAGTAAACTGAATGCGGTCCGTGCTGAACCGCTGATCACCATCAGATGATCACGATCGTATTGCGGGTGATGACCGGCAAAAACAGTCGCCATATTTGCTAAAAGTTGGTTTGTCCATTCCGGATTGTTCAGGTTGGCGAAAAAATCTTCGAGGACTTCGCCGCTTGATTTGAATGCAAACGAATCATCTCCAGCCGGTTGGTAGGCCTGATACATACGCGAGAAGGTGTCCGTAACAGAACGAGCCCGATGTTCATATCCTGCGATGGCCCGCTGAATGATCTTTTCGTTTCTGTTCGTGATCGTCGTGATCAGCGACATTTCATCGGTAAATCTGGTCAACCCGTTCAGGTACGGGAACGTATCATTTGTGGGGTGGACTTCGTCCAACCTTTCGTTTAAAGATGGTGCTATATTATTAGTTGTACAAAAATGAGTCAGCAGTTCGACTTCTGCGGCAGGTGGAGTACCTTTTAATTCAAAATGCACATTCTCAATCACACGAATAAAATTTGCTTCACCGGCTGCAAATCCGATAGAAAGCGGCCCCGCTGCAGGGCAAATCGTGGATGCAGTCAGAAATCTGAGCACCCTGTTTTGGAGCCTTGCTTCCCTTGCCATGGACAGATGATTGGGGGCATCGTTCAATTCGATAAAAAATAATGGCAACCGCAGACTTAATTTTCTCAAATTTCGCCGTATCGATTCACTGAATATCTGACCTGTTAATATAAAAACAGGGCGGTCATCAGCGGAGCTGAAATAATTTTCCAGATATCCGATAATCTCAGTTTGATCAGCAGGTAATTGCTTGAAGCGGAGATTTGAAAATACACGCAAGTGGTCCGGAATATTCAGGTTTGAAAACATCATAATGGCAGGCAGATGAAGCAAATAGCGATCGATTGAATGGAAAAATACCCGCAGGAATTCATCGCGTCCACCGCTTACCAGGATTACTTCCCGCCTGCCGGATTCCGCCCCAAAATCATAGCTTAAAGGTTCGGTTTGTCCACCGGTTAGCCATTCTTTGAAATGTGTGATGATCGTATGAGGTTTTTCGCGCAGGTATCCACCACGCGGCATATAGGGGATATTGGCCCGGATTGAACGCTCAAGCAGCAACCGGTAAGGTTGTAATCTCTCATCCGTATTATCCTGATAAACCAATGAGGTATAAAGCGTGATCAATCGCTCATCCTGCACCGGATTCCCGATGTGGAAGTTAACGCGATCCTCCGGAGGGACCGGGGAGGCAGCCGTCGCCTCACTGATCTCGGAGACCTTAGCCGCCTTGAGTGGTCGTAATTGAAAATATTCCAGCGGATCCATTGGAATTATTTTTTATCAGGTTTGCTATTAGGCGTTGTACCGGAAAGTACATTTTGAAGAAGGTTCTGAAAGAGCGTTATCAACTGAGTGCCCTGTGCCGCATCGGAGGGGGATACATTCACGACAGTTTTGGCGTTCCTGAGATTCTGACTTGCATCTGCAAGACGTGTTAATTGCGGGCTCAGAATCAGCAGTTCAGGATTATCCTTTAACAGATCCAGTTCACGACGATCAAAATCAAACTGTAATTCACGCCGTTTGAGTTCTTCTTTCATCCGCATGGTTGCGAGTACATCTTCGATTTTTTGCTCTGCTTCCCGTAGTTCCAGTTTTTTTAGTTGCAGGGTATGCTCACGGTGGGCGATCTTTTCATCAGCCTCGATACGTGCTTTTGTCGCCGCCACTCTGGCACGCTGCTCCTCCTGCTCCGTCTGTTCCATAATTCGGCTGGCTTCCCGTTTACGCATTGCATCGGCAATTTTATCATCCATCGGGTCGATGGCCTGCACAGTGAGCGTCAGGATATCAAGGCCAAGCAGGGAAACCGCCGTGCGTGATTTTTGGTCCAAAAAAGCGCCCAGGGACCCGGATTTAAGTTCTTCGACCTCATATTTACCGCAGAATTCACCCACATAGGATTCGATCAATACTTCAAGTTCGCCGGTTGCCCGGGTTACAGCATCTGACCGCCATCCACCGGCACGTATAAGTTCAGAAAGGTGCTCTCCTGATGCCGCAACAGCCAGAGCAAGCCTGACCACGACGGGTAATTTTCCTTTCGCATCGGTTTCAATTTTCTGACTGAAGGCGTAAGTTGTACCACTGATGGCCAGGCTGAAATGACGGGGATAAAACCGTGAACGACGTCGTTTCACTACACCGGCAGATTCGTAAAGTACGATCTGATCGGGTTTACGAATCCGGTACTCATATAAGATTAATACAAACAAAACCAAAATAATTATGGCTGCAATCAACATGGATTATTCCTCCGAAGCACGATATAGCAATATACTGATGCATTAGAAAATAGGCATCCCGGCAAAAGAAAGCAATAGCGGCAAATTCATTTATACGATATATTTTGAATAAATATACATTCGTCCTGTTAAGGAAAAATCCATGAAACTCTATAGCCTGGAATGTCAACGGTATTCGCTCGGCCGGTCGAAATGGCTACCCTGAATGGTTTTCAGATACAAAACCGGATATATTGTGTTTGCAGGAGATCAAAGCCCATCCGGGACAACTGCCACAAGAACTGTCTCATCCTCCGGATTATCACTGTTACTGGAATTCCGCAAAACGCCCGGGATACAGCGGTGTAGTGGTATTTTCGCGGCAAAAAGCCGAACATATCAGAACCGGCCTGGGGATCACAGAATTTGACCGGGAAGGCCGGGTAATTGAGCTGGATTTCGGCCGGTTCACGCTTCTGAATATTTATTTCCCAAACGGACAACGTGATCATGCACGGGTCCCCTTTAAACTCGATTTTTGCAAATCGGTTCTCGAACGTTGTGAAGTCCTTAGAACAAGAAAAAAGAAAATCATCGTCTGCTGGATGAGCTCAAAGAGGCCTTTATCTTGCCGGAAGTTCATGGCTCCGACCATTGCCCGGTGGGTATCACCCTATCTGACGGCTAAAATTTTGCGGGATTTAAGAAGCGTCAGGATTAACCACGGATAGACACGGGAAAACATATCTCGGGATTGCGCGCACAATTTAAAACACATTGATAATTTTATTCATTCAGGGCTGTTCCGTGTATATCCGTGGTTAAATCCCGACTCTCAGGTGGCGAATTGTAGTTCGTATAGATATTTATAGCGTTCAGATCGTTTCAGCAATTCGGCATGTGTACCGGAATCGATGATTTTACCATTTTCAAGCACAATGATTTTGTCCGATTTGATAATCGATGAAAGCCGGTGCGCGATAATGAACACGGTACGATCTTTCATCAAATTGTCGATTGCTTCCTGAATTTGCCGTTCCGATTCCGAATCAAGTGAAGAGGTCGCTTCATCAAAAATCAAAATGGGTGGATTCTTTAGGATCGCACGGGCAATCGATATACGCTGTCTTTGACCACCGGAAAGACGCATGCCTTTCTCTCCGATTAGGGTATTGAAACCTTCAGGCAACTCCATAATAAAATTATAGGCATTGGCCAGTCTGGCCGCCGTTTCGATCCGTTCCATGCCGTAATCGGACATGCCGTATGCGATATTATTGGCGACCGTATCGTTAAACAGAATGACCTCCTGGGTGACGATACCCATTAAACGGCGCAGACTCGACATTTTTAATTCACGGATATCGTTACCATCGATCAGGATGGATCCTTCCGTTACATCAAAAAACCGGGGGAGTAAATTTACAATGGTGGTTTTTCCGGCGCCGCTGCTCCCCACCAGAGCGATTTTCTGATTTTTGTTGACGGAGAGATTGACATTTTTCAGGACATATTCGTCCTTCGGCGTATACTGGAAGGTAACATCCCGGTATTCGACAATCCGATTGAATTGCCCGACCTCCCGGGTCCCCGGTTGATCGATGATTTCAACCGGCTCATCGAGTATAATAAAGATACGTTTTGCGGATGCCAGTGAGATCTGAACTTCATTGTTGAACTGACCGAGACTCTTTATCGGTGCCATTACAGAAAAAAGTACTGCCAGGAATCGGATGAAATCCTCCGAGGAAATCAGATCGCCCGATAATACCAATTTACCCCCAAACCACAGGACGGCGACCATGATGCCGATTCCCAGTGTTTCGGAAACCGGTGAGGAAAGCCGGTTGAGGCGCGACTGCCGGAAGGCGGCCCGGAAATGTTCCATGGTTTTGTGCTGGAATTTTTTGCTTTCGTAGCGTTCCATCGAGAATGCCTTGACGATCTTTATGCCTGAAATGGTTTCCTCGATAATGGTCGTAATATCGGCAATCCGCTCCTGTACCCGTTTGCTTTTTCGTTTGAGGCTCTGGCCGATCTTAGAGATCAGGATACCGGTCAATGGAATAACCAGCAGGGCCACCAGGGTCAGTTGCCAGCTGATGCTGACCAGGATGGAAATAAAAATGAAAATGACCAGTGGTTCGCGAATAATGCGGGTAAAATTTGTATTAAGTGTCGTATTGAGGGCGTTGATATCGTTTGTTATGCGTGAGATAATATTCCCGATCTGGAATCTGCTGAAAAAACCGAGCGGCTGCCACAAAATATGGCTGTAAACCTGATCGCGCAAATCCTTGATGACTTTCTGCTCAACATAACTTACCAGCCAGATTTCCAATATATGCGCCACATTTTTAAAGGCAAATGCCAGGAAAATGAAGATGCATAACATCTGGAGTGTATCCACAGGATCATCCCGGCGGAACAGGTGATCGAGATGAATTTTTAACCACTCGTTAATGTCCATAATACTGGTATGGGATCCCGTTGCTTCCGTCTGCTGAACCTGCTCGACTGCGGTTTTATCCTGGGATTGAAATAAAGTACTTACAAAAGGGGCGATCATCCATATAGAAACGGTGTTGAATATAATATAGACAAAATTGAACAGGATGATGAAAATAAACTGTTTATAATAAGGCTTCAGATAAGCCAGTACCCGGAAATAAAGGCTGATTTCGGATGTCTTATTTTTTTCGCTCATCACGTATAAAGTGGTTTTTTATTTTGTATATACCAAAGAAAACTATGCTGCCGTCATTCCGCAGGAGCCTGTTTGGTCTTGAGCAACAGGGAAGATCCTTCCAGGCTAACTACACAATAAAAACAAAGCATTTAAAATAAAGGTTTAAATATATTGAACAAATGATTTATAACCAATTTTAATCGCGCAATTAAATATGTGAATAATATTTGTAAAATTAAAAGAATTTTACGATTTTATGTCTAGATATCAACCAACATAAGAGACTCCGATCATGAAAATACCGATTTTTCAGATCGATGCCTTTACGGATCAAGTATTTTCAGGAAATCCAGCGGCTGTTTGCCCGCTGGAGTACTGGTTAGAAGATGGAATTTTACAAAACATTGCCGCTGAAAACAATCTTTCTGAAACCGCATTTTTTGTCGACCGGGGTGATTTTTTTCAATTGAGATGGTTCACACCCCAGACCGAAGTTGATCTTTGTGGACATGCCACCCTTGCCAGTGCATATGTCATCATGCACAAAATCAAACCGGAACTTAAGGAAGTAAAGTTCGGCAGTCCCGGTGGTGAACTGACGGTACGCCGAAAGAACGATCTTTTCTCGATGGATTTTCCGGCCCATCCACCCGAGGCATGCGAAATTCCGGAGAGTCTGATCAAGGGCCTGAATCACAAACCGAAGGAAGTCCTGGCGTCGAATTATTATTTGGCGGTATATGAATCGGAAGAGGAAGTCAGGCAACTGAGCCCTTATATGCGTTTACTAAAGGAATTGGACCGGCTAGCCGTGATTGCAACCGCTAAAGGTACAAATGAAGATTTTGTTTCGCGGTTTTTTGCTCCGGCTGTGGGAATACCGGAGGATCCTGTAACCGGTTCGGCCCATTGCACACTTATTCCCTATTGGGCAAAAAAGTGGGCAAGACAAAGTTGCATGCCCGGCAGATATCCTGCCGTGGCGGCGAGATCTTCTGCGAATACCTGGACAACCGGGTCATCATTGCGGGGAAGGCATCTCTTTATTTGGAAGGTGTAATCAAGATATAGAGATTTTTCCGGGCTCAGAAGATATTTGGTAATACGGTGTAGATCTATCTGAAAAATATCCCACCCTATAGAATAAATTTTAACTGGCATGCGTTCTCTATTACTATTTCCCGGAGAGAATATATGAAGTTCTTAAAACCGCAATGGGCGGTGGAATGGTGGCAACTTTTAAAACAAGAAGGTTTCAAATCTTTTCTGCAGAAAAAGGGGTGGAAAGTTTTCATCGCCTTTTTCCTTTTTTATTTGATCCGGGATGTTACCCTTTATATTGTTATTCCTTATTTTGCCATTACAAAAATCGGCGGATGTAATTAATGCTGAACATAGAAACAATCACGGTTGGCATGTTCGCAATGAACTGCTACCTGATCTATGATGATCAAACAAATGAAGGGATGCTGATTGATCCGGGCGGAGAAGCAGGGCGCATTATCGGTATCGTCAATGATCTGGATCTGACTGTTCGGATGATCGTGAATACCCACTGCCATATTGATCATGTTGCCGAGGCAAAGGTTGTTCAGGAACATTTTGATCTGCCGTTTTTTATCCATGAACAGGAACTCCCTTTGCTTGACTCACTTGAGGATCAGGCGGCTATGTTTAATATGCCGGTGACGGGGATTCCAAAGGTGACCAGCTATCTGAAAGATGACGATCCGCTCGAATTTGGTACAATAACCGGCCGGGTATTACACACACCCGGTCATTCACCGGGGGGATTGTCGTTATTGTTCGGCAATCATGTCTTTGTCGGGGACTGTCTTTTCATGGATTCAATCGGCAGAACCGATCTTTATAAAGGAAATTATGATCAGTTGTTGACTTCCATAAGAACAAAACTTATGGTTTTAGGGGATGCTGTAGCGGTATATCCGGGTCATGGTCCGGTCACCTCCGTCGGGCGCGAGCGACAATACAATCCTTTCCTTCAATAAAATCTGTCCTATGATTTGAAACCTGCGTCACACATTTTTAGGTTAATAATATATAAGATATAACAATATGATCATGCTATGGAATTGAAGAAAAAAAATATTCTGGTTACCGGGGGGGCGGTCAGAGTGGGCCGGGCAATCAGTGCCGGGCTGGCCAGAGGTCATGCACGGGTATTTTGCCATTACCATTCGAGTGCGCAGCCTGCTCTTGAACTTCAATCGGAGATGCGTCAGGAAGGCTTTGATCTTGAGATTATTCAGGCTGACCTGCGCCGGATGGATCAGATCGAAAAGGTAATCGATATGGTTATACGGGAGAGTGGTTCTATTGATGTTTTGGTCAATAATGCCGCTGTATTTTTCCCAACACCGTTGGGTACCATTACCGAAGAGCAATGGGACAGACTTTTTATCCTGAATTTAAAAAGCCCGTTTTTCTGTGCTCAGTATGCGGGCAACCATATGCGCAAACAGGGTTATGGCAAAATTATCAATATCGGCGATCCAAGTGGCCTCAATCCCTGGCCGGGATTTATCCCATACGGTTTAACCAAGAGCGGAATCATAGCCATGACCAAGGGCCTGGCCCGTGCACTGGCACCGGAAATAGAGGTGAATTGTATAAATCCCGGACCGGTCATGCTGCCCGAAGATTATCCCACAGAGGAGCGGGAGCGGGCGTTGAAGGCGACACTTCTGAAACGCGAAGGCAGTCCGGAAGATATAGCTGCAGCCGTACGTTTCCTGATTGAAGGATCTGACTATATTACCGGTTGCATCATGAATGTCGATGGCGGACGAAGTATTGCCTGACAAAAGTGAACTTTGATTTTAAGTTAAATGTTTAATAAAATATAAGTTTTATATTTTGAAATATGATTTGTTAGCTGAGGAAACAGAATGACCATAAATTTGCCAAAACCGTTGGAAAAATTAAATGATCTGGCCTATAATCTCTGGTTTAGCTGGAATCCGGAGGTGCGGGATCTTTTTAAAGAAATCGATATCGATCTGTGGCGTGAAGTCAATAAAAATCCGGTTGATTTTCTCTATTCAATTGATCCGGTAAAACTTAATGAATTTTCTGAAAATCCGGCGTTTCTCGCAAAACTTCAAAAAACCTGGGAAAATTTTACGGCCTATATGGAACGTATCGATACCCGGTTTGCACGTAATTTCCCGAAAATGATGGATCACCAGATTGCCTATTTTTCTGCCGAATACGGTATTCATGAATCGTTGCCCAATTATGCCGGTGGCCTTGGTATCCTTGCCGGTGATCATGCCAAAACGGCGAGTGATCTTGGCCTGCCATTTGTGGCCGTTGGACTTATGTATAAGCATGCCTATTTTACGCAGGAAATCGATGAGCAGGGTGATCAGATCGAAATATACAGCGAACTTGATCGTGAGCGCCTGCCGGTAAAACTGGTAATGGAAGATCATGAACCCCTCTTGATCGGGGTCCCGTTACTCGATCACGAAGTGATGATCCGGGTCTGGGAAGTCCGTGTCGGACGGATCAAGGTCTTTCTGCTCGACACCGATGTCGATAAAAATAGTGAGGAAGACCGGGAGATTATTCACAGCCTTTATGGTGGAAGTCGTGATACCCGTATTCGGCAGGAAATAATTCTGGGTATCGGCGGCATGCGGGCTTTACGCAAAATGAACTATATCCCCAGTATCTTTCATATGAATGAAGGACATTCTGCGTTTCTTAGGTCTGGAACGTCTTTATGAATTGATGAATGAAGGTATGGATTTTAAAACCGCGCTGGAATATGTAAGTTCGACCACCCTTTTTACCACGCATACACCGATTCCCGCAGGCAATGAAGCCTTTGAGTTTGATATGATGGAAAAATATTTCAAAAATCTGTGGCCAAAACTGGAAATATCCCATGAGAAATTTTTTGATCTGGGCAGAAATACAAATATTCATCAACATGAAAATTTTTCCCTGACCATACTGGCCTTGAATCTTTCCAGTCAGGCAAATGGCGTCAGCAAACTGCACGGTGAGGTTTCCCGCAGCATGTGGCAGCGTGTATGGCCGGGGATCCCAACAAATGAAATGCCGATCGGGCATGTCACAAACGGTGTGCACACCTTCACCTGGCTGCACCGTGAGATGATCACCCTTGTTCGAAAAGTATATCGGACAGGATTGGCGGGATCATATTCTGGATCAGCACTACTGGGATAAAATTTATGATATTCCAAATGAGGTGTTGTGGGAGGCCATGCAGCGGATGAAGATGGAAATGATCACGCATTTACGCAAAGCATATACCATGCAACTGAAACGATATGGTGAACATGGGCCGGTTATCCTTCTCCGGAAAAAATACTCAATCCCAATATCCTGACAATCGGGTTTGCCCGCCGGTTTGCACCGTATAAACGGGCATTACTGCTTTTCAGAGATCTGGAACGTGCCCGGAAAATCCTGAATAAGGAAGGACAGGATGTACAAATTCTCTTTGCCGGGAAAGCACATCCCGCAAATGAGGCGGGCAAGGATCTGATCCGCAAGATAAATCAATATGCCAAAGAAGCTGAATTTAAAGGTAAAATTGTCTTCGTGGAAGGCTATAATATGAATAATGCCCGTGCACTGGTATCCGGTGTTGATGTATGGATGAATACGCCGAGGCGGCCACTGGAGGCCAGCGGTACTTCGGGTCAGAAAGTACCGATTAATCTCGGAATAAATCTGAGTATTCTCGATGGCTGGTGGCTGGAAGGGTATAACGGGCAGAATGGCTGGGCGATCGGCAGTCTCGATTAATTATGATGATCAGGAACTGCAGGACACCGAGGACAGCAATTCTCTTTACAGTCTTCTTGAAAATGAGATTGTACCACTCTATTACAAGCGGGATGAGAACGGTATTCCGCAGGATTGGATCGATAAACTAAAGGTATCCTTTCATTCAACGATCACCGATTTCAGTGCCCATCGCATGGTGTGGAATTATGTAAATAAATATTATTTACCGGCCATGCGGCGTGCAGAGAAGATCTCACAGGAAGAATATCGTGAATTGCACCAGTTTGCCAAATGGAAAAACCGGGTATCGCGACAGTGGGAAAATATTCATCTCAAGATCAAAAATGGGAAATCACTCGATGAAGACACCCGTGTTATTGCTGCCGGCGAATTACGTGAAATTGCACTTGTAGTTGAAACCGGTGGATTGAACAAAAATGATCTGCGCGTCGAAGTGACGCTGGAGCGTCAGGATGCCTATCGCGGATATGAGGCCGTAAATGTCATCCAGATGGGTCTCGTCGCTGAAAATGGTGATGATAAATTGGAATACCGGGCCCAGGTCCAGGCAGGCGATGAAGGGTCATACCGTTATAACTGCCGGGTTATGCCAGCCCATCCGGATCTGTTCAATCCGCATGAGACGCGGTTGATCAAATGGCTGGATTGAGATAAAGGGAAAAGGAAAACCTTTCTTTACGACGACTAAAGTTACCTTTAATTATAAGTCAACTGGCAGATATAAAGATTTGGTGATAATTAAAGATTTAGAATCCATGAAAAATGATCGTTTTAGTTTCAGAAGAATTGGAATTTCCTACTACAAACACCTCTTTTCCATCGGTCCAGATATCACGTAAATCTACGTCTGGTGAATAGACCTCGTTAATTATGATAAAATCTGATCCATTATAGTGATACAAATGATCTCCGTGATCGCCGATAAAAAAAATATCCGTATCATCGGTTCCAAAGATACTCCGCGTATCCATATCACTTATCAGTGTAGACAGAGAATAGCCATCCCAGAGCAATAGGTTATATGCCGTCGCAACATAATCATTTTTGGCTAAACCAGGCCAGATGGCATGGATTTGTTCATCAACCGAATCCCTGGCGATCCAATTGTTTTGATCATACGTGAGTATATAGTTTCTTATACCAGAACCAAAGGGAATGTCCGTTCTGAGACTCAATATATTATCATCTGATGATTTACCGGTAATGTTACCTATGGAATAATATTGATCATCCGGTGAGAAGGGATTCTTTAAACTGTCGACTACCCAGTAGCCGTCCTCAAACCGGCAGAGAATACCCCGAATACCGCCACACCATACATTATTCAAAGCATCAACCCAGACGGAAAGAACGCCATGCGGCTCAAAAATATCTACCCGTGACCAGGTAGTACCGTCAAAGTGTAGAATAAGACTTTCGGTGGGCGGGTCATCCATGGTATGATCCATTTTGGCGGCAGATGTCGGGTATAAGATGCCAACAGCATAGACATTATCCGGGGCATTTCCATATATATCTCGAAGAACAAAATCCGCTCCCACCGGCCCCCCTTCAGATGAATGCAACGGAACCGGATCCCAGGTCTCACCGTCAAAATGCCACATCTTCCCGGCCAGGGCCATATTCCAACCAACCGTATAGATATCGGAAGGCAAACTGCCCCAGATTTCAGACATCCTGGTTTGATAAGTGGACCCGACAGGAATATAAACAGTATCAACCGTCCAGGATAAGTCCCTTGGATAACCTCGTTTTATATCAGAGGGTGGCGTCGCATTTTTACAAGCTGCCAAGCAGAAAACCGAACAAATGATAAAGGCATTCATAAATTTTTGCATCGACACCTTCTCATAGAATAAGCATAAATAACATAATCTGAACACCCTGAAACAGATTTGAAGAACACAGATCCGGTCTTAAATAATATTACCGGATCTGTGTTCTTTCTCCCGGCACTTACTGTCCGTGCAGGATAATTGTCCGTTCAGGAAATTCATTATTAGTATGGCCAACAATATAAACATGTCCGCTGATGTAAAAGATGTCAGAATATACTGCGGTCGCTTTTGATACCTTTAGATTTTCGTATTCAAAGCAATCCTGTCCGTTGTAATGATATACCCTGTGCTCGAAATGTTGACCGATGCAGAATAGGTTTGAGTCATCCGGCCCGGTGATATCGAATATTGCACGGCCGGTAACCAGATATACCCAGCTGGAATCGTTCCAAAATGATAATCCATCTTCATCGCCCTTGTAAAGAGTTCCGGTCGGGCTCATCCAGACTTCGTGATGGTAACCAGTCAGTGAATCTAATAGACTGAGATTTCCATCTTGGTACCGAAAGAAATGATGCAGGTCAGACTGTAGATAGCGGACCGTATAAGTATGGAAATATGTTTCAGTTGCATTTCCGGTTATATCCCTCATAACCAATGAGATATCAATTTGAGGATAACCAGGATGAGGAAGTTGATATGTCGTCCAGCCAGCCCCGTCACTGTGCAGTAATCTTCCGCGAAATCCGCCAACCCAGACATCGGTCGGTGTTGATCCCCAGACGCTGTAGAGCCTTTCCCCGTCAGGAATATCAATCATCTGCCATGAACTGCCGTTGAAGTGTATCAGAAGACCGACTTCCGGCTGGTCATAACCGAGTGATCTACTCCCGACTGCATAAATATCATTCGAAGATAAGCCGAAGATCGCGTCTATTCCAAAATTGTTCACCACGGGACCGCCCTCCACGACACTTAGTCTGACCCGTTTCCATTCCTTGCCGTCATAATGATACATGGCTCCTTTGACGGAACTGCAATGACCGACCGCATACACGTCGGTCGGTGAGGCAGCCCAAAGGATGCTCATCATGGTCTGATCATAAGGTGAATAAGCAAGGGTGTCGATACTCCACTCCAGAAGCCTGGGGGGTGTGGGGTTGAAATTTAATCCGGTTATCACCCCTTCACAACCATAGGACAATATGCACGAGTAAATCACTAGTATACATGCTATCAGTTTCATGAACGAAACTCTACTTTTCTCATTTAAGCAAGATTAACTTACGATGATAAACTGCTGATGGCAATTCAACAATCAGAAAATATACACCCGATGAGACTTTCATATTTTGATCATTCGTACCATTCCAATTAATTACATGAACACCGGCCTGCATAGTTCCATTAACCAACGTTTTAACCATCTGACCTGATGAATTATAAATATTCATTTTAAGCATTGATGCATTCGGCAGCGAATATACGATATTCGTTTCCGGATTAAAGGGATTGGGAAAATTATGAATCTCAAATTCTGATGAAGTTTCAGTGATTGGTGTATCACTTTCCTCTTTCGGTTTCCAGAGTTGCTCTCCATAAATGCTTCGCCAGTTCTGGGCAGCCTCGGTCTGTTCGACAGTGTAATAGGACCTCACATCATAACTGATCAGATATACATAACTACTCGCTTTCATATATTCGTAATCTGTGAATGAAGTCTGGTTATGGTTTTTTGTCGTCAATAAAGTTGGACCGGTGGTATGTCCATACTGATCCCTGGTTTTCCGGTAAATTCGATATTTTACATTGGCGTTTGTATGTTGTGACCAGGAGAAAGAAATAGGATCGTTATTCAGGATAGTATGCACTTTTTATTGTAATTCGTCGGAACATTGGCTTGGCCACATATATCATCTAAAACGCGATGTAGTATGCCACCTGACAAGCTTTAAGTTAAATGTGGGCTGAAAAATAGGCTCTTCAGGTTGTATATTTACGGAATCTTGTAATATGTGGTGCCTCCCATCCGCCAGTGGGCGGATCTCCGCTTCGCTACGAGAAGCGAACCGGGACACAGGGATAGTCAGTTTGTTACTCCAACGACTGAAAAAAAGCATGATTTGGGGGGAATAGAAAATAATTGCGAATAAATATTATCTTTTTAACTTTTTCATGGACAAATTAAATGAATTCGAACTTTTATCCGTGTTACTCCGCCTGCCCGCTGAAGGCGTGGTGGTTTATGAATACATCAGCTAATTAATCTCCAGCACATCATAAATCCGGCTGTTGCCTGATTCATGATCAGCACCACCGCCATGCCACGGGCCGGGTTGTGGAAGCACTTGCCGGAATTCTCCGATACCGGCTCCGCCATGATCATCCTGCCCTCCGGCAAATATTGTAAATCTGGTGTTTTTATCCAGATAGGGTAAATATGCTTTTGGTATTCTGAACCGGATCTGTTTTCTCAGTTTGAACCCCAACGGTTTGTACGGATCATCGGGATAAAGCAGTACTTTTGCTATCCCGTTCGCATCTTCAAGTGTAACCCCGCCACCAATATATAAGATATCATGATAGGCACGATCGGCTGACAGAACCTGGCCGGCCCCTTTGCCAATTTCACGTTTACTGTTTTTTCTGCTGCGCGGATTATGTATCGCGATCGCTGTGAAGGTTAATTGGAACCCATAAGCGGGATGCCAGTTCGGATTCACCAGCTCCCGGAAATTGAGTACAAAACCCCATTGATCTTCGAGATCATATAGTTCCATTGAACTCAGATCGAAAATGCCTTCCGCAAATAAAGGATTCAGGGGATAGGCATATTTCCCGTTGGGGCCGTGATCATCAAATAACGGATCTTTGGCCACAAGATCCGGCTCTCGTGCGGGATCGGGATCAAAATAAAATTCGTCCGAGCGTAGAACCGGATAAGCCGGCCTGGTAACGGTTTCAAGATTGGTCTTCAGTTCAGGTTGGGCAAAATACCACTCCAGTTGCGGGAATTGCTGATACATCTGACGGGTCGAACGGGGCAATTTAAATTCAATTAAATCCCCATCCGGGTCATATTCGATATACTGCTCAGGATATCCGGGAAATTTTAGTACGATGTTCAGCGTATCGGGTACATGAATGCGGGAAATAATTATATTAAAATACTCCTCTTCAACCGTGTAACTAAAATTGATCCAACCGCTTCCATAAGGGAGTTTTGCCGATATAAAAGAAATTTCGTAGGGGATGGCGGGTTTAAAAATGACCGTTTTTGTCAGCGCATTCGGTTGAAAGCCGATATAATGCTGATAGATATTTCGGGCATACTCGGCGAGACTCCAAGCCTGGGAAACGGTACCGGAAATGCGTGGTTCGGTTTCACCCGGGCGCGGAAGTGCATCGAGTAACTCGCAATAGTTGCCGATGGCATCCCAGTCGAGGATTTGTATGGCCTGGTTGAAGGTTAACTGAAAGGCCAAATCTTCATAGCCCAGAGCGGTCAATGAACCGACAACGGGTCCGGATAACCAGGTCCAGACAATACCGTTATGATAGGCTTCATCCTGAACATAAAATGGTTCGTAATGATGCCAGGGGTGAAAATCGGGATCATCCTGTGAAAGCGAGGCCACGCCATACCGGTAGGTAAGCTCGGTGATTATCTGGCTGGTTATGTGGGCTCTGATCTCATCACTGACAAGCGGTTCGATTCCAGGCAAATCGGGTATGGAGGTAGTAAATATCTGATTTGGCCGCTTTTTCCGGTCACGTGATCCATCCGGGTTCAGATGGTCGGTCATAGCCAGGCTGAATGAATTCCAGTAGTCGTTTAAAAAATTATGCCGTAGCGTCTGAGAAATAGCCAGCCAGTGTTCCGCAAGATTTGGCTGATCCGATATTGAGGCCATGATTGCACCGGCCTGTAAAGAGGTGTACCAGAGTGCTTGTATCTCGACGGCCCGGTTGCCACGGGGTGACCATGCCCCATCAGGGCCTTTGGCATCCATCCAGGTTTCCGCATCCTCATGCATCAGGTAAAAATTCCGGTCGACACGGTAGCGCAGTGCACCAGATATGGCCATTTTTACGGCCGGAAAAAGCTCCCGCACGGTTGCAATATCCCCGGAATAAAGGGCATATTCATACAACTCACGGATAAACCACCAGGTGCCATCAGCGGTATTGTAGATGATTTCATCGTTGGTGATCCGGTTGGGAATCCGGCCGTACCAGCGATCGGCGCTGTCCGCCAGCTGATAATGACTGAAGGACTTTAATATATCAGCAGCAGCATCATACTGCCCGCTCACGAGCAGGGCGCCGGCATAGGATATAAAAGTATCCCGACCCCAATAGTTATTAAACCAGGGTAATCCGGCCCAGATACCTTTGCCCCGCTGCCTGGTTACCAGGGCATCGATGGCGATCTGAGACCAGATCACGGCACTATTTAATTCGGGAAGATTGGAGTTAAAGTCATTTCTGGCGATAATATTCCGTTGTCGCTTTTCGCGGTTATTCAGATAAAGTGCATATGCCTCACGTATCCTGAGGAGCTGTTGTTTTAGCGTTATTTCTTCCTGTCCCAGTGCAGCAATAACGACTATAAAATTGCCATCTTCAAAGAGTTCAAATCCCATCCATTTGGTTTTTTCATTGGATCCGTCGCCGCTGATATCACGGGGAGAATAGACCAATTGCGCATGTTGTCGGTCGAGTCGTCTTTGTTTTCCTGCTACCGGTTGATGAGTTACCGGTTCAAAAGAAAAGGTATCGATAGATTCAGCCCGTTCAAAAATCCAAATCAACGCATCGATCGTATCCAGAAGGGCAAACGTCTCTCGCAAATGACCGGGGTAATCGCGGATCAGTTTTGCCGGATTATAGATGCAGCTGACCAGCGAATCCCTTGAAATCATATGCTCATCGTCATAGATTTTATAATCGAGCAGATAGTGGATCTCATTTACCGTCCAGCCATCATGACCGGACTCATTTTGTTTGTGGGTATTGCCGAGATAAAAGCCGCTGATCTTATTGGTATATGTGTAGATCTTATTCACCTGGCCTTCAAAGGATAGTACCGGCAGGTTATCCTGATAGGAGGGCTGCTGACATGAGGCCAAAACAAGCCCCAGGAATAAATATAAAAGCAGTTGATTTTTCATATGGGATTATCCAGTCGGTATCAAGCCGGCTTATTTTACCAACAGCATTTTTTTTGTCCGGATCATCTGAAAAGGATGAACTAAATATAAACGACAGTAATATACACCGCTTGAAATTTCCCGGGGTGCTGTCCAATAAAAGGTATGTCCACCGGAAGTCATGTTGCCGTCAAAAAGCCGATCAATCCGGGCACCACGTACGTCGTAAATTTCCAGGCGTACCTGCGACGTGTGCACCATAAAAAGTTCAATACGGGTACTTTGGTTGAATGGGTTGGGATAATTCTGCTGCAATTCATAATCGTCTGCCGTCTGTGCGGTGAAATCCGGTTGTGGCAGAGCGGATACTGAAAAATAACCGCGACGTACCAGGGTGGAATCGATGACAAAGGGATTGGGTTTGTCATCCTGGTACCCGGCAATCATATTGGTGCGGCCGAGTTCGCGGGGATCAACGGGATCTTCTTTATGCCAGGACATCAGCACATCCTTCTGGATCGGGAAGAAACCGGCATCTGCTGCATCCGCTTCCGCCTTATAGATGGTATAAAAATAAAAGATCGACCGTGCCACATCACCCTTGTATCCGTCTCGGGGCTCAAATCGTATCCCGGATTGTTCCCTGCTGTATGATCCTTTTTGAAGTACAGGAATGGTTGTTGTATATGAAACACCACGCCACCATCGATCGGTCAGCTGATCGGGAATTCTATCAAAGGGCAAATTTCCGCGGGCTGCGTTTGCATCGCCATTCGTAGGATAAAGATGATGGAGATCCGACTTTGCGTTCCCTTCAGCACCCTTGCTTGTTGGCCAGCAATGTTCGGCATTCATGATTGGAGATGCCGCATTGGTATAATTCCGGGGCGTGGGAGAATTATAAGGCACATAAACCTGATAACCGGTATATATACAGGTGATACTGTCACTGTGGTTATCAATGAGTGCATACATCTTATCACGGGCCCCGTCATAACCAAGGACAAAAGCGGGTTTATAATATCTGACCAGACTATCCAGAAGGGCAGTGCCCTGTGCCTCCGGGAACAATGTTTGCGCCCCTGCGCTTTCGGTCAAGAGAATTATTAAAAAGAAAAATAAGATCGGTTTTCTCATATCATTTTGGATTGGCCATCTGCCAGAGCAGGATATTTTGGTAAATAATTTTTATTTCCTGAACCGAACGCTTGTTTTCGGATGCTACTTGCATAAAGATCTCATCCGGAATATCATCGATAATGTCCAAATTCTCAAGTGTTTTTTCGATAATTTGATTGTAAAAATATGTCTCCTCCGGGCCGGGTGCCGTGGGTACATGGATTGTCTCCCAAACGGTTTTGATAATTTCATATCCGGTAGATGGAGAATAGGAGCAGTATATGGCCGGTGCATTAGAGAGCGGATCAAAATATGGGTAGATCAGCAAATTCTCTCTGCTGCGCGCAGATTCATCGGATAGTAGTGCATAGTATAATATGATCTGATGTAAAACAGAAGAGAATGTCAATACTTGCGGCATCCGCACTTTGGTTGTTATCTGTGAACCATTTTGGACGGAATTTACAATTTCATATTTGACCTGCAACTTCTTCGATTGGTCAAGCAGCGAGTCCATCCATCCTTCCGTCGGTGTATAAGGTTTATCATTGATCACCAGATTCAATTCTGTGGGCAGCTCAACCGTCGGTTGGGCAGATAATTGCATATGAAAGCCCAAAAAAAATGTGGTGGTCATCCAGGCAATGGCGATATTACCAAAGTAATGCATAATTCCGATACGCCCGTTTTAATTTGATCATGGTAAAATCATATCCAAATATTTGGTATCCCATGATTTTAATTTAATCATGCGAATTTCACTTTTATGTACACGCCCAAATATATTGTTGATCTGCTTAAAATTCCACTTGCGGGTGCAGATGATCAAAGAAAATTAAAACCGGTTCCGGAGATGTTTCGTAAAACCGCCAATGTTCCGGGCGAAAGCGTCGGGCAAGGGTAATCGAACGGCTTGCTGGATAATTGGTGATTAAATCGATCCGAATATTTGACAGAAGATAAATTAGATGTTAAATTAAAAGGCTCTAATATAATTTGTCTGGAGGATCCATATGGCGATTCAAACGCTTGATCTTGGTGAATTGGGTAGAAAAGCTAATACCATATACGAAGCCTGTCTGGTTATTGCCAAAAGGGCAAGAGACATCAATGCCGACCGGATTTCGAAACGGAAAGAAAAAGAGATTTTGGAAGAGACCGGATATGATCAGGATCTGGATGTATACGATCGTGAATTCTTTGAAGGGGTCGAGTACGAAAGAGAAATTAATCCCACAGTAATTGCCCAGCAGGAACTTATTGAAGGGAAGATCAAATACCATTACATTACTGAAGATGAACCTAAATTGATTGAAGAAACGCCCTCTGAATGAGGGCTTTTTTTTTGCCAAAACCATGTACACCCTTTATCACAATGCGCGCATATCTGCTCTTAATCCGAAGTATGAGACTTTTTCGGCCATGGTGACGCAGGGCGATAAAATCATATATACCGGAAATCCGGATGGGATCAATTTACCTGCGCATCAATTAAAAAAAGTTGATCTGCATGAACGTACCGTTGTGCCCGGATTTATCGATTGTCATACCCATATTGCTTCGGTAGCCCTTTATAGTGAGCGCCTCGATCTCAAGGATTGCCTGACGCTTCCAGATGCGATGGAACGCATCAAAACACATCTGGCCACTTTTACGGAAGAACACTGGGTTTTAGGCGGCGGCTGGAACGCGAATATATGGCCCGAGGGACGCCCCCATAAAAAGGATCTCGATATCCTGACAGAGGACCGGCCGATCGCTTTGTACAACAAAGACGGTCACACGATGTGGATGAATTCCAAAGCGTTGCAGTCCGTCGGATTTGACCAAAATACATCCGATCCCACTGGGGGGAAATTGGGCAGAGACCCGGGTGGAGAACTGAACGGTCTGATTTATGAAACCGCCTGCTTTATCGTTGAAAGAAAGGCGGGTGTGGTTCCTTATACGTTTCTCAACCGTTGTATGAATAAGCTTTATCCGCAGCTTTTTCGTTTGGGCATCACCTCGGTCCACAGCTGCGAGAGCCTGGAATTTTATCAAACTTTTAAACAAATGGCAGCAAATAAAGAACTGGGCATCCGTATATGTATGCATCCGCCGATGGCTGATATTGAAAGACTGATTGATGAGCAGATCCGGTCGGGCTTGGGGGATGAATGGCTGCGTATGGGCGGACTTAAATATTTTGTTGATGGATCCCTGGGATCTCAGACTGCAGAAATGTTTTTACCTTACGAACAACTCGGTCACACCGGAATTTCGGTCATGGAAGAACAGGAATTGGGTGACCGGCTGCAATATGGAGCCCGGCATGGGTTGAGTGCGACCGTGCATGCTATCGGTGATAAAGCAAACCATAAAACCCTCAATGCGATCTCACGTGCAAAACAGGTGGCCGGGTCGGCTGACCTTCGTCACCGCATCGAACATGCACAGATCTTGCGGCCTGATGACCGGCTGCGCTACCGGGATCTTAATATCATTGCCTCCATGCAGCCTCTCCATATTGCGGATGATGTCCAAATTGCCGAAAAATATCTGGGAGAACGGACATCCGATACTTATCCAATCAATGCCTTGATGCACGATGGAGTACGCGTTGTCTTTGGTTCTGACATGCCTGTTGCGGATCCTGATCCGTTAAAGGGTATTCTGGCGGCAGTCGCACGACGGTATCAGCTTGATCGCAGTCAGCCTGTGTGGCACCCCGAACATTGTATCACGCCATTACAGGCTTTGACCGCTTATACCCGTGAGGCAGCATTCGCATCCTACGAAGAAAATCTGAAGGGTACTCTGGAAGTCGGAAAACTGGCCGATTTTGTTGTGCTATCGGATGATATTGTCGGAGCAACCGAAGCGTCACTCTGCCAGACCAATGTCGTCATGACCGTTCTGGGGGGAGAGGTTGTCTATCAATCGGAAGACTGATCTCCTCCGCTTATAAGCCTGATAAAATGTGTGCTGAAATCTGAACCAGTCTCTGCTACCAGACGTTCAATATCCTGCTGGCTGTACACTGCCAATATTTTTCCGTCCTTCATTATCAAGGTGTAATCACACCAGTTTTCCACCAATTCAAGAATATGCGAAGAAAGCAGAATAGTCGACCCCTGTGCAGCGAAGGTTCGCAAAAGGCTGCGTACATTATACATGGCGACCGGATCAAGGCCATTCAATGCTTCGTCCAGAATAATATAACGGGGCGGACCGAGCAACGAAGCAGCCAATGCAGTCTTCTTGCGCATACCATGTGAATATCCAATGATAATCTGGTCCGCCGATTCTTCCAGATTGAGCTGATCGATGAGAGTATCAATTTCAACCTGGTCTTCCGGTAATTGTTTGATCTCGCTAATCATCTGCAGATATTCACGGGCGGTCAGATAGTCGAACAGCTCGGTAGTTTCGGGGGCATATCCGAGATTATACTTGATATCGCGGGATTTTTTGCTAAGATCATCCTGATCGTAGATCACCTTCCCCGATTGATCCGGAAGAATACCGGTTATTCGGTTTATCAGCGAACTCTTTCCGGCACCGTTGGGCCCGATAATACCATAAATTAAACCATCTTCGAAAGTAAAGGACACATTTTCCACGGCAACTTTATCCCCGTAGCGGATATTTATATTTTCAATTCTGATCATAATTTCCTCATGTTACAATCTGTTTTCTGCTCAGATACGTCAGATAAATCAGAAGCGCGAAAGTAATCACCGGCCCGACAAGATAAAAATTTATGCTCATCATGACTGAAAATATGACCAGGAAATGATAGGCATATCCGGCCAGTCGCGGGTTATCATAAAATTGTATCCGGACAATGGCGATTATATACAATACAACGACGGCGAAAATGATAATACCGGTTGATAAATACAGAATAGTATCAAACGGTGTTTGATAAAGAATCAGAATCAGATTCTGCAGGACCAGTAGAATCAGTATGTATACAATTTCACTGATAATCCGGGCGGCTACCAGACGAAAAAATCTTAGCGGCATCGTTCGCATAAATATGACGATCTCTGGTTGAACATATTTTTCATTAAATTGATAAGAATAGTGCAGCCAGATAAAGAGCAGCGTAATGGCCGACACAAAATTGACATAGGTGTCATCAAAATATTCATGACCGGTTATAAGTAACAATATATACAACAGGGTACTGGCTATTTTAAGTCGCAGATAGCGTATATTGCGCAGTGAAACAATCATCTCGCGGGCAATTAGTGGCCGCAGAATCCCGGGGAATTCATTGTATCGGATGGACAGCAACGGAAAAGTCTGAACCTTCCCTTGAGGACCGTACCAGAATCTAATCGTATCCAGTATATTACGGTTTCGATAGAACAACCAGCATGCCAGGAGTGTAATCACCGTTTGATATAGGAGATAATAATCCAGATAGAGATAAACAGACACAAAGATCCCAAAATAGCATATGAGAATAAAAAAATATTTTGCCACAGGTCTGAAATACCCGTTTGCAGATGTATTCAGATAATGGATGGTTAACAGGTACAATATAGGATAGATGATTATGCCGGCTAAAAAATAGGTCAGTGCGATCAGATTGGTGGTCAGGGATAATGCAATCAATACCGGGATCATCAGTAAGATTGGGATCAGATGATATTTCGCGGAACTCAGGATCAACAAAATGAGCAGAGATGCGCGGGTTAAGGGCTGAACATTCAACAGACGAAAACCCACTTGTTTTGGCAATAATTTATAATAAATAAACGGGACACTAATGGCATAAAAGAGCAAAAGGGTATGCAGGATAAAAGCCGAAAGTCCCAGCGGTGTTATTGATATTGTGCTTAACCAACTGCCAAATAAAACCGTCAACTTTTCAGAAAAAAAGGCGGTAAAAATTGTTGCGATGACAAGCAGTTCAAGCTTGAAACGCAAACTCAGGTTCTGCCAGTAATGCCAGCCCTGCAATGCATAATATCTCAGCAGGATATTCATATTTCGGTTATCTATGCTGCCGGTACCTGTCGTAATGACTGGCCTATCCTGCTTAGTTTACTGATCAGCTGTGAGTATCGTTTATCAAGGGATGTATTGCTGTTGGTACGCACGTGCAGATTATAGATTTTATCGAATTTACCTTCACATATGTGCAGTCTCATATCCGCTTCAATAAGTGCGCCAAGATAAGCACAGAGTGTATCATGGTAACTGTTAAGATCAACCAAAAGATCGAACTTCTCTTTGCGAAACCGTTCGATATACTGGTTATTCGGAACGCCAAGCCAGTTCATGTCCGTTTGTCGCATGCCGAAAACATCCAGTGTGGAGATTTTTGAACCCGGGAAGGCCTCTTTTAACTTAGCGACATAATTTCGTGCAACAATCTCCTGAGCCCGATCTCGGGGCACAATAACCAGAATTTTTCGAAGATTTTTTATTTTAAGGATAAAATCGGTAAGCTCTGATCTGTTTTTAAGGAGATAAAGACGGGTATCGAGCAGCTTTTCCAGAACGTAATTTTTGATATAATTCAAATCAAGGATCCTGATTACTAATAAGGTTTATATTTTACCGCACAATACCAAGCAGATCAATAGCAGATTTCACTAATTACCGAAATTATCGATATTTTCGCTGAGGCCACAGTTTTCTTAAACGATCCCGGAGATTCTTTTCACGCCCTTCATTTGTGGGATGATAGTAAACCCGGTCGCTAAGTTCATCAGGTAGATAGACTGAATCGACAAAATGATCCGGAAAATCATGGGGATATTGGTATCCCGAACTGTATTTAAGGTCCTTCATTAATTGTGTTGGTGCATTGCGTAAATGCATGGGGATTTTAAGGATAGGATATTTTTTTACGTCTTCAAGTGCCCGGTCAATGGCCAGATAAGCCGCATTGCTTTTTGGACAGGCGGCAAGATAAGTTGTAACCTGGGCAAGTATAATGCGTGCTTCGGGCATCCCGATCGCATGTACGGCCTGTAGTCCGGCATTTGCCAGAGAAAGCGCATAAGGTTCGGCATTACCGATATCTTCTGACGCTAAAATGATCAACCGTCTGGCGACAAAGACGGGATCTTCTCCGCCGTCGAGCATGCGTGCCAGGTATATAATTGCGGCATCCGGATCACTGCCTCTGACACTCTTGATAAATGCGGATATGGTGTCATAATGATAGTCTCCCTGCTTATCGTACATCAGAATGTTTTGATGGGCAATTTCTTCAATCCTGGTCGTGCTGATGGAAATAGATTTGTCAAGTATGGGATAGGAGTGAATACAGACTCTCCAGCAAATTCAGGGTACGGCGGGCATCTCCGGCGCCAAAATGAAGCAGAACATCCAGATCCTCAATAATGATTTCACGTCCGGTCAGTTCAGGATCAGATTTCAGGGCACGTTTTACAATGTGTTCCAATTCCGCCCGGTCAAGTGCTGCGAGTTGCAAAACCTGACATCGGGAAAGCAAGGGGGCGATCACTTCGAAAGAGGGATTCTCAGTTGTGGCACCGATCAGTTTTATGATACCTTCTTCAACCGCATGCAGCAGTCCGTCCTGCTGGGCCTTATTGAAGCGATGAATCTCATCAATAAACAGTAGCGCCCCTTTTCCACTTAACCGTGCACGGTGGATGATTTCCATTAAATCTTTTTTTCCCGAGGTTACGGCGGACAGGGCATAAAAGGCCAGCTGTGATTCGTTGGCAATAGCACGAGCTATGGTGGTTTTACCGACGCCCGGAGGCCCCCATAGAATCAGCGATGGGATTTTACCACTTTTTATCTGGCTGCGCAGGGGGGAATCAGGTCCAAAATATTTTACATGTCCGATGATCTCGTCGAGCATTTGGGGTCTGCAGCGTTCCGCCAGAGGTGCTTCATGCGATTTGACATTGGAGAAAAGATCGTCGGGGTTTTGCATTTTCACTCGAAATATTTACCAGCTAAACAAAATTGTAAACGTAAGCATTTCGGTCTTTTTTGCAGAAACAGGTATTTTGAAGCCGATCTTTCGCGCCTCCTTTTCAGTCACCGGATGGCTTGATTTTATGATTTCATAGGTTCGGTAATACGGTACCGCCTCAACCACCAGGATCTCGACCGCTTCGTCCTTGTGATTCCTGAGTTCAACCTGCACGGTTATCTGTTCAGCATTTTTCGAAACCTTTTTTTGCTCAAGAATCTTGCGTTCCGCTTTTACATCATAAGCCTGACCAATTTTGATGGTAATTTTTTCATCAACCGCCGTATGTTCCAGATGATCAGCTCCGATATATTCGGTTTGTTTATCCGCCATGTAAATCCTCACAGTGCCTTTCGGTAATGGGGTGCCAAGTCCGGAAGATTTATCGTTCATGGCGGTGAGACTGACATTCACAGCACTCCAACATCGATCCTGGGATCATAGATATACTGTTTGGTTACGTTTACTTTACCGGGATTGATAAAACGGATGAAGCGTGTCTGCTGGTCGGGAAGGTCGGCCGTAGAAACCAGATCATATATTTTGAATTCCGAGAGGGACTCAGGTTCCCCTGCCCCTGCAACCGACATCGCCTCTGCTGCCATCGCTTTCTGGAAACGTGGTGCCGTATAGGATTGGACTTCATGCAATTCACCCGCCAGGAGACGCAACCGGGCCTGGTGAAAAGATTTCCCTGAAGTATTGCTTATGGCTACCTGAGCTGCGAGATCAATAACGACTGCCGCTTCGTTATAAAGTGCTGTATAAACCGCTTCCCAACCCATACCACGGGTCAGGTAAGACATATTGATTTCCTTTGGTCCTGAATTTGAGGCTTCCGCTTTGCACCAGACCGTCGGCATTTTTGAGTAATTATCTCCGGTGTCATCAAATGATATTCTGGTTTGTGCAGAGCGCACGATCGCTTGTAATACACTATCGGATGATTCAAGAAAAAGAAATCTATCATTGAATGATAGCAGTTTTCCGTAAATCGTTCCCTGGTCCGAAACGGCCGTAATATTTGCGTTGATGGCTTGAGCAAGCAAACCGTTAAGATCTGACAGACCATACTCAAAATAATTTTCCAGAACCTGGAAATCGATATTTTTTGCGCTAAACATGCAGGTGGAAGGATCAAGAAGGGCCGGTAGATCGGCGATAATATAAGCGTGGGCACCTTTCCGGATATCAAGCGATCTTGTCTCACGCACGAAAGCGATATTCTGATTGGTAACGGTTATGACTGGTTCCGCGGCATAAAGACCCTGAATAAAAACCCAAACCAGTACAACGAAACCGATCGATCGGTTCATCTCAGGCCTCCCTTTTAAAGCGTTCATAGTTTGATTTAACTTTTCTCAGGCTTTCCTGTATGTTGGCCAGTTTTTGCTTCTCCGACTGTACCACTTCTTTTGGTGCTTTTTGGAGGAATTTTTCATTAGCCAGCTTGGCCTTAAGTCCTTTTTCAAGAGCGGAAAGCCTTTGCAGCTCCTTCTCCAGACGGGATTTTTCCTTATCGAGGTCGACAAGATCCGCCAGAGGCAGAAACAATTCCAATTTTCCGATCACAGCGGTAGCGACCGGTTCATGTCCAATTTCCTTTGAATAGGCCTGAATGTTTTCAATTTTAGCAAGGCTTGTAAAATAGGCATTATGCCGATTAATAATTCCGGTCAGATCCGCATCGCCTCTCAGATAAAGATGCGCTGTCCTTCCGGGAGGGACATTCATTTCAGCCCTGATGTTACGGATCGCCCCGATGGCATCCTGGATCACCTGCATTTGATTCTCCGATGCCGGATCGATAAAATCTTGTTGGGCACGGGGCCAGGGTTGGATGACGACACTTTTTTCTTCTGGATCCTTTAGGGCCTGCCAGATTTCCTCGGTGATAAACGGAATATAAGGGTGCAGCAGACTCATTGATTCTTTCATAATAAAAGCTGCCACAGACAGGGCAGCCTGGCGCGGTCCGACATTTTCCTTCTGATAAAGGCGGGCTTTGATCAATTCCAGATACCAGTCACAGTAGTCATGCCAGAAAAACTGGTAGATGATATTCAGAGATTCATTCACCCGGAACTTATCCAGATTTTCTGCTGCCCGCTGGACGGTTCTCTGAAAACTGCTCAGGATCCAGCGATCGGAAAGTTCAAAATGGGTTTTAAAGGGCATAAAATCCGTATCGGAATTTTCCAGATGCATGGACAGAAACCGATAGGCATTCCAGATCTTATTGGAAAAATTACGACCCATCTCAAAATGATTTGGGGACAGATTTATATCCTGACCTTCCGAACTGAGCATGACCAGCGTAAACCGGACCGCGTCAGCACTGTATGTCTCGATCATCTCCAGTGGATCGATCCCGTTACCCAGCGATTTACTCATTTTTCGGCCAAGTTCATCACGGACAATTCCGTTTAGAAAAACATCCCGGAACGGTACCTCATCCATGAATTCCAGACCGGCCATAATCATTCGGGCCACCCAGAAAAAAATGATATCCGGTCCGGTAACCAGCAGATCTGTCGGATAAAAATATTTCAGATCTTCGGTCTCTTCCGGCCAGCCCTGGGTCGAGAAGGGCCATAGCCAGGATGAGAACCAGGTATCCAGCACATCTTCATCCTGACGAATATTTGGACTGTCACAGACTGTGCATGATTGTGGTGCTTCGCGCAAAACCATCATGTCATCGCAATCAGAGCAGTAATATACCGGAATCCGATGTCCCCACCACAGCTGACGGGAAATACACCAGTCGCGTACATTTTCCATCCAGTGTTCATACGTTTTAAACCAGCGGTCATGGGGATGCAGTTTTACTTCCCCATCTTGGACAACCTCCAGTGCCGGTTTGGCCAGCGGTGCAACTTTTACAAACCATTGTTCGGAAAGATATGGTTCAATCAAGGTATTGCAGCGATGACAATGACCAACATTATGATGATGGGATTTCACCTTTTCCAGGTATCCCAGTTTTTCCATTTCCTGAATAACCTGATTTCGGGCAACAAAACGGTCAGTACCGGCAAATTGACCGGCATTTTCATTAAGAGTGCCATCGGGATTGAGAATATTGATCTGCTCAAGATTATGACGTTGACCCATCAGAAAGTCATTCGGATCATGTGCCGGGGTTACTTTTACTGCGCCGGTGCCGAATTCGGGATCGACAAATTCATCGGCGATTACCGGAATTTCGCGATCCATCAGCGGCAGGATCAGTGTTTTGCCGATCAGATTTTTATAACGTTTATCATTCGGATTTACGGCAACGGCCGTATCACCAAGCATGGTTTCCGGACGTGGTGGTGGCGACAACCACACAGCCTGTTGCCATCTTTAAGCGGATACATGAAATACCAGAGATGTCCGCTTGTCTCACGGTGTTCCACTTCTTCATCGGAAAGGGCGGTGGCACAACGGGGACACCAGTTAATGATATATTTTCCCTGATAGATCAGTCCTTTTTCATATAGACGGACAAAGACTTCTTTAACCGCTTTGGACAGCGTTTCATCCATAGTAAATCGTTCCCGCGACCAGTCACAGGAACAACCCAGTTTTTTTAACTGATGGATGATTGTCGAACCGTATTTTTCACGCCATTCCCATACCTTTTCAACAAATTTTTCACGACCAAGATCATGACGTGAAATCTTCTCCTGGGCCAGACTTCGTTCAACCACATTTTGGGTGGCGATACCGGCATGATCTGTTCCCGGTTGCCAGAGGGTCTCGAATCCCTTTTTGCGTTTATAGCGGATATAGATATCCTGTATGGTATTATTAAAAGCATGTCCGGCATGCAGGATGGCGGTTACATTCGGCGGTGGAATGACGATTACATATGGTTTTTTATCCGGATTCGGATTGGCGGCAAAGTAATTGTTATTTAGCCAGAAATCATACCATTTATCTTCAATATTTTGCGGATCATATATTTTTGGTATTTCCATATACTCCTCTATCAGGTTCAAAACCGGCTCTGCCAGGTAATTGTGTCTTTTTTTGACAGGATTTCATAGCTTTTCACGAAGAGACACAGAGCAGCACGAAGGACCACGAAGATAAATCAGGGATTTAAAGAAAAAGACTTAAATGATAAATTTTGCTATTCAGAAGAAATAAAATTCTATCATTTTTTCTCTTCGTGATTCTTCGTGAAAAATCTTCGTGTTACTTCGTGTAAAATCAATCAATCCTGTAATCATGTAATCCTGTCAGAATAAAAAAAGAAGTTACGAAAAATCGGACTATTCTTGAACAAAATTATCCAATAATTCTTCGATAAAAAATTGAGTTTCTTTCAGAAAGCGTTCTGCGGCGCAGATTCGCTTGACACATTGATTGCAGGTTATTTTAAGATGACAATCGATTTTCTCTTTGTGTGCTTGCTCGAAGGATTCAACCACTTCCAGAAAGTCATTTTGTATGGTTTCGGTTTTGACAAAATCACGTGCCAGGATGGAAAATTTGATCTTGGCCATCTCGTTGAGATGCTTAATACGACCAAGAAACGGACCCAGGGCGCTTTGCCATATGGTTGTTGCCCGGCTGAGCAATTCCGGATCGATATCGTCGATAACCCCCGGGCGCAGACCTTCCTTCCCAAAATTTTTCAGATCGATGATATTCTGGATCATGTCGGCCACATGGGAAAGATCATTCAATCCATCCCGGTTGACATTGGCGTTGATCTTGTAGATCTCCATTTCCACCGCTTTTTTGATCTCCCCAAATGCCGATTGCGTAACATCAATTTTTTCCTTCATGGGCTGATTGAACCGGGGCAAAAGGTGATCGATGGTCTTCTCGGTCTGCTCGATGCTTTTTATCGATATATTGTATTCATTGATCTGAGGAAATCCCAGTGAATTAAAAATGATATCGAAATAGGCGGTGATACTTTGTTCCAATTCCTTAAGCCGGTTGCGCAGCCGCTCACTCTCTTCAATAAAAGTGGCACTGACCCGTCGCCGGATGTCTTCGTCGGGATGCTCGGAGAGACTGTCCAGAACGGCCTTGAAAAAATGCTGAGGCGTGGATACATCACTGACCAGAGAAAAAATATCATCGATACTGATAATATTGGCGGCAACTTTGCGGATGGTTGCTTCGGGATCACAATGGCAATTGGTCAAAAGCAGGATATTGTCAAAATTGGTGAGATCATCCTGACAGTTATCGAGAATTTCCAATCGTTGTTGATGAATCAGATTTTCAAAATATTTATATACGGAAATATTACCGGCCTCCGGATCTTTGATCGGACTTTGACGCAGATCCCGAACTTTGAGCTTTTTCAGACCTTCTCTGCGGCCGATCAGATTTAACAGCTCGGTAAGAATAATGAACTGGATCAATACACTTTCATGCCCGGCCCGGTTTACCGCAATTTGGATAAAATGAAAAAGCAGTTCCGGATTTACATCGAGAAGTATATTATGAATGGCTTTTCGGAGTACACGGTCGGTGTCGGCCAGTTTGGAAAGAATGATTTTCTGACTTTCGGCATCGTTAAGATTTTTATGTGCCTTACGTATTTCCGCGGCTTTTACGATGCGTTGCTTTTTTTCATTAAGAATTATTTGTGCTTCTTTGAGCAACTGCTGGTCTTTACGTCCGTGCCCGCGTTTTTGCAGATAGTCAATAAAAATTGAAATCATTTTTGTCGATATGGAAGCATTTCGAAGCACTTCACGCAGAACATCCAGATCATCTTCGAAAATCAGCAGAACAAGAATAATACGAAAAACCTCCTGACGGGCAAATTCCCGCCGCTCCCGTTTTTCAAAGCCAAGTACATCCTGCAGCTGACCGATCAGAATCCAGAACTCGTTTTCACGGGCGGCTTCCTGAACCTGATGGTTTTCATCCCTGGCAAGAGTGTTAATGATCGATGGAAACTGGCAGAGCTGGGTAACCTGTATCCGGTTTTCCACGCTCAGTGCTTTACTCTGATTGAGATATATATTGGTGGGAACCGGCGGGATTTTGCGAAAGTATTTATCAATCACATATTGAAAATATGCAACTTCTGTATTGAAGGAATATGAACCAATTTCCAGCAAATCAATCACCTTCCAGCGCAAGACTAAAAGCCGTGGTCAGTTTCAGAATATCCTTATTGGACTTTACCAGCCGCCGGGTTAATTCCCGGGCAATATTTTTGAATATAATAGACCCGATTCGCGGATCTTTATCACAAATCTGTAATAAATCTTTTTTTTCGATTACAGCAAGTTTACTGGGTTGTAGGGATTCTATCGAAGCGGATCGTTCAGGTATATCCTGGAATAGCACCATTTCACCAAAAAATGCATGATGTTCCCCTGTCAGGCGTACAAGTGATTTTGCCTGCTGTTCATTTTCGTTACTCCGGATTGGCAGCATAATACGTTTCGAAATTTCAACCTCGCCTTCAATGAGAATGAACACAGAATCTTCCCGGGCACCTTCTTCCGTGATTCTTATACCGGTGTCCACCTGTTTCAATTTCATCAAACCGATCATTTTCTGAATTTGATCAACGGTCAATCCATCAAACAGGGAGACGGATTTAAAAAAGTCCAGATAGGCTTTTAGTGTAAGCGTTGTCATGGCACTATTGCTCCCCGTTACAGATCACGATCAGGAAATCTTTTTCGTCGATGATGGTATCCGCAGGCGGATTTATTTTTACATTTATGCGGTTTTTATCACTGATACCGCGTCCCGCCTGCTCAAATTTGCGTTTGATAAACTGATCCAAAAACGAATAATCGTCACTGAGCAGATCCGCCAGATTTACCCCTTCCTGCTCTCTTCCGATGCCGATACATATCGTCTGATTCTTTTCGATTTCCTGCCGAAGTTCCAGGTAATTTCGACCATGTAAATGAGCCGGAATTTCGCGCCGCTGAAATTTAAAAGCAGATCCTTCCGAAAAAAGCAGGTCTACGGTTTCCGGAATACCCGGTGTCAGGACATGTGCGGCAAGCAGATACCCTGAGTATGAATCGCTGATGAGAACGTCGTCGGCCCGCGCTTTTCGGATATGAGAAAGGTTCTCCCGGTCAATGATGTGCGAATATACTTTTACCTGCGAGTTGAGCGATTTGATGGATAAGGTGGTAAGGATCGTTCGCTCGTCACTTTTAGCACCAACTCCTGCACTGATATCCGGTAAGATAATGGCTGACTTTGCACGCTTTACATTCGCCCTCAGTAATACCGCTTCTTTGGTAAAATCTCCGCGCACATATTTGATGTTCAGTTCGGGAAACCGGTTAATAATATCGGCGACCGTTTCCTCATTGAGTTGGTTGATTAAGACGATTGGACCGGCTGTTTTATAATTACGTTGCAGCGCGGATAAAATTTGCTCTCCATTGTAATTCCAGCCACAGAGCAATAAATGGTCAGTCAGTTTGATATCTTCCAAACCTTGCCCCTCTTTTATTTTACGTGTGATGAAGATTGAAGAAATGGTGGCAGTAAATACAGATACCAGGGCGACACCGACAAACATGATCGATATGCCGATGACACGACCACCGGTGGAAACCGGAACTTTATCCCCGTAGCCCACGGTTGTCATGGTGACAATGGCCCACCAGATGCCGTCGCCCATGGCACCGAATTGGTCGTTTATATCGCTTTCGAAGAAACTTACCAGTGTTGCACCCGTAATAACCAGGATGGCAATACCCAAGAATACACGGAAAAGCGGATGGCGTACTATGTCATATAAAGTTCTTGGCATGGCACAAGATAGGTATTTTAAACCTTTAATGTATAAAAAAGACCCAGATATGTCAATATAATCCGGTTTTGTGGGAGGTGTGAATATAAGTTGAATTTTTTGATTGCTGAAGTGGGAGCGGCAGGGGGTAACAATTAGCCTTTAACTTTTGGCCTTTGATGCATTTACACTTTAAATTATTGATTAATATTGAATGGATAAAGCGGAGGTTTTCCGATGGATTTAGAACTTAACAACCGGGTTGCCATCGTGTTGGCGGCCAGTAAAGGTCTGGGTAAAGCCTGTGCGCGCTCACTTGCGGCTGAAGGGTGTCGGCGGCTGGCAATCTGTTCCCGGGATAAAGAACGGATCGATCAGGTCGCACAGGAGATCGCGGAGGAAACCGGGGCGGAAGTTTTTGCAGGTGTGGTTGATGTTGGGAATGGTTTGGATATCGAGGGCTTTGTCAAAGATGTTTTTTCGCGCTGGGGCAGGATTGATATCCTTATCAACAATGCCGGCGGCCCTCCGGTAAAATCCTTTGAAGAGACCAACGATGAAGAATGGTACACATATTTTGATATTACTTTCATGAGTGTTGTGAGAACCATACGGGCAGTACTACCGGCAATGAAAAAAGGGCGTTATGGAAGAATCATAAATATCACGTCTGTATCGGTCAAGGAACCCATCGCAAACCTGGTCTATTCAAATGCGCTGCGTTTATCCGTGGTTGGTTTGGCAAAATCATTAGCCAATGAGTGGGACCTTTGGGTATAACCGTTCACAATGTAGCCCCCGGCTTTTACCGAACTGACGGTCTGGAGCGTGTGGTTAAAAAACGGATTGAAAAAGGTGAACAGAGAGATATGATCTATAAACAATGGGAGCAATCGATACCGCTCAGAAAGATCGGCGAACCGGAAGAACTGGCGGCTTTGGTCACTTTCCTTGCTTCAGGAAAATCCGGGTATATGACCGGGACAACGATTCAGGCTGATGGGGGGAGGATTGCGAGCGTGATGTAAACGGACATATAAAATTCTTGACTTTAGCGGGTATAACTTCTAATTTAAATTTAGTTAACAAACCATTCTTGGATATAAATGTATGAATATTAAGGTTTTATCGTGGTTAGTTTTGCTGTTGATTCCGATCTTCGGGCAGGAACGAATCGTACATCAGATTACCGTCAACGGTGTGATCAATCCGGTTTCCACGGAGTTTATTCTCGATGCTGTCGATAATGCCGAGGATTCCGGTGCCGAATTGCTCGTCATTCAAATAGATACACCGGGCGGATTGATGAAATCCATGCATGAAATTGTTAAAAAAATACTTGCGGCAGATGTGCCCGTCGCGGTTTATGTTGGTCCTTCAGGCTCCCGTGCAGGTTCAGCAGGTGTGTTTATTACGATGGCCGCTCACATAGCCGCCATGGCTCCCGGAACCAATATCGGCTCAGCCCATCCGGTCACGATCACCGGGCAGCAGGATACAACGGAAGTTATGATGGAGAAGGTGGTCAATGATGCGGTAGCCAGTATAAAATCTGTTGCTGAAAAACGTGGGCGAAACGCTGAATGGGCAGAGAAGGCGGTACGAGAAAGTGCAAATATCACCGAACGGGAGGCACTCGAAAAAAATGTCATCGATTATATTGTTCCGACGGTGGACAGTCTGTTAACGGTTCTGGATGGTAAAGAGATCGAAGTGCTCAGCGGCAAGCGGACGCTGGCAACCCGCGGTGCCCGGATTGAATTGTTTAATATGAGTTTTAGGCAGCGTTTTCTTGATATTCTCAGTGACCCGAATATTTTATATATTCTGTTTCTGCTCGGAATTTCAGGTCTGGCCCTTGAATTGTACAACCCCGGCGCGATACTCCCGGGTGTCGTCGGGGGGATCTGTATGATTTTGTTCCTGTTTTCGGTTCAAACGATTCCGGTCAATTATGCCGGAGTACTTTTGATCATTTTTGCTGCAATCTTATTTCTTCTGGAGATCAAGATTCCCAGTTACGGTATTCTGAGTATCGGAGGAATCATCTCTCTGGTTGTTGGTTCGATTATGCTTATCGACAGTCCATTGCCCTTCCTGCAGATCAGCTGGAAAGTCATTCTTGGGGCCACGGTGGCCTTTTCGGGATTTTTTATTTTTGCCATCGGTCTCGCCATCCGTATCTATCGCAGGAAACCCACAACCGGAAAAGAGGGGTTGATCGGTGAAGAAGGGGTAGTGATAGATGATCTCAATCCGGAAGGAATGGTTGAGTTGCACGGGGAAATCTGGAAGGCGGTTGCCGAAGAGAAATTAAGAAAAGGAGCGGCGGTTGTGGTTACATCGGTGGATAAATCGCATCTAAAACTGCACGTCAAATCCATAAAATAAACGGGAGGTACCAAATGCCTTTTATCGCAAGTATCGTTATCGTAGTCATCCTGATCCTTGCTGCCGCGATCAGGATTCTCCGCGAGTATGAACGTGGTGTCATCTTCCGTCTGGGTAGACTGGTCGGGGCTAAGGGACCCGGGTTGATTATTCTAATTCCATTTATCGATAAAATGGTAAAAACCTCACTACGGACAGTGGTTATGGATGTTCCTCCGCAGGACGTCATCACAAAGGATAATGTCTCTGTTCAGGTTAATGCCGTTATCTACTTTCGGGTAATTAATCCGGAAAAAGCGATTGTTGAAGTTGAGAACTATCTCTTTGCCACATCACAGCTGGCTCAGACAACCCTGAGAAGCATCGCCGGGCAGATTGAACTGGACGACTTACTTAGTGAACGCGATAAAATTAATCACGAACTACAAAAAATTATTGATAAGCAGTCGGATCCGTGGGGCGTCAAAGTGTCTCTGGTAGAGGTCAAACATATTGATTTGCCACTTGAAATGAAACGTGCAATGGCAAAGCAGGCTGAGGCAGAACGTGAGCGGCGTGCCAAAGTCATCAATGCGGAAGGTGAATTTCAGGCGGCACAACGTTTACAGGATGCGGCCAAGATTATTGACATGTATCCGGTTGCGCTTCAGTTGCGCTTTCTGCAAACCC
Source organism: Calditrichia bacterium (assembly GCA_963712885.1). GTDB lineage: Bacteria > Calditrichota > Calditrichia > JAJRVZ01 > JAJRVZ01 > CAVQJT01. Next base: position 241,214 of record CAVQJT010000004.1, read on the forward strand.
TTCGTGAGGTATCAGCCGAAAATAATTCAACCACAATTTTCCCGGTACCTATCGATCTGTTCACGCCATTTTTAAAACAATTTAATAAGGGTAAAGAAGATTGATGCTTCGATCTGTCGTTTTTATCTTTCTGTTCTCAGTAACTGTTTTCGCGCAAATCGTCCGCCAGCCGATGGTTTTAAGTCCTGAACAGGAGGTCTGGCTTACCGGTGATCTGCAGGAAACTTCACGTTTGATGGATAAAAAAGCTGCCGGTCCAGATGCAAATGAAATTATACTCTATAACACCGGTTATATTCATCAGCTGACGGGTAATATTAATGAAGCCCTCAAATATTTTCAACGTGCGATCGAGAAAAATCCGGCTTATCCATACACATATTTAAAGATTGCAGAGATCTATCAACAATCCGGTAATGCGCTTGGCGCTTTAACCCAATTACGCAGAATATCGGATAACAACAGCAAGAATTATGATATTTCACTGGCGCTCGCCCATCTTTATGAATTGAACGGAAAAAAAGATGAGGCGGAAAAAATTTATCTGAATCTGATTGCTAATTATGAGGACAAAATTCAACCAAGGGTGGCCCTTGCGGCTTTATACCGTCAGGCACAAAAATATCAGGCAGCCCGCAGAATACTGGAGGAAAATGAAAAAATCTATCCGGAAGATATCCTGTTAAAAGAAAAAGCCCGCTTATACAACGCCATGGGCGCAAAGGATCAGGCTGCGGGATTTATTTTCAGAATGTGTGATGATTACCCGTTCAATCCTGAAATTCAACACTATCGGGATACCCTGCAAACCGTATACGGAATAACCTATATCCCAAAACCTTTCAAAGCACCGGCCTATAATTATCGGATTAAAGCAGATGAACGGATGGATTATGTTGTCAAATATGGCTTTATTACCCTGGGCTGGCTGAATGTAAGAATGCTTGAGGCGCAGACGATCAACGGCAGAAGGGTATATCCGATCAGATTTTTTGTAAATTCCAATCCGTCATTTGGGATGATCATCGAATTGCATGCCCTTTATGAAGCATATATCGATGCTGAGACCATGAATACGATTCGTTCCCGTGCTTATACCCAGGGCGACGACAGGTACCTTGTTCGTGAATACGATTTTCTTTATGACGAAAGCAAATTTAAAGCCCGGATTGTATTTATCGATGGACGATTCGGCAGGCTGGAAAAACCACTTCCACTGTATGCTCAGGATGGGGTATCTATGTTATACTTCGCCCGCGGGGTCGTATCTAACCAAACCGGAGGAACAACAACGGTCGTTATTGATGAAGAGTATAAATTCGGATATATCAAGTATTTGAATGAAACTGAGGTGCTTGAGGTAAATGATCAGGAGATTGAATCTATCAAGATCTTTGCCCGGGCTGAGTTTAAAGGAGTTGCCGGAATGAACGGTGATGCCTGGGGTTGGATATCACCCGGACCCGGATACGTGCCGCTGAGAGGCAAGGTCTCAATCATCGTCGGCTCGATTACATTGGATGTTGATGAAGATGCCGAATATAATGTTGTCGATGGAAAAGAATAAGACAGGTGATTATGCACGACAGAAAAATTAAAATGGTGTTATTTGGGCTTATGATTATGCTTTTTTCAGGGTGCAGCATGGATAAATTTATCATCCGGCAAACCGGCACCCTGCTGAATTACGGTGTGATCTCGTTATATGAAGAAAGTGATCTGATTATCGCCGAAACGGCACTGGAATCAAATATAAAACTTCTCGAAGGTATGCTGAAAGGTGATCCTGATAATCGTGATCTGAGGTTGCTGACAAGTCAGGCGTTCGCCGGATATGCTATGGGATTCGCTGAAGATACCGATCCCCAACGTGCAAAAAAACTCTATTTACGCGGCCGTGATCATGGCCTGTATATTCTTCGCCAGAATGAAGATTTTGCAGCAAAGGAGTCAAAAAAACTTGATCAGTTTCAGACCGTTGTGGCGCAGATGGATATAGATGATATCGATGCACTGTTCTGGACAGCATTCGCGTGGGCCGGCTGGATCAACCTGTCGCTGGACGATCCGCAGGCATTTATCGATTTGCCAAAAGTACAGGTGATGATGGAACGCGTTTTGCAACTCGATGAGACATATTTTCTGGGAGCACCGCATCTATTTTTTGGCAGTATGTGGGGATTAAAACCGCAGATGCTCGGGGGAGATCCTGAAAAAGCCAAGATGCATTTCGACAAAAATCTAAATATTACCGGTGGGAAATTCCTACTTACCTATATTTATTATGCCCGCTTTTACGCTGCTAAGACATTGGATGAAGATCTGTACGACCAGCTCCTGGCGAAGGTTGAGGAAACACCGGCCGATGCATTGCCGGAATATCAGTTACTCAATGTGATCGCCAAAGAAAAAGCCAAACGGTTGAAAGCACAACGGGATAAAATTTTTTAAGTAAACTTTCTGCCGTAAAACCGATTAAGCGGATATAAATATTATACCCCTGGAGGTATTTATGCGAAGATTTGCTCTGCTTATTTTTTTACTGATAATGATGGTGGGTATGCTTTCAGCAGCTACCAAGATAAAATTTGCTACGCTTGCCCCGGAGGGATCGACCTGGATGATTGTGATGAATGAATTCTCAAAAGCAGTTGAAGAAGGTACCGGCGGTGAAGTGGAATTCAGGATTTATCCCGGGGGGGTGGCCGGTGACGAATTGAACGTGCTGAGAAAGATCCGTGTCGGCCAGCTGCACAGTGGTGGTTTTACAGGCGTCGGACTGGGTGAAATACTGCCGGAAGTCCGCGTGCTCGATTCACCCTTTCTGTTTCGGACCCATGCTGAGATTGATCATATTTCAAGCCAGTTGTTTACATATTTTGCCAATAAATTTGAAGAAAAAGGGTTTGTCCTGCTGGGCTGGGCTGAGGTAGGCTTTGTATATACATTTACCGATAAACCGATCAGAGATATCGCTGACATGAAAGGGGTCAAAATGTGGATGTGGGAAGGCGATCCCATCGCAGAAGCGACTTTTAAATCATTCAATATCAGCCCGATACCATTATCGATATCAGATGTTTTGACATCGCTGCAGACAAAATTAATCGATGGAATCTATGTTTCACCGCTGGCCTGCGTTGCCTTACAATGGCATACAAAAGTCAGTTATATGTTGGACCTGCCGCTGGCAAATTCAAACGGAGCTGTTTTAATCGACAGGCGCCAGTTTGACAAACTCAGTCCTGAAAATCAGCAGAAACTGAAGGAAATCTCGCTTAAATACTTTGGTAAACTGACGGAAATGAGCCGTGCGGATAATGAAAAATCATTAAAACTGATCCAGGAAACCGGTATTCAGTTTACGGAAATCGCCGATAAAAGTCAGATTGAAGCCTTCTATGAATCCGGACGTCAGGCACGGCGCTCACTGATCGGCAAATTATATGACCAGCAATTGCTTGACCGGGTTGAAAATTCACTGGCGGAATTCCGTAAAAATAAAACCGCCGGCAGCAATTAGGTTCTTTGCCTTTTAAATTAAAAATTCGTATCATTCACGCCAATGAAATACCTGGATGCCTTAAATACCTGGATCGCGCGTGTTGAAACCGTTCTGATTGTCATCACCCTATCGGTGATGATCCTGCTTGCTTTTTTACAGGTCTTACTGCGTAACTTTTTCGACCAGGGCATATTGTGGGGGGATATCCTGCTCAGACATCTTGTGCTCTGGGTGGGCTTTATTGGTGCGTCACTGGCGACCCGTGACGAAAAACATATCAGCATAGATCTTTTCAGCCGGTTCTTTCATAATCGCGGAAAAGATACTGTACATCTGATTACCAACCTCTTTTCAGTATTTATCAGCTATTTGCTGACCGACGCCTCCTGGTATTTTGTAATGGATGAGAAAATGGCGGGTACAACGATTTTTAATGATATTCCCGTCTGGTATTTTCAGATCATCATACCGATTGGTTTTGGACTGATAACATTCCGTTTTCTCCTGCTGGCGATAAAAAACAGCCAAAGTATTTTGCAAAAGCGCAAGCAGGATGCCTGAATATGGAGATACTGATCTTTGGCATATTGCTTCTGGCGCTGGCGCTCTTTGGTACCGGACTGTTTATTATTATTGCTGCCATTGCCATTATCTCCTTTTATTTCGCCGATATCCATACATCTGCGGTCATCATTGATCTATACCGTCTGGCAAGCCAACCCATAATTCTGGCTATTCCGCTATTCACTTTTGCCGGATACCTTCTGGCCGAAAGTAATACGCCACAAAGGCTGGTCGGATTGTCACGCGCCTTTTTCGGGTGGATGCCCGGGGGACTGGGCGTGGTCATTTTAGTCTCCTGTGCGATCTTCACGGCATTTACCGGTGCTTCCGGTGTTACCATCATTGCCCTCGGGGGACTGCTTTATCCGGTATTACAGCAGGAGAACTATCCGGAAAAATTTAACCTCGGTATTCTGACCGCCTCGGGAAATCTTGGATTGTTATTCCCACCGAGTTTGCCGATTATTCTGTATGGTCTGGTGTCGGAAACCAGTATCGATCAGCTATTTGTTGCCGGAATTGTTCCTGGTATTCTGATGATCGTCCTGATGTCAGTCTATAGTGTGGGCAGTATGCGTAAGGTACATACCAGGCGCGAATCGTTTTCATGGGCAAAAGCAGGTAAAGCCACACGTGAAGCTATATGGGAAATTCCGCTGCCATTCATTATTCTTGGAGGCATTTATACCGGTCTGTTTACGGCGACCGAAGCAGCTGCGGTCACCGCATTTTATGTGCTGATCGTTGAAGTTTTTATTTATAAAGACATAAGCCTGACCCGGGGATTACCAAAAGTAATGCGGGATAGTATGGTCCTGGTTGGTGGGATTCTCGTGATCCTGGCCGCAGCTATGGGTTTGGCCAATTATATGATCGATGCTGAAATTCCGATGCTGATCCTGGAATGGATGAAAAACTTTATTACCTCCAAATTTGCTTTTCTGCTGGTACTGAATGTTTTCCTGCTTGTCGTAGGCGCCCTGATGGATATTTTTTCGGCGATATTGGTGGTGGTTCCTCTGATCGTACCCATCGCGACCAATTTCGGAGTGGATCCGGTGCATCTCGGAATTATCTTCCTGGCCAATTTGGGAATCGGTTATTCGACACCTCCCGTCGGAATGAATCTGTTCATTGCCTCCTTCAGGTTTGAAAAACCGATTCTGCAACTCTATGTGGCGACAATTCCGTTTCTTATCATACTGTTGATTGCACTCGCCCTGATCACCTATATTCCGGAATTGAGCCTTTGGCTTGTTGATGTCTTTGGGGTATGACTACTTGCCCGACATCCGCTTTTCCCGCAACATAATATAATCACTGAGAACATGGGCACTTTCTGTCAGGAATAAATCTTTATCGTTGGGTTCCTTGGTGTTTTCTATTAAAGCCTCTTCATCGATCTCTACTTCCTCCTCTTTATCTTTTTTCCGCTCTGCACGACGTTTTTCTTCGTTCAGCGAAATCAGTTTCCGATCCTGATTTTCACTAAACTGCTCTATGTCCTCAAGCAAACTCAGATATTCTTTGTCGTCATGCAAACGTAGGTCGTGACGTAATTCAAGATCAGAAATATAGTCGTTGATATGACCAACCGATTGATAGGTTACCGGATCGATCTGGTCCCACAGGAGTGCATTTTCAGTTGTACTTTCACCAATATCCATTACCGTCAGGCGGGATGGGAAAGCAATATCAGGTATAACCCCTATATGCTGAGTGCTTCCGCCATTGATGCGATAAAACTTGGCAACAGTCAGTTTAATCTGTCCAAGCCGGGTATCCGGGCTTTTAATAAAGCGGTTCAGATCGATCGCATTCTGAACCGTACCTTTTCCAAATGTCTGGGTTCCGATAATGATGCCGCGATTATAATCCTGAATGGCAGCGGCAAATATTTCTGACGCGGAAGCACTCAATCGGTCCACGAGGACGGCCAGTGGACCGTTATAAGCAACCCCGGCATCATCGTCCCACTCAACATCGATTTTTCCGTTGCTCGAACGTACCTGCACGACGGGTCCTCGATCGATAAAAAGTCCGGTCAGATCAACCGCTTCGTTGAGGAATCCGCCGCCATTATGTCTTAAATCGATAATAATACCATCCAGTTTTGCCTGGTCAAATTCCTGGAGCAGCCTCCGAACATCCCGGGTTGTACTTTTATAGTCATCAATTCCGGCACGCCGTCCATCAAAATCAGAATAAAATGTTGGGATGTTTATTACCCCAAAGGTAAACGGTTGGCCTTCGTAGGTGACCTCAAGTGTTTCACTTTTTGCCGATTGGTCTTCAATATTTACCTTGTCACGAACGAGAGATATGGTGTCGGGAAAAGCGTCATGTGCCATACCGGCACGAAGCAACTGCAGACGAACGAGCGTATTTTTTTTGCCGCGGATCAATTGAACGACATCATCTATACGCCAGCCGACGACATCAATAATTTCACCATCGGCGCCCTGAGAAACACCGATGATTTTGTCATTCACAAATAATTGTTTACTTTTTTCAGCCGGTCCTCCAGGAATAATTTCAGCGACAACCGTATACTCATTGGTTGTCTGAAGACGGGCACCGATACCTTCAAACGACTGGCTCATGGCAATTTTAAAATTATCAAAGGATTTTGGTGAAAAATAATTGGTATGCGGGTCAAAACAATTGGCAAATGTATCCATATAGAGCGCATAAACGTCTTCGCTCTGATATTGTGAAACCCGTCTTTTCAGGTTTTCATACCGTTTGCGCAATACCTCTGCAGTACCCGGCCAGTCCTTACCCGCCAGTTTCAGGTTTAGGGCCTCATATTTGAGTTGTTTTCGCCATAGTTCCTGCTGCTCGGCTTCATCTTTCGGCCATGATGCATTCTTCCGGTCAATTTCGATGTATTCATCTCCGGTATAATCAAATTCCCGGTTGAGCTGATTTAGAATATAGACAAGTCGTTCCCCAAAGCGTTTTTCATAAACTTTGAAAATATCAAAGGCGGGCTGAATATGGCCGACCTGAATATAATCATCGAGCGTATACCTGTTTTTTTGAAAACCGGCGATATCCGATGCTAGAAAGTACATCCGGTTATAATCAAGACGCTCAAGGTAGTTCTGATATAACTCATTCGATAAAGAGTCATCCAGCTCACGTTTGCGGTAATGATTTGATCCCAGAATATGCGCCACAAGCTGGGTTACCCGTTTGTGTTGTGGTTCCGGTTCCAGATCCGGCAATTTGATTTCGGTTGAATCCTGCGCAAAAACGGCGAGAACCAGAATATATGACAGGGCGTATATCATTATTTTTTTCATAAAAATTCCTTTGATATCAGAAAACATTATTCTATTTATTGCTAAACTCTGAATCTATCTAAAATGTTTCAAAAATTTAGTTTTATTTACAATGGGATTCAAAAATAGTTACCTTCAAGTGGCAGTATTGTGTCTCAACGGATAAAAAACCTTGCCTGAATGATTTCCAGTGTGTACTTTTATACAACTATACCAATCTCCTTGAATAAATCCTGAACAACCGCGTATAATAGATAGTTGTAATTACATTAAATCGGAGAAAGTGCATTATGACAAATAACGAAGAGCAAAAAACATCGGTCCCGGCCGGAGAAGAGGTCATTTCAACCAACAAAGAAGGAAATATGTGGGCCATGTTTTGCCACATCAGTGCGATTATCGGGTTTGTGATTCCTTTTGGCAATATTGTCGCGCCGCTGGTTCTCTGGGCGTTAAAGAAAGACGAATTCGAAATCGTTAATGTGCATGGAAAACAGGCAATCAATTTTCAGATCAGCATAACGATTTATGTTCTTATCTCGATTTTGCTGATCTTTATCGTCATCGGGATTCCGATTCTGATTGGACTGGGTATTTTTGAACTGATCGCCATAATCATTGCAGCGGTCAGAGCCAATGAAGGTAAACTATATCGCTATCCATTGTCGATTAACTTTCTGAACTGATCAAACTTCTTGATCGTTAGATGAAAAAGGGGATACTGTCGGCAGTTTCCCCTTTTTCTTTTATGCCTTGGAATATTCTTCAATCTTGTATACTTCTTTACTTAAGGTCTGCTCTGTTGATGACAATGATTTTTTTTAATCTGTAAGCATTTTGGTGTGCATATACGTCTAAGGATATATAGATGGATCCGGATCTGAAAATTGTACGGCGGGCAAAGCGGGGAGAACGGCGTGCCTTCGAAAAACTGGTAAAAAAGTATCAGGATCAGATTCTGGCCCTGGCCTATGACCATCTTGGAAATTATGAAGAGGCCCGTGATACTGCGCAGGATGTTTTTATGAAAGTCTTTAGTAAACTGGATGGGTTTGAGGAAAAAGCACGATTTTCAACCTGGTTATACCGGGTTACAGTAAATCACTGTATTGATATCCGGCGAAAACATGAGCGACACAAATCCTTATTGGAGCGGGAAACTGGAAACCTGGAGCAAATGCCCGAAAGTCTTTCCGCTCCTCTATTGATCGATTTGAAATTAGTAGGACTCAGCGACGCACAGCGTACGGCATTGGTAATGAGGTATTATCAGGATATGTCAATTCAGGAAATAGGTGAGGTAATGACGTGCTCTCCGGCAACCGTCAGAACACATATTTACCGGGCATTATCTAAATTGCGCGTATATATGGAACAACCGGAATGACGGCATGTAAGTATCAAAAATATTATAGCGAGTATATCAGAGATGATCTTGCGCCTGAGTTGGATATTGAATTCTACCGGCATCTTCAAAGCTGTAAGATCTGCGAGCTGGAGATTGAGAAATTTTATCCTATTCATCGCCAACTGCAAGAACGCCAGCGCACAAAACCCGACCCCGAACTTATTTCAATCTATCATCAAAACCTAAGAAATTTGTTTACACCCGTCCGCAGAAGCATGTCATTTACGGAAATGATGCATGAATTGATCTTTACCCATTCGCGCTGGCTGCGTCTGGCAGAAATTGCCGCATTATTAATTATCGGTGTATTACTCGGCAGGATATTATTTGATAACGGAGAATCCCCGGTTCCGCCGGTAAAGACAGATATTGATTACTATGGCCGGCCGATATCCAAACAGGATATGGAATATCTGAATTATTATTTTCTGGCATCAGAAATGGTATTGCTTGAAATGGTAAATGGGGATGTAGATGAAGATGACTTCTTTCTGGAAAAGGAGACAGCGCAAAAGTTATTGATCAAGACGTTTATGGTTCATGAGGTGGCGTTAAAATTAAATGATCCCAAAATACTGCGGTTTCTGACCCGGATGGAACTGATCCTTTATGAATTATCAAATGCAGAGCAGGATCAGCTGGCGGAGACCCTTTCATCGATCAAATTTATTATTGATGAGGCTAAATTGCTGTCTGAGGTGCGTGAATTAAAACAACTGATCGCGAGCTCGGGAACCCCCGAGAGCATGCCCGGTTAAAGGGTACAGGAGGAATTGATGGCGCAAACGTTGATACGATGTGTATTATTTATCTTGATCATGCTCTACATTATGCCGCTCATGGCAGATGATGAGGGGGCGATGTTTCTTGATGCCAAAAAGAAATGTATTGCCCAGGAATGGCAGGAAGCGATGGGCATGATGGAGCATTTTCTTGAAAAGTATCCCGACAGCCGTCATGCCGACGATGCAAAATTCTGGATCGGCTATTGTCAGGAAAAAATTCCGGGCAGAGAGAACGAAGCATTTTTTACCTACGATGCACTGGTCAACCGATTTTCCCAATCACCCTGGGTTAATGATGCCCGGGTTCATCAAATCGGATTGGCTGAAGAATTCATTCGCGATGGCAAGGAACAATATCGCAGATTTTTAAGCGAGCAGTTAAAGTCGCCTCAACCGGATATCAGGAATCGGGCCGCCATTTCCCTTGGCAAGCTGGGAGACCGGGAGGCATTGCCCGTTTTGGTAAAACTTAAGAATGATGCAGATCTGGGTCGAATGGCTACGGATTTGACTGAAATTCTGGAACAAATGCCCCCGGGAAAAACACATGAAGCCGATACGAGCAAGCGGGATTTACGTTTGGTTTATAAACGTGACCTTGAAAAATTGAACAAATCGGTGAAACCGGAAAAACCACCCGCAAGAGACGGCATCCTCTGGTTTAACACCCAGCGATATGAACAGTATCGATCGATGTTACGAAAAGATAATGATTGGACAGAAGAGGAAGTTAAAAAATTTGCCCTGTGGCATATCATGGATGAAGATATGTTTGAAGAATTCAGACAACTGACCAATGAATTCGATCAAAAGGAATGGCAACGCAAGTACTGGAAATCGCTTGACCCTACGCCGACAACGGAAGTTAATGAATTAAAAGCTGAATTTGAAAGACGGGTAAGTTATTCCCGGGCACATTTTTCCGACTACTGGAATAATACCAACTTTCGCTATCTGCCGGATCAGCATATCCGGGAAGGATGGTTTCATGCACCCTGGGATGCTCGCGGTCCCAGACCATGTGGCTAGCAAACAGCAGCGCAAGCATCCGTCGATTGGCCGGGCTAAAGGTAGTTAAAGTGTTAAGTGCCATAGGGCCGTTATGCCTTAGCTGGATTGCAAGTAAAAGTCTGATCCCGGGATCTGAACTCGGACTGTTCCTCCGTGCTTTCGGACGTTTCAGGAACGCATATATTTTTTGAGCGATTGACCGGCGCCTAATTGAACTCCATAGTTACGACACCAAGAGCAGCGGCCACCTGGGGAACCGGGTGGCCATCTTTTGCATGGCAGGATTCTTAAGACCCGGCCTCTGCCGGCCACTATCTGAACCTGCTATCTGCAACACAACTCATAAGACCTTTACGGCGGCGCGCGTTGTGTATGTCAGGAGTGGCTAGTAATCTGGTGGCGATTCAATCAGGATTTTCTCGATCCTCATCTGAACGCTTCTGTGAAATCCCGGCGCTGTGGTTCACTCCCCAACATTACCAGCTCACACTCTGGCTCGAGAATCGTCCCGGCTGTCACCGGTACGACATTACCGTTGGGTAGACGTAGTGCCAGCACGTTGAGACCGGTCCGGGCTCGAATACTGGCAGGTCGCCAGAGTCTGTCCGGCCAGAATCGCAGGTACGGGTATATAAAAGAGGTCAAATCCCTCACCCATGATCACCGACTCCCGATGCTGCAGAAGCGACATCACGGACTCGGCTCCCAAAGAAGAATAGCTTAGCACAAAGTCGGCACCAGCCCGGTGGATCGCTTCAATATTACGCTCATGAGTAATGCGACTGATGACTCTGAGATCTGGATTTAGGCGACGACAATACACCGCCAGATAAATATTCATGGCGTCATCATTCGTGGTGAGCAGCACACTGGGAGCTTCAGCCAATCCCGCCCCATGAGTAATTGCAGGTTAGCTGCGTCACCGATGAACAACTTGTCAGCGACCCCTTCCAGAGAACTTCGCAGGGCTTCCTCACGCTCGATCATGTGAACGGCAACTCCACGGCGCCGGAGGGACTGAGCCGTGACGCAGCCCACCTTGCCGCCACCAATTACAAGTACTGGATTGAAATTGGTGTTGTAGATCACAAGATAAGTGTCGAGGTTAGTGATCTGGTCTTCCGATCCCATTACGACAGGAAAACTTCCATCGGCAAGGATGGTGTCAGGCGCTACTGGAACCAGACGGCCACGCTCCCATACCGCCACAACATTTACTCCAAAAGTGTCTCTGAACTTTAAGTCACGTAAAGAACGACCGACCAGAGGAGTGTTGTGCACCGGAAACTCTGCGAGGACAAGATCACCCAACCGTCCGACCTCATGACATTGTAAATGTCCTGCGTTGACACGTTTTGCGAGATGTTCCCCCAGACGAAGTTTAAGCGGCAAAACGTGATCGCTGCCACTCAACTCCAGAAGGTCGACGGACTGCTCTTGTTCCGCTACTGCAGCGATTGGCACTTGAGAAGAAAGGTCCCTGATTGTCAAGATGATGTTGGTATTGATCGTGTCTGCACAGTTTGCGACCACCAGCCGTGCCTGTGCCACCTCCAACGCCTCGTAGGTGGCCCGGTCCTCCACTCCGCCAGTCACCACCGGCACGCCGTCGATGTGCAGTTGCGTCGCTTTGACCGGGTCCGGCTCAATGACAAAGTGCTTGATTTTGTGAAGCCGAAGTCGCGCCATCAATTCCGAGGCTAGGCTGTCGAGATGGCATAGAATGATATGGTCTTGTGTGCCCGGAGGTACTGCCCTGGGTGCATGGAAATGCATTCGGGACTCGATCCACGGTGCGTAAAAGAAGCGAATAAAGACGAACGGCAACAAGATCAGAAGCAGCACAACGCCGGTGAGGAGAACCACTATACTGAAAAGGCGTCCCAAATCGCTGTGGAAAGTGATGTCGCCGAACCCAAGAGTGGTCATGACAGTGAGAGTCCAGTAAATCCCCGTGACCCAGGAGTGCTCCTGCCCTTCAATGTGGTACATGATAAAGTGGAAGCCTGCGGCATAGATCGTAACTGTTGCTACCAGCAGGAGCGAATAAACTACAAGGGCCCTTATATTTGGGCGGGTGCTTGCCGGGAGAAGAAAAGACAATAACTGGCTCGTGAGAAATTTCATTTAAAATCCTTACAAATACGAGTCATTCTTGAGTTACAATCCTACCGTCTTTTTATCGTACTATAATACATGTTCAAAAGAATGCAGAAATGGCCTCTCCGCTTTGAAGGGGCCATTCATTGTTTTGCAGGGTTGTGGGAGGAAAATCGGCCTTTCGGTTGACAGCCCTTTTCGAGTAGGTTTTTAATCCGAACAGAAATGGCCATCTGGTGGGGGATGGCCGTGTTTCATAACGCAGGGTTTGTGAGAACCGGCCTCCGCCGGTCACTGGGCCTGATCTGCATCCGTAACGCGACTCATAAGACGCTTGCGTCGGCGCCATGTTTATGGGCGTCATGAGTGTCTATGAAACTAGAGGCGATTCAATTTGAACCTCCGGCATTCTGTGCTGCAGGTACTTAGGGCTCTTTTTCGGCCCCCTTTTGGTATTTTCTGTAGATGGAATAACTGCAGACTGCAATGCCCAAGAACAACAGATGGGACAAGGTTTCCGAAGTTTCTTCCATGGCAATGTGCAGGACTTTTTCATTTGGAAGAACATGCCGGAAAGCACGACGAGCAATAACCTGAGAGAAAAAGTATGAAAAGAGCATTCCTGAGAGCAGAAGCTTAAAAAACTTGTGACTGTTCAGGCAAGCAAACAGAACTTTCTGCCAAACAATACCCAAGATTGCCATTCCCACCAGCAAGACGCTTACTAGCTTCTTTGTTTTCATTTCCGTAGTGACACCGAAGAGCTGAACGGCAGTGTCGTCAAGCTCACGTATAAAAAATACAATTGCCAATAATGTTAGATATATTATCAATTTATCGCTGGTGATAATGCTTCGAATGACCAGTAAAAAGACTATGGATGCAACCATATAAGGCGCTATCGTTTCGTGAAATTCTCTCTGTAAAAGGAAGGCTTGCGAATTGAGGCTGTACACCAAATAGACGGTAGGATTATCCCTGACAGTCCCGGTGTCCATAACCAGCAGTTATTCAGCGTAAAAACTTGACGTATCCAAAGCTTCAACTCTGTGGCGATTTCCCTAGTACTCTGGCGCATTATCCCTCCCTCACCATTTTGCCGTTAATGTGCTCCGAAAGCTTTTACTTGTTTTATCGGGCGAATGTAAAGTGTCTCTGCCTAGAAATTTTCTGTGAGAAACATTATCTTTGCTTTCTATCTCTAATCTTTTAGACCAGCCCAAAAGATCCCGCCCTGAGGACACTCCTCGCCCCGGACCTTGACCGGAGCCCCCCGAGTGACGTTACCCTTGCTCCCGAAGCCTGTGCGCTACCAGAGTACGCTATTATCAAATGTCACGATATTTTGAACTGCCTGCAGGCAACTACCGCACGCATCATTTGTTGTCTTGTAACAAGTTCTTGCTTTACCTCTGGATTTTTCGACGTCGCCCGCTGGGTAAGAATTGCACGTACCAGGGAAGACACTACAGGATAATGCAAAAGCAAAACGCCCCGTTTACACGGGGCGTTTTGGCCTTCACCGGACGTTGCCGGATTAGTTAATGGTGGAGGTGGCGGGAATCGAACCCGCGTCCGAAAATCATCCACATCAGGCGTCTACATGCTTAGTTCGCGTTTTAAGTTAACCCTAGGATCTCCCACGAACGGGATGCCTTTCGGGCGAGCCTGCTTTATTTCGCTTCGGCACCACAGGCACTTGCCGAAACTAGCCCTCTAAATGACATCCCGGCTCCCCCGAGGGCGAAAAGAGCGAGATGTGGTCGCCTAATTAGGCGGCCAGTGCGTAACGAACGTCGTTGTCGGCGTTTGTTGTGTTGGGCTTGTTACGGAGCCAGCCCACTCCGGCATGCAACCTGCGCTTCCAATCCCCGTCGAAACCTGGGCACCCCCTTGAATGTCTGCTCTCTGTCGAGACGACGGTGCCGGCCGATCCGGACCCTCGTCAAGCACCATAAAGCGATAGGGAACAGCTCACGGTGACCGGAAACAGACGTCGTTTCCTGTCTTATTGCTTTGACCGCTCACTGGTCCCTAGGCTCAACTACACTATCGCACAAAACCTGTAATTTTTCAACTTGTTGCCACCGCTACTTTGAGCGATCTCTGATGGCGCGGTCGGCCTCGCGCTCGAACTGCTTGCGCTTGAGGGTTTCGCGTTTGTCGTAGAGTTTCTTGCCGCGCGCCACGCCGATTTCCAACTTGGCGCGGCTCTCCTTGAAGTAGATCTTGGTCGGAACCAGGGTGAGCCCCTTTTCCTCGACCTTGCGGGTCAGCTTGGCGATTTCGGCAGTGTGCAGCAGCAGTTTGCGCACCCGCAGAGTCTCGTGATTTTCCCGGTTGCCCTGAGTGTAGGGGAGAATCTGCATGTTCTCGACGAAGATCTCGTTGTTCTTGATGCGGCAGTAGGCTTCCTTGAGGCTGACGTGCCCCAGGCGCAGCGACTTGACCTCGGTCCCCTGCAAGACCAGCCCGGCCTCGAACACCTCTTCGATGAAGTAGTCGTGCCAGGCCTTCTTGTTGCTGGCGATTACCTTGACCCCCATGAATCAGACCCCGTCCTCGTCGCCCAGTACGGCGGTTCGATCCGGCGGCACCACCATGCCGACGGAAACCACCATTTTCAGGGCTTCGTCAACGGTCATCCGCAGTTCCACCACGTCCTCGGCCGGTAGCAGCAGGAAAAATCCGGACGTTGGGTTCGGCGTGGTCGGCACGAAGACGTTGACCATCGGCCGGCCGGCCAGGCGCTGCAGTTCGCCGCGGGTCGATCCGGTCAGGAACGCCACCGTCCAGATCTCACGCCGCGGGTATTCGATCAGCACGACCTTGCGAAAGCCGGTCTTGTCCTTGCCGAACAGGGTGTCGGTGACCTGCTTGAAGAGATTGTAGATCCCCTTGATCCCCGGGGTATGGCTGAAAACCCATTCGGAGTAGGTGACAACCGTCCGCCCCAAAAAGTTGGAGGCAAGCATCCCGACCAGCAGGACCAGCAACAAGGTGGCGAGGACGCCGAGGCCGGGAATCGACCAGCCGGTGAGGGCGGTGGGGTGCAGCGCGTTGGGGAGCAGGCCGAGGATGGCGCGGTCCATCATGCCGACGATCCACTGCACCACCAGCACCGTCAGCCCCAGGGGGCCGAGAACGACGAGGCCGGTAAAAAAATATTTGTTCAGACGTTTACCAAACGGCATGGGCGATTCCTTCGCTCCCGGCGATGTGCCAGCGGCCGGGGAGGCACATTATAGGCGCAGTCAGACTCCCCCGCAAGGACTCAGAATAGATAGTCCCGGGAGAAGCCGGTGGCGAAAGTTAAGCAAGTCTGGTAAATATGCATCGTTAAAACATGTCAACAAGGGATGGCTGGTACTTATCATGATGCAACTCGTCGATTTTATCCTGCACATCGATCGCCACCTGCTGGAGATCGTGCAGAATCACGGTGCCTGGAGCTACGGCATCCTCTTCGCCATTGTCTTTTTCGAAACCGGAGTGGTGGTGACTCCATTCCTCCCCGGTGACTCGCTCCTCTTCGCCGCCGGTTCACTGGCAGCCCTCGGTGCCTTCGATCTGAGGTTGTTGCTGCTGTTGCTGACCGTAGCGGCGATCCTCGGCGATACCGTCAACTACTGGATCGGCCGCAAAGTCGGGGGCAGGGTGTTCACGGAGAAGAGCCGCTTCTTCAAGCAGGAGCACCTGCTGCGCACCCAGCAGTTCTACGAGCGGCACGGCGGCAAGACCATCATCCTTGCCCGCTTTGTGCCGATCATCCGCACCTTCGCCCCCTTTGTCGCCGGGGTCGGCCATATGCACTACGGCCGGTTCTGGGCCTACAACGCCATCGGTGGCATCGTCTGGGTCTGGGGGTTCGGTCTGCTTGGCTATCTGTTCGGCAATCTGCCGATAGTGAAAAAAAACTTCACCCTGGTGATCCTGGTGATCATCATCATTTCGGTTTTGCCGATCGTTCGCGAATTCTGGCAGGCCCGTCGCCGCGCCAGAGCGCTGGCCTCCGGTTCTTCTCCTAAATGAATCATCCCCCTGAACCGCCCCGATCTCCTCCGCCTTCCTGGCATACCCTTACGGCCGACGAGGTCTGCCGGCATCTGAGTACGGATCACTGCCGGTCTCAGCCAGGCCGAAGCGGAGCGGCGGCTCGCCGAGGCCGGTCCCAATGAATTAAAAGCTGCGGAGCGGGCCTCTCCCTGGGGCTTTGCTGGCCACCCAGTTCCGTAATGTCATGATTGTCATCCTCCTGGTCGCTGCCGGAGCCTCGGCCTTGCTCGGGCATGGCCTCGAAGCGGCGGCGATTGCGGTCATCGTCCTGTTTGCGGTGCTCCTCGGATTTTTCCAGGAATTCCGGGCCGAACGGGCCATCGATGCCCTGCGGCGCATGGCTGCGCCGAATGCCACGGTGCGGCGCGGCGGCGTAGAGAGTCAGCGTCCTGCCCGCGAACTCGTGCCGGGCGACGTCGTGGTCCTGCATGCCGGTGACCGGGTCCCGGCCGACCTGCGGTTGATCGAGGCGGCCAACCTGCAGGTAGACGAGGCGGCCCTCACCGGTGAATCGCTGCCGGTTGGCAAAGCTACGACGACGCTGGACGATCCGGCGCTCCCCCTTGGCGATCGCGCCAATCTGGCCTTTGCCGGGACCTCAGTCAACTATGGCCGGGGGAGCGGGATTGTGATCGCCACCGGGATGAATACGGAGTTCGGCCATATTGCCACGCTGCTGGAAACGGTCGATACGCGCACCACGCCTCTGCAGCAGAATCTCGACCGGGTCGGCCATCTGCTGGCCCGGGCCGCCTTTGCCGTGGTGGCAATCATCGTTCTCCTTGGACTGTGGCGCGGGCAGCCCTTCATCGAGATGCTGATTTTCGGGATTGCGTTGGCGGTGGCGGTGGTGCCCGAGGCCCTGCCGGCGGTGGTGACCATTTCCCTGGCGATCGGGGTGCAGCGCATGGTCAGGCGCAACGCCCTGATGCGGCGTCTGGCGGCGGTGGAAACGCTTGGCAGCGTCTCGGTGATCTGCTCCGACAAGACCGGGACGCTGACCCGCGACGAAATGACGGTACGGGCGATCGTCGTCGCCGACGGCGAATGGGAAGTGACCGGAGCGGGGTATGCGCCGGAAGGCAAGTTCCTGCTGGACCAGGTGGAGCGTGTGCCCGGCCCCGAGTTGATGCGGCTCCTGCAGGTGGCGGCCCTGGTCGTTGACGCCCGTCTGGACAAAGATGAAGCCGGTGATCTTTGGCAGATCAAGGGCGATCCGACGGAAGGGGCCCTGGTCGTGGCGGCTGTCAAGGCCGGCTGGGACCATGGCCAACTGCTCGATTCGGCGCCGCGCCTGGCCGAGACCCCCTTTACGGCAGAGAGCAAGCGCATGACGACCGTGCATGCCTCTCCCGCCGGGTCGTTCGCCTGCGTCAAGGGGGCCCCCGAAGTGATCCTCCCGGCCTGCAGCCGGCAGTTGACGGCGGATGGCGTGGTCGCGCTCGAAGCCGGCGGACGTGAGGCGCTGCTGGCCAAGGCCCGGGAGTTGGCCGGTCGCGCGCTGCGGGTCCTGGCGATCGCCGAGCGTGCGGCGACAACTCCCGACGAGGCCGATGATGGGCTGGTTTTCCTCGGGCTGGTCGGGATGAGCGATCCGCCGCGCCCTGAAGCCCGGGCGGCAATTGCCACCTGCCGGGTCGCCGGGATTCGTCCGGTGATGATCACCGGCGATCATCCGGTGACCGCCCGGGCCGTGGCTGAAGAACTCGACCTGCTGCAAGGCGGGCGGGTCGTTACCGGGGCTGATCTGGAGCAGATGGACGACGCCGCCCTGGCCGGCGCTGTCGGCGAAATCGAGGTCTATGCGCGGGTCTCGCCGGTGCATAAATTGCGCGTCGTGACCGCCTTGCAACAGGGCGGGCTGGTCGTGGCGATGACCGGTGACGGAGTCAATGATGCCCCGGCACTGAAACAGGCCGATATCGGCGTGGCCATGGGGATTACCGGCACCGATGTCAGTCGCGAGGCAGCCGCAATGACCCTGACCGACGACAACTTCGCCTCGATCGTCGCTGCCGTGGAAGAGGGAAGGGGGATCTTCGGCAATATCAAGAAGTATCTGATGTATCTGCTCTCCTCGAATATCGGCGAGATCGGCCTGATGGCCGGCGCGGCCCTGGCCGGGCTGCCGCTGCCGCTGACGGCGGTGCAGATCCTCTACGTCAACCTGGCGACCGACGGGCTCCCGGCCCTGGCCCTGGCCGTCGATCCTCCCGAGCCTGACCTGATGCATCGTAAGCCGCGCGACTCCCGTCGCGGCATCTTTACCCGGCCGGTGGTGCTGTTGATGCTGGCCGGCGGCCTCTGGTCGACAATTGTCAATCTCGGCCTGTTTGTCTGGGCCATGAATTCGGGGCGCAGTATCAAGGAGGCGATGACCATGACCTTCGTCTCGCTGGTGCTCATCCAGTTCTGCAAGGCCTACAACTTCCGTTCCGACCACCTCTCGGTCATGCAGCGCCCGTTCGCCAATCGCTGGCTGAACCTGGCCATCCTCTGGGAATTGCTGCTGCTGCTGCTGATCGTCTATCTGCCCGCCTTGCAAACCCCGTTCGCCACGTATGCGCTCAGTGCCGTCGACTGGTGGATCATCGCGGCGCTTTCGGTCAGTGTCGTGCCGGTACTGGAACTGGTCAAGTGGCTCTCCCGTCGAGGAACGGCGCAGAGTTGGCGCTGAACATCCGCTCTCGATGCAATTGCTTCCGGCTGATCACGGTGTTATTATCAAAAGTTCGATGACGACTCATCACCCAAACCCCTTGGAGGCGACTTCCCTCCGGCAGGATTTCACGCCGGGGGATGCGCGCCTGGCCGGCACCCTCTTCGGTCAGCAGGATCGCAATCTCCGTCAGATGGAGCATCTGGCCGGGGTGAAGATCAGCTCCAGCGGACCGTCCGCCCGGGTCAGCGGGGCGGCCCCGCAGGTTCTGCACGCCATGCGCCTGCTCGAAGAGCTATACGCCCTGGTTGCCAAGGGTTACTCTTTGCGGGCGACCGACATCGAGTACGCCGATCGCATCCTGCGTGCCGCTCCCGATGCCCGCCTGGTCGATATTTTTCTCGATACCGTGGTGGTCTCCTCGCGGAACAAGGCGGTCGCCCCGAAATCTCTGGCGCAGAAGAGCTATGTCGATGCGATCCGCTCCGGTGAGGTGACCTTCGGCATCGGTCCGGCCGGAACCGGCAAAACCTACCTGGCGATGGCCATGGCGGTGGCCTTCCTGCAGAAGAAGGAGGTCAGTCGCATCGTGCTGGTGCGCCCGGCGGTGGAAGCCGGAGAAAAGCTCGGTTTTTTGCCGGGCGATCTCGCCGAAAAGGTCAACCCCTACCTGCGCCCCCTGTACGATGCGCTCTTTGACCTCATGGATTTCGACCGTGGTCAGGCGCTGATCGATCACGGGGTGATCGAGGTCGCCCCGCTGGCGTTCATGCGTGGCCGTACCCTCAACGATGCCTTCGTCATTCTCGATGAAGCGCAGAATACCACCCCGGAGCAGATGAAGATGTTTCTGACCCGGCTCGGCTTCGGCAGCCGGGCCGTGGTCACCGGAGATATTACCCAGATCGACCTCCCCAGCGGCCGGGCTTCCGGTCTGATCGAGGCGATCGAGGTGCTCAATGCTGTCGAGGGGATTCGTTTCGTCCGGTTCTCCGACCGTGACGTGGTCCGGCATCCGATCGTGCAGGCGATCGTGAGAGCCTACGAAGCTGCCTCCGCGCGAGGGATCCCCCGATCATGAGCGAAACGCTGCCGCCCGGCACCCCGGCGCCATCTCCCTCCGCCTCCCGTTATCTCCGCCTGGTCGCCTTCCTGGGTCTCGACGAAGGGTGGCAACGGATCGTGCTGATGGCGCTGCTGGTGGTGGTCCTCACCCTGATCATCATCCCCAAGGGACAGTTTTTCCTCCCCGACTACGACCCCGGTGATGTGGCCCGCCGTGACATCAAATCGCCTCGCGACCTGCTGATTGCCGACGAGGAACTGACCGACAAAAAGCGTACGGCCGCGGAAGTCAGCGTGCCGGTGCTTTACGATTTCGATCCGCAGACCGGCAAGGCGATAGCCGCCCGGGTTGCGGAGATCTTCGACTATGTCCACCACGAAATCCGGCGCAATCTTTCAGACGAGGCGCTCCAGGATGAACTGGAGAAGGCGTTCGGTTTGCATCTGCCGGTGGAGCAGGTCGATACCCTGCGGGCGCTGGCCCAGGATGGGGAAGCCAAGAAGTGGCTGGTTGAACTGATCGGCCGGCTCTACAGCCGTAAAGTGGTCGGCAATCTGCGCATGTACGAGCGTGACCGCGAACATGGCATCGTCCTGCGCAATGTCACCAGCCTCAAGGAGCGACCTGCCGATGTCGGGGAGCCGGTGGTTGGTGCCACCGAATTGCAGAATCTCCTTAAGGAAGAGTTCCGTAACCGTCACTTCACCTCGATACAGAGCAAAACCGTTGGCGACCTGCTGACGGCGGTGCTGCGGCCGAGTATCTCCTACAATCAGAGCGAAACCGAAAGTCGCCGGCAGGCTGCCCGTGAGGCCGTACAGCAGGTGCTGATCCAGGTCAAGAGCGGCGAGATCCTGGTTCGTGAAGGGGACCGGATCAGTGCCGAGCAGATCACCAAGCTCGACGCGCTGCGGGCGCAGGGGAGTCGTGCCGTGATGGGCAGTCACCTGCTCGGACTGCTGCTCGGTTGCTTTATCCTGCTTTTCATTACGCACCGCTTCGGCTGCCGCAATATCCGTAAATATCGTCCTGTCCAACCGTGACCTGCGTTTTATCGGGATCGTTCTGGTCGGCTTGACGCTGATTTTCAAACTGGGGAATTTCGTCGCCATTGCCGTGGGAAGTGCCTTCCCTTACATCGACTCCTGGGCTTATCACTACGCTTTTCCGGTTGCCGCCGGGGCAATGCTGGTACGCATCGTCCTCAACAGCGAAGTGGCCCTGATCTTCAGCATGGTCTTGGCGGGGATCTGCGGATTTCTCTTCGGCAACAGTTTTGAACTCAGCTCTCTTCGCACTGCTGACCAGCCTGGCCGGGGCGCACTGGGTCCGGCAACTGACCTTCCGCACCTCCATGTACTGGGCCGGGCTGCGCCTTGCGTTGTTCAACATGGCGGCGATCCTGGCCATTCACCTGGTGGCCGGTCAGGAGTTCGGCCTGGGGCTGCTGTTCGAACTGGGGATGGGCGCGTGTGGCGCCCTGCTCGCCGCGCTGCTCGTCAGCGGCCTGATTCCTTTGGTCGAGGCCGGTTTTCAGTACACCACCAACCTCAAACTGGTGGAACTGGCCAACATGAACAACCCGCTGCTGCGCGAACTGATGATCCAGGCCCCCGGCACCTATCATCATTCGATCATTGTCGGCAATCTGGCCGAGTCGGCAGCCGAGACGATCGGCGCCAACCCGCTGTTGGTGCGGGTGGCTGCCTACTATCACGATATCGGCAAGGCGAGAAAACCGCTTTATTTCATTGAAAACGTCGGCAGCGGCGAGAACAAGCACGATAAGCTGGCGCCGTCGATGAGTGCCCTGATCCTGACCGGGCACCTCAAGGACGGCCTGGAGATGGCCCGCGAGCAGCGCCTGGGCAAAGAGCTGATCGACATCCTGCAGCAGCATCACGGCACCAGCCTGATGAAGTTCTTTCACGAACGGGCCAAGCAGCGCGAGGAGCGTGAAGTCGACGAGCACGACTACCGCTACCCCGGACCGAAACCGCAGACCCGCGAGGCGGCCCTGATCATGCTGGCCGATGCGGTGGAGGCTGCCAGCCGCACCCTGACCGACCCGACCCCGGCGCAGAATCCAGGGGATGGTGCAGAAGATCATTAATAATATTTTCAGTGACGGCCAGCTCGACGAATGCGAACTGACCCTCAAGGATCTGCATAATATCGCCAAAAGCTTCAACCGGGTACTCGGGGGGATTTTCCACCATCGGGTCGATTACCCGGAACCGGTGAGCAAGGAACGGGGCGAGAAGGGGCCGAAGAAAACCGATGAAGATAGTGATCGAAAATCGGCAGAGGCAGGTGAGGGTTCCAAAGCTCCTGCTAAGAAGCGTCGCACGGAAAATCTTAAGCGCCTCGGGATGTCCTGATGCGCGGTTGTCGGTGCTGATTGTCGACGATGCCGCCATTCAGGAAATCAACCGCGACTGGCTTGGCAAAGACCGGCCGACCAACGTGATCTCTTTCGCCATGCAGGAGGGGGAGGGTGCCGGTGTCCAGGCCGACCTGCTCGGTGATGTGGTGATTTCAGCCGAGACGGCAGCGCGCGATGCTCTGGAGGCCGGCACGCCGCCACTTCATGAGCTGTGTTTCCTGTTGCTGCACGGCACCCTGCACCTGCTCGGTTATGACCATGAGCGCGGGACAGCTGCCGAGGCGAGGCGCA
Organism: Calditrichia bacterium; assembly: GCA_963712885.1. GTDB lineage: Bacteria > Calditrichota > Calditrichia > JAJRVZ01 > JAJRVZ01 > CAVQJT01. Next base: position 264,332 of record CAVQJT010000004.1, read on the forward strand.
TGGAGGAGCGCGAACAGGAGTTGTTCGCGCTGATCAGGGCGGAACTGCCGGCGGAATGAACGCGCCGCTGCGACCGAAAGGTTTCCTCGGCAGTCTTAACTGTGCCATCGAGGGGGTTCTCTGGGCGGTCAAAACCCAGCGCCACATGCTGGTTCACCTGCTGGCTGCCGTGGTGGTGCTGGTTGCGGCTCTGGCCCTGCGGCTGACGCTGATGGAGTTTGCCCTGCTGGCACTCTCCATTATTCTGGTGCTGTTCGCTGAACTGGTGAACACGGCGCTGGAAGTGGTGGTCGACCTGGTCTCGCCTGAATACAATGAACTGGCCCGCCGGGCCAAGGATGTGGCTGCCGGTGCTGTCCTGGTCGCCAGCGTCGGC
>CAVQJT010000005.1:0-124940 GCA_963712885.1 Calditrichia bacterium
GGATACGGAAAGCTAGCAATGTCATGTTTTAGTTTGAAAACGTAACCGCGCGGACCATAAAAAACTAAAGCCGCCAGACTTGCTACCACCTCCATTGACGCTTAATTTATTAAACACCCCGATGCGGAGAAGCTCATGTCGAACAACCAGCAATTACAGGCACGCCGCGAAAGCGCCGTTGCCCGAGGCGTGGGTCATGCCACCAATCTCTATGCCGCCAAAGCGGAAAACGCCGAATTATGGGACGCCGATGGCAAGCGCTATATTAATTTTTCCGGTGGCATCGGGGTGATGAATACCGGCCACCGCCACCCTAAAATTATGGCCGCCGTGCAAAAACAGCTCGATGCCGTGATCCATAGCTGCTTTCAAGTCATGCCCTATGAACCTTACATCGCGCTCGCGGAAAAACTCAATGCACTTGCACCTATCACCGGCCCTTGCAAATCCGTTTTTTTAAGCACCGGCGCAGAGGCCGTAGAAAATGCGGTAAAAATTGCGCGCGCGCATACCAAACGCCCCGGCATCATTGCCTTCGGTGGCGGCTTTCATGGCCGTACCATGATGGGTTTAGCGCTCACCGGCAAAGTTGTGCCTTACAAAATCGGTTTTGGCCCCTTCCCCTCTGACATCTATCACGCACGCTTTCCGCACCCCTATCACGATGTTTCCATAGAACAAGCCATCGCCGATATTCAGCACCTATTCAAAGCCGATATCGAACCGAACCGCGTCGCGGCATTTTTACTCGAACCCGTTCAAGGCGAAGGCGGATTTAAAATCGCGCCACCTGAATTTATGCGCGCCTTAAGAAAACTTGCAGACGAGCACGGTATTTTGATTATTGCCGACGAAGTGCAATCCGGTTTTGGTCGTACCGGCAAGTTTTTTGCGATGGAACATATGCCCATTGAAGCTGACCTCATCACGGTCGCGAAATCCATTGCCGGCGGCTTTCCACTTTCTGGCGTGGTGGGTCTTGCCAACATCATGGACGCACCTGCGGCCGGTGGTTTGGGTGGCACCTATGGCGGTAATCCGGTCGCCTGTGCGGCGGCACTTGCGGTTATTGAGGTGATTGAAAGCGAAAACATTTTAACGCGCTCACAAGACTTGGGCGAACACTGCAAGAAAACCATCGCACAATGGCAAACAAATGCCAACCTCGGCATCGGCGAGATCCGTGGCCTAGGTGGCATGGTCGCCTTTGAACTCATTGAGCGCGGCAGCAAAAACACACCCGATCCGGATCGCACCAAAGCCGCGACGAAAAAGGCCGCTGAATTAGGATTAATTGTTTTGTCCTGCGGTGTTTATGCAAACAGCATACGGATATTGGCACCCATCACCATTCCGGATGAGCAATTAAAAGAAGGCTTAGATTTGTTACATAAGGCCATTATTGCGGTTTCGTAACGCAACCACTTCGAAACATGGCGAATACAGAAAATGGCCTATTCGGAAAATGTCCGATTCGGAAAAGAGTAGGCAACCCAGCCTGTCGCAAGTGTGACGCGCTGGGGGAAAGATTTAATAAATTAAACAACTGGATTGCTGTCGCGAAGGCAATCACGCGCAAATCAAAACGTGTTGCAAGGCATCATTCGTGAAACACGTATTCGCTTATTCGCAACTCAGTCCGCGCGCTCATAACCTAAAAGTGCGGATAAGTAGCATAAACGCTCTTTTCCCCAGGTCCCTCGAGTATCCTCGGGTCGTCAGGCGGCTGTCAACCCGCATTCGACGCGATGTCGGCCGGGATCCCAGCCTCCCGAGCCGGAGACTTGGCCGCAGGCGAAAGCGATTGTCGGAGGGATTCTGACCGTCAGGCCGAATGCTGCCTTGCCGGGCCCATCAGGGTCAGCGCTGGTCGTGTGGGACGGGTGGTAGGCGGTTGATCAGAACAAACTCGCCTGCGGTGGCGCCCGAGCGGGCGGCAACCGGGAGGGTTCTACGGAAGGGTCTTTGGTGTCGAGGTGGGTGAGGATCTTCTGGATCGCCACCGGGTCTTCGATGCAGGCGACGATTATTTACAATTTCCGCTCACGCAGTGAATCAATGGTGCACCGTAATTATTACCATTATTCAGGTGGTCGCTTTGACAATCACGCATTTTTTACGCGGATGATTTCTGCTCATTATTATTTCACGGGGGAATTTGCCGTCAGCCGGCCCGGAAAATATGCTTACCAGTTCTCAGGAGGGTTTATCCGGAAACATAATCGACTGGGGATCACTGTGTGGTCACTGGAGCCGGAATTTATGGCCCCTTTCGGCCGCATTACCAGCAAAACATCCGGATTTCCCTCCAACTGTCTGGGTTTCCGCCTGCGTCTTTATTTTCGGCCATCCTTTCGATGGTCTCTGAACCTGGCATGGACGCTTGAAAATGACCTATACCGGCCGGTTGACAGCAGTTTCCCCGGGTATAAGCGACAGTTTTTATTCAAACTGCAGGTTCGAACTTCTTCTGAAACAAATTTGATTATCAGATATCAACATGACCGGAAATTGTCCCGTACGTTTTTACAAAAATTACGTGTAAATCTGGAAACCCGGATCTCCAACGATCTGCGTTACCGATCCAGAGTTGAGTTGAGCTCAAATAAAAACTGGAGCCATCGGATTGGTTTTGCTATGTTTCAGGATCTTCGGTGGCAGATGAATCGTTTGATTCAGATCATGACGCGGGTAAGCTTTTTTCATACATGGGACTATAGTCTGCGAGTCTATGAGTTTGAAAATGATGTACCGGGTGTTCTCCGTACCGTTCCCCTGTACGGGAGTGGAAATAAGTGGTATATTCTTTTGCAGATTGAGCCGCTGGAAAATTTCTCCGTCTGGCTGAGAATCCGGCGAATCACAATGGACGATGTCGACTCAATCGGGAGCGGTAACGATCTAATTGAGGGGAATATTAAAACAGAATTCAGACTTCAGCTCAGATATCAATATTGATTCTAAACAGATATTTTTAACGTTTGAATTTTTTCGGGGTGTTATGAAATAATCCTGCTCGATCCATGCTTTCTATTTAAGTATCCAACCTTTGTATCCATTAAACAAGAATGAGAGGATAAAGCATGTTACTTAAAAACCTGGTATTATTGATCTTTACACTCCCGGTCATAAATCCGCTCTTCGCTCAAAAAATATCCGATCCAATTCAACTTTTTACAAAAAATATGCAAAAGTATGACGGCTTCTTTAATTACTATTGGGATCCTGAGGGCGGAAAAATATGGCTTGAAGTAAATACCTGGGAAGAAGAATTTTTATATGTTAACACATTGCGTCAGGGAATTGGTTCTAATGATATCGGGCTGGATCGCGGACAAATTGGGAAATCGAGGATTGTGTATTTCAAGCGTTCCGGCCCCAAGGTTCTCCTGATCCAACCAAACTATCGCTATCGTGCGTTGACTGACGAACCGGCAGAACGTATCGCGGTTCAACAATCGTTCGTAACTTCAGTAATTGGTGGTTTTATGGTTAAAGCTGAGTATGGGAAACGTGTACTGCTCGATTTTACCGACTTTCTCCTTCAGGATAATCATAATCTTACTGAACGGCTTGCTGAAATGCAGGAAGGGGAATATGCGCTTGATCCATCCCGATCCGTTATTGCTCTGGACGCGACAAAAAACTTCCCGTTCAACAGTGAATTTGAGGTTTTGCTCACATTTACCGGGAAAAGCCCCGGGCCCTATGTCCGGCAGGTCACCCCTACCCCAGCGATTATCAGTGTTTTTCAGCATCATTCTTTTATCCAATTGCCGGATGATGGCTATGAAATGCGCCCCTTTAATCCCCGGGCCGGATTCTTTGGAATTGAATTCAATGATTATGCCACCTCATTTGAGCGGCCATTGGCTAAAAGGTTTATCGCCCGACACCGTTTGATTAAAAAAGATCCAGACAAGGCCATCAGTGAGCCGGTAAAGCCCATTATTTATTATGTTGATCGGGGTGTCCCTGAACCGATAAAGAGTGCTCTGGTTGAAGGGGCCAGCTGGTGGAATCAAGCCTTTGAATCTGCCGGATTTAAAAATGCCTTCATGGTCAAAATTATGCCCGAAAATGCCGATCCTCTTGATATTCGATACAATGTTATCCAATGGGTACATCGTTCCACGCGTGGCTGGTCTTATGGCGATGCTGTAATTGATCCGCGTACCGGCGAAATTATCAAGGGGCATATTTCATTGGGCTCATTGCGCGTCCGACAGGATTTTCTGATTGCCGAAGGATTGCTTTCTCCTTATACAGATGAACATTCCGGGACAAAAGAACTGGAAAAATTTGCACTTGCGCGTTTACGCCAGCTTTCCGCCCATGAAGTCGGTCATACGCTTGGATTGATGCATAACTATTCGGCAAGCATGAGTAATCGTGCTTCTGTAATGGATTATCCACACCCTCTTATTCTCACTGGTGATTCAGGGAAACCGGATCTTTCTGATGCGTATACAAACAAAATTGGAATCTGGGATAAAATTGCCATTGAGTATGGTTATCGCCAGTTTTCAGCTCAACAGAATATGGATTCTGCCCTCACTGCCATACTTAAGGCTGGCGATGCCCAGGGTCTTTTATTTCTATCCGATTCCGATGCCCGTCCGCCATCCAGTGCCCATCCGGCCGCTCACTTGTGGGACAATGGGGATAATGCTGTTTCCGAACTAAACCGTCTCATCAACCTGCGGGCGGTTGTATTAACACAACTGTCCGAAAAGTCCATTCGTCTGGGTGAACCGCTCGCGACCCTGGAAGAAAGATTGGTGCCCATATATCTGCTGCATCGTTATCAGGTGGAAGCGGCCGCCAAGGTCCTGGGTGGTTTAAACTATAGCTACGCTTTGCGCGAGCTCGTTCCGATGAAGACGGTTTTTGTCAATCCGGCATTCCAGCGTTCTGCCCTCAATGCGTTGCTCAATACCCTTCAACCCGAATTTTTGCAACTTTCAGAGAATATTCTGACACTCCTGCCACCCCGACCGCCAGGTTTTCCCCGTGGGCGGGAGATGTTTCCTAGCCGGACCGGATTAACTTTCGACCCTCTGAATGCGGCAGAAACCTCTGTTGCTCATACCATTGGGCTAATATTAAATCCGGAACGTGCGGCACGTCTTTTTGAATATCACGCAAGAGACCATGCCAATCCCTCATTAGAGGAAGTTATATCCACCGTTCTCGCTCAATCCTGGTATAAAAAGCCCATGACTGGCATTAAGGCCGCCTATCAGCAGTTGGTCTGCCGGCAGGTATTGAACCATTTGTTCAATTTAGCCGTATATCCAGACACCAGCCCGATGGTACAGGCGATCGCGTATGGTGCAATTCAGAAACTCAGGATCTTTCTTGAAGAACAGGTGGAGGAGCTCGAAGATGCTGACTGGCAGGTATTATACCGGCACATGTTATACCAGATCGATCGGTTCAACCGTGATCCGCAGCACTTTAAAATCCCGGGGCCACCGACAATGCCAGACGGGGCACCAATTGGTGCCGAATGCATAATTTATATCCCAGGGTCTTCCGGATATATTTTTTAATTTGATTTTATTCTTGAAAAACGCCATAATTAATGTTACTTATGATCAGTCTTTTCTCCATAATATGTCTTTTTATCGGGAATTTATATTTATGATCCGGATACCTGTTCTTTTAATTTTGATCACTTTATTATTTTCATCCCTTGCGGCAACCGAGATTTCCGTCCGGGGGCGCGTACGAGATGCCAATACCTATATGCCGATCCCGAACGTGAATATATATTTATCTTCAGACGGCTCCGGGACAACTTCAAATGACGAAGGATATTTCATACTGATCATTCCTGACCCAAAAGAGGGTATGATCGTCAGCTTTGAACACGTCGCATTTGATACATTGGTTTTACCCCTTATCGATGTTCTTGACACAGATGTCTTCTATCTTCAGCCCAGGATCATTCAGACGTCAGAAATCACTGTTGAAGCCGATAAAGAAACCCCAGATGCGATCAAAGACATACCACTTGCCATTGCCGTGGTTCAGGCAAAACAATTTGAAATTCAGGGATATACCGATGCCGGCGATCTGCTCAAAACCGAACAGAGTGTTCAGGTTGATGAACAGTTGACCGGAGAAAAAAAGATATCAATCCGCGCTGGTAATCCCGAAGATGTCGTGATTATGTATGATGGCGTAAAGATGAATGATATCTATGACAATACTTTTGATCTTTCGCTGATAAACCTGGAAGATATAAAACAGGTGGAGATTATTAAGGGAAGCAATACAGCACTATACGGACCGGATGCCTTTTCCGGTGTCGTAAATTTTATTCCAAAAGCCTACCGCAATTATTTTTTCCGCGCTTCACAACGTTTTGGAACATATAATTCGGGTGATTGGAATGTCCAGTTGAACCACAATTGTCAAAATCAATTTAATATTTCGTACAATTATAAACAGGGTGCTTCCAAAAGAAAATATGTTGATCAGCCGGAAAACATTGAATATTTGGAGAATAAACTGTTTTATCATTCCGGGAGCATGGTTTATCTCTTCAAAGATCGTGACGGTAATCTGACCACAAATCAGTTTAGTGCGAATTATATAAATTCTAAAACCAATTTCACCGATCAGCGTTACGATGAATCGATTGATAACCAGAGCCAGATGGGGTCAATGCGATATCAGGGCGATATTGGATTTATGACCGGGTTAAATCTTGTTGCATCTCTTCAAACATTGGTAAAAAAAGAAAACATCAATTCCTTTGACAACCTTCTTCAAAGAGATTTTGATACCTCTCGGCGTAATCTCCATATCGAGAAAGTTCTTCAGATAAATCCATTCACATGGCTCCTGGTTTACCAATATGAGAATGCCAAATTAATATTCAGCGATATTCGTGACTCAGCCGTCCCGGTGGGGATTGAATCAGCCCGGTATAGCGCGTTGAAGCACGGATTTGCCTCGATCTTGAAACTCCATACACCTACCGGATCAGAGGTATTTCAAGCAGCTGACCTCAATTTCAGCTATCGATACGATCTTGTGGATAATACGCCCGAGGAGATATCTTATCGTGGGCCGGCTGAGGATTTTAATCCTATTAAATCTACCCGCTGGGATCGGTCTACTTTAAAATTCGCTGCAAATCTATCCGGTCTTCATAGACTTTATCGGTTTACCGGATATTTCAATTATGGTACCAATATTAAATTCCCAACCTTGTATCAACAGCTAAGTATTCCCCGGGTATTTGATCCAAATGCTCCGGGTAATTTTGCCTCATTAAACCCCGAGCAGAACCGTGGTCTGGATATCGGAATAGATATTCTGCGCGAGACGGACAGGACGACCTCCCTTTTCGGATGGCAGATTCAGGCCAATTATTTTATGAACTTTTATGAAAATAAATTCAGGATGTACCAGATTCCCGGCTTACCGATAACGTTTTACGATAATGTGGCTACGGCTGATATTTCAGGTTTTGAAGGCCGTTTGACCGGATATTTTTTTATGAAGAAACTCGCCATCGAATTGGGCGTGTCTGATTATGCTATTTCCGATAAATCGGCTTTTCCGTTCAAATACGATAGTAAACTGATCACCAATATATTTATCGATCATGCCGGATTTTCATTCCAGATCCACTGGTTTAAAGAAGGCGAACAGATTGCCCTGATCCGGGATCGCAACGGTGAATTTGTCGGCCTGTTGCTTCCGGGATATCAGAATTTTGATGCTCATCTCAGTAAAATATTTGAGCTTTGGGGATTCAAATTTTTTACCAACTTCTCCGCCCGGAATGTGCTTGATGATGACACAGAACTCGAAGGCATCGCCATACGGGATCGTCGTTTTTATCTGACTTTCGGACTGGAGTATTGAGATTGGAATTTAATATGAAACATCTTTTACCGCTTATGATGATTCTGCCTGTTCTCTTTTCGCAATGCACCAATAATCCCTTTTTTGGGGAAGATGATACAGCACAGGACAAATATGTTGTATCTGGTCATGTCAGCCTTTCTGATCAGGCTTCCCCGGAAAACGCATATGTTTGGGTCCAGGATCTGGAGATATCATCCCGATGCAATAGTGCCGGGAATTTTACACTCAGAATTCCCAAAACCGCCCAATATGAAGGACTAAACGGCTCTTATACCGTGTATTTTTATGTTGGAAATTATAAATTCCGGACAGCAGGAGTGGTGGTCAGGAATGGTCAGTTTGAGTACGGTCAACAAAATATAACATCCGATGGACACTTCGACGAACCGATTATACTGTCAAAAATGATTGATATTGAAACTTCTGTTGATCTTCATCAGATTGCCTCCGGCATAAATCAGGAGGTCAACATATTGTTGAAAATGGTATCTATTGATAGTTTTGTTTCCATCATCACACAGGTAGACCGGGATCAGTTTGTACGCGGATATTATCTAAAAAGGCTGAATTCTGATTTACCGCCAATTTTATTATATGATCCACTCAGTATCAAACCCGGAGGTTACACCATTAGTGGCGTAACACAAAAAGAAACTAAACATTTGTTTCTCGCAGGATCAATCGAGTCGGGTGATTATGAAATCATTCCCTATGTTCGTGTATTGCAGCAAGGATTGCCGGAGGAGCTGCTTATAAGTCTTGGTGATGAGGTCAATGAATATGCTCTTGATTTTCTGAATGTTCCCTACATCAGAACACATGCCCAGATTACTTTCGACTGATCGATTATATTTTTATTTAAACCGATAAACCTGACTTAATTATATCAGCATAAGAATATTAAGCCGGTTATCTTTTTAAAATCTTTTAAAATTAATTTGGATTTTCCTCTTAATTTAAAAACGATTTTAATTTTCAACTCGTTTTTGTTAGATTCGGAGTTTCTTACATAAAATAATCAACAGGAGGTTTAGAAAAGATGCAGATGCGACACCATATGATCCCACTTATTTTGATTCCCGTAATCCTAATGGCACAGGACAAATCCGACTGGGAAGGCGGTTATCCTGACGGATGCACATCGATAACGGTAGGCAAAAAGGCGATGGCGGATGGCTCAGTGGTTACATCTCACACCTGTGACAGCCACCGCACCAGATCATGGATTGATATTCAACCGGCTCTTGATCATCCGGAAGATTCCAAAATAACAATGGTAAAACGCGTACCCTATGACTCACTGGCAATGCCGACATATACATACGTTCCCACCGGTGATATCCCCCAGGTCAAACATACCCATGGTTTTATCAATACCGCTTACCCCTGTATGAATGATCAGCAACTGGCCATCGGCGAATCCACTTTTGGCGGTCGCGAAACACTTGCAATCCGAGAAGGGTCTGATCGATTGCCAACAATTGGTTCGGTTAATGCTTGAACGGTGTACAACTGCCCGTGAAGCGATTAAAATGGCGGGTGATCTTACCAAAAAATATGGATGGAATGATGAAGGGGAATGTCTGACCATTGCCGATACAAATGAAGTGTGGCATTTTGAAATCGTTGGTCCCGGGAAGAGAAAATGTTGGTTCCATCTGGGCTGCACAACGTGTACCGGACGATCACATCAGTGTAAATGCAAATGCCAGCCGGATCAGATATATTGATCTTGAAAATCCCGATTATTTTATGGCATCAGAGAATGTATTTTCGGTCGCGCAGGACAGCGGGTGGTGGAACCCGGAGTCCGGTCAGTTTGAATTCTGTTATGCCTATGCCCCCGATGGCCGGACTTCACTTGCTGCCCGACGCAGGGAATGGCGTGTATTATCTCTGGCCGCTCCATCGCTTAATCTGGATGCCAATGCTGAAAATTATCCTTTTTCCGTCAAACCGGATTCAGCAATCAGCATAAATACCGTTGTATTGATGTTTCAGGATTACTTTGAAGGAACCCCATATAATTTTGTCAAGGATCTGACCTGGGTGAACGAAGACGGAAAGACAGAAATTTCACCGCTTGCAAATCCGTTTATGCCATACGATATGAATAAACTTTTCCGGATCAATGGAGGATGGGGATGGCGCGGTGAACGAACAATCGCCCGCTGGTATACGATGTATGCCACGATCACACAATCCCGCGACTGGTTGCCCGATGACATCGGCGGTCTCGTATGGCTGGCTTTCGATAATGTGGCAACATCTATTTATGTTCCGCTGTATTGCGGCATAACCGATTTGGCCCCATCTTATAAAACTCCGGGTCGCATTAATGGATTTAACCGTGAATCTGCCTGGTGGGCATTTAACCGACTGGGAACACTGGCTGCCCAGCGCTGGGGTGATATGCGCAAGGATGTGACCACCATCTGGCGGCCAATGCAAATGGAACTTTTCTCGGCGCAGACGGAACTGGAACAAAAAGCCTTGGAATTATATCGGGATGATCCGGAAAAAGCGAGGGCTTTTCTCACCGAGTATGCCTTACAATGGGGGAACAAAGTGGTTGAACATGCCTGGCAACTGGGTGATGATCTGTGGACTCGATACGACGAGAAGTTTTAACTTTACGATGAGCGGACAAGAGCTTTTTGGGAAATTATCGACCTTTTTTTAGTAGTGAACAGCTCCGGCATTTTGATGAGAATTCACCTACGGTTATTGTTTTTTTTATATAATAGATAATATAGCCAGCGGAAACAACAACCAGGCAGGCGGAAATGATTTCGCTCATTTACTCTACTCCCAGTAATTTTCCGCCCTGAAAAACGATCAGGGCCGCTGCATAAGCAAGTATGTTCATGTAGATTACCATAATAACCGGCCACTTCCAGGAATTAGTCTCCCGTTTTACTATGGCAAAGGTCGACATACATTGTGCTGCGTAAACAAAAAATACCATCAGTGAAAGGGCAACCAGCGGAGTAAAAACCGGTCTGCCATCGGGATATCGGTCGGCTATCAAAGCATCCTTGACCGGAATTAAAGATTCTTCTTCCTTGGCATCAATATTGTAAATGGTAGCAAAGGTGCTGATAATCACTTCTCGTGCAGCAAAGGAGGTAACCAGTCCAATACCAATTTTCCAGTCAAATCCAAGCGGACGGATGACCGGTTCAATATATTTTCCAATCGTGCCAATATATGTTTTTCCAACCGGTACCGGCTCCCCTGAATCTTCTGAGCGTGGATGGCTTGCCAGAAACCACAATAAAATTGAGACTGCAAGGATTATACTACCCGCATTAATCAGAAAAATTTTTCCGGCATGATATACCCGCCACCAGAGCGATTGTAAAAGCGGTCTGCGATAGGGTGGCAATTCCATAATAAACTGAAAACCCGATCCATTTTTACGCCAAAACTTTAGGATCAAAAGCTATTAGTAATGCGGTCAAAAATCCAAGAATATAAACGCTCAGTAAAGTCATGCCCTGTAGGCTGACGATGCCAAAATATGTTTTATCCGGCACGAAGGCTGAAATCAGCAACGTGTATATAGGCAGCCGGGCACTACAACTCATCAGGGGTATGAGCATAATAAGTTTAAGTCGATCCTGCCAGTTTTCCACCGTACGGGTTGCCATTGTGGCAGGAATGGCACAGGCAAATCCGCTGAGCATTGGTAGAACCGATTTACCGTGCAACCCAAACTTTTTCATGATCCTATCCATCATGAAGGACATGCGTGACATATATCCGGTATCTTCAAGAATTCCCAAAAAGAAGATCAGCAGCAAGATTTGTGGAAGAAAAATAATCACATTACCCACACCGGCGATGATACCATCAAAGATAAGACTTTTTAAAACCACATCGGTAATCAACGGTTCAGTGTAGTGAACAAGACTGACCAAACCGCCCTCTATCAAATTCATCGGATATTCTGCCCATGAAAAAATGGCATTAAAAATTAATCCCAGCACCGCAATCATGATAACAATCCCCCAGATCGGGTGCGTTAGAAGACGGTCAATCCGTTCGCTTAAATCGGTATGCGCGCCGCCATTCTGAATAAGCAACGGAGACAATTCCCGATCGATATAACCATATCTCAGATCTGATTCTAGCGTAGTGTGAACAATCCCATGTAAGTGCAATCGCTCTCTGGTTTTTTTTATGCACTTTTGCATTTCCGCTGTTTCTACGTCCGTAAAATAATTTGCCATTGTCTTAAAATATGTATCGTTCTCAATTAAACGAATGGCTTCAATTATTGGATTTGGGCTATCTTCGTTTTTTCGCCTACCGATCATATCAACCAGTTCTTGTATCGGAGCCAGGTTTTCTTCAATATTCAACAAAATAGGGCGATTGGGGTTTCTGTGTGTATTTTTTATGCTGAGCTTTTCAATTTCATTGATCAGATTGTCGATCCCTTCGCCGGTTTTAGCCGAAGTTGTTACTATGGCTTCTACCGCCAGGTGTATTTTTAACTTTTCAACCTGAATCCGGATACCTTGATGACGCGCTTCATCGATCATGTTGAGCACCAGTATAGCCGGGATTCCATAGTCAAGAATTTGCAGAGCAAGAAAGATCGTACGCGAAAAATTCGTTGCATCGACAATAATGATTATTCCATTAGGTCGACGATTTTTCTGGCGCCAGCTATGTACGATATTGGTAACAACTTCTTCATCAAAGCTTTGGGGTTTTAAGCTATATGTGCCGGGAAGATCGTCAATCCTGATATTACGATTTCGCAGGTAGCCGATTCGTTGTTCAACAGTAACCCCCGGAAAATTTCCGACTTTGTGATGCCTGCCGGTAAGCCGGTTAAACAGAGCGGTTTTGCCGGAATTTGGATTACCCATAATCAAAAAACGTGATGCGGTGATTTGACCTCGGAGTTGCGGCTGCTTAGAATAAGCCGTGGCTTTCAATATTAAACCTTTTTTTCAACAATAATTTGTTTTGCAAGTTCTTTACGTATAGAGAGATGAAAGCCTCTCACTTTGATCTCAATTGGATCTCCAAGGGGCGCATACCGGACAATTCTAAAGCAGGTACCCTTTGACATACCCATCTCCTGCAGTCGTATCAAGTGGCTGTTTTCACCAATAAATGCCTTAATTGTCCCCTCTTCGCCACGTTCTAATTCCATCAATGTCACGGCTGGGCTCCGTTTTCAATATAATCAGCAAGCGCATACCTGAACGAAACCGCTTCTTTGGAACCGGATTGATAAAAGGAAATAAAGCGGGCAAGCTTATTCCCGGCTTCTTCATCAAGCAGATGTTCTATTTTACAGGCATTTATTTCGGACATGGTATCCGATAGTTTTAAAACCGTGCGGAAAAATGTCTCAACCACTTTTCTCTTTGATACAACGGCGTTTACAATACCAGCCCCTTTTTCAGAAAGATTTAAAAATCTATTTTTATCTTCAGCTACAAAACCTTTGTTTTTTAGTTTACCGACGGTAATCGATACACTCGCGCGGCTAATATTCAGGTGATTCGAAACATCGACAAGCCGGGCATAACCCTGCTGTTTTTTCAGACTGTCGATTGCCATCAGGTGATGTACACTGCTGTGAGTGAGTTCCGTCTCATCATATTTTTTCCAAAAGTCCTGCCTCATATTAATACCCTGCTAACATTTGTTATATATGTTTAACATAAATTACGTAATTGACAAGCATAAAGCAATATCGTCATTGAGATTATCCGACCAGGAAAGCAGGATTTATGGATTAATATAAGATTAATTCCGGGCTATGCTTTTTTATCGCCGGTAAAATGGTATGTCACCCATCCCGGACAGCATTATCGATTTTCATCAAGTTCCCTGTCCGGCTGGTCATGCAGAATTATATTAGAATTTACTGATCGGTTCCGGGACTTTTAACCCACTATTAAACGCCAGATCTGAGCTACAAAAAAGCAAATAGCCAGTCCCAAAATTACCGGCATAAATGTCGAAACAAGCGTCCATTTTATACTTCTGGTCTCCTTGTAGATCGTATAAATGGTCGTAGAACAGGGATTATGGACCAGGCTAAATAGCATCAGATTAACTGCTGTTAATAGGGTCCATCCTCCGGCCTGGAAAACCTGCATATATGCCTGATGATCCTGAAGTTCGAACATCACACCGGCTCCTTCGCCAACACCGGCAACTTTGGTACTGAGAACAGTCAGCATGAGAATCGTTGGGATCACAATTTCGTTTGCCGGAATGGCTATAATATAGGCGAGAATAATAACCCCGTTTAATCCCAAAATAAATGCAATCGGGTCTATGGAGTTGATAAAATATTCTGCCGCTGAAATGTCACCAATTTTCACATTGGCAACCAGCCAGATAATTGCACCTGAAGGAACAGCAAATATAATGGCACGCCATAAGACAAATATTGTCCGGTCGATCAGTGATGTATAAAGCGTACGTAAGATTCGTGGTGGTCTATATGGTGGCAACTCCAGACTGAAAGTACTTGCTTCACCTTTTAAAAAAGTTCTTGACAAAAACCAGGATGTAATAAAAGTCAGCGCAACACCGAGTAATGCGATCGCAACGACCGATCCGGCAGAAATAAAACTGGCCATTGCCCCGGGTACCAGTGATCCGATAAAGAGGGTTGCGATCAGAATCTGGGTAGGCCAGCGGCCGTTACACAATGAGAAGTTATTGGTTATGATTGCGATCAATCGTTCCCGTGGGCTATCGATAATTCTTGTGGCGATAACCCCGGCCGCATTACATCCATACCCCATGGCCATGGTAAGTGCCTGCTTACCATGGGCACCCGCCTTCCGAAACAATTTATCCATATTAAATGCCACCCGGGGTAGATATCCGAAATCTTCAAGCAACGTGAAGATCGGAAAAAAGATTGCCATGGGGGGTAGCATAACACTGATCACCCAGGCCATGGCCAGATACATCCCATCAATCAATATACCACTCAACCACCAGGGAAAACCAATATCGCCGGCAAGACCCTTCAGTATCGGTTGAAATTTATCGATTAAGAGCTCCGCCAGAAGTGCAGAGGGGACATTCGCGCCTGAAATTGTCACCCAAAAAACCATCATAAGAAGTATAAACATTGTCGGAAATCCGGTCCAGCGACTGGTCAATATTTTGTCGAGTGATGTATCCCAGTTAAATCTTGGTTTTTCTTTCTGAAATGTGACCGTAATATCCGATATTTTCGCTGCATCCTGGTAAATCGATTCCAGTAAAGCATCATGAAAGTTCTCGCCCAATTCCCAGCGTAATTTGTCGGCTGCTTTGAGAATATCTTCTGTATTATTTTTTTGAGATGACATAACTATTCCGAGATATTTGCGACCGTTTGAGGTTCCAGTTCACTCTGATTAATCAGCGTTTGTAATTCACCCGTCTTTATCGCTTCAACAATACGTGGATCTCCCTCGAGCAGCCGCAAGGCAACCCAGCGGCTATTGCTCAAACCGCTGAAACTCTGCTCTATTTTTTTTACAAGAAGATCTATGGCGGATTTAAGTTGCCGGGATCCGCTTACAATCCGGTGTGGTTTGCATACATATTGACCGGTCGCAACTTCCTCGATGGCCTGTAATAATTCCGGGATACCATCCCCTTGTCGTGCACTCGTCGGAATTACCGGTACTCCCAACTCCCGGGAAAGTTTTCTCACATTGATATCGATGTGATGTCGTTTTGCCTCATCCATCAGATTCAGGCAGACGACAGACCGGTCGGTAATTTCTAAAATTTGCAAGGTCAGATTGAGATTTCGTTCCAGTCGGGTGGCATCCATAATGATCAGGGTAACATCTGGTTTACCAAACAGAATAAAATTTCGGGCAACTTCCTCATCGGTACTCATCGAAAGTAATGAATAGGTTCCCGGCAGATCGACAATTTTAAAACGTTTATCATTATAGACAAAACCACCTTCGGCACGACTGACGGTTTTTCCGGGCCAGTTACCGGTATGTTGGCGCAAACCGGTTAGTGCGTTGAAGACCGTACTTTTGCCTACATTCGGATTTCCGGCGACCGCCAGAACAAAATCCCATGAATCCATATCTACGCCAAGTTTCTTTAAATTGCCCAGATGATGAACCGGGCAGGTTTCACATGCACTCGACATTTATGCGACCTCCTTCAATTTTCGAATATAAATTTGACGTGCCTGCTCTTTCCGCAGGGCGATTAGGGCGCCACGAATTCTGTATGCACGTGGATCCCGGCCCAAACTCTCAATTTCCGGTACAACAACGGTTCCGGGTATCACCCCCAGATCCATCAGACGTCGCCGCTGGTGACCGCGGCATGCTTTTGACAACCCCACAACTTCTGCCTCTTCACCAACATTTAAAATATCCAATGAATCATGAGCGCCTTCAATGATTGCCTTGGGAGATATTTTCCTTACAGATATATTCTGGATCAAAAGGTGCGGTAAATTTACCGCCCGTCCCTCAACCTGCACGGCTACTCCTTCCATTGCATCACCGATTCTCATTATTTGCACCCCCGGGTAAATTTCCCGGGCCAAAATTTCGGCATATATCTCTTTTGGTTCATCTTCAATATGGACAACTTCAGCCAATACATGATCATCCAGCCGTTGTAACGGTATCCCTCTTTGGGGAGGAAGATGACCGTCGGCCGATGGAATTGGATCACCATGCGGATCATATCTTGGATTTCCAAGCATCTGACTGATTTCCTCAGCTTTCTCCTCACTGACATGATGTTCTCGAATATCAGCTTCAGTATGCCAACTCGTCTCCGGTAGACCGGTTTGCTCCGCAAGATAATGTTCCCACAACCGGTGTATTCGGATCATCCGCAGGGCATAATTTCGACCTTCCGGTGATAGTACGAAACCATTTTTATCAAATATAACCTGCCGTGTGGCCTCTAATTGCTTCATGATCCTTGTGGCGTTTTCCGTTGAGATTGAAAGGGCACCGGCAAGGCTTTTATATGAACATGGTGTCTGATTGCGCTCGCATTCATATAAATGCTTCAGGGCATCTTCAACCAGAATACGAATGTTCCCCTGACGTATTTTCAGATACCTCGCTAAAAGACCAAAACGGGGCCAGAAAATTATCAGCACCACAAATAGCACAACCAGACCCCATATTAATGCGTTTAACGGTTCATACATTTTGATACCTATCCTTTGAATAACTTTTAAATTTACGCCCTATCAACGATTGAAACACGGATTTTTTCGGCCAGATGATCCGATACAGCAAGAAAATTTTTTTCGTTATCCTGTATCAAAAATGCTTCTCCACCCGGCCCAATTTGTGCTACCTTCCACGTACTGCCCGGCATGAACCCGTTATGATGACAAAATTCCTTTTCGGCTCCACGCATCGGCACTTTGATAACTTTAAATTGAATATCCGTTTCTACATCAGTTAATGCAATTTCCTGATCTATTCCGCTTGCCATGGGTATGATGGATCCATGTGGATCGGTCCTCGGGTAATCAAGATATTCATCAATTTTGCCAATCAATCGATCGGAGACGACAAGTTCAAGACGTTCCGCCTCCTCGTGCAACAAAGGTTCTTCTAATTTCAATACCTGCATGAGAAAAGACTCGATCAGCCGGTGTTTTCGAATAAGTTGTTCGGCTTTCTCTTTTCCGGCAATAGTTAGTGTTGCGCCACTAAATCGGTTGTAGGTTATAAAATTTGAATCCTGTAATTGCCGCAGCATGCTTAACACCGTAGGGGGCCGCACCTGAAGTTGCTCCGCAATGTGTTTGATTCGGGCACTATCATATCGGTCTTCCAGATGCCAGATAAGTTTAAGATATTTCTGCTGACGGCTTGTCAAAATATTCACCTTTTTTAGATCAAGCTGAATTTAATATTATTAAATTCTAATTTCCGCAAAATTATTCCACAATTTTACCATTGGCATTAATTTTGTCCCAATTTTATCTATGAGAATACCGATCATATTGCTACTTTTGCTCGTTTACACATCCGGAGAATGTTCATTTGAACGACTGACCGCCGGTGCCGAGCCCCTGGGGCTTAACAACAGTATTACCGCTTTCCCTTATTCAGAGTATCCGGTTTATTATAACCCGGCCAATCTGGTTTACCATCAGACAAGTAAAATCACACTGAATTATCGCACATTCTATGGTATTTCCGACCTGAGGCAAGCCGACGTAAGTGGTATACATCCGGTTGGTCCCATCCACATAGGATGGGGGGTACATTATTATGGGAATAAATTATACCGGGAAACCCAAATTCTCCTTGCTGGCTCCCGGCAGATCAATGAATCGATCTCTTTAGGTCTGGGCGTGTCACTTTTTTATTTGTCCGTCTCCGGTTATGGCCAGGCAAGTACCCTTGGAATCAACCTTTCTGTATCCACAAAAATAAGTGATAAACTCTATAGTGGGGCTATGTTTTGTAATCTAAATCAACCCACCCTTGGACATTATGAAGAACCCTTACCTCAAAGTTTTGATATGGGTCTTTGTTATTTGCCGGATGACGACCTTTTTTTTACCATAGATTTTAATAAAGAAAGTCGGTTCAAGCCTGATATCCGCTGCGGAGCCGGATACCGGCCGTTTTCCGCAATCATCCTGCGCGTCGGGATCGAGGACAGGATTGAATCTTTTAGTATGGGTTTTGGTTTAAAATTAACTAAATTTAGATTCGATTATGCGGTAATAGTACATCCAGTACTGGATCCGTCTCATATTATATCTGTATTGGTCGAACTATGATAAAGTATGTGATACTCTTCATCCTATTATTCGTTTCTGCAATTTTGGGGCAGGATCCGGTCGATCTGCAACTTCGCAAGAATCGTTCGGCTCTGGATAATGTCAAAAAAGAAATAGAATCAATCAAAAAGGAAATTCAGCGCGCTGATATCAAATCCAGCTCAGCTTTGGATCAGATAAAATCAATTGATCGTGAACTTTCTTTAATCGGCAAAGCAAAACGCTTACTGCGTAACGAGGTCCGGCTTCTCAACAATAAAGTTTCCGGCACCCGTGAAAAGTTGGATATACGTCAGAATAAATTGTCTCACATGAGGGCACAATATCAAAAACGGGTGGTTCATTTGTATAAAAGGGGCAACGTTCAGGATATAATGTTACTTCTTGAATCCGCATCCATAAATCAATCATTGGTCAGACTGAAATACTATAAATTCTTCGCTGACCAGGAAAGACGTTTGCTGAATTCAATTAAAAATGAAGTGGCACAAATACAAATGTTGGAAAAGAATCTGACGTCTCAGCGGATTGCATTGCAGCAGTCAATCGATGAAAAAAACAGACAGGAGACGGGTTATCTCTCCAGAAAGAATGAAAAAAAAGTACTAATAAACCGACTTCAATGGAATCGCAAAAATTTAAACGAGCAACTCTCTGATGCGGAAACCGAGTATCAGAAGCTGATATCAGATCATCCTGGCTCTCGAGCGACAGCGGCGTGATAGTGAGGAAACCGGTAAGCCTGGCCGTTCAATTGTACTTAACACAAAAGAATTTAAGAAAAACAAAGGAAAACTACCCTGGCCGGTTGAGGGTAAAGTTCTTCATGCATATGGCAGACAGCGGGATGAACGTTTAAAAACGACGATTAACAATACCGGAATTGATATCCGAGCTGATTTGGGTACAAATGTGCGGGCCATCTTTACGGGAATAGTAAGCATGATCACATACCTTTCAGGTTTCGGAAATACGATCATTGTTGATCACGGTGATGGCTATTACTCTGTTTATTCACACCTTGAGGATGTCCTGGTAGAAGTGGATCAACTGGTTGAAATGGGAAATATTATTGGCTCGGTCGGTGATTCCGGCTCGCTGGAAGGGGCAAAGCTGCATTTTGCACTTTTCTCAAATCAGCAAACAGAAAATCCACAGACCTGGTTGCGCTGACTCCGCAGATAATTCCCCGCTTAAAATGGAGTCCGGCTAGAACCGCCGGCGTCTGTCTTTGTTGATAAAGTGTCTGCCGGTATGCTCATCACACATTTCTGTCGGTGCATTTTTAAGTATGAATGATTCTTTTATCGTTTCCGGACAATATGGACCGGCTCGCTTTTTTGTCGTTTTGCAGATCTCAACCTCCACAACATTTGGGGATGTTTCAAACCGGGCATACGGAAAATCCAGCGAATCATAAACCATCTTCATAAACTTTCCCCAAAATGGAAGCGCTGCACGTGCGCCTGTTTCGCCGGATCCCAGAGATAACTGCGGATCATCAAATCCGACCCATACCCCGCTGGCAAGATGAGGCGTAAAGCCTACAAACCATGCATCGGTGTAATCATTGGTAGTTCCGGTTTTTCCTCCTGCGGGTACATTTAAATGATAATCCCGGACAATCGCAAATCCAGTGCCATTTCTGATTACCCCCTCCATCAGATCCCGCATAATTTGAGTTGATTCACGACTCAACACCTCCCCTCCCGGTGAACGGCCCTGATAGATCAGATTACCGGTTTTATCCTCAATTTTTAAAATTGATATAGGCTTTACATGCACGCCATTATTTGCGAAAATACCATATGCTGATACCAGTTCCTGCAGGTAAACCTCAGAAGAACCCAGCGCCAGTGAAGGAACCGGCCGGATTTTTGTGGTTATTCCCATACGTTTGGCGTAATCTGCAACCACTTCAGGTCCAATCTCTTGAATTAATCGGATGGATACCAGGTTTTTTGAGCCTTTGAGTGCGTCTCTTAGCGACATTAATCCTGAAACCGTGTTATCATAATTGTGCGGTGTCCATCGTGTTCCATCAGGATTGATCAGCACAAAGGGCTGGTTCAAAAATTCATCGGAGGGATTATAACCATTGTCAATGGCAGCGATATATACGAATGGTTTAAAAGCCGATCCTGGTTGCCGGGGGGCCTGGATTGCACGGTTATATTGATATTTTTCGAAATCCCGTCCCCCGACCATGGCAAGAATATATCCTGTATGGGGATCAATACATATAAATCCTATCTGAACGGTGGTCAATTCCCGGAAAAGCGAATCCGAAAGCGGTGGAGTGGTTGTGTTTTTCAGTCGCAAAAGCGATGGTTTATTTCGTACCCGATATTGAAAACCGGGCATTACTGAATCGATAGCCATATTCATATATTTTTGAATACGCGTATCCAGTGTGGTATATACACGTAAACCATCCTCATAAACGTTGACATCCAACGAGTCTTGCAATTTGTTCAACTGCTGACGAACATATTCTGTGAAATAGGGCGATAATTTGTGTATTTCAGATGATGGCTGCACGGTTAGAGGTAAATTCATCAGACTGTCATATGCGGCTTTTGTCAAATAGCCAAAATCATACATTGACCAAAGGACGATATTCCGACGGGTTACCGCCCGTTCCGGATTACTTATCGGATTATATAAAGATTGACCCTTGAGAACACCAATCATTAATGCGCTTTCTTCAATTGTCAGATCTTCCACATTTTTGGAGAAGAATGTTTGCGCGGCCGACTGTATCCCATAGGCACTACTGCCAAAGAAATTTACATTGAGATACATTTCGATTATTTCCTGCTTTGAGTAAGTACGTTCTATCTGAATCGAAGTAAGTACTTCCTGTATTTTTCTTGTCCAGGTGCGTTCCAGTCCAAATCCTACATTGAGATTTCGTGCCAGCTGCATGGTAAGTGTGCTTGTGCCGCGGACACGCTCAAATCGGATTGCCGCAACCAAAACCGATCTTACAACACCGCGGATATCGACCCCCCAATGATCGAAGAAACGCCGGTCTTCGGTAGCCAGCAGGGCTTGAACAAGATGTTCAGGGAATTTATTATACGGTGCTATCGTTCGATTTTTGCGATGGAAGTCTGTCTATAATTTCGCCGTCTGCCGAATAGACATGGGTGGCCAGGGCCGGATCAATATTTTCCAGCCGTGTGAGAGAAGGTAAATCCTGGCTGAGATACCAGATATACCACCCGCAGGCGATAATTACAAAAACCGACACAATCCACTTACCGTACCTAATTATCGGTGGTTTGTAAGACGGCCTCATATCTTTGCCGAGAGCATTTTGCTGTTGGATAGGCGTAATGCGTGTTCCAGTACGACTGTTTCGTTTTCTACGTTTCATAATATTGGGAACATTTTGTTATCAAATGAATTTATAAATTAAGCCGTGAAAATAAAGATATCAATACATGAAAGCAATGAATATATCCTAGTTTAAACTTGTTATTGCTTTTTCTCACATTTAAATTATTCGGCTACTTATGAAAAAAATCGCGTTTTTATTAAATATTTTTATGCTTCTCGTCTTTCTCGCCGGTTGTGCGGGCCAGATTCCGGTGCCGGATCCACCAACGGAAAACCTCGCCAAGCAATTAAAAGCCCGTGATCATTTTACTGCTGGTATTTTTTATCAATTGGATAATCAGCATGAACGGGCATTGATCGAATTTTATGAAGCTTTGCTTTATGATTCCAGTTCTTATACCATTTATAATCGCATTGCCGACAACCACATGTCATTGGGACGCTACGAAAGCGCCCTCAGATATCTTCAAAAATCTCTGACTGTCAAGGCAGATGATGCCGAGACATATCGTCTTTTATCGGACTGTTATCATCGGCTTCAGGATGATCAGAATGCCATTATCAATCTGAAAAAGGTATTATCACTGGATCCCTATGATGATAATTCGCGAAGCCTGCTTATGCTTCTATACCGCAAAACCAATGATCAATTGGGCCTGGCCGATCAATATAATGATATGATTAAATTATACGGTCATACGGAAGAATGGGTCCATACCGCCGGATTAATTTATTTGCGTAGCGGAAATTTTGATGCGGCAAAAAATTTATTTGAAGATTACCTTAAAACCGATTCAACCAGTGTAATTGTCTTGACTGTTCTCGCCACAGCTTACGATATGCAGAACGATGTGAAAAATGCGATTTCGGCTTATCAGAAGGTGCTCAAGCTTACACCCGGCGCCGAGGAAATTGCTTCACGGGTTTACGGTCTCGCTCGCAACAATAATGACTGGATTGTCATCAGTGACATATTTGCCCCCCTCGTCGAGAAGAAACCTGAGGTGGCTCTTTACCGGCTGGCGTTGGCTGAGGCATATCTATATCAGGACAAAATAAATGAATCCGAAACGGTATTAATCCCTTTATTGAGTAAAGACCCTGTGCCCTGGCAGGTTTTTGAGTATCTTGGCCGGATTGAGATGAATCGTCAGAATTTTTCGCTGGCGACCACCTATTTCAGACGAATTATTGAGAATGAGCCGGATAATCGTGTCGGCTGGATTTATCTCGGTTTTTCTTTGACCGACTTGGATAGTCTGGTCTTGGCTGAGGAGAACTACCGCCGGGCTTTAAAATATCTGCCCGAGGATCCATTTATCTGGTCTTTTCATGGAGTAAGTTTAAGCCGGCTTGGCAAAGACGAGGAGGCGCTTGCGTCATTTGAAAAAGCGATCGAATACGATCCAAGGAATATGAACGCCTTGCTATCCTATGGGCTAACACTCAATAGGCTGGATAAAAAAGAGGATGCCATCAAGCCATTTAAACAGGCACTTGCCATCGATTCTACCGATTTAACAGCGATAACCACACTTGGATTAATTTACGACGAAATGAAATTATACGTTTCGCTTGATAGTCTATATACCTATGCGCTGCATATTCATCCCGATAACGACCTGTTACTCAACAATTTCGCTTACAGTCTTGCCGAGCGGAATATTCTGCTCGAGTACGCTTTATCCTTGTCCGAGAAAGCGGTTGAAAAGCAGCCGGATAATGGGGCGTATCTTGACACCAGGGGATGGATTCACTATAAACTTGGTCAATATGATCAGGCACTACATTGGATAAAAAAATCTCTTGAAAATCGCGAAGAAAGTCCGGTTGTTATTGAGCACCTCGGCGATGTATATTTAAAACTGGGTAGAATTGAAGAGGCAAAGATTTACTGGCGACGTGCATTAATGATCGATCAGGACAATGAATCACTGAAACGGAAAATTGAACAGAACTACAAATGAAAATCAGGTATGGATTATTTTTAGCTACACTTCTAATATCGTGTAGCGGCCCAAAATTTGTCCTGGATACCGAAAAGGTAACTTTTACCCGGTTACTCGATCATATTTCCAACACCCAACGGCAATTGAAAACGCTTGATGCCTCGAGTCGGATAACGGTTGACTCTCAAGAATTCAGCGGCACTTTTTTTGCCAATATTTTATATAATTCCAATGATTCTCTTCTGATTTCCGCAACAGGACCCTTCGGTATTCATGCCGGAACCCTTTTTATCGGTCAGCACCGATTTATTTTTAATAATCAGATTGCAAATAAATTCTATAACGGCTCGGTCGAAGATTTTCGTCAAAAACAATTTTTTCAATTTCCACTAAATCTTGCTGAATTGATAAATATTTTTGCAGCCCGGGAAAATCTTTCCGTCTTACGTGTTATTACCTATGATACCGAGGATGATTATTTTTATCTGAAAACCCAGCGGGGCCAGATCGTTGATGAGATCCTTATAGATCCCCAAAATGGCGAGATTATCCGAATTGAGGGCCGAATAGATGGAGACATTATATACATCAGAGAATATGGCGATTACATAAAAGTAAATAATATCATATTTCCGCGTAAAATAACCATGACCCGCCCCCGTGAAAAACAGGCTATCGCCATATATTATACAAATATCAGGTTGAATGAATCGATTGACCGGAATAAATTTAGCATCAAAATATCTGACCGCGCGGAACAAATAGATGGGACATTATACAGTGAGCAATAATATTGACTTATCGATAGTTATTCCTCTTCTTAACGAAGAAGAATCGGTTAATGAACTTTATGAAAAAATTCGTCTGGTTATCGGCAAATTAAATCTTTCTTTTGAAGTTTGTTTTATTGATGACGGCAGTACCGATGGATCACTGGACCGTCTAAAAGAACTAAAACAGAAAAATCCACAAATCAAAATCATTAGTTTTAGGAAAAATTATGGTAAAAGTGCCGCCCTTTCTGAAGGTTTTAAACTTGCCAGCGGAAATATTATCATTACTATGGATGCTGATTTACAGGATGATCCGGAGGAAATACCAAATTTAATCCATAAGATTGAAGACGGATATGATATGGTCTCAGGATGGAAAAAGAAACGCAATGATCCACTCAGTAAAACCATCCCATCCAAATTTTTTAACCGGATAACTTCAATTCTGACCGGTATAAAGATTCACGACTTTAATTGCGGTTTAAAAGCCTATCGACAGGATGTTGTAAAAGAAATACCCGTATATGGCGAACTTCATCGATATCTTCCTGTTCTGGCCCATTGGTTGGGATATCGGGTAGGAGAAATTGTGGTCAGGCACCATGCACGAAAATATGGTAAAACCAAATATGGTATAAGACGTTTTTTCGATGGCTTCTTTGACTTATTGACGGTTTTATTTCTGACCCGTTACCGACAAAAACCGATGCATCTGTTCGGATTGCTGGGATTAATTACATTTTTTCTGGGATCCTCAATACTCTCCTATCTGACCATACTCTGGTTTATGGGTCCTGGGATCGGCAACCGGCCCTTACTCTTTCTAGGAATTTTACTCGTTATCGTTGGTATGCAGAGTTTTTCCATCGGATTGATTGGCGAAATGATCACCAGCTCCAGGAATGAATACGTATATATTCACATAAAGAAACTTTGCTCTGAACCGAAAAGTAATCAAAGGCTTCTGTAATGAGTGAAAAAGACTATTTCGTACACGAATCCAGTTATGTCGACGAGCCATGTGAAATTGGGGAAGGAACAAAAATCTGGCATTTTTCTCATATTATGAAAAATTCCAAAATTGGTGCAAAATGCAATATTGGACAGAATGTTGTTATTTCACCGGATGTTGTTCTGGGCAAAAATGTAAAAATTCAAAATAATGTATCGGTTTATACCGGTGTGATTTGCGAAGATGATGTTTTTCTTGGTCCTTCAATGGTTTTTACCAATGTCGGCAATCCACGAAGCCATGTGATCCGGCGGGAAGAATATCAGCAGACCCTGGTAAAGCAGGGCGCCTCGATTGGCGCCAATGCCGTGATTGTCTGTGGTAATGATATTGGTCGGTATTCATTTATTGGTGCCGGGGCGGTAGTGACCAAAGCCGTTCCCGACTATGCTCTGGTCGTTGGGAATCCGGGACGAATCGTCGGATGGATGTGCCAGTGCGGTATTCGTCTGAAACTGAATGATCAGCAAGAAGCAGAATGCTCTGCCTGTGGGAAGGAATATATGATGCAAAATGAAACCAAACTCAAAGAAAAGACAACCCGGGTTACTCAGGTTCCCCTCTTGGATCTTAAAGCACAGTATGCCTCTCTACGACATCGTATTGAGCCGGTTATCAAAGAAGTGGTCGAATCCCAGTATTTCATCCTGGGCCCGAAAGTAATCGAACTGGAAGAAAAAGTGGCCAGATATTCACAGGTTCATTTCGGTATTGGTGTTTCTTCAGGTACCGATGCCTTGTTAATCGCTTTGATGGCGCTTGATGTGACCTCTGGGGATGAAATCATCACCACCCCATATTCCTTTTTTGCGACAGCCGGTGTAGTTGCCCGATTGGGTGCAAAACCTGTTTTCGTTGACATTGAACCGGATACCTATAATATCGATCCGGAAAAAATTGAAGCGGCAATTACATCCAGGACCAAAGCTATTATACCTGTACATCTGTACGGCCAAATGGCAGATATGGATCCAATTATGAAAATTGCCCGGAAACATAATCTGTCTGTTATTGAAGATGCCGCCCAGGCAATCGGTTCAGAATACAAGGATGGTCGCCGTGCAGGCTCTATTGGTCACATGGGATGTTTCTCTTTCTTCCCGAGTAAAAACCTCGGTGGTTTTGGCGACGCCGGTATGGTTGTGACGAATGATGAGAACCTGGCAAATATACTCGTACAATTGCGTGTGCATGGAGCAGAGCCAAAATATTATCATAAAATTATTGGCGGGAATTTCCGGATCGATGCATTACAGGCCGCCATTCTGTCGGTTAAATTGGATGATCTCGACCAGTGGACCGAAGGACGACAAAAAAATGCCGAAGATTATTACGGGCTTTTTGAACATTACAAACTCCGCGACAAAATAAATTTACCGGTCAAAAGAGAAGGATACCGTCATATATTTAATCAGTTTATAATCAGTGCCCCGGACCGTGACGGCTTGATTGAACACCTGCGAAAACATAAAGTCGGATGTGAAATTTATTATCCGGTTGCGCTCCATAATCAGGAATGTTTTTCCTATCTCGGCCACAAACCGGGTGATTTCCCGATTGCCGAGGAAGCGGCAAATAAGACCCTGGCGATCCCCATTTATTCGGAACTTACGCCACAACAAAAAGACTATGTTGTCAAAACCATATCTTCTTTCTATAAATAAAAACTATCTGCCGGTTGCCTGCGGACTTTTACTAACCGTAATGGTATGGGCGGAAAATATATCCGCTCAGGTGGTTCAAACGTTCAAAGGTGATCGCAGTACCCACTACAGGCCTGATGACTGGGTCTCATATGCCAGTGCTCTCGATATATCTTCGATAGATATAGACAACGACTATATCTATTTCGGCTCAAGGAACGGAGGTATCCTCCGGTATGAAAAATATCGTAATTATTGGGATACCCCTTTTACCACAAGCAATGGTCTACGGAGTAATAATATTTTTGAATTGGTCTATAATCAGGATGACGGAAAACTATATGCGCGAACCAATCGTGGGATAGATGAATATTGGCCTTCGGATCGCTGGTGGCGACCTTCATCCAGATCAACCATGCCCCCTGGTCTTCAGCCTAGAACGGAAGAGCTGCAAGGTATCAAGAAGGGGCAGAACAATCGATTTCCGCCCTATTTCCGGCCATCAAACAGTTATTTACCCGATTTTTTTACCGATATTTCTCTGATGTATGTTCCAAATGGTATACTCTACGATCGGGAGAACCGGCAATTTTCGCTTACCGATCGGGTCACCGATGACCGGCAACGGCTATGGATTGGTACAAATGGATTGGGACCACTCTTGGGTGAATTATATTCCCGGCGACTGGAAAAAATGACCCAATCAATTTCCAATATTGCCCCCCGTGACGTCTATATAACGGGAAACGATATTTGGATCGGAGGAGAACGTCGCCAGGGGCAGATTGGTGGTATTACTCGATGGAACCGTCAATATGATAACTGGGAATATTTTGAGGCTCCTTTTATTCCTGCCATGTACAAAGATGACGTTTATGCAATCTGCGGGAATGCAAAATTTGTGCGCTTTTGCCACCGAGCTATGGGGTAATATTGTATAATATCAAAAAAAGCAGCTGGAAGACTTTTACCGTTATGGACGGACTTGAGGGTGACATGGTTTTTGATGTCGCCATGGATGACAGCACACTTTATTGTGCTTCAGAATATGGTGTAAACTGGATTGACCTCCGGTCTATGAGAGTATATGAACCGCGAGAGACAATTCTCGATCATGTTCCGATCTATCAGCTCGCAGTAGAGAAAGACATCATCTGGGCGGCGACCCGCTTCGGTCTTTATCAGATCGATCCATATAATCAGCAGATCACTTTTTTTGCTTCCCGGGCCGGAGTGGTTGATTTTGATCTGAGAACGCTGGAAATCGTGGGCGATGAAGTTTGGTTTGCCGGTACCGGTGGTATTAGTTACTGGGATCGCAAATCAGATGAATGGTATAGTTTTCCTAATCTCGACTTTAAAGGGATTTATCGTGACATCCTTGCAACAAAAAATACTGTCTGGTTTGCCACCGATCGGGGGCTTCTCAAATACAACCGTAAGAGTGAATACTGGCGTTTGTATACTGAAAATGATGGAATGATTAGTTCAGATGTATATCATCTGGATATTGATCCTGAAACGAATAATATTTGGCTAAGTACAAATAAGGGGATCACATCTTTTAGGTGGAAACGCAAAGGTCGAATCGATTAAATAATCTGCATTTGCCTATATGACTTAACTTCTCACCATAAAAAATACATTAACGTTTTATGGTGCGGAGAAAATCTTCCACCTCCGGAACGCCACCCTGGTAAATTAAATATCCGTTATAGGGTTCTCTTTCAGTGATCTCTCCGGAAATTGGAGTCAGCATGATTTTTTTTACCTCCCCCAAATCCGATGTCTGTCCCAACGCCCAACAAAGTTTTACATAGGCTACTTCAGGTAGCATATTGGCAGGTTGGGATGACACCCAGCTGCATCATCTCCCGTCCAGTTTCATACACATACATCTGGACATATCCCCAAAGGGTTTGAACGGTCATGTAGACCGCTACACCGGCGTCATGGGCTTTTTTTAAAGCAGGATAAACCGGTTTGTTTACATGACCGAGACCGGTACCGGCGATGATGATACCGCGATACCCGTTGTCGATCAGAGATTCAATAATATCCGGTCGCATATTCGGATAATAGTATACAATCGATACTTTTTCCTCATATGCCGTATTGATCACCACCTCCCGGTCATCGCGCCGGCGATTATAATCATCTCGCAGTGGGGTGATATTATTACGGTCAATCATGGCCAGCGGGATGTCGCCAATGGTTCGGAATGTCGAACGGTAGCTGGAATGCATTTTACGTACCCGGGTACCTCGGTGTAACAGCCCATACTGATCGGATGTGGGGCCAAACATACTGACAACAACCTCCGCGATATCACTTTCTGCCGCGGCTTTAACGGCATGGATCAAATTAAGCGCTGCATCGGACGAAGGACGGTCTGAAGACCTCTGTGACCCAACCATTACAATCGGAACCGGCGAATTTTGAACCATAAAGGAAAGAATTGCCGCCGTGTGATGCATCACATCCGTCCCGTGCCCAATTACGATTCCGTCAATACCGTTTTCGATTTCCCGTCCAATAGCCTCTGCGGTGGTAATCCACTGTTCAGGACCCATATTCTCACTGAAAACACCAAACAGTTTTTCTGTTTCCAGATTACAGATATCAGCCAGTTCCGGTACCGAACCATATAATTCGCCAGGTGAAAATGCCGGGATTACCGCACCGGTGCGATAATCGAGCCGGCTGGCAATTGTACCACCGGTTCCGAGTAATTTTACACCCGGCTTTCGGGGATCGCGGGGAAATTCTTTTTCCGGTATTTTATAGTGCGCTTCTTTCCAGCTGAGTTCGGTAATATGACGAATTTGATCTACCGCAATCCCAATATTATATCCGTTATCGAGTTTCAATACAATGTGCCGGGCATCTGCTGTCACAGATCTGGGGAGAATGATGCCTTTGAACAGACCGCGTTCAGTTTCCATTTCCACACGACTCCAGACCTGTACATTGTTTTCTTTTAACACGTTAAGCGCCGGTTCACGATAGCCTTTAAAAGGATCGCTCATAAGATTATACCTTTATCCGTCATTATTATGATATTATTCCCGCTGTTTTTTCGCTTGCATTCCTTACTTCCGGACCGGCTATTTCGCCAGCACGGATTTCAGAATACGCCGCACTTCATGACCGGCGATATGTCCGCGCAGATCTTTCATCAATATCCCCATCAGATTGGACTCAAGCCGAATATTGGGTTTGGGCTGATTTTTTTGAGGGACCGATCATTTCTTCTATCTGTGTTTTCAAACTTGCTGGTTTTGGCGCTTTCGATTTATATGATTTAAGAATCTTTTGCAATCCCGTGTTATCGGTACGCATATATTTTTCGAAAATCTGATCAGCGGCTTCAAGAAGGGGGGGATGTTTTTCCACATGGTTGAAATAATCAAGCCAGATATCATTCGAAAGTTTCTTTACCGGTAATCCTTTTCTTTGCCACGCCAGGGTTTTCTCGAATAGTAGAATGGCTATTCGGGCGGGTTTAATATTATATTTTCCAATACATTGCTCTAAAAATGTGGCCCGGGGTGACGCTGCAATTCGGGTAATCAGGTGCGCTGGTATGCCCGATTTTGTATATTCCGCTTTCCGCTCCCAGTATGGAGTTGGTACCCTGCTTCCCAATTCAAGGATATGTTGTTCTGTGATTTCAAGCGGTGGGAGATCCGTATCGGGATACATACGATCCGGCCCAGGAAGAATGCGCTCAAAACCGGTTGTGCCGTCGACCAATGCCTGTCGGGTTTCATTCGGGATGCCGATCGTTGCTTCACGTGCCCGTATAATTATTTCCTGGATAGCGGTTTTAATGTCTCTTTGTGGACCCCATACCAGGATCAAGGCATCCTGTACACCAGCATTTACAGCCTTACGGATTTTACTCCAGATATAACTTTCAATCGTTTCCTCCGTGCTCTCAGAAGTAATGATATTGGGTAAACGTGAAAGACAGGCAATAACCCTGACCCGATCGGAAATTTCCTTGGAGAACACTTTTCCCGTTTGAGTAGGAAAACTAAGGATCCCGAGGAATCCTTTTAGGTTTACGCAATGTGCCTCTTCATTGCGTTTGAGCGCCCGGCGTATTGGATCCCACTGGCTGTTTGATACAATCTGGGAAACATCTGCGGAATGGTATTTTAAATTACGCTCACTTATACCCCTCTGATTTAATAGTTTGCGTATATTCAATAACGCATGTTGACGCATGGCTTCGTTATAAATCAGTAAGGGTATCAGTGGAATTCGTTCGACACCCTTAATTTCAACCCTTGTCCCCCCAGTTATACTAACGTTTACATCCTGACGTGCAGCACCTATACCGGTTCGAACTTTCCCCGTACCCCGAACCGTCCAGCGTAAAATATTGGCAACTTCGGCTACTTCCTGCGGCGTATACATTTCCGGTTGCGTAACCATTTCTATCAGTGGCATGCCAAGACGATCGGTTCGATAAATCCTTTCATGACCAAAATCCGATACTTCCCGGCAGGCGTCTTCTTCCAGACCAAGTTGGATTAAACCTATTTTTCGGGTCTTGAAAGGGACCCATCCATCAATACCAACAATCGTTGTCCGCTGAAAT
Source organism: Calditrichia bacterium (assembly GCA_963712885.1). Classification (GTDB taxonomy): domain Bacteria; phylum Calditrichota; class Calditrichia; order JAJRVZ01; family JAJRVZ01; genus CAVQJT01. Next base: position 32,005 of record CAVQJT010000005.1, read on the forward strand.
CCTGTGGGAATGCTACCGTCAAGATATTGTTTGCGGGCAATATGAATTTCACTAACCAGTTTATAGTTCAAAAGGATTGCAATTTCCAGAGCTATATCAAGCGCCTGACGGTTGATTTCAAAAGGTGGTGTATCATCCATTTCATACGTGCAAACGGTCTCATGATTAATTTGATAGATAATTTCTTTTTTTGTTTTATATTCCATTAACGCTGTACCGTCATATTCCCCCAACTCAGATAATGTCGGACGCATATGCCTTAGAATTTCGGCATCATATTCTTCACTGTATCTTCCCGCAGGACAACGGCAAAATAACTTTTTTCCGGTCATCAGCTGTTGATGTATTTCAATACCTACTTTTAAACCTAGCGCCTGATAATCTTCCGGGGTCATTTCCTGATACGTTTTCATTTTGCACTCTGTTATTCAATTCCTAAAGCAAATTTGGTCATTTAAGAAAATATTATCAACCGCATATTTATATTTGTTTGGGAGTCCCTTTATGAATAAAATAGACTCCAAATAGAATCTGGTTAAGGCCATATCATGAAGGAAAAGATAAAAATTGACGTAACATCGGAAGTCGGTCTTCTCGAAGCAGTAATTATCCATTCTCCCGGACAGGAGGTGGAAAATATGACCCCTCAAAATGCAGAACGTGCACTTTATAGCGATATCCTTAATCTGGCTGTATTAAGTGAGGAATATGGTCGTTTTAAGCAGATATTGCAGCGAATGACAAAAACGTTCGAAGTCTTAGATCTGTTGCGAGATGTAATGAGTAATGAATCTGCCCGCAAATTTTTACTGGAAGCAATATGTAAGAATGAACGCATGAAAGAAATTTATGGTTTTCTCGCCGAACTGCCCGCCGCAGATCTCTCGCGCCAGTTGATCGAAGGTATGCCTTTACGAAAAGATACACTCTCGGATTTTTTAAGTAACGAACGATATGCTTTACAGCCGTTGCATAATTTTTTCTTTAGCCGAGATGCAGCCATCGCTCTTAATGATAAAATTCATATTGCACGCATGCGTAGTCGGGTACGTGAGCGAGAATCACTTATCATGGATACCATTTTCCGTTTCCATCCGCAGTTCGCTCATGCCGGAATCTTAACACCCGACTACAATATACCAGATACTGCGACATTTATTGAAGGCGGAGATATTCTGATTGCGCGTCCGGATGTTTTTTTGATTGGAATCGGCGCCCGGACCTCCTCTCAGGGAGTTGATTTTTTCATCGAGCATTTGAAAAAAACCGGTAAGAATTTTCATGTAATTGTTCAGGAATTACCGGAATATCCTGAGTCATTTATTCATCTTGATATGGTATTTTCGATCATCGATCATGATTTATTTGTTATTTATGAACCGGTTATCCTGAGCAAACATGATTTTCTAACTGTACGGATCAGTGTCGAAAATGGTGCTGTAACACTGATTCAAGAGGAAAAAAATTTGTTGCATGCGCTGTCTCTACTGGGCGTAGAAGGAACATATGTTTTATGTGGGGGACCTAAAGATAGCTGGAGTCAGGAACGGGAGCAGTGGCATAGCGGCACAAATTTCTTTGCTATTGGCCCCGGTAAAATTATGGGTTACAGTCGTAATAGTCTATACCCTGGATGAACTGGTAAAAAAAGACTTTGAGATTCTCCGGGCCAAAGATATTTTAAAAGATCGGATTCGTCCCGATGATTATCGCAAATTTGTCATAACCATCGATGGCTCCGAATTGTCACGGGGTGGCGGAGGCTGTCGTTGCATGACGATGCCAATCAGAAGGGCGAGCATCTGAATGAAGGGCGCATGTCTCCATGTGTTCCTTTTCCTGCTGCCAATTGGAAGTCTTATGGGAATTGCGAAAACGGACTTTCCGGACAATAAATCTGCCCCATCGTCCCTGATAACTTTTCGAGTCGCGACGCCGGTGCTTTCCGACAGCGATGTCGTCTATATCGCCGGAAGTGACTCGAACCTAGGCAATTGGGCTCCGGGGAGCGTGCCCCTTGAAAGGATTCAAAGGAACCTCTGGCAAATTTCATTGAGGTTTTCTACTGGCATGCGAATTGAATATAAATTTACGCGTGGCGGTTGGGGAAAAGAAGCCTGTTGACTCTAACGGGCGAATTCCGGAAAATCACATCCTGGAAATATCATCCGATACGGTTATCAATCATCGTATCGCTGCATGGAAAGACGACTTTAATGCGCATCGGATGATTTCGGTCACTGGAGATGTCCGGTTTCACCAGAACTTGACTTATCCGGGTCTAAAGCCACGTGATTTGATTGTTTGGCTACCACCGGAGTATAAGATTGATCCCCGACGAAGATTCCCGGTTCTTTATATGCATGACGGACAGAATATTATGGATCCACAAACCTCTGCTTTCGGACAAGACTGGCGGATCGATGAAACAGCCGATAGTCTTATCAATAAGGGTCTTATCGAGCCAATTATTATCGTGGGTATATACAATTCTTCCGATCGTTCTGAAGAGTATGCACCGGGAGATTTGGGCATACTTTATATGCAGTTCGTCGTTGAAACAGTATTACCCTTCATTGATCATACCTATCGAACCCTTTCCGGCCCTGCTTTTACAGCTACCGGTGGTTCATCGCAAGGTGGATTGATTGCCTTGATGCTACTTTGGGAATATCCCACTGTGTTTTCGATGGCAGCCTGCCTTTCTCCTGCTTTTAAATTTGAAAATGTAGACTATATCTCCACCGTCCGGGAAACACAAGGTCCGGGCAGGAATGCACGTATTTATTTCGATATCGGCAATATCGGACTAGATCAAAGATTACAGTCACAACTATATGAAATGGTTCAGACGTTAATCGACAAGGGATTTCACGAGGGAGAGCAGCTATTTCTCTTTATTGAGCCCGATGCGGAACACTCGGAAAGATTCTGGGCCAAACGATTTTGGCGCCCCTTACTTATCTTCTGGGGAAATTACAATAATTAGATCATTTTTTGATCAAAGGAGCATTGCGAAACCTGAATTCTGAAATTTTTATTATTTCGATGCCCGATGAGCATCTATGAGAATTTGGTTTGATTTTATCGCCCATTTCCGATAGACAAATAATAATTTTAGAATAAAAAATTCTGAGGTGTATTATGCGCACGTATTTATTATTCCTGAGTCTATTTATTATCTGGTCAGGCTGTTCTGTTAAACAGACCGGAGAAGCTGCTAAGGCTGATTTGATATTATATGATGGAAATATAATCACCGTTGATCCCAATACCTCCGGGGCAACAGCGATAGCTATAGCCGGAACTAAAATTCTTGCCGTCGGGAGTGACGTTGAAATATTATCCCTCGCCGGTGAGCGGACAAAGCAGTTCAGACTTAATAAACAAACGGTTATCCCGGGCCTGATAGAAAGTCATGCCCATTTTATGGATATCGGGTATACAAAGATGAAACTGGATTTAACCACGGCGCGAACCTGGGAAGAGGTTGTTGCAATGGTTGCCAAAGCAGCTGAGTCCGCCCTCCCCGGAGAATGGATTTTAGGAAGGGGCTGGCATCAGGAAAAATGGGTACAATCACCAGATGAACAGATCGAGGGATATCCTGTACTTAAAAAACTAAATGCTGTTTCTCCGGAAAATCCTGTATATCTTACACATGCCAGCGGGCATGCCATCGTAGCAAATAAACTGGCCATATCACGGGCTGGTGTAACGTCAGAAACACCTGATCCTGAAGGAGGGCGTATACTCCGATTCCCGAACGGTGCACCAACTGGTGTTTTTCTTGAAAACGCCGAAGATTTGATCATCAACCGTTACCAGAAAGACTTCGCGAATAAAACGCCTGAAGAGCAAAGACAATACGAGGAGAAAGCATTTGATCTGGCGGTACAAACCTGTATAGAAAATGGCATCGTCTCTTTTCACGACGCTGGGGTCTCTTTTGAAACAGTAGATTTTTATCACAAGATGTTAAATAACGGTCGAATGCATATCCGTTTATATGTCATGCTTGGGAGTTCTAATCAGCGACTTGCTGAAAATATGCATAAGTACCGTGTCATTGGGGCCGGTGATAATCACCTGACAGTAAGGGCTATTAAACGTTTCATTGATGGTGCACTTGGCGCTCATGGAGCCTGGCTCCTCGAACCCTACACAGATTTACCTTCCAGTCGGGGCATGAATACAACCGATCTGACGGTCTTAAAGGAAACCGCCCGTCTGGCGGAGAAAAACGGCTATCAATTATGCACGCACGCAATCGGGGATCTGGGGATACGGGAAACACTAAATATTTATGAGCCCTATACAAAAAATCATGATCTGCGTTGGCGTATTGAACATGCCCAGCATATTGATCCGTCCGACCTTCCAAGATTTGCGTTTGCCGGTATTATCGCTGCAATGCAACCCAACCACGCCACATCTGACGGTCCCTGGGTACCAAAACGGCTTGGGGAAAAACGAAGCCTAGAAGGCGCTTATGTATGGCGGAAACTGCTCGATTCCGGAGCCTTGATCTGCAGCGGAACAGATGCACCAGTTGAAAATATTGATCCCATGGCAAATTTCTACTCTGCGGTTACCCGAAAGATGGCAAATGGTCAGGCGTTTTACCCTGACCAATCAATGACCAGAGTGGAAGCGCTTAAAGCATACACCCTGAATGGTGCTTTTGCTGCCTTTGAAGAACATATCAAAGGTTCGATCACACCCGGTAAACTGGCTGACCTGACAATTTTGTCTGATGATATTCTTACGATACCCGATTCAGATATTCCGTCTGTTAAAATAAAGGCAACGATCATAGATGGACGGTTTATGTATCGTGCTTCAGGGGAGTCCGAATAATTTTAATCCTGGTATATTGACTTGGATTTGATAAATTGAATTGGTTTCAACTTCTGTAATATAAAGGGTTTTTAAATCTTTCCCACCAAACTCAACATTTGTTGGTTTTTTTCCAGGGACCCGAATAGTGTCTGCAACGGTTCCATCAGGATTAAATTTATACACCTGGCCACCGCCAAAATGGGCAACATATACATTTCCGGCCTGATCAATTGCCAGCCCATCGGGATCCCCTCCCGGCATTTCAGCAAAAATTGTATAAGACCCTAAATCTCCTTCTGAGTCAACCGCAAATTTGAGAACCCGGTTTAATGCCGACTCGCACACAAAAAGCGATCGGCCATCTGCCGAGAATGCTATCCCGTTTGGAAATCCAAGTCCCTCATAAACCGGTCGTACCCGGTTTGTTCCAATTGAGAATGCATATACCACCCCATCACGCTTTTCGGCATCGTATAAGTGGGGGTCTGTAAAATAAAGGTTACCTTTCGGGTCGAATGCTAAATCGTTCGGACGATTAAAACGCTTGCCCAGATATCCGTCAATGACTGCCTCACAGTCACCCTTCATTGAAAATCTTATGATCGCGCCTTTCTCGTAATCACAAGCATACAAATTTCCATCAGTGGAAAAAGTTAAACCATTCGTCTTGCCAAAGTTATACGGTGTCGTTGGCTTTAATGCAAAGGTGTCCATTCCACCTTCAGCAATTAGAGCAATCCAATCTGCATAGCAATTGGATACATACAACCGCCCGACACCATCCCAGGCCGGTCCTTCGGGAAAATCCAGGCCTTCGGCTATTTTTTCTGGTATCGGTTTTTTGCCACTGTCAGAAAGATTAAATGTTATCAACAGGCATATAAGTACTGAAAATATTTTCATGATCACCCTCGCTTCAAAATAGATCTGAATTTAGTTCTGGTTACCTCGCAACTGCAATTTTTTATTTTGTTTGAAATCTGAAATAAGATCCAATATTAAAAAGTATATCCATGGGTTTTATTGTCTGCATAAATCTCAGGTAAGTTAATTAAAATCTAGGTTGGGCCCGACAACTAATCAAACAATGGAACATAAATTTTGTTAATACGTAATTTTATAACCAATGTGATTTATTTCATTAAGGGGTGATTATGAAATTCTTGCAATACTGGATTGTATGTCTTTTATCCATTTCTTTAATGGCACTGGAAATTGCATGGACACGCATTTTTTCTGCTGAATTTTTTTATACTTTTGCCTTTCTGATTCTATCGCTTGCGATACTTGGTCTTGGCCTGGGCGCCCTCTCATTAAGGTTCTTTCCGGCACTGTCTACAAAAATTGAATTGGGACATCTACTGAGTTTAACCGCGCTTACCGGTCTGGCTGGTCCACCTCTGGTATTTATAATCGACCTCGATTTTTCCCGGGTTTTACTTTCAGGCTCGACCATTCTAAAGCTAACATCAACCGTCTTGCTTTTGGGTTTACCCTATTTTTTCGGAGGGGTTGTTCTGAGCCGGTTGTTTCGCCAGTACAATAAAGAACTCAATAAATTATACATGGCAGACCTTATCGGTGCAGGACTGGGAGCCGGGCTGATTATATGGTCCATGCATCTTATTGGTACCCCCGCGACGGTGGTCTGGAGTATTTTACCGATCCTAATTGCGGCATTTCTCACCTCACCGCACTGGTCAAAATTTATTCCGGTGTTACTATGTGCAGCTGATGATATTATTAGGCACAAGATCTGATACCCTGCTCGAAAAACAACGACAGGAACCGGCTGAAGTCATTTTCACACATTGGGACGCCATGTCCAAATTAAAGGTATACGACCATGGCCCTGAATACCGACGACTTAATATCGATAATGTGGCCAATACCGGAGTTATCGGTTTTGATGGCAACTGGGATCGACCAGATTCTTTAAAATTTGGTTTCCATATTGTAGAATTTCTCGTAAGTCAGTTTGATTCCTGTGTGTTCCTGTCCCTAGGGGCTGGGGGAGGTCAGGATGTTTTCCAGGCACTGCAGGATGGGGCAACAGAAGTACATGCTGTGGAAGTTAATCCGCAAATTAATGCTCTGATGGTCACGGGTGAACTTGCGGAATTTTCCGGCTTTATCTATCATGATCCCCGGGTAAAAGTAATTACCGAAGATGCCCGCGTATATGTCCGCAATTTTACTAATAAATTCGATCTGATATATTCTTTCAGTTCCAATTCCTATGCGGCATTGGCATCCGGCGCTTTTGCGCTGGCCGAAAATTATATTTTCACCAAAGAGGCTTTTGATGATTATTGGAACGCACTTACGCCTGAAGGATATATTTTAATGGAGAATCACTTTTATATTCCCCGCGTAACAAGTTCTGTGATCGAAATGCTAAAAGCTAAAGGTGTTCGAGATTATTCGACCCACATTGCTGTGTTTGAACTGCCAAACATGCGGCGTAAAATGATTCTTGTTTCCAAACGACCAATGGTGTCTACTTTCCCGGTGATCGCCTACGGACAGCATGACTCAACCGATCAGCATTTTGGAAAATTGCTTTTTCCCACTATTGAGACCGATAAGGAGAATCAGATCAATCGCATAATTACCAATGGTTGGCAAACGGTTCAACCGGAGGCATCGGTAGACATATCACCAACTTTCGACAATCGTCCCTATATAGCTCAAATGGGATTATGGAAAAATTTTTCAGTTGAAGCATTACAAAAATTTCGTGGTTATGAAGATCTTTTGGGATTTCCCCTTTCCAAGCTTATAATTGTGCTCATTTTTGCCGTGATCATTGTCCTAATCCTCCCTCTGACAATCATCCCATATTTCCTGAAAGGGGCGCGGCTACGCCCGGTTCCCTGGTTGTACTTTTTTGCAATTGGCATGGCATTCATGGCGGTAGAAATTGTACTGATTCAAAAGTATACCCTGTTTATCGGTCCATCTGTTTATAGCCTGATAACTATCCTCTTGACGCTATTACTTGCCTCTGGTCTCGGCAGCCTTTTTGCTTTTCAGATAAAACCACATATTTTCTTTGGGGCCATTTTAACCTGGTTGCTCCTGGAAATTTTTGTGTATACAACATTGATTTATTCTTTTAATGATATGACCCTTACCGGACGGATTGCGATTACAGTACTGTTTGTTTTTCCGCTCGGTTTTTTTATGGGCATGCCTTTTCCATCTGCCGGTAAACGGATCGGTCCTGCCATTGATTGGGGGTTTGCTGTAAACGGTGCCGCTTCTGTTCTTGGATCCACTCTGATTATTCTGATTGCCATTTCCTTTGGTTTTACTGTTGCATTACTCACCGGTTTTTTCTTGTACTTGATCGCATATGGCTTATCATCAAACGACCGGGCCTGGTAATTGCTAAAATGATGGGTAAATAAAATTGTAAATATTTGTCGAAATTGTGTAGTTTTATTACCAGCCATCGTTCATGGGTAAATATAATGGGTAAAACCGGTTTTTTCCTTTAAGACCAATTCTAATAACAAGATTGACCTAATAAGGATGTTTACTGATGGGATTTAGAATATTTCAACATCTGAAATTTTCGCGGATTGTTAAATTTCCATTCTCGTTTTGCTTGCTTTTCTTTGTTTTGCTTGTTACGTCTGTACAATCTTCTGATAAACCGATCGCACCGACCATGGAAGATATTTTCAAACACCAATTATTCAAGGAAAAAACACCAAAGAACGGCAAATGGGCTGAAGGGTATTTTTGGTTTATTGAAAAAGACAGTATGAGCGGTCGTAATAATCTGCTAAGATTTCAACCACAAACACTAAAATCAGAATTAGTCGTTACGGGAGTCTCTTTGGTTGGACCGGATCATGATTCCCTGCTTGTTTTGCGGGATTTCATTGTCGGACATACCGCCCGCTTCCTGCTGCTTTTCACAGACACCCGGCCTTTATGGCGCGAAAATACTCTGGGTTTCTATTATTTGTATGAACGATCTTCTGGTAAGATATTTCCCCTGTCAGACCGGTCAAAAGGATATCAGATGTTCGCGAAGTTTAGTCCTGACGATCGCCGGATCACTTTTGTGCGCGAGGCGAATTTATACCTCTACGATATTGATACCAAATCGGAATTTCCACTTACGACTGACGGAAATCTGCCAGACCGGCTCAATGGAATATCGGATTGGGTTTACGAGGAAGAGTTCAGGCTTCGGGACGGCTGGCAGTGGAGTCCTGATGGTCGTTTTCTGGTCTTTTATCAATTTGACACCACACCAATCCCGGAATTTCTGATGACCGATGAACGTCCCAATTTACCTGAAAATATAATCCTGCGCTATCCACAAGCCGGCGGCGATAACAGCAATGTGCGGATCGGTATCGTTGATCTTGAAAGCCGTTCTAACCGGTATATTGCAACCGGCACCTGGGCCGGTGAAAAATCTCAATTCGAATATATCCCCCGAGTCGGATGGACACCTGAAAACCATATTTGGATCATGCAACTCAATAGACAGCAAAACCATCTGGAATTAATAACGATCGATCCTGTTACTCAGGAAATTAGAAAAATATTGTCAGAAAAATCCAATACATGGATTGAATCCTCATCCGTATTTGACTTGAGTCAGAGGGTTCATTTTCTCAAAAAGAGTAATCATTTTCTCTGGGCCAGTGATCGCGACGGTTATAACCATATATACCTCTATCGTTCTGACGGCAGGATGGTGAAGCAGATTACCCGTGGCAAATTTGATTTGCGAAAGTTAAACGGATTGGATCAGGAAGAAAATACACTGTTTTTTACCGCATCAATTGAAAATCCAACAGAGCAGTATCTTTATCGTACAACTATTTATGCTGAGTCCGAACCTGAGCAGATCACAAAAGAGATCGGAACATACCATAGCATCGTTTCACCAGATGGTCGATATTTTTACAGTAATTTTTCTACCATAGATTCTCCGCCGGTGTGTAGTATTTTCAATGCAGAGGGTCACATGATCTCGGTAGTTGAAGATAACCACGAACTTACCAAAAGGTTGATGAACCACTCAAGGCCAATTTGTACTTTCGATACACTCGAGGCAAGAGATGGTTCTACTTTATATACATTCATGATAAAGCCTTCTACATTCGATCCCCGGAAACGCTATCCATTGCTGATATACACATATGGCGGTCCGACAGCGCAGATTGTTACCAATGCCTGGAAAGGCGAAAGAGGCATGTGGCATAACTTTCTTACCGGGGAATTACCGGTCATCGTTGCCGGAATAGATAACCGGGGTAGTATAAATCGTGGGAAAGCTTTTCTGGCTGAAAATTATCTCCATCTGGGTACGGTTGAACCCGAAGATCAGATTGACGCTGCCCGAAAATGGGGAAAATTGACTTTTATCGATCCCGAACGTATTGGCATCTGGGGATGGAGTTATGGCGGCATCAATACGCTTCTTTCCATGTGTAAATTTGATGGTCCACAGATATTCAAGGTCGGTATCGCCGTAGCCCCGGTATCTTTATGGAATTTATACGATACGATTTATACCGAACGTTATCTGCGGACACCACAGGAGAACCCCGGTGGTTATTTTGCAGCGTCCCCGGTGAATTATGTAAACTTTCTTCTTCCTGATCAAAAACTGTTATTGATCCATGGAGATCTTGATGACAATGTACATTATCAAAACACCGTAAAGTTGATTGAGAGCTTACAAAAAGAAAATAAAACATTTCATCTGATGATTTACCCGGGAGCAAATCACAGTATGGGAAAAACAGGTATTCCAACTACAAAACTACATGTATACCGGACCATTACGAACTTTTTAAAGGAATATCTCTAATCCAAAAATAACCAGAATGGAAGTTCCCGGTATGCCCGTCTTTACTACCGCTTGTCCACGAAATTGTTATAGTACCTGCTCCATGCGTGTTTATGTTGATAAGGGACGTCTGCGCATGATCGAGCCCATCCCGGATAATGCCGCAACACCTTATGGGATCTGTCTCAAGGGTCTGAGTTATATTGAACGGGTTTATGCCAGCGACCGGTTATTATATCCCCTGAAACGTAATCAGAAATCACGAAATTTTGAACGGATATCATGGGAAGATACCTTTGATTTAATTCGGTCGAATCTTGTACGTTTAAAACATGAGTATGGCCCTCATAGTATTTTGTATTATTCAGCCAGCGGTACCAAGGGCCTTCTCAATCAAATAGGCATGAATTTCTGGAAGCTTTTGGCGGATGCACGACCACCTATGGTGATTTATGCTGGCCCGCCGGGCTGGAAGCTACACGACTTAGTCTTGGAGAAAATATTCATAATGCGCCATGGGATCTGGCCCGGGCAAAGATGATCATTTTATGGGGAAAAAATCCGGCTGAAACAAATATCCATCAGATGCCTTTTATTGAACAGGCCATCGAAAATGGGGCACGATTGGTCGTGGTTGATCCCAGGCGTACCCAGTCAGCCGAACAGGCGGATCTGCTCATCCAACCACGTCCCGGGACCGATGGCATGATTGCTCTGGCTTGTGCGAAATATCTGATTCGCAAAAATATGATCGATCAAAATTTTGTTCACAACCATGTCTACGGTTTTGAAGAATTTGCAAAACATGTTAATGTGTATACCCTGGAGCATGCGGCTGATTTGTGTGGTGTACCGGCTCAACAATTAGAGACCCTTGCTCATTATCTGGGTGAGATTAAACCGGTAACAATCAATGCCGGTTTTGGTATGCAAAGATACCGAAACAGCGGTCAAACCATGCGCGCCCTGATTGCTCTCCTTGCTATTACAGGGAACATTGGTAAACCAGGTGCCGGTTGGATATTTGCGAATCTCCAGAGCCATATTTTCGATCGTGTAAAAGATCCACTGTCATTTTATCCTCCCAGCGTGCCCGATGACAAAATAAGAATTTCGATTTCCACCGCCCGTCTCGGAAGAGATATTCTGGCAACCAGAAACCCTAGGATAAAAATGATCTGGGTTGAACGTGGAAATCCGGTAACGCAAAATCCCGAAACACACAAAGTTTTAGAAGCTTTCCAGTCATTGGAATTCCGTGTCGTTATTGACCAATTCATGACCGATACGGCTAAAGCAGCAGATCTGGTTCTGCCATCTAAAACCATGTTTGAGCAGACCGATGTGATCAATGCATACTGGCACTCCTACATCCAAATAAAACAAAAAATAATTGACCCACCGGGTGAGGTGAAACCCGAAAGCGAGATCTATTATCACCTGGGACGATCACTTGGATTTCCCAAAAACAACATGGAAGATTTGATACCGGGCACATCCGATTCGGAAATAGAAAACTATCTGGAAAAACATTTGGAGCCTTTCCCGGGCCTCTCTTTAGAACGCTTGCGAGAGGGACCGGTTCTCACGCCGGGTAATCGTGAAATTGCTTTCGACGATTTCAAATTTCCAACCCCTTCCGGTAAAATTGAATTGTTTTCCGAAGAAGCCCGGGAACGTTGGAACGTAAACGCTTTACCGGATTATACCGAACCAACAGAGTCGATCATAAATAAAGATCAAATTGGAAAAATCTATCCTCTTTATTTTATGACACCAAATACCAAAAATCGCATCCATTCACAATTCAATAATCTGCGATTAATCAAACAATTCAGCGAAAAGCCATTTATTGCTATGCACCCCGAAGATGCCCGGGCGCGACACCTAAAGAACGGTGATCAGGCGCGGATTTATAATGACCGGGGAGAACTGCAACTACCGGTTAAAATGGATTTTGGTATTCGTAAGGGTTGCGTCGTCGTGACCAATGGTTGGTGGATATCTCAGGGGGGTGCCGTCAATTTTTTGTCAATGGGTCGGGAGACCGATATGGGCTATGGTGCGGCATTTCATGAAAATTTGGTCGAAGTTGAAAGCATAGTATGATTCAACGTGGATTTGTATTCGATAGTAATAAATGCACCGGATGTAATGCCTGTCAGCTGGCCTGCACCCTTGAGAATCAACTGGATTTCGGAGTGAGCTGGCGCCAGGTCATCACGTTTAACCCGGATCATTTGCCCGATCAGGCTGTTTTTCATTTGTCGATAGCGTGTAATCATTGTAACGATCCGGATTGTCTGAAATATTGCCCAACACGGGCTTATTACAAAAAACCTGACTCGGGACATGTATTGATAAACCCGGATTATTGTATTGGATGCAAATATTGTTCATGGGTATGCCCCTATGACGTACCGTTTTATGATAACGCTTCCAGAGTAATGACAAAATGTAACTTTTGCGATCATCGGTATAATGAGGGCTTGGATCCGGCCTGTGTTACTCTCTGCCCGACAGAGGCCCTGAGAACAGATCATTTTAGTCCCGACAGTCGTTCACCTCAAATTAGCGGATTTCCGGCCAGTAAAATGGGGCCCGCTATTGATATCAAGCCGCTTCGTCATGGCCAAATATTACCAATCGTTACCACGTTACCCTTTTATCCCGGCTTGTTGGACTATTATCGTGAATCCATCAAAACCGTAAAACAAAAAATCACCCTCCGGTCCGAATGGACTCTGACGGTTTTTACTTTTTTTGCAGCTATGCTCGTGGGAGAGGTCACGGCCAGGGTCTATTCCAGCGGCTTTTTCTCCCCGACCATCTTCATTCTGCTTTTGATGACCGGATTAATCGTCAGTCTTGGGCATCTTGGCAGGAAAGCTATCACCTATCGCGTGGTTTTGAATTGGCGAAGATCCTGGTTGAGCCGGGAGATAATCTTGTACACACTTTTTTCCATATTGGTATTTATTTATCTGTTCGTTTTAACCGAATTTCATTTTTTCGGCATGATCACAGCCGGATTTGGATTCACTTCCCTTTATGCCATGGATCGCGTCTATCGAATCCTTCCGGGAAACCAGATGGGTAAATGGCAGAGCGCATCGGTTTTTTTAACAGCTTTTTTATTCGCTTCTCTGTTAACCGGGATTGCACCGGTATTCTATATAGTCCTGGGTGTCAAGGGCTGGCTGTTTGTAAAAAACCATTTTATTTCCAAACCCGGGGAAAATTCAAGAAGTTACAATTTTATTGCTGTTGTGCGTATTATAAGCGGATTCATGATTCTGCCTGTTATCTGGTCGGGTTTTTCATTTCCGATAGATTTGTCTGTATGGATATTAATCCTGGCGGAAGTTTGTGACCGGATACTATTTTATCATAATTTACATATTATTACTCCATCAATTCAGATGACGCATGATCTTGAACGATTATCAAAACAGTTTGCGAAAAGATCAATATGATTCATAATTTCGGTTCCGTTAATTAATCGCCGATTTTACCTTCGGCATCGATTATGAATTGGGTATTTTAACTTTCAATAACCGGCTTCTTCCTTTTTACTTTATATATTTTTAAACGACATCTAAAAGGTACCGGGTTGAATCAATTACCTCCTCCGGTGAGATATCGGCCAAATTTGTTGTCAGACTTATGTGAACCTTGCTTTTTTCCGATAAGGGTGGGAATTTTCTCATATCACGTTCCAATCGGTACAAGACGACCACCGGGACATTGTAACAACCGGCAACGTGGACGAGAGCCGTATCTGTTGTTATCAGTAATTTCAGGTTAAGTATTAAATAACCGGCGTCCAGCAAAGATGGTGTCGACGGTGACGGTATAACATTCTTATGCGTACGTTCTAATCTCTCTTTTTTAAGGACATCATCGGGCATTGCCAGAATAACGACAGACTGTTTAATTTCTGATATCAGTGTTTCCCAGTGCTCTAGAGGCCATTCTTTGCCCGGATTCGAGGCGCTCAGGTTGATACCGATTGGCCTGCCCGGGGAAAGATCATTAACAAACTTTCCTATTTTTTCGGAGGGTGGTTTCAAAGGTAAATAAGGTATTAAGTCCTTTTTCTCATAAGTAATACCCAAAAAGGATAGAATCCCCATATTTTTTTCCACCGTCGGTGCGGCATCGGCAAAGCGATGCATATAGTTGAAATACCCCAAATGAATACGATGATCGATACCTATTTTATATCTTGCATGTATTCGTGCCGTTAGAAATAAAAATGTAAAGGAAGGATGATCTTTTGTATTAAACAAAAGATCATAATGATCCCGGAATATCTTTTTTCTCACCTGAGCAGAAGCATGTTTGATATTTACTACATTGGTCAGATTCGGATCACCGCTCAAAAACGACACCATCCTGGTTACCCCCAGAAGCGTAATTTTTGATTCCGGAAACGACTGCCGTAATTTTTTTATTAACGGGGTTAATACGATCAGGTCTCCAAAACGCTCTTGGCCCAGAATGATTATCGAATCAGCCTTTCCATCAAAGATCAAACCTGTCTTCGGTTTCCCAAACAGATATTTCATGACTATGATAATCAGATGTTTCGAAGTAAATTTATACGTTTCTCTAAATCCCTTCATCATTTCACATCCTCAGGCTGCTTTGAAATATATTATCGAAACTTTGATAATCGAAATAAGTATCCCTGCACCTAGTATTATATGAAAGCGTTTTCATAAAATACGGACCGGTCTTCTAGCCACACCGTCGACATCCCGCAAAACGGTACCGAGAAGGATAAAAAACAAAACATAGTTTTTCAACATCATCGTCCTGTTCAATCATTTATTTTTAACGCTGTTGTCTCTCATATAATATTGATATAAGTTATATTTTGCAGATAAATCCTTTTCACACGTACCGTGGGCCTGGAGCAAAACAATATAAGAGAAAACTTTCTCATAAAATAATGCATTCGCTTAAAAAATTTTATATATTTTCGAAAAAACAACAGGAAAAGTCATGGCTAAAAAAGAAAAAGTCCAGATAGAAGTTGAGGTTTCATCCAAGAAGCTTCATGTTACGCATGCAACATGCCCCAAAGGGCATCCATTACAGGATAAAGAAGTAAAAATCCATCGCGAACCCTCATTGAAAGTAAAAGTCCGCACAAGGGGCAAAGAAGGGTATCTTTATCTTGACCCGGTATATGGACGATATGATAATATCGAAAAAGGTGTTAAGATCAAAGATGGGGATGTGGTTGAAATGTTCTGCCCCGAATGCGGTATTGATCTTCGTGATCCCGAAGAGACTTGCCAGCTATGTTCTTCGCCGATGTTCATTTTCCATTTAGCGGGTGGAGGTATTGTTGAAGGATGTCTAAAAAAAGGCTGCCTTTTTCACAAAATGAAAATTGTCGATGCTGAGAAGCAGTTTATCCGTATGTTTGAAAACAGTACCCTGGAGTCGTATCTTTAATTTCAGACCTACGGGAATCATTGGTTAGTGCGATAAATCATTTCCGATATAAGCATCGGCTTCAATCTCGACCAGCATATCCGGATCAACCAGGGCATTAATCTCAATCATCGTTGTAGCGGGACGAATGTTTTTAAATACCTCACCATGTACACGACCTATTTGATTCCAGAGTTTGATATCTCGGACATAAATCCGGGTTCGTACGATATCTTTTATCCCCGAGCCTGCTTCTTCCAGTACCTTTCGGATAATATCCAATATATGTCGTGTTTGTAGTTCTGCATCATTTTTACCTACTATTTTCCCTTCGGTGTCGATGGCCGTGGTCCCGGCGATCCATATTTGTCTTCCGATTTTAACGGCGCGTGAATAACCTACCACAGACTTCCCATGGGCTTCCTGTGGAAATATTTGTTCGGTGCATGAGAATTCCCCCTTTTTGTCATATTTATTTTCTTCCAATAATCCTGGCGGCAAATATTCCGGAAATGAACCCACTCAAATGTGCCTCCCAGGATACATATGGTGACATCGGAAAAATACCGTAGATCATCCCTCCATATAAAAAGATTACAGACTATTGACAGCAGGATGGCCGGGAATGTGCGTTCATAAATCCCGCGTGAGATCAAAAAGCCAAAATAGCCAAACAGCAGGCCGCTGGCCCCTACATGATATGCCTCTCTTCCGATGAGCCAAACACCAAAACCGCCGACAATAATAACAAATGCTGTTATTTTCAAATATTGTTTGGGATAAAACAGGATTACCATAACGCCCAATAATACAAGGGTAACCGTATTTGCCATTAAATGATCCCAGCCATAGTGAAGGAAGGGAGCGGTTAAGATACCAATCAAGCCATGAATCTGTCGCGGATAAATGCCAAAATCACAAAGTGTATGATGGAATATATAATTTATTATTTCAAGCAGAACAATAATAAATAGAAAACTAAATAACCAGAATATTGCACGGGCACGGGCAGTATTTTTTTCAGCTGGCATTAGTTATTTGACCGGGTGTTTTAAAACATAGACGATAAATACAATAATTATAAGTAAAATAGTTCCGAAGAAAACAAAATCTTCCGCGATTGCATTGGGAGAGTGCCACAGGGTAAATAATAATCCGGTTAATGCACCGCCTAAATGCGCATCATGTCCTACATTACCCAACGGTTTACGGAGCCCATACATTGAAATCAGGACAAACAGAACCGCATATATCAGGGCCGGAATAGGAATCGGGAACGGAAATACCAGAATTGCCCCTCCCGGAAAAATAAATATGGAAGAAAAAATCACCCCGCTTACACCACCGGATGCACCCAATGCAAGATACTCTCTGTTGCGATTTATCCAGAGTGATACCAATCCCCCCCCTAAGATACTGAACAGATATAGCAAGAAAAGCATTAGCGGACCAATGGCAGGCTCCATGTAGCTGGCAAATGCGTAAAAACTGAACATATTAAAAAGCAGATGCGTCCAGTTTTTGTGAAAAAGTGCGCTGGTAAATAAACGGTAGATCTGTTTCTCGCCCATAATTTTTTGTGCATCAAAGACATAGTCCCGAATAAGTTTATCACTATGAAAACCAAAATATGATACGACCGATGTCAGTCCGACGATCACTAATGTAATTAATGAAAAATCTTCCAAAGTGTTTTATCCGTTATTTTCCATGAAGCCATTTCTTTATCTGTGTCTGCATTTTCATGTGGTGCGTTCCATGCCAGTAAATTTTTTTACATTCCAGACATTGCAAAAAAAGATCAAACCTATGATATACGTTTTCCGGGATCAGCTGTCCGCCGGAATTTTTCCTGATCTCTTTGAGCAGACCATTGCACACCATACAACGGGTAAATGGTCTGATTTGTTCGTATAAATCAAAGCGCTTCAAAACTTCTTCGATCTGAGGATCTTTCAGTTTTGCTCTGACAAAATAACCGTGAGTAACTACATTCTGCATAAGTATCATTTTATCTGCCGTCAGGATAATACGTTTTTCTCTAAGAGCCTGGTTTATAAATTCTTTTTTTGTGATTTGTGTTTCGCAGAGGGTATCAAAACCCAATAAGCGTAACCGTTGTGCCAATTTGGTTAGATTACCATCAACGGAAAATTTTGTGTTTCGTAATGGTACCGGTCTTAAACGTATCAATGGTGTTACATCAAGACTTTCAAAGACAGGATATACCGCTATCCGGTCACCATCCTGCAACCGATATTCAAATCCTACCGAATTTTGATTTGCCAGGATAATTTCAATTTCTGAATGCGGGATACCCTGTGCCTCGATTGCATCCTTAACGGAGGGATTTCCCCAAAAACAATATATCTGTTCTTTTTTACATTCCGATTTGGGAAGAAAATCATTTAATTCTTCATAGAACCTAAAAATTGCACGCTTTTTTTTAAAGTGACTTTTACTTTTATTGTGCTGCGAGTAACGTTCCGTTTAGCATATCCCTCAATTATTGTTAATTCTTTAATTCATCGTTGGGTCACCGTTCCAGGTATTCAAAAATGCCTTTGATTAGTGCATCCCGGTCCTCGTCCCCAAGAACCGTTTCAAACGGGAATCCGAGAACCACCAGATGATACGGACCTTTAAAACCGATACCTGCACTCATATTGTTTTCGGTATAACGAAATAACGTCTGTGCCGTTGTATCGAAAGGTTCCAGCGCATCCGGCGCTTCTACACGGTAAATATTTGCGTTATAATCTGTATTAAATGAAAATTCCCCGATATGGCTTGCGATTAGCGGATCAACACTGAAGACACCACCGGTTTTTACGGCATGTCCGGTTCTATGAAATACTTTAAGTGTGTTTTGTGCAAATATGATATCGCTACTGTCTTTTGATCCTGATGAGAATAATTCCGTACCGATATAGGCACCGGTGATAAAACCCCGGCCACCGCTCTTTAAAAAAATTTCGATTTGGTCTTTGAGACCCTCAGGAAATGCCCGGAACATACTTTTTTCATGATATTTTGTCGTTCGCGTGGTCTTCTCTTCACCCACGATAAGATCAATATAACGGTACCGATTGATGTCCAGTATGTTTTCCTCTATAACTTCATCGCTCGTGGAAACAAACGCAAATCCGGCCGCCATTAATGATTTCCCGTGAAGCGCGGGATAGTCGAAACTATTGCCGGCAATAAGACTGGTCTCAAGATCAGCATCAGCTCGATCCAAAACCAGGCGCATCATCATCGGTCCACTTAGATGCCGGGTTGAAGTTGAATTGCTGCCCTGTGACGCCGATATTATACAGATCCGCGACACCTTCATCTTCGAGATCAAAAAATCCCTGGAAGTCTGTCGTTTCCACCACAGCCGGTGGAGCAATCCGGTCAAATGCGTTAATTATCATAACCGTATCACGGGGATTTTCCAGCCAACCGATTGCCACTGTTTCGGACGGAAAACTTTCTCCACCCTCATTAACCGCAGAAATTCTGAAACTGTAAATTTTACCTGATTTAAGTCCGCTCATATGATAATTGGGTTCAGTTACCAGAACACCGTTATCAAAACCCTGATCTTCCTCCCTTGTATAGACTTTATACCCCTTTGCTTTTGCGGTTGGTTCCAATGTATCCAGGACGGGCTGCCAGGATACCAGGGCACCATCCTTAATATCAAAAATAACTGAAACATGTGAGACCGGCAACGGCTGTATAATATACTCCCTCTGCTCCTGGGTAGCGATAAAGCGTAACATGGCTTTATATATGGACCGGCCTACATCAAACCTGAATCTGGGGTCAAGGTCAAACTGCATATCTATAAAATTTTGGTGAGAAAGGAGTTCCAGCAAGACCGCCGGTACATTCGGACGATATGCCTCATGGTATTGACTGTCCCAAAGATCCCTCCGGGTCCAGGTTGGATCATATTTTAATCGCAGATCCGTAACGATCTGGGATTGTACGATATCTGCGATATCACGGTTGGCCAAGCGTGACATCGTATCCGGAAAAAAAAGGGCTGAATCTGCATCATATGTGCTATAAATTGCCAGAGTGCCGATCACTGATCGATCAGAGGTAATCCCGGCATCTGTATGAAATGCGAGCGACAGATCAATCGGAATTCCAAGTCCGGGGTTGCTGCGGTCGCGATTGGGTCCGAAAGGATTACCGCGTAAATAATTGACCCACTCGCCACGACTTTGATAATCATCGCGATAGTCGCTTCTTTCGTTAGTGAAACTGTATACCAGAGTGTCAGGCATTCCGGTATATTGTAAGTAATATCTTGCTGCCTCAGTATACCTGGGGCGGCCACTTGTTTTTCCTTCACGTTGGATATTACCCATGCCACCGCCAAACCGAACTGCGTCAGCTGTAATATAACCACTTTTACCGGTTGTCCGGTTATCCAGCACAACCCTTCCGTTTTCCGGGTTTATACCGGCTTTAAAATGAAACTTATCCAGGTATATCCAGGTTTGTCCACCAATTTGTTGATTTATCAGGTACTGTGTCTTACCACCGGAATGATAGACGGTATAATGGGCATCCACGATATTACTGTCGGCGCGAAACCAGGAAATATATACCGCATAATTTCCGGTTTCGGGAATGTCCGGTATCCACTCGGCAACTGCTGTAATTACTGTATCAGATGGGATCTGCCGATATGTGCCCTGTCTGAATGGGTTCATGGTAGAATCATACGGCGACTGTCGAGCAGCAAATCCAGCATGTCTGCCGGTAGTCCAGAAACCTTCTGATTCAAGATATTGATGGGTCGAATTTTTTTGCGGGTCATTGTCAACCACCACCTCATTAACTTGCAGGTCTCTTTCACGGGGCAGAAAAACGGTTGCCCCGGCATTCTCCAGCATGGGTACCAGGTATGGCAGCGTAAAGGAAAGGGAATTAAGATCTTCTACGGTCTGAAAAAGTCTTGCACGCTGCCATTCCCAACGTTTTAACTTTTGTTCATAATACCATCCGTGGCTGGGCCAGAGCGCAATATAATTTTGTTGCAACCCGTTTTGGGGGGTGTACGGATCTGAAATTTTTCGGATCAAAGCTACGGGACGAACATGTAGACGACTCAGGCGAGAACGATCAATTTTGTTTGGAATGGTCCGGTAGAAATTGGGTATCAATTCATCTATGGTGTATTGCCGGGAATGGATTATTTTATCATAGGCCGCAAACCTCCAGCCCATATAGTTGTCGAGTGTTTCATAAATACTGCCGACGTTATCCTCCCGCAAAGGAATACGGGAAAAAAATCGGTTGAAATAGACATCAATCATATCCGTATCTCGATCGATTACCAAAGAGTCAATCCTTGTATATGAAGATACTTTCACCGGTTCACCATCCTGGACACAGGTGTTAATAAATCTTTCCACCCGTCGATGCGCCCTTGCGGTAACCACATCCATATCACTATAATCATATGATGGACCTTTGTGTCCAAAGAAAGAACAACCGTTTGTTCCAAACAGTAACAGAAATAAAATCAGTCGAATGAATCGTCGCATTTTAAATTCCTAAATTTAGCATTCAGATATGACGGATTGATCGTATATTTAATATGAATCTAATAATTGATAGATATTTAATAAATAGCTCTCGCTTCTTTTTTACTTCCGAACGGTTAAATCCTATAAGGATTATTGGGGCGGAATAATGGTGATTACTATGCGTTTATAGCTTTACTTAATAAAATTAATATAAATTTACTAAGTAATTATCATACAATGAATTTTAACCTGCGGGAACATCACACAGAAACCGGTTTCAGAAATCCGGAACCTGATTTTGAAGAAAAAAAACTAAAAGATTTAATAAAATGGGGCCTGATCGATCGCCTGAAAGGAAACAGACCCGTTAAGCCGGAGCAGTATTCCTTCAGAATAGACTATCAAAGGGATCGCTTCATGAAAGCCCACCAAAGTCCATTTGCTTTGACCTGGGTGGGTCACTCTTCATTTTTAATCACAATCAATGGAATAAATATTCTGACCGATCCGATTTGGAGCGACCGCTGTTCACCAGTGCAGTTTATTGGGCCTAAAAGATATGTCGATCCCGGGATACCGTTTGATGATTTACCTAAAATTGATATTGTGCTTATATCGCACGATCATTATGACCATCTTGATGTACGAACAATAAAACGTTTGGGAAATAAGCCTAAATATTTTATTCCACTAAATCTGAGTACTTTTTTTAGCAAAATTGGTATAACAAATCTTTCTGAACATGATTGGTGGAGTGGGGATACTTTCATGAATTTGAGGATCATTTCGACTCCGGCACAACATTTTTCCGGCAGAACATGGACCGGCAGACACAAAACCCTGTGGTGCGGTTGGGTAATTGAAACTCCGGATTTTAAAATGTATTTTGCGGGAGATTCCGGTTATTTCAGCGGTTTTCGTGAAATTGGCCGAAGATTTGGTTCCTTTGATTTGGCTCTTATTCCAATTGGGGCTTATTTGCCGCGCTGGTTCATGCGTCCGGTCCATTTGTCACCAGGCGAGGCGGTTCAAGCTTATCTCGACGTAAATGCCCGATATTTTATTGCGACCCATTGGGGAACTTTTGATTTGGCCGACGAACCGTTGGATGACCCTGCTGTAAAACTGAAGGAAGAAGTTTTGAAGCGGGGTCTTAATCTAGAATTGTTTTGGACGCTTCAGCATGGAGAGTCGCGGGTACTCAATTTGCCTGCGGTTAAGAGTTCCCTTTCCGAAAAAGTGTCCGTTGAAATTGTCATATAGCAGCAGATATCTCGCGTGAGATTCTATAAAATTAGGTCTGAGATTGTTTCCAATATCTCTGTTAAATTTTTTTTTCATAGAATAAATTGATCCGTATTTTTTCAAAATTAAATGTACGTTTTACAAGGAGGTTCTGATGGCTGAAGAATACGAGGCAGAAAGACAAGCCGGTCACGCATGGGGACAAGTGGGGCTTGAAGTTTTGGGCATTAAAAATGTAAACAATGTTTACTGGAATCTGACCACTCCGGCATTATATGAACAAATTATACGAAGACGTGAAGGCGTCGTTGGGCACCTTGGTCCCATCATAGTCAGAACAGGTGCTTTTACCGGCAGATCACCCAACGACAAATTTATTGTGAAAGAGCCCAGCACCGAAAAATTTATTTCCTGGGGAAAAGTCAACCGTCCCTTTTCCGAGGATAAGTTTAAACAGCTGTTTAATCGTGTTCTGGCTTATCTGCAAGGGAATGACATATTTATCCAGGATAGTTATGCCGGAGCAGATGAACGATACCGGATTCCCGTCCGTGTAATTACCGAATACGCCTGGCATAATCTTTTTGCCCGCAATATGTTTATCAATATTCGGACACAGGAGGAATATAAATCATTTAAACCTGAATTTACGATCATTAATCTTCCGAAATTTCATGCTGTTCCGGAAATGGACGGTACAAACTCGGAGGCCTTTGTTCTGGTAAATTTCGCCCAGAAACTTATTCTGATTGGCGGTACAAGTTATGCCGGCGAAATTAAAAAATCTGTTTTTACAATCCTAAACTATCTTTTACCCCATCAGAAAGTCATGTCGATGCATTGTTCGGCCAATCAGGGAAAAAACGATGATGTCGCACTCTTTTTTGGCCTATCAGGTACCGGAAAAACTACGCTTTCAGCCGATCCAGACCGCACTTTAATTGGGGATGATGAACATGGTTGGAGCGATAAGGGTGTCTTCAATTTTGAGGGAGGATGTTATGCCAAAGTGATCCGTCTCTCAGAGGAGGCGGAACCGGATATTTATGCCACCACCAGAAAATTTGGCACCGTGTTGGAAAATGTGGTTTTTGATACCCATTGGCGTATACCCGATCTTAACGATGATACCTTTACAGAAAATACAAGGGCCGCATACCCCATATCGCACATCTCCAATATCGTTAAAAACGGTGTTGGCGGTCACCCGAAAAACGTAATTTTCCTGACTGCCGATGCTTTTGGCGTATTGCCACCCATTGCACGGCTTACCCCCGAGCAGACTATGTATCACTTTTTGCTTGGATATACAGCGAAAGTGGCCGGCACCGAACGTGGCCTTGGCAATGAACCTCAAGCTACTTTCAGCACTTGTTTTGGGGCGCCCTTTATGCCGCTCCATCCAAGTGTCTATGCTGAGATCCTCGGAGACAAAATCGGTAAACACAAGGTTAATTGTTGGCTCGTAAACACCGGTTGGACCGGTGGCTCCTATGGTGTTGGAAAACGTATGTCGATAAAATATACACGTGCACTTTTAAGTGCTGCCCTTGATGGAGCATTAAATAACGTCGTCTATGAGGAAGATCCTGTCTTTGGTTTAAATATACCGAAGGAATGTAAAGGTGTGCCGTCTGACATACTGAATCCCCGTAATACGTGGAGTGATAAAAATGCCTATGATCAAAAGGCCGCAGAACTTGCCGGTCGCTTTAAGGCTAATTTCAAGGAGTATGAATCCCACGTTACACCGGAGGTCAATGCAGCTGGACCGAAATAAATCGCAAACTAAACATTATATTTTTATTATTCACGATGCAACCTGCACGAAATAATGGCAATATTCCAGAATTATTATGGAGAAATAATTGAAGTATACATTATTTTTAACAACCATACTATGCCTTTCCCTTATAATCGCCTGCCAGAAGAAAACGCAACGGGCTGAGGAAGAAATGACTTTTCCGGGCGAGAAACATCTCACGAATATCAGGATGCTCACAGATGGGGGGGAGAATGCTGAAGCTTATTTTAGTTTCGATCAGGAACATTTGATTTATCAAAGCCGTCATGATTCTTTTGCCTGCGATCAGATATTTACAATGAAACTTGATGGCAGCGGTGAAAAATTACTCAGTACCGGAATGGGAAAAACGACCTGTTCGTATTTTTTCCCGGATAACCGTCATTTTATTTATGCCAGTACCCATGGAGCATTGCCAGATTGTCCCCCCCCGCCGGATTATTCACTTGGATATGTTTGGAACATTTATGCAACATTTGAATTGTATATAGCCAAACTTGATGATCTTGCACCGCAAGTTATCAGTCCGGCACCCGGATATGATGCCGAGACAACCATCTCTCCGACCGGCGATCGTATCGTCTTTACCTCTCAGCGAAATGGTGACCTTGATATTTACAGCATGAATCTTGACGGCTCAGATTTAAAACAGTTGACGCATGAACTCGGATATGATGGCGGTCCTTTTTTTTCATGGGATGGATTGAAAATTGTCTACAGATCCTATCACCCCCAAACCGAAAACGAGATAAAACGTTATCAGGATCTTCTAGCTGCAGAAATGATTGAACCAGGTAATTTTCAGATTTGGGTTATGGATACCGACGGAACCAATAAACATCAGGTTACATATAACCAATATGCAAATTTCGCCCCATTTTTTCATCCAGACAACAAGCGTATAATTTTTTCTTCAAATCTGGGAAGCACCAATCCCAAGAAGCCTG
This sequence comes from Calditrichia bacterium, assembly GCA_963712885.1. Lineage (GTDB taxonomy): Bacteria > Calditrichota > Calditrichia > JAJRVZ01 > JAJRVZ01 > CAVQJT01. The sequence continues at coordinate 57,649 of CAVQJT010000005.1, forward strand.
ATTTTAATCTCTGGATGATCAATGAAGATGGCACTGATTTGGAACAACTGACATATTTTGACGGGTTTGACGGGTTTCCAATGTTTACCCGGGATGCTCAAAAACTTGTTTTTGCGTCCAACCGGTTTAATAAGAATCCCCGTGATACAAACATATTTATTGCCGATTGGATTGACTAGAATGCTGTTTGAATTCTGCCATACTGAGCTCGAGGCCATGTCCGTCTGGACCGGTTTCCTGTTTTCGCAAAAACCATGCGAATAATAAACCAAAAAAGCCAAGTGATGTAAATATCCACATACCGAGAGTATAGCCGTTGCTTAAATCATTCGCAAAGCCTATCAGGAAATTAAATCCGGCCAGACCGATATTCTGAATCATTGTCATAAAACCATAGGCAGTACCCAGGCGTTTTTCCTCAACAATATATGCCACCGACGGCCACATTACCGCCGGAATCAGGGAAAAGGATAAACCCATCATTCCCATGGGAATAACAAGATTGGGAAAATATCTAAACAGTATGCTTATCATATCAAAAAAATACACAAGGCTTGAGCCACCCTCCGCACTTGAAACTACCCCCTCTATCGTGGCTGCGGGAATAAGCGTATCCATTTTGACATATGCCAGAATCAGATAAACCGGCATTAGCATTACTGACCCCAGCATCATAAGCAACGCTCTTTTTCCGATCTTATCGGCGAGTAAACCAAATAGAGGTGTCAGGATCATCGTGGCAAGTATTAAAAGACTGGAAAGAAATCCCCCCATAGACCGGGCAATATCTTGTGGAATTTGTACAAAGTGTTCCTGGATAAAAAACTTAACCGCAAAAGTTTGAAACGGAAAAATTGCCGAATAGAATGTAACACAAAGCAAAGTTATAAACCAAAACGAAATATTAAACTTAAAAACGCCTTTGATATCAAACTTATCAACATCCCCCTCTTTTCGCATGGTAAAGCGTTTTTCGGCATTAACATCCAGTAAAATGTAGATAACAACCGAAATCACCGAAATCAGTGCAGCAATAATTCCAATAAACAGCGGACCCTGCCAATCGGTATAATAGGATTTCGCCCAGGTTGGCGAGTTTAGTGCGCTGAATGTTCCAAGCCGGGCGATTGTAAGGTTTAATCCGAAAGCAAAGGATAATTCCTTACCTTTAAACCACCGGGCGAGTACGGTCGTAACTGCGACGATCAAGGATTCCGCCCCCAGGCCAAAGATCAGTCTTCCAGTAGCCATGAGCCATAGTTCGGAAGAGATTGTTGTTACCACCGCGCCGGCAAAACAAAGCAGAGAAAACAAGAAAGTGGATCGACGGGTTCCAATGCGGTCGATGATGATGCCCCCAATAAGTACCATAAAAATATTCGGGACGCTGTAAATGGCATTTAAAGTCCCGATATTGGCATCACTAAAACCGAGTTGCCGGGCCAAAAGGTCTGCCAGCGGGCTGATGCTGTCATAAACATAATAATTTCCAAACATTGCAAGGCTAACAAAAACAAGAACAACCCAGCGATAAATGATTGAGGGCTCGCGATTTTCTTTGATCATAATTAACCCCTGAATATGAATTGGGAGATGACGGTAAAAAGGTTGTTTTATTTACCTAAAAAAGAAGAAAAATTCAACCGTATGCAAATTAGAAAATATTTATTCGGTGATGGAAATCACAGATTTTCAGGAATTCTTTTTGCACTTTATAGCGTTTAAAGATCAAATCAATGAAGCAAATGATTATCGAAAAAGATAAACGTCACACAGATCGTATTCGTATTCCCGAGGCGATGGTTATATTTCGTCAGCGTAGTCGTATCGGTTTTTTTGAACGTTTCTCACGGCCGATGAAATTATGCAACCTGACTAAAAGTGGCTTATGTTTCCGCTCCGAGAAACCTCTAAATCCTGGCTCTCCGCTATGTGTCGATATCATTATTCCCGGCGAAAAAAAACTCCGTTTAATTGGTGATGTTAAATGGATTGATGAACGGATGACTGATCGTACCTGTTTGATAGGAGCCCAGTTTACGGCCTTTGGTAGAGGGCGAAATTATAATTCTATCCGTTCTCTCGAACGCCTTCGCAAATTACAGGAAAAATACGGTTAATCGTTTAAAATATTTTCTGCAATCCTAAGCTCTTGTTAATTTGATAATTGTCTCTCCGATCCCTAAAATCAACCAAAAAAAATCCTGATGCGGCTATTTTTTTTTTGTAAATTGAGTCGTTTGTTTTGTGATGACGGGAATATAATTCCGCTAATACCTGTTATCACAAATTTAAACAACTACTTTATATATTATTCAGCCTTATACATAATAAAACCTTAAGAGAGGGGTGCGAATTTCTATGTCTCCAAAAGCGATGAATACTGATCTCTTTGATGCCGGCGTACAAAAAATTACCGATGGTGATAATCAATCCAGGTCCAGAAAAGCCGAATCCGGTAAAGGTCTTAAGGTGGAAAAGTACTACACAGAAAAAGACACAAATCCCCTTGATGTGATCGAGTACGAACGTCGAACCTCTCGTATTACCGAGCCTTCAGGCGAAGTGGTTTTCGAACTCAAGAATCTCGAAGTACCCAAATCCTGGTCGCAACTGGCAACTGACATCCTTGCATCCAAATATTGCCGGCGGGCCGGGGTTCCCGAAACCGGGCACGAAATATCTGCAAAACAGGTGATTTATCGTGTTGCCCATACGATAAGAACCTACGGGGAGGAACAGTCATATTTTGCCAGTGAGGAAGATGCAGAAACATTTGAGTCCGAATTGGAACATATATTGATTAATCAGCATGGCGCTTTCAACTCGCCGGTTTGGTTCAACGTTGGTCTTTTTCATCAGTACGGTATCAAGGGGAACGGGGGGAATTTTTTCTGGGATTCTGATACCAATACAATTAAAGAAACAAAAGATTCTTTTTCGCACCCCCAGGGTTCTGCCTGTTTTATCAATTCTGTGCGTGATGACTTAATGTCTATTTTTGAACTGGTCAAAACGGAAGCAAAATTATTCAAGTTCGGATCCGGAACCGGAACAAATTTTTCCATTTTACGGAGTAAACATGAAAAATTGAGTGGTGGTGGGACATCCTCCGGATTACTGTCTTTTCTTGAAGTTCTGGACAAAGGGGCCGCAGCAACAAAATCCGGCGGTACAACACGTCGTGCAGCTAAGATGGTTATTCTCGATGTTGACCATCCTGAAATTATCGATTTTATCCGTTGGAAAGTACACGAGGAAAATAAGGCGAAAACATTGATTGATGCCGGTTATCCCGCAGATTTTAACGGAGAAGCATATAAAACTGTTTCCGGACAGAACTCCAATAATTCTGTGCGGGTCGTTGATGAATTCATGCAGGCCGTTGAAAATAACAACAAATGGTCAACCCGGTTTCGGACGAGCAGCGAGGTGGCTCACACCTATCCGGCCCGAGAAATTATGGATGAAATTTGTAAGGCTGCCTGGGAAAGTGCCGACCCGGGACTTCAATTCCATGACACCATCAACCGATGGCACACCTGTTCCAATACGGCTCCAATAAACGCATCAAATCCTTGTTCTGAGTATATGTTTATCGATAATACGGCCTGCAATCTGGCGTCCGTAAACTTAATAAAATATCTGGATGAAGATAGAAATTTTGATGTTGAAGGGTTTCGCCATACCTGTAAAGTCCTGTTCATAGCTCAGGAAATCCTGGTTGACCTTTCTTCATATCCCACCGCCGGCATTGCACAAAATAGCCATGATTTCCGTCCCCTTGGACTGGGGTATGCAAACCTCGGTACTTTATTAATGGTAAATGGTATCCCCTATGACAGTGAAGAAGGAAGGGCCATTGCGGGCGCCCTCACGGCAATTATGACCGGAATGGCATATAAAGTTTCTGCGGAAACCGCTGATGTAAAAGGGGCTTTCAATGGGTTCTCCGTAAATCGTGAACCGATGCTCAAAGTCATGCAGATGCACCGCGATGCTGTGGATGAAATCGATGCTCAATTTTGTCCCGATTATCTACTTTCAGCGGCCAAAGAAAACTGGGATCAGGCACTGGAGCTGGGAAAATTGTATGGTTACCGCAACGCACAAGCGACAGTTCTTGCCCCCACCGGAACGATTGGCCTTCTTATGGATTGTGATACAACCGGTATTGAGCCCGATTTTTCTCTGGTAAAATGGAAAAAACTTGCTGGCGGAGGTTATTTTAAAATTATAAATCAGTCTTTGCCCCATGCTTTGAAAACGCTTGGTTACAATAATGATGAGATCCTCGATATTATTTCGTATATACTGGGTAATGCATCACTCGCAAATGCACCACATATCAATCCCGAAGATCTTGAATCTATAGGATATACGGATAAACAGATCAAGGAAGTCTGAAAGTGATATCGAACAGCGGAAGACTCTGAACGAGTATACCCGTCACATCAATCCCGTCGAACTCAAGAAGAAAGGACTTTCTGAGGAACAAATTGCAGAAGCAGTAATTTACATTAACGGAACAGAAACTGTTGAAGGTGCCCCTCATCTTAATCCCGATCATTATAAAATTTTTGATACCGCCAATAAATCCGGTCGTGGTAATCGTTTTATCGAACCCATGGGGCATGTTAGAATGATGGCTGCAGCTCAACCGTTTCTGTCTGGTGCTATTTCAAAGACCGTTAATCTGCCACGAGAAAGTACCGTTGAAGATATTCGTGAAATTTATATGGAGGCCTGGAAAAAGGGGCTTAAGGCAATTGCGCTTTATCGTGACGGTTCAAAGGGATCACAACCACTAAGCTCAAGCAGTACAAAAGAAGATAAAGACTCGGGAATAATCGATGCAAAAAAAGCCAACGAATTGATCCAGGAGGCCCTGAAGAACATCGTACCCAGAGGGGAAAAAATAAGCCTGCCGCCTCGACGTAAAGGATTTAATTATGCAGCAACGATCGGAAGCCAGCGCATATTTTTTCGTACCGGTGAATATCAGAATGGCGAACTGGGAGAAATATTTATCGACATGTTTAAAGCAGGGGCTTCTTACAAAAGCTTACTTAACTGCTTCGCGGTCGCCGTTAGTCTTGGTTTGCAATATGGTGTTCCATTAGAAAAGTACGTGGACAAATTTATCTTCACCCGTTTTGATCCTTCGGGATTTACAGATCATCCTTATGTCCGGAATGCTACATCGGTTTTGGATTTTATTTTCCGTATACTTGCGATTGATTATCTTGGCCGATCGGATTTAGCACATACACCGATCACAGAGGCGGATGACACTGCATATGACGTTGCTAAAGACATCGAAGAAAAATCAGAGATAGATAAAATCAGAACCACCAGTAATACCCAGGTGGATGACTTTCTGGCAAGCCTTGACAGTGACGCGCCTCCATGCGATATCTGTGGTCACATTACGGTTCGAAACGGGGCCTGTTACAAATGTCTGAATTGTGGAAATTCGATGGGTTGTTCCTGATTTATGGGGAGATGAAAGTTAGCATAAAAAAGGCTGGATAATCCAGCCTTTTTATTTCCACAGTATACGTTCAGCAAGTTTATCTCGTGACGCGGTGCCCTGAAAAATTTCAATCAGCGTCAGGGCAAAATCGATAGCAGTCCCAACACCCCGGCTTGTGATCATGTTTCCATCCCGTACGATGTTCTCGTCATAATAAGATGCGCATTTAAAGGCTGCCTTTTCTGATGGATATGACGTTAGTTTCCGGTGGTTTAAGATTCCCGCTTCTTTTAAAACCAGCGGTGCGGCACAAATGGCCGTCACCCATTTCCCGGCATGATCAAAGGAACGGACAAGATCAAGTACACCAGCATTACGTTTGAGGTTTGTGGTTCCTGGCTGACCACCCGGTAAAAAAACCCCATCAAAAGTTTCACCATTGATCGTATTCAGTATTGTATCAGCTTCCAGGCTGATATTATGCGCGCCGGTAACTTTTTGTTCGTTTGTTATGCTTACGGTTACAACTTCAATTCCTGCTCGTCGCAAAAGATCAACAACTGTTACCGCTTCTATTTCCTCAAATCCCGGTGCAATGAGTGCTAAAATTTTTATCATGATGGATCACGCATATGAATCAATATCACGGTCATCATCATCCGGCAGACCATTGAAGATACTCTCCACCAAATCCTTATATGTTGCACGACCTTCAGATTCAAATTTACTAAGAAATGAATTCTGATGTAATCCTTCAAGGATTAACTCTTTTGCACACGCCATTTCATGAACATCTGAGATAAATTCTTTTGGGAAATATTTTCGGACCAGATTTTCCAGCGGCTTTGCCGTTTCCAGTGATTTTATATATGCTATATCTTCCCCCTGTACATCTACCGTAAGCATATTTTCTCCGGCAAACCATGAAAGTACCGCCTCAAATTCTGGTTTAAGAACCTCAGTGCGATTTTTACCTGTTGTACGTGGTAAGGGAAAATATTGCTCAAATACCTGTTTTATCCCTTTTCCGATCAATATACGCGCAACATTGATTATCCCCTCCTGCTCTCCCTCATATACCAATTCAATTTTTCCTGTTATCGCCGGTATTAAGGCCTGCAGATCTGAAAGTCGAAATTTGATTTTATCTGTTTTATTCATCAATGCCCTGCGTTCCGCATTACCGATTAGTACTTCAAGACACGAAATTGATAAGCGGGCGCTGACACCTGAATTCTGGTCGATCAGTTCGCTTTGTCGGGCTTCTTGAGCAATGTGCTCAACAATTTCTCTGAAATAATAAGGAATCTGTGGCTGTTCTTTCCCTTCAAAATTGCGGTCCTGCCAGGCTTCCTGCTGCGAGATCATTATACCGTGTTCAATTGTTTTCGGATAATGGGTGATAATCTGTGAATCAATCCGATCTTTAAGGGGTGTTATAATATTGCCGCGATTTGTATAATCTTCCGGATTTGCAGAAAAAGCAATCATGATATCGAGTGGTATACGTAAAGGATACCCGCGAATCTGCAGGTCTTTTTCTTCCAGTATGTTTAATAGTCCAACCTGAATACGTGGTTGCAGATCGGGCAGTTCATTGATTACAAATATGCCTCTATTGGTGCGGGGAATAATGCCGAAATGAATTGCCCCTTCATGAGCATAATGTAGTCTTTTTGTTGCGGCTTTTATAGGATCTAGATCACCAAAAAGATCCGCGATCGACACATCCGGGGTAGCGAGTTTTTCATTATACCGCTGCGATCTTGGGATCCATTCCACCGGTGTGTCATCTCCATATTCTTCAATCTTCTCTATACTATCCCTCGAGATCGGCTTAAAAGGATTATCATTGATCTCGCTTCCTGCAATAATCGGAATATATTCATCGAGCAAATTTACCATACTGCGCAATATCCGAGTCTTCGCCTGGCCACGCAAGCCAAGCAATATGAAATCGTGTTGTGACAGAATCGCATTTTTTAACTCAAGAATAACTGTATCACCAAATCCGATGATCCCGGGGAAGATTTCTTCTCCATTTTTCAATTTTACCATTAAATTACGGCGTAATTCTTCTTTGACACTGAGAACCTGATAACCGCTTTTTTTCAGAGTTCCAAGTGTGTTAATTTTCTGAATATTTAAATCCACTGTTTTCCCTGCCTTATCTTATAGTTTTTCTTCGATTTCGTATAAAATCCACAAATACAAACTCTCCCAGATTTTTCAGTCCGGTAAAATATGCACGCCCCTTATTGGTCTCAGCAAGTTGTGTTACAAATCCCTGTAGGTAAGGATCATTTGCAACCATAAAAGTAGTGATTTCGATCTTATGTTTGCGACAAAGTGCTGCCTCCCGCAGAGTTTGATTTACAATTTTTCGATCTAATCCGTAAGGGTTTTTATATAATTTGAGCCCCTCCCAGATACACGAGGGTTTGCCGTCTGTGATCATAAAAATCTGTTTGTTCTCATGTTTTTTCTGATTCAATATTTGTCGCGCCAGTTCCAGAGCCGCCTTCGTATTTGTATGATAGGGACCGACTGAGAGGAAAGGGAGATCATTTACTTTGATTTCCGCTGCATCATCCCCAAAAGCGATAACATGAATGCTGTCTTTGTTATAGTTTTGCATGATGAATTCTGTCAAGGCAAGCGCGACATTTTTTGCCGGTGTTATCCGATCCTCCCCATACAGGACCATACTGTGACTGACATCAATCAATAGTACCGTTGCACAAGTGCTTTGATGTTCGGTTTCAAAAACCTCAAGATCATCTTCACGCAATTCAAAATCATTTAGACCGGTTCGTTTTATTGCATTGCTGATGCTCCGGGTTGGCTCAATCTGATCCAATGAATCGCCAAAACTAAATGGGCGTGTTTCCGGAAGACGTTCAATCCCCCGACCGCTAGAGGGGGTATTATGATTACCAAATCCTTTTTTCTGCAAATTTGTAAAAATCTCATTGAAAGAAGACTTTCGTATCGTCTGATTTCCTTTAGCGGTCAACAGGAGAATCTGACCATCTTCTTTTATGATCCCATCCTGTTTAAGACGTTCAATAAAATCCCCGAGATTTTCGGTGTATTGGTATCGATTGTTTAAACTGGTCATCCAATTCAAAGCCTCATCGACATCACCATTGGTCTGAAGTAAAATATTTCGAAAGAGCTTGAACAATTCTTCCATGTCTTTTTTCAAACCAGAAAATTGTTCAAACCACTTTGTATAATGTATATAACGATTCATTTATACTCTTCCCTTATACTTGATCAAAACTCACAGACACCAGAGATAATTCCAACGAATGCTTGCTTTTTCTTCTCTCCGGTTTTAGTTTTAACGCAATTTTTATAAATTATTTCATTATTTTCTCACAATTTTTCGGGTGAAATGGGTCTCACATACTTTATTTCTGATGTTCATCTGGGTGAATTACCCCTGGAGAAAGAGATGGCGCGGGTACAGCGGTTTATTCATTTCCTGCATCAGCTCGAAAATACCGCCGAGCGGATTTTCTTCATCGGGGACCTCTTTGACTTCTGGTTCGAATATAAGTATGTCATTCCTAAAAAACATTTTCAGATTTTACGCCAGCTATCACGACTGAATGACAACGGAGTTGAAATGCATTATTTACCCGGTAACCATGACTTCTGGTTGGGTTCGTTTTTTGACCGGGAATTAGGCATTATAACATATCCCAGTGATTGGCAAGGGGATATAGATGGAAAAAAATTTTACCTCTTCCATGGCGATGGCATTGCTAAAAGAGATGTCGGATATCGGATGCTGAAAAAATTTCTTCGCTATCCTATAAATATCAGATTATTTTGCTGGTTACATCCCGATGTTGGTATTCCATTTGCCCGGTTTGTTTCCGGCTCAAGCCGTCAATATACCAATCAAATTAAACTCAATGATCATAGTGATTATATTGAGTTCGCAAAGCTGAAATTCGAACAGGGATTTGATTATGTGATTATGGGACATCGGCATAAGCCCTTTATTTATAAGGAAAAGGAATCCAGATACATTAATCTGGGCGATTGGCTGGAGCATTTTAGCTATGGTGTTTTTGACGGAAAGGAACTGCGTATCGAATATGCATAGCCAAATTAAAACATGCAGGAGCTTTCCTTATGTGCAAATGAATTCACACATGGGGTTCTGACATCGTACCACCCACCTCTAACATATTGAATCTTTTCAAATTGCGGCAATTATATTAATCATACTCCACTAAAATTAAATTTGATTTGTTTTTTCTTATCACAGATAAAGAGACATTCCGTCAATCTAACAGGTAATTCTTGACTGATCAGGTAAAAATGGGTATATTAAATTGAATATTTATCTAACTTATTATTATTACTCAGTTTATATGGATCTGCCTGAGGAAGAATATCTCACGGTTGAAGAGTTGCTATCCGCTGCCGAACTTAAATTCAAGGGATCTAAGTTTATTGCTCATGTTTTGCATGTCTCGGACACGCAAATGGCTGAGCATTCATACCTCTTCTTAAAGAAAAAACATTACGATGCAACCCATAACTGTTATGCATACCGGATAGACCGGCATTCTTTTCGGTATTCGGATGATGGAGAACCCTCCGGGACTGCGGGTAAACCAATTTTGCAGATGATTGAAAAACGGAATTTATATCAGACACTTGTTGTCGTAACACGATATTTCGGGGGAACAAAATTGGGTACAGGCGGATTGATTCATGCCTATGGTGACGCTGCAAATGCCGGACTGGATGCCGCGAAAATCAAACGCGTTATAAAAACCAAAATCGTTAAAATTATAACTTCTTATCAGAATATTTCTCAGTTTGAAAACTTGATCAATAAATTTCAGGGAAAGATTATTTCTTCCGATTATAAAGAGGTGATTCATTTACAGATTGCCATTCCCGGGAAATATTTAAATGATTTTCAGCAGGCGATTTTACCTTTGATTAACATTGAGGAAAATTAAGCACGTGCTTGAAGTGTTCAAATTAAACAAAACTTTCAATGATCTGAAAGTATTGGATAGCATCAGTTTTAAAGTGTCCCCCGGTAAAACCTTTGGATTGGTTGGGCCTAATGGCGCAGGCAAAACAACGACCATGCGCCTTATTCTAAATATCTTTAGACCAGACAGTGGAGAAATTACCTTAAACAGCATTCCGAGGAACAAATTATCCCATGAATTATTTGGATATTTACCGGAAGAAAGAGGTCTCTATCAGAGATCCAGGGTTCTTGACTTGCTTGTATATTTTGGTCTTTTAAATAAACTAAACCGGCATCGGGCGGAAGTGGAGGCAATTCGCTATCTGGATAAATTCGGGATGGTTGACTATACCCTCCGCCGTATCAACGATCTTTCAAAAGGTATGCAGCAAAAAATTCAATTTATTGCAGCTACGCTGCATAATCCAGAAGTGATGATTTTTGATGAGCCTCTAACGGGATTGGATCCGATAAATCAGATCGTACTGCGAGATCTGCTGGAACAATATAAAAATGAAGGTAAAATAATTTTACTATCAACCCACCACATGTCTGAGGTTGAAGAACTATGTGATCATATTTGCCTGATTAATCAGGGTAAAATTATCCTCGACGGTCAAATCGAAGAAGTTAAAAAGCAATTTTCCGAGGATGCTTATTATATTGAATCTGAAGAGGATCTGTCTTTTCTTTATGATTTTAAATTTATAAATGTAATTGAAGAGCAAAATAACAGTTGTAAGTTTACCATTAGCGATAAAAAAATTCACAACAAGTTTATCCAATCCATTTTTGATAAAATTAATATCAACAAATTTATCCGTGTTGAACCTTCACTACATGACATTTTTATTAAACTGGTACAGAAAGATAAAGATGTTTCGTAATTTCAAAACCATATACTATATATCGCGCTGGGAATTTATAACCCGTTTTCGAACAAAATCTTTTTTGTTTTCAACTTTTATTCTTCCGTTCGTTTTTTCCGTTTTGATAACGCTACCGGTTTATTTTATTACATATGATGAACAAGTCTCTACGAAACTGATAGGCTTTATAAATTTGGCGAAGACCAGAGTCGTGGATACATTGCAAAGACATCTGAATCAAAACTATACCCTTGAAAACGGCTCACCCGAATATATTGTTCTTCCTGTCTCCGTTGAAAATTCCCCTCTTTATCGCGAGGCACTGTCTGAACTGATGGAAGTTGAATCAAGGAAAGATTCAATAACATCCGAATATATTCGTATAAAAAATCTTCGTACAAATTATTATAACAACCGGACTTTAAAAAATAAAGAATATCTTTTGCAAACATCCTATGATGAAATGATAACCACCCGGGAGGCAAAAGATTTGGTTGAGATCGAGTATGAGAATTATAGCATCCGGCTTGATTCTGTCTATAACCGCGAAGCACGTGCTGCCGCTGATTCTTTGTTGCTTAAAAACGTTCTAAATGCGTATGTCGTAATGCGGGAAAATGTTTTTCAGGATGGTTATGTCGAATATCATTCTCTGGTTGCCGGCAATCTTCTCGAATCTGAACGACTACAAAAAATTATAAATGAAGTCATTATAAGAACCCGTTTAAAAGAAGCAAATATTGACAATATCATGATAAGTGATTGGCTACATCCGGTTTCTATTAAAAATTATCAGATGCGAGCAATGGGACCGACAGAATGGGATTTTTATTTCGAGTTTTATGGCGCTGTTATCGGTGTCGTACTTTTATTTATGGCCATATTTACCTCCGGCGGTTTTCTCTTCAGCAGTGTCGTACAGGAAAAATCGAACCGGGTCATTGAGATGCTGTTGTGTTATGCCACGAGCCGCCAGATTATGGCTGGTAAAATTTTCGGCCTCGGATTTCTTGGTTTATTACAAGTATTGATATGGTTAGGTATTACCGCCATTTTTGTCTTTTTTAATCTTTTTGATATCGGCCAGATTTCTTACTTGAATTTAGAAAATGCTTTCTATTTTCTTCATTATTTTTCTCTGGGTTATCTCTTCTATGCCGCAATTTTTGTAACCATCGGAGCCATATTTTCTTCCGAGCAGGAAGCTCAGCAGGTTAATCTCATTTTACGCACCGTTGCAATTTTACCGGTACTTTTGGTTTTTCTTTTTCTAAAGCAGCCAAATTCTGAAATAATTACAATTCTGACTTATATACCTCTGTTAACACCTTATTTTATGATTATGAAAATATCTCAGATTGGAATCCCGCTTACATCGGAAATATATTTAACAAGTATATTACTTATTGTTTCGATTATTGGAATGGTATTCATCGCGGCTAAAATTTTTCGGATGGGGATTCTAATGTATGGCAAAAAAATTACCATTAAAGAGGTGGTCCGTATCTTAAATTCAAGTTAGTCTTTATCCTCCTGTTTTCTGGATATAACAATCAATGATGTTTCAATCAAATCAGCAATCACCAGCATTGGTATAATCAAAACAACAAAAATTCGCACATATTCACCAAAGGAAACATGCTTCACAAAATCTGCATTGAAGTAGTGATCGAGACTGAACTGTATCGCCAACGCAATACTGATCCAGGAAGCTGGTAGTTCGATCAGGGCAACAGGATTTATTAAACTTGTATAATAAAACTGTCCCTCGAGCGTATGATACATCACGACCCCAATGTTAATTCCCGTATATAAACAGAACAAAACCGGTAATAAAATACCCCACCCGGAAAGCAAATTGATAAACAAGGAAATTGTATTCAAAACCAGGATTACGATAAATATCAATACCGGCGGCCACTCCCGTTTAAAATATTTATCCATCAGGTGGATGATGAAAAACGGGTATGCCGTAAGCCAGTGTATTTTCTTATAATATGCCATTGGGGCAATCGCATATCCGATAAAAAATAACAAGGCCGCAAATAAAAATATTTGCAGGTTGATAAATTTAAGTATTTCCATAAATGATAGCAGATCTTATTTAAACTTTATCTTTGACAGATCTTAGACCACCAAAGCTTTCCGCATGAAGCACCCCATCAACAATTGCCCGTCTCACCACTTCAGCGGAAACATCGTAAATAATTTCAGGATTAAATTTTATCTGTCCGGAACTTACAGCAAAGACAATATCCCCATCATAGCTGGTGTTCGCCGGGACAATTGACCGGGCAAATCCATTATGTGCACGTTTGGCCAGTAAAAAAGTCTGCATTTTATCAAGTTGAACGTTGGTCATTACAATGCTCAAAACCGTATTCTCTAACAATTTAACCTCCGGTAAATTCCAGCGTACCGCCGGATCTTCCTGGGCCAGAAATCCTTTTTTGCCTGACCAGGCACCGGCAACAATTCTTCCCGTGTCATCAATAATATCACCAACAGCATTTACAACCGCGATGGCCTGAATCCAAGCTTCCGAAACGGATATTTTGGCAAAACCGATACCGCCTTTCATGGCGTGCTCAAGCCCCGCCCACTTTCCCACAGTGACACCTGTGCCGGCGCCGATTGATCCATGCCTTGAAATTATGTCAGGTGAAGCGGACTGGCATGCTTTGTAAGCATTTTCTGCCGTAGGGCGGACTTTTGGATTGCCGATATTAAGATCAAAGACCACCCCTGCCGGCACAATGGGAACAAGGCCAAAATTTGTCAAGTATCCCTGTTTTTGTTCTTCCAGATACTGGACAACACCCTGTGCTGCAGCGAGTCCGAATGCGCTTCCTCCGGTTAGTAATATGGCCTGTACGCCTTGAATCTTCCTTTCCGGTGACAAAAGTGCTGTTTCGCGGCTTCCCGGTGCAGCGCCGCTTATATAACAGGACGTATAATTTCCCTCCGGACAAAGTAGTACGGTGCATCCGGTAATATTTTTCTTATCGGTAAAATGACCGAGCTTAAAATCTACGTTTTTCAATTTTCATGTCTCTCAAAAAATTGTTCAGCCTCCTTGATCATTTTATGCTTTCCTATATCAAACCAGAAAAACCGATCTCCCCGATATGCAATAATTTTCTTCCCCTTTTTTATAATATCCATATACGCTTTAATAATAGAAAAAAAATCTTCTTCCGGAAACAGACCAAAAATATCTGGCGAAATAATGTGAATTCCCATAAAGGATAACGGTTCCAATTTATTTATATCAGATTTGTCAACCATTTCCGTGCGTTCATTAGATTGCCATCCTGCTAATTCAAGTCTACGATTGAATAAAAGCTGCCGGCTTGATATCCGTTTTCTTACCGCCAATGTGGCAATGGCATGATGAGCCACATGCCATCGCATCATATCCTGAAAATCCAGACTGGTGAGAACGTCAACATTGTGAACAAGAAACGGTTTGCCGTCGTCAAAAAACCACCCGGTTTTTTTAATACCCCCACCCGTTTCCAAAATTTCATTTTCGTAAGATATTTCGATTCGTAGGTCCGAATATTTTTGTTTTTGTAAAAAATCAACAATCATTTCAGCATGATGATGAACATTAATAATGATATCTTTGATGCCTTGTCGTCGCATGCGTTCAATTACATGTTGGATCAGGGGGCGTCCATTTACATGGATCAACGCCTTGGGGAGATTATGGGTTAAAGGCCTGAGGCGTGAACCAAAACCGGCGGCTAAAATCATCGCCTTCATTACAATTCCAACTCACGATGACGTACCTCTATATCGATATTATTTTTCCCCTGCAAATATTTATGCAACATGTTTGCACAAAATACCGATCGGTGCTGCCCACCGGTGCAACCAAATGAAACCATAAGATCAGTAAAATTGCGGGATTGATAATTATTGATCACCTGATCAACAATCCCGTATATATTGACTAAAAAATCGTTTACTTCACTTTTATCCCGGAAGAAAGCGATAACCTTTTCATCATTGCCGCTTAAACTCTCATATTCCGAAAGTCTTCCCGGGTTGGGCAGCGCACGGCAATCGAACACGAATCCCCCGCCATGCCCTTTATCATCCCAGGGAATGCCGCGTTTATACGAGAAACTTTGAATTCTGACTTTTATTCTCAAATTGACATCCGCCAATTGCCGCAAAAAAGTTGAACGAACAAGACGGCTCCACGCAGACGTCAATTCGGGAATATCCAAAGGTAAGCCGGCGGTTTGAAGTAATTTTTCAAGATTTTGAATTGCATAAGGAACACTTTTTAAAAAATGTGTTTTTCGTTCGTAAAAACCGCGAAATCCATATGCACCCAGAGCCTGCATAATTCTGATATAAACATACCCATGATAGAATTCCATAAACTGTTCTTTATCAATCGGAACAAGACGAGAGGCGGCTTCAATATATTTTTGCAACAAATGATCCCTTACGTTCTGAGGTATATCAGCCTTTGCATCATATAAAAGAGAAGCCACATCGTATTGTAACGCCCCTTTTCTTCCCCCCTGATAATCAATATAGAAGGGATTTCCATCAACCAGCATAATATTCCTGGATTGAAAATCGCGGTAAAGGAAGAAATCACGCTCTGCTGATAAAAGAAAGGTGGTAAATTTCTGAAAATCATCTTCCAGCTTCTGTTCGTCAAACGAAATTTTTGCAAGTTTTAAAAAATAATACTTAAAATAATTTAAATCCCACATCATCGATTGCTTGTCAAAGCTTATATCTTGGGTAACATACGGAATAGTCGAGATCGCGTCCGCCGATTATCTGAAAACGGGGTAAAATCTCAATAACTTGCTCGTATACTTCGATAATATTCTCCGAGAACGCTTCCTCCGCACGTACCTCTGTTAGAAAAGAGAATAAAGTTGTATCACCTAGATCCTGTTCAAGGTAAATATTATTTTTTAGATCCTCGCCATAAATATCTGGAACAGGTAACCCAAGATGAAGAAAATGTTTTGAAAATGAAAGAAACGCGATATTTTCAGCACGATCCCGATTGTTTGCTGCGATAGCTCGCTTATTTTTACTGAACATTCGATAATATTGTCGCTCTGATCCGTGCGCCCGAAGTTTTTCAATATGATCAACCGGTTCCTGCGCCCAGGAATTATAAAGATTTGATAAACTATTTTTCAATGCTACATCCATTTTCAATCCCATTTTCGATTTTATCAAAACGACATATATCCGATTATAAAATACAATACTGCTGCAATACCCGCCGCGATCATCGCAAGGGGTAATTGCGTATTAACGTGGTCCATAAGATCTGCCCCGGAAACCATAGCGGAGAGGATCGTTGTATCCGATATTGGCGAACACTGATCTCCAAACACAGACCCACCTATTATTGCCGCAAAAACCAAGGTTATATAAAATGAATCCGGTGTTATAGAATAAGCCAGGGGAACAGCAATCGGAAAGACAACAGCATATGTTCCCCAGGAACTTCCGATAGAGAAAGAAATGATCATACAAAGAAAAAGCAATAAAGGAGGTAGAATATACGGTGCAAGGAGTATAGAATCTCGGGTAATCCCAATTAAAAAATGGGATGTCCCCAGTTTTTCGGATACATTACCCAATGTCACCGCAAGCCCCAGAATAATTGCCCCCACCGTCACCCCCTTGATCCCGTTGATCAATCCGGCAAAGATGTCAACCAACCTCATGCCACGGATTCGTGCGGTAATTATTACGCTCACAACAGAGAGGCCAAATGCTTCAAATATCATTAGATTACCCATTATGATCCACGGGATAAAAGCCACTCCAAAAAGAACGATCAGAGGTACAAAAAAATCGATCAATGAGGCAGTATAATAATCAGGGGTATCTGTTGTCTCGATTTCTTTACTCAACATGGGCGTCGCACCCGGACGATCGAGTTCACCTGTTTTTTTTACCCGTTCAATGGCCATACGCATTTTTCGGTTCATAAACGGCAGTCGATCCAGGGCGAGCAGTAAGGTGAATAACACCGCAAAAAAAGCATAGAAATTATAAGGAATGGCCTTTAGAAAAAAAGAAATACCGGTTTGTTCATCGGGGATATACATGCGAATTGAATCGAGCACCACTAATCCGCCAATATATGCCGGCCAGGCATTTAATGGTATCAGGGTTGCAATCGGAGAAGCTGTGGAGTCCACAATATACGATAATTCTTCATGCGAGACCCCCTCCCTATCGGTAATCGGTTTTACCGTTGTCCCGGTTAGAACGGTACTGATGGTACCCCCCTGATGAAACACAACCCCCATAAACCAGGCAAATAATTTGGCCGTTTTCCGGTCATGTACAAATTTTTCACCGATCCAGTTTGCAAAATGCTGGGCAGCGCCCGTTTTATTCCAGACTCCGATCAAACCACCAAGAGCCCATAAGTATACAAGGAGTATTTTGGCATATTCAATGCTGCCTAAACTTGGAAACAAAAAGGTATTCAGAATATTATATTGTTGCGTTATGATGCCGCCGGTCACAATACCGGTAAATAGGGCCAGAATTACATTTTTCGTTACAAAACACAGAATCAATGTTACCGCTGCGGGCAATAATGAATAAATACCATAATGACCGGCATTTTCTGATGGCGGTTCTGGAAGAATCACAAAACCGAGCAGAATTATTAAAATAAAGAGCAGCGGCGAAAGCCAGTTGGAGTTTGGTAGTTTTAAAATCATAAATGGAATTTAAGAAAAATCAATAAGAAATAAAAAAGCCGCATTTATGCCGCTTTACAGTGTTGATCATCATTGAAAGATTATGCGGAACTTAAATTTTCATACAACACGTCTTTTTGATCTGCCGTCAATTCATATGAATAAAGGGGATGATCAAACCCAAAGACACCTTGCTAGCAGATTTACCTGCGTTTTCGACCTGTTTTTCGGCCAATTGAAATTTGACCAATTTTACAGAACTCTGCTTGTCTTCGGTTTCCTGCCACGGATTAAAGAGGGGTTCAATTGTTTTGTATAAAATATACCCGACATCGTGTTGCAACAAATACAGAAAATATTAGCCGCAGTCCTAAATATTTTTCTTTACCGGTGAAATAGACTGTGAAGCTGGTTTGATTTGGGCGTGGTATTTTATAAGGTAATTAGAATATATTTAAACAGGAAACTGTTTTCTCATTCATACCGTAAAGCTTCAATGGGATCCAGTTTCGAGGCCTTTGCCGCTGGATAGATACCAGCGAACAGACCGACAACACTGGTTACCACCAGTGCCGAGACAACCGCCCAAACCGGCACGGCAAAGGGCATATCAAATGAACTACTAATGATAAAAGCAAACAAGAATCCGCTAAACACGCCCAAAAAACCTCCAATGAGGCTTAGAAAAATAGATTCATTCAAAAATTGAAAAAGAATCGTTTTCCTTTTTGCGCCAACAGCTTTTCGTGTACCGATCTCCCGGGTCCGCTCAGTTACACTAACCAGCATGATATTCATCACCCCGATACTACCGACTAAAAGCGAAATCAATCCGATCAATACCGCGCCAAGTTGTATTTTTTCCGCCGTATTTTCAAATGATTCAACCAATGATTCATTTGACCATAAAGCAAAATCATTTTCCTTACCCGGTTGGATCTTACGCAGTTTTCGCAAGACTCCGATCACTTGTGATTTGGCTTCCTCAAGACGCTCAAGGGTCACCGCCTGAACCGTTAAATACACTGAACGATAACTTCCAAAAACATCTTCAAAAGATGTTATCGGAATAACCGCCCGGTTATCGCGGCTTTGACCGAAAGTCGTTGTTCCCATGCGATCAATTGTTCCGACAACTTTGAATTTTGTTCCGGCAATTTTAATATATTTTCCCAGAGGATCTTCAAAAGGAAATAAGACTTCGACAATGTCCTGACCGATTACAGTAACCCGTGCATTTGATAAAATGTCACTTCGTAGCAGCCCCCGTCCGCGACCTATCGGTTCAGCGTTATTCTCAAAAAACTCCGGTTCACCGCCCGCCAGGAAGAAAGACGGGTTAGTCTTTTTGTCTTTATAGCGGAAAGAGATATTGTAGTACCAGACTTCAGCACCTACAAATTTTACCGCATCACATTTTTCCCGGATTTCCTCTGAGTACTCCTTTTTCAGATCTTTGCGCATTTCACGCCCACGATGACCAACCTGGATCCCGGCATCACGATCATATTTTTCAACTTGAAAAACATTTGCACCCAGCATGTTCAATTCGCGGGTTACGCTTAAATTATACCCTTCCAATATTGCAACAATACATATCACGGTTGCGATTCCAATGGTAATTCCCATTGTCGTCAGGACAGATCTCAATTTACTGGATTTGACCTGTGCCCATGCAACATAGAGATTTTCTCTTAAATACATTAGAATTTCCTATTCATAATGAAGTGAATCAATCGGATTCATACGCGCCGCTTTCCAGGCCGGATAGAATCCGGCAACTACGCCTACGAAAGTTGAAAATCCGTATCCGACCAGGATAGAACTCACACTGACACCCGTTGATAAACTCATCTGAGATAACACAAAATTGCCAATAATATACCCAAATACAATACCAATCACTCCTCCGATCGAGGCGATGGCCACAGATTCAATTACAAATTGGGCCAGTATATTGCGTCTGGTCGCGCCGATCGCTTTGCGTATTCCAATCTCTCTTGTTCTTTCAGTCACACTTACTAACATGATATTCGTGATCCCGATCCCTCCGACAAGCAGGGAAACTGCTCCTATTACAAAAACAACCGCGAATAATGTCCCGGTTAAACTCTGATAGGCTTTTGTCAATTGATCCTGTTGGTTCAAAGCGAAGTCATCTTCATCGCCCGGGCTTATTTTACGGACACGGCGCAAAATACCCCGGGCCTCTTCTTTCATATCCTCGAGTCTTGACACATCCGTCACGGCCATGGCAACGGTCATGCCCCGATGGCCCATCATTGCCCCCTGAAACGTGCCGATCGGGACCAGAACAAAATTATCCATACTTTGTCCAAAGACTTTGCCGCGTTTTTCATTGATCCCAATAACCATATATTTCTGTGAACCGACACGAATACGTTTACCGAGGGGTGATTCATTTTTAAATAGATTCTGTGCCACATCATTTCCAATAACACAGACATTATGATTGCGTTCTACGTCCAACTGTGTAAAAAAACGTCCCCGATCGGGATTAACATTATCAGTATCCTTGTATTGTTCGTTTGTGCCTATTACGGGAACCCGTTCATACGCTTCTTTCTGATATTTTACCGTTTTAAAGGCAAAAATTCGTGGTGCTATGAAATCGGCCTCCCGGGTTTGTTCCGCGAGGGCTATATATTCATCATAGGTAATATTTTTTCGGTTTCTGTATTTCCAAAAATCCCCCTGAATGATCCAAGGATATTTTTCAACATAAACCGTTGAAGAACCGATATTTGAGAGTTCCCCAATTACATATTCGTTTATACCTTGAATCGTGGTAAAAATTGTAATTATGGTTAGCACGCCGATAAAGATTCCCAAGGTTGTGAGAAATGACCGTAATTTGTGGGACCTCAGGGCAGCCCAGGCCATCGCCAGGTATTCACCGATAATTGAAAAACGATACATGATTTTATCTATTTACTGGTCTTGTCATCAGATTGAACGGTACCGTCCCATAAACGGATTACCCGCTTACTGTGATTGGCAATATATTCTTCATGGGTTATTAAAATGATCGTATTTCCTCCGTTATAAAGCTGCTCAAAAATTTCCATAATTTCTTCGCCGGTATTTGAATCAAGATTACCCGTCGGTTCGTCGGCCAGAATGATGGCTGGTTTATTTACTAGTGCTCTTGCGATTGCTACGCGTTGACGTTGACCACCTGATAACTCGTTCGGCTTGTGGTGGATCCGATCGCCAAGTCCGACACGATCAAGTGCTTCCTTGGCCATTTGACGACGCTGTCCCCGGGAAATACCGGCGTAAATCAGCGGCAGTTCCACATTATGCAAGGCATCGGCGCGCGGAAGCAGATTAAAGGTTTGGAAAACAAAACCGATTTGCTTATTCCGAATCTCTGCCAAATCATCATCGGCCATTGTGCTGACGTCATGCTTATTTAAGATATATGTACCTTCGGTTGGAACGTCAAGGCAGCCTATGATGTTCATCAAAGTCGATTTTCCAGACCCTGATGGCCCCATAATGGCGACGTATTCGTTGTGGTCGATACCGATATCAACACCTCTTAGTGCGGGGACTTCAATATCTCCAAGATAGTATGTTTTTTTCAGATTATTAACTTCAATTAACATTTTTTTCTTCCTTTTTTGGTTCTTTATACTCAACCAGATCACCTTCTTTCAACGTGCGGCTCAGAACTCTGAACGGGCCGGTAACGACTAGCTCCCCTTCGCCTACACCCGACGCAATCTCATAAAACTGATCGTCGGAAATTCCCAGCTTGACCGGTTTGGCTATAACCTTGTTTTCTTCGACACAGAAAACAACCTCAGAAAACTCCTTTTCTTTCCCCCCTTCATCACCGGAAGACTCCGTTTCAGGGGGAGGAGCTTCTTCTTCAACCCCTGTTTTTTTCTCGAGCGTTTTCTTCTCCCGGACCGTTACTGCCTGTATCGGAACTTTGACGACATCTTTTCTGGTTTCAGTAATCACATCAACCGTTGTGCTCATGCCGGGTCGAAACCTTGGATTGTAATCCATAAGCGTGACCGTTACTTCAAAATTTGTTACCTGCTCCTGCGTTCCAAGACCCCTAATCGTAGCACTGTTCGCGATCTGTGTTACAACGCCTTTAAATGTCGTATCCACAAAGGCATCAATTTCAATTTCCGAAGTATCTCCAAGTGTAATATTAATCACCTCATTTTCATCTACTTCGATGGCTGCTTCCATCCTCGACAAATCAGCAACGATCATAATAACATCTTCCTGGAACTGGGCGCCAAGTGCAATCTCGCCTTCCTCTTTATTCAGCTGCGTAACAATCCCATCCATATCTGAATGCAGGCGTGTCTTTGAGAGCTGGTCCTTGGATTCCTTCACCGCCGCTTGGGCTTGCCGGGTATTGCTGATCGCCGCATCGTAGCTTGCCTGAATCGCCTCATACTCCGCTTCAGACATCAATCCTTTTGCATATAAATCTTTACCTCTTACCAGTTCACTCTTAACCTTTTTCTCATTGGCCCGCATTGATAGCAGGGTCGATTCGGTACGCTCCAGCATGGCCAGATATTGTTCCTCATCTAGTTCAACCAATAATTGACCTTTTTTTACCGAATCTCCTTCTTCGGCATGGAGCTTGATTATTTTCCCGGCGACATTGGCACTGATTTTTACTTGTAATTCCGGTCGAATCTGGCCTGAGCCGGTTACTTTCTGTACGATTGTACCTGTTTCTATTATTTGCACATCAACGTCAGTTCCCTTTTCCGATTTTAAAAAATTTGCTGCGATAATAACAATGAGGACAACCGCAATACCTCCTATGATCAGATACTTTTTCATTAATTTTTCTCCCGTGTCTCTGAACCGAAGATTTGCCCGAGGTATGTTTCTATCTGAGCCTGGGTTACCCGTGCACTGTATTTGGCTCGAACCAGTGTATCTTCAGCTCTTGTCAGATTTACTTGAGCCTCCCGCACTTCAAGCTGTGTGCCGGAACCGATCCGGTATCTTTCTTCTGCGAGCCGGTATTCTTCCTGGGCCGCTTTAAGGTTCTCTTCATTTAATGCAATTATTTCAATATATGAGTTATAATTATCCCTTCAGCTGAACCACACCAGCAATCAGATCGCGTTTGGTTTGTTCGTAGTTTTCCCGCGCATTTTTTTCGTTTATTTTACTTTTCTGGATCTGCACTTTGTCCTGAAAGCCATTAAATAGATTCAGGGAAAGCCCTACACCATAACTGATAGTCCAGTTTTTATCCCAGCCTGAGTACACTCGCTCAAGGCCTTCATTCGCGCGGCTATATCTAAACGAGCCCCCAATTTGTGGCCATAAAACACTATATGCTCGCGAGACCATGATATCACTGCTTTCCCAATCCAGTTCATTTTTTCTCAGTTGCGGATTGTATTGTAAAGTCTGCTCAATTAATTCTTCTACATCTCCATATTTAGCCTTAATTGAATAATCAGGGGAGATGATAACCGGTTCTTTGGGATTACGTCCCATAACAAGATTCAGGTTCTGTTCTGCCTGCAATACCGCATTCTGCTGCAGCAATAATTGTATCTTGTCATTTCCAAGATTTACCTGGCTTCGATAAACGTCAACTTTTGCAACCGCGCCCAACTCAAACATTTTCTGTGTTTTATTCATCTGGTCCTGGCTGCGTTGAACCGCAAATTGATTTACTTCCAGCAGTTTTCTCTCTTTTAATACATCAAAGTACCTTTGCTGGACCGTGAGAATGATATTATTCACAACCGATTTCAAATTATAGTCCGAAGCCTCTTTCTGGGTTTTGGCATATCCGATCGCGTTCCACCATTCTCCGCCGTCGAATATATTTTGATTGAGATTCACCCCGAAAGTATTGCTATTCGTGACAAATCCACTCTGTGTAATAACCTTGCGTTCATAATTAACCGTTCCGTCCGGATTAACGCCTGTCGGAACATCCTGCTCCACCTCTCTCGGACCGGCTTCATATCTGCCAATGTTGGCGCTTAAATCAACACGTGGCAAAATACCACCATATGAGCCGGTAACATCCTCATCGGCGCCTTCATTTAAATTTCGGGTGACATTGATTGTCGCATTTTTCTCCAGGGCCAGCTGGACACAATCTTCAAGCGTAAGAGGTTGTTGGGCAAATCCATTCATCGCCATGAGCACAAGAACCGCCAGAACTGTTAGTATACGTGTCATCGATAAGCTCCTTCTAAATTACCTAAATCCTTCATTTCAACATAATACCGGGCTTATTTATAAGCCCTGCGTTTGATCTTCCAATTTCTGATAAACTACACAATTCTAATTACATAAAGCCCTTAAACAGGGAGCTCAGTGCGATAGAAATAACGATCCAAATGACATACCATGCACCAACCACCGCATAAGATTTTCCGCGGGAGAATTTATAAACAACACTGAAGCCAATTGCCCACAGCGCAACACGCCATAAAGCGAAAATATCGACTGCATTTGCAATTTTAAACAATATGGTCTCGGATTCAGAAGTATCAAATAGTATAGCCAGGCTGGTGTAAACATGAATAGAATTTTTCGCCAGCATAAGTGGAATTTTGATAATGGCTTCCGGGATGCTGGCCATAAATCCCCAGGCATAGACCGCAAGCATTGTTTTAAAATTGGATTGTCCCCCTAAAATCACATTGCCGGTAAACATAAACAGGGCGGCAACCAGGGCGAAAGAGGCGAAAACATAAACTACGGCTCCGGCCATGCCCATAATCATCTGCATGTTTCCACTGTCTTCAAACCGCTGTAAAATAATTTCCTTTTGTTCATCCGGAATTTGTTCAGAGGCTGAAATTCTTTCTTTCTGCATTTCGAGCGTTATGTCCCGCAAAAAGAATGCACTGGCCATCGAAATTACGACAATAATCAATGTCGGAACTAACCAATCCGGCTGGATTTTTAAACTCTCAAATACGCGTTGAGGATTGGTAAAAATTAATCCGATTTTTTCCCCAACCGATAAATGGTTAGTTTGAGCGTTCTGAATATCTTCCATGACAAACTCCTCTGCTTTATGAATTAGGCTTTGGTACTCGCATAAGACGAGTTATTGTTTAAAAAGTTGCGTTATTAGATACATTGTTAAGAGCAATTTATTCAAAATGGGCAGGTAGTTTTTGATAATATACTTAAGCTTGGGAGTATAGTTCAAGCAAGAATGTTTAAACCTTATTCAAAAAGGCTCAGGATTAACCGCTCTATTGAAAATTGATGCCATACAAAACAGGTCATAATGATGCCTAGAAAAAAAAATAGTATCCCCATATAGACGAGCGATATGGCTTCTATACTATATTCTCCTATACTAATTCCTATCAGCAAAAAAATGAGTGGTGTAAAAATGAGTGTCGCAAGGTTTACAGCGGTTTGAATCTTTTTAACCATGAATGCAATCAAAATGGCCGTCATGCTTGCCGAATAAACAATCGCGGGAACAAGAAAGATTAGAACGATAAACCATTCAATATTTAAAAAATGGAGAGCCAGCTCTTTTCCAACAAAAACCAGGAAGAATATCATATGGAAGCAGAATGAAAACCATGAAATAAAAATCGATCCGATCATGCTGGGACCTGTTTTACCAAACAAAATTTCCCACCTGTTTAGAGGTAAGGCCAGAAGACCCTCCAACGTTCGGGCATCTCTTTCTCCAATAATACTTTCCAGAATACCAAAGTAAGGTACCGCAAATGCTGGAACAATTATGTACAGGGGAAGCTGAAATTCTACCAGCAATATCTGCCTGCGCAAGTCTGGCGTATATTCCGAAGATGTTAAATTGTATTGATTGACAAAATTTTCCAAAAGTGAAGTCGGTATGAACAGATGTGGAAGGAGAAAAATAGCACTCAGGGCAGGAACCGCAAAAAATATAAAGAGAAAACGTCGTTTATGTTCCTGATATTCTTTCCGGGCGATTGCAGAGATATTTATAAAAGTCATTCTTTCTCCGTAATTTGTAAATATAAAGATGCCAGCGATGCCTTCTCTGAATCAGGAAATCTGTTGTACAAATCCTGTAGCTGACCCTGAAAAATAGAGTTTCCATTTCTGATAAAAAGATAGGCATCACAAATCTTCTCAAGTTCCCCGGTAGAATGTGAACTTATACATATAACGCCCCCACGGTTTCTGATTTCTTGAATGCATGAAATCACCGCCTGGCGACTTTCCACATCAAATCCTGTAAACGGCTCATCTAGCAAAAGAACTTTTGGTTGCGACACAACAGATTTTATAAAGAGCACTTTTCGGCGCATACCGCCTGATAATTTACCTACATTTTCATCTTGACGTTCTGCTAAATTAAATAGATTCAAATATCTATCGACTAATTTATCTGAGTCGGATATCTGGGAATAAAATTGTAACGCAAATTTTATATTGTTACGGACATTTAATCGTTTATATAGTCCGCCATCTTCGGGCATATATCCGATCTGTTGACGTGAGAGTTTATTATCATACCGAACGAGCTGGCCCATGATCTTTACTACTCCGGTCTCTGGTGGAATCAGGCCCGCCAGAATTCGCAATAATGTTGTTTTACCGGCACCATTATGTCCGATAATTCCTATAATGCAGCCGGGTTTAATCGCAAGGTTTATATTTTGAAGTATTTGACGTTTTTGAATTGACTTGTTTATATGATTAACCCATATCATAACCCTGTCCAACCTTCTTTTTGTCCGGGATGTCTCAAATAAAACAGGACCTGCCAGTTGGCAGGTCCCGATTCCCGTATTCTCAGAAAATCAACCGACCCAGAGTCCAGCCGACACAAAAAGCCCCTACGGTTGCCGCACCGGGTAAAGCAATCCCCGTTGAAGCTAATGATATAACTGTGCCCAAACCATATATGGCACATGCGGCAGTGATCCCATCGGCGATGCGTTCGCCACCGTAAATTTGTGCAAGTTCTCGATCTGATAGACTCTTCAATCGGAAATGAGATTACCATGATACCTCCTTTCTCTTAACATGGACTTTTATCAGAAAGCGCTCCATATACTGAGAGACCGACTCCAAACCACCCAATTGGTCCGGCGCCGATAATCGCAACAGCGGCGACAGTACCCCACATGGTCCACCAAAGACCACAGGCCAGGGTTTGTCCGCCAACAATTGTTTGCATCTGTACTTCTGACATTTCTTGCATATATCCTCCTTTTTTATTCTGACATGCCGCGCAGCATGATCATTGTTATCTGTTCAAATGGGACTTTACCCCGTGCCATCCAGATAAGTGTACCTTTTTGATTGAAAAGATAGTATGAAGGTGTAATCAGTGAACCGAATCGATCTAGAAAATTGTTTCGTTTAACAACTCCGAAAAGAATCTGTTCTTTTTCAAATAGATTTATCCAACGATTGGACGCGCCACTCTTCAAGAAATGTATATCCGTGGTCACAAAAACAATCTTCATGAAAGACGAGATCTTTTCATAATTATTCAAATCGTCTATTTGATCCGAACATATCTTACAATCCTCACGAAACAAGACAACAAGCAGGTGCATCGTCGAATCGGTCTTTAATTGGTTTAGCCCATTCTCATTTATATATTCAAGATTGGGCATGCTCATACCTCGAATTAAACCATGATTTGATCTATGGTTGGAACTCAAATAAATGAGTATTACAATAGTTCCCAGTAATCCTGCCATTAAAGTGAAAATATTTGCCGTCGTTTTTTCTCTCAAAATTATACAGATCCTTTCTATATTTCGATAAACTGAGAGGAAACCAGGATGAATAAAAATTGAAAGAATATAAGCGTCAACCAGATAAAAGGGACAAGCATCCGCAATTTTGAATGGTGATCGGCCTTGTAATAAATAAGTCCGTTATAAACAAGCACGCACCAAATGAATTCGAACAAATTAAATTGATTCAGCAGAAAAACTGTCGCCTGGTGCAGGGGTTCTGTTTCAATCAAAGATAAAATGCCAAGAGGTATTCTCTCCTGAATTCCGACCTTTTCAGCTCCAAGATCTTTTTGCATAAATACGATGTAACGCGCAAAACCGGCCAGTATCTGACTGGATGAGGCTACTAAAACAATACGTAAGGCCTTATTGAATGCAAGATCTTTAAATTGAACAATAAAAGGCATTTGGAGAAACAGACTTAACAAAAAATATTTTATCCCAATCAGTAACGGCAGCAAAACCAATACATAATAATACATGGATTGAAAATAGTTTTTGATGGTATTAAGATGAAAGTATCTTTCCGGCCGGTATATTGAACCACCAATTACCAGACCAGGCTCAAGCGCTTCCCAAACAAGCAGCAGAAGTAGCTCATTAATCACAAGCAACACAATAAATATTTGCCAATTCTTAATTACATTCTGGTTAAACAGCATCTTTCGCATCACAATAGTTCCCGATCGTTAACCACAATTAATTGTGGTTAAATGTCGTTTTGCATATTTTGTTTTATTACCCATTACATTATTTTCCTGGCTGCCGTTTATGGAAATATTTTGTATTCTGATTTTTCCATTCTCAAGAATATACAGACTGGTCCGTTTGAGCAATTATCCTGGTGTCATGTGTACAAATCAATGCCCCTCCTTCAAGCGCAAACAATTTGAGCGTGTATAATAGACGCTGCTGTGTTTCGGGATCGATTGAACCCAAAGCTTCATCTATAAGTATAATGTCTGGACGGGCATACAAGGCACGCATTAATGCGATAACTTGTTTCTCCCCGCCCGAAAGTAAACGATTTAGATCACCTATCATGGTTTTTAATCCGTTTTCAAATCGCCCTATCCAATCAGCAAACGGAAATTTTTCAAGCAGCTCATTCATATACCAATTTGGTCGTCCAAGCAAAATGTTATCCAATAATGATCCTTTAAAAATATGAATGTCCTGGGGAACAAGCGTTATTCTGCGGCGATAATCTCTTAAACGATAAAGGGCGGCCGGCTGATCATCAAGATATATTTTTCCAGCCATAAGATTATACTTTCGTTGGAGTACATGGAGTAATGTGGTTTTGCCCGAGCCACTTGGTCCGGTTAGGGCGACCAGGGTCCCACGTTTGATATTTATATTTATGCCCCGCCAGAGTGATTTAGAATGATTCCAGGAAAATTCTCCACCGGTAAGCCGAAGACTTTCAAAAAACTGGAAGGTCCGGCCGGTCACTAATTTTTCAGTTGGAACTTGCCATAAATCCAACAACCGGCCCCAGGCAATTGATGCACCTTTTAATGATACAGAGGTTTCTCCCAGACGCGTAAGTACAGGCATAATATTAGATATCAAAAAGTAACATGCGATCACCTGTCCAATCATCATCTCCGATTGAATGACCATAGAAGCCCCTGCAAGAAGGATAAAAACCGTCATCCCGGTTCTGAGCACTTCAGTAGAAAATGAGAGTGCTGATTGATGAAGTCCAAGTTTTTTTAAGTAACCTTGTAAACGCTTAAAGGTACGAACATGATCAACTGAAAAAACCGATTGCGCATTATACGAGATGATATCATCTATGCCTTTCAGGGCTTCAATATATTTGCCCTGGAGGTTTGAATTTACTCGAATAATATCTTGTTGGTCCCGGCCGATTTTGCGCATATAAGCTACGACAACGAGAAGATTTATTGGTAAAATCAGAGAAATTACCACAGCAATCTGAACATTCATCAAAAAAACACCGCCGATAATGGCTATAATCAATAGAAGATCGATCACGATTGTTCCCAGAATTACCATTACCGCTGCTGGAACTTTTACCAAATCGTTTATCCTTACAATAGTATCCCCGATGTGGATTGAATCAAAAAATTGCTTTTGCAGATGAAACAGATGTTTTTGAAAGTGACGATTTAATGCCATACCGGCACGATATAGAAAATAAACCAATATTCTCTGGCGCAGGAGATTTCCCGTTGCATTTATTAGAAATAAAATAACAAGAATTACCGTAGCCAGTTTGAGCCGAACCAAATCCGAGGAAGGAATAAGAAAATCGATTATATACTGGATGTAAAACGCAATAAAAAGACCGGCAAATGTATTGATCAGACCAAGAAATATGCTCTGGAAAATCAACGATCTTTCCTGCCTGATAATACATTTTATATATATCCACGGACGATGTGCTCTCTGGTCGGGAAGGGCCTTGGTTGGCCAAAGCAAAAGCACAGCCCGGTTTTTCCAAATATTTTCAAACCTGGTACGTGAAATGATATGAAGTCCGGAGGCTGGGTCGCCGGCTAATATCCAACGATCATACATTTTATAAACAACAAGGTAATGCCCCTTGATCTGATCAATAATATGGGCAATAAATGGGGGTGTTTGTGTTCTTAGCTGATCGTATGTTCCGGTGGCCCCGATTGCCCTGAATCCTATTTTTTCAGCCGCACATTTTAGATCAAACATTGTCGTTCCTCGAAAACCGGTTCTACAAAGACTCTGAAGATGATATCGGCTAACCTCACCTTTATGGAATTTTAGAACACTGTGAAGGGCCGCCGGAGCGCAGTCATTTGTTTCCAGTTGTTTAACCACCGGATAAATCTTTCCAAGAAAAGGCATAAAAACGCGCATAAATACTCCCTGTTCTGATTATTTTATCGACAAGAATCATGCCATTTGATTAAATCACCCAATATCTTGCTGAAGGTTGATTATTAAAAAGAAATTTTACTGCTTTTGTGCGAATTTGTTATATTATTGGCAGAACAAGTGTTATTCTATACTATAAATTGTTGGAAGTTTTTCCGAAATTATCCGTTGTATTTATTCATTTGGATCAAATAAATAAGAATTGCTATAAAAAACAGGAGTATTGTCAATGTTAACCGAAGGAATGAACGCCCCTATTTTTAACTTGCCAGACCAGAATGACAAAATACACAATCTAAATGATTATAAAGGAAAATGGGTTGTACTATACTTTTACCCAAAAGACATGACGCCCGGTTGCACCATTGAAGCCTGCAATTTCAGAGATTCCTTTGCTTCCTTTAAGAATCTTGATGTCGTGATTTTAGGGGTCAGTAAAGACGGGGTAGATCGACATTCAAAATTTTCAATTAAATATGAATTACCGTTTCCATTACTGAGTGATGCAAACAATACGGTTTGTGAAAATTATGGTGTCTGGCGGGAAAAATCGATGTATGGTAAAAAATATATGGGTATAAGCAGATCAACATTTATAATTGATCCAAATGGAAAAATTGCCAAATTTTATCCAAAGGTCGATGTTAAAAAACATGCTTCGGAAATAATGGCGGATATAGACCACCTGCGCGAATAATGCTTGCTCTGTTTTTTATATTTTTGTAAAGTAGGTCCAGGATACTATATCAATTGAACTGTTAATATTAATATCGGGTGAACTATGAAGGCCAAATCATTTATTTTTCTTGCTGCTCTGGTTCTTATCGTTGCCGTATTTATTGTTTTTTATCAGATCAAAGCACAAAACGAAACCACTGTCTCACAGCTGGAGACACATTCCCTTGCCGTTTTCCAGCAGAATTGTTCACGTTGCCATGGAGCCGCGGGCGAGGGATTTTCAACTTATCCGGCTTTACAGGATAATCGTCTTTCTTCGGATGAAGTAAAACATATTGTGCGGTTCGGGCAGGGAGATATGCCGCCATTTCCGAACATACCAGAACCGAAATTAACTCAACTGGCAGAATTTGTTAGCCAATTGTAATTACTTCTCACAATTGTATCATTACATTCATATTATACTTTCCATTCAGATAATTGGTCTGTCTGAAAATGGTGATCTTATTGCATGTACTGCACCTATAATAAGCTTGTACTGGATTCTCGGGGGGATTACGGCTAATCATGTTGCATAGAAGTTATACCATTAATAATTCTTCAAATGAGATTATAAGGTTAGAAATACGACACCGCCAGGATGTCAGAGATGCACCAGCTGTGCTAATTTGTCATGGCTTTAAAGGATTTAAGGATTGGGGATTTTTTCCGCATCTATCTGAAACGCTTGCCCATGCAGGATATGTGACCATCACATTCAATTTTTCTCGTAATGGCATAGGAGCCGATCCTCAGAATTTCACCGAACTTGATGCCTTTGCACAAAACACCTATTCGCACGAATTAGAAGATTTAAATTGTCTGTATTCAGCGATACGTGACGGAACTATAGGGAAAGGTCTGATTAATCCCGAGAATATTGGATTATTCGGACATAGCCGCGGGGGGGGGATAGCACTTATTTTTGCATCTGAAAATCCGGATATAAGAGCTATCGTTACTTGGGCTGCAATCTCCAGGGTGGATCGATTTAACGAACAGGAAGTAAATGCATGGAAAAAAAATGGTTTTATCGAAATAGAAAATAAGCGCACAAAACAACTCATGCGTATCGAAAAAAACCTTTGGGATGATATCAAAACGAATGCTAAACGTCTCGATATCATTGCTGCCGCAAAAAAAATATTAATTCCCACACTGATTATGCATGGCGAGAACGACGATTCTGTGCCATTAATGGAGGGAAAGCTGATTTTTGAAAACCTGAAATCCGAAACAAAGGACTTTGTTGCCCTCGAAGAGGCCAATCATACCATGGGTATTACTCACCCCATGGATGCCAAATCTTTAGCATATGAAACGGCTGTTGATTTAACCGAAAATTGGTTCGATCTGCATTTGAATAGCTGATATATGCAAATCGGATCCTATACAATCTATCCCCTTGAAACCGGTTCATTTGCCCTTGATGGAGGTGCAATGTTCGGTGTCGTGCCAAAAAATCTTTGGCAAAAATCAAACCCGGCTGATGACCAAAACAGAATTGATCTTGCACTGCGTGCACTCCTGTTAAAATCTCATGACAAACTTATCCTTATCGATTGTGGTGTCGGCACAAAATTTGATCAAAAGTGGTCGGGGATTTATAAGATTAATCATAGCAAGCATGATCTTAAGAAAAGTTTGACTTTACTAAATTTAACCGCCGATGATATAACCGATGTGCTGATTTCCCATTTGCATTTTGATCATATCGGTGGTGCAACCTATTACCAGGATAACCAGACTGGAACTGACATTTCCGAACGCAAATCACTATGTCCAAAAAGAGCAATGGATCTGGGCTTTAAACCCCAATCATAAGGATCGCGCAAGTTTTTTAGAAGAGAACCTGATCCCGTTAAAAAAATCCGGTCAGTTACGCTTACTCAACAATTCTCTTTCTCCCTTCCCGGGTCTAGAGCTGCGCCTGATGTACGGTCATACCCCTGCCATGCAATTGATCAAAATTGGTGATGACCAGAACTCTCTCCTGTATTGCGCCGATTTAATTCCTACCCGATCCCATATACCCATTCCCTGGGTAATGGCTTATGATAACCATCCATTGCAGACTATAAAGGAAAAAATCGGTATTTTAAAAGAAGCTGTAAAAAATAATTGGCTATTGTTTTTTGAGCACGACCCCCGGTTTGTAGCAAGTTT
This sequence comes from Calditrichia bacterium, assembly GCA_963712885.1. Lineage (GTDB taxonomy): Bacteria > Calditrichota > Calditrichia > JAJRVZ01 > JAJRVZ01 > CAVQJT01. The sequence goes on from CAVQJT010000005.1 coordinate 91,242, forward strand.
TGTTGTTTTTGATTCCCAAAAGGGATATTCAGCGGGAACTTCTTTTACAATTTCAAATTTTAATGATATATAATCTGGATATTTGGTTTGAACCATTCGTTCAAAATATGCAGAATGGAAGATCTTCCTGAAAATCATGGGAAAAAGATAAAATTCGGGCGTCTTTCAATTGCGCTATTTAAACATGGGGGAAAAATATATGCATACCAGAACGCCTGCCCCCACCAAAATGCAGATTTAGCAGACGGTTATATTCGTGATATGAAACTATATTGCCGGCTTCATCATTGGGCCTTTAATCTGGAAAACGGTGCATACGTTTTTAATCCCAAAATGCGCTTACGTAAGTATAACGTTTTCATTGAAAATGGCATAGTTTATCTGGATTTAACGATAGAAAAGCAATAATGGCAATCAGTATCTATAAGCGGAAAGGTAATTTCAAGGGTTTTTTGTTTATCTTTGGGCTTTCTATTATTATTCTCATCCTCGCTTACACACAACATTTGGTCAATTTACTCCAGGAGCAATCACGCGAGTATTTAAGGTTTCGAATACAGGTATTCGAGGAAAATATAAACAATCCTGATTCTAATGCCGATTTTGGATTTTTTTTCTCTGCGGTCATTCAAAAAACTGACTACCCGATCATTTATACCGATACGTCAATGACCCCTCTTCAATGCCGTAATATTGATGATCACCTGGATAGTCTGCAGGTATTAACCCCGGAAGCGACATTTAAGTTAAAGGAATATTTGATCGATATGGACGGGGAGAATCCTCCTATTCCGATAAAATATCAGGGCATTACATTGGGTTACTATCATTATGGTGTCTCTCCGTTGATAAAACGATTGCGATGGTTACCCGTAATTGAAATATCTGCAGCGATACTTTTCATTCTGATAGGATATATCGGCTTCTCACAGATAAAAAAAAGTGAGCAGCGACATATCTGGGTTGGTATGGCAAAAGAAACCGCACATCAATTGGGAACACCTATTTCATCCATCAGTGGATGGGTAGAATTATTAAAGGACCAACCAGATAATATCGCACTCTCTACGCGGGAAATAGAAGCGGATGTGCAGCGTCTGAGTAAAGTTGCTTCTCGTTTTTCTCAGATTGGTTCTATACCTGCACTTAAACCAACCAATATCGTCGAGATCTTGACTAATTCTGTTTCCTATTTTAATAAACGGCTTCCGCAATACAACAAAAAGATCGTCATTGACCTAAAAATTGGTACAAATATGCAGGTCCGGCTCAACCCCGAATTGTTTGAATGGGTTATTGAAAATCTGGTCAAAAATTCAATTGATGCAATAGAAGATAATGCCGGTAAAATAAATATTGACGTGAGTACCTCGGAGAATCAGCGCGAAGTATATATTGATATATCTGATACGGGAAAAGGCATCAATAATTGGGATAAAAAAAATATTTTTAAACCTGGTTTCAGCACAAAAAAACGTGGTTGGGGTTTGGGGCTCAGTCTCGCAAAACGCATCATTGAAGATTACCATGGTGGAAAGCTTTTTATCAAAGAATCACGTCCGGGTGAAGGTACAACATTACGATTGATACTACACAACAGCTAACTTGACAAAGAATTATTTAGTCTTTAAACTTAAATGATTAAGTCTAACCCAAGACTTTGTGAGATTAAAGGAGAGCCTGCTTGCCGACAGAAAGACAACTGGAATTTGAGTCCCTGGTTGCACCTCATCTCAACTCCCTGTACAGCACCGCACTAAGGATGACCCATAATCAAAACGATGCTGAAGATCTTGTTCAGGATACCCTGTTCAAGGCGTTCCGCGCTTTTGATCAATACCAGAAAAATACAAATTTTCGTGCCTGGGCATTTAGGATATTGGTAAATACGTACATCACGGCATATCGAAAAGCAATACGGCAACCCCAAAAAGTGAGTTATGACGATCTGGAAGAATTTTATCTATATAAAAAACTGGATGAAACAGTCATACTTCAGGAGACGGCAAAAGAAGATTTTCTTGAAAATTTTTTTGAAGATGACGTGAAAGATGCCCTTGAAAACCTTCCTTATCAATTCCGGTTGGTGGTATTGCTTTGCGATGTAGAAGGTTTTTCTTATAATGAAATCGCCAACATCATTGATGCACCCCTCGGAACGGTTATGTCAAGACTTTACCGGGGACGCAAATTATTACAACGATATCTTTGGAATTATGCAAAAGAACATGGTTATTTGGTTAAAGAACAGGAATAGATAATATGACTTAACCGGAATTTTAGCCGGCTATTTTATGTTTCTAATTTATATATGAATAAAATTTCTATATGTTACTCGAAAGGCAATTGCCGATATGAGCACCGGTAGGATAGGCAAAAAATTTAATTGTCATGATGTAGAAAAAAAGGTCCAGGCTTTTCTTGATGGCAAATTAGAGAAAGACCAGGTCCTTCTTATTGAGGAACATTTGGACTATTGTCTTCCATGTGACAAGAAAATTGAATTTGAGAAGAAACTTAAAAATTTAATCAAAAGCAAAGCAAGGGAGATTTCTCACCCGGCCAAACTGGATCTTGAATTAAAAAGGATCATTTCGAAGAATAGCTAATTCATTAATTCAATATTTCGATTTACAAGTATATTTCTAAAAAAATATTCCCTCAAATACATTGATTGCTTATCATTACTCGTTTGTAAATGCATTGTAAACATTTCCGGTAACCAATAATTTTCAATACGTTGTGATTTTATCTGCACACGGTATCCTGTGGTTATCTCCTCCCCCTCAAAAACCTGGACCTTCCAACCAATACAAAGCCAATTTTCACCCGTATATTTAAAGATCGGATAAGTATCTATGTGCTCATTCCTTCCCGGATATGATAACGTCGTCTTGAGACATATGCCATTTTGGCCAAAATACATCGTGTTGCTGACAGTCTGGGTATCCTCTACCGAGGTGTAAGACAAAATTACGGTATCGGCGTGTATATCGATCGAATAATCTGGCGGCATATTTTTAAGCAATCTACCGGAATAAAATCTTTCCCAGTCAAGCAATATTGCTTTTAATTCTTTGCGCAGTGAAAACTGCAAATGTTCGACCTGCTGGTTTTTTATACTATCCTCCAGCACTGGAATTGGGCGACGGCTAAAAAACATCCGATTACCTTTCAACCATATAAATTCCAGGGGAAAAATTTCCTCGCTAAAAAATCCTTCTGTTGAATTAATAAATATATTTGAGGTAAGCCACGAGGTGAAATTTTTGAGCTCTGTTTGTTCGAGTGTATAATAGATGGAATTAACCCGGTCAAAAAATTCCACTTCCTGTAGTTGTGCCTCTATTCGACCCGCTCCTGCGAAAAAAAGCATGGTCACAAAAAGCCCTACCGATTTACGGATTGGCCATTTTTTCAAATTTAATAAGCTCATCTGTTCCTCCGATTACGATTAGAATATCATTCTTCTGTAGTCTTGTATCCGACCGTGGATTGTATATCCACTCCCCGGATTCCCTTGAAATGCCAATGATAATGATATTTAAATCACTCCGTAATCCTGAATCACTAACTGTTTTTTCTTTAAGCAGCGATGCTTCGGATAATTTCACTTCTTCAATTTCCAGGCCAATATCACTGCGGGAAAACACCTCGTCAATATAGTCCATGACAGTTGGCTTTAGTAGTGCCTGGGCTACCCTGAAACCACCAATTTCATACGGTAAAACAACCCGATCTGCCCCTGCTTTTATTAATTTTTCGCGGCTGCTTTCTTCTTCTGCTTTAACAATAATTTTTAATTTGGGATTTAAAACCCGGGCGCTCAGCGTAGTGAAAACATTTGATGCATCATCCCCTAAGACAGACTACGACGCCACGGGCGCGTTCGATACCTGCTTTGATTAAACTATTATCTTCGGTCGCATCTCCCTGAATATATGCATATACATCTTCCTGATCTGCAGGGAATTCCGTTTTTTCAATAATTACGAATTCCTTTTTGCGGCGCGCAAGTTCAGAAGCTGATTTTTTTCCCCATGCGACCAAAACCACAAATGATGTAATGATCGTTTAAACGATTAATTCTCGTTTGCATTTTTCTGTTCCTGAAAAAGTTTCTCTCAAATAAAACAATATTAAGATTACCAAGCACATAAAATAAAATAGAAATTCCAAAAATAATCAGAACCATGGTAAAAATGCGGCCATAATCAGAAAGCGGCCTGATTTCACGGTAACCGGTCGTTGAAAGGGTAATTATGGTCATGTACAGACTGTCAAAAATAGCCCATCCTTCTATGAGGCTGTATCCGATCGTACCCCCGAAAAACAGCAGTAGCACAATCACAAGTATGCCTTTGAATTCCCTGAACATAGATGAAATTTACATAATATTTAGCTTTTGAACAATTGTCCTTCTGTGATGAAACTATTGCTATATATGTTTATTTTTTTTTATTTTATGGCCCAGAAAAAATGATCGGTAAAATGGATTATATTCCAGCAATAAAATTTGAGAACGACCGGCTGTTTATTTTGGATCAATCGCTGCTTCCTGCAAAACTTTTATTTATTGAGTTGAATTCTTTGCAGGAGACATATGAAGCCATAAAGAAATTGAAGGTGCGGGGCGCTCCGGCTATCGGTATCGTTGCTGCATACACCCTGTATCTGACTGCAAAAGAAATAAAAGAGTTGTCTAAATCGAAATTCCGAAGTGAATTCAATAAACGTGCAGATTATCTTTCAGGATGCCGGCCCACGGCTGTAAATTTAATGTGGGCGGTTCAGCGAATGAGAAAAATAGTAGCTGTCCGTGATCAGTTTGACTCCGGAGAGATTCTCGCTGACCTGTTAAAGGAATGTATGAATATCCATGAGCAGGATCGAAAATCTTGCTACGATATAGGCATGAACGGCGCCGCGCTGCTAAAAGATTCTTTCAACGTCTTAACCCATTGCAATACCGGGAGCCTGGCTACCGGGGGCTGGGGAACTGCGCTCGGGGTCGTATATGCGGCAAAGAAGCTGGGTCTGAATATTCATGTTTATGTTGATGAAACCCGGCCACTGGGACAGGGGGCAAGGTTAACTTTTTGGGAATTGATGACCAGTGGAATCGACTGTACCCTGATTACCGATAGCACCGCAGGATCATTATTACACCAGCATAAAATTGATATTGTTTTATTCGGTGCAGACCGAATTGCACGTAACGGGGACGTGGCTAATAAAATCGGATCATATTCTCTTGCTGCCCTGGCGCATATCAACCATATACCTTGCTATGTTGCCGCACCAATTTCAACCTTTGACTTTAAAATTGAAACCGGAAAGGAAATTGAAATTGAAGAACGAGATGCACAAGAAATTTTGCAATTTTATAATTATGACCGTAGCTTTATAATGAACGCAAAAATTTATAACCCGGCTTTTGATGTCACTCCGGGCCATTTATTGTCCGGTATCATTACGGAAGTTGGCATTCTGGGACAGCCCCTGGAAAATTCAATTCGTAAAACATCAACATATTTTTTAAAGGAGTCGCAATGAAACAATTTTATTTTATTTTCCTGATTATGACCCTCATTCTATCTATGATGTTTAGTGGGTGCAGACCTCCGGAGCTTGAAGGTGCAATCGTTCATTTTAAAGCCGGAAGAGATGATCAGGCTTACGAACTTGCCAATGAGGCAACGACCAAATATCCTGATAATCCGGAAGCCTGGTATTATCTTGGACAGATTCAAGGCAAAATGGGTAATATAGAAGAAATGATAGCCTCTTTTGATAAATCTGTTGGCTTAGCCAATACGTTTCAGAAAGATATTGAACTCGCCAAACAAAGTTATTTCGGCAAATACTATAACGATGGTGTGTCTGCCTATAATGCCTACATTAAAATCGAGGATCGTGAGGGTGAAGATGCCAAAAAGCAGCTCAACAATGTAATCGACAGTTTCCAAAAAGCCCTCTATATCCAGAATGATTTTATGGCTATCCGGCTGATTGCCATCGCCTATCAAAATATGGGCGATGATGAAAATAATCTGAAATATTTAGTTGCGGCAAAAGATGCCGAACCGGATACGGTACTTTCCTGGATTGAGCTCGGATATTATTATTCACGCAAAAAAGATTTCAGTCAGGCTGCGGATTATTTTAAAAAAGGCCTGGAAGTTGATCCTGATAATGTTGAATGCCTCACATTATATGCACAGAATCTGGATTTTGCCGATCGTAAGGATGAAGCCGTCTCCGCCTATAAAGATGCGATAAAAAAGAATCCGGAAGAAAAAGCCATTCCTTTCAATCTCGGACTGTTATTAAATAAGCAAGCGAATAATGTCGAAGGCGATGATGCCAAGAAAAAAGAATTGATGTCCGAGGCAGTTGTTTATTTTAATAAAGCTTATGAACTGGACCCTGAATTGAAAGATACCTATGATATTCTCAGCACGCTTCTGTTACAGCTCGAACGTTATGATGAAGCAGAACAAGTTCTGAATCAAGGGGTGGAACGCTGGCCAGAATCGGCATCAATGTGGCAAAATTTGAGTTTTCTCCACGCAAAAATGGGGCATAAAGCAAAAGCTGAAGAATATTATGAACGATCAAAACAATTAAGAGATGAATAAAAAAATAGCTTAAAAAAGGCGGATTAAAATCCGCCTTTTTTTTACATTTTATTTGTCAAATGATATGACAGTGCCTCTAATTCTATCGACATATTTTCGTTTTTTATAACCACATCCTTGGGAACTTTGAGACTGAGCGGTGCAAAATTAAGGATCGCCTTGATCCCCGAATTGGAGAGTTGATCGACCACATTTTGCGCAACATTCGCGGGCACCGCAACGATTGCTATTTGTATTTTATTCTTTTTTATCAGCTGAGAGCTTCTGAAAATGGCTGAATTTCAAGTTCGTGAATTTTTTTTCTGATTTTTTCGGGATCGTTATCCAGTACAAGTTTTATAAGGAAGCCTTGCTTCTTAAATTCCTCATAATCCACCAGTGCACGACCGATATTGCCAACTCCGACCAGGACAACGTTCCATTTTTTAAACAATCCGAGTATAGTACCGATATTGTTTTGTAAATCCACTGTATTATACCCAAGTCCGCGTTTACCAAAAGTGCCAAAAAACGAAAGATCTTTACGCACCTGTGCCGATGTGACTCCGTCAATCTCGGCGATTTCATCCGATGAAACCGTTTTTACTTTTTGGTCAATTAAACGTCCCAAAGTCCGGTAGTATCTTGACAATCTGCTAATCGTGGAGTCGGAAATTTTTTTCATCTAAACCTCCAGGCAACTTTGAACATATTTTATCATTCTTAATAAAAGCTCAATCCTCTTCATCTTCTTCGGTACTTGCAACAATTTTAGCTACGTCGCCAATCCGGTCATCTTCATCAAGACGAATGAGCTTTACCCCTTGCGTATTCCGCCCGGTGACCGAGATTTTACCGATATGTTGCCGAATCGCGACACCTTTCTCTGTAATCATAATAATATCTTCGTTATCAACGACTTCCAAAACGCGTATCAGGTAGCCGGTTTTTTCGTTCAGTTTCATCGCTATAATACCTTTTCCGCCTCGGCCCTGGGTACGATAATCGCTCACTTTACTTCGTTTTCCCAAACCTTTTTCTGATATCGTAAAAAGGGTGTCTTCTCTTTTTACGACGACCATACCGATAACGGCGTCTTCTTTTCTTAGCGAGATACCCTTTACGCCAGCAGCGGCCCGCCCCATTTCACGAACTTCTCGCTCATTGAATCTGATGGAATAACCGCGCTTGGTAACTAAAATCACATCATTCTTTCCGGTAGATATGCTTGCTTCGATCAAAGCATCATTTTCACGTATATTGACGGCGACAATTCCGCCTTTCCTGGGACGACTAAATGCTATTAATTCGGTCTTTTTAACAATACCAGCACGCGTAGCCACAATAATATTGCCGCCTTCATCAAAATTCTTAACAGAAACAAAAGTTTGAATATTTTCGCCCTTTTCAATATCAATCAGATTTACGATCGGACGCCCACGCGACGCTTTCCCCGCATGGGGGATTTCATGAACCTTCAACCAGTAGCATCTTCCTTTATCTGTAAAGAACAGTATATATTGGTGCGTACTGGCGATAAACATATGCTCAATAAAATCTTCTTCTCGTGTAGTCGCCCCCGTCGAGCCCCGTCCACCACGGTTTTGTCGCCGATAACCGCTTACCGGAAAACGTTTTATAAAGCCCCGGTGCGAAATTGTGATAACCATATCCTCTTCTGCAATCATATCTTCAAGCGTCAGCTCTTCATAATTACGAATAATTTCTGTGCGACGCTCATCCCCGTATCTTTCTTTGATCTCGGACAATTCATCCTTTATGATTTGCATCCTGAGTCCACGATTCTCCAGAATAGCTCTGAATTTTTCGATAAGTTTCAGGACCTCACGGTATTCATCTTCGATTTTTTTCCGTTCAAGACCCGTAAGTCTCTGAAGGCGCATTTCCAGAATTGCCTTTGCCTGTATTTCTGACAATTTAAATTGTTTGATCAAACCCTGCTTGGCAGATTCGGGATCTTTGGATTTTTTGATTAATTCTATAATTTCATCAATATTATCAATTGCAATTTTTAAACCTTCAAGGATATGAGCCCGTTTCTCCGCTTCATTAAGATCAAATTGTGTTCGTCTAACAACGATTTCATGCCGGTGATCAATAAAGTGTTGCAGCATTTCTTTTAAATTCAACACCTTCGGCTGTCCGTTAACCAATGCCAGCATGATAATACCAAACGTCGTTTGCATTTGACTGTGCTTGAACAGCGAATTTAAAATTGAATTGGGATTTGCATCTCGCTTCAGATCAATAACGATGCGCATACCATCGCGATCCGATTCATCTCTTAAATCAGAAATTCCTTCAATTTTTTTAGACTGCACCAATTCAGCTATTTTTTCGATCAGATTGGTTTTATTTACCTGGTATGGTATTTCAGTAACGATAATATTTTCTTTGCCATTTCGTTTACTTCAATATTGGCGCGTGCTCTTACAATGACGCGTCCTCGACCCGTGAGATAGGCTTCTTTTATACCCTCAGCACCGAATATAATCCCCGCGGTTGGGAAATCCGGACCTTTAATATATGCAAAGAGATCCTGAATTTCCATATCTGGATTATCAATTAAAGCATGAACACCGTCGATTATTTCACGCATATTATGCGGTGGAATATTTGTAGCCATACCAACCGCTATGCCGGAGGATCCGTTTATTAACAGATTTGGAACCACTGCCGGTAGTACAGTTGGTTCTTCCAGCGTCTCATCAAAATTTGGTTGAAAATTTACGGTATTCTTTTCAATGTCATTTAACATCTCCTCTGAAATACGGGCCATTCGGGCTTCGGTATAGCGCATTGCCGCCGGAGAATCTCCGTCGACGGAACCAAAATTTCCCTGACCATCCAGCAATGGATATCGCAGAGAAAAATCCTGTATCATACGAACCATTGTGTCATATACCGCTGTATCACCGTGTGGATGATATTTTCCCAGGACCTCACCGACAATACGTGCACTTTTTTTGTGTGAACGATTATAACCCAATCCCAGGCCACGCATGCCATACAATATTCTTCGATGTACAGGCTTGAGCCCGTCGCGTACATCGGGCAAAGCACGTGATACGATTACGGACATGGAATAATCAAGATACGAACTACGCATCTCGTCTTCTATAAGAGTCGGTAGTATTTTTTCACCAATTGCCATTTAACAATCCTTATTTAGATATCAAGATTCTTTACATATTTTGCATTTGTCTCAATAAATTGCCGCCTTGGTTCGACGTCATCACCCATTAAGGTTGAAAAAATATGATCAGCCTCCGCAGCATTTTCAAGCGATATTTGTAATATGGTTCTTTTTTCAGGATCCATTGTCGTGGACCACAGCTGTTCCGGGTTCATTTCTCCCAAACCTTTATACCTCTGCAAATCAATAGTTCCTGCCCCATTCAGACGATTCAATATTTTGGTTTTATCTTCTTCATCGTATGCATAATACTCTTCTGATTTTTGTTTTATTTTATAGAGTGGTGGCTGGGCAATATAAATTTTTCCATAATCAAACAGTTCGTGCATATAGCGAAAGAAAAACGTTAAAAGAAGTGTGCGGATATGTGATCCATCGACGTCGGCATCGGTCATTATAATAACTTTTCCGTAGCGCAGTTTTTCGAGATTGAATTCATCATCGCCAATACCTGTACCCAGAGCTGTTACGATTGTTCTTATTTCTTCATTTGACAATATTTTATCAAAACGTGCTTTTTCCACATTCAGAATTTTTCCTTTAAGCGGAAGTATTGCCTGAAACCTGCGATCCCGGCCCTGTTTAGCAGACCCCCCGGCAGAATCCCCTTCAACCAAATAAATTTCACAATGCTCAGGATCACTGATTGAACAATCTGCTAATTTACCCGGTAAACTACCACTCTCAAGAGCCGATTTTCTTCTGGTAAGATCCCGTGCTTTACGTGCCGCTTCACGGGCGCGCGCAGAACTTTTTGTCTTCTCGATAATCGCTTTTGCTATGGACGGATTTTCTTCCAGATATTCAAATAATTTATCATTGACAATCGTTTCGACAATTCCCCGTATTTCGGAATTGCCGAGCTTTGTTTTTGTTTGTCCCTCAAATTGTGGTTCAGGTACTTTTACACTTACGATCGCGGTTAAACCTTCACGTGTATCTTCACCTTGTAATGCGATCTTTTCGTTTGGCTTGATCAAATTGTTTCGTAAGGCATAATTATTGAGGGTTCGTGTCAGGGCGGATTTAAATCCAGAAAGATGGGTGCCACCTTCAATCGTATTTACATTATTACAATAGGTCAGAATGTTTTCCGTAAAAGTAGAGTTATACTGCATTGCGATTTCTACCGGTGTGTCAATATCTATTTTTTCGATATAAATTGGCTTTTTATGTATCGGATTGCGTGCTTCATCAAGATAGTTTACAAATTCAATAAGACCACCTTTATATAAAAACTCATCTTCTATGTTTTCACGCTCATCCAGAAGGGTAATCTTCAACCCTTTATTCAGGAAAGCAAGTTCGCGTAAACGTTGTGCCAGTGTGTCATAATTATATCTTACTTTTGTAAATATTTGACTATCAGCCAGAAAGCGTACCTTTGTACCGTTCTTTTTTGTCTTTCCGGTCATTTTCAAAGGAGCAACTACATCTCCACGACTGTATTCCTGAAAATAGCTCTTTCCCTCTCTGAAAATCTCAATTGAACACCATTCGGACAATGCATTTACGACGGATGCCCCAACCCCATGTAAACCACCGGAAACTTTATAGGAGCTTTTGTCAAATTTGCCTCCGGCATGCAGCATGGTCATAATTACTTCAACCGCTGGTTTCTTTTCAATCGGATGCAAATCAACCGGAACACCACGTCCATTGTCCTCGACAGCGATAACTTCATCTTTTTCAATAACCACTTTTATGAATGTCGCATGCCCCGCCAACGCTTCATCGACGCTGTTATCAACAATTTCATAAACAAGATGGTGCAATCCCCGCGCAGTGGTATCACCAATATACATTGCCGGTCTTTTTCTTACCGCTTCCAGTCCTTTAAGTACCTGAATATTTTGTGCGGTATATTTATCATTGTGTGACATTTACTATTCCTCTTCAATAAAAATTATTTTCTTTATACCCGGAATTCCTGTTTTTGCGATGACCAAATTTACCAATTGATCATGATTACTCGCAAGTTCGCTTCGCCATACCTTATTTCGCGCAATTAAAAATAGCGTAGATCCCTCAATACGAACCGGTTTACATTGTATGGCGATATCTTTACCCATAAGAGTTTGCCAGTCTTTTATTAATCTCTTTTCGTATATTTTTTTTTCAAGATCAAACTTTTTTAAAATTCGATCCATAATATTGTTAATCTGTTCCGCCATATGAAATCTGTCCGTTTCTAATTACAATTCTATTACCTTCAAATGGAAATTCTTCCATCGTTGTTGTGATAAAAGCTTGGCCAATTCCATTCAGGATATTTACCAATGCTTTGATGCGAAAATGATCCAGTTCACCAAAAATATCGTCAAGCAATAAAATTGGATTTGTATTTCTGGAGCGTGATAGATATTCCCATTCCGAGAGTTTCAGCGCTATAACCAGGGTTTTATTTTCTCCCTGTGAGCCATATTCTCTAAAGGATTTACCATTTTTATAAAATTCCAGATCATCCCTGTGGGGTCCGACAAGAGTTGTGGCTCGCTGACATTCTTTATTAAACATGCGTTTCAGATATTTATAAAATTGTTTTTCTAAACTTTCCTTTTCCGAATTAAACTGGCATTTGTATTTAACCGAAATATGCTCCGGTTGATTAACAAACCGGTTATACTGGAGGCCAAGATTTTCATTTAAATATTCCGTAAAATCTTTTCTTTTAAAGATGATTGCACTGCCATGCTCAACAAGTTTATCATTCCAAATATCGAATTCTTGATGAACATTTCTTTCCTTTAGTTGACTGAAAAGTGCATTCCGCTGCATTAATGAGCGACGGTAATTTTTCAAATGATTTAGATATACGGGACTTACCTGTGAAAGAAGGACATCGAGAAATCGGCGCCTTTCAAGAGGACTTCCCAGTGCTAATTTAAGATCATCAAGCGTCAGGATAACACATGGAACCGTACCAATATAATCACTGAATTTTGTAACTTTTTTATCATCCAGGAAGACATGTTTACCCTCTTCCGGAGAATAGAACACTCTTATATTAAGTATGTTCTGTGGAGTCAATCTAAATGATGTGTGAATGTTAAAGTAGTCCTTTTCATGTTGGATCGTATTTTTATCGTTATTGGTACGAAAACTTTTGGTAAGGGCGGTATAATATAAAGATTCAAGAATACTTGTTTTTCCCTGTCCGTTCATTCCGGTAATAATATTGACCTTCTCAGAAAAACCGATTGTTATCTGCGAAAACAGGCGAAAATTTTCCAGCTTCAGTTCCCGCAAAATCATTTTTCAGCTACTGAGTCTAACCGGCATGACAAGCATCAGTAATTCTTCATTTTCCTTCTGTTCTTCAGGAAAAACAAGTCCCGGACCATCGGGGGATTCAAACATGAATTTTGCATTTTCGGTATCGATATGTCTTAAAATCTCCAATAGATAGTTTGCATTATAGGCTATATCCAATTCTGATGCCGTATATGTACAACTTATTGTTTCGTGTGCTTCGCCACCAAAATCTATATCCTGTGCAAAAATGTTCATCTTATTGTCATTAAAACTTAGTTTTACCTGATAACTGAGCGGGTTTGAAAAAAGGGAAACCCGTTTTATCGAAGCAATAAATTCTTCTCTGACAATCATAAGTTCTTTACTGTTGTTTTCGGGAATAACGCGCTCATAGTCTGGATATGGCTCACTTATTATCCGTGAATAGATAAGCGTATCTTTAAATTTAAAGAGTATGTGATTTTTCCCTAGTATGATATCCTGTTTTCCTTTATCATCCAAATTTCTTCCAACCAGATTTAGCGCTCGGGTCGGTATTACCAATTCTCTTTGCACCTTTGGCGATGAAAAATCGCTGTTTGATATTTTAACCAGGCGATGTCCGTCCGTAGCAACCATTCTAATCTGATCCGCAAAAATCTGACAAAACACACCCGTCAAGGCAGGTCTCAGGTTATCACTTGAACAGGCAAAGATAGTTTTCTCTATCATTCTTTTTAAATACCCATTCTGTATCTCTATTTTTTCTTCAACCTCCAAAGAAGGAATACTTGGAAAATCATTTACATTTTGACCAGATATTTTATATTGACCAAATGAAGAATCCAGGTTTATTTTCGAATTAGCGTCTGATTTAAGAATCAGATCCGTATTGGCCATTTCACGTAAAATATCGGCTAACAATTTTCCTGGTAGAACAACCGCCCCCTCTTCGGAAATCACACAATCACACCATGCAATCTGAGTGATCTCTAAATCTGTAGCGATTATTTTTAGTTTTCCGTCTTCCGTTTTTAACAAAACATTATAAAGAATTTCGATCGTTGTTTTGTTGGGAATTACTGTGATAACCTTCTGCAACGCTCTGAATAAATTATCACGACTAACGGTAATATTCATTCCACCTCCAAAGGATTAATTAAAGGAAGAAGTTACTCAATAATTAAAATTAGTTCAAGATGTATTTATAGTCTTAAATAATTGAAATATAATATACTTGTAATAGTTATTTATAGATATGGTAGTGAATATGTTAATAAGCCATTAAAATGCAAATATAACGATGATATAGGATATTAAAAAAGAGAATAAACCGTGTACAGTTTGTGCATAATTAAAAAAAAAGGATAAAATATTTTTTTTAAAATAAAAAAACGTGCATTTATTAACATAAAAGAAGAGGTTATAAACAATGGAGGATTATTTGCATTTTGAAAAAAGAAATATTAAGATATAAGTCTTTAATTTTTGTAATTATAGATCGTTTGAAATCATGGAGTAAAGATGAAGAGAACTTTTCAGCCAAGTAATCGAAAACGTAAAAACAAACATGGTTTTCGCGAAAGAATGAGTACAAAGAATGGTCGCAATGTTCTGTCAAGTCGACGTTCAAAAGGGCGTAAAAAACTTACCGTAAGTGATGAATTTGTGCGTTCTGCATGATATGCGTGTGATCAAAAAAAAAAGATATTAAAGATATATTAAAATACGGTCGTCGGTTAAAAACACGCTTTGGAAATTTTTATCTTAAGAAAGGTGAACATACTGAAATAAGAATGGCCGTATTAATAAAGAAAGATGTCGGTAATTCCGTGGAACGTAATTATCGAAAAAGAATTACCCGTGAATATATCCGCAAGAATATAAATAATATTGAGATTTATAATGAAATAATTTTTTTGTACAATTTTCGCGGAGATATTTCATATAATGAATTGAGTGACGAATTTGATAATCGTCTAGCATTAGAATGAAAAATATATTGCTTCTCATAATAAAAGCGTATCAAAAATATATTTCGCCTATGTTTCCCCCGCATTGTCGGTTTGACCCAACCTGTTCGGAATATAGCTATCAGGCATTAGAAAAATATGGTTTTTTAAAAGGTTTCCGGCTCTCAATTGTACGAATATCAAAATGTCATCCGTTTCATGTTGGCGGATATGACCCTGTAAAATAAGGTTTATGAAAGATTTATGGATAAAAGATCATTACTTGCAGTATTAATTATTACCGTTGTCATTTTACTTTTGCCTACATATTACCGGTTGATAAATGATCAACCAGAGCAGGCGATCCAAAATACATTACCTGTTCAGGAAAAGAGTACAGAAGAGAAACCAGATATAGAAACACCGAAAATGGAGGTTACGAGTGAGGAATTAGCACCGGTTGCACCTCTAAAGGAACAGATCCTGGTCGATGAGCAACTCAGAGATGAGCAAAATATAACCATTGAAACCCCTTATATTTCCACGGTGATTTCAAACAGAGGCGGCGGAAAAATTCTTTCTTGGCAATTAAAAAGTTATAAAAGACAGGAAAACGGTTTTGTACGAATCATTGATGATCAAATGAACAACGGACCGGCCATAAGTTTTATTACTGTTGACGGTATCTTTACAAATTTGAATGACTATGTCTTTGAAAGAAAAGATAAAAATGGTGATAATTTAAATCTGAAGGACGAAGATAAAATTACCCTTTCTTTTTTGCTTGGTATCAGAAATACGACCATAATCAAAAATATTACCATATACGGTAATCGTTATCACATAGACATTGATTTAAATCTCGATAAAAGCCAGCAGTTGCTTTTAAATAATGAATACGAGATTGGCTGGGAAAATGGCATGCCATCAAACGAACAAAATATTGTTGATGATTATTCATATAGTGATGCTTATGCCAGTATGGGTGGTGAAATAGAGACGTATAGTATTGATTCTGAGGAGTCGTCCGAAGATAAAGCCTTCAATGGCAATATTGACTGGATCGGGGTCAGAACGAAATATTTTTTATCATCCATCATCCCAAAGCAAGTAAATACAACAGGGGTAACTTTTGCCGGTCAGGGCAGTAAATCCGGCGATATTCTGATCAAAAAATACAATCCCCGAATAAATATTATTTACAAAAATGCCGGATCAGACCATTATCAGGTTTATATGGGTCCGCTCGACAGATCCGTACTTAAAGAATATGAAGCTGGAATTGATGCGATCATCATGCGTCATGGATGGTATGAAAAAACGTTTCGTGCGATCAGTTTGCCGATCCTGTCGCTGCTAAAGTTTTTTCACATGTTTATACCTAATTACGGCATCGTAATCATATTATTTTCAATTCTTGTAAAAATTGTTGTCTACCCGCTAACCAAGAAGAGTTACAAGTCGATGAAGGAAATGAGCAAGGTACAGCCGCTTGTAGCCGAAATGCGCGAAAAATATAAGAGTGATCCACAGAGATTAAACAAAGAAACGATGAAACTGTATAAAGAGCATGGTATAAATCCACTGGGTGGATGTTTGCCCATGTTGCTTCAATTGCCTTTGCTTGCAGCCTTGTTTATCGTTTTTAGATCGACCATCCAGTTGAGGGGCGCCGCTTTTATTCCCGGCTGGATTGACGATCTGTCACGTCCGGATACACTTTTTACGCTTCCATTTAGCTCTACCGTTATACGGAGATCAGTTCAATTTATTACCCATCCTGATGGCCGGATCTATGATATTTCAATCAAAAATGACCATGCAGGATCCGAAACAAAAGGCCATGGTTTATATAATGCCGATATTTATGCTTTTGCTCTTTAATCAGTTTCCTTCAGGTTTAAATTTATACTACACCCTGTTTAATGTTTTAACCATTATTCAACAAAAAATCACAGACAACAAGGGCACCGCCCAGGTAGTACCTGCTGGCGGGGTCAAGTTAAAGAAAAAGTAATACAGATTTTGATTTAAAGGCCTCCGCTGGAGGCTTTTTTTTATGACCAAATTAACCGATTTTAGACGAACAATTATCGCCCTGGCAACCGCGTTGGGAACCGGGAGTATTGCGGTGATTAGAATCAGCGGAAACGATGCTTTAAAGGCCGTAAGCCGTAGTTTTAGAGGAAAAAACTGGAGGATGTTCCTCCCAATACTATTCATTTTGGATCGATCTTGGATAATCAAACGATAATAGATGATGTGCTTGTGTCGGTTTTTCATGAACCAAATTCATACACCGGTGAGGATGTCATAGAAATCTCGTGTCATGCGAATCCCCTTATTATAGACCGGATTATTAGTCAGATGGTAAAATACGGTGTCTCACATGCAAAACCAGGGGAATTCACTCTCCGCGCTTTTTTGAACGGGAAAATCGATCTATCACAGGCGGAAGCGGTTTCCGGTATAATAGCCGCAAGAAGCAGGCTTGGCTTGTCACAGGCGGTGAATCAGTTACACGGTGGATTGTCGGAAAAAATACACCGGCTGCGAGAACGTATTATCGGAATTGTTGCGCTGTTGGAAGTGGATCTGGATTTTTCAGAAGAAAAGATTGATATCGCACCGAAGCAAACCATACAAGCGGAAATAAGAAATTTAATTTCCGAAATAGGTCATTTAGCAGAAAGTTATAACTATGCCCGTCTTTTTGACGGGACCTTAAAAATTGCCCTTATCGGACCGCCCAATGCGGGTAAATCGACTTTGTTAAACAGTTTTATCGGAGAAGAACGGGTGATCACGAGCAAAACACCCGGAACAACACGCGATATTATTCACGAGAACATATTAATTGATAACACATGGATTAAATTAGTAGACACCGCTGGTTTGCGGGATACCAGCGACGATATAGAAATAGAGGGTATACGTCGCACGCATGCCCAAGTGGCCGAATCCGATCTTATCTTATATGTAGTGGATATGGCCGAAAACCTTACCGGGAATGAAAAAAAATATATCAAGAATACGTTATCCGGTATAAAACAAAGGATAATTGTTGCAGGCAACAAAATTGACGCGAAGATCAATGAACAAACGCGGTCCTTTATAAAAAAAATTGGCTATCCAATTGCCGAAATTTCAGCAAAAAAGAAAACGGGCCTGGATGAACTAAAAAAACAAATCTTGAATACCATTGCCGGTGGCTATGAATCATTTAAAGATGAGATCGTAATTACCAGTCTTCGCCACCGGGATATTTTAACTCAAGCTTCCGGCAGTCTTCTTAAAGCAGAAGAATCGCTTGGCGAAAATGTCGGATTTGAATGCACGGCCATTGACCTTCGTGAAGCGCTTATTCATCTTGGTGAAATCACCGGTGAGACAGTTGCTGATGATATTTTAAACCATATATTTTCGGGGTTTTGTATTGGAAAATAATGTTTCACGTGGAACATTCAAAAATGCGGTCGATTTCGATCTTGTTGTTGTTGGTGGAGGACATGCGGGTATTGAAGCCGCGTCGTCTGCTGCAAGAATGGGCCTAAAAACCGCCCTGATTACCATGGATCCGGAAAAAATTGGGTTGATGTCCTGTAACCCCGCTATCGGTGGTCTGGCAAAAGGGCAGCTGGTGCGCGAGATTGATGCCCTCGGCGGTGAAATGGGGCGTATTATTGATGCCGCTGGGATTCATTTTAAAATGCTTAATAAATCAAAGGGACCAGCGGTGTGGTCACCGCGTGCACAGGCCGACCGGAAATACTATGCCACTGTAGCACAAGAGCGTCTCTCCCGGCTACCAAATCTACAAATCATTCGCGGTGAGGCGGATAAGCTGGGCTTTTATAAAAATAAGGTACGCCGTGTCGGTTTGAACGATGGCCGGGAAATTGAGACAAAAGACTGTAATAATTACCGCGGGTACGTTTTTGAATGGGATTATTCATATTGGTTTAAGCCAGATGCGATCCGGTAGGGCCGGCGAAAAGACAGCGTTAGGAATTACCGAAGCGCTGCTTGAGCAAGGCTTCGTATCCGGTCGGCTAAAAACCGGAACCCCTCCACGGCTGCACCGGGACAGTATAAATTTCGATCTATTTGAAAAACAGGAACCAGACACCCCACCCCAGCCATTTTCTTTCTTTACTGCCAGTATTGATCGCCGGCAGGTCCCCTGCCATATCGGATATACAAACGATCGAACACATCATGCGCTGCGAAAAGGATTCAAAGAATCACCGATGTTCACCGGACGGATACAGTCCCTCGGACCCAGATATTGTCCATCGATTGAAGATAAAATAAATCGTTTCGCCGATAAGTCCAGACATCAGCTATTTCTGGAGCCAGAAGGATATAATGACCCTGAAATATATCTGAACGGGTTTTCCACCAGCCTTCCGGAACAGGTGCAAATTGATGCCATCCATACAATTGAAGGTCTTGAAAAAGCAGAAATCATCCGATTGGGCTATGCGGTTGAGTATGATTTTTTTCCGCCCCATCAGTTGCATTTCACGCTGGAAACAAAAAAAATCGAAAACCTTTATCTTGCCGGACAAATTTGCGGAACCTCCGGTTACGAAGAAGCTGCAGCCCAGGGCCTTATCGCAGGTATAAACGCCGCTTTAAAGGCACATGGCAAACCGGCTTTTCGCCTGGATCGGTCGGTTGCTTATGTTGGCGTATTAATTGATGATCTGATAAACAAAAGTACGCTTGAACCATACCGAATGTTTACCTCGCGGGCAGAGTTCAGATTGCAATTACGGCAGGATAACGCGGATCTGCGACTGGCGGATTTTGGGCACACGTTCGGCTTGCTCGAAGAAGCAGCATATCAAAAGGTTGTCCGGAAGCGCCAGGATGTGGAAGAGCTAAATAAAATATTACATAAACACAGAATTGATCCGGTCAGTTTTAATAAAAAGTTTTCCGGAAAGAGCGCAAAGCTACCGCGGGCAACACCGGTAATGCATATTTTAAAAAGGCCGGAAATACGTCTTGATGATCTGCTGAAAGAAATGACTGACCGGGAGTTTCTGGATACGGCGGTAGGCGAGGTTGAATTCAATCTTAAGTACGCAGGATATATCAGTCGAAATCAGGATTTAATCAATCGTTTTCAACAATATGAGGCAAAAAAGATTCCGCTGAATTTTGAGTATCGTTCAATAAAAGCCCTGTCTTTAGAAGCGATAGAGAAATTGGACAAAATCAGGCCGGAAAGTTTGGGTCAGGCATCGCGCATATCAGGCGTTACGCCAGCAGATCTGTCCGTTTTATTGGTCCACCTGGAACGACGACAATACAACAGATCAAAGGTTTCACGTGAAACATCCGCTCTCGCTTGATGATATTCTGGCATTTATTTGCCAGAAGGGACTCGCGATTGGTCAGAATGAACGGAGGAAATTGATTCAATATGCCGAGCTGGTCCAAACATGGTCAAAACGACAAAGCCTTATATCTTATGGAGATCGGCCACATGTATATGAACGACACTTCCTTCCGGGGTTTTTTCTGCTCTCAAAATTATCGTCGAAGACATCTTTAAAAGTTATTGATATTGGCTCAGGGGCAGGATTTTTAGCCGTGATGTTGGCTATCATTTATCCGGAATCGGAGATAACCGCAATTGATTCTTCTAGAAAAAAATGTTTATTTTTGCAGGAAGTTAATTCGGTCCTGAATTTAAATATGAGTGTGGTTCATCAGCGGATAGAGGTCTTTAACACCGAAAAGAAGAATACGTTTGATTTCGCAATCAGTCGGGCCGTAACAGATCTCGCAATACTATGGACCTGGGTAAGGCCGATTCTGTCAGAAACAGGTCGGGTATTGGCCCTCAAGGGGGGAGATGTCAGCCGGGAGATCTTAGGTCTAGTTGCGCAAGGCGTGAAAAATAAAATATATGAGGCCGACATAACATGGACATGTTTTTCACCCTATTTAACAGAAAAATTTCTGGTCGAACTGGAGACAGAGAATGACTGAAAATATTGTTTTTCAGGAACTGGCCGGGCTCGTTACCGAAAGCAGAAATCCGGACAGTTTTGACATTGACATCATGGGCACCGAAGAAATTGTAAGATTGATAAACCGGGAGGATCAAAAAGTTGCCCAGGCCGTCGAAAAACAAATTCCGTATATCATTCAAGCCGTCGATATTGTCGCAGAAGTTTTCAAGCAAGGGGGGCGTCTTATTTATGTCGGCGCCGGTACATCGGGCCGTCTGGGCGTTCTGGATGCTTCCGAGTGCCCCCCGACTTTTGGTTCTGATCCTGAGATGGTTCAGGGGATCATTGCCGGAGGATTTGAAGCTCTGGTGCGTGCCCAGGAGGGCAGTGAAGATAAGCGTGAGCAGGGGATTGCAGATTTGACAGCAAAAAATATTAGCCCGAAAGATGTCGTTTGCGGAATCGCGGCAAGTTTGCGAACCCCTTATGTTAAGGGTGCACTAGAGGAAGCCAGACGTATTGGAGCAAAAACGATATTTATTATATGCAATCCACGCGAACAACTGAATATCGAGGTCGATGTCGCAATTTGTCCGGTTCCGGGACCGGAGGTAATCATGGGTTCTACCAGGATGAAATCCGGTACAGCACAAAAAATGGTACTCAACATACTTACCACGACAGCCATGATAAAACTCGGTAAAGTATATGAAAACATGATGATCGACCTTCAGCAAAACAGCGAAAAGCTGATCGAAAGATCGAAAAAGATCATTATGATGGCCACCAATGTGGATTATAAACGGGCCTCTGAATTGTTGGATCAAACGGGGGGGCATGTAAAATCGGCAATTCTTATAGCGCTGACCGGCCTTTCTTTGAATGACGCCCATGAATTACTGGACAAAAACGAAGGTTTTATAAAAAAAGCAATTTTCTCGTGGCGCAAAAACAGACTAATAAATCTGCTTCCAATATGTTGTTTATATTGATGATAAATAATAATTACAAATGGGTTGGCGTATGAAAAAATTCTTTAAATCAAGCTGGATCGAAACAGACAGTGAGCAACTCGATCCAAAACTTTCCCAGCGTGTATTCACGACCAACAATGTGATGCTGGTACACTATGTGTATGAACCCGGCCTGGAATTCGAACAACATTCGCATCCACAGGAACAGGTAACAATTGTTCAGACCGGCCATCTGCTTATCCGCGTCGAGGGTGAGGACGTAGAATTGAAAAGAGGTGATATTTGTTTTATTGCCCCCAATATACCGCACTCGACAACCGTTCTCGGTGCAGAGCGGGTCGAATCAATAAGTATTTTTTCACCGATTGCAGAACGTGTGGTTATCGATAGATAATATTATTAATCGTATGATCCCCAATCTGGTGTTTTCACTAATTCCCGGAATATAATGGGTCGAAATAAAAAAATGACCGTTGTAATCTTGAAAAGCGCGGGGTAATTAATCATACCCCATTATTAAACGAAGTCGTATATTTTCATAACTATCTTAATATTGTAATACGTAAATGCAAAATCGAATTATACCAGGTTGCGAACCCCAATACCTGAATGGTGGCCCCAAGGGATGTTTATTACTGCACGGTTTTACCAGTTCCCCTTTTGAAATGCATGAGCTGGGTGAATCTCTGCATCGGGAAGGATACACGGTCCATATTCCGCTCCTCCCCGGGCACGGAACAGATCCCGCCAATCTGGGAAAAACCATGTGGTATGATTGGTTTGAGACGGCAAAAAACGAACTATTCCAACTGCGAAAGAAATGTAAGAAAGTATATGTTATCGGATTTTCAATGGGAGGTACCCTCGCTTTACATCTTGCGGCGCACTATGAAATAGACGGAGTAGCTGCACTTGCCCCCGGACTCTACCTCAAAAATCGATTTGCTGTCCTGTCACATATCTTAAAACCGATTATACGCTATTCCCGTAAATACTCAGGCTCAGATATAAAAGCCGACGTAAAAACGCTCACATACTCAAAAATATCTGTACGGGCCATATCTGAACTGCTAAAAATGTTCAAGCATGTCAAGCAAGATTTAAAAGATATTTATATCCCCATACTGATTATATATGCCCGGGAAGATCACGTTATTGATGGAAAAAGTGCAAAAACAATCTACAAAAATATCTCTTCACAGAATAAACGGATACTTGAATTAAATAATTCTTATCATATCATCACGCTCGATAATGAAAAAGAAAAAGTGTTTTCTGAAATCTCATATTTCTTAAAATCTTGATAAGTACCTGTCACACCGATTTGCCCTCCTGGGCTTTCGCGAAGTCAGGAGTATAGGTCTTGATTGGATTCGTAAAATTAGTTAAATTATTATGTTATACTTTATTTAAAGATTATAATAAACTCATGGTCGGGCTTAGCATATAAAACGGTAGAAGAACCCAGGGGATCCTATGAACCAGTATAAAATATGGTATTTATCGTCGGAAGTATCGCCTTTTGCCAAAACTGGCGGCTTGGGTGATGTAACCGGTGCTTTGCCAAAATCTCTGAAAGCAAAAAACCAGGAAATCCGTGTTATCATGCCAAAATATAAAATGATCAATGAACGGAAATATATTTTGCGTGAGGTTATTCGCCTTAAGGATATTCCGGTAACCATTAACGGAGAAACAAAAACGGTCAATGTTAAATCTGCTTTTTTGCCTGACAGCAAAGTTCAGATATATTTTGTCGATATCCCGGATTTGTTTGGACGCAACGGATTATATACCGATAGCAATACGGGTAAAGATTACGAAGATAACGCGCAACGATACGCTTTCTTTTGTCGTGGCGCCCTTGAAACGCTGAAAATTTTATCCTGGCGGCCTGACATTATTCACTGTAATGATTGGCAAACTGCATTCGTTCCTATATACCTGAACACCGTATTTAAAGATGATGAATTCCTGAAGGGAATTAAAACCATCTTTACCATACATAATTTTTCGTATCAGGGTATCTTCGATCGCAGCCTTGCACCTACCCTGGATATCGACGCAAGCTTGGTCGAAAAAAACGGACCGCTTGAAATGAATGGTAATTTAAACCTGATAAAGGGAGCGCTTCACTACGCCGACTGGATTAATACGGTCTCAGAAACATATGCGAAAGAAATAAGCACCGATAGGAACTTTGGTTACGGGCTTGAAAAATATCTTCAGGCGAAAAAGGATAATTTTTCGGGAATCGTAAATGGTGTCGACTATAGTGTTTGGGCTCCGGCAGTGGATCGGTATATTCCATTTAGATATTCAAATGAAGATCTGAGTGGAAAAGCACAAAATAAGCAGGCCTTACTCTCAAGGATTAATCTTATATATGAAGAAAATCGACCTGTAATCGGTATGATTGCACGGATCGTTGAACAAAAGGGATTTAAGCTGTTGATCGAAAGCCTGGATGAACTACTGCAGGAGGATATTCAGATTATTATTTTGGGTAAAGGACAGGCAGACCTTGAAAAAAGCATTCTGGAGTATCAGAAAAAATATCCGAATAAAATAAGTCTGAACACGGCCTTTGATGAAACACTTGCACATATGGTGGAAGCCGGAGCAGACATGTTTTTAATGCCATCATCGTTTGAACCCTGTGGCATGAATCAATTGTACAGCTTGCGTTATGGGACATTGCCAATTGTATATAAAACAGGTGGATTGGCCGACACAATTCAAGAAATAAACGCAGAGCAAAATACAGGCAACGGTATTGTGTTTGAAAAATATACCTCAAAAGAATTAACAAAGGCTATAAAAAGAGCACTTCGTCTATACAAAAAGCATGACCTATGGCGGGAAAACATGAAAAGAATAATGTCTGAAGATCATTCCTGGGAACCATCCACAGAAAAATATTTAGATGTGTATACGACTTTACTGAATGATTAAACCCGCCTCCCCAAAATCTTTCTGGTTCGTATAACCGGATTATACTCCTTGACCTACTTATTATGAACCAATTCCGGGAACAAGAGTAAAATGGATAAATCGCTGGCATTAGAAAATAAAGCCATTTTCCTTGATCGGGATGGAACAATCAATGAAGAAATGGGATATATCAATCATATTAGCCGGTTTAAAATATTTGATTTTATTCCGGAAAGTATTCGAATATTCAAAAATCTTGGGTTTAAAATTATCATCGTTACCAATCAATCCGGAATTGCTCGCGGGTATTTTTCCGAATCCTTATTGCATGAAATTCATAATAAATTACGAAAACAAATGGAAAACGAAAACGCTCCAATAGATGATATTTTCTTTTGTCCGCATCATCCAACAGAAGGTAATTTACCCTATCGTCGTGAGTGTAATTGCCGTAAACCTAAACCGGGAATGATTTTGCAGGCAGTTGAAAAATGGAAGCTGGATCTCTCAAGATCTTTTCTGGTTGGTGATCGTTATAAAGATGTTGTGTTCGCAAAAAATCTTGGTATTGGAGCAGCGATGGTTTTAACCGGCTATGGTCTGGGCGAGTATACCGATCAGAAAGAAAAATGGACATATGCACCGGATTTTGTGGGTGAAAACCTACTCGATGTAGCGATACAAATACAACAATATCTTTTGACGGGGGCTTTCGTTGACAAAAAAGTTTGAAAAAGGTAATTTTATTATCTTCTCAAAGTGGTATATTTTTATGAAATTGATATTATTCACGGTATCGCTAATGGGCATATTTGTTTTTATTTCCTGTGAAGAAGCCAATCCGATACGAGATGAAGGTAAAGACGTGCTACAGGCTTACGGTCAGATAAAAAGCGATACGCTCTATGCTCTTGCGGATACGTTTATCGTTTCTGGCAAAGTAAGCACAGGAAGCAGTCCCAAACTTTTATTGGGTAATAATCAGGGATTCGAGGGACGGTTTCTCGTAAAATTTTCAACACTGCCAAATGATACTATAGAAGTTGAATCTCTGCAAATTATCATATCCGCCCCGAGTGTTTTCGGTGATGATACCAATCCATTATCAGGTAAAGTTTACCGAGTTACCAATTCATGGGAAGAAAATGTCAACGGGGATCCTGCATGGGATTACCGGGCGAACATCGATATGTCTTCCGAAACTTCGGCCTCTTTTGAATTTGCACAGTTGGATACGACAAGTTATACGGAATACAATGTTGTTCTCCCGACAAAATTGGTTGAGATTTGGCGTGATACGACCGGTGGAGATCAGAATCATGGTTTATTATTTGATTTTGATGTAGCGGATCACATAAAGGAATTTAGTTCACGTAAAGGGTTCTTTTCCAGTCGAAGACCACGCCTTGTCTACACATATCGTATCGCAAACACGGATTCTACCGTTCATGATACGGTATTTGCATCCGGCGACGCTTCTTTGATAGACTACGCCGGTGTGCTTGATCCGGATCATATATATGTCTCAGCGGGCTACGTAACAAATGCGTTTTTTAAATTTGATTTTGACAGTATTCCGGAAAACGCTTATATGATTTCAGTCCAGTTTCGTTTTACTGAGGACTCTCTCGCATCGTTGAAAAACCCGAATCATACAACAGAAATTTACTTAAGAAATGTTATAACAGACTATAATGAATTACCGAGTTATCAAATTGATTCTACGTTTACCCAAAATATTAATTACAGTGTCGTCCTGACCGAAACAACGATTCATCTGTTAACCCTTCGCGACACCCGGCGGGCCGTTGTCGCAAGATCTTTTATTCAGGATATCATAAATAAGTTTATGAGTAATGGTTCCTTTTATCTGCAGTATGTAAATCCGGGGAACGATATTTCGGTGTATGCGATAGAAGGAATAAAAAAATCGGTTGGGAACTCCCGGCCACATATAATATTGGAATACTATCTCCAGACAGCTCCGAGGCTATAAAAATGCGTAAATTTTTATTAATTACTTCCTTACTTTTTTGGTCGGGTACCACACTGGCCTCGTCGTCGATCTTTGGTTTCGGACCCAACTTGATCGGTTCATATCAATATCAATACTCAACTTCCGCCCTGGGACGAGGTGGGTACGAAATGGCTTATCTGGATTCGGTAAATCTTAATCAAATGAACTTTGCGACCTGGTCTTTTCTTTCCAGAACAACGGTCTCCCTGAATATGAGCTATCAGGGAATGACCATTGAATCACAAAACGGACAATCTCAGTTCGATGCGAAGACAAATTTTAATGGTGGATTTATTGCCTGGCCACTGATTCAGCGGAAGCTCACGTTGGGGATTGGGTTGGTGCCTCAAAGTGTGAGCGATCTTGGTGTTCAAATTGAGAATGTTGGCGTCGGTTCAAAAGGCGTTCAAACGGTCATTTCAACCGGGACGATTAGCGAAGCAAAAATAATTATTGCGCTGGCATTGAATAAAAATATGGGAATTGCTTTGGTGCCAAGTTTAAGTTTTGGCATGATAAAGGATTTTGTAAGAATAAATTTTAATGATATCGCATACGGAAATGTATTAATTGAAAACAGATATCAATTTTCCGGTGTTGGGCTTACCGGAAATGTATACCTAAATTTATGGGATTTTATAGCTTTCGGCGGGAAAATAAAAATTCCTTCACAATTAACCGTTAAAACAGAACAATTATCAATTGTTGCCTCGACACTGCATAACGATGTTCGAAACATTACACTTCCTTTTGATGCGGTGATTGGTGCAAATATAAAACTTTGGGGTCAGTGGCAAATCGGAACAGATTTAGCCTATCAAAACTGGCATAATGGATATTTGGTAGACGGAGTTGCTCTTGACAACATCAATGATGGGTTCAGACTTGGGGTTGGCATTGAACGTGGTCCGGAAGAAAAAAAATATACATCATATTTTAAAAATATAAATATTCGTGGCGGCGCATTTCTAAGACAGTTAAATTCATCCTCCAAAGGAGAAAAAATACACGAATACGGCCTTACGTTCGGTCTTGGCTTTCCGATAGTCAAGAATCAAAACCGTATTGATATGGCCCTCGAATTTGGCCAACGGGGAGATTTGGACTTAAATTTCCTGAGGGAAATATTTTTTCGCTTTAACTTTGCAATATCAACCAATGAACTTTGGTTTGTACAGCAGGAACGATAATCTTTGTAGGAGGTATGCAACGTGAAAGGATTTAAACTCATCCAGATCCTTCTGACTTCGATGCTCATTTTAATCTTAATTACACCGGCGAATGCTCAGATTGAAGACGATTTTCCGGAAAATCCAGAAGAGACTGATGTAAATTGTATTCCCGAGAATCTGGAAACGCCATATGATGTCTATTATAACCCGGAAACACCGGAAAATGATATTCGCAAATGGTATAGCTTTGGCAGCGAATATTATAAAGTACAAAACTATAAAGACGCTCTGCCATATCTATGGAAAGTATTCATTAATGACTCAGGAAAATATGCTGTTTTAGCAATTCGGAAAATAACCTATGCCTATTTTCAGGCTCGAAAAAGCAGACAGCACGCTGATTGCGGCATATAAAGGATTGGCAAGATTTCCCAACCACTCAAATCTGCATTACTACGCAGGCTATCTTGAAGATAATTTGGGCCGTTATAAATGTGCGATACCACATTACGAGGCCTTGGTTGAAGATGAACCGGAAGAGGAGAGTCTATCTGGAGAAACTGGCTTTCCTGTATTTTAAAGATCAAAATGAAAAAGCGATTGAAATTCAGGAACGTCTGGTAAAATTAAAACCAGCCAACAGTGAATATCAAAATACACTTGCACAATATATGGATTACTTTCTTGGACCTGGCGGCGCTCTCGAGGCCAGGAAAAAAGCCTATCAGAATGAGCCGGACAACCTTGAATTTGCCTTAAGATATGGCAAAGCTGCCTATGATGCGGGTGAATATAAAGCCGCCCTGGATCCTCTTTCAACAGTTTTAAAACTTGATTTAAAGAATATTGAGGCGCTTGAATACCGGGCAATGTGTTTTGAGGCTTTGGAGCAATACGAAAATGCTATTACAGATTATAAAAATATTGTCGATTTGCAGAGTGAAAATGTAAAAATAATGTGTGCGATCGCGACCGATTATAAAAACAAGAATCAATTTTCTAATGGCCGATATTGGGTTCAACGGGCCTTAAAAGCACGTCCCGGTTACGGCTTGGCTCATATCACAATGGCCGAAATCTATGAGGCTACGGTGAGCTATTGTCAGGATGCTGAAAAACGAGGACGGAAATATGATGATGGATTGGTCTATGAAATGGCATATAAGGAATATAAAAACGCCGCGAATGATCCTGAGTTTAAAGGAACGGCCTCTAAGAGAATGAATAGTCTGACACCAGTCCTGCCGACACAGGAAGAAAAGTTTATGAACCAGGATCGTAAAATCCTGAAAATAGACTGTTATAGCTGGATAAAATAGTGAAAATTGCGTTGGGCGCTGATCGCGCAGGGTATCAGTTAAAAAATGCAGTAAAACAGTTCCTGGAACATAAAAACTTTCCCTATAATGATTTCGGGACCTTTAAAATCGATGAAGGTGATTATCCGGAATATACCTATAAAGTATCCAATGCGGTACTCAAAGATGGGTATGATTGTGGAATCTTAGTTTCGGAAACAGGTCTCGGAATGTGTATTGGTGCCAACAAAATCAAAAACATACGTGCCGTTGTTATCAATTCAATCGAAACAGCTCAGATTAGTCGCCTACATTTTGATGCCAATATTCTATGTTTGGCTTCCGGTGAATTAAAAGAAGGTCGTGCTTTGGATATCGTGGCTGCCTGGTTGAGCACCTCATTTGAAGGGGGCAGGTATCAGGGTTTTATGGAATTAATGAGTAAATTTACCGGTCTTTAGGAAGGTCTGTATGCTTGATGAATTAAAAAAACAGGATCCGGAAATATATCGATCGATTACCGGTGAAATCGATCGTCAGAACGAGAGACTGGAATTAATCGCATCAGAAAATTTTGTAAGTGTAGCGGTTTTGCAAGCTGCCGGAAGTGTTATGACCAACAAATATGCTGAGGGCTATCCCGGTAAGAGATATTATGGCGGATGTGAATTTGTTGATCAGGCAGAAAACCTGGCCCGTGATAGGGTGAAGACATTATTCGGATGTGAATATGCAAATGTTCAACCCCATTCTGGCAGTCAGGCAAATATGGCGGTATATTTCTCCTATTTACAACCGGGAGATACCATCCTGGGAATGGATTTAGCCCATGGAGGTCATTTAACCCATGGCTCACCGGTAAATTTTTCCGGTAAAATGTATCGGGTGGTTTCTTATGGTGTCGATAAAAATTCTGGCCGGATAGATATGACGAATGTGGCCAAATTGGCCAGGGACCATAAACCCAAAATGATTGTAGTGGGCGCGAGTGCCTATTCGAGACATTATGAATTTGCCAAATTTAAAGAAATCGCCGATGAAATAAACGCAATTTTATTTGCAGATGTCGCGCATCCCGCCGGTTTGATCGCTGCCGGCTATCATCCAAGCCCTATGCCCTATTGCGATATTGTGACCTCGACAACACACAAAACTTTACGCGGACCCCGCGGTGGATTGATTCTTATCGGAAAAGATAGCGAAAACAAAATGGGTCTGGTCGCCCCAAAATCTGGGCGAACTAAATTGATGTCCGAGATCATAGATAGTAATGTTATGCCGGGAATTCAGGGCGGCCCTTTGATGCATATTATAGCTGCAAAAGCGGTTGCATTCGGTGAGGCGTTAAAACCAGAATTTAAAGAATATGCCAAACAAGTTATTGCTAATGCGCAGGCACTCTCCGAAGCATTAAGAAACCTTGGTTTTGATATTGTTTCGGGTGGAACAGATAATCACGTATTCCTGGTTGATTTGACACGAAAATCCTTGACTGGTCGGGTAGCAGAAGATGCTTTGCACGCTGCCGGTATGACCGTAAATAAAAATATGGTTCCGTTTGACACAAAAAGCCCGTTTGTTACCAGTGGCATAAGATTGGGAACAGCTGCATTGACGACAAAAGGAATGGGTATTGACGAAATGCATAAAATCGCAAAAATGATAGATACGATTTTATCCAATATTGATAACACCAAGCTACATCATCATGTACTTGCCGAAGTCGTTGACCTTAATAGAGATTTCCCGCTGTATAATTTTTCTGCCAACACAGATTAATCCTCAGAACAAGTCTGATGAAGTCAAAATCCTATAAAGAAAAAGAAATGCCTTTTCTGGATCATTTAGAAGAGCTTCGATGGCGTCTCCTGAAATCGATAATATCAATTTTTATAATGATGGTGATCTGTTTTGGATTTTCCGATCAAATTTTGGATTTATTATTATATCCAGGACAACATATCGACAATCCTGTGCCCCTTCAAGTACTTAAAGTGCAGACCATTTTTGTCATCAAATTGGAAATTGCCCTGATCGCCGGCGTAATATTCAGCCTTCCGGTAATATTTTATCAAATGTGGCAGTTTCTGGCACCAGGATTATTGCTAAAAGAACGTAAACTTATACCATTGCTGGTATTCCTGAGTGTAGTTTGCTTTCTCGCAGGAGGGGCATTTGCATATTTTCTGATCATACCTTATGCTCTGCAATTTTTTCTGAGTTTAGCTCCTCCAAATATTCAGAATAACATCGCTCTTGATTTTTATATTGGTTTCTTGCTGCGCATAATTCTTGTTTTTGGTGTTGTTTTTGAGTTACCGATGCTTACCTTGCTCTTGGCAAAAATGGGACTTGTCACCGCAGAATTTATGCGCAAATATCGTCGTTATGCCATTGTCGGTGCTTTTATCCTGGGAGCCATCTTAACTCCGCCAGATCCCACGACCCAGGTAATGCTTGCAGTTCCCATGGTACTCCTATATGAGCTGAGTATCTATATTGCCCATTTCTTCGGTTCGAAACGAAAGAAAGAACTTGAAACAGACTTGATTGATTAATGGGTTTAAGCCTATTCAATTTTTGTTTATAAGTGGTAAAATCCGGGACACAATTTGTACAAAGAGATACTACATTCCTTGTTCCATTAATTGCGGATCACAAAGATATGAATCCTGTTTTAACACAGATCCGCAATTCCCTCAAAAAGGAACTCGAACAGTATGATATGACTTTTCGCCGGATCATGGCCTCCAATGTAAAGCTGGTCGACCGTATAGCCAAATATATCGTGAGACGGAAAGGCAAAGGGCTCAGACCACTGCTCGTAATAATGAGCGCAAAATTACTTAGTCAACCAAACGCCAACACCTATATTGTAGCATCCCTCGTTGAAATTCTGCATACGGCTACCCTGGTTCATGATGATGTTGTGGATGATGCCCACATAAGAAGAAGTTTCCCATCGGTAAACGCTATATGGAAAAATAAAGTAAGTGTCTTGATGGGCGATTATCTGCTGGCAAAATCGCTGATTAGTGCAACTGAAACGGGTAGTCTTGAGATTATGAATATTTTAGCCGATACCGCTAAGCGGTTAAGCAAAGGGGAATTGTTTCAGATTGAAAAAAGTCGTCGGCTAAACATCACAGAAACTGAATACTATCAACTTATA
The DNA here is from genome assembly GCA_963712885.1 of Calditrichia bacterium. Classification (GTDB taxonomy): domain Bacteria; phylum Calditrichota; class Calditrichia; order JAJRVZ01; family JAJRVZ01; genus CAVQJT01. Next base: position 123,801 of record CAVQJT010000005.1, read on the forward strand.
GCGGATAAAACGGCCGCTCTGATCAGTGCCTGTTGTGAATTAGGTGCCTTGACGGTAGATGCATCTGAGCGAGATCGGGAGGCTATGAAATTATATGGTGAAAAGATGGGACTGGCTTTTCAGATAAAAGATGATCTATTAGATTACCAGGGCTCTGCGCGGGTACTTGGAAAGCCAGTCGGATCTGATTTAAAAGAAAAGAAGATTACCTTACCGCTTATTCTATCCCTGAATACCGCTCCACCGAGTGAACGCAAATCTATTATACATATGCTGAAAAAAGGGGTAAACCAACAGGATATAAGAAAAATCATCCGGTTCTGCGAAGAGTATGATGGGTTGATAAATGCAGAGCGTAAAATGGCAGAGATTGCAATACAGGCGAAAGATGTTATATCATACCTGCCTGATTCACGCGAAAAACAAAATGCGATTAAATTTGTGGATTATATTGTTGACCGAAAAAAATGAACGACATCCGGGAAAAAATTTTAATCATACGATTAAGTTCCATCGGCGATATCTTACTCGCTACCCCTTTTCTACGGCAAGTAAGAAATCGTTTTCCAAATGCACAGATCGATTTTGTCATCAAGCAAAAATACAGTAGCCTCCTATCCGCAAATCCGCACCCAGACCGTATATTACAATTAGAAAACGGAAAACTTGAAAGGCTCATAAATACCTTAAAGCACGAAAAATATACCCATATATTTGATCTTCACGCGAATTTTCGAAGTTTGATCATAAGAAAACGGCTGAGCTCAAAAGTTTGCCATCGAATAAAAAAAAATAAGTTAAAACAACAATTGTTGGTTAAATGTAAAATATACAAATACCAAAAGGTGATACAGATTCCGGAGAGATATCTTGATGTAGGCCGCGCTGAAGGAATAATGGATGATCATCTGGGACTTGAATTTTATTGGGACCGGCATTCTGAAGCAAAGATAAATACCTATTTAAGCAGTATACCCCCTGAAGATAAAAACATGCTGATAGACTATTGCGCCCGGGGCAGGCTTTTTTACAAAGCGTTGGCCAATAGATTACTTTCTAAAGCTGATTGAACATATTCGGAATCAATATAAAGGATATTTTATTATCCTGGGAGATCAGTATGATCAGGAGTTGGGTCAA
>CAVQJT010000006.1:0-117686 GCA_963712885.1 Calditrichia bacterium
AACTCGCTTATCAGTTTGTTGACGGTTGGGTGATTAATCCATGCGAAGCCACCTTCTTGTGATTCATTATTAATGGTAGCGCCGAACCCCCATTCCGCAAAGCAAAGAAAGCCAACACGTATGCCTTTGATATGAAGCAGCTTTGCTTTATATGCATCGCTGAAATTCATGTCTTCGCCAACCGTTGTAACTTCGGATTGCTGTTTCAGCTTGTATTCCAGTGCAGAAAGGCCGTAATCCATGATATGATTATTTGCAAGCGAAATGACGTTGAAGCCGGATCGAATAACAATTTCAGCAGCGCGCTGATGTTGGTGAAGATTGGGGTTGATCTTGGACTGGCTAAAAGATCATCCCTAATGAGGGAGTCTCGAACTTGCACGACGGATATCGTGAGCGTTTATAACCTCTTTTATGTTGTCGCAGAGGATGTTTAAGAGGTCAAAATTATTCATTTCAATATCCCGGCGAAGAAAGATTCCGTTTTACCCATCGGATCTACCTTTTCCAGAAAATAAAACTCGGAAAAAATGATTTAAGGAGCATTATTGACGACAATCTCGTTTTTCGAAATAGTGCCGGGGCAATAATGGCGACGGTAAATTGGGAAATCAGGGTAGCGATGGCCGCACCCTTTGTCTTCAAACAGGGATTAAAAAATAAATTTAAAATAACATTCACCGCCGCGCCGGCGCAGAAATACCAGAGAAAGTATTTCTGCAGGTTCTCGACAATCATCCATTGCCTCCTCGCGACTCCTTGTATGGCAAAAACTCCCGACCAGACGGTGATCACGAGGATTGAACTGCTTTCGATGTACGCTTTACCAAATAATAACGTGATAAATAAATCTGCGTTAAATGACATGAATACTCCAAATGCAATACCCATCCAAGTCAAAAGCGAATAGAGATTTTGCAAGCGGGAAAGATACTGGGTTACACTGAATTTTTTCGAGTTGATGATCGATGGGAATACTGACACAACAATAGCAGTAGGCACGAAGTACCATAATTCGCTCAGTCTTATGGCGACGGAATATATTCCCACATCCTTGCTTGTGAGAATATTGCCTATCATAACCTGGTCGATTCGCATATAGATCAGAATCATTATGCTTGAAAAAATAAGCGGCCAGTCTGTCAGCGAGTAATAGTTTTCCCTGCGAAAAGGTGAAGGTCCATTTCCGGATGTTCTGCTTTTGCCTGTGAAATATCAGAACAAGGAATGCTGAACCAAGAATTATTTCGATGAGACCTGCGATCGCGAAAAGTGTATAAGTGGTGCCTTTGCGAGAATCATGACAACTTTAATGATACTGGAAATGAGAAACGCACTGTTAAGTGCGTACACTGAATATTTGGACTGTACTAGTGATTGGAAATAATAATCAATGATGTTAAAAGATTGAAAAATAAAGCCTGTAGCAATAATGACTACCAGCCAGAATGTGAGCCAGTCATTCGTATTTAAGAAATAAATCGTGACCGCACTTAGTATAAGAGCAATACTCCCTGCGATAAGCATCATGAAAAATGCGGTTCCAAGGATTTCGTCTTTTCGTTCCGGCTCCTTCACAACGTCGCGAACAACTATGTTGTTTAGTCCCAGTCCGGCAAGGCCGCTGAAAAGTAGAAACAAATGCAAAAGCATAATTTAAAACACCATATTTTGAAGGCCCCAGGTAGCGTGCCAACCATGCGGCTACTACAAGGTTGATCGTCATTCGCAGGATCCTGTCAGCAGACAGCCAGAAAGTACTCACTATGATTCTTGCAAAATTCCCCTTCTGGCTGATTTTTTCTTGTATTGACATCGGTAAGACCTAAAGCCATTTCAGAACATTATAAGGTTCCCATCTTGTATACCTATCGGCTCCCGCGAGGGCTAATATTGATAAAATTTGTAAATATTATACTTTCTAAACCCTTCTATTTTAATTTTTTAGTATAAAAACCAGACCAGGGAATATTTCTAATCTTTGGAACTTGCTTTCCCTGAAGGAAACTTTACTTCCCCTTATTGGATTTATAATCATATCCATACCTAATTCATCTATCAACTGTTTGACAAAACCAACCATGCCATAATCATGACTCTTGAATCTATGTTTGCTAATTTTGTTCTTAATTTTGAATAATATTTTTCTAAATATTACTCTGTTTTTTCTATCATTATCTTTATTTATTGTATTATTTAATAAAATGTCAATATAATTTCGTATTCCTTTTAGAAATTCGAATCTCCGAAAAGAATATTGTTTGCCATCAGGCCATTTCCCCCAATAACCTGTTCTCCAATCTTCAATCACATAGATCCCACCAGGTTTTAAATGATTATCAAATAAATACCAAGAACTTGAGCTCGTCAATTCACCTATATGTGAGGCATCATCAATTATTATATCAAAACCATCTACAGCAGTCTCATTTCGTATTTTATCTAATATATTTTTATTTTGTTGAAAACCTTGAAAAATATGAATTTTGTCTGTTGAATCTTTTAAATCAACAGGCTCAATATCCAAACCAACTATTGTCCCTTTTTTAAAATAATCTCGCCACATCAAAAGTGATCCACCTTTATGGATTCCAAGTTCCAGTAAATAAATCTCACGTTCAGTTAAATGATGAAAATGTGCATCATATATTTCAAGATAATTATTATTGCCTTTATCAGTTTCATATCCCTCGGCCGTCAGTCTAATTTTCATTTATACTTCCTTTATTAAGCCCTAACTATTACTATAAAGTATTTTCTTCATAAAAGCTTTATTTGTGGTTTCTTGTTACCGCAAAAAATATTTGCCTATTTTAGATTAAGCAGTTCTACCCCCGCAACTTCACTGCTGCCTTGTATGCCTCTGTTGTCAGACGCCCAACAAGGGTCCAGCTATGCCGTTTAATCGTTGTGTTATAGGCACCGGATGCGTACTGCTTCATCTTGGATTTTGAGCTCAGAGTCTCTATTATACTCCGGGCAAGTGCTGACTTATCGCAAGTTTTAAACACTGCCCCATTAACGCCGTCTTTTATAATCTCTGTCATTCCTGGAAGATCAGAGACAATAACTGGCTTTGAATGACTCATTGCCATGAGTAAAACTCCGCTTTGGTATATTTTTTTGTATGGCAACACCACCACATCTACTGCACGGAAATAATAATTAACATCTTCATCAGGAATATATCTAATCTCCATAAGCACTGAATTGTACAGCCTTTTATTTTTGATCAACTGCTCATAGACCCAAAGGAGTCGCGCCATAAACGGCCTGCAATGCATAGTTTTGCCTGTGGTATAACGCGCAACACCTCAGGCATTGCCTCCAAGAGCAGATCCAGCCCTTTTACCTTTTTTATCTGACCAAAAAACAATAAAAGCGGGTCGTTTAAAGGCAGATCAAGCATCGTACGTGCATCTTTTTTTAAGATATTTATCCTATTTAACTCGACATAGTTGCCGTGAGGAATTACGGAAATCCGAGCGGGACTGATGCCAATGCGAACCACTAATTCTTGTTTGCTCGTGATGTTATGGGCTATGATACGGTGCGCAAAACCCAAAGTAACTCGACAAAGAACAGGAAAACTTCTGCCACTAAAGCTCTCAACATCGTGCGCGGTAATAAATACCTTAAAGCCTGCCATCCTGAAGAGCAAAACAGAAAAAATCTCAAGCGGGGTGTAATGAAAAAAATGGAAATGTACCAGAGAAACGCCGTGCTTTTTGCAGTCTTTCAATGCCTGCAGTAATCCACGCATAAACCTGTATCCGCGAAATATAACTGGTGATGGTCCATAGATTCCACTAAAGACCGTTTTAAGGAAAAAGGCAGCTTATCCGGAACCACTGTCTCATCACATGTATATACTGACGCCTTAACACCAAATTGCAATAGAGATAGAGCCAGTCCAAAATCGTAATAATTCATGCCTCCATGGCCGCCGACAGGTTCAATAATTGCTACTTTTAGAACTGACATATTGTCTCTTCGTTTAAACTGCAGGAACCGATTGCGCTCAAAAAAACCAAGTAATATCAACCCGAATATTTAAACCTATTTACTGAATTTCTCAATTAGTTCCTTGGTTTGTTGAATGTGAGCTTCGTTGATGCTCCAAACAATATAGCCTTTACCCCATCAAGTTTACATACATATTCTATTGCCTCGGTTGGCTGGAATCGCTCCAGCAGCTAATACCTGCATTGCTATCGGCCTGAACTTTCTTTCACTTATGGTTCTTTCATATGCTTCTCGCCCGCCAGACATTCTAAAACCAATCTTATTTATTGAGCTGCATATAATAGGATTTTCAATCCCGCATTCTTCCAAGACATCAAGAAGACGAATCATGTTCATCGTTATAAAACCCGCCTCAGCATTATATTTTTTTTTGACATACTCTGCAAACGCTACAAAAAATTCATACATGCCCAACCCCAGTATCAGGTCTGTCACAACATTCTGGAGAAAAATTACACCCGTTTTAATATCCTTAAACATTTTCATTTCAGCATCAACCATGAGTTCCATGATAGCAATAAAATCCTTCTTTGCTATGGCCATCCCACCCTTGGCAAGTGTACCGATCATAGTGCCCGGCATAAAGTGTTTTAAAGTTCCTATTATCCCAAGCTCGGTTACTGCATTGGCATATTTGTGCGCATAAGGCATACATGGATAAATATTAAAATTTGAGTACTTTGCAGGATTTGCCCTTAAATGATCACAGATTTCAGCAATGCGATCATGGGTTGTACACATAAAAGTCTTTATCCCTGAATCATAAACTAAATCGAGGACATCAATGATCGCTTTCGTATCTTTAAATTTTAACGCTTGATCCCGTGACTTTTCCTCGGACATATGGTTTATTCCAAAAAATTGATTATCACCAAAAAGTATTCTTTCCATATATTAACTGTTCCCTTCAGCATCTTCTTGCAAAAGATTTATCACTTCATCCGTCCGAAGTGCACTCGCAAAAGAATTAATGTTGTCGCTTTTATTATCAATTATACATTTTATAAAGTATTCAATCTGTGCTGAATATTCTTCTCCACGCAAATTAAACCAAACAGGATTCGTGGTGTCTGTTATGTAGCGTATGTTCCATCCTTTTCCCATGCCAATACTTTCATTATCTTCACGCAGGTATATTCGGCATTCAAGCGCATCAACGCTAATTTTTCCAAGCGTTCCATATAATCGTTATTTTAGTGGACATTTTTCGGTAGGTCTCATCGCTCCAGTTCACGGATAACTGACCATTGATTCCATTGCTGCACATGATTGTTGAGTAGACTGCATCTTCTACATTCTTTGGAATATTTTTTTTAATATTGTCCCTTTTACCTGTTCTATCGGGCCAACAAAATAATCTACTAAATTAATGACATGCGAAGCATAATCGTAGAGACATCCACCGCCCTGAGACCGGTTGGAACGCCATAACATGTTTTCTTTAGTTTTCAAAACAACAGGGCCATAGGATTCAGCCTGGATATGATAAATGTCACCGATAGATTTTTTCTCAATGAGTTTCCTTGTTTCCTGAAAAGTGCCAATAAATCTATTATGATACCCTGTTTGATTAATCAATTTGTCGTAACGCAACAAGATCAACAATCTTTTGGCTATCATCAAGATTAAGACAAAGAGGCTTTTCAACAAAAACATGGATATCACGCTCAATAACGTACATAAGCATTTCAGCATGAAGATTTGATGGAGTTGCAATAATTACACAGTCTGGCTTGGTTTGATCTATCATCTTGTGGTAGTTATCAAAACATGTAACCTTGGAATACTTTTGTAATGCGTTAATCACTAGACCAGAGATATCACAGACACCCACTACTTCAACATCCGGGTGGGAGTTGATGATTGCAAAATGAGATATACCCATTTTCCCAAGGCCAACTACTGCTGCTTTTAGCATAGTTTTAATCTCTTTTCGTTAGGATTTAACGCAAAGGCTATAACACAATTCTTCATACCGATCTGTTGTTATATCCCAGGTATAATGTTCTTTGATGCGTTCAGGGGCATGGAGCCGATATGTGAGTACTTTATCGGGATAGTCAACTAGTATTTGCATTTGCTCTCTCAAGTCTTTCAACCTTCATAGTAAATGGGATTCCATAATTGCCAGCAACCCTCTTGTTGAAGTGATAACCAGTATCCAAGTACAAAATACAGGTGCCGCAACCGAGTGCTTTTAGCAGGATTGGGTTAGTCCCTCCAACCATGTGACAATGGACATAAGCGAAACAGTTACATATGATCTCAGTAAGGTGTTCTTGATTGTAGATGCCTCCCAAAAAAGAGGATTCTCTCATCCTTTGTAATTGATTTTAAATATCGGACATACTCACTTTCATAACCGCCATCACCAACAATGACAAGATTCTTATGTGTCTTAGTGTCCGCAAAAGCCTTGATGGCAAGTTCTGTATTGTTTGATGCCTGGAGACGCGCAACAACCAGGAAATATTTATCCTTTTTGATGCCATATTCTTTTAGCAATTCTGGTTTCGTCGATTGCTCGATATAGGCACCATAGGATGCATAAAATGTATCGCAGGCCCAGGTATTTTTGTAGAATTCCTGGATACCGCTAGAGTCTGCAATGATTGCCTTGCAATCCTTTTGAATATCGCCGTCGTTGATGGTAATCGTAGGTGCTATCTTTGTGCAAAACCATGACGCAGTGCGCAGGCAAGCACGATAAAAAGACGACCATTTCTCTCGCTCAAATTCTAATCCTGCAACATGGATGGCAAACGGAGTCCTACACAGACGCGGAATTACACAAAGCAGACCATTAGCCGGGCCAAAGATAATGATAACATCTGGCGACTTAAAAGCAAGATCAACGAGTGAAAAAAGGTATGTGACACGGTGTCAGCCGCCTTCAGCTTAATTCTCGGCAGGAATCGTTTCTTCATCCCCTCATACATTAACTCCGATTCATTACCGTAACCTCTGCGACAGTATACAGTAACCTCATGCCCTCGTTTGACAAGGCGCTTGCCAATTTCGGCAACGGCAGTCTCAAAGCCTCCGTACAGGGGTGGAACTCCTCTCGTTCCAACAAGTGCTATTCGAATTTGCTTCATGTATCACCATTATCGGTAATCCGTTTGTAATGTAACATAATTTTAAAGATTGCCAATTGATAGTATAGCTTAATTGCTATTTCTTTATTATCATAAAGAACCAACAGTAATATACCCCACAAGGGAAGTTTGACCATCGCCATCGTAATAATGAGAACATCGTAGATTCCGGATAAAACAATATTATGATGTTTGTGGTAGATATACCTCTCTGCAAATACTTTACGATAAACAGTAGATTTGCTGCTTTCCTTTGCACTACCGCCACCATAGTGGACAACTTTTGCATTTGGGAAATAGATAATTCTCCATCCCTTGTTTTTTATTCTAATGCACCATTCAATTTCTTCTCCATATAAAAAAAGGTCTTCATCCAGAATCCCAACCTCATTAATTATCTCATGCCTTATGAGCATACATGCACCCACAACCCAATCAACATCTTGGATTTGTTCATGCGACCTATCCGTAAGAAAAGTCTGTCCTGGAAACTTCTCCATTTTAAAAATCCGACCCAATGACTTGGGTACAATATTGCTACCAAGTAGCACAGTGGCCAAAGTAGTAAACCAAGCAGCTCAAGGCTGAAGACTTCCGTCTTTATTTATCAATTTACAACCCAAAACACCTGCGTCTTGATGCTCATCCATATATGCGAGCATCTTATCCAATGTCTGATCAAAAACCACAGTATCACTATTGAGAAGTAATATGTAGCGGCCTTTGGCATGACGCAATACTTTATTGTTTGCTCTAGCAAATCCTTCGTTTTGTTTATTTTCTATCAGGCTGATTTGCGGGAACACCCTCTTGACCATTTCAGTACTACCATCTTTTGAGTTGTTATCCACAACGTAGACTTCAAACATAACGCCACAGGTTGTATCATACAACGACTGGCAGCATTTCCGTAAAAATTCTTTCGTGTTCCAATTAACTATAATTATTGTAATTTCTATTTCATAAAACATTTTTAATTCATTTTACTATTATAGGTGTGCTTCATTTTTTTCCGGATTCTCATAGAAGTATCTTTTAAGATCATTTATAAAGAAGAAGAACTTTTTTCCTGTTAACATACAAGCAAAAGTTATAATATATTTTAAATTCCAAAAACATTTAATCCAGGCCTTAAATAATAATCTTCTTCCTTCTTCAACTTTATTATTTTTATATAGACTTATTCCAATTCTGTAGAATTCTTCCCCAAGAAATCCACGGTGATTTTTAATGCTATTCCAATATATTTCAAGTATTGCTCTCCTGGCATAAGTAACACTTACTCTATTGTTTGAAATGCTATCCTCTGTTACATAATATTTTCCCAACGATTCCTTCAGATGATAAAAATTGTATCCCTTTATTAAAAGTCTTATAAAAAACTCAAGATCTATGAAACATGGTAGCCTCTCATCAAATACTTCTTTCCCTTCTAAAAATATATAACTTCTGATAATCACACTCGGTAAAGACAAGAAAACAGGAGAATAATCTTTTGTTTTTCTATTTATTATTTCTCCGTTTATTATGGCTGGGGATTCATAATCTTTTGCATTTCCAGATTTATCTATACGTACTAAATCACTGTATACCACATCTGATTCCTTATAGGAATCCATAACTTTTATTTGCTTTTCTAATTTATCAGGCATCCATTCATCATCGCTATCTTGAAACGCTATATATTCTCCTCTGGCTATTTTTAACCCTGTATTCCGTGCCGTAGCTGCACCTCTATTTATTTTATGTTTTATGTATATAATTTTATCATTGTTAAGACCTTTTATCAGTTCTTCAGTATTATCTGTGGACCCATCATCAACTATAATAAGTTCATAATCAACATAAGTCTGATTCGATACACTTTTTATTGCTCGAGCAATGGTATTTTCCCGATTATATGAAGGCATAATTATACTAACTAATTTCGGTGTATTAATATCTTTCATTTTGTATCACTCTTTGATGTAAATTACTTATTGCAATAATAATCCCGGAAAGACCCCAGAAAAAAAGAAACGAATTAGACACCATACCATCAGGCATCACAAGAAGTTGGATTAAAAATGATACAAATCCCGCAGTAATACCGATAGTAAGACAAATGATAAGATTGTCTTTAGATCGCAAAATAAACAACACCTTTATGAACAAAAGGATTAAAAACAATAAGAACAAAAATAATCCTGGGATTCCAATCTCGGAAGCAATAAATAAATAAATGTTATGCACGACACTAGTGAAATCCTCGGTTATCCCTTCTGGCGTATTGTCATAGTTCTCCATAACTATTGCATAATTGTTAATGCCAATACCGATGAAGGGGTGTGCCTCAATCATGTTCATTGCCACTTTATTTAGAGGAATGCGTGACATTGCTGCCCCAGAGTCATATGTTGAAATTCGTGTAATAATCAATCCTTGAAAGGCGATAACTATAACGGCAAGAAAGACGATGGCTAAAGCAGCTATAGATACAGCCCGATGTAAAGAAATTATTCGTGTTTTAAGGTTTAAAAGAAATATTATAACTATAGAAATAATAAAGGCTATCCAGGCTGAACGGCTAAGAGTCATAATTAATGCGGTTATAGACGTTAAAAATATCAAAGCACAAAAAACTTTATATCTTTTTTTTATCGGTGCGAATTGTAAGTGAATAGTTAAAGGGATAATAAAACCAATATATCTAGCCAAACCGTTAGGGTGGCCTAACGTTCCTCCAACCCGAGATATGGTAGAAAATGTCATCATTTCTTGCGCTTCACCAATCAGCTCCATCCCAAAAATACTACCTTTCCAGAATTGAAATATTCCAAGGAGCCCTTCACAAAATAATCCTATCAACAATGGGACGAAAATAAATGTCAGATCACGCTTTGTGGTAATGGTATTTGCTATATAAAAAAAGACGAGATACATAATAATTAATCGAAATATTTCATAAAATGATAGTCTTATATCTACAGCATTAAACATTGATAGAAAAGACATTCCAATTATACCAAGCATACATACATCCAATTTAGAAAATCTTATTTTAGCGGTTTTTGAAATAACGATTTCTTTGATCCAAAGTAGATAAAGTATTATAAGAGGGAGGTCATAAAAGGTAGTATAGAAACCAGCTGGACCACCATAATGCATTGGTTTAGGTGTACCTATATTTTTCATGGTTATGAATGGTAAACCAAGAAAGAAAAGTGTTAAGAATAAATACCTTGGAATCTTCACCACCATACTTGTAAATAAAATTAACAATCCTAAACTACAACTTAAAATCCATCGAGTGGGAAGCCCAGTAAATGCCAAAACAAATATTCCTAATGCTACTCCTAAAAGTGTGACTATTAGAACTCTTGATTTAGATTGGGCAAATAATAATTCCATTACTTACCTATAAATTTAGAACCTTTTTTAGAACATGTTTACTTATCAGATTCATATCCATATGATTTGGGGGTTAACTCTATATTAAAAGTACTGCGTCTTAAGAATCCAACTTTGAGTCTTTAAATAAAGTATCTCACTGCACCGTGGATAGCAATCGGTGTTTTCTTATATAGTTTGCAACCTCTTTCGCAGCTAATGTCGTTCCCAGACTATTCCAGTGTGTATTCTCCAAATTGACCCAAAGTTCCGAAGGCCTATAGGGAGCAAACAGGTCGAACAGATCAATTACCGGGATATTACTCGCCTTAAGAAAGTTTGATGTCTTTGTGCGCAACTCAGCATACGGATATCGCTCATCAAGGTTGGTGAGTGTCGGTATCATTACAAAAAACAGATCCATATTGTTTTGGCGGCAATGTTTTTGGATCAGGATAACCGCTTTTTTGAAAACTACCCATCCCGCCTTAGAGTCATCCAAATTAAAATATTCTGGTGCTAAAAAACTTTTGGGGACACCGATCTTCGAAGATAAGCGATCTTTGTAGAGATAGTAAAAGTATGCAAAGAACTTTGACTTGACTCTTAAATATTCTTTGATTCTCTGGCGCCAGCTGGCTTTTTGGGGGTCTTGACTGTCTTTGATGACATCGTTCGTGAAAGAAAAAACAATAACCAAATCGGGACGTATTGCCGGTGTAAGGCGAATCAACTGCTTGAGCTCATCCTTTGTGTTATAGCCACCCACTCCCGCATTGATAACCTCAATATTTTTTATTTCAGTATTTAAAATTTTTTCAATCTTTATGGTAACCAGATCCTCGTAGGATAAACCGTCTCCGAAAATGAAAGAATCACCAAGAACAAGGATCCGCTTAACGCCTTTGGGTCTCTCTGGCTCCACTTCTTTGTTCATCCTGAGACCAAGACTATTTGTTCGGTATTCCACCCCTTCGTTAATTATCTGTCGATCTGGCCCCTCAAGATTGATACCGACATATTGATTCTTGGCTTCGTAATGCCACAACAACCTTGTTGCTATCTCTGCTATGGAGAAAAATATAAGTAAGGAGATCACCACCAAAAGTAGATTTATAATAATTGACCGTATCTTTATGATACGCATCTGGTTTGTTTTAGAAATTTGTTTTTTGCTAATTTTAAACTCCATCTAATTAGTAAAAGTTGTTTGTCAGAGTTCAGTATCAAATTTTAACTTGGTATCTACCATAGATTTTGTTAGTTCGTAGTCCTCGGGATATCAAATAAGGAATGTTCGACAAGCGTTCGATTTATTCACTAAGTCAACAGGTGATTTCACCCTTCCCTTCATATCCCATCTTTTCCTAAAACCTTGTGTCTAAAACAATGTATAAATAAATGGTGCTAGGCTTGAGGTCTGCGTAAACACTATTAGAAGACCGAGTAAAAATAGCATGATGACGATCGGCGCAAGCCAGAATTTCTTTCTTACCCGCATGAAATACCAGAATTCTTTAACAATAGAAATTTTAGACATGTTCTTCCCCCCTAAAATTGATTTTCATAATATTTCTTGTCTGATATATTTTTTGTCCTTTTAATCCAATAGGACTCTTTCTGGGGCTCCAATTTTTCATTTAATAAATCTTTCTTCAAAAGCCGTAACACAATCCCTGTTGTTCCAAAAATGAGATAAAACATCAGTGACAACATTAATCCCATTACAGTCGTTCCGATAAAATGGGCCGCTTTCATCCATTGAGCATAAATATGCCTTATTAATTCCAGCTTCATCTGTGTCGCCAGCAATATCAGAATAGCCAGACCTAATAACAGCAAGGCGGGCACTATAACCATGCTTTACTCCTAGGGTAAAAGCATACAACTGAGCCAATAGTGCCCAAATATTCCATACAGGTTTAATTAATGCCATTTTTGTGATTATGAACATCACAAGCACGAACATACCAAGCACTACCCAAATGTTCAATCCATGGTCTATGCTGTGCAATACTACGATGAGCGGGATTAGTAAGGCTAATCCGTATCCAAATACATATAAATTTTTCTTTTCCTTTTCCATTTAATCTAATTCCTGAACAATATCTTCTTTCTTATAATTAACTTGATTTGGCTGTTTTGTCTTATCAAACAGATGATTTTCAATAACTAAATAATCCATATTTGTGCACATGAAACACCGGTAAGCATCCTGCGGTGTGCAGACAATAGGCTCTCCGCGAATGTTAAATGAAGTATTGATGATCACAGGACATCCCGTCAACTTTTCAAATTCCTGAATGATCTCATAATAAAGGGGTGCGGTTGTCTTTGAAACCGTTTGAACACGGGCTGAATAATCAACATGAGTTACTGCCGGCACATTTGATCTTTTAATCTTTAAACGACCTAATCCTTCAGCATCAATATTCCGTGATTCAGCAACAATTTTGTCTTTATTCACCGGAGCAACTAAGAGCATATAGGGGCTTTCAGTGTTTAGATCAAAATACTCATCCACTCGATCTGACAATATACTTGGGGCAAAAGGACGGAATGATTCCCGAAACTTTATTTTAAGGTTTAAAACTGATTGCATTTCTTCCGACCGTGCATCACCTATAATACTTCTTGCCCCTAGGGCCCTCGGGCCGAATTCCATTCTTCCCTGGTATAAACCGACAACTTTTTGACTATTTAGAATTTCAGCAACTCTTTTGGGCAATTGTTCATTTGGCAATTTTTTATAGACGGCGCCGGATTCTTTAACGAACTCCGCTATTTCATCTTCATTGACTTGTGGTCCTAAGTAAGAACCTTTTTGCATATCATGAATACCATCAACGTCTCTTTGATTATTTAAATAACCATACCAAACAAAAATAGCTGCCCCCAGTGCTCCTCCGGCATCTCCTGCCGCCGGTTGAATCCAGATGTTTTTAAACTTACTTTCCCGCAATATTCTGCCATTTCCGACACAATTTAAGGCTACCCCCCCGGCTAAACACAAATTATCAAGGCCCGTTTCTCCATGAAGATGATCAGCTATTTTTAACATTACTTCTTCTGTAACAACTTGAATAGATTTGGCAATGTCCATCTCCTTCTGGGAAATTTTAGATTCAGGCTTCCGCGGCGGCCCTCCAAACAATTTATTGAATTTTCCATTTGTCATCTTCAGGCCAACACAGTAATTAAAATATTGCATGTTTAACTTAAAAGAGCCATCATCCTTAATATCGATCAATTCTTGTTTAATGAGATCGACGTATCTGGCTTCACCATAAGGAGCCAATCCCATCAACTTGTATTCACCCGAATTGACACGAAAGCCCGTATAATAGGTAAAGGCCGAATACAATAATCCTAAAGAATGTGGAAATTTAATTTCAGATAACAAATCGATTTTATTATCTTTTCCTGTCCCATAACTTGTCGTTGTCCATTCCCCGACTCCGTCCATGGTTAAGATCGCTGCTTCTTGGTAAGGCGAAGGATAAAATGCGGAAGCAGCATGGGATTCGTGATGTTCAGTGAATATAATCTTACCGTCATAGTCCAACTCTTTTTGAATTAGATCTTTTAAGAACAACTTTTCTTTTAGCCAAAGTGGTATGGCTTTTAGAAATGAGCGTATGCCGATAGGCGCATACTTAAGGTAGGTGAGAAGTATTCTCTCGAACTTGATAAAAGGTTTTTCATAATAACCTACATAATCCAGATCTTTGGATGTGATCCCGGCTTCCTTTAAACAATAGTTTATGGCATTCTTAGGAAAGGAAAAATCATGTTTTTTCCGTGTAAAGCGCTCCTCCTGAGCTGCAGCAATAATTTCACCATCCTTTATCAGGCATGCCGCACTATCATGATAAAACGCTGAAATACCTAGAATATACATTTATATTAAATCCAATTTTTGTTCAACTTCCGGTGCCTCTTAAAACAGCAGGAATCGTTTTTAATAAAATTTTAAAATCAAGCCAGGGTGACCAATTGTCGATGTATTGTTTATCTAATTCCACCCATTTTTCAAATGAAACATTGTTTCTTCCATTTACCTGCCAAAGACAAGTAATACCTGGCTTCATACTCAATCGCCGCCGGTCTGTTAATTTATATTTTATCACTTCTCAGGCGTAGGTGGTCTTGGCCCGATAAGACTCATATCACCCATAAGTACATTAATAAGTTGTGGAAGTTCATCTATACTGTGATTTTCTCAGGAATTGACCTATTTTAGTAATACGTGGATCGCTTTTTATTTTAAAAACCGGACCTTCCATCTCATTTTTATCAAGGAGGGAGATTTTTAATTCTTCCGCATTCTCGACCATCGTCCTGAATCTTAAGAAAATTAAAAGATCTTCCATTATATCCGATACGCTTTTGTTTAAAAAATACAGGCCCTTTCGAAGTTATTTTGATTAATAATTCCAACAATAAGAAACAATGGAGTGAAAATAATCAATGAAATAAGTGAAAAAATTATATCGATAAATCGTTTTATTACCAATTTCCAATTCATCTCTGGACTTGTATAATAATTTATGAACTTTCATGTCATCATATTTTTGAATATTGGTTTTAGAAGAATTAACCTTAAATATATCTGCTGATATTTCTGTTTCTATTCCTGCTTGTTCACAAAATTTCAAAATTTTTTCAATTTGTTGATAAAAAGATTTCATAGGAAGAGTTATAAATACTTCGTCCACTACTTGATTTTTCGCAATATTTTCTAATTCGTCAAGATCTCCCAATAGATTGAATTCTCCATTACTCTCTCATTAGTACTGCCATTTTGGTTTTCATCTATAAATCCCAAAATACAAGACCAAATTCCGGCGTCTCTCTAATTTTTTGTGCAATTTTTGCAGCACGACGATTTCGCCCTGCAATTAAAATTTGTCTATAGTTATATCCCCGACGCCGAATATTTTTCAAAGCTAACCGCAACAGGAATCTAAATAAGATCAATAATGATGTTTGTATTGGTATAAAATAGATAAGGAATAATCTACTTAAGGGAAAATCTCGAATAAAAAATGCTGGTATCTCAGCAAAAGCGAATGTAAGGCCGACAGATTTTAAGACGTTAAACAATTCATTTTTAAAACTTGTGTGTCTTTTAGAAACGTACAAACCAAATCTATGAGAGAAAAAAAACCATATAATTACATAAGAAACAAAAAAAATGGTGAACTCTTGATTAATATTAGATAAATTGAATTCGTGAGATCCAAATCGTAAAAAATGAGATATATAGAATGAGATAATTATAATTGTAATATCAAAAATTCGAAAAATATTAGCAAGAGTTTTTTTTATATTTTTCAGCATAGATTATTACTCATTTGGTAAAATTCTACCTAAATATTACGATATACCCAGTTGGAGATGTAAAACTTCCGCCGGTTGAGCACACCCGCCGATCAGGTTTACGTTCGCTCTTTCCAGCAGACGCTTCGCCTGCTGCACCACTTCCCAGCGGGTTTCACCCGCCTCGATCACCAGGATCAGACCGTCACAGAGTTTGCTCAGGGTGATCCCCTCGGCGTACTGCAGCAGCGGCGGAATATCCAGCAGGACAAATTCAAGTTTGGTCTTTAAGACATCCAGATAATATTTCAGTTTCGCCTGATGCTTCGGCGACAAATGAAAATTGTTGTTCTGACCGGTGCTCGATAAATAACAGACCGGAGTTTTTGATCCGCTTGATGCCCCGGTTAAAAGGGATCTCTTTCTCCAGGATCTCGATCAGACCCCCGCGGTCTGGCAACCTCAAATTTCTGGTGCAGGGATGGATGTCTCAACTGGGCATCGATCAACAGTACACCGGGTTTGGGCCGGCTGCCGGCCTTCATCGCCTTGATGTCATCCTGATTGATCTGATTGAAATTGGTCTGCTCGATGGCCGCCATGATCAGCGCCAGAATGGCCGTAAAGGTCGATGTGCCCTGCCCCGCCACCGCACTGGTGATGCCGATGGTATGCAGCGATTTTGTCTCGGCTTCGATGCGGATATTTTCGATCGTTTTCTGAAAATCATCGATCACATCATCGGTCAGCGCCAGCAACTGCGGCGGCATTTTTATGTTTTCCGTGATCGATCGTTTTCCTTTTCCCGGATATGCTACGGGCTTATCCCACGGCATCAGCCGGGGATCGATCTGCCCCTCTTCTTTGGCTATGCGCAGCGCTTCCTGAAAAAAATCCATATGGTTGACTTTCTATTAAATAGTGGATTTAAGAGATTCCGACCCGGTTTTGGCGGGCGGAATGACAATGTTTCATGTCTGTCATCCTGCAAGGATCTTCCCTGTTGCCGGACCTGGATTAAAAACCAGGAAGATTCCTACGGAATGACTTTAACTTGCGCCAAGACAACCGATTCCTTTTTCCTACTGCTTGCCCCCCGCCCCAGTGGGTGGCCTTTTTCCTTGAAAATTGGCCCACTACGCACCACGAACTACCCTCTCCTCACTGACAGGAGATTGCTATTTTTTGACGGGCCAAAAAGAATTACCAATACAACCGATAATGTCACTTTTTGACGCGGCAAAAAGCCCTGGCGACCTTCCCCAAGACAAATGACAAATGAAAAATGAAAAAAGATGTAGCGTCTTTGGGAAAAGATTAAACTGTCATGCTGTGCCTAGACGGGACCTGCTAAAAGCATCTTCTTGATTAGTAACAAGGAAGATGCTTACAGCATGACAATTAAGTTAATTCTATTTTAATTCTTTTGTCATTTTTCATTTTTCTTTTTTCATTATTAGCGTCGCCGCCTACTGCCCACTCCACTGCCACTGCCACTGCCCGGCTATTTCAGGATCCCGACTCCACCGCCAGCAGGATCGCCAGAAAAAAGGCCAGAACCAGCATGATAAAGGCGGTCAGGATACTGAAAAACAGTTTGCCGGGTTTCGGCCGGCCCATAAAGAACAGCCGATGTTGCGCCGCAAAGGTGTCCATGATCTCTTCGATCCGGTCATAATCGATCGCGCCGTTGCCATTGCCGGTTACCGGTTTTGTTATCGTGGCCGGTTTTGCCTGTACCGTCTGTGCGGCATTTTTTACCCCGCCACCCGTCGGAGTGATGTTTTGTGGCGATGAAATACTCCTGCCGGACTGCGGTACCGCCTGTGCCGGTAATTTTTGTACCGGAGTTGCTGCCATCTGGCTGAACTGACCGGCTTTTTTTACCACGCTTGCATCAATTCGGGTATATAATTTTGAATAGGCGATCAACAGCGCGTTATCACAGAGGATATTGATCTGTCGCGGTATCCCTTTTGAAATGCCGTAAACCGCTTCCAGCGCTTCCTGATCAAACAGTTTCCGTTTCTCCGATAAGCCGGATACCCTGAGTCGATGATCGACATAAAGTCTTGTCTCCTCCCGGTTCAACCGGCTCAGTCTGAATTTCAGGCTTATCCGGCTTCTCAATTGTCGTAAATTTTCATCCCACAGTTTTTCTTCCAGTTCGGGCTGCCCGATCAGGTAGATCTGGATGATCTTTTTGTGCGCGGCTTCAAAATTGGATAACAAACGTATTTCTTCCAGTGTGGCGGTGCCCAGGTTCTGGGCTTCGTCCAGGATCAGGCACCGATTGCACCCCGGAACTATAATTCCACTTCAGAAAATCCTGGATCCTTAAGACCAGCTGGGTCATCGTCCGGTTGACAAAATCGAGTTTGAATTCTTTGCAGATATTCTCGATCAGCCCTTCCGGATTTGCAGCACTGTGCGCGATATTGGCAAAATTATAGGCGGGGAACTGTTTCATCAAAGCATGGATCAAGATCGTTTTCCCCGTGCCCACTTCACCGGTCAGCACCATGAAGCCGGTATCCTGCGAGGCGGCATAGATCATCTGGGCCAGGGCTTCCTTATGGCTTCGGCTGTAAAAGAGATATTTGGGATCGGGCGACAACGAGAACGGTTTTTCTTTTAAGCCAAAATATTCAAGATACATGTTTTTGGTATGATCCTTTAAATATTATAAAATGGTTCCTTGTCATTCTGTAAGAATCTTCCTGGTTTTAAGTTCGGTTTCGGCAACAAGGAAGATCCTTATCGTAGATCCCGTCTCGGGACAGGGTGACTTGAGATTGCTACTTTTTGACTGGCCAAAAAGTAGCTCAAAAAGCCCTGGCGACAATTAAACTCGCCCTCTATTGCTGAGCCTAATTTTACGCATCAATCGTTTCACCGGGCAATATCGGGCTCAAACAGAAATTGTCGCCGCACTCGCTCCGCTCGTAGCCAGATCATTTGAACTCCTAGAGGATTTCATACCTATTTATTTCCTCCCACGGTGTTCATCCAATCGAAGAGATATAATTTTATCGGCATCCCTTTGATCCCCATTTTCACAGGGATCGCACATGCAGTCCTCTGCTTTTTTTCCTTTTGCCTTTTTCCTTTTTCCTTGTCAGGACTGCTTACTGCCCACTACTCACCACTCACTACTCACTACTCACTGCCCACTGCCTGCTGCCGGCCTTTCCGTTGGACATGCGGCCGTTGATCTCCCGCACCGAGCCGAGCACCGGAATGCCGGTGTATTTTTCCAGATCGTCGGGGGTGTTGATCGTGTGATCAAAATATTCCATAAAGAACGCCAGACCCAACCCGCCGGTGATTCCCAGAAAGAGTGCCAGCACAATGTTGAGCATTTTTTTGGGCCGGACCGGCTCGCGCGGCGCCACCGCCGGACTGACCACTTTTATTTTTACCCCGCGTTCCAGTTTGGCCAGCGATAGCCGGGCCTCTTCACGCTGCTTGAGCAGCATCGAATAGATGTCGCGGTTGTCATCGATGCCCCGGCTGATCTGCGTGAATTCATATTCGGTCTGGGCAAATTCACGCAATTCAGTTTTTATCTGATCGATCGAATTTTGTAAAACACGCTCTTCTGCCGCTAATGCACGAACTGCGGTTTGCTCCATCCGTACAATCTGCTGAATTTCATTCTCAATTTTTGTCTTTGTGGCTTCGATCTGATTATTGAGATTGACCACTTCTTCATACTGCGGGGTAAATTTCTGCAGGAGCTGTCCCCGCCGCAGTTCCATATCCAGCAGTTCTCCCTTCAGTTTGGCGATGTATTTCTCCCGGCTTGGGCTGTCGCTGGACTCGGTTGACGGAATACTGATATCATTGCCTTCCTTTAGTTGTTCGATGATCACGGCCAGTTTGGCTTCTTTGCCGATCCGTTTGGTCTTTGCTTCGGTGAGGCTCTTTTCATAATCGGTTAAACGGGTCAATAAAATGACCCGTTGTGCCTCCGGCGATCCAATCTCTTTTTGTTCTTTAAAATCGGCCTGATGCTGCTCCAGCGCTCCCAATTTTTTATCCGCAATCAGCATCTGGTCTTCCAGGAATTTATAACCCTCCGACTCAGAGGAAATTTCAGACCGGTAGGCGATATAGGTTTGCAGAAATGTATTGACCACATCTGCGGCCAGCCGGGGATCTTTGCTCTCATAACTGATCGTGATGATATTGCTGTTTTTGGGATTCTCGACTTCGATGCTCTCCTGAAAGTTCTTGATCGCCCGGGCAAAATTGTTTTCCTTTTCTTCTTCCGGGAGTGGCTGGTCTGTCTGCCCCAGCGTATCCAGCCGGAACTTCTTGACAATATCGGAGATCACCGGATAACTTTGCATGATCTCCATTTCGGCATTGACAAAATCATATTTCTCGTAGCCCTGCGGAAAATTCATGCGGAACAGGAGCGCTTTTTCGGAGTCGACCTCCTTTTCCACCAGTATTTTGGATTCGGCCTTGTATATTTTGGGCATTAAAAAGCTGCCGATGGTCACAACCCCGACCACCGCAAGAAAAAAAGTGATGATGATCTTTTTGCGTTTGAACAGCACAAATAAAAAACTGCGCAGGGATGCCGGTTGCTGCTCTTCGATATGATTTATTTCATTATGCTCCACCACACCACCTCTCGAGTGTAATCCAAAATCCAAAATCCAAAATCAATAAATAATATCTTTGCCTTTTTTCATTTTTCATTTTTCTTTAACATGGTCGCCTTGCGCGTAGCCAGATCATTTGAAATCCCGGAGGATTTCATCATTGATCTTTTAGCTTCTTCTTTTGTCATTTTTCATTTTTCTTTTTTCATTGTATTCCGCACAGCTCCGCCAGGTCAGTCCCATCCTGCGATAAATTGCCGCACACATGACGGTCTGTTGTAAATCCCGATGTTGCTGACAGCATTACAAATTCCTAATCAACAAGGAACAAAGCGTAATCACTGATCCGTTGATCTATCTGTCGATAATGACCTTTTTGGCCTATTTTACAATTGCGTAACCCAAATTCCCTGTATCTTTTTCATCACCATCGGGACCACAGCAGAGCTCTCAGATAAATATCGATGGGCGGCAGGATGATGGAATAGATCTGGGTGAAAAATGTACTGGCATCTGACAAAAACGTACTGGTCACATAGACGATGTCCTGCGGTTGCAGATACAGATCGCTGGCTGCCAGATTCTGGTATTCATCATCAAAAAATTCAGCCGCGTCGATCTTCAGTGCATTTGCGGCGCCGTTCTTTCCCTGACGCAGCACCATAATATTGTTAAGGTTGGCGCTGGTCTTAAGTCCTCCGGCCGCGGCAAACGCCTGCAGAACGGTCATGTTTCGGTCGAGGTCATATCCGCCCGGGGTGTTGACTTCACCCAGCACATAAATTTTATAGCTGCCAAACTGGCGCACAAATACGGTCACATCCGGGTCGATGATGATTTCCGCATAGGTTTTGGTAATGAGACTGTCCAGCTGCGAAGGGGTCATACCGTTGACATATATGTCCCCGATCTTTTCCATGGTAATGCGTCCGTCAGGCCGGACGGAAACCAGTTCATTAAATTGCTTGTTATTGAAGAACTTTATCTCGACCACATCGCCATAACCGAGCCGATACTCCGGTACCACGGAGCGCCTGGCATTTGGTTTTACAAAAGGGGGTGGCTGGTAATCCACTTTTTTTCTGGTTTGCTGCGAGCACCCGGATAATAATATACCTGTGCAGATCATCAAAGCGGTTGTTGTGATATGTTTTGCAATTAAAATCCCGGATAACCGATGCAATCTTGCAGTAAAGTTCATGCGACAAACCTGTACCGTAATAAACTGAAATTCAGTATTTAATCTATGGTTAGTGATCCACTATATATTCAAAAAGACTTTGCATCAGGATAATCTGCCTGCAGCCGATAATGATTTTTGCCTAAAGACTGATCAGAATTCTGCCAAAATGCAATAAGCAACATGCCAGGCGAAAAGTACCAATGGCTCCGTCTTTACAGCCTGTTTATAGTACTTCTTTTTATATAGGTGCGAGATAGATGTTTGTCAAGGATTCGTGGTTTCTCCACGATAGGTAATATCACGAAATGGATTGGATAAATCAATGAAAAACAGACAAATATTTTTATGATATAAAGAAATGTCAACCGGTTCTCATATAATGTTTTAGTCTGCTTGAAATTACGATCTAAATTATCGGTTTATTTATCTTACCGGGATCTGCCGCTTTATTGAACCGGTGTGTTTTGCATCGTACGCCAGATGACCTGCCACTGACCGGTTGAACGCGAAAGGACAAGCAATTCGTGGCCTTTCTCGCGATAGATCTTGTCTTTTATTTCATAGACGACAAAAAAGGGACATATGGCGATGGCGGTTTCACCCATGATGTCGATTTCAGGCTCTTCCGGCTTAAATTCGTGCGTAACGGCCGATTGATCGTACGCACGATATGATTCCACATACGCCTCCCGGCCGCAAATGCGCCGCTCAAAACCGGGCGGCGCAATGACCACGTCTTCGGATAATAATTCCCCAATCTCGTCGTACCGTTTCTTTAACCAGTGGTCGGTTATTTGACGAATAAGCTGGAGAATTGCCGCCTTATGTGATGATGGATCCGTACCCATAATCTACTCCATGACCGATTAACTTCTATTAAAAAGCCTTCCCGTTACAAACCTGTCCCTTTCAGAGATCAGACTGATCTTTTACATAAACATCAAAACTTCTGAGACGATTTAACGTGCACGCCAGTTCAATCCCGCGAAACCGGGCAAAATGTCCGGAGATTTTATCACTGATAACATCAATGCCGTTCGCTTCAATATCTCTTGCTACCCGATCAATAACCTCTCGCAATGACGTTTTCCGATCCATGTATTTCCGGGCATACGCAATGGCAAATCCGATGGCTTTTGTCTGGGACAATTCCATGCAGCTGTTCTAAATCTGTGAGATCGATAACCTCTTTACCAAAATTTAAACGATGGACTTCCTTGGCATAGATGGCAAATTTCCCAAAGCATTGCAGCGGATCGATGCTTTCAGGAATCGGAATTCGTTCGCGGATCTGGAAAGGAATACGCTTCATCCTCAACTTTACGTTTTGCGGGAAACAAATCGGCAATTTCATGCGCCCGGAAGGTCATATCCAGTGGCCGGTAATTTATCATCTGGATAACCTGATCGGAAACATCGAAATAATCACCCACACCACCCAAAACCAGAACCGTGGATATGTTCTTTTCCAGATAAAGTTGTTTTACCTTATCGATAAACGTCGTTATCGGTTCATCCTCTTTGTTTACCAATTGCTGCATTTTGGCATCACGGATCATAAAATTTGTTGCACATGTGTCTTCATCCATCAGCAGATACCTCCGCACCCGACTTCAATCGCCTCAATTATATTGGCCGCCTGTGATGTACTTCCGCTGGCATTCCGGGTGCAAAATGATGTGGTATCTTTTTGGAACGGAAGATTTTTGATAAAAGGGGATATATCTGTTTTTACGACGTTTCTTCCGCTATATGCTCTTACTTTTACTGCGCGTGCATTTGAAACACATCGCTCCCGGCCATCACCGGGAATGTGATCGTAGATACCGGCTTCCAGCGCATTTAATAACGTCGACTTTCCATGATAGCCGCCACCGGTAATCAACGTGATCCCTCTGGGTATTCCCATGCCTTTTATCTTTCCGGCATGTGGTAGTTCTATTTCCTTCATCAGACTATCCGGCACAATAAAAGGAATCGCGGATTTACCGGACATCGGTTTATCGCTGGTACCGCTTTCACGCGGAAGGATGGAATTCTCTGCAATAAAAGCGATCAGCCCGAGAGCATCCAGTTTGTTGCGAAGATATTGGCATCTTCCGCCACCTCGACGTGCTTTTTTAGTGCCTGCTGATCAATATTTCATGTAACAGCGATTTGCTTACAATCTCTGTGAGTTCATTGAAAAGCATGTTTCGGCAATTTCGGAAATAATTTTTCTGCCCTCCGCAGGAAGCCCCAAAAAGCAGCGTATTTCGATCATGTCATCGGTGATGACCACACTGTTTCTTTCCAAAATGGCCTGACCCGGTTGATTAATCGTGATCATCCCGCTGAAACCCTGTTCCGCGAATACCTTTGGAAATTTGCCTGACTGGCATCGAAAAAATGTCTTGCCAGGAAATCAGCGCAGGCTATTTTCTGAATTTTAGATTCGATTTTCAGACGAATAATCCGCTTATCGCTGCGTTGAACCTGAATACGGTAAATGCCGGTGTGCGGCGGTGCATATGGATCTTTGGGTATTTGCTGAATAATTAGCCTGAACAGACCGAAATCGTATGTGCCCAGGAGTGACTGATAGCCCGCATAATCCTGGCCGTCAATGGCAGTCAGTTTTTGTCTGAGGATATTTGAGTTCAGCATTTTTTTATGCCGGTGTGATAAATGCAAATGGGCCCAGGGGACCTGCGATCTTTTTGAACCTAGGGCAGGCATCGGGTTTATTTATATTTTACTGTATCGAGATTTCTAAAAAAAGTATCTATAACAAAACTATTTGTCACCCTGAATTCATTTCAGGGTCTCAAAAGCCGGATTCTGTCCGAAGGACTCCTTCGGAGAAATAAATCTGTCCTGACAACAGGTCAGGATTCAGAATGACATTTTGAGAGAAATCCACATTTTTCAGAATTCTCTGTATACTAAATTGTACAGAGAATGTAATTCTCCGATAATCGCCTCATTGGCGACCCTAAGCCAGGTATCGTCGGCTTCAATGTACAAATAGGTCCATGTTCCGGTAAGTAAATCGTGCCGGTAAATCGTGCCGCCGATATTGGTGGTGCCGTTGAACAGCGCTTCAAGCATTTCCAGATCCGATCGGTCTATGTCCGGTTTACCGATCATAATTGAATCATTTCTTGCCTGGAACTTAAACCTTGACACGATGACCAGAATAGAATCCGGATCATTTTCAACGATGAAATCCAGATCGCCACCCCCTTCCACATCATACCGGATTTTATGCGTTGGTTGGAATGTCGGCGGGAGTTGATAGGCTATTTCTTTTGTAGGCGGATCATCGGTACACGATTGGACGCAGAACAAAAAAAAGACAGAAAGAAATATGATCGTCTTTTTCATTTTTTAAGCTCAATATGTTGTACGATGCGCATGGTCTGATTTAATCCACCCCTTGGTCCCCTCCCCAGGTGGGTTTGGCAGAGTAGGGAATTTAATTGAAAATTAATCATAGTACCCAAAATATTCAAATTTGTTTCCCCTATGAAAAGGGGGTTAAGGGATTGTAAATATAGAATTTAATAACCACTTCATCCCCCTTTGCCAAGGGGAAACTGTACCGATTTCTAAAGACTTACATATTTGGCAACAACCTCCCGGATCAGTGCAGAGTCACGCCAACGAGCGGACTCACCCGCCTGGTAATATGAACTAATTTGGCCAGGGCGTCGCATAAAATTTTCCATTGATATTTACCATCCTGGTAGAATCCTGCTCAGCAAGTCTTGCATAATGACCGCTCATTTCAAACTCTCCGGAAATTCTGGCAGCTGAACTTTCGGATATGCTTAACGTCCCCGATGTCATAATATATCCGGATAAATCGGTAACATTCCGGGGACTAAAAGCGCCTCCAAAACCATCCGCGGGAATATCATTTCCAAATGCATAGGCGCCGATGTCATAGCTGTGGACCACCGGAGATTCTGGACCTGATTTATACATTAAGGTCATGGCCAATTCATTATTTCCCGGGGCTTTTGGAATCAGCGTAATAGTGAAATATTCTTTTTCACTGGTAGATGAAGTATACGTTGTTATTCCAAAAAGCGCCGTCACATCGTATGATTCACTGATATCTCCGGTAACCGAAATGAATGATCGAAGAGACGGTGCGGGTTCGGTCGTGTTTTTTTGCAGCTGAACTGACCGATCAGGATAATTATCGTTGAGGTTCTTAAAATTGAAATAAAATATTTCATAGACAAACCTCCACTTTTTCGCTTTACTTCTTAAGCACGTATTGCAGTTGCCCCAAATTGAAAAATCGCATATATACTGAAATTACCCAATATTTCCCGCCTTTGTCTGCTATAAGGCAATTCCAAAGACCCAATAAAATATCGG
Organism: Calditrichia bacterium; assembly: GCA_963712885.1. Classification (GTDB taxonomy): domain Bacteria; phylum Calditrichota; class Calditrichia; order JAJRVZ01; family JAJRVZ01; genus CAVQJT01. The sequence goes on from CAVQJT010000006.1 coordinate 25,986, forward strand.
ATCAAAGGTAATATCGGTATCAATATTACCACCATACGGCTGATAAAGAAATCCGATCTCGGTAATAAGAAAAACCGTTTTCGACAGATAATATTGCAATTCGCAATCGGCGTTTAAAGACAAACCCTTCCAGGTGGTAAAATCGTCATCGCCGGCAAATTGCCGATGCCCGACACTAAAGCCCGGTTTGAGCGCGAATTCTTCCGATAATATAAACCGCGGCTTTATCGATCCGCCAATTTCCCAAATCGGCGTACCCGATTTTTCAATGACTTTGTCAAATACCTCAACATCTTTTTCCAGATTCAACGTTGTATAATTGAAGTACACACCGAATGACAATTGAGGAATGATGAAAGCATCTGCATAGGTGCGCAGAAAAAAATTACTTTTTTGTGTTACATTATCCCCGTATAAAGAGATATAAACATCACCGGAAAATAAGATCCCGGGCGCAATACCAAATTCAAATTTTTTTTCTGTGAATGTTCCGGAATTCACATGAGAAGTGATTATAAAGACAAACAATGCCAGATAAAGCGGTTTTTTACTGGATCCCATATTTCCTCCTCTTTGGAAAAATCTGATAGCCGAATCATATCGTGTTCGGCATTCTCCGTATTATTCGATCAGGTTTCGTTCGTGTGCCAGAAACCACGCGTATAAATTTTTGTATTTGTAGGTGGAATCGTGCGTTGCCCCATGACCAAGATCGGGATATCTTGTATATTGTATCTCAGGATTCAACTCCCTGAGCCATTGATACATATGATCAGATTCTTCGACCGGGTAGACGTTATCTTTCGCGCCATGAAATATCCAAACCGGTATTCTGGCAATCATTTCAATATCTCTTTCAATATCCGGTATATGACTGACCCGCCCACAGACCGGTGCAATGGCTGCAAAACTGTTTGCATATTGTTCTGCGATATACCATGTTCCTTCTCCACCCATGCTCAGCCCGGTCAGGTAAACACGATTGGTATCAATCCTGAATTTCTTTCTGATGTCCCCGAAGAATGCAGGAAACCAAATATCACTGGACCAATCCTTATACAACGGACATTGTGGCGATATAATAATAAATTCAAATTCCCATCCCTCGCGTACCAGTTTTGGAATTCCATATTTCTTAATTTTTTCAGGATTATCCCCACGCAGGGATGCGCCGTGTAAAAAAATAATTAGCGGCCATCTTTTTGCTTCATCATGTTGATAATCCGATGGCAGATAGGTCAGATATGGATACCGTGCAGCAACCCTTTGCGGCGCTTCGTCACAAGAACAAACAAACATGATAAATATCGAAAACATGAGCAGCGCTTTTAAGAGATTTTTGTCCATAGTCATATTTTCCCGTTTATCTGGCATCTGCCCGCCTGAGAATTATCGATCCCCGGTAACCGGTGTTTTGAAAGGCAGAGCGAACTGTCATTAAATCAAAAGAATAAACTCAAATATTATTATGCTTGACTGGATTTAACCCGGGTTGAAATAAAATTGTACAGCCAGGCAAAAATAGCGCCGCCGATCAATCCATCAATAAAACCCCAGGCAAATCCGATAAAACTTCCCCATAAGGTGATGCTATATCCTCTATAAACCCGGCCAATAAGGGTGGGATCGCCTGTAGCTCCATCAAACAAAATTATCCACCAGGTGATGAAAAGCAAACCGAAGCCCCAAAATAAAGCAACAGTCAGAGAAAATGCTTTCACATTGATGTTCATTACGTCCTCCTTTTTATCTGCCTGCCAGGTCTGCCCGGTCAGTGCGGCTGCATATTTTTAAACCAGATCATGGATCCGCTGTAAGTGATCGTGTAAGGCCTGTTTACTGATTGGTATTCTTTATATGAGGATCAGGTAAATATAATCCGGATAGACCCAGATGTCTGGGAAAATATAAAGTCTCTGTCGACTGACATCAAAGCAGATTTTTGATAAAGAGCCATTCAGGTGGATGGTGGAATACGATGATGTAAACAACCGACTGTGTTCTTACAGATCGGTTTACGACCTGATATTCAGCTTAATAGCGATCAATGATTTGGCAGATTCAACATCCTCCGGATCTTTAAAATTTATTGTGATCCCGCGTATTTTACCGAATCGTTTCCCGTCCCGGAACTGCTCTTTTAACCGATCGGAAATGGTACTTTCCATGATCATCTGCTCCGCCTTATCACCGAAATAAAAAGTAATTCTGAATGCATTTTCAATGACGGAAAGCCAGAATATCGTTGCCGACTTTCTGGTTACTTTCATCAGCCAGCTTTTTCCGTCTTTATAGTACCGCCATTCTTCCGAAAAATCCGGGTGGCTGGCATGAACATATCCGAAAAGCAAATCCCAAAATTTTTTTGATGCCCCGATATGCTTAAAAATGATCGCCTCGGTTGGATATTGATCTTTATCGGTCAGAATTGGCTGTTCCATTTTATTTCCTCACGTTTTGGTGGTAATGAAAAAATAGCCCCCCGGTCAGGATAACATATGTAAATATAGAAAATAAATAAATAATTTTTTTATTCACCTTACCGATTCATAAACTGTCTTGACTTGACTTTGTGTTTACGCAAAAAGAAATATTAATTGTCATGCTGTCCCGAAACGGGATCTGCGATAAGCATCTTCGTCCTTGCCGAAACCAGACTAAAAACCAGGAAGATTCTTATCTGAAAATCCTCCGAAGGAGTCCTTCGGACCGTCCTGGGACAAAATGACACGGTACTTCGATTCAATCAATTGGATTACTGTTCTGTTAAAAGTGTAAACATATGGTTAAGACAATACACATAAACCATAGTGACCACAGAGATAAATAATTTATTTCACCGTGTGATCTCTGCCTGGCATTGTTGGTTGGTGAATAATCCGGATTTAATAAATTTCTATCAAAAGTTTGACAATTTTGTGACATTCTGCCGATTTCATGAATTATATTAATTCCAGATGATAAACAGATAGGATACCATTGTGAGAATAGTCATACTAAATATCTGGCTTTCATTTTTCTGATCTTCATCCTCACCGCCTGCTTTCCGAACCGCCGGGCGGTTGAATACAATCTGCTCAATAGTACCGATTCCACCATGATATCGGAACCGACAAAGGTCTACTTCTCCGATGCATCGGTTGCGGTATTTCCGGACGGTATTACAGTGAAAAATAATATGCTCGAAGGCGGTGGCCGGCGATATTCTTTTGACGGTCGATTACAAAAAGGAACCGATATCAGGGTTACCCTGGACAGTGTCAGTGCCATGACCTACTACGAATTATATTCAACCGGCGGCAGCCCCTTTGCATCCTTTTTACTCGGATTATATGGGTCCATAATGACCCCTCTGTCGGTTTACTGCATCGCATGCCCGAAATGCTGTTTCGGTTCCTGCCCCACCGTTTACGACCTGGGCGTTAATAACGGGATACCTGAAGCGGAATTGTTTTCATATAGTATTTCGCGGTTTTTTCAGGAACATGATGTTGATCGTCTCAATAAACAGGTCAGTTTTTCAGACACCCTGCGGCTGCGACTCACCAATGAAGCCCTCGAAACCCATTATATTGACCAGTTCAAAATCTTCAAAGTGAAACATCCGCTGGGTACGACAGCACTGCCGACACCTGAAGGTGACCTCCGTATAATTGAATCGATCTCAACGCCGCGATCGGTAAAAACGCCCGAAGGTCTTGATGTCACAGCACTTATTGCATATCAGGATTCACTGGCCTACCGCACCGGCGATAAATTCAGCGAACGAACCGCTGCCGAATCCCATCTCGACTGGCTGGATCTGGAGATCGGGTTTGACGAAAAGGTTACTGAATTCAACCTGGTGCTGCGTCTGCGCAATTCTCTGCTGACCACGGTCCTGTTCTATGATCTGGTGCTGGCCGGTCAGGGTGTCGAAGCGGTCTCCTGGACAGGACGCATGCAGAACGATTATCTCTACGCCCGCCTGTTCACCGAATTGTATCGCCAATACGCGGGTATCCGGTTTTATATCGATGTGAACGGTTCTTGGGTGGAAGTGGCCAAAACCGGCGATAGCGGCCCGATCGCCTGGAAAGACCTGGCTGTTCCGGTAAAGCTGCCACAACCGGCATCGACCATTTCGCTGCGGATGACATTTTTCCCGGATAATTTTATCATCGATCGGATAAACCTGAGCCCGGCTCTGCCCGTGATGACCATTGAAAAGGAAATTTGCACGCCGGTGTCGATATCGGGCAACCAGGATCGCCCGATGATTGAGGTCGCCGATTTGCTGGATGAAACGGATGAGAAATACCTGATTACCGAACCGGGTGATTTCTTCGAATTCTGCTATGCTCCGGAAACCAACAAAAGTAAAGAGATAACCTATTTTATTGAATCCCAGGGATACTATATCGAATGGCTGCGCGGTGACTGGATCCATAACCGCTCCACCCGCAACTTCAGTGATTTTCTAAACCAGGAGCTGGTCCTGAACTATATCTCCACTATATGGGAAAAAGAACGCTCGTTGCTTGAATCGGCCTTTTTTGACAGCCGAATTCCGCTAAGGAGGTCACCATGAGGAAACCGGTTTTTCTAATCATCGTGTGCCTGCTGCTCTCCTGTAGTCACGGGCTCATGAACATGTCATTTGAAGGGGATACGGCTGAAATCGAATTGTCGACCGGTTCGAAGATCAATGCTGAATTACTGATGGTATCTGATTTGGGATTATACGTCCGGCCCGTTAGGGCGGTGTCAAAGGCCTCTTCTGTGCATTCAGGGAAAATATACCGGATACCCTATGCTGACATTCGTAAGATATCCATTGAAGGATATGTCAATCATGGCTGGCAGCCCGCCGTGATCATTTTCCAGTTTATACCCGCTATATTATTCACAATCGCCGCAGCCTCCGCTGATGCCGAACTCACCGCTGGAGGATTCCTGATCTTGTATGGCATACCGGTCTTTACTTACGTTTTGTTCGCCGGTTCTGAACCGGATCCGCCGGGTTTTGCCGGACAGATCACGGAAGATCAATTGGCGGAGTTACGCAAATACACCCGTTATCCCGATGGTCTAAGTGATGCACAGTTCAGTTTGTTGCTAAAAAAATACGGACAGGATACCGTCATACTTTTTTGAACTGTTTTTTCATTTTGACTTTCGCCCCGTTTACCCACCCCCAATCTGTCATCCTGAACCCTGGCCTGTCGCCAGGACAGGCTTGTTTCAGGATCTCTTTACATCACGCAATCTGTCATCCTGAACCACTGGCCTGACGACAGGTCAGGATTCGGAATGACATTTTGTTATTATTATGGTAATTTACAGCACGACAATTACCACAGGGGTTAAATGAAAGGATAAACGTATGAAACATCGGCTTACCCGGATCATATGCCTGCTTATACTTTTAAGTATTGTAATGCCCTCCGCATTCACCCGGCCCGCATCTGCTAAAACAACCGTGGTTTTGCTGGGTACCGGCACGCCTAATCCGGATCCGGACCATTCGGGCGGCTCGGTAGCAATCATTGTTGATAAAACACCTTATATCATAGATTTCGGACCCGGCCTGATCCGTAATGCTGCCAGATTGTCCCCCCGTTACGGTGGAACGATCGAGAGCCTGGCGGGTGAATGCACACGAGATCACCGAAGGCATCGTTTATAGTGATTCAAATATTCAGGTTGAAGGATTTCTTGTAAATCATGGCAGCTGGCCCAACGCCTTTGGCTATAGATTTACCACACCGGATAAAGTAATTGTTATCTCAGGCGACACCGCTCCCTGTGAAAATATCATAAAATACGGCCATGATGCGGATTTACTCATTCATGAGGTGTATTATAAAAAAGGATTTGACACGAAGGGGGCAGACTGGAAAGCCTACCATGCCGCACACCACACATCTACCTACGAACTTGCCGGAATTGCCGCTAAAACCAGGCCCAAATTAATGGTCCTCTATCACATATTATTCTGGGGGGCCGGTGCGAACGACCTGTTGGATGAAATCCGCCAGAGATACGACGGCAAGGTTGTGGTCGGTTCGGATCTGGACATCTTTGAATAAGCCCTGATCCCGACCTCAGTCAAACGGTCCTTTATCCTGAAAAGATTGAATCCTGTCACGCTGGTCGGTCTGATCCTGATGAGAGGTAAGTTTACGCACCAGCTGGCCGGCTCCGGTGCCGATGGCGGCAATGAGGAGTGAGAAGGCTGCAAGGTAGAAGATGGATTTAAATGTATTTGGATGGAGGGTATCCGGCAAACCAAGAACATGCTTGATCAAATGAACACCGGGTAAACTTACCCATACCGTGAGAGAAGTCTATCCAGCCGCGTTCATCCCAAAGAATTCCAGCGGTTGCTGTTGCAGCCAGCAAAAGGGCGACGATAATCACCGGACTGACTTCACCCCCAGATATATAATTATCAACATACACGATGATCGCCCCGGCGGCTAGCCCATATGCCAGGGAAATCCACCACTTTCTTCTCAGAACAGCTGATTCCATACGAAAGGTATCCTCTCCATTTATTTTTTTACTGCATACATAAGATGCGTCATCTCCCAAAGGATTTTCTGGTCCACCAGTTGGGCCGGCGATAAAACCATCAGAGGATTTGTACACAATTCTCAAACATAAAAATCAGTACACATATTTCCACTCCTGTGAAAGCGTATGGCCTTTTTTATGATTGTACCACTGTTCCCCCGGTTTTCCAGGCGCAAGATAAATTCATGTCATAGCAGAAGGCACGCTGACGTAGAAGAGGCCATCATTCGATGTAATCATTTTATTATTTTTTTATGTTTTTAGTTTTGAAGACCGAATATCCCAGTGATCACCTATGAATCTTATAACGGACAGAACTCATATTTTTTCAATCCTGTAGGAGGTAAATAATGAAACCAACCTATATTCTCATACTGTTGTTTTTAACGCTAAGCCCTCCGTTACTGTTCAGTCAGAGCGGATTTTATATTGGCGGTAGTGCAGGGACCGCATTTGTCGATGCTAAAGTGTCCGAGACTACCGAGGCAGATTTCAGTTTCAACAAGAACAATTTTGCCTGGAAACTTTATGGCGGCCTTCAGCTCACGGATTTTCTATCGGCAGAAGGTGGATTCCGTAATACCGGGAAGGCAGAGAACAAGGTCTCCGGGGTGACCTTGAGCACCAGTACAAAAGGCTGGGATGTGGTGGCGGTCGGAAAAATGAATCTGCTGATGGTGCAGGTTTTTGCCAAAGCGGGTCTGTTTTTTCAAAACACAGAGAACAGTTTCGACAGTGGAATTCCTGGTGGATCCGGAACGGAAGATGAGACCGGTTCTGTATTTTTATGGGGATTCGGAGCAGGATTGCAACTGGGCACCATCGGTATCCGGGCAGAATGGGAAAATCTGTCGGTGAAAATCCCGGAAAACCTCTCCATGCTTTCGGTTGGGGTTACCATGGGGCTTTAAGCATCAAGTTCTGAACAGTGAGTAATTGAGCAGCAAAACAGTATGCCAAAGTGAAAAACGTGGAGCAGCAGGTAATAGTTAATCAGAAACTGTACTGTCATGCTGGAGGAATTTTCCTTAATTGGTTTTGTGTTTACCGATGCAGGAAGATCCCTCCGGGATGACATTTAAGTTCCGATGCAACAGGCCATGACACACTGCAATTGTTGTTTGAACACGTAAGAATCCCGAGGTATTAGCCCATCAATTTACATTGGTAATGACAGAAGCTCGTAAATATCTATCGCAAAATTGCCCTTTCCCTCACTTAAAAAAGGATGACCATCCGCAAGGCTTTTTGCACTTTCCATATCGGCTGCATCAACAATTGAATAACCGTTCAGTTGAACCGGGGTACCCTTTGATCCATTATCCACCAAAGAGATGCCGTTGGCCATAGGCTGGCCGACATCGACTAAAGATTCACCCACTTTATGCATCCACTGATTCCAGGCCTCCAGCACAGCCTTTGACTGTTCTTCGGACATATCTTTCATGTCCGTTGCTGCTCCTTTGTAAACAAATATGAATTTTGACATATATTCCTCCTGAGTTTGAATGTATGATTCTATTCCCGGATCACCTTTTTGTGATCAAAAAACCCGATAATTACCAATGGTGGTAGCGTTTGAAGCTACTGGTGGTTCTGCACACCTTGAACTAATATCTTTTGAAAATGCTTTGAATTCATCAAATGCCGAGAGGGGATTGGAATTATCCTCCGTTTCAATTGAAGCAATATGAACAAAACTCACACCATCTTCTAATTGAAAAGTAGAATATCTGAGTCCGGCAGGTTTGGATTTTTCCAGTGCTTTAAACACAGCCTGAATGTATTCAATATTTTGTTGTGCCTTATCTGCCTTAACTTTGTATCTGACAATCACTCTCTTCATAAACACCCCCTTTAATAAGATTTTTGTCTAAGTAACATTGGACAAATTTAAAAACCGTGTTAACACATTCCTGATTCGACCACCAAGTTGAATGACCTGATCCAGCTAATTTTTTTATTTCAAAATAAAATGCTTAATGAGCGGTTTAGTATTCTAAAAACACCTGATATCATATCATAATTTTATAACGAACTTTTAAACGCAAATATTGCCTAAAAAAATAAAATTGAATAAAATAATTGAACAAATGATAAAAAAGAGAAAAGTAATTAAAATGTGTGTATAGTGAAATTCTGATGTAGATCTTCCAGAATATTGATCATTTACGTGGATTTACTGCCTGCCGCCAACCCTTTTTCCTTTTTCCTTTATCCTTTTACCTTTTTCCTTTTTCCTTGAATTACTGCCTACGCCTCAAGCTCCTTAAACTCGCCGGCCAGCCGGATAAAAATAACCACGGCGGCGATACCGATAATAATATTCGATGCCAGCACATACCAGATATATTCCGGATTACCCAGCCCCCGGAAATAGCCGTACAGTGATGTATACACCAATCCGCTAAGCGCACCTCCCAGACCGAGCGCCAGAAAATTTGTGCCCATATACAGGCCGGCTTTTTCTTTCGGTGCGATCCACATGATATACTCCTGGATACGCGGGGAAGCCACCATCTCGCCGATAGCAACAAAAAGTATCCCGGCTAATACCAGCGAGACCGAAAAAACATTGGCAAGACCGATAAGTACAAACCCACCGGACATGACAAACATACCGGTGATAAAGGTTGAAACCGCCGGACGTTTTTCAAACGCCCGCGACACAAAGATCTGAAATATCATCACAATATAGCCGGTGTGTGAGATGGTTTCTCCCAGGAGACGCCAGGTCCCGGTATCATCCTGATGGGAAAAGAAGTTGGCGAACCCGGTCCCGAGAACAGACTGAATTTGCAGATAAAGCATCGCCGTATCCAGATTGCGGTCGATATAGATCGCCATCAGGTTAAAAAAGGCCCAGAATGGCAGCCAGAAAAAGATCCCAAGGATAACCAGAAAACTTGAAAATTTAAGGTCGGAAAGCACCTCCAGGATCTCCTTCATTTTTTTACCGAGACTAACCGCCTGCATATCCCGCTTGGGCTCTTTGTAAAAAAGGATGGTGATTAGAAGCATGGCACCGATGGCAATGGCGGCTGCGATGAACGCGTGATTCCAGGAAATGGCCCGGAGTTTCCCGGCAACGATCGGTCCAAATGAAGCCCCGATATTGACCATGGCATAAAAGATACCGAAACCAAGTGTTTTATTTGTCTTATCGGTAACCGCCCGCACCGTTCCCGAGATCAGCGGTTTAAAGATTCCGGCCGCCAGGCCGATGCTGAGCATGGTCAATGCGATACCGGAAAATGATTTCGTGAGAATCAGCAATAAGATTGAGGGCAGGTAGGCAAGATAAGATATGATCAGTATTTTTTTAAATCCGTACCGGTCGGCCAACGTGCCCGATATGACCGGAATAACATATGAAAACAAAAGGAAGATGCTCTGAACGATACCGAGCTGGGCCTGGGTATAGCCCAGATATTCCATATAGATGCCAAACCCCATATATATTCCATAGTAGGCAAACCGTTCAAGCACTTCAACCGTATTGGCCACCCAGAATACGGTTGGGAAACCGCTTCTTTCTTTCATCAGGATTTCCTTAAGATTTAATGTTTTGCCTCATAACGGCACATTTATGGTTTTTATTTCTTCTTCCGCCCTCTTTCACAGTTATTTGTCTCAGCCCTGCCCGCAATCGTTTTCATACCGGTTTAAAAGCAGGAAGATCCTTCCAGGATGACCACCGGTTATGCATTTAGACTGTTCCACAATTCAACATTAAACAATTCAACTGTTTTAGAAAGCCACCTTCATTCTGACAAAATACTGGCCGGGATAGCCGCCATACTCGGTTCCGGGCGTCCCGCCGCTGGGAAAGGCCAGCAGATAGAGGTCCCAGTTGTTACCGACCGAGTATTGCAGCGAAGGCGCTGCGATCCAGGATTGATCGGACGGATTATAAATTATAAAGAAGTCCCCCCGTAATAACGGTGTAAGCTGATAGGCGAATTCCTGAAAAACCGAATGTCGTGCAGGGGTCAATTCTCCCGTAAAGATGATATCAAAACGACGTGCACCGGCATTTTCTGTTGTTCCCAGGCCGTTATAGATATATTCCGTATGTATATAAAAACTATTGGTGAAGGTGTAATCATAGGAAATGGCGAATGTCCAGAACGGATTCTGGATGGATTTATCCACATAACGAAAATCCTCAAAACTGATTGTCCGGTAATTTATATCCGGATTTGTAAAGAGCAGTTCACCGCGGAACCCGCCTTCAAAAAGTTGACCCGCCCAGCTGCCGGCAAGCCGCAAACTGTTCCGCTGCCATCCGGCAATCACATTGAAATCATAATTCCAGAGATTTGTCCCATAACGTCCCGCATAGATCACCTGTTCGCGCGTACGGCCCGGTGTGATCGCAAGACTGAATTGGGAAAGCGGGCCGGTGTAGTATTGCATGTGCAGAGCATCGGTTCCCGGCCGTTCTTCGTAATCGAAATCCAGAATGTTGAAAGGATTGAATAAATCGGTCGGATTCCAGACGAGACAGGTCCCCCAGGCAATCCGCTGACGCCCGGCGATAATATTCAGATCCTGCCAGGTGTATCCCAGATTTAACCGGTCAATTTCTGAGAAGGCATACCAGTTTTCCTTATCGCGGTATTCATACTTCATATCAAAATAGTAGTCTGTCCGTTTCCAGCAATCCGAGTAGCATATTTAAAGATTTGATATTTTTCTGATAAATCAACTGAGTTCGTGCCTGGACGTTTGCAGAAATATCGGTTCCGGGATACCAGAACAGGTTAAGACGCAATTGCGCCGAGTTCTGCCATTTTCCATAATCCAGCGGTATTTCTGCAATCGGACCATCGGTATAGGTTATCAGATCCTTGGCATAGCCGCCAAATTCCCACGCTGAAAGCTGCCCGCTGCCCGATGATATTAACGTAAAAACCAGTGTTACGGTCGCCAAAGTCTGTTTAATGCCTGGCATCGGACCGCTTTTTTTTCTTATCGGGTGTTTTATCTTCGGCAATTTTTCCATCCACCAGTCTGACGATCCGACGGGCGCGTTCCATCACCCGGATATCATGGGTTGAAAAAATAAAGGTCATCTCATATTTATCATTGAGCGTCTCCATAAGATCAAGAAGAGACTCGGCTGATTCTGTATCAAGATTGGCGGTCGGTTCATCAGCCAGAACAAAAACGGGGTGTGAAGCCAGTGCGCGGGCAACGGCAACCCGTTGCTGCTGGCCACCGGAAAGTTCTGATGGCCGGGCATGCATCCGCTCCTCGAGTCCGACATTCGTGAGCAGGTCTTTTGCGCGTTCCTCACGCTGCCTTTTATCCAGACCCTGCAGTAACATGATAAATTCAACATTTTCAAGGGCCGTGAATACGGGTATCAAGTTATAGGCCTGAAACACAAAACCGATATTGCGTAACCGGTAATCGATGAGTTTACTGTCAGAAAGTGTGACGATATCCACACCGTCGATATGAACCTCTCCCCGGGTCGGCTTGTCAAGACCGCCGACGATGTTGAGTAATGTTGTTTTACCTGACCCCGAGGGACCGACGATGGCGGTGAATTCCTTTTTATCAATATTCAAACTCACCCCGTTGACGGCATGCACCGGCACCGCAGTTGTATTATAGACCTTTTCCAGATTTTTTAATTCAATCAGTGACATAATCATCCCCTTCACAGACTTAATAATTTCGTATGGCTTCCGACGGTTTTAAATGTATGGCCTTCCAGGCCGGCATCAGCGCTGCGATATTGGCGGTCAGCAGGACCATAACGATCAGGCCGATATACATCGCTAGCGGGAGAAATGGGTAAAGCATGGTACTGGCACCCCAGCTTTCCAGACTGGTCGCAATCGCGCTCAAATCGATACCGGAATGTCCATAATAAACAATAGTCGCCACACCGACTATGGTACCTGAAATCCCTCCGGTGACCGAGAGCATGACGGTTTCCAGAAGAATCATCATAAATACCCGTCCTTTTTTCATGCCAATGGCCATGAGCATACCCAGTTCACGAATCCGGTCGACTACCGACATCAGCATCGTATTTGTAATGCCAAACAGCAGTGCGAATAAGATGATCCCGACAAACAGATAGGAATAGATCGCCGTTGATTCACTCAGGTAGGCCAGCTCGGGAGCCAGCTCATCCCAGCGTTCGGTCTGTAAATCCGGGTACCGGTTTTTGATTGCGTCTGCCACGCTTTCGATATTTTCAACATTCATTACCCGGATGGCGATTTCGTGTAGGATCGATTCACTCTCCAGGATCCGGAACAGGTCGGCCTGCTGTACAAAAACATTGGATTCGTCAAACGGCGTTGAATTGGTTTTATATATTCCGGTTACCCGGCAGGCAATATATGCGATATTCCCCTGAAGATCCTGAAAACTGAGGACCACTTTCGAACGTAATTTCAGATTCAGCCTTTCTGCCAGTTTTTTCCTACCACAATTTGATTCCGGCTCCCGGATACAAAATAATCGCCTTCAATAAGTTGTTCATGCAGATTTGTTACCTGTCTGGCGACCTCTGGGTCTATTCCGGTAATTTGCACACCGAAAGAGGATGCCGGTGAAGCAGCCATACCAAAGATCAATGTACGACCGGAAACGGCTTCCACACCGGTGATCTGTCGAATCTTTTCCGCCGCTCCGGTACCTCCGGGGATATAGTCTCGTATATCCTTGTCCTGTTCATAATTTTTTTTATGGATCTGAATGTGGGAAAGGTTGCGGCTTATGGCGGTTTCGATCATCGACTCGATCCCACCCATCATAACCGCATCTGAGAAAAGCCCACCCCACAAACCGAAGGTAATCGCGGCAACGATAATCAGGCTGCGTTTCTTATTGCGCCAGATATTTTTCCAGGCCAGATTAAACAACATAACCACTCCTGTCTGTTTTTTTTAAATCAGCCAACTGTTTCCCGCAGAAAATAAACGCATCTTACTTAACCTCTGATAATTTTAGCCGGATCCAGACGCCGGATATACAGATAAGGATAAACGACCGTTACCAGGGCAATGGCGAGCACGACCAGTGCCTGCGACAAAAATATGTCCGGCTGGGCACTGAAGGTGAGCAGAGGTTCGATGCTCAGTTGTTCATAAAATTCCGCCATCTGACCGGTGAGTTCTATGGGATGATGCACAAAATATCGCAACAATGGATAGACTTATGAGAATACCGGCAACTACACCCAGAAATGACACCTGCAGTGTTTCGAGTGTGGTGATGATCATTAATTTGCTTTTATGCATCCCTACCGAAATCAGAATAGCAAATTCCCGGGCGCGTTCAGAGACCATCATCATGATCGTACCAAATACGCCGAATCCGATAACGATATACAAAATGGCAAGCATGATGATACCCGAGGCATTATCAACTTCGATATTCTGCAGCAGATCAGGCATCATCTCATCCCAGGTCATAATGGTTTCCTTTTCGTTCAATTGATTTCTGACCTGATTGACCACCGGATCGAGGTGCCGGATATTATCGATCATGATCGGAATTGATGTGATCAGTCCGGGGCAGGAAAATACCTCCTGCGCCCGGGGCAAAGCCAGAACGACCATGGCGTTATCCAATGCTTTGAAAGGTAATTTTACGATACCGGTTATGGGTATCATCGCCGCTGCAATCTGACCATGATAGCCCTGACCATAGACGACCAGGCTGTCACCCAGAACGGCCCCCAGCATTCTGGCCAGTCCAGATCCGATCAGCAAGCCTTCTGAATCATGCGTCAGGTATACCCCTTCAATCAGCTTCTCCTTCAGGCTGGTCATGCGATTCTCCCGTTCAGGATCAATACCGGTAACCTGTGAGACTTTGGTGTTTTTACCATAGGAAATCAGGGCAAAGGTTTCAAGCCGCGGGGTGACTCCGCTCACATAGGTTATCTTTTCAATAGCCTGGATACGGGGCTCACCCGCCTGAATACTGTTATCCAGTGATCTTTTTTCCCAATAGTCTTTATCCTGGATCTGCAGGTATCCGGTAAACAGTTTTGCTGAGGAATGAATCATATAGCTGTATGAACCGAGCTGCATCGAACGCATGACCAGCGCCAGAATAACCGCAAAAAAGACCGACGCAGCCACGATGAGCGTGCGTTTTTTATTCCGCCAGATATTCCGCCAACTCAATGAAAGATACATCGTTAAACCTTCCTGATATTGTATTGTCTTAATCTCGTATATACATATATAGAGACTTCTGAAAAATGCATTCGTAATAAGACAATTTGTCACCCTGAATTTATTTCAGGGTCTATTTAAAGGATTCTGAAACAAGTTCAGAATGACATTTTGGCACATCTTAACATTTTTCAGAAGTTTCTATATATTAAAAAATGTATGATGGTCCTGTGTCATCCTGTAAGGATCTTCCTTGTTGACCTGGGTATAAAAAAACCAGAAAGATTCCTATCCATAGGATCCCGTTTCAGGACAGAATGTTCAAATTTTTTTCCGCAATCGACGGGTAAACGGGTTTTAAACGCCACTATGCGTTCAGTACCAGAAATTAATTCATACATTACCGTACCCTTTTCATATTTTGCAGAGAAAAAAACGATTCGTCGGTTTTTATATTGAATTCAATGGACAGATATTCCATAACGGTTTTCTGACCGGGCTGATCATGCGGTATCATTTCCCAATGGACCGGAACGGTCCGTCCGCCCATTTTTTCAACCTTACTGCCGACCATCGATTTTACCATAAAATCGTCCTCATCATAATAATCTGCACGTAACTGGAAAAACGCATCCTTTGCTATCCAGGTAATAATTTTCCCCCAGACAACCCCGGCTTCCGGCTTCGGCAGCATCTCTATCTTGTAACAGTCATATCCTTCATAGACCTCCTCTGCCAGTATACTATGCTTATAATCTTCTACGATAGAAGATTGCCGGACCAGATCATCATTGGTAAAATCGGACCCCATCCAGGACTGGAGCATCATGGACGGCGGAATTTTAACCACCCGGTGGACGGTGGGAATCCAATACCAGACCTCCTTATCCCGCTTCAGCGTAACCGTCCCTTTATCCTTTGCCGGTTCGGTAACCAGGACCAGGGCATACTCAGGCTCCAGTGACCAGACTTTCATCTTCATCTCTCGGGACCAGTCCGGTTTGACCACCTGCATGGTAAATTCCGAATAACTGCTGTTTGCGCGGATCAGTTCCTCTGCTCTGGCAATGATCTCCCTGGCATCCTGTGCCGATAAATGGCTACCGATCATCAGGTATAGAAACATTATCATCAGACATATATGGCGATACATTGTATTTCTCCTTGTTGTGCAATATTTCATCTTTTACGAATACCCTCCAGGAGGGTTGCGAACATCAGTTCCGAGATCTTCTCCGGATTGAAGAGTTGCCGGTCCATGATCCATTGCAAACCGATCCCATCGAGGGCAGCGATGATCACCGATGCAACCATCTGGGTATCTATCTTTCTGAAAGTGCCTGTTTTAATCCCTTCTTCGATCACCTCAGAGATAAATTTCCGGTACTCTGCATACAGCGATTTAAGATCAATTGAACCAAGCATGGCCGGATCTTTTGTACGCACACCTTCTGCCCAGAACTCCATGATCAGTTCGGCAAATTTGCCATCATTCTGAAGAAACCCGCGCATCGTCTCCCCGATGATGATTTTCAGTTTCTGCACAGGATCATCCGTTTCAGCCAGCGATCGTTCGATATTTATATTCAGGGTCTGAAAAAAGAATTCGAACGCCGCGGAAAAGATCTCTTCCTTACTGCGAAAATATTCATAAATGGTCCCTTTGCCAACCCCTGCCTCTTCGGCAATATCGATGGCCTTGGTTTTCATTACGCCTTTGCGTGCAAATGCTCTCATGGCAGCGTTTAAAATCATCTGACGTTTTGCCTCACGGTCAACAACTTTGGGCATACAATCCTCATTTTTATTATGACCGACTGGTCGGTTTATTATACAAAAGAAAATTTGAACATGCAAGTTTTTTGTGCAAAAAAGTACAAGACCGGGCAACATTTCACTATTTTATTTCCCCTGCTATTGATACAAAAGACCTTCACATTTATCTTTGCATCATTCGATCCTGGTAGTGTTAAAAGTCGTATGAAAAATGAAAAAAAGCATAGTAAGACAAAACCACAGGGAGAACAGAGGAGCGAAAAGAATAAACTTATTTAAGTCAATAATTGTCAAATAGTTACTCTGTGTGCTCTGTGGTTATTTTGTTACACGACCTCCATTCTAAAAAGGAGAGCCAAATGAAACGGAGATCTTTTATCAAATCGGGCACAATGGCCGGAATGGGTGCCATTATATTACCACGGCTGAGCTTTTCCAGTCCGGTTCTCAAATCCACCATCCGTATCGGGATGATCGGCGTCGGCCTACGGGGAACCAATCATCTGGCGAATATCCTCGAACGAAGTGATGTGGAAGTACCGGCTGTGTGTGATATAAACCCGGAACGTATCCCGATTGTCCAGGAAATGTTAAAAAGTGCCGGTCGGAACGAAGCAGAAGCTTATACAGAAAGTGAGACCGTCTATCAAAAACTGCTGGCCCGGGAGGACCTGGATGGTGTGATCATCTCCACCCCCTGGATCTGGCATTTTCCGATGGCCATCGATGCCATGAAGGCAGGAAAAGTGGCTGGTCTTGAGGTCGCCGGTGCTTTCTCAGTTCAGGAATGCTGGGATCTGGTAAATACCTATGAATATACCGGTGTACCGATGATGTTTCTGGAAAATGTATGCTATCGCCGCGATATCATGGCCGTTCTGAATATGGTCCGGCAGGGGATGTTCGGCGAACTGATCCATTGCCAGGGAGGCTATCAGCACGATCTGCGTGAAGTTAAATTCCAGCCCGGGGTCGAATTCGGCGAAAAGGGCGAACATGAGGCCGTTTGGCGGACGCAGCACTCAATCAAACGTAACGGGGATATTTATCCCACTCACGGTGTCGGTCCGCTTGCCGTATATCTGGATATCAACCGCGGCAACCGTTTTATCTCATTAACCTCTGTCGCGACAAAATCCCGCGGTCTGCACAACTATATCTTAGAAAACGGCGGCGAAGATCACCCCAATGCGGCGATAAAATTTGCCCTTGGTGATATCGTCACCACGCTGATCAAATGCGCCAATGGTGAGACGATTATGCTGTCCCATGATACCAATCTGCCCCGCCCCTATTCGCTCGGTTTTCGTGTTCAGGGCACCAAAGGCCTCTGGATGCGCGACGGCAACATGATCTACATCGAAGGGGTCAGTCCGGAACCACATACCTGGGAACCTTTTGATTCCTACCGGGAGAAATACGACCATCCACTCTGGAAAAAGTATGAGGATGCCGCTGTGGGTTCCGGTCACGGCGGGATGGATTTCTTTGTAATGAATGCCTATGTCGAATCGCTCAAACGGGGTGTAAATCCTCCGCTCGATGTTTACGATGCCGCAGCCTGGAGCGTCATCACCCCGCTCTCCGAACAGTCCATCGCCGGGGGCGGGACCCCGCAAATGTTTCCGGATTTTACCGGCGGCCGCTGGGTCAGAAGGAAGCCGGTTTTTGCTCTGGGGGAAGATTATTGAAGTGATTCCCCCCCACTCCCTCCCTCATGACAAGAGGGAGGGGAGTTGATTTCCGGTATTTTTAACAGGTTGTTTGTCTGCGGACACACATGATTTCTGGTGATGCCCGCGTTTACCCTCCCCCGGCCCCTCCCTCATGACAAGAGGGAGGGGAGTTGATTTCCGGTATTTTTGATTGGTTGTTTGTCTGCGGACACACGTGATTTCTGGTGATGCCCGCGTTTACCCTCCCCCGGCCCCTCCCTCATGACAAGAGGGAGGGGAGTTGATTTCCGGTATTTTTGATTGGTTGTTTGTCTGCGGACACACATGATTTCTGGTGATGCCCGCGTTTACCCTCCCCCGGCCCCTCCCTCATGACAAGAGGGAGGGGAGTTGATTTCCGGTATTTTTGATTGGTTGTTTGTCTGCGGACACACATGATTTCTGGTGATGCCCGCGTTTACCCTCCCCCGGCCCCTCCCTCATGACAAGAGGGAGGGGAGTTGAGTTAGATCAAAAATTTATTTGATTAAAAAATTCTTTAGTTAAGGTTATTTTCCCTGTGAATACTGCGGAGATGAGTAATGATAAATCCGAACCAAAAGTACCAAACACCCCTCCCTCTTGTCATGAGGGAGGGGTTGGGGGTGGGTAAAACAAAAAAACCGCTGGCAATTTTTTTTTGAAAGTGAATATTTATACCTATCCAACACCCCAAATAAAATGATGAATGACTCAGGTGTGCGATTTTGTTGCTTCAATTTCAGATATTATAGCAAGTATTTGTAATGATACTTTC
Organism: Calditrichia bacterium; assembly: GCA_963712885.1. GTDB lineage: Bacteria > Calditrichota > Calditrichia > JAJRVZ01 > JAJRVZ01 > CAVQJT01. The sequence continues at coordinate 44,945 of CAVQJT010000006.1, forward strand.
TTTATGTCATTTATTATCTCATCGTTTGAAAATCTTATTACTTTAAGGTCTTTATTATTCAATAATGCCGTTCTGATCTGATCGAAATCTTTTTGCCGGTTGTGAATGGGACCATCCACTTCAATGATCAGGTTCAATTCATAACAATAGAAGTCTGCGATAAAGAATCTTAATCGATTATCATATCTAAAAAAGATCGGATGCTGTCTTAAGAATCTATGATTTTTTATTTTTTTCTTGCGTAAAACCCGCCATAACAGAATTTCGGAATAAGTTGCATTTTTTCTTAAGATCTTTGATAATTCCCTGGCGATTTTCTGGGTTCTGGGCTTTCTGAATGGTCTCATTTTATCGGTTTTAAAGATTTAACGAAAAGTGTAATTGTATATAAAACTCTTTTAATAATGATCGTCAAAATATGTGCCATATGATGAATTTTCGGTTACCCTTTTGGGACCTTTAAAGCCGGTTGAATTTTAAGCATCAAGATCCGGCGACCGGGCGAATCCGCGTTTACCCTCCCCCGGCCCCTCCCTCATGACAAGAGGGAGGGGAGTTGATTTAGATAAAATATTTATTTGATAAAAAAATTCTTTAGTTAAGGTTATTTTCCCTGTGAATACTGCGGAGATGAGTAATGATAAATCCGAACCAAAGGTACCAAAACGCCCCTCCCTCTTGTCATGAGGGAGGGGTTGGGGGTGGGTAAAAAAACCACGCACGTGGCGGGGTTGAGGTATCAGACACGAAGCGGGATTGCATGGGCAGATTGGCGGTGTTTGTTAAAACAAGGTTATTCTAATCCACCATATTTCTAAACATCCGGAAGATGTTTTTGTGATGGATCGCATCTTCCATTTTGATAATATGATACACTCCGCAGCACATATTCAAACCGATGGGATAGGATTGTCCTGTATACAGGAGTGACTGCGGGACATCCCGGTTTTTGTCCATTGGATTTTGGCCTGGTATTCGGCAGGGGGCATACTGTGACAGGCGTGGGGCGGCACGCCACTCACTTGTTGGAAACCCGATTTTGGTTTTAGACCTACCATGAAATCAGAATCGTTAGACTTGGAACTGTCATTGTTCAGTCTCCTACTCACTTTATCGGTGATCACCGGCTTAACTTGCTTACCTGGTTTAACGACTGATCGTTAATACATCGTTTTCCAGTTTCGTTGTATATTGGGGTAGCGGTGAAGGTGCTGGGCCATTTACAACTGAACCCGCGGTATTATAAACACTTCCATGACAGGGACAGGTCGATGTACCACCGCTGAACGGTCCAACCGTGCAACCCTGATGTGTGCAGCGCCGGCTATATGCCCGGATACGCTCAACTGATTCCCTGAACAACAGCAAACCTGTGGCATCGATACTGTTATTGCCGAGTGACGCCACGCCGCCTACATTTTTCAAAGACTGGTAGGCAGCGACATTCAAATCCAGTATCAATTCAACCGGCTGCGATCCGCCATTTGAGGGGCCGGTCGGACTTGAATCCGAGCATCCGGATATCACCGAGAATACCATACCGCCGAGAACAACCGAACCGGTACTGGCAATAGAATCTTTAATAAAATCCCGTCGGGTCAATATCTTTGTTTTGGGTTTATTCCACTTTTTCATCCTTACTCCCCCTGTTTGATAAACTATTAGTCTGATATTACCCATATTAATCTTCTTAAAGAGTCTAATATGGATTTTTTAAAATTATGATAACAAGCTAAATATCACCTTGTCAATTATAAACGAAAAACAGATTCTTGGAAATCAACATATCACTAATTACCTTTAGAGTAATCGTGTAATCATAAATCCCAAGCGGATATTCTTTGAGGTGAATTTCATATCGGAACCTGCCATATACTGACTTGGATTAAGCATTGCATTATTGGTACCCACAATTTTGAAGAAATGCCCGCCGGTTTCGAGTTCGATACCAAAGCTGACGGTATTGTAATTATCACGCCACCCCGAAAAAGTGGGAATCCATTCAAATACCAGACTCCATCTGGGTCCAAAATAATACTGAATATAGTTTCCCATGGTAATACTGTATTTGACATCTTCCGTGTATAATGCACTATTGTATAAATATGCCGGGGTAAATCCGATTCCAAGCTTTTCTTCGATCAAGGTGTTAAAAATCACCTGTGTGTAGTACTGAAAATTACGTGCATCACCTTTTGAACGTTCGAATACATCCGTGTTCCAGGCTACACCTCCGGCAAGAGTAATCAGCGTTGGGAAAACAAATTTTTCAAATTGCAGCGTCTTATATTTAAGATTAAGATCCCAGCAGTCGGAGACATTGGTCCTGCCCAGGGTTACAGTCATTAAATCGGAAACCGCATAGCCGACGGCGAATCTTATATTGGCCGGACCATCAAAACCATAAAAAGCCTTGCTGCCCTCGCTAACCGGCGGTATGAACCTGTGCGAAATCTCAAATTCAAAATCACCTTTCTGCATCGTTTCTGCGGTGCGCAGATTTATTGCGTGAGTCGAATGAAAAAGTTCAAGCTCCATTGACAAGGGTTTATCTCTCTGCCAGGATACATTCTGAGCAATCCCGGAGACCGATATTATGAACATTACAGATAATATCGGGATCATTTTGATCATATAATTTCGCATTATTCGGCCCCGCTTACTTGTTTGACATAAAAGTTCAACCGGAGATCCATATTTTCATCAATCTTGTAGAACATGATCGATGGAATATCAACCTTAAAATCGGACAGCTTTACAAAAAACCGGGACATTATTTGATACCCTTTCCCTTTCGGAACCAGTCTGGCATCCACCGATATCGGTTTTTCAATGCCATGTATAAATATGGTCCCTTCTGCATTTACCTTGAGCGTATCCCCGGTTCCCAGTTCGCTCTGTTTAATCTGCCCTTTAAAAGATGTACGCGGGTAAAGACCGGTTTCGAGATAATTTTCCCGCATATGCCGGTTGCGCAGGCCGATGCCGGTATCGAGGGAATTCAGATCAACTTCAAAATAGAGAGCGCTTTTGTTGGTGATGTCATCACCTTCCCAGAAGAGATATCCATCAACCTGATCGGTAACACCTTCGAAGTTTTCTACAGGGGCATCCGATATAAATTTTACCATATTTTCCTGGTTTTTATCGACATGATATTCACCGGCCACCGCCGGCACAGCTGACAAAAATGCAGAAAAGATCAGAAGGAAACCTATTATTTTATACATATTAACAAACCTCATTTAATTATTGAGTGCACCACGGTCAATCCAGTCGGCAATTGAATCAATTGTTGATTGCGAGAGGGCCGGTCGCGGCGTGGGCGGCATGCGTGCCGTTCCCTGACCGGTCAGTTTTCGTATCACATAACTGTTGTCACTATCACCCGGTTTTACCCTCAACAGGGAAGGCACCTCACCGCTTGGGACATTTACCAGATTATCATAGGAATTCCCCGCAGAAAGGTTCGGACTGTTGGTACCATCGTGACACGTTGACAATGCGCAGTTTGTATTGAAAACGGTCTTCTGTATATCCGTAAACGTCGTCTGGGTGATCACGCCGTCACCGGTACCAGGTTCATCCTCCGGACCCTCGATCAGATTCTCACATGCGACAAAAAGAATGATCAGGATAAAAGTTGCTAAAAATATTGAAAACACCTTCATGAAATTCATATCACTGCCTATTCCAGTTTGATGGATCGTTTTATATTATCTGAAATCTCTTTTTCATTATCCGGATCTATAGGATCAAGAATCTGACCGTTTTCACCGAGGAACCATCCGCTCATATCTATAACCAGATTTACCTCAACCTGTTTGGTGTCCGGCGTAACCTGGATCGGAGGAATAATGAAATGCCGTTGCGTCTCATTATCACGACTCCTGAATGTATAATTCTGCTGTCCGTCCGTATCGTTGGTCAGCTTACCTTCAACAATCGTATTATACCGTTTACCGCCCATAAAATCCTCGAATTGCGGCTCATTCACATAGGGCATATCTTCCGGATCATCGGGATCGAGCCGGTGGATCCTGAATTCAATCCGGTCATATGAACCGACCGGTACCTGCTCAACCGCGACGGTAACCGGTGTTCCGTCAAGGCTCAATTCTGCGACGAATGGTCTGGATTTAAATTCAATACTATCTTCAGACTCTGTCTTAAAGCGCACATTTCTGATCAGCATTCGCGCCCGCGTTACCTCCGGCATATCCGCAAGAACTTTACCGAGATTCTGTTCAACTCGGATGCTTAAAGCCAGGCTTTGCGTACCTGCCTCATTCATATCTGCAGGATTGTCATTGCATCCGATCATCAGCTACAAACATAATTCCTATTAAAAATAAAATAGCTTTCATGATTATTCCTTTCCTTTTTATGAAAACCTGATTCTGTTATCTCAAGTTCCGTGCCAAAAATCATGAATCGTTATCAACTATAATTTTTTCAATAAGTTATACAATTGATATTAATTGCAGGTAAAATACATATGATGATCTGATTTGAGAATAGTATGCACAATTTTATAAAAAGAAAATCCTCTTCATAAAAATTTATCAATAATCGGTTATATTTCATCCATATGCGGGAATAAAGGAGGGAATTATTTCTTTTATAACCTAAAATTTGAGCAAATTCTGCATTCCTGAATAAAAATATGCACATATTGCACAACAAAGAAATGAAACCGTTAACAGCTGCAATTTTCACAGGGCTTCTCTTCGTTTTAGCCTGTGACGATGTTCCTCATGACAATCCGCTTGATCCGGTCAATGGGAGCAGCGGTATTACTCTGAGCGGAAAAGTCTCTACGTTCTACCAGCCGCGCACAGAGATCCGGAATGCCATAGTGCAACTAAAGCCGGGAAACCAGGTAATACTTTCAGACGAAAAAGGTAATTTCAGTTTCGAAAGGATTCAATCCGGGCAATATACCTTATATTGCGAAGCGGAGGGATTCCGTGCGGATTCAGCATTACTCAATCTTTCGCAAGACCACACCCATGTTTTTTACCTCGACGGTATGCCGTTTTTTAAACAAATTGATCTCTCGACCCAGCACATTGCCCGCTGGTTTCAGCCGGAAAATTTATATTTTCTTGATATTCGGGTGGCCGTTGATGATCCGGATGGCATTGGTGATATCAATCAGGTTGTCTATGAAATACCCAATTTTGCTTTTCTGGATACGCTCATGGCAGATATTGAATCCGGTGTTTTCCGCAAAACCGTTTCGATTGCCGATCTGCCTGTAAATTCTATCCATGCGCTCATTGGTCACGCGTTCTATTTTTATGTTATCGATGACTTTGGCTCAAAAAATCGTTCAGATGAAAAATATATAACCCGAATTATCGAACAATCACCCATCCTGAGAACCCCTGTTGAACTTGAATCCGTGACATCGGGAGCGATACTGTTTCAGTGGAATACGGTTAGTGTTCCTTTCGATGCAAGACTGAGAATAGATCTTTTTCAGATCAATTCTGGTATTTTTGAACGTATTGATTCCGTTTTCCCCATCCAGAAGGATCAGATCGCGTTGTTATATGAAAATCCTGTCATCTCGGGAGATTATTTCTGGCGTCTGCTTATTGTTGATGACTTTGGTAATTCAAGCGGGTCAAAAGAAGGCGTCTTCACCGTGATTAATTCAAATTAAAAATCCAGGAAATACACATGCAGAATGCCTACGAATCACTTTTAAAAATCAGTGAGGAACTAAATTCCCAGTATGATATAAAAATGCTGCTCGAACGTATCATGGATTACGCGATTGAAACCCTCACCGCAGAACGGGGATTTATACTACTTAAAAGGAACGGAAAACCGGATAATTATGAAGTCGTTACTGCCCGCAACATGAGCCGGGACAGCATCTCCGCGATACGTGAACATTCTTCGAGTATTGTCAACACCGTCATCCGGAAAGGCGAACCCGTAATCACGCTTGATGCACAAAAGGACAGCCGTTTTGAAAAAGCGGATAGTGTCATGATCCAGCAAATTAAATCCGTACTCTGCACACCGCTGCTGCGGGAAGATCATTTGATCGGGGCCATATATATGGATACCCGCGCCTCGGAGCGTGAGTTTGATGAGAACAGCCTGGCCTTTTTGAACGCTTTTGCAAAACAGGCAACTATTGCCATTACCAATGCTAAACTGGTCGGCCAATTACAATCCGAAAACATGCGCCTGAAAAAGCAGGTTTCATTCCAACATTTATTTCCGGAAATGATCGGGCAAAGTAAAGGTATCCGCACAATATTTGAAATGATTCGGGATGTAGCGGATACAACCGCCTCCGTTCTTGTGGAAGGTGAAAGCGGAACCGGAAAAGAGCTCATCGCACGGGCCTTACATCAGCATTCCTCGCGTAGTGAAAACAGTTTTATTCCAATCTTTTGTGGAAGCCTTTCAGAATCTTTACTCGAGAGTGAGTTATTTGGTCATAAGAAAGGCTCATTTACGGGTGCGACCGAAAATAAACCCGGTTTATTTGAAGAGGCTGACCATGGAACAATCTTTCTGGATGAAATTGCAGATATCAGTGCCGGTTTGCAAACAAAACTGCTACGCGTGCTCCAGGAGGGAGAGATAAAACGTGTTGGTGCGACCCAGATTATAAAAGTTGATGTGAGGATCATTTCGGCCACAAATAAGGACTTGCGAAAGGAAGTTGAAAAGGGAAATTTTCGCGAAGATCTCTTCTACCGTCTTAATGTGATCAATCTTAGAGTTCCACCGTTGCGTGAACGGCGGGAAGACATCACGCTCCTGGCTGACCATTTTCTTAAATATTATGCGGATAAAAATAAAAAAAATATCAAGGGTTTTACTGCCGATGCCATGCGTTATCTGCAGGAATATAATTGGCCGGGAAATATCCGAGAACTGGAGAATGTAATCGAACGTGCGGTAATTCTTTGCAAGCAGCGTGAAATCGGAAAAAATCTGTTTGACCTGGACCAGCAAAATTCCGGGATTCCGGTGGGGCAAACACTAAAGGAAATTAACAAACATGCCATTCTAAAAACAATTGATCTGGTGAAAGGTAACCGTACCAAAGCCGCAAACGTACTTGGTGTATCCCGCAGATGGTTGTATTACCAGTTAAAGGAATGGGGTATGACCAATGGAAATTAGGGGATATACCAATCTTGAGGAAATCAGCCGTGGACCTGTTACGACTGTATTCCGGGCTGTTCAGGAGGCACTTGATCGTATTGTATTGCTGAAAGTTCTCAATATTCAATGGAATCAGGACAGGGAATTTCTGGAACGGTTCCGGCGGGAGGCAAAGATCAGCGCGAAACTCAATCATCCGCATATTGCCGCAATCTTCGATTTTGGAATGGATGGTGAAAATTTTTATATCGCGATGGAATTTATCCACGGCCAAACATTGAAAGAATTGATCGCACATTCACACCCGATTCCCTTTCCAGTCATCCTCAACCTTACAAAACAGATCTGTGACGGACTCTCTTATGCCCATAACCATGGGGTCATACATCGTGATATCAAACCCACTAATATTCTGGTGAGCCACAGTGGTGTCGTAAAAATAACCGATTTTGGACTCGCTACGGTTGCTGACCTGCCATCCATCACGGAACAGGGAACCGGTATCGGCACTCCGGCATACATGTCACCCGAACAGGCACTCGGCAAAAAAACCGGTACTCATTCCGACCTCTTCAGTCTGGGAACAACCCTCTATGAAATGTGTACCGGCAATTCCCCGTTCAAAGGTGAGACGCTTGCAGAGACCATCACGAACGTCACACGTAAGAATCCAGTCTCTGCCGCAAAGCTCAATAGTGCGGTTACCGGTTGGTATGAAAACTTCCTTGAACAGATGCTGCGCAAAGATCCTGCCAAAAGACTCTCTGACATGGTAAATTTTCAGGCACAACTGGAAGCGGAACAAAATTTTATTAATTCGGTAAACTTGTCGAAGTACCTCCAAAATCCGAACCAAATCAATAAAATCCCCAAACCCATTTCCGATCTAAAAACAACATCGGCTCCAAAATTATGGGTGATTGTAATGCCGGTATTTATTGCCCTGACATTCATCTTATATTACGGCATGTCCTCGGTACTCAGGGAAAATAGCATTCCGGAAGAGAAGAAGATGCAAAGTGATTCGATCCCGACCCTGACACGATCGGACACTACGCAGCCTGATTCAGGCTTTCGGCCGGTCAGAAAGTATATCATTCCTGGGTCAGGAGCAGCGTCTTGCAGATCAAGCCATCGCCACCCCTGTTATGCAATCTTCATCTACCGACAGCATGACGAAGCACGAAGAATCAGCAGGAATAGAATCTTTTCTCTTTATCGAATGTGTACCATGGGCAGAAGTTTATATCGACGATAAATACGTTGATACCACCCCTATGGACAGTCCCGTTCAGTTGTCCGCCGGCAAATACATCATTGAGCTGAGGAATCCTAATTTCATGTCTTCCAGGCATTTGCTGACTATTTCGTCCGCGATGAGTGAGACCCTCAATGTTTCTTTAAAATCAAAAGATGGTTTTTTAATGGTTCAGGCGGTTCCCTGGGCGGATATTTACCTGAATGATTCTTACCTGGAGACCACCCCGCTCAACAAGCCCATCCGGATTGAAGCGGGTCAACATATTTTGCGCCTGGCCAATCCGGGATATCAGGCGATTATCGACACGGTGCATATACAACCGGGAGAACAGATTGAAAGAAAATATAAATTTTAAAGACAGTGGCACTAAATTTGTATCTCTGTCCTTAATAGTAATTTTTTTGGAGTGCAAATGAGTGGTATAATATATAAATATATTATTTTATGGTTGGTCGTTTTTGCTGCAACGCTGTATGCGGGAGCATGGCAGGCGATTGCACCCTTGAACATTCCGAGGGGTGGAGCCGCGGCAATTAGCTTCCAAAACAACATCTATGTTTTTGGTGGTATGTCGTTAAATAACAATGTGTTAAATACCGTTGAAGTATTTATTCCCGAAAGCGGAACATGGGATACAACCATGGTTCCCGCATTTTCGATGCCAAGGTACAACGCTTCGGCTGTGCTATTCGAAAACCGCATCTATCTGATCGGCGGCCGGGATGATGAACGGGTCTTCAACGAAGTTGAAGTATATGATCCCGTGCAAAATTCGTGGTCACTGGTGCAAAAACTGCGCAATGACCGTGAAAGCCTCGCTGCCGCGGTATTCAATGACCGGATCTATGTAATCGGTGGTCAGAAAGCCAATTATAATCTGGTGGAAGAAATAGAATGGTATAACTATGGTGAAGACGACTGGCTGGCAGTTATCTTCAATTTGCCTTACCCCCGTGCGGCACATTTTTCCGCTGTTGTCCAGGATACCTTCTATATGTTCGGGGGTTACTATTACGGTTTAACCAAAACATCATATAAATGTTATCCCGGTCAGGAAGGATATTACTGGTTCACTGGCCCGCAGTTTGCCCAGGGCCGGGCATATGGTGCTACGGCTCAGACCGACTCACTGATATATCTGCTCGGTGGTGAAACCTCAGGCGGAAAAACGGCCGTCACCGAAATCTACAACCGGATCTCAGATTCTTTTACCGATGGGCCGACTCTAACCTCAGCGCGAAGCGGTATGGCCGGTTCAGCTCTTGGGGATACCGTGTTTGTCATCGGCGGGTTCGATGGTGATTACGACCTGCCAATGGATCTGGTTGAAATATATATTCAGACGCCAACATCCCTTAAAACTTCGAAGACCGGTCTTCCGTTTTCAACAGAGATTATAAAAGGCTATCCGAATCCTTTTAATGGCGTGATTACCTTTGAGGTTACTGTCGGCAAATTTGATGAATACCGGCTTACCATCTATAATATCCGCGGACAATCCATAAAGGAGATACATAACGGCCGGTTGAAACAGGGAACATATAATTTTCAATGGAATGGTACCGACATGTCAAACCGAAATGTAGCATCCGGGGTATATCTGCTTGCACTAAATTCCGGTGATTACCTCGAAAAATACAAGATCGTTTATGTTAAATAAATTATGGCTGAACAGCCTCCTTATAATACTTTTTTCATCTGCTTTAGCCGCGCAGACCAACAGTGAACGCATTATCAGTTTACAGACCTTGTATGAGGACTTTAAATTTGAGGAGGTAATATCCGGCGGTCGGAATCTCTTAAAGGGTTCCGATGCGCTTCTCAAGAGTGATATCAGGATGATCCATGAATATATGGCAATCGCCTTTTTTAACATTGGCGAAACCGACTCGTCATACAGACATTTTACCACGCTGCTGGTCATGGATCATGAGCATGCTCTGGATCCAATCCGAACCTCTCCAAAGATCCTTGATTTTTATTCCGACATTAAGGATGAATTTAACCGACTGAATAACCAAAAACGGTTGGAATATGTGAATCGATATATCTTCGTGGAAGATCTGCGTCCGGGAGCCGCCTGGCGATCGGCATTGTTACCCGGTTGGGGCCAATTTTATAAGGACCAGCAGGAGAAAGGATTCATTCTCGGCGGCGCATTTTTTACCGGACTTATCATAACAGCCGGTGCATTGGTCAAAGAAAATGATTATAAGGATAAATACCTGAATAGTGACCATCCATCCGCGATTCCTGACCTCTACAATCAGTACAATAGCTGGTCAAAAATACGCCGCGGCGCCATGTATACTACAATTGTTATCTGGCTGATTAATTTTTCGGATGCGCTCTGGTCAGACTATCCGCAGCTGAGTATTAAACGTCCTGATCCTGATGCACTCAGTCTGTCCTTTTCTTTTACATTTTAAAACCATACCCCTTCTATTATCTCCCACTCAATTGTGTACTTCCAACAACTTCTGTTTCACACAATCAGGAAGTAAGGTGATCTTTTTGATTAAATTGAAAATTAATTGCTGCCGGATGAGCTGCTGTGATTAATCCTGATAATTCCCTGCTTACCTCGTCTATCTCCTGAAGGAGGCTGCTGCAGATCAGGGGTTAAGGGTGGGAAAAACAACAACGCATGGTTCTCTTCTACGGCATACAAAGACCGGAGAGAGCTAAAAAAAGGGGATACCCGTTTACCGGATACCCCGTTTATCCAATACTGAAAATTTAGCTTATCTAATCAATAACATCCTCCTCGTTTGACGGAATTGTTCTGATTCTATGCGATAAAAATACAATCCACTGCTCACCATACTGCCGCTTATATCCCGCCCGTCCCAGGCAACTTCATGCTGACCGGCCGGCAGGCTCTGATTGACCAGAATCTGGATGAGCTGCCCAAGACTGTTGTAAACAGCCAGATTCACCGCAGCCTGCCGGGGCAGATTGAAGTGTATCGTCGTGCTGGGATTAAACGGATTGGGATAATTTTGCTGTAAATCAAATGACTCGGGGGGTCCTCCGGTCAGGGCCCGCGTTATGGCCGTCGGAAAATTTATATCGGTAAAATTTGTATTATGGCGGAATTCAACCACTTCATTTCCGCCCGATGCGATAAAACTTTCACGCCAGGCGTGATCCAGAGGCGGGGCATCATATGATCCGTTACCATTGAGATCGGCATAAAAATCAGCCTCATAATTACCGTTGAGCTTGAGACCGGGTATTGAACGCGAGAAAGCAGGTGCGACAACATCATCCACCTTAATTGCACCCAATTCATTCATCGTTCCCGGATCGATTAAACGCAGCTCAAACAGCTGCCCCAGATGAGGATTCATCCCGCTCAGATCGAGGGTAAACAAATAGGCCCAGTCGACATCGGTAAAGTTTGTATTATGCTGAAAGCTCACTTCCTTATCGCCGTCATCACCGGTTGAAACACTGAGACGCCAGGCATGGTCATTCGGCGGAGCATCGTACAGGCCGTTTCCATTGAGGTCGGCGTAAAAATCGACAAAGTAATCTGTACCTGCTTTCATGCCCTGTGCATATACCGTAAATTCTTTGTCATACACCTCATCCAGATGGGTTCGTCCGACCTCCCTTCCTGTGCCCTGTTCTACTATGCGCATTTCAAACAGCTGGCCGACATGGGGTGTCAGGTCGCTGATTTCAAGTTCAAGTTCATACGTCCAGACAATGTCAGTAAAATTGGTATTATGTCCAAAAGATACGACCGCATCACCCTTCGTATTGTCTGCCCGTAAACGCCAGGCATGGTCCGTTCCTGGTGGATTATACAGTCCATTGCCGTTATGATCACTGTAAAAATCAACCTGGTAATATCCGGCCGTATCGATGCCCGCAACGCTGACTTCAAAATCCGGTACATCAATTGACAGAATCTTTTGACGCCCCACCTCTTTACCGTTCAGCAGATCAATAACCCGCATTTCGAACATTTGTCCCAGATGGGGATTCATCCCGGCCAGGTCAAGGGTAAGCTGATATTTCCATTCAATATCGACAAAATTAGTCCCATGGGCAAAATCCAGCGTTATATCGCCTTCGATTTTTTCAGCCTCCAGCCGCCAGGCATGGTCGAGGGGTGGCGCATCGTACAAACCGTTCTGGCTTAGATCCGCGAAAAATTCGACCCAATAACTGTCATTGCGCTGAACACCGGGCAGATCAACCGTAAATTCAGCGGATTCGATCGCTGCCAGTTTTTTTCTAACCACTTCACGGCGAGTCTTCCGATCAACGACACGAATACCCAGTTGCTGGCCGACGTGCGGTGTCATACCGGTAAAATGGACGCTGATCGCGTAAGGCCATTCGATATCGATAAAATTTGTGTTGTGCACAAATGGTACAATCGTATCTCCGGCTACATTATCAACACCCAGCCGCCAGGCGTGATCGTTAGCTGGTTTATCATACTCACCGTTCCCGTTATGATCACTATAGAAATCCACCCAGTAGTCTGCGACCAGGCTCGATGCCCATCAGAGGAATCTGGAATTCCGCAGCCGGAATAGCAGCCAGCTGATAACGGTTTATTTCCTGCCGGTTGCCCTTATCGACCAGTCGTATTTCAAATCTTTGACCGATATGCGGTGTCATACCGGTAAACTGCATCGTCAGGACATCACCCGTCGTACTGCTGGCATTACCCGGTAAACGGACACGGTCCAGTAAACCCGGCGCTGAATTACCGGAAGTCCATAGCGCATTGGGATCCTGTAATTCTACACCATTTGGCAAACCATCCCCATCGGAATCCAGTGCAGCCAGGGCATAATTCCAGATAACATTCCCACCTCCGTCAAGAAATTCTTCTTCAACTGCTGTGCCGAAGACATTTCGCGGACCACCTCCCTGTGGATTGACATGACAATTGGCACATTTATTCACATCACCGTTCGGAATTTGTCCCGGTCTAAAATCCCGGGCATGAGTGTTATCTTGAATAAACAATACAAATAAAATAATCGGTAACAAAGACACAATTGATCTCATTTTTCCTCCTTTTTGATTTGTTTTATTGATCGTTGAAATATTAAACGGTACATACACCGGACACCAACCGATTAACGCAGTCATCAGTGGCATAAGCCCAATAGCCCCCCACCAGCTATCATAGACAAATCCCAGCGTAATGATAACCATTCCGGCGATTATTCGAGAAATCTGGTCGCCTTTTCCCATGTTTTTCTTCATGTCATTCTCCTCTTATTGTTTTGGTTGAATAGACTTGATTACACAACTTCTGTGCCGGTTTTTTAGCAAAACATATAACTGTAATATAAATAATTATTTATATGAGATAATTTTAAAGATTGTGGAGCTGTAATAGGTAAGATCTGAGATACTGATGCACCGGATTGTGCATATATTGCTCAGAATCAATGGTTTCAGGCGAAAATGAAAATATCGGTGATTTTATATGGCAAATAATATCGCAGACTCATCGACATATTGCCGCATGCCAACATGAAGATGACCACTATGTCATGTATTAACTTTCAGAGGCTGGCATGGGGCACAACCGATGAACAGCAATATCCGGGGCATCCACACCTGCTCTTCGATCAGAAACGCTGCAGGAATCCGGATATCCCTGCCTTTTTTATTGTTACGGTCAGGTTCATCGGAGGCAGATTTACAGTTTATTGGTGCTTAAAGCCTGTTCAGTGATCCAGGCCTGCACATAATTTTCGAGAACATTCAGGGGTAAAGCTCCGTTCTCAAGCACAATGTCATGGAATTTACGGACATCAAAGTGTTCACCCAATGATTGCTCCGCTTTCCGGCGCAACTCACGGATCTTTAATTCGCCGATCTTATAAGCCAGCGCCTGACCCGGCCAGGAAATATAACGGTCAACTTCTGTGGTAATATTGTGCAAAGTCAGAGCAGAATTCTCGGCCATAAAATCGATTGCCTGCTGACGCGACCAGCCCAGATAATGGATCCCGGTATCGACCACCAGCCGGCAGGCCCGCCACATCTCATAGGTCAGCCGGCCGAAATTACTATAAGGATCCTGATAAAACCCGACTTCCAAGCCGAGACGTTCGGCATATAAAGCCCACCCCTCTACAAACGCGGTCGATCCACCAAACCGCCGGAACGCCGGCAGATCGCCAAGTTCCTGCTGCCGGGCGATCTGAAGATGATGCCCCGGAACCGCCTCGTGCAGTGAGAGAGCCTCAATTTCGTATAAGGGACGGCTCGGAAGGTTATAGGTGTTGACATAATAGAAGCCGGCACGTGTTCCGTCACCGGAGGGGCCATCATAATAGGCGGTAGTCGTTCCCGGTGCGATAAAATCCGGTATTTTTTTTATGCCATATGGCATGCGCGGCAGAGTTTTGAATAGTTTCGGCAGTTGCCCGTCCATTTTTTTCAGCACAAAGGCAACTTCTTTCATCAACTGATCGGGCGTATCCACATAAAAGCGCCTGTCGGTCCGCAAAAAGCGGACGAAGTCTTTAAAATCCCCTTTAAATCCGGTCTCATTGATAATTTCCTGCATCTCAGCACGAATGCGCTTAACTTCTTTGAGCCCTGTTTCATGGACCTCCTCGGGAATCAGATCCAGTGATGTATAGTAACGGATCCGGTGGTGGTAAAAATTTTTGCCCTCAGGGAGAGCCGATGCAGCAATCGTTTTACGGGCAGCCGGTATATACGACTGTTGAAGAAACGTCAACAGGCGCTGATAGGCCGGAATGACAGACTGGCTGATGGCCGCTCTGATATTATCTGCCAACCGCTTTTGATCACTTTCCGGGATAGACTCCGGAAAATTCGCCACCGGTGTAAAAAGCAGACTTTGTTCCGGTTCTGCCACCAGTTGGGCCTGTATTACTTTATCTATACCCTTCAGAACGATCTCCGGGACGACATATCCCTCATCGATACCTGTCTGCATCAAGGTAATATGATCGTCCGTATATCTGCCGAATGCCTTTAGCCTGGCGCTGTAATTTTCGTAATCCTTAACCGTCCGGAAGGGCATATTGTCTGGCAACTGGGGAAATGAGGCATGAAAACCGTAAGTACCCGTAACCGGCATGAGGTAAGTTTTAAACCCGAATTCAGACTCGTTCCAATTCTTTTTGCCGTTTAAAGAGATCATAATTCACCTGATCGGATTTTGATAAAGTACCGCGATCGATCTCAGCAAGCCTGGCTAATATCACACTATCCATTTTTTGATTTTCCGAAATGGCACGCATCGAAAGATCAGCCAACCGGTCGTTATAACGGTGATCGCCTATATATGTCGCAAAAAGCGGTTGGGATTTCAGTTGATACTCCCAGTCCTCACGGAATAATTGATTTAAAGCATCGGAGGAATTTTTCGTTGTTGTTTGACACCCATATATTAAAAATAAAAATATTGGGATTACCCCGGTGAGAATACGATTCATTTTATACTCCCTGATTTTAATTTTTTGATACGAAATGCGGTCGATTTTTTTTGCATCCTTTAAAATAGACTATGGAACCATATTATTCCGTTTCGGTTATTTTGAACGTGTATCTATTCCTGCCCTGCAATTGCTCTTACCGATCACATCCCGTATTGTTGGACCTGACTAACAAAATTATTATTAAATAATCTGCGCCTCGGGTGAACGACTATATTACGCTTTATCCCTATGTATTTATTGAGGTTATATAGTCATTTCCACGCTCTATTTTGCCCTCCTGGGTTAAATATAATTTTAAAATATTTTGACTACCTGCCGAATATAATATTTAGCCTGAATAATTCATCACAACCCGGCCCTGGCTGGGGCAGGCGAATTTACACAGAAGTTGAAGGGCAATTGAAATTAACGTGCTTAAGCCAATGCACCCGGATAAACTAAAAATATTCTACAACTATAACTTAATCAAATATAAATTGTATAAATACATTTATTTATCTGTGTTAATCCGTGGTTATTGCATAGGTCGGGTTTAGACAAAACAGAGGATCGGAGTAGCAGTAGGTTGCAGAATAAGAGCGGGAATAAGACGATAATCGGAGTGGACTTCGAAGGAACCTATATTCGGAGTGGCAAGGTAAAAAATAATCTGATAAACCTTTTTCACACCGCAAGGATCTCGACGCAAGCTGCCAAAGATGTTGTGCTGCAGGAGGTAACCGACGCCATCCGGAAAGTTTTTTCGAAAGAGGTTGGTGGAATCGGAATTGGTGTCCCCAGTCTGGTGGATATTCATGCGGGAATAATTTATAATGTGCAGAATATTCCTTCATGGAAAGAAGTGCATCTTAAAGCACACCTGGAAACTGAATTTCAGGTCCCGGTATATATTAACAATGATGCCAACTGCTTTGTCGTAGGTGAAAAACATTTTGGGAATGGCCGTGATTACCATAATGTCGTCGGACTGATTCTGGGTACCGGAATGGGTGCGGGTATCATTATTGATGACAAATTGCGAAGCGGCAACTCCTGTGGTGCCGGGGAGTTCGGCAGGATCCCCTATTTGGATGGGACGTATGAATGTTACTGTAGTGAGAAATTTTTTGCGCGAAATGGTAATCATACATTGGAAGAAATCCTGCATCTGGCCGAGAGTGGCAATAAGCCTGCCCTGGATATTTTTGCCCAGCTCGGCACGCATATTGGTACAGCGGTTCTGACCATCATCAATGCGGTGGATCCCGGAATCATTGTCATCGGTGGCACTATAGGAAAAGCGTTTCCTTATTTTCAAACCACGATGTGGGAAAAGATCAACACATTTCCCTATCGCAACACAATAGAAAATTTGAATATTACCAGCAGCAAAGATCCGAATATGGCAATCCTTGGTGCTTCGGCGCTCTTTTTCGATGGAAATGCACAGGCATCAATCGCGTCGTTAAAATTGCAGCAGGAGCAGACAAAAGCGGCTTTACAGGAAAGTGAAAGTAAATATTTTCAATTATTTAACCGCATTGCCGATCCGATTTTTATCTATGACAAATCCACCCACCGGTTTCTCGGATGTAACGATGCGGTACAAAAAGTATATGGTTATCGCCGGGAAGAACTTGCACAACTGACACCATTCGATCTGCATCCACCGGAAGATTACCGAAAAGTTGAAAAAAGCATCAATATAAAAAATATTAATTTTCCGTTTACCTACAAGCATGTCACAAAAAACGGGAAGAAGATAGATGTCGAGGTAATCGCCGACGAAATCACCTTTGAAGAACGTCCGGCCATGCTCAGTATCGTACGTGATGTTTCTGACCGAAGACGGGTCGAACGTGAATTGCGTAAGTCCAAAGACGGTCTTGAGCGGGCCAAACGGGAAACCGATGATATCCTGCGCAATGTCGAAGAAGGGATATTTCTGCTCAACCGCAATCTGGTCATCCAATCCCAATATTCCCAGGCTCTGGAAATGATTCTGGGTGAGAAAAGTCTTGCCCAAAAGCGTTTTATGGATCTTTTTGAACGTAAGGTCACCGGCGAGCAAATCGGCGCAATTGCTGAATTCCTCGAACTTTTGTTCAATCCTGAAATCGAACCTACTGTGCTGATAGATTTAAATCCGCTCCATCAAATTCAACTGGACTTCAAATCAGAAAAAGATAATACAATCCAGAAAAAGTATCTTGATTTCCAGTTCAAACGTATCCAGGACGGAGATTCCGGTATTAACGAAGTCATGGTCACGCTTATCGATGTTACCCAAGAGGTGCTGTTGACAAAAAAACTGGAAGAATCTGAACAGAAGACACGCAAACAACTGGACTTTATATTGATGCTTCTGCAGGTAGATCCGGCACTGATGAACGAATTTATCGAGAGTTCACACAGCGAACTTTTACATATGGGTAAAATTCTTGAAAAAATGAAGAGCAACGGCGTGCAGCCTGATCTGCTGGAAGATATGTTCCGTTCGGCGCATCTTATAAAGGGCAATGCCAGTTTGCTGGATCTGAATGTTTTTACGCGGCATGCCCATGATTTTGAGGATCACATCGCTGCTATCCGGAAAAAAACCGATGTGATGGATGATGATCTGCGTAAGTTTGAGGGATATTTGCAGGAATTTCATGCCAATTTCAAAGAACTCATCGCATTGATTGAAAAGATCAGCCGAATACACACCCAATTCCGTCCGAAACGTGAATATGAAAATAAATTATTCACCAATTCACTTAGTCATCTTGTTCAACAACTCAGTAAGGATATGGGAAAGCATATTAGGCTGGATCTGAACGGATTCAATCCGGATGACATTCCCCACAAGCACAAAACCATGATGAAAGAAGTACTGATCCAGTTACTACGCAATGCAGTATCGCACGGGATTGAGCTCCCTGATAAACGTAAAAGTGCCGGAAAGCCTGATGAAGGCAAGATTACCGATCCGATCTTCGACTGCAGAAGACGGGTTTGAACTTGAAGTACGGGATGATGGGCGTGGATTAGATCACGACAAATTGCGCCAGCGTGCCGTTCAATTAAAATTAGAAACGGCAAAAAAAATCAAATCGTGGTCCGATGACCAGACGTTACAGGTGATTTTCAGACCCGGTTTTTCAACCGTTGAAACCGCCGATCTGATCGCCGGACGAGGTATCGGGATGGACCTGGTAAAAAGAAAGGTCGAACAGGCTAATGGAAGTATCGTCATCAGGTCGGTCAAGGGCGATTATTGTGCGTTTACGATTATACTGAACAGAGATATTTCCTGAAGAGTCTGCACTATTCATAGCGCAAAGACTCGATAACATTGGCGTTCGCAGCCCTGATCGCCGGATACAAACCCGCAACCACACCGACCATACCGCAAATCATAAAACTATACCCAACCCATGTCCAGGGGACAATAATTTCTGCCCCGATCTGAAAATAATTGAACACCAGCCCCCCGGTTACGCCAACAATTCCACCGGACACACCAAGAGTGGCCGCCTCAGTGATAAACTGGGCCATTATCGATGATTTTTTTGCCCCAATGGCACGGCGTACACCAATTTCGCGTACCCGCTCAGTGACGGATACAAGCATGATATTTGCGATACCAATACCCCCAACGAACAACGAAACCATAGCAATCATGATGATAAAACGGGCGATCTCTTCATTGGTTTGTTGAATCGTAGACAGAAAAACATCCTGCCTGCGTACCCGGAAATCGTTATCCTGGTCGGGTTGAAGACGATGGTTACGACGGAGGATCACTTCGATATCAAACAATGCTTCATCATAATCGTCTGAGGATCGCATTTGTGCAAAAATATTGGACAGATTTTCCCTGCCAAAAATGCGGTCCTGGGCGGTTGTTAACGGTACAAAAACCTGATCATCCGGGCTGTTGCGATTTTCACCCATCAGGGTCAGGAGGCCAATGACCGTAAACCGGCGTGAATTAAGCATTACCGAGGCGCCTATCGGGGACATCGTTCCAAACAGACTCCTCCCGGACTTTTGCCCCGATCACACACACCCGCTCTTTACGGTCAAGTTCTTCTGAGGTAAAAAACCGGCCGGCCGCCAATTTTAAATTGCTGACGATCTCATAATCAGGGGTCGAACCGGTGACGGTCGTATTGATATTCTGATCTTTATATTCCATATCTGCACGTGCACCCATTACCGGAACACAACGAAGTATCACCCCGGATTCCTGTTCGATTTCCTGTG
This sequence comes from Calditrichia bacterium, assembly GCA_963712885.1. Lineage (GTDB taxonomy): Bacteria > Calditrichota > Calditrichia > JAJRVZ01 > JAJRVZ01 > CAVQJT01. The sequence goes on from CAVQJT010000006.1 coordinate 65,036, forward strand.
CATCATCCCAGGTCAGATTGACAACATCGGTTCCCGTCCGCACACCACCATGATGCGAGAAACCGGGCCGGATATATAGCACATTGGAACCGAGCGCTTCCAGCCGCTCGTTTATGCTGCGCTGGGTTATTTCACCAAGTACAACCACATACAGCACCGCCGCAATACCAACCGCAATCCCGATTAACGTGAGTATTGACCGTAACGGATTTGATCGTAAACTTTGCAGGGCCAGAATTACATTTTCAAAAAAGAGCATGTTTTATTTCCTGTCTATCGATTGGATGTGCCAAAGCTACGACTCGAGCGGATCCGGTCCTCCATACGATTGTTGTCTTCTTTGAGCCTTGACTGCATCTCAACGGCAACGATATCCCCTTCCTTTAAACCCGAGATTACTTCTGCCTCTCGGAAGTTGGTAAGTCCGGTCTCGATCTCACGTAATTCGTAACCCGCACCGGCTTTAACCTGTACAAGCCATTTATTTTTTTCCTTGGTCGGCAAAAGCATCATCGTAGGAACAAGTACAACATCCGGTTTCCGCTCCAGTGTAACCTCCAGGGTGGTGTTCATGCCCGATTTTAATCGTCCATCGGGATTATCAACCTCAAGCACGATATCAAAAAGCGTTACATTCTGTTCAACCCGTGCCTCCGGAGCGATCCTTACAATTTTTCCGGTAAAGGTCATCTTAGGATAGGCTTCCGCCACCACCATACCCGCTTGTCCAGCTTTGATCCGGCCGATATCGATTTCGTCAATCCCTGCCTCGATGTATACCCTGGCCATATCAGCGACATCGACAATGGGTGTCCCGCCAGAAACATTGCTCACACCGGATGCTATGATCTGCCCCTGCTCGACATATTTCTGCAGGATAATGCCATCGATCGGCGACCTGACAATGGACTCCCGCAATCTTTCCTCCGCCCTTTCCAGAATGGTTTTTGTCTGAATCAGCTTACCCTTTGCCACGGCCAGATTTAATTCGATCTGATCGCGCTCTTCTTCTGAAACAAGGTTTTCAGCAAAGAAGCTGCGCCTTCCGCCCGTACGCACGCTTCGCATTGGCCAGTTCCGCCTGCGCGATATCATAATCCGCCCTTGCCTGACCGACAGCGGCCTGCTCATCACGCTGATCCAGGCGGGCGATCAGATCGCCGGTCTTAACATGATCACCAACCTCCACATGTAACTCTTCAATTAATCCGCTGGCTTTCGATTTGATTTCGATCCGGTCAATCGGTATAACAATCCCGTTTGCGGTTACCGTACTGACAAAAGTCCCGCGTTTGATCTCATACTCTTTTAGTTTGGTCCCGACTTCCGCCGAGGAATCTGATCCACAACCGCCCCATGTCAAGCTAAAAGCGAAAATGAGACCCACTAAACCTATCATTTTTACATTTGTCATTGTATTGTGACTCCTTGAATTACCGGAATTTTATCTTACAGCCTGGTAAGTTACGACTGTCTGTTTGCTTAAAGCAATATTATTAGACGCTATTTTATGGTCAGACTTGCAGATTTTTATCCGATAAATTTGTACACATTTTTGCCGGTATCTGAGGCTCGCACCTGCCGGTCGATATTCTTTTTAAACGGATTACTCTGGTGGCCAGTAAGACAGCACGCGCCGAACAGCCGCTCTGGCAATTTCAATGATCCGGTCGGTTGACGCATTCCGCGGAATTACGCCCTGGGCAACACCGCGCCATACCATCTGCATGGATATTGGATCGATAAAATCAAGGATCAGCGTTCCTTCTTCATAGGTATAGGCAGAAAGATTTTGCACCCCCCAATACCCGTACCCACCGTAATATCGGTCATAAGGTGCATAATTATACCCCCAATTTTGAATTTCGACACGGGTTTCAGCCGAGGTATGCACAACGATAAAAAAATCGGGTTTGCTGAAGCGCATTTCAAAACCTTCCAGTTCCAGCTCCTCGATGACCGCATTCTTTAACAAGCGCTGACTTCTGGAATCCTGACCGAGTGAATTCGGGAGACTGATAAAATCAAAAGTGCGATACTTTGAGAAGTCTTCATTTTTTACATAATCATATTGGACCCGGATACCCGAACCACAGGAAGAAAAAGCGATACAGATGATAATTATCCATGATAAAAATATTATTCTGGTCATATAACTACTTTCAGATATGTTCTTATACGGGTTTCTATAAATTTATTCTTAATGTGGTTAAATTGCATTTTGACATTCAAGCCTTCCCCCCATGGCAGGAAAGGTGTGCCCGATAAATACAGACCTGCCTTTTGACCAGCGCAATTTTAAAAATCGGGAAGGTTAACCTGGCGCAGGGTTATATATAAAATCGGGTGCAATTCTACAGGATACTGACGGAAATAAAGGTCAAATGCAGACCCCAATATTCATAGTCATAAGCTCCCCACTCTGCAGAGCATAGTTATACCGTACCATCACCATCAGGTGCAGATCGGACATAACACGGGTCATTATACCCATTTCCGGCGCGAACCCAAAATGCCAGTTTTTCTGTTGCCTGAGACCATTCACTGTGGCTACCCGGTTATTGATAAAATATGTACCCGCATTTAGTCCAAAAAAGGGCCTGAACGCGTCATTTTCCCCGAAAAAATAATAATGCAGATTTAGGAGCAGCGGAAAACAGTCTATTTTTCTTTCTTCATATCCGGATGCTCCGGGGACAGCGGAGATAATCGTTTTATCGGTCGAAAATTTATTCCAGTTAAAACTTACACCAAAGGTGATATCGGTATGGAAGAACTGTCTGCCCTCGATTCCAAATCCGACATAACTATTATGCTCGATCTGTGATTTCATTTCACCCTGCGGAAATCCCATATTATAGGACATGCCAATCATTTGCTGGGCATAAACACCGCCGCAGAGGAAAAGCATGGTTAACATAAAAAAATATCTGGACGAAACATTCATGGATTGATTTGTCTCCGGGACAGCTCATCAGGATCATATCGATGCAACCGGTCTGATGGTTTTAAATGTTTATCATTTCCGGATAATCTTTCGGAGCATTTTATCTCGGGTGCCTATTCTGTGCACAGGCCATATTTAATGCGAGCGTGATAAAATCAGCTGCAGAAATATTAGGGCACGGGAAATCTTCTCCGTCAAAATCGGCTGATCCGTATGCCATTGCTTAAGTAAAACAACTGTTAGAACCCTAAAAATTACGGTTTGTTTATCCCTAAATTGAGCATTCAACCGGATATAATATCGAAGATATGCAGAAAATAATAATTATTCCGCCGCTGGCTGTCCGCCAAGGGATTTGCTGCGTTCTATGCTTTGTAGCGCAAGATAGCTCTCACCATACTGATCCATATTATCCACTTCGGTATCGTATTGATCAAAATGCCGTTCCTCATCATCGACCAGTGCTTCAAATATCTTTTTGGATGCCGAATCCGCATTCTTTGCACATTCATTGGCCCAGAGGTTATAGTCTTTTGCACTTCCCTCTTCCATCTTACGCGCCAACTGGAGCATATCTTTCACCTTGTGGATTTTCTTAACGGCAACCGCGGTTTTCATTTCAACCTCGCCCTTAAGAAACAGGATGCGTTCGGCCAGTTTTTCGACATGCATCATCTCTTCAATCGCGGTACGGCGAAACAGCCCGGCCAGCAGATCCAGCCCCTGGTCATCGCAGTGAAAGTGAAAATACATATACTGATGTACAGCCGAAAGTTCATCCATGACGGCTTTATTCAATAGTTCGATACTTTTTTTATACATGATCGCTCCTTACCCTGATAATCTTTCCATGGAATTTAAGAAGAGATAATTTAAGATCAAATCCACCACTCAAATAATTAAGCTTAATACCGATAATTATGCAGATAAAACATATCATAAAATTGGTTACTTCCGGACGTTGTAGATTGAAACTATTAAAATATTCACTCGTATGCATATTTATACATTTTTTTACGATAGGCTTGACATCATTGTCACGCCGGCGTAACTTTTACGCCATTCAAAAAATGAATTGAAAGGAAACAACCCGGATTAAAATATAGCGAAATTAAAAATATACTTATCGAGAAAGGTGGAGGGATCGGGCCCGAAGAAACCTTGGCAACCTCTCTTTAAAGAGAAAGGTGCTACATCCTGCCCCGGATGGATCTGGGGGGAAGATAAGGAAGCGAGTGAAAACCTCTTCTGGATCTTAACCTGAAGAGGTTTTTTTTTAGCCTGAATAATTTACCACTGAATTACACGGATGACTACACACGATTGAAATTTAATTACTCAGGCTAATATGTCCGGATAAATTAAAAATATTAAACTAATTCAATTTGATTATTTATGAGACCTCTGAAAAATAAATTATAAATTGAATAAATCCATTCACTTATCCGTGTTACTCGATGGTTTATGAGTTAGTCAGGTTAATAAATCCGGCTAAGAGTGGGATGGAGAATAATAAGGAATTGGGAATCGTTAATCGGCAGTAGTCCACGCCTCCGGCGGGCAAGCAGTAGGCAGGAAGTTACAGCAGGTTGAGATAGGATATAAGGGTATGTAATTTATATATTTAGAATATATTAATTTCTAATTCTTAATTTGAAAAATGGTAATAACAAAATATGGAGGAATATTCTATGAACAATCAATATAGATTCGAGACCTTACAGTTGCACGCCGGTCAGATTGCCGACCCGGCAACCGGGGCACGCGCAGTGCCGATTTATCAAACAACATCCTATGTATTTGAGGATGCCGACCATGCTGCCGATCTTTTCGAACTGAAGAAATTCGGAAATATCTATACGCGCATTATGAATCCGACAACCGATGTCTTTGAGAAACGCGTTGCATCCCTGGAAGGTGGTGTGGCTGCACTGGCTACTGCTTCCGGACAGGCTGCCCAGTTTGTTGCCCTGAGCACGATCGCGCAGGCCGGCGAGAATATCGTTTCCACAAGCAACCTGTATGGGGGCACATATAATCAGTTTAAGGTGGCCTTTCCACGTTTGGGTATTCAGGTAAAATTTGTGGAAGGCGATGATCCGGCAAATTTTGCAAAACTGATTGACGAAAAAACCCGTGCACTTTATATTGAAAGTATTGGTAACCCCAGATTGAATATCCCGGACTTTCAAGCCATCGCAAAAGTCGCACATGATCATGGTATTCCGATGGTTGTGGACAATACCTTCGGCGCCGGCGGTTACCTTATCCGGCCGCTCGAACACGGTGCCGATATCATCACCGCGTCCGCCACCAAATGGATCGGCGGACACGGAACGTCTATTGGTGGTATTATTGTCGATGGCGGCAAGTTTAATTGGGGGAACGGAAAATTTCCGGTCTTTACAGAACCGAATCCCGGTTATCACGGTATGAAATTCTGGGATGTGTTTGGCAATGACGGACCTTTCGGAAATATCGCCTTTATCATTCGGGCACGTGTGGAAGGGTTGCGCGATATGGGCCCGGCCCTGAGTCCGTTCAACGCTTTCCTTTTTCTACAGGGTTTGGAAACCCTCTCGTTGCGGGTTGAACGTCATTGTATGAATGCATTGACTCTGGCCCGATGGCTTGAGCGACACAAAAAAGTCAAATGGGTCTGGTACCCGGGTCTGCCGTCACACCCCTATCATGACAGTGCGAAGAAATATTTGCGGAAAGACCACTTCGGATCAATCCTTGCATTTGGGATTGACGGCGGAAAGGAAGCCGGCAAGAAATTTGTAAACAGCGTAAAACTGGCCAGTCTGCTGGCCAATGTGGGTGACGCCAAAACACTGGTCATACATCCGGCCTCGACCACCCATCAGCAATTATCCGAAAAGGAACAACAGGATAGCGGGGTGTTACCCGATATGATCCGTGTATCTGTTGGCCTTGAACATATTGATGATATCATTGAAGATTTTGAACAGGCGCTGGCAAAGTAATGCATAAAAATACTCAGCTCAGTGGAACAACCCAGATTCTCCGGATAGGTATTCCGGGTGATCCCTTCGTGCTTGAAGAAGGCAGGATCTTGCCGGTTGTGACGGTGGCCTATGAAATCCATGGTAAGTTAAACGATGCGGGCGATAATGTGATTTTAATTTGTCATGCATTGACCGGAGATGCCCATGCGGCCGGCGCAGGTGTCTATCCTGAAGATGTTATGATTGAAGCGCCCTTACTAAAATCCATGAAACCCGGCCAGGCCGGATGGTGGGACGGCATGATCGGTCCGGGCAAAACCTTTGATACCAATCGGTATTTTGTGATCTGCTCCAATATTCTGGGCAGTCTGCTACGGCACAACCGGTCCGACCAGTTTGAAGCCGGGAACCGACCTGCCGTATCGAATGGATTTTCCCAGGGTGACTGTCCGCGATATGGTGCGTTTACAAAAAAAACTGCTTACAAGACTGGGCGTCAACCAGATACAACTCATTACGGGAGGATCTCTGGGAGGTATGCAGACCCTTGAGTGGGCGGTGATGTATCCTGAAATGGTTTTGGGAATCGCTCCAATTGCCACGGCTGCACAACATTCTGCGTGGTGCATTGCCATCAATCATGTCGAAAGAGATGCGATCATGCATGATGCGGATTGGAATAATGGGAATTATGACCGCCAACCCGAGAAAGGGCTTGCCCTGGCAAGGAAGATCGGTATGATTTCATACCGGACGGATCTGGTTTACGAGGATCGTTTTGCCCGTCAGCGTATCTATGAAGACAGAGAGCAGATAAATCCGGAAAACATATTTCAAGTAGAGAGTTACCTTCGGTATCAGGGTTCCAAACTGGTGCGTCGGTTTGATGCGAATAGTTACCTGTATCTTACCTGGGCCATGGACCATCATGACATCTCCCGCAACCGCGGTACAATGGCGGATGTTCTTGGGTCGATAACCGCGCGATGCATGTGTATTGGGATCGATAGTGACATTCTCTATCCGGCCCACGAACAAAAAACGATTGCGCAGGGTATTCCCGGTGCCCAATATACCGAAATGAGATCCGTTTTAGGCCATGATGCTTTTCTGGTCGAGTTCGGCCAATTGGATCAGATACTGAGACCGTTTCTTGAATAGCTACGACGATTTAAAAAACCACAGAGATGTTAAATTAGGAATTAGGAATTAGGAATTAGGAATTAGGAATTAGGAATTAGGAATTTTAGGATTAGAGATCGTACGATGTAATTATGCTTTAATTTATAATATTCTTGGTATTCTCTCTTTGAAACTCTGTGGTTTAATGACTTAATTGGTGAAATAAAACATGGATATCCAACAATGATTATCATGAAATTTGGTGGTACGTCGGTTAAGAATGAAAAGGCGATGCGCAATGTGGCCCACATTATCAAATCAAATCTATCAAAGCAGCCGGTGATCGTTGTATCAGCACTATCGGGTATCACAGACATGCTCGAAAAATCGCTGGATGAGGCGCTGCATCAGAATGACCGGGCCATGAAAGCCACTGTAAATCAGATCCGCGTCCGGCATACGACCATGATCGACGCCCTGTTTCAGGATACCCCCTCCCACGATAGTATGAAATATTTTATCGATTCCGAAATCGAAAAATTACGGGTGCTTCTTGGTGCCCTGGAGACAGTACGGGTTGAAATTCCCAATCTAAAACATGCCGCACTTTCAATTGGTGAGATTCTCTCCTCACGTATTCTCAATGCATTGCTGCGTGAGAACGGCATAGATTCAAACTTTGTCGATGCCCGCAGTTTTATGTTTACAACCGACCACCAGGAAGGTCCCGTACCGCTGCCCACAGAAATCGCAAAAGCCGCCTGTTCGATTTTCCCACCCTTGATCCGGAAACATGATACGATTGTTACCCAGGGATTTGTGTCAGCAACCGTGGATGGGGTGCCCACCACTCTGGGTCGTAATGGATCAGACCACTCAGCTTCACTTCTGGGGGCGGCACTAGGTGTGGAGGAAATTCAAATTTGGACCGATGTTAATGGGATTCTGACCGCCGACCCGACGATCATTCCATTTGCCCGGCCGCTTGAAGTGATGACCTTTGAGGAAGCCTGTGAGTTATCGTACTTCGGAGCACGTGTACTCCATCCCGCGGCAATCCAGCCGGCTTTAAAAAAAGGTATTCCGGTCAGAGTCCTTAATTCGCATCATCCCGAACAAAATGGGACCCTGATCGTCAATCAGAATTCAGAATCCGGACCTTCCATGATTAAATCCGTCGCCTATAAGGAGAATATCACCCTGATCACGGTTCAGTCTTCCAGTATTTTCATCGCACCCGATTTACTGGGCCGTTTTTTCCAGGAAATGGCCCGGTACGGTAAACATGTTTATGCGGTCAATAAATCGGCAACCCGGTTATCCTTAACCATCGAAAATACAGCAAACATTGACCGGATCCTGGAAAACCTGCCACTGGGTGGTGATACGCGACTCGAATCGGAAAAAGCCATTGTGAGCGTTGTGGGAAGTGATGTTCAAAAGAATCCCCAGGTCACCTGGCAGATCTTAAGACTTCTGCAGGAATCAGGTATTTATCCGGAATTGATTTCCCAGAATACATCCCAGATCAGTTTTATGTTTATTATCGATCAGAAGGAGATAAATAAGACCGTCCGGCTGCTGCACAAGACGTATATTGAATCGCACTGGTAACGATAACACCTGTCTAAGACGGACCTCTGCCCAGACGAAGGATATCTGCCAGGACACCGGAGGCGGTTACTTGAGCACCGGCGCCCGGGCCACGAATAATCAACGGTTGTTCGCTGTAATAGGTCGAATAGATTACCACCATATTTTCACCACCATCCAGCCAATAAAAAGGGTTTTTGGAATCTGCTGCGACCAGTCCGACTGTCGCTTTGCCCGGTAAAAAGCGGGCCAGATAGCGCAACACCTTTTTCTCTTTTTGCGCATCCAGCACACGTTGTAAAAATTCGTCATCAAACCGCTGTAAAATCCTGTAAAAGTCCTCGACAGCTTTCGTTTTCCTTGCCTCCTCCGGAACAAGATTCTGGACTTCAATTTCAGTCAGTTCGGATCTGAAACCGGCTTCCCTGAGGAGGATCAGAATTTTCCGGGCAACATCCATTCCATTGAGATCATCACGTGGATCAGGTTCGGTATATCCCTTATCATGTGCATCTCTGACAAGCTCACTGAATGCCTGTGATCCGTCAAAGGTGTTGAAAAGATAACTTAATGTTCCGGAGAGAACCCCTTCAATACGGGTAATCTTGTCGCCCGTTGCAACAAGATCACGGATTGCGCCGACGACGGGTAAACCTGCACCCACATTGGTCTCATAGAAATATTTTGTATTGGCATAAGGTCTGAGACGCTGGTAGAAGGCCGTTTCTCTGGTGTTTGCTTTTTTATTGGCGGTGACGATTGCGATACCTGTTTCAAGAATTTCCGGATACATCCCGGCAACCTGTTCGCTGGACGTACAGTCTACCAGAACCGGTTGGGCGAGTCCCGATTGTTTGATCCCATCGATAAACCCCTTTAGCCCTGCTTTTTCTCCGGATCGATCAATGATCTCCTTCCAGGACAGCGGGTCAATACCTGGCTTACTGATGACCATGCGCCGGCTGTTCATGATCCCGGCCAAATGTAACCGCAATCTTCTATCCGTCCCATGGGACTCATTGAACTGTTTTATTTGTTTCAACAAGGTACCCCCGATAAGACCGGGACCGGCAAGGAAAATATTTAACTGTCTGGTTTCGGTGGGGAAAAAGGAATGATGCAGAGCGTTCAGCGCCTGCACTTCGTCTTCGTGATCGATTACCATGGAGATATTCAACTCGGAAGATCCCTGTGCAATGGCGGAAATATTTACCCCGTTCTCACCAAGGGCCTGAAAAACCCTCCCGGCGATTCCTCTTTTATGACGCATATTTTCACCAACTACGGCTATGATGGCCATGTCGGGTTCAATATTGACATTACTTATCACCCGTTGCTGAATTTCATACCGAAATTCCTCACGTACTGCAGACTCGGCCCGTGAGGCGCAATCGGGCGGTATGGCCAGACAGATCGAGTGTTCGGAGGAAGCCTGCGAGATCATAATGACATTTATCTTTTCACGTGCCAGGGCTTCAAACAGGCGATGGGCAATACCGGCCATTCCAATCATCCCACTGCCCTGTATCATCAGTAAGGCCACTTCATCAATCGATGAAATGCCTCTGATCAACTCCTTGCCGGTTTCCCGGTGGCGGCTGATCACGGTACCTTCAAATTCGGGATTGAAACTGTTTTTTACCCGGATTGGAATGTGTTTATCCAGCGCCGGTTGCATTGTCGGCGGATAAATTACCTTTGCGCCAAAATGCGAAAGTCTCCATGGCCTCTTCATAGGTCAGTTGTGCTATCGGAAATGCCCCCGCTACCTTGTTGGGATCTGCGGTCAGTACCCCGTCAACATCGGTCCAAATAACAATCTCATTTACCTGCAGTGCTGCGCCCAATACCGATGCCGTGTAGTCCGACCCTCCCCGACCAATGGTCGTTGTCTCGTGTTGAGCTGTGGCTGCAATAAAGCCGGTTACGATATAGACCTTTTTCTCATCAGAAAATACCCTGCGAATACGTTGGTTTGTCGTTCGGAAATCTATCCTGGCCCGACCGAAATTGTCATCACTTCGAAAAACATCCCGGGTATCAACGAACTCAGCTTCGACGCCACGATCGCGAAGTGCCATGGCGACGGTGTACGTGCTCATCCGCTCACCAAAACTCATGATATAATCAAGCATTTTTGGTGTTAGTTCTTTGACTAAAAATACACCGTGCAGGATTTCTTCCAGTTCATTAAGCCTAAGTTTTCAGCTGCGTCAATGCCGAACTGCGTGACTTTATGCCGATGAGGGATTGGACGACGGATATATGACGATCTTCCATTTTCCGCAGTATCTGAATGTATTTTTGATCTCCGCGTGCAGCCTGCTGTCCCATCCCAATCAGCTGATTTGTTATCCCCTGATAGGCAGAAAACACGACAGCGAGAGCACCGGGCTGTCTGGTTGCGGTTTCAATGATATTCAAGACTTTCCCGATCCGTTCAGGGGTGCCTACCGATGAGCCTCCGAATTTATATACCTGCATCTGTATCCTATCCTGCAATGCTGTGCATTAATTGCTGCCTGAAATCTTCATATGTATTTTTTACCGCAATCGCGGTTTTGTCTTTTTCAAGTGCCCGCCCCAGCTGCTCCGGCATTTCGATTTTCGCATCGATAACCGTCTCCATAATGTCTTTAAATTTTGCCGGATGAGCTGTTTCCAACAATATGTATTGATAATCACCCCGGTTATTTTTCCGGTGTTGCTTGATCGCCTGATAACCAACTGCACCGTGGGGATCAATTAAATAGTCATATTGCTCCCACATTTCCCGGATACCGCTCTTTGTATCTGTATCATCGATACTGTAACTGTTGATCTGCCGGCGCATCATGTCAATATCGCCGTTGAACAGATCCCAGATCCGGTAAAAATTACTGGGATCTCCGACATCCATTGCATTTGAAATTGTTGGTATTGCCGACCGTGGTACAAAATTTCCGCTCTTCATAAATTCCGCGAAAACACGATTGGCATTTACGGCAGCAATATAACGCTCAACCGGCAATCCCATTTTACCGGCAATAAGACCGGCGGTTAGATTTCCAAAATTCCCGCAAGGTACACATACCACTACCGGCCGACCCTGTTTGTGCATCCTGCTAACCGCAAAAAAATAGTAAAACATCTGGGGCAACAACCGGCAGATATTGATGGAATTTGCGGATGTCAGATAAAAATGGTCATGCAGTTCACAGTCGGCAAAGGCATGCTTTGCCAAACGTTGACAATCATCAAAGGATCCATCCACTTCAAAGGCATATACATTTCCCCCTACAGTCGTGAGTTGTTTTTCCTGGATCCAGCTGACTTTACCCTTTGGATAAAGCAGGCCGACGGTAATACCGGGCATTCCGTAGAATCCCTGCGCTACCGCACTGCCCGTATCTCCAGACGTGGCGACCAGAATCAGGACGTTCTTTTTTTCTTCTTTCAGAGTCCATGATAACATGCGGGCCAGAAAACGTGCACCAAAATCTTTAAAGGCCAGTGTGGGACCATGCCAGAGTTCCACAATTTTAAGTGTATCTGATAGTTCTTTTATCGGTGCCGAAAAATTTATACTTTCCCGGACCATGGTCTCAAGGACCGTATCATCCAGGGGCTGAACAAACGGTCGAACCACTTTTAGGGCAATCTCTGCGAGTGTCATATCGGACATTGCTGCAATCGTTTCCGCCGGTATAACAGGAAATATTTCCGGCATGAAAAGCCCGCCATCGGCAGCGATACCTGTAAGGACCGCTTCACGGAATGACACCCTGTTTATTTTATTCTTCGTACTATAATATTTCATCTTTTGAGGTTCAACAAGTTGATAGTTCAACGATTTATCGGTCATGGCACGCCATGCCCCTACACGGCCAACCACCTATTGTCTGCTGTTTTTCCCTTTATCTTATGCCTTTTGCCTTTCATCTTTTTCCTTTTATCTTTGATCTAATCTTTTATCGCCTATTGCCTGCTGATTATTTTAGGTCCTTTTTTATTTATCGATGAAATGAAAAGGTCGTATCCAATATCATCATGTTCAAGAATCTCTGCCATCGCGACACCGACTTCCTCCGCCTTTTTCCTGCTGACATTCAGGGTAAAAACCGAGGGTCCCGAACCCGATATACCCAGACCAAGCGCCCCGGTTTGCAGCGCTATATCCCGCATTTTAGTAAAGTGCGGGATCAGGATCGATCGGTTAGGTTCAGCTACGACGTCCTTTAGTGTAGCTGCGATCAATGCATAATCCTTCCGGAAAAGTGCCGTTACAAATCCGGCTATATTACCCCATTGGATCACCGCATCGGTGAGGGAGATATCTTTTTTTAAAATTTGTCTCGATTCCTTTGTCCGGATCTCAATCCGGGGATGAATAATTGCACAAAAAAGTTCTTCCGGCACCGGCAGTTCAATAATGTTGACCGGATCTTTGCTCTGCACCAGTATAAACCCGCCCCACAGGCATGCGGCTATATTATCCAGATGTATCGTGTCACCTGATGTGATTCGCTCTCCGGCGATCGCAAATTTCAGCAGCATTTTTTTATCGAAGGGGGTTTCCAGCATTGCGTTTAACGCAAAAACCGCTGCAACCGCACTGGCCGCACTTGAGCCCAGCCCACTGCCGACAGGCATATTCTTGTGTAATGTAACCGACAAACCAAAATCCGGCTTCAGCATTTTGTAAAATGATTGCAGCGCTTTACCGGCGGTGTTTTTCTCGACTTCCCGCGGCAGATCCGTTACCAGACCGGATATATCATCAATCCGCACACCCGGTGTATCGGTTATTTTCAGTTCAAGTTCATCGCCCGGTTCATGTAATGCAAATCCGAAGATATCAAAACCGCATCCCACATTGGCTACCGTCGCCGGAGCGAAAACATGTATCTTTTCATGCCTGAGTTTTACCTTTTTCAATCCAGCCACCCTTCGGCGTGGAGTTGTTCGGCACATAAAATGGCACCCCCGGCCGCACCGCGAATGGTGTTATGAGACAAAACGGTGAACTTATAATCGAAGAGCGGACATGGCCTCAGATTGCCGATACTCACGGCCATTCCCTTATCAAGCATACGATGTAAACGTGGTTGTGGATAATCGGGACGTGCAAAATAGTAAATCGGATGCTCGGGTGCGAAAGGCAATTTCTTCTCTTGCGGTTGACCGCTGAAATTCTTCCAGGCCTCGATCACTGCTTCCGGCGAAGTACGCTCTTCCAGGCGCACCTGGACCGATTCAGTATGCCCGTCAATCACCGGTACCCGGTTGCACTGAGCACTAATGGTCAGATTCGCGGGGTCGATCCGGTCTCCGTTGAATGTTCCAAATATCTTGAGTGGTTCCTGCTCCATTTTTGCCTCTTCACCACCGATGTGCGGTACGACATTTTCCAGGACCGACAGTCCTGACAAACCGGGAAATCCCGCACCGGAGATCGCCTGCATGGTAACCACATTGACCGTCTGAAGACCAAACCGATCGATCAACGGCTTTAATGCCAGTACCAATCCAATGGTACTACAGTTGGGATTCGTAATGATTTTACCGTTACCATATTTTTGTACTTTTAACAATTGCAGGTGACCGGGATTGATTTCCGGCACCATCAGCGGCACATCCGGATCATTGCGGTGATTTTTCGAATTGGAAACGACAAAGTAACCGGCGTTGGCGAAAGATGACTCAGTTTCTCCGGCAATACGGGCGTCCAGCCCTGAAAACACCAGGCGACAATCCAGACCAGGTACACAGGGCTTAATTTCTTTATTTTTTATACGAGAAGGGATATCGCCTTCAAGAAACCAGTTCACATGCGACCCGTATGTTTTACCGGCTGATTTTTCCGAGGCGGCAATTTCCGTTATCTCAAACCAGGGATGATCGGTCAGCAACTGGATGAACTTTTGTCCGACACTACCGGTGGCACCCAAAACACCAACAGGTATTTTTTTCATGGCAATAATCCTGTATCTGATTTCAAATTATTAATCCGTTATATACGAATTTGAAGGATAAATGTTTAGGTTGAAACAAGGTTCAACCGAGGAGAGCAGCGATATCTTTTGCAGAAAATCCCAGATATTGCGTTGCTTCTTCCAAATCCTTGGAGATAAAGATATCGGAGTGATATCTTTCGGCCAGTGTCTGATACATCCTGGCCATGCCAAAGGCGATATCCGTAGGGGCATAAATTCCGGTCTTTGCAATCTTTTTGATCGGTGACATATCGACATTATCAAAGAATGTTATTTTTTCAACTTCGGAATGCGTTAATTGCCACTCAGTGACAGAACTCAGATCGATAAACTCTAACAAACCGGCCTTAAAATCAGCATCCTGTAATACCCGGTTGATATAATCCATGATCCCGGTATCGGTTAGCACACCCTCCGGTTTGTATATAAGTAATCTTTTGTTTTTAATGATTTTATACATCCTGACGACTATAATTGGGTGTAAAGACAGATTTCATATTGACCAGATGAGCCGGAAATTTCATGATTCAATTTTCCTATAAAGTATTGCTGTTGGCAATAAAATATCACATTATTTTGTGCTTATCAAACTTTAACCCAATTGATTCAGTCACCTGTTATATAATTGGAAACCATTTCTGACATTTCGACGTAAGTAGATTGTGAACATCTTCATATATAATGGAGATACAATGGTAGAAAAACATCAGGAACAAAAATTTTTTAATACTATTTTTCTGGACTTTGGACAGTTTTTCAAAGACTTTTTCTCAGGTAGATTTTTTTACTCTATTCAGCAGGATTTTTCCGATCTTAGGGAATACTATCTGAGTTATGAGTTACAGGTCCGGCTGGAACAAATGGGCCGGATTCGTCGCTGGATGTATATATTTTTCTGGCTGCTCAAATATTCAATACTAAAACTATCCTCCTTTCGGCGCATTATCCTTATTATAGCGATCATATTGCTGCTTTCCGCACGGAGTAACCTTGAACAGCAGAAAATTCTCTTTGGGGTCCTTTTGTTGCTCCTCATCATCATACTCGAGCTGAAAGATAAACTACTTGCCCGTGAAGAACTCGAAGCGGGACGTTCCGTTCAGCAAGCCCTTCAGCCTGAAAGAAGCCCGGTTGTGCCCGGTTGGGATTTCTGGCTCTACACCCGTTCAGTTAATGAGGTCGGCGGTGATTTACTGGATTTTATTCGAATAACACCCGAACAATTTGGTCTTGCCATCGGAGATGTTTCCGGAAAAGGACTGCCAGCTGCCCTCCTGATGGCCAAGCTCCAGGCAACATTACGTGCGTTTGCAGGTGCATCGGGTACACTGGATCAACTTGCCGACCGGATAAACAAAATCTATTACCGGGACACCCAGGCAAATGCCTTTGCATCATTAATATACCTCGAATTAAACTCGGCAACTGAAGAAGTGCAATATGTCAACGCCGGACATATGCCTCCCATTCTAAGTACAGGAGGGAAGTTGCGGGAACTGGCTAAGGGCGATCCCGCACTTGGCATCATGGCAGATACGGGCTACAAAGAACAAAATCTAAAATTGAAAAAAGGCGATATGTTGTTTCTTTATTCCGACGGCCTGACGGACGCACGTGACGAAACCGGCCACTTTTTTGAAGATAAGCGAATATTTGAGATACTCCAGTCCGTCCAAGATCTGCCGGCGCGGTCGGTCGGGGAAAAGATTCTCGACATCATTAACCGGTTCGAGCGCAATGCCCGGTTGACCGATGATCTTTCCATTGCCGTGATGAGACGTACAGCCTAACCACTCATTGCAACGCGGCCGCCTTGTTCATTTTTATATATTTTGTAATTCAGGCTGTCACTCAAAGCCTGCAAACTTGCCTCAATAATATCTTCGGATACGCCAACCGTCGACCAGGTATGCTCACCATCGCTGCTCTCGACCAGAACACGAACCCTTGCGGCAGTACCGTCGTTTTCACCGAGAACCCGAACCTTATAATCAACCAGATGCGCTTCTTTTATTTCGGGGAAAAACCGTTTCAGAGCTTTTCGCAGTGCTTTATCGAGTGCGTTTACCGGGCCGTTGCCATCCGCCGCAGTATGTTCAATTTCATCCCCAACTTTTACTTTTAGCACAGCTTCTGCATATTTTTGTGCCTTTTCATCAAACAAAACATTTGTTTTGGCATAGGTTACCTTGAAATAAGGCTCATATTCTTTCAATTCTGTCAGGAGTAAGAGTTCAAAAGATGCTTCTGCACCGTCAAACTGAAATCCTTCAAATTCCAGTGACTTGATAAACTGGACAAAATTTTTGCTGAATTCCTTATCATCCGGAAGTTCAATACCCAATTGCTTCGCCTTATACCGGATATTACTTTGTCCTGAAAGGTCAGACACGATAACATGCTGTTGGTTTCCAACCAGTTTTGGATCGATATGTTCATACATGCGCCGGTCTTTTAGAATTGAACTCACATGGATGCCGCCCTTGTGTGTAAAAGCCGCCGTACCCACAAACGGAGCACGGTTATCCGGCACCATATTCATTAATTCATAAACAAAATGAGATAACGACGTAATTTTATCAATCTGAATATCCGCCTGGAACGTATGCCCCATTTTGAGTTTAAGATTCGGGATGACATTACAGAGATTTGCATTGCCACAACGTTCTCCCACGCCGTTTATGGTTCCCTGAACATGTACGGCTCCCTGATCGATCGCAGTCAATGAGTTGGCAGTTGCTACGCCGCCATCATTATGTGCATGAATACCGACCGGTGTTTTCAGGTTCTTTTTCACATCGGCAACAATACGGGTAACCTCATGCGGTAATGAGCCGCCGTTGGTGTCACAAAGCACAATGACATCGGACCCTGCTGCTTCGGCTGCACGAATCATACGCAAGGCAAAATTCGCATCGTCTTTGTATCCATCGAAGAAATGCTCGGCGTCAAAGACCACCCTTCTTCCGTGTTCACGCAAAATACGCACCGATTCATGGATCAATTGTTCATTTTCCTCATCGGTCAGCCCGAGGCTCATTTTTGAGTGGAAACGCCACGTTTTCCCAAAAATAGATATTACCGGGGTCTCAGAATGTAATAATCCCTGAATGTTTGGATCTTCTTTGACCTTATCCGGGTAGCGTGCGGTCGATCCAAAGGCGCATATTTTTGCATGACTTAATTTCAATTTCCGCACACGCTTAAAGTAATCTTCATCTCGCGGGTTGCTGGCGGGCCATCCGCCCTCAATAATGTCGATTCCAAAATCGTCCAGCTTCTCGGTGATCAATAATTTATCCTGAACCGACAGGTTGATAGCCTCGCCCTGGGTTCCATCCCGCAACGTTGTATCAAACAATTCAATTTTCATCTTGTTCCTCTGCTGTACTATGGATTAAATCATACCCGTTTTACGGGCGTATTCGAATATTCCCCCCGCTTCTACTATAGGTAGCACTTCACCGAGCGGTTTGAGAGGGAATACTTCATCTTTGGTGACATTGACAACCTGATTCTTCGCGAGATCGATTTTCAGCATATCACCCGTTCTGATCTTTCGGGAGAGCAGTGCATCTGATTCAAGCGGGATCAGAAAACCACCGTCAACTGCATTTCGGTAAAATATTCGTGCGTAGGAGTCGGCTATGATGGCCTGGACACCTGCCATCTGCAGCGCAAACGGTGCGTGCTCCCGTGATGATCCACAACCGAAATTTCCTGCGCCGATTATAATTGAATAGGCAGATCTGTGCCCTTCTCCATTTACAAATGGAATCTTACCTCCGGGCAGACCTGCCTGACTTGGCGGGACACCCGAAAGGGCGAAATGACCATATTTTTTCGATTCATCGGGATCGGTCAGACTATATACCAGATGCTCGGCCGGGATGATCTGATCGGTATCAATGTTCGCACCAAGCACGTAAGCTTTTCCCTCAATTGTCTTTTGCATGATAAATCCTTGCTTTTTTAACCCGATTAACACACCACGGAAATACACAGACTATTAAAATAACCTCGGAACAATTAAATTTTACTTGTCATTACGATGCTCAGGACTCCAGGCGTTTCCCTGGGATCCTGGATGAGCTATTTCATGGATTTCCCTGTGCCACTCCGTGGTTCATAATGAACAATATTTTCAATCAGATAAATATGTGCATATGTGTCATTCCGAGCGCAGCGAAGGAATCTCATAATATCAATATTTACAATACATTGCTTCGCCATGACAGTCTAAATCAAAAACTCCCGCGGATCGGTAATTACACCCCGGACGGCAGAAGCGGCAACAGTATATGGGGATGCCAGATAAACCTCTGATTTTTTGCTGCCCATCCGCCCCGGAAAATTCCGGTTTGTAGTAGATATCACAACATCCCGATCCACCGCACGCCCTATCGTATCCGAAGGTCCGCCGAGACATGCCGCACAAGATGATTGCGCGATCACACAACCGGCCTTTTCAAATATCTGACGTAAAGAGATGCCCTTGTATGTTTCCTCATCCATCTGATTTGCTGTCGCTGTGCTTGCAGGGACAACAAAAGTCGGTACTTTAACTTCTTGATTGATAAGGATCTTCGCAGCCGCCTGAAAATCGGTGATCTTGCCACCGGTACATGACCCGATATAACATTTGGTCAGGGATGTACCCTCAACATTTCGAACGGTATCTCTGTTGTCGGGACTATGCGGTTTTGCGACAAGAGGTTCAATTTGACCGGTATTAAAATGGTACGTACTGTGATACTTCGCATCGGGATCGCTGTTATAAATTTCATACGGAATTTCGGTTCGTTCTTTTACATACTTTTCGGTAACCCCGTCCGCTGCAATAATTCCGTTCATCGCACCTGCTTCAATCGCCATATTGGTCAGCGTCATCCGCTCATACATATCGAGATCAAACACCGCCGGACCATCAAATTCAAGGGCGCGGTAGGTCCCGCCGTCGGTGGTGATCTCACCCAGGACCTGAAGAATAAGATCCTTTGCGGTAAGATAGGTTGGCAGAGCGCCATCAAATGTAAATTTTATCGATTCAGGAATTTTCTCCCAGATCTTCCCTGTCCCCAGGATAAAGGCCGCGTCTGTGTTGCCAACACCCGTTGAAAACATGCCGAACGCGCCGGATGTACAGGTGTGTGAATCGGTGCCAAAAAGTACCGCTCCCGGAGTATTATAGCCCTCTTCCGCCAGCGCTATATGACAAACCCCCTTATACCGTTCGGTCCCTACATCATAATAATTCGGCAGATCATATTCATGGGCGAACTCACGCAGTATATTCACGTTGCGATTGGCGTGTTCGTTGGCGGTGAAAATGTAATGATCCGGAAATATCACCAGTTTATTTTTATCCCATATTTTCGCCTTCTCGCCGAATTCCCTTTTCCAGATCTGGATCATCGGCGGACCGCAGACATCATGGGTCATCAAAACATCTACATTTAACCAGACATTTTCACCGGCGATGACTTTGGTTTTCTCCGCTGCCCTGGCCAGAATCTTTTCCGTAATCGTCATTCCCATTTTATCTTTCCTGTATTTGGGATTTAAGTTTAGATTGTTTCGTCAGCATTTTCTTATCTTTCTCCAGCATGTTGATCGCCTGCAGATACGCCTTGGCGCTGGCTTCGATCACGTCGGTTGAAACGCCCCGGCCGACATACGTTTTTCCGGCATTGCGGATCCGGATTACCGCTTCTCCCATGGCTTCACGGCCAGCTGTGACCGAACGGACCTGGTAGGATTCTATTCTGACTTTACGCTTTATCGCACGGTCGATTGAATTAAAGACAGCATCCACCGGCCCATCCCCTGTGGCCGATTCCTGAATTACCCGCTTATTTTTGCGTACCCGGACTGTCGCTGTCGGAATCATACGGGTGCCCGAGTGAACCTGCAGGTCTTCAATCTGGAAATACATATTCTCCCGGAAGATCTCATCACCCATCAGAATGCGCAAGTCATCATCGAAGACTTCCTTCTTTTTGTCGGCAACTTCAATAAATCTGTTGTACAAGCGATCCATTTCATTGTCCGTCAAATGATAACCAAGTTCTCTCAGGCGGGATTTTAATCCATGACGTCCCGAATGTCTCCCCAGAACAATTTTTGTGCGCGGCACGCCCACCGTTGCAGGCGTCATGATCTCATAGGTATTGCGGTTTTTCAGCATACCGTCCTGATGAATACCCGATTCATGGGCGAAGGCATTTTCACCTACAATGGCCTTGTTTGGTTGAACAATGATCCCGGTAAAGCCGGAAACCATCCGGCTGGTGTTATATAATTCGATGGTTTCAATATTTGTGCCGAAATGCATTAAATCGTGCCGTACTTTAAGCGCCATCACAATTTCTTCGAGCGAAGCATTACCGGCCCTTTCACCGATACCGTTGATCGTACACTCCACCTGCCGGGCCCCGTCGTCGATTGCCGCAAGTGAATTTGCCACCGCACACCCCAGATCGTTATGACAATGTACACTCAAAACGATCTGATCAATATGCTCAACCCGCTGCTTTAATTCGCGGATAATACCGGCAAATTCCGTTGGCAGGGTATATCCTGTAGTATCGGGAATATTAATGGTTCCGGCACCGGCTTCGATCGCTGTAGCGACAACCTCACAAAGATATCCGATATCCGTACGACCGGCATCTTCTGCTGAGAACTCAACGTCCTCACAAAGGGTTCTTGCGTAAGTCACCGAATCACGGGTCATCTTCAGGACGGTTTTACGCTTTTCTTCTAGATTGCGCCCATACCGGTCACCGCTAAACTTTCCTAAAATATGATGATCCGACGTGCTGCTGAAAGTATGAATGCGCTTCTTCGGCGCACCACGAAGGGCGTCATAGGCCGCTCTAATATCCTTCTCATTGGCCCGTGCAAGTCCCGCGATAATGGATGGGACTTCATCCGAAATACATTTCACAGCATCAAACTGCTCCGGCGATGAGACAGGAAAACCGGCTTCGATCACATCTACCTTCAACTTAGCCAGCTGATGTGCGATCTCAAGTTTTTCGTGCAAATTTAATGATGCCCCTGGCGATTGTTCGCCATCCCTCAGGGTTGTATCAAAGATTATGATCCGGTCATTCACCTTAAACCTCTATAGTGTAAAAACACCCAGTGCCTGTTCGTTGATAATTTCTTCCACGTGTTCGAGGATTGCATCGGTCATTTCTGTCGTTGAAACGAGTTGGTCACCTTTTTGGTAGACATCAATGGTTCGAAAGCCCTTTCCAAGTGTTCTGGAAATCCCTTCTTCAATCACCTCTGCCGCCTTGGTCATTTGAAAAGTATGTGCAAACATCATGGCTACCGATGCAATCATGGCGATCGGATTCGCTTTATTCTCGCCGGCGATGTCGGGGGCACTTCCATGCACCGGTTCATACAGGGCATATTTTTTGCCAATACTTGCCGAGGGCAGCATACCGAGTGAGCCGGTAATCATCCCGGCGATATCACTTAAAATATCACCGAACATATTCGATGTTACGATCACATCAAACTGCCGTGGATCTCTGACAATCTGCATCGCAGCATTATCCACATACATATGGCGCAAGCTCGACAGCAGGAAACTTTTTGTGTACCTCCCGGACAACCGAACGCCAGAATTGGGATACTTCGAGCACATTGGCTTTATCCACCGAAATTACCACGCGTTTGCGATCGGATGCCATTTTAAAGGCCATTTCAGCAATTCGCTCGACTTCAAACCGGTTATAGACCATCGTGTTCCAGCCTTTTACTGTGTTGTACCCGCGCGGGTTACCAAAGTAAATTCCTCCGGTTAGTTCACGTAGTACTACAAAATCGACATTCCGGAGGACCTCTTTTTTCAGCGATGAAGCTATCCAGAAAGGGCGGATAAATTTTTGCCGGCCGCATATTGGCATAAAGCTCCAGCGATTTACGAATGCGCAACAGCCCGGCTTCAGGCTTCATTTGATGCTCGAGATCTTCCCATTGCGGTCCGCCGACGGCACCCAGCAGAACCGCATCAGATCCAAGGCAGGCTTCGTATCGGTCTCATCCGCCAGAGGTGTACCGAATTGATCGATTGAAGCACCTCCGATCAGCTTTTCTTCGAGTTCGAAAGTAAAATTAAACCGTTCGGCCACATGTTGCATCACCCGGACCGCTGCTTCCATTACTTCCGGTCCGATACCATCCCCGGGAAGTAGGGTCAGTTTTCCGGTCATACATCAACCTCACTTTTTTTCGGATTTAATATCCAGGCCATCATTTCACGCAGTTTGGCGCCGACTTTTTCAATCGGATGGTTTTTGGTTTCTTCCCGCAGTTTATTCATATTCGGTTGTCCATCGGCATATTCACTAAGCCACT
The DNA here is from genome assembly GCA_963712885.1 of Calditrichia bacterium. Classification (GTDB taxonomy): domain Bacteria; phylum Calditrichota; class Calditrichia; order JAJRVZ01; family JAJRVZ01; genus CAVQJT01. The sequence continues at coordinate 88,021 of CAVQJT010000006.1, forward strand.
CACGGGCAAATGTCCCATTCTGAACTTCCTTCAAAATCTGACTCATGGCTTTGCGTGTTTCATCGGTAATAACTTTTTTACCGCGTGTCATGCCACCATATTCGGCAGTATCACTGACCGAATAATTCATCCGGCTCAGACCGCCTTCATAATAAAGATCCACGATCAGTTTCAGTTCATGCATACATTCAAAATATGCCAGTTCAGCCGGATAACCTGCCTCTACCAGCGTATCGAATCCGGCTTTGATCAGTTCTGCAGAACCGCCGCAAAGGACGGCCTGTTCACCGAAGAGATCTGTTTCGGTTTCATCCTTAAAATTGGTCTCGATTACGCCAGCCTTTGTCCCTCCGATTCCTTTAGCCCAGGCAAGCGCCAGGTCACGTGTATCGCCGGTATAATCCTGTTGGATCGCAATCAAACAGGGGACGCCATTGCCTTCGGTAAATGTGCGGCGGACCAGATGTCCCGGTCCCTTTGGGGCAATCATCATCACATTTACATTTGTGGGCGGTACGATCTGTTTATAGTGGATATTGAAACCATGGGCAAAAACCAAGTGTATCGCCATCTTTCAGATGTGGAACGATCTGTTCATCATACACTTTTTTCTGATTCTGATCAGGTAATAATACCATGATGACATCGGCCCATGCGACCGCTGCATCCATATCTTTTACTTCCAGGCCGGATTTCTGCAGCTTTTGCAACCGAAGCACTCCTTGATCGTAAACCAACACAGACATTCATCCCGCTATCTTTCAGATTCAGAGCATGCGCATGCCCCTGGCTGCCAAATCCCAGTATCGTGATTTTTTTATCCTTAAGGGTGTGAGGGAGGTATCACCGTCATAATACACTTTCATGTGTCTTTTCTCCTAAATTGTAATCGAATCGAGTTCTTTTTTGGGATACTTTTTTCTGTTCACCACGTTTCAACGCCACGGTACCGGAGCGGGCCATTTCGATGATGCCGTATGGCATGAGGACATTTACAGCCGCGTTTACTTTTGCCGGTGGACCGGTGATTTCCAGGGTGATAGATTTGTTGTTGATATCAACCACCTTGCCACGAAAAATATCATTGATATTTTTCAATCTTCTCCAAGGACGCACTCTGGATAGTTTACACTGATCAGCGCCAGTTCGCGTCTCAGTTCGTCTTCTGACCAGTCAGATCGATCACTTTGATCGTATCGACAAACCGATTTAGTTGTTTCACCACCTGATCAATGATCTGATCATCACCGGATGTTACAATTGTCATTCTTGAAATATCGCGGATTTCCGTTTCACCAATGGTAATACTGTGCAGATTAAACCCCTTTGCACTAAACATCGTCGCCACGCGGTCAAACGCAGCCAAAAGTGTTTTCCACCAACAATCGATATCGTGTGTCTCATGCTATACCATCCTCTTCGGGTTAAGTCTTTTAATAATCATATCTGAAATGGAAGCCCCTGACGGTACCATCGGGAATACCATATCCTCTTTTACGACCTTGAACTCCACCAGCACCGGACCGTCATTGGTCTTGAAAGCCTTATCCAGTATTTTATCCACATCCTCCATTTTATCCGTGCTCCATGAAGGCAATCCAAGAGCCTGTCCCAATTTGACAAAGTCCGGGATTACTCTGCCCAAGATCGGTAAAACTATATTTTTCGGCATGAAATAATTCCTGCCACTGACGAACCATACCGAGAAAACTATTGTTAATGATAAAAAATTTGATGGGCAATTTATGCCAGACCGCTGTGATCAATTCCTGCATATTCATTTGAAATCCGCCATCCCCGCTGATTGAAACAATTGGTCGGTCTTTTACGCCAAAACTGGCACCGATAGCCGCCGGTACCGAGAATCCCATGGTTCCTAAACCACCGCTGGTCAGGTTCGACCTTGGATTGATAAATTTATAATACTGGGCTGTCCATCATCTGATGTTGGCCAACATCGGTCACAACGACGGCATTTCCTTTGGTCTTTTCAGAAATCTTCTCAAGCACAAATTCTGTACGCAACTTGCCATCTTCGATTTCATACTGCATGGGACACTCTTTCTGCCAGGTCTGGATATGTTTCCACCATCCGGAAAGATCGGATTTAACCTGCATTTCCTCGATAATTTCTTTGAGCACACCCTTGACATCACCGACAATTGGCAAATCCACCATGACATTCTTATCAATGGCGGTCGGATCAATATCGATATGAATCTTATACGCATCCGGGGCAAACGTATCCACTTTACCGGTAACCCGATCATCGAATCGGGCACCAAGGGCAACGAGGACATCACAGTGGTTAACGGCCTGATTTGCCCAGTAGGTACCATGCATGCCCAGCATACCCATAGACAATTTATCCGTTCCCGGGTAGGCGCCCAGCCCCTGCAGGGTCATCGTTACGGGAAGATTAAAGGCTTTGGCAAATTTTCTCAATTCCTCTGTCGCGCCTGCCATGATTACACCACCACCCACATACAGCAGAGGACGTTTTGCAGTGGATATTTTCTTTCGCTGCTTTCTTAATCTGATTACGATGACCGACATATTTGGGTTTATAACCACGGATATTGATCTCGTCAGGATATACAAATTCACAGGTTGTATTAATCACATCCTTTGGCAGATCGACGACAACCGGACCCGGTCGTCCTGAGGCAGCAATATAAAAGGCTTTACGGATCACGGAAGCAAGATTTTTTACATCGCGTGACCAGAAAACTGTGTTTGGTAATCGGACGGGTAATGCCGACAATATCTGCTTCCTGAAAAGCATCGTTTCCGATCAAGATGGGTCGCCACCTGTCCGGTAAAAACGACAATCGGTACCGAGTCCATATAGGCGTCGGCAATACCGGTTACCGTATTGGTGGCTCCCGGTCCGGAGGTTACCAGGACAACCCCGACTTTACCGGTGGCTTTGGCATACCCCTCTGCCATATGGGTTGCCCCCTGCTCATGCCGGGCCAGGATATGTTGCAGAAAATCTATATCATAGAGACGTTCATAAATTTTGAGATTTGCCCCTCCCGGATAGCCGAAAATATACTCGACCTTTTCGCGCTTCAGCGATTCGAAAAAGATCTCCGCACCGGATAAGACCTGTTTGTTCTTTGTCATATATGCTCCTGATGTAAACCCAGTAATTATTCGGGTATTTTTAGTATGGCGCCGGTGTTGGCCGAGGTTACCATTTTGGCATAACGCGCCAGATAACCTTTCTTAATTTTAAGTTCAAACGGCTTCAGACCGGCAAGCCGTTCATTCAATTCTTCGGCACTTAATTCAACCTCCAGTTTTCGATTCGGTATATCAATCGAGATGATATCTCCATTGCACAGCGCCGCAATCGCTCCCCCTTCTGCCGCTTCCGGAGACACGTGACCGATACAGGCACCACGCGTTCCACCGGAAAACCGGCCATCAGTGATTAGGGCGACTTTGTTCCCTAATCCCATTCCCATGATAGCGCTGGTCGGTGAGAGCATTTCAGGCATTCCGGGACCTCCCCGCGGACCTTCGTAACGGATGACAATCACATCGCCGGCCTGCACCTCCTTGTTCATAATCCCCTCCATCGCCTCATCCTGCGATTCATAAATACGTGCGGGTCCGCGATGTACCAGCATTTCCGGTTCAACCGCCCCTGTTTTTACGATCGATCCATTTGGCGCCAGATTACCAAATAATACAGCCAGACCACCTTTTGTTGCATAGGGATGATCGGTTGTACGAATCACTTCCGGATCGGTTATTGTAGCTTGTGAAATATTTTCGCCCAGTGTTTTTCCGGTAACTGTTATTGCCGAAAGATCCAGGACGCCATCGAGTGACGATAATTCGTTCAGGATCGCAGAAATTCCGCCGGCCCGGTCAACATCTTCCATGTGTACATTCCTCGTTGCCGGACTGACTTTACAAATATAGGGTACTTTTTCAGCCAGCATGTTCAACTCGGCCAGATCCAGATCGACGCCGGCTTCATATGCGATCGCAAGCGTATGGAGAACGGTATTGGTACTGCCACCCATCGCCAAATCCAGTGCAAAAGCGTTTCGAAACGCAGATGGTGTGAGAATATCCCTTGGCTTTAAATCCTGTTCTACCAGATGTACGATCTGACGTGCTGCGGTTTTTGCCAGCTCGTGTCGCCGGGGATCCACCGCCAGTATTGAACCGTTCCCTGGTAACGCAAGACCCAGGGCTTCCATTAAACAATTCATGGAGTTGGCGGTAAACATGCCGGAGCAGGAACCGCACGTTGGGCAGCCATGATCTTCCAACTCTTTGAGACGTTGGTCGTCGATCGAACCAGATCTATACGCACCAACCCCCTCGAAGACCGAGATCAGATCCACCTTTTCACCACTGGCGAGCCGACCGGCTTTCATCGGTCCACCGGAAATAAAAATGACCGGGATATTGATCCGTGCAGCCGCCATGAGCATACCGGGGACAATTTTATCACAATTCGGAATGCAGATCAGACCATCCAGTCGGTGGGCTTCTGCAACCGTTTCGACCGAATCAGCAATCAATTCACGACTTGCAAGGCTATACCGCATACCAATATGGCCCATTGCGATGCCATCATCAACGCCAATGGTATTGAATTCAAACGGTACACCGCCGGCTGTCCGAACCGCTTCTTTAATTATACGGCCAAATTCCTGCAAGTGCACGTGCCCCGGGATCAGATCGATATAGGAATTACAGACACCGATAAACGGTTTTAAAAAATCCCCATCTGTCTTTATAACACCGGTTGCTTTCAACAGACTTCTGTGGGGCGCTTTTTCAAACCCCTTCTTGATCATGTCAGATCGCATGTATACCCCAATACTTCATATCTATCTTATGGCTTTGTTCTGGGTTGACCCCAAACAGACTTATTTCAAATGCGGGAGCTGGACTGTTTTGGGATCTACTCAGAGTTAGCCAATAATAATCAGGCTAATCAGGATAATCCCAATTAGAAGCGTAAGGCGCAGGTTTAAAACAGAAATATTGGACACACAGCCACGGATCACGCCAGAGAAGGCGCTATGTAAGGAGAGAAAATTATTGGCCAGGTGTTGCATAAATATTCCCAAACCCTTGTAAAATTGCAGTTAAAAATATCAAAATATTTAAACGATGTCAAGTAGGTTCACATATTTTTAATCCGCCTGCAAGAAATTAAATAATCACCTTTGTCGTTATCAGATTCGTTATGATCAATAAACTCAGAAAAATGTGGAATTATTTCATAAAAAAGGATTCATGATGCACTCACTTATAAAGATAGGTATGATTCAGGCAATCATATTTGCAAATCTGCTTTATGCGCAGAAAGAGATCGCGTTCGAACATATTTCGATTCCGGAAGGATTATCTAATCCTCAGGTATTTGCCCTGATTCAGGACCGGTACGGCTATCTCTGGATCGGCACACAAGACGGATTAAACCGTTATGACGGGTATCAATTTGTCACCTATCGGAATGAACCAAATGACACCTCCAGCATCATGGACAATATGGTATTTACCGCCCTGGAAGACTCCAACGGTACGTTGTGGTTTGGTACGTCAAGCGGTCTGAGCCGGTATAATCGTGACTCCGATAACTTTACCAACTTTCATCCCGTCCCGGTCAGCGCCGCAATTCCAAACCAGTTCGTTTTTGCTATTGGTGAGAAAGACCGTAATCATCTATGGATAGGTTGCAATCTGGGGCTGTATCTCATGGATACAAAAAGCAACACTTTCAAACCTCAGTTTATGGAATTGGATGACGTCGAGAAAGAAATTCCGAGTATGATCTCACTGATTTCATACATCTCAGATAACCGTCTGTTGGTGTATAGTATTGTTCATGGGATTATGGAGTATGATGAGCAGAACAGCATCTTCAGACCCGTTTCGATAAAAACGGGTCCGGCACAGATGCTCCGGAATAAATGGATTCTTTCAATCTACGAAGATAAAGCGAAAAACATCTGGCTGGCCGGTCAGGCAGGCTTTTTTAAATACATGCCGGAAAATCAGAGCATCGAATATATCGATCTTTTTAACACGTTAAAAGTCAATCCACAGGAACCGGTTGTAAGTAAAATATTGCCCATTACAGACGACCAGATTTGGGCGACAACTTTGGCAGGACTTTACAAATATCATATCAATGACGGTACATTTGAACATTTTAGCCATAATCCTGCCAAGAAAAACAGTCTCAGCAGTAACTATCTGTTCAATATAGTCAAAGATCGTGCCGGTGTACTCTGGATCGCAAGCCAGGGCGGGGGGATCAATAAATTTGACCCGCAAAAGGAACCGTTTAATTTTTATTCACTAAAACCACCCAGTGCAGACGAGACCGCCACCAATCCGGTTTCCGGCTTCACACCTGTAAATAATCAAATCAAAAAATACTGGATTTCCACCATCAGTGGTGGATTATACGAATATGATCATGAAACACATCAACACCGATCCTGGCAGAATAACTCCGGAAAATCCAATTCGATCAGCAGCAACAATCTCTCGACCGTATATCAGGCAAAAAATAATATCGTCTGGATTGGCACCAACGGTGCCGGACTGGACCGCTTTGACCCGTCAAAAAATCAATTCAAAAATTATCGCAGTGATCCCGCAAAAGCGCATACATTGTCGGACAACAATTTATCGAGCATCCTGGAGGATAGCCTGGGCATTATCTGGATTGGGACAGGTTTTGGGTTGAACCGGTTTGACCCCAAAACCGAACGATTTGAGTTACAGCCGGCGATTCGTACCCGAACCTACCCGGCAGCTGTTAACACGCTTATTGATTCGCTTTATAAACGCCGGCGCCCACTCTCGGCAATTGCTATGGTTGGAGATAATGAGAACATCAGTAAGAAATTTCAGCTGGAGCGGCCAAAAAATGTGGTTGTGATCTCGGCAGGCGAAGGTCTGGCCATATGGGGTATGGTAGATTTCGGTTGGCTGCAAAGTGCCGGGGGAGATACAGTCTGGGCGATGAACCGTTATGAATCCTCCTTCTATTTTGATGGTGAAGATAAGAATCGTATTCAAATACAAACACTGAGACTCGATCCGGGTACCTACACGCTTTGTTACCGCTCAGACGACAGCCATTCCTACGGACACTGGAATGCACCTGCTCCGGCGGACTCCTTTCTCTGGGGAATTCATCTTTTTGATCTGAATGACGACGATTTCAGCATGGCTGAACGTATGATCGAAAATGAAACCAGCCGAAAAATCGCCGACTATTCAAATGTGAACGATATCCTGATCGAAAAAAATAAGTATTTATGGCTTGCGACCAATCAGGGATTGATAAAATACGAAATCCAAACCAGAAATTCCGAAGCGTTTCTCGCCGATAATGTCACTATCAATTCGGTGACCAATAATATCCGGGATATCCACCGGGACAATGACGGTATTTTATGGCTGGCAAGCGATGGAGGGCTTTATCGTTTTGATCCGGTAACCCGGGAGATCCTCTTGTTTACCCAGACGCAAGGATTGCCTTCTCCTTATATTCGCGGTATTCTGGAGGACGACCAGCATGATCTCTGGCTGAGCAGTGCATCAGGTATTTTCCGTCTAAAAAAACCCGAACGTCTAAAAAAACTGTCACTGGTAAAATATGATATTAAAGACGGACTTCAGGGGTATCTATACTTTGCGGGATCTTCATACAAAGCCGCAGATGGTGAGTCTGTTTTTCGGAGGTACCAACGGCTTCAACGCCTTTTATCCCGGTCAGATCAATACAACACCACCGGATCTGATCATCTCTAAATTCTATATATCAAACCGGGAAGTCATGCCAAATATGGAAGACTCTCCACTGACCCATGCTCTGGAGGCAACCCGGGAAATCACTCTGGGGTATGATCAGAATGATTTTTCCTTCGAGTTTGCAGCGCTTCATTATTCCCGGCCTGAGAACAATCAAACCGCTTACATGCTTGAGGGGCTGCACCAGGACTGGGTTACCGATAATCGCCGGTACGCCTCTTTTACCAATCTGTCCCCCGGCGAATATGTTTTTAAAGTAAAAGGGGCGAACAGTGACGGTATTTGGAATGAAACACCACAGAGCATAAAAATAAACATTCTTCCACCCTGGTGGCGGACGATCTGGGCCTATATCTCATACGGTTTGCTCTTTATCGGTTTGGTGATTGGCATTGACCGTTTTCAGCGTTACCGGTTGGTGCAGCGCGAACGCAACCGGGTCCAGATACGCGAAGCTGAATTGCGCGCCCAGGCCGCCGAAGCGGAATCACGGGCGATCAGAGCAGAAAACGATCGCAAAACCCACGAACTGGAGGAAGCACGTCGTCTGCAGCTCTCCATGCTGCCAAAGCATTTACCCGAGTTGCCGCACCTGGATATTGCCGTTTATATGAAAACCGCAACCGAGGTTGGTGGTGATTACTATGATTTTCATGTGGCGCTGGACGGCACTCTGACAGTTGTTATCGGGGATGCAACCGGTCACGGATTAAAAGCAGGGACTATGGTAACCGCAGCAAAAAGTCTTTTCAGTTCACATGCCGCCAATCCGGATATCCTATTTACCTTTAGTGAGATGACCCGCTGTATAAAACACATGGATATGCACATGCTCTCAATGTGCCTCTCAATCGTCAAAATCGCTCAAAACCGGCTTACTATTTCTTCGGCCGGAATGCCTCCTGCATTGCTCTACCGCGGCAAGGATCAGCTGCTGGAGGAAATCGAAATAAAAGGTATGCCATTGGGTACTTTTACCGATTTTCCCTACGAAATCCGGGAAACAACACTCGATGCGGGTGATACACTTCTTTTGATGAGTGACGGTTTTCCGGAATTATTTAATGCCAAAAATGAGTTGCTTGGCTATGATCGGGTTGGGGACTTTTTTCTGAAAGCGGCAAATGAAGAGGTCGGCGAAATTATTGAACATTTGAAAAGCACTGCCTTTGAGTGGAGCGGAGATACACCCCCAAATGATGATATCACCTTTGTGGTGATCAAAGCCCGGTAAGGCATTAGTATTCTGGCAATTAATTATTTAAATTCTGCAGCAGTTGAATATTCACTGTTTGCACAAGCCCGTTAAGTCGAAAGGATCCGTATGGAGGAATATGTAAAACTTAAAATGTCCCTGCCACAGATTCCAGATATCGAGCTGGTGGCGGTCGAAGGTCTTGAACGCCTCGCCAAACATCTGGGTATATCTGAAGAGAAAATCGGAGACGCACGCATTCTGGTGACTGAAGTCTGTGATCAATGCGCTGGAACATTCGGGACAGAAGCGACCAAAAGTTCGGGTTGAATTTACGATGACCAAGGAAAAGCTGACGATATTTGTACGGGATTATGGGAAAGGATTTAAACCGGAAGAGATTGAAGATCCAAATATTGTAGAAAAGTTGGGTGCGGTCAGTAAGCGCGGGTGGGGATTAAAATTGATGAAATCTATGTCCGATGATTTTCTCATTGAATCCAACGACAATGGAACGAGAATTACCATAATAAAAAATTTAATATAAAGGGCCGATAATGGAACAAGAATTATCACTCACTTCAGAACTGAAAGAAAATTGTCTGATCATTCGCACATCCGGATATGTGAACAATACCGGAGGAGAAAAAATCGCGAATGAATTCAGTAAACATTATGAGAATGGTGTTAAAAAAGTCATCCTAAATTTTGAAAAATCAAAAGTTGTCAATTCAATTGGAATATCGTTTCTTATCGAGATCATTGAAAAACTCAACGAAGTTCAGGGGAAACTGATGTTTACCAATCTTGATCCTGCCGTTGAAAAAACCCTGACCATCATGGGACTGTTTAATTTCGCCGGGCTGGATAAGACCGTTGACGACGCCTTGAAATCACTAAAAGGTTAACCTCTGACAAAAGCCAGTATGCAATATCAAGATATCATAGATCGCCTTTCTTTTCAAATTCTTTCGCTCCAGGAAGGATTTGATACTCTGGGAAAATCCCGATCCCTGCAGGAGCTTGCCCGTCAGTTTTTACATATAATCCGCGGCAACCTGATGATTTCCGATGTCAATATTTTTTACCGCGAAAATATTCAAAGCGAATGGCAGGCCCTCGAGATTAATAATGATGAGAGTAAAAATTTAGTCGATCGTTTCAATCCGAATGGCATTTTCGACGTAACGTTTCCTGATCATGAAACGTTTAAAGCAATCATCACATTACCCATGATCGATCGTTCCCATTTTGGTGTGATTACCGGAGAGAAACTTGATAAATCCGATTATAGTGATATAGACCGGGTTACCCTGCAGATTTTTCTCCAACTCCTCGACAGCGGGTATCAGGTTTACCGGAACCGGGTCAAGGAAAAAGATCTGGTGTTTTCCCTGAATCAACGCGTGCTGCAACTCAATAGTCTGATCGATACCGGCATCGAAATATCGAGACTAAAACATGATATTTCCCTCCAGCAGTTGGCACTGGAACGTGTCGTGGCACTGACTAATGCGGCAAAAGGTATGCTAAAAATAACGCATGGGCATAAAATCAAGAGCAAATATTTTTTCCCGGGCTCTTTCAAGTACCGGCAATTGGAAAAAGAAGGGTGTTGCATCTCGACTGAATTCCACTTCCGTGATGACCTGTACCTTTTTAAACTTTTTCAGAAAGAAAGTCGTCAAGGAATCGTGCCCTTTGATTCAACCGATCAGCTACTTTTAGATGCCTTCGCCCGCCAAACAAACGTGGCACTTGAAAATAATTATCTTCATCTTGAAGCTCTGGAAAAACAAAAAATTGACCAGGACATTTCTGTTGCCGCCACCATTCAACAACGATTATTGCCTGAGACATTGCCGCACATAGATGGGTATGAGATTGCCGGCATTAATATTCCAACCCGCTTTGTCGGCGGTGACTACTACGATTGTATTCCACTGCCGGACAACAAATTTGCTCTGGTTATTGCTGATGTCTCCGGTAAGGGTGTTCCTGCTTCTCTGCTTGTAAGCAGTCTGCATGCTTCGCTCACTGCCTATCTTGAGAGTGGTATTCCGCTCACCGAGTTGGCGGAAAGATTAAATAAAGGGATCTATAACGCTTCTACCGAAGATAAGTATATTACCTTTTATACCGGTATTCTTGATACGAAAAAACATACATTGGAATCACTCAATGCAGGGCATAATCCACCCTATTTATACAGTCAGGATGGCGAAATCCGGGAATTAAAAACCGGGGGTATTCCCTTTGGAATGATGGGTCTCGATTTTCCTTATGAACGTGAAATTCTATCGATAAACCCAGGCCAGTCTCTATTGCTCTACACCGACGGTATTACCGAAGCCATGAATGATAAAGAAGAAGAGTACGATGACTTGCGCCCTTTGAAATCATATTTTAAAAATCATATAACCCAAGAAGTCTACGGTATTTATAAACAATCTCATCCAGGATATCAAAGATTTTACCGCCGAGACTCCGCAGAGTGATGATATTACCGCGCTATATTTGAGACGTATATATTAATCCATGACCCACATCAGATTATTTCTTATCAAGCATTATAAGATCACTATTTTCCTGTTTGTCATACCTTCCCTGTTAATACTTGCTCAAAATATAGGATATAACGAGCTCGGCACAATTAAATCTGATATTTTGACTGAAATATCCGGTATGGTCGCGGGGAGAACAAATCCCGGAATTTTATGGGTTCAAAATGACAGTGGGGATAAAAGTAATTTTTATGCCATTGATAAACAGGGCAATCTTTTGGCAATTTATAGCCTGACCGGTGCAGAAAATCGTGATTGGGAAGATATGGCAGCAGGCCCCGGACCCATCCGCAATACCAACTATATTTATCTTGCCGATATCGGAGATAATGATGCGGAGTATCCGGTCAAATATGTATATCGGGTTCCGGAGCCGGTGGTGCCGTTGACATCTGCCCTTTTTGATACAGCCCTGTCGGACTGGTCATCCATGGCATTCACCTACCCCGATGGGCCGCGCGATGCAGAATGTTTACTGGTTGATCCTGACAATGCCGACATCTATGTGTTATCAAAACGAGACGCGCAGACGCATGTTTATTACGCACCCTACCCCCAGCCAATCGACTCCGTTTTCGAAATACAAATGATCGGTACCATTCCGGTCAAAGGCATTACCGCCGGCGACATTTCGGTGCAAGGGGACTATATTATTCTCAAAAACTATACCGAAGTATATCTCTGGCACCACCTCAAAAATAAATCGATATTTGAAACGATATCAAATCCGCCTGAACTGCTGCCCTATATTCCTGAGCCGCAAGGGGAAGCCATTACATGGGACCCCTCCGGGAACGGGTATCTGACAACCAGTGAGGTTCTTGGGGGAATACCCGCCCGGTTGATATTTTATAATTTTGTTCCAAAAAATTATAATTCAGGAGGTGAATAGAGGATGCAGGTTTTCAGACATCGATTTTAGTTTATTCTTATCCTGATCATTTATCGACCGAAAGTTTTCGGCAATTGACAAGGCCCTGAGATAAAAATATTCTTCTCCTGGTGGAATTGCAGCCGTTATGTCCTCGCTCAATGTAAATTGAAGCGCTTTCTCCAACAAATCATTATCCTCAATCGGTTGATACCAGCACTTCTCCCACTTCTTCGCCGCACCTTCCGGCAGCGGCATATAGGCCATCGCTTTCAAAGCCAACCTGGATACATTTTTTTCACGGGCTTTTCTCATAACGGAAGGCCCGAAATTCCCTTGATAATAACAAACAAAATTCACCGGAAACAGGACAGAATCAAATTCATACCGGTCTAGCATTGCCAGTGCGGCTTCCTCAGAGTGTGCGGAAAATCCGATATAACGAATTTTGCCCTCTTCCTTTGCCCGTACAAAAGTCTGTAGCGCACCGTCGTGAGAAAAAATCCGTTCAACATCCGACATGGAGGTCACCGCGTGAAACTGATAGAGATCAAAATAGTCGGTTTTCAACCGGACTAAAGAATTTTCCAGTTCCCTGCGCGCGCCATCAGCATCGCGTTCCATGGTTTTACAGGCAAGAAAAGTAAGTTTACGTGCACCTTCGAGGGCATTACCCAGTTTTTCTTCTGCTTCTCCATTCCAGTAGCTGGGTGCCACATCAAAATAATTAATCCCCCGATCGATTGATTCATGGACAATTCTATTGGCGTTTCAGCTGTTCCATACCAACAACTATAATACCTCCAAATCCGATAATCGAAAGTGAATCCCGGGAATTAAATGGCCGTCGTGGAATTTGCCGGTTGGCGTAAGAGCGTCCCAGTAGTTTTCGGAAACTCCCTGCCAGTAAAGCACCCATTCCCGCCTGAAAAAAAAGCCGTCTGTTCATTTTACGTCTCCCGGTCAAATCGGACTGTCAATTTTTCTTCACCTGACTTAATAAATTCAATACCTGATTTTGGTATTACGACCACCGAAATGGCTACCATATCTTCTACCGGTGTTGCCGACATGGTCTCACGCGCCATCACTTCCAGAATCCCTTTTTGCAGCGTAACTTTGAATATTGATATACGATTGAAATAGGCAATGTTGCGATGATAAACAACCATATTATCGTTAAAGTTTATTTCCGGCAGAATCTCGCCAGGTTTGAATCGGCTCCAGAATCCGGCAAAAATATCTGCGTCTGTAATATATCCAACAGGTTGATCCTGTTGCCTGAGTGGAAGCTGGTCCAAGGCCTCAACTGGAAAATCACCATCCCATTTATGCAAAACATTTACTTCTATCGAAGTGCTGTCTTCAGCAATCCGGTTTTCCGTACAACTCACCAGATAGACTGCGGTTAACAAAAATAGGATGATGTTGTGCTTTATGTATATCATTTGGCCCTCTGTATGCAATCAAAGTTGGATTACTAATTCATTTTACGTATGCGGATATCAATGGATTCGGTAGAATTTAAAAGTTTTAACAACCGGTTTGTATCGGTATCACCGAAATGGTAAGGATATAAAATTTTTGGTTTGAGCATTTCAACCGCATGAACAACCATTTCTGGCGTCATGGTGTAGGGCAGGTTCATCGGTAAAAATGCACAATCAATGCCGTTCAGATTTTTCATTTCGGGTATATCTTCGGTATCTCCGGCGATGTATACACGCTTATCGGAAAAAGCAACAACATATCCGTTCCCAATGCCAATCGGGTGATAGGGTTCTCCGTTATCCCGCTTATGGACGATGTTATAGGCCGGTACGGCCAGGATACGCAGGTTTTTAATCCATTTTTCATCGCCGTTATGCATAATTATTCCATTTTCACCCTGCTTAGCGCAGGTTTCGGTCAGAATCACATCTGTATCCGCTTTCTTTATCATACGGATGGCATCTGGATCAAGATGATCACCGTGATGGTGGGTAACCAGGATAATATCGGCCTTTGGCAGCTTTGAAAAATCGGCATATCTGTTTACCGGATCGACATGGATGATCAAATCCCCATAGGTGAATATAAGTGTACCATGGCCAATAAAGGTGATGATCAGATCACCCTTGTCGGTGGTAATTGTGTCACGTTCGAATTCACCTGCAAGACTTTTGGCGCTGAAGGTAAGTATACACATAAAAAAAATGATGATAGGCATATAAAACTCCTCTTAAAAATAGGCAGATTTATTAATCAGATCGCTTATCACTAATCGAAACGCCATTGCCGTCCTGGTTTAGCGTGGTTTCCATGTCAGGTAACGTTCGTACATAATCATAATATTCCTGTGCCCCGCCACCCCAGATCCTTTTCCACCCGCTATCATACACATTATGGGCGGTAAAACAACCATTTTTTTTGAGTTTTGGATACACTTCGATAAAGTAATTTTTGTACCAGCCTTTATCGGCATCGCAGAAGACAAAATCAAACGGTCCCGTTAATTCTTTGACCAACTGATGCGCATCTGCAAGTCTGGCATCGATATAAGGGCTCAATCCCGCTTCTTCAAAATTTATCAAAGACTTCCTGGTAGCGGTCCTCATCGATTTCGATCGTAATCAGCTTACCCCCGGTTTTACTCAGCGCCAGAGCTAACCATATGCCGGAGTGACCAGTGGAGGTCCCAATTTCCAATGCGCTGGTATAATTATTCCGGAGGATAATATCATGCAATAATTGACCGTCCACTTCAGGAACATTCATGTCATGCCAGGTTCCCTTATGCTTTGCAAGGAATTTATGGACACGGTTTTCCAGTGCCAGGCTGTCTTGCGGGCTTTGGGCCAAACCTGTCGATACAATCAATAAAAATGCGCTTCCAACAATAAAAAGTCCAAGATATATTTTGCCGGTAATCACCATAAGCTCCAATATCAATAAATATGTTTTAGGATAAATATAATCGGTTGCCAGTTATTGTCAAATACGCTTAATCGGGCTCAATTTTTTTCCGCATTTTTTTAATTTCTGCACGTCGTTTTTTTGAATTAAGACGATCCGTGACAGAATGGATAGTCGGGCGGGTCATTTTGCGTTTTTTTTGTACCTTCAGGCTCTTTTGGATCAGTTCTCTCAGCCGATCCAGTGCTTCTTTCCTGTTCCCGGCCTGGGTACGATAATTCCGGGCTTTGATGACAATAATTCCCTCACTGTTAATCCGCCTGTCCTTTATCTTTAACAATCTTGATTTGCATAATTCCGGCAGGGATGAAGATCCGATATCAAATCGTAAATGGACAGCCGTTGCAACCCTGTTAACATTCTGGCCACCGGGTCCGCTGGAGCATACAAATGTAATTTCTATTTCACTTGCCGGAATGGTTATACTCTCCATGATCTGAAAAGTAGGATTCTTTATATCATTCATCGTAATTCTCGGGGATGAGACTTAAATGCCCTTTCAATCTTTTTCTTAGGTCTTGATACCTTTTTTTGATTTCTTGCTCAGCTTGTTTTTCTGTCATTATAACAACAAAATCGGCAGATTACAATTGATACGTTTTCCATTTGACATTATTCAGGCAAGCATGTTTACGGTGAAAAATTTGATTCCAGAAATCAATACATGTAATTTATTAAATTAAATTTTTTTATTAAACAAATAAGGGAAGAATGTCATGCGTTATTTCTTAATTGCTTTGTTTACGGGTATCTTCATGCTGTCTGGTTGTCAGAAAGCGGAAAAACATGAGGGAGCCATGGAAGAAAAAATTGCAGAGTTTGCCAGGACCGATATTAATTATGATTCCTCATTGCTTGACGATCGCCAGAAAATGGTTGTCGAAAAGCTGTATTATGCCAGTAAAATCATCGATGAAATATTTTTAGAGCAGGTTTACAGCCGCAATTTTGAGATTCGTGATTCGCTGCGAGAAAGTATTGACCCTGAAGCCCCACTTAAGCTGGCCTATTTTGACATCATGTTCGGGCCGTTTGACCGGATTGATGAAAATAAGCCGTTTATCGATTCTGCACCCAAACCGGCGGGGGCAAATTTTTATCCGGAAGACATGACCAAAGAAGAATTTGAAAACTGGCTGGCATCACATCCGGAAGACCGTAAAAGTTTTACATCAGAATTTACCGTGATCCGCCGGCAAAACGGCAACCTTATCGCCGTTCCGTATTCGACCTATTATTCAGAAAAACTCGAAAAAGTAGCCGCTTTTTTGAAAGAAGCGGCCGAATATGCAGATAATCCATCGCTCAAACATTATCTGAAAACACGGGCGGCAGCCTTCCAGTCGAACAATTATTACGAGAGTGATATGGCCTGGATGGACCTGAAAAACCATATAATCGAAGTTGTTATCGGTCCCTACGAGGTCTACGAAGATGCCTTGTTCAATTATAAAGCTTCCTTCGAAAGTTTTATTACCCTGAGGGATCCGGAAGAAAGCAGAAAACTTGAAAAGTTTGCGGCCTACCTGGATGAGATGGAACAGCATCTCCCGATCCCCGATGAATATAAGAATTTCGGCCGTGGCAGCGAGTCACCTATCGTCGTTGTACAGG
Source organism: Calditrichia bacterium (assembly GCA_963712885.1). Taxonomy (GTDB): domain Bacteria; phylum Calditrichota; class Calditrichia; order JAJRVZ01; family JAJRVZ01; genus CAVQJT01. The sequence continues at coordinate 105,026 of CAVQJT010000006.1, forward strand.
AGATTTTTGCCGCCGGTGACACAAAAGCCGGTGTGCAGACGCTCGCCTTCAATTTACCCAATGATGAGCGTGTCCGGGAGGCCAAGGGTTCGAAAAAAGTTATGTTAAAAAATTTACATGAAGCAAAGTTTGAAAAATTGCTTAATCCAATTGCCAAAATTGTTCTCGATCCCGATCAGTCGGCCCTTGTTACGTTTGATGCATTTTTCAATCATACCCTGATGCATGAAATGACCCATGGCATCGGTCCCGGTACCATCACCATCGACAAACGGGTAACCACCGTAAAAAATGAACTAAAAGAAACCTATTCAAAAATGGAAGAGTGCAAAGCCGATATTCTGGGAATGTATAATAATGTCTTTATGATTGAAAAAGGGGTTTTCCCCGAAGAATTTAAGGACCAGATCTATTGCACCTTTCTTGCCGGAATATTCCGTTCCATTCGTTTTGATATAACCGAAGCGCATGGAGCCGGTAATGCAATCATCTTTAATTATCTACTCAAGGGCGGAGCATATACCTATGATGAACAGAAAAAAACCGTTCGTGTGGACTACGAAAAAGTATTGCCTGTTCTGGAGGACCTTGCTCACAAAGTTCTTATGATCCAGGCAAAGGGTGACTATCAGGGGGCAAAAGAGTTGATTGCAGCATATGCCGTTAATTCCCCTTCGATCCGGTCGATACGGGCCCGTCTTGATCATTTGCCGGTCGATATCAAACCTGTTTTCCAAATCGAGAAAGAATACCGTACGCCATGATGCAATTTTTTGACTTGGAACAATTAACTCCTGATATGAGATTGAAAAGCTCTTTTATAACCGGATCTGGTCAGTTTTCGGCCAATTGGCATCTTTTATTAAGAGAAAGGATAATTCCCGGCCGATAATATTGATAACAAATAGAAATTGAAGAGGGCAAATATGGTCATAACCAAAGACCGACGTTTCCTCGAGCGAATTTCCATTGATGGTGCAAAAATAAGCTATCGTATGGATAAAGAAACACTTCTATTTAAATATTTTTCGGATCCGGTCCCTCTTTCTGATCTGACCTGGAACAGTCTTCGGTTCGAGGCTGATGCATCCCTGCCAACCGGCAATATAGTTGATCTTAAGATCGAGATCCCAGGTGAGGAAAAAATCCGGGTAAAAGGACACTTGATCTGGAATTCCAGATCACAAGGCGAAAACCGTAATTATGTCGTGGTCCAGTTGCTGCCTTTTGGACCGGGAAGAAACTACAATTCTCTGACCACGCATGAAGCGCTCAAAAGGATCATAAACAAATTCAGAGCAGGATCATACAATACCGAAGCCTGAAACCCGTTGTATTATGATCAAAAAGATTTAAGTACGAAGTGACGAGGATAAAATAGTTACTAAATTATAGTAGGTTCTATTTATTATACCAACCTGCCAATCATTGTGTTTGGCGTGGCTTCTTCCACTTTTACAGAGACAAAATCACCCACCTCTTGACCGGTCCCCTGAAAAGCTAAAATTTTATTGCCGTCATTACGCCCGATCAATTGACCAGGTTTTTTCCCGCTCCCTTCGATCAGCACCTCAAAAATTTTGCCAATTTCCTGCTGATTTTTTTCATAGGAAATTTTACGCTGCAGTTCGACCAGGCGGGTTGCCCTGGCTGATTTAACGGTATCCGGCACATTATCCTGATATTTGCGCTCTGCAATAGTATGCTTCCTCTCCGAGTAGATAAACATAAAAGCCGAATCAAAGCGGACTTCCCTGATCAGGCTTAGTGTGTCTTCATACTCAATCTCTGTTTCCGAGGGAAAACCGACGATCACATCGGTCGTCAGAACCACACCGGGAATACGCTCTCTGATTTTGGCTGCAAGTTTAATGAATTCACCACGTGTATATGTTCTGTTCATCATCTCCAGAATACGATCATTGCCCGATTGGACGGGCAGATGGATATGATTAGAGGCCTTTGGATTATTTGCCACGACTTCAATCAATTTCTCCGGAAAATCCTTTGGATGCGGGGAGGTAAACCGTATCCGTCGTATACCGTCCACTTCACTTACCAGATCGATCAGATCTGCAAAATCATAGGACTGATAACGATAGGAATTTACATTTTGACCGAGCAAGGTGATCTGTACAAAACCTTGTCTGACCAGCTGATGCACTTCTGCCACAATATTTTTCGGTTCCCTGCTTCGCTCCCTGCCGCGGGTATAGGGTACCACACAGAACGTGCAAAAATTATCACACCCACGCATAACGGCGATCCAGGCATTGACACCACTTTCAGCCATGGGAAAAACATCGCTGTAGGTTTCAAATTCCGAAAGCGTCAGCGCAAATTCTTTTTCGCCCGTTTCGGCTACTTTTGAAATCAGACCTGGTAATTTTTTATAACTGTCCGGGCCGGCAACAATATCCACCCCAATCTTCTGCTCTAAAAGATCCTTGCGTAGGTTTTGCGCCATACAACCCAGTACACCCATGATCAGATCTTTGTTTTTCTGCCGCAACTGACGCAGAACGTTTATCCTTTGATGGACTTTTTCGTGCGCATTTTCACGGACAGAACAGGTATTCAGGAAGATCACCCCGGCCTCTTCCGGCTTCTCGGTAAAATCAAAGTGATTGTTCCTGAGAATTGTCTTGACGATCTCGGTATCATAAACATTCATCTGACAACCGTACGTTTCGATATACACTTTGCTCATACTAGACCGCATCGATGATTTCCCCTAATACACCCTTTGGACCTGCTCCGATTAACCGCACCTTTCGAACCTGGTTATGTAAATCATCTTTATGCCGAACTTCAACCATCAGGTAATTACCAGTATGACCATACCAGCTGCCATTTTCCTGCTTTTGTTCGAATAAAACCGGTACGGTTTGACCGATAAATTTTTGACCAAAAGTAAACTTTTTCCGGTTCCCCTGTTCAATCAGTGCACGGGTACGCTGCTTTTTGGTCTGTGCGTCAATCTTTCCGGACAGTTTAACAGACCCGGTTCCCTCTCGGTCGGAGTAAGTAAAAACATGATAATAGGCAATCGGTAAATCGGCCAGAAGTTTTTTTGTATTGATGAATGCTTTTTCATCCTCACCCGGGTAGCCAACCATCACATCGGTACCAATGCCTACATCCGGTATGGTATGATGTACAAATTCTACAAATTCTGCAAATTCTGAAGCCGTATATTTTCGGCGCATAGCGCTGAGTATATGTTCATCTCCGCTTTGCATCGGAATATGCAGATAATTACAGATTTTTTCCGATCCGGCGATATGATGCACCAGCTCTTCCGGAATTGTCGTAGGTTCGATGGAACTGATACGCAGGCGCTCAAGTCCGTCGATTTTTTCCAGTAACTGCAGGACATCCATAATCTGATATTCATCACTGGCATAAGTCCCTATATTCACCCCGGTGAGCACAATTTCCCGATGACCCATTTCAACCAGTTTAGCAGCCTCCCGCAGAATATCCGGTAGTTTTCGGCTCCTTGCCGGACCGCGCGCTTTAGGAATAATACAGAAACTACATACGAAGTTACAGCCGTCCTGAATTTTAAGATTCGCACGGGTTGCTTTTTCATACAATCCATCAGCTTTCAATCACAAATTCATCACGACCTATTTTGGGTGCATGTATTACCAGCGGCTCAACATTTTTGTCAAGGCCATTGAGATAATCGATCAGCGAAAGTTTATGCTCATTGCCAATGATCAGATCCACCCCTTTAATTTGCCTTATCGTATCCACCGCCATCTGGGCATAACATCCGACGACAGCAACGAAGGTATCCGGACTGAGACGCAGGGTTTTTCGAACCGCCTGCCGGCATTTTGCATCTGCCTGCTCAGTTACGGTGCAGGTATTGATTACCGTGAGATCAGCCGGTTCACCGAAATTTACGATCTCAAAACCGGCATTTTGAATGGTTTTTGCGATGATGGCGGTTTCTGCCTGGTTTAAACGGCAACCTAATGTATGAAAACTTGCACGCATTCTATTTTATATTTCAATCCTGTTTAATAATTTCGCCCCGCTTGATTTAAACCAGGTGTATTTCTATAAATCTTTTTTCAAAGCTGTCTGTTCATTGTCATCCTGAGATTGTCTCAGGATCTCGATGCTTTGAATTTACCCAATTTCGGATTGTGTCGCAATTTGCGGGTTCGACCGATTCAATAAAGATGATTCCGTCAACGTGAGCACATCTCAGGGTGAGGAAAACTCATAATCAGAAAAAGTGATATCGGACTTGATCCTGCCCGAGAAAAAGAATAAAAAAGATATCTCGGCATCGAGTTTTACGTGGGCCGGCAACCAGTATCCGGAATTGTTATCCAATACAAATTCCATCGTCATTGTATCAACCGCTGTGGGCAAATCGGACGGTTTTAATACGGCTTTAACCACTATAAACGCCTCTTTATGCACCCAAAGGTCACCTTTAAATTTCTCTTCATCAGGTTCCCTGACATCGACAGTAATATGATATACAGGGGTTCCGTTAACTTCTTCACTGCCGGACATTGTAAACAAATATTTATCCCGGTTTTCCGGACCGACCATTTCTTTTAAGGAAAATTTTTTCCCCTCACCTTCTTTCTGTTTATCCCGCTCCTCCGCAGTGACGTCATGCCACACACCATCTTCATAATTCAGGGCTTTGACCAGTGTGCGATTATGTTCATACGCTGAGATTGCCCGGACATTAAACGCACGACGCGATTGCTCCTCGATTTCACCATCATCATCCAGTTTTTGAAATATAATATCCTGATGATACGAATAAGGGTATAGCGACTGATATATTTCTTCCTGTTTTTTATTAGTTTGGTACACCTGTTCAATGATCTGATCTATATTTTGACCAAATATCACAGCTGAAACCGATATCAAACCGGTAAGTATTATCGGAAATTTCATAAAAAATATCGATTACAATTGAATTATTTTTTTTGTTTTACAATTTGGTTTTTTAAAAGATCCCCAATGGAAGAAACCTGGCGGGTTATACCCTCGCCCGTATGCGCTCTCTTTTGTCCCGTAGGGGGAACAACAACCTGCTGCATCCCCAGACGTACAGCCTCCTTTACCCGCTCCTCCATCCGGTTGACTTTTCTGATCTCACCACCCAGACCGATTTCACCGATATAGGACGTGCCCGGCGGCAATACAAAATCTTCAAGGCTGGAAATTAAAGCCATACATATACCAAGATCTGCTGCAGGCTCACTAATATTGAAACCACCGGCGACTTTTACAAATACATCGTGAAAACCAAACGGTTTTCTAAACCGTTTTTCCAGAACGGCCAGCAATAAATTCAGACGCTTATGATCGATTCCTGTCGCCGTGCGCTGGGGCATGCCAAATTGAGTCTTTGTCACAAGAGCCTGAATTTTAATAATAAATGGACGATTGCCTTCCATTACACTGACCAGAGCATCTCCCGATTGATCAGTCCCCTGCCCGGAAAGAAATATGTCAGACGGATTGGCGATTTCCTGCAAACCATCACTCCCCATCTGGAAAATACCGATTTCATTTACAGGGCCAAAACGGTTTTTTGTACAGCGCAGGATACGAAAATCATATTGGGTGTCTCCTTCGAAGTATAAAACAGTATCCACCATATGTTCCAGAACTTTAGGACCGGCAATATTACCCTCCTTGGTAACATGCCCAACGATAAAAACGGAGATTTGGGATTCTTTGGCAAATTGAACAATTTGGCCCGTGCAGGTCCGTAACTGACTCACATTTCCCGGAATTGAGTCCACATCGCTGTTATACAGGGTTTGGATCGAATCTATCACCACAATGGACGGTTTAATCCGGTCTAACAGGTTTATCAGGGCTTCAACATTTGTTTCAGCGCTGAAAGTGATCTTTTTATTTTTTATTCCAAGTCTGCGGGCACGCATATAAACCTGTGTCCAGGATTCTTCACCCGAGATATACATGGTTTCATGGCCCGATTTGAGGGTACTTAGCATTTGCAGCATCAGGGTCGATTTTCCTATACCCGGATCCCCGCCGATCATAACAACTGAACCCTGCACGACACCACCGCCAAGGGTACGATCCAGCTCCCCTATACCGGTAGATATTCGACTATACGATTCCTCCGGACTGTCGAGCAGACCAACCACCGGTTTTTCACTTCTTCTCGTTTTCGTTTCTTTTTTTGACCTGAGCCGCGCCTCCTCAGAAAACGTACTCCAGGCCTGACATTCAGGACATTTACCGAGCCATTTAACCGATTCATAACCGCAATTCTGACAGACAAACAATATTTTTTCTTTCATTTTTCCTCATTAACTAATCATCGAAAAGATCTGTTTGACGCGACCGGGTCAGCGGCTGCGCATTCAGACCCTCTTTCCTTAATAGAGATGCAAACTGGTCAAACCCATGGGTGCAGAATATTTCATCGGCATTTGATTCCTTCGCAAATCGTATCAGCTCATCATAATCGGCATGGTCACTAAATGGGAGCACTTCATCAACCTTGAGCCGGAAACGTGCCGATGGATCCATTCCCCAGCCGGACATATAGATCAGATAACGGTCCGGCATATGCTGAATAAATTTTTGAAACCGATACGATGCCGGCAGAAGCAGCACTTTTGATCGGAACTCACTCCTTCTGACCTTTTCATAAAGCCCGAACGAAACGCCAAATTTTTCATAAATCCTGGCCAGCCTGATAATATGGTAATCCACAGCCAGCGGAAAGTTTTGCCGGCTCAGAAAATATAAGACCTCCTGGCCTTTACCAAGCGGATACACCAGAATCACCGGAGTTATACCTGCGTTCAGTTTTTCGATAATCCGGTTTGAGAGAAGCTCCAAAACCGCCTCTCTGGGCGGAAACCGGTATACCGGATGTCCGAAAGTCGATTCCATGATCAAACGATCACAGGTAACCTGCCTGAACGGTTCAACGGTATTGGCGGGTAAGGTGCGAAAATCTCCGGTATACAACAAGCGACCCTCTTCGTTCTCGATCAAAATCTGTGCCGATCCAAGAATGTGGCCAGCCGGGTACAGGGTAATCCGACTTTCCTTAAATTCAATCGTATCACCATAACGGAGGATCTGTGTCCGGGGACGTTTCAGCCGGATATTCAGAAACGAAGCGGTTTCTGTGGTACACAATATATTTTTATGCCGCGCAGAATGATCTGTATGAGCATGAGAAACAAAACCGAACACATGCTGCGTTCTTGCGTCCAGATGTAAGTCAATGGCGGGGATATAGGCATGTTTACCACACAGAGTGAACAAAAATTCTTACCCCCGTTCCTCCAGCATAGTGATGTAGCGGTGGAGCGTATTTTCCCTGGGGATATTTATCAGGAGTGAGTAGATACCGACAATGGCGAAAATAAGAAAATTGCTGAAATCGGTTGTAAGAATGTAATTGACAAAACCAATAATCAGAATGGCTTCCCCGAGGGCCCAGACGATAATATAGTTAACCTGAATACGCGCCAGAAGGGCCCCGCTTTGCTCCTCCTTAGCCAGTCCCGCGGGTATCCGCCCGACCACCTTTTCGGGCAGAAAAATACTTCTTTTCAGCACAAGTATAGCGCCTGCAAGAAAAACCGCGCCAATGAACAGAATCTGACCGATTTGCCCGCTGTCAGGCACTGGCATTAAAAGGACCAGTGCATCCAGGATATAAACAACCGCGACCAGAATCAGCATTCCGATGAGAATTATAATCCATAAAAATATATTTTTTTTATGGGCCGCTGCAATTTGCTCCATCTTAGAGTACCCTCCACATGTTTGAGCTAAATCTGAATCAATGAAAGGAATACAATTTCCACGTGCAATATCATGCAAAACGATCGGATCAATTTTCAGGTAAGTACTGAGATCAAAAGCTTTAATCTAGTATAATACATTGTGTAATTCAACTCAGGCAAAGGAGAAAAAAGGGTAACCAGTGGGTTACCCTCCGAAAATATGATGTTATTGATCAGAGAATTGTGTCAATTATATTTTTAAAATATTCTTTTGGGCGGTAACCGACTACTCCCTGCCGGACCTTTCCTTCTCTATCGACGACGAACGTTGTTGGGATGCTTTGAATGCCGCCATAGGCTACCACGATACTCTGGTCATGCATCAACACAGGATAATTTATCATGTAATTTTCAGCAAAATCTTTCACCATCGGCAGGACGCGATCCGGTGTACCCTGATCAAGATTCACGCCGAGTATGACAAATTTATCGTCACCATATTCCTCCTGCAATTCGACAAAATCAGGAATCCCTTTTCGACATGGCGGACACCATGTGGCCCAAAAATCAATGATAACTACCTTACCACGATAATCGGCCAGAGAAACCGATGCCCCATTCAGATCGTAAAGGGTAAATTCGGGTGCCTGGGGATATTCGCGTTGCTGTTGTTCCGGTTTATTGGAAGACGCCTTAGTTGGTATTTCTTTTCCATTACTCTGGGAATAATAGCCGTACCCAAATATGGCAATAAGCACAAATGCAAAAATAAGACTTAATTTTGTTCGATTGGTCATAATACTTACCCATTAATATTTAATTGGCTCTTTGCTCATAAGCTTCGAGGACTTTCTCAACGAGCGTTATTTCCGGGACAGCCCCTTCTACCGGAAAATCTTCTTCGATGACCGTGCGCGGCACACCGTTGACATTATATTTCATCGACAAATGTGGAAATTCAGATGCTTCCACCATATCAGCAGTTATAAACTCACTTTCTATCGCCAGTTTATGGGCAAGCCTTACCGCACGGGGGCAATAGGGGCAGGTCGGCGTTACAAATACCTGTAAATGCATCGGCTTCTCAATTTTCGCAAGCATTTGTTTCGAATCCTCGGTTAAGCCCGAATCATTTTTTGAGACATCGACAATGTCTTCCAGAAGAGAGGAAAACTCGTATCCGGATGGGATTCCATAATACCGGATCCCATAGTCTTTTTTGCCTTCAAGGACGGTGGCCGGGATTTTATCTATTTTATATCGTTCCGCGATTTCCTTATCTGTCTGGAAATTATAAACCGTCAGATTTATTTTTTCTGATAAAGCCGCAATTTCTTCAAGTAATTGTCGTGTTTCCCGGCAATATTGACATTCAATTTCCTGGGTAAACATGATCATTTTGACGTCATCCTTGAGATTCTCAAAAAGATTTATCACATACTGTTTATCTTTATCGGTTAAAAAGGCCATTATCTTATCCTTGGTTAATTCAGAACCGTTATACCCTGTGCATAATAGTTCAGCTTTTCTGCGATCATCTGTTTTGGTACCGCCCCTATAATCTGATCGACCACCTGACCATCTTTAAAAATTAACAGGGTTGGAATACTCATGATCCCAAACTGCATGGCGGTGCGGTTTTCATCGGTATTCAATTTAGCAATCTTGACTTTACCATCGAATTCTGCCGCCAGATCTTCCAGGGCAGGGGCAATCATACGACAAGGACCGCACCACGGAGCCCAGAAATCGACCAGAACGGGGATATCCGATTTGAGTACTTCTTCTTCAAATGTAGCATCTGTTATGTGTAGAGGTTTCATTTCTAAATCCTTTCTATCTTTTCTTGATTATTATCAATTTATTTGGTTTGATGCGGCTGCAAAAAAAAAGATACAAGGATTTAAATATCTTCCAGATGGAGCACTTTAATCAGGCGCTGATTAACCTCAACGGGAAGGGTTGTGGTTTGTTCGGCCTGCCGGTAAAGGGTAACCGTTTTTTTGATCGAATCAAACTGAGCCTGGCAGGAAGGACATGCAGCCAGGTGATCCGCAACTTCTTTGCATACCGGCGCATCAATATCTTCACCGATAAAATCACAGATCTGTTTTACGATTTTCCGATGTTCAACTTGCTTCATAGTGGATACCACCTTCCGCATAATATTCATTAATTTTATCTCTCAGAAACAAACGGGCACGTCTTAATCTTATTTTAACATTCTCCTCGCTGATCTCCAGAATTTTACTGGTCTCGCGGATTGCGAGATATTCGAGATCTCTAAGTATAAAGACCGTGCGGTAGATCTCGGGCAATTCACTGATCGCCTTGTTAAGGATCTGCTTGAGTTCTTCATTATGCACATCAAATGAGGCATCCTGGGATAAATCAACGAACGCCATATTTTCAAAACTTTTTTCAAGATCCGGATTATCTGGAAACTCGCTAAAGACCATCTTTTTTTTGCGCAATTTCATCAGGCTTGCATTGGTTGCAACGCGATAAATCCAGGTAAAAAAGGATGATCGCCCGTCAAACGTGTTTAATTTTTCCAGCATGGTAAAAAAAGTTTCCTGTAATACATCCTCAGCATCTTCACGATTACGTAATATTTTTAATGCCAGATTGTAGATACGTTCACTATATGTTGTGACCAGCGTCGAAAGGGCTTTTTTATCACCATTTTGCGCCAGACTAACTAATTCATTCTCGTTCACATACTTCCCTATATTCTATAAGATGTTAAATATTTGGTTTGGTTACAGGAATTAATATAAAAATAAGGTCCATCACATTTGTGCGGGTCGGACCGGTCTTGATCAGATCTCCAAGTGACTCAAAAAAATGATATGAATCATTGTTCTTAAGATACACCGGTCCATCCAGTTTAAGCTCGTGAGCATGTTGCATGGTATGATGGGTAACCAGGGCTCCTGCTGCATCGGTGGGGCCGTCTGTACCGTCTGAACCGCAACTTATAAATGCAAAAGGAAAACTAAGACCTTTAAGCGCCATCGCCAGACATAGTTCCTGATTTCGGCCCCCTTTACCATTACCGGTAATCCTGACAACCGGTTCACCTCCGAGCAGAAGACATGCCGGTTTTACAACAGGTCTGTCTGAACGATTGATCTCCTTCATGATTGCGGCAAGAAAAGCAGCCAGTTCCCTGGCTTCACCCTCAATCATGGATGATAGCACAAGCGTGTTATAACCCAACTGCTGTGCCTTCGTTTCAGCCGTGGAGAGGGCCAGACGATTATTCCCGATTACGATATTGTTTACACGATCGAAAATCGCATCGCCAGGTTTTGGTGTTTCTGGATGCAGACCTTTTATGCCCTCAGCCAAATGATCTTTTATGGATTTTGGCAGCCTGCCGGCAACTTCATATTTTTCTATGATTGACCATGCGTCCATGAACGTCGAAGGGTCGGGGTTCGTGGGACCTGAAGCAATGACGGAGAGATCATCTCCAATCACATCGGACAGGGCGAGGGTGACCAGTCGCGCCGGAGAAAGGTGCCGGGCGGAGCTGCCCCCCCTTAACTTTTGAGATATGCTTGCGTATACAGTTTATTTCATGAATATTGGCACCACACTCAAGTAATACACGACTAAGCGTTTGCATCTCATCCAGTGAGATCGTTTGCGGCAGATCTTCCAAAAGTGCCGATCCCCCTCCGGTAAGCAGGACAAAAACAAGATCTGTCTCCCTGAGATCACGCAATGCATCCAGCAATTGCCGGGTCGACTGCATTGTATTTAGGTCAGGTACGGGGTGTGCAGCTTCATAGAGATGGATTTTCTGCAATTCATCCAGATGATCATATTTAACGATGACATGTCCGTCGGTAAGATTATTCCCGAGCAACTCCTCTATGGCCCGTGCCATCGGGGCAGCACCTTTACCGGCACCACAGACAAATACACGCTGGTATTCAGAAAGATCGATCCGGAGACCGGAAGATAAATGCAGATGTCCTCCTCTCCGGTTGATTTGCTCTTTTATCAGGTTGTAGGGATCGACGGAGCTTAGACCGGCATCAAGGATCATTTTTGAATCGGAAATTAATGTATCGGATTTCATATCAGTCATTGTCCTGTTCTACGACCTCTTTTAATTGAATAAATATGTCGGGTACTGCAGCCACAACCCGGTTCCAGGTAGGGATCGACTGGACTTCAAAGGGATTTTCGAGGAACTGATCACAGGCATGGCTTAAGCATTCCCGAAAGGTCTCCACGGCCACCATCTCCGCATGGCGGTCAAAGTAAAGACCGTTAATCAGTGAATCATGATAATATTTGATAATGAATTCCTGCGCCGTTCGCAAATAGGTTGAACTCAGCGTATTAAAAAACTCCCGGCTCAGGATATGCCCCATACTGGCAAGAGTCGAAAAGATCATCAGGATGATGTCGACGGCCATTTTCCCCAGACCACCTTCCATATTTCCCTGCACCAGAGTGGAATGCTTATGATCAAAATAATCAACCAGGTCAACCTGGCAAATACGCTTTTTGGAGCTGTTTCGATATACTTCGGAGAGCACCCCTACCTCCAGTCCCCAGTTGAATGGGAGACGGCACCGCCTGACAAGATTGTTGACGACCGCAAATTCACCTGCCAACGGATACCGAAAACTGCGCAAATAGCGGATATAATCGTCCGCAGGGATAAGCTGGCTTAAGGCCTGGATCAGGGGGAATAACATCAATCGTGTTACTCTTCCGTACATTTTTTCGGAAACCCGGCTGTAATAGCCCTTACTGAATTCAAAGTCACATCCCGGATGCACAATCGGGAAAATGAGCCGTGCAAGTATCCGGCGATCATATGTCAGAATATCCGCATCATGAAGGGCAATGGCATAAGTGTCTCTCTC
>CAVQJT010000007.1:0-95875 GCA_963712885.1 Calditrichia bacterium
TACAAATGAAAGTTCTCTTTCGGGAATTTTCATAATAAGCGCAGAATATGAATCCCAATACCCATAGTGCCAGATTATCTTGACACCTTCATTATTATCTACGAACACCCCCAGACCATGCGGTAATTCATTACCGCTATTCGAAATAAATGGAGTAAACATTAATTCTTTTGATTCCGCAGTTAACAGCACATCATTATCGAGAGCAATTGAAAATTTAGATACATCTATAACATTTGAAATCAACCCTGCAGCTGAAACAAAAAGGGTCGGTAAAGGCATTGGGTCTTGACCATTCGGAGTATAGCCTTGCGCTAGCTTTTCAAGAATAGATGTATTCTGTAAACAGTTATTTGGCGAAAGCGGATTAGGCTCGGTCAGATTCAAATTGAGAGGTAACATTATTTTTTCGTTCAGCAACTCACAAAAAGTATTACCCGAAGCTCCAGAAATTACTTCATCAAGGTAAGCATACCTGCCTCCGTTATAATTATAATGTGAACCGGGAACTCCTTCGGATGTATGTGACAATAAATGTTTCACTCGTATTATTCCCTGTGAATCTAAATTTATTCCGTAGTCCGATATCGGAGTTTCAAGAGTTAATTTGTTTTCTTCGATAAAGCTGCATGATAATAACTGCTGCAAATGGTTTGGTAACAGAAGCCAGATGATAGACAGTTTCCGGTGTTGCTTTTATTGCTCTTTCTTTATTTGAATATCCGAATCCTTTTGCCCATACGATTTTTCTGTTTTTAGTTATTGCTGCAGAAAATCCGGGAATTTTTAAATCGGTTCTTATTCTTTCGAGAACACTTTCAAATTCTGTTAAGGATTGAGCCGGTGGACCAACACTCGTAAAACCAAGGGGTTCATCTGAAGGTGCCACCGGAGTGTCTTCATTGCAACTAATAAACAGTACGAAGGCAACAATTAGAAATAAGCACTTTTTATTTATCATTATTAACCCCCATCTATTTTGTTATCTCAAAATTATTAAGCGTAAACAGATTTCAAACGCATGGTAGAATACGCCTGAAATGAAAGAAATCACCAGGAAAATTCGATACCTTATTTTTGCAATTTGTTTCCATTTCTTTTTTAACTTACTGTTCAATTATAGGGAATCCCGGTCATCACAAAAGATGCGATACACCCGTTCAGTGATTTATTTATTCCCGGCCAAGAGGCAGTTGATACCCAAGCATGATCTGAATACCCATCGTCTTTATTTCGTCTCGCGGGTCAGTTTGAGGTCCGGCCACCAGCAGGTTCCCGTTTGTTAAATTTATATTTCCTCCTTTGTTCAAATTTGTTAATCCCAAGGCGTAACGACCTTCAATAAATGCTGAACCCTTCCATACGGGCATACTTATTCCAGCACCGAAGACAGTGCCAAACTCTGTCTTATTTAAGATTTCAGTCAAATCGCCTTCCAATGAAAGACCCGCAAGTTCAGTTTCAAGAGTTGCATCCAGAACAAAGCTTAAAAAAACTCCTCCGATGACGTAAGCCCGAATATTCTCACCAATCCCCGCTTTCAAAATCAAAGGTAATTCTAATTGATTTGATGTTATGCGCATATCCGGTATGGAGGCTCGTGTAAATACACCGCCTTTTTCCACAAACATTGGTTCAAATTGAATAGACAGGTACTCATTTAAATATATACCAATGAAACCGCCGACACCAAACAGAGTTCTGGATCGAATATCATAGTCAGTTATTGTGTTATCCACAAAATTGATCTTCAAATCAGCGAAATTTACTCCCCCCAAAACACCCACATAAGCATTCTGTGCGTGGATCGGTAATCCAAGAGTGATGATGAGTACAGCTACGAATACATAAAGTGACTTTTTCATTTTGTCTCCTGATCACTTAGTTATTAATTCAATGGAAATAGTAATTCATTAAAAATCATATTATGAATTTCTATTGCTTCAATAAAATCCATAGAATAATATATTCCATTCAAATTTTGACAGCCGGGGCAAAACAAAGCATACCTAACCACAGCAACTGAATCCATTTTACAAATCCATCCATTTTCATATTCTTTCTCTTCAGTTAACATAAATATTTAATTTACGGATTCTGTTGGGAAAAGTTATATTTTACCAATCAGGCAATTTTATTTAGTGAAATGAGAACCTGATCGGCGGATGGGTAGGTTCTTAAGCGAAGCGAAATCCGCCCACCGGCGGAGACTCCCACGTACTCCCGCTAGTGAAGCAAATTCTAAATCCGAAGCACTAAATCCTTAAGAAATTCGAATGATTAAAATTCTAAACGTTGTTTCGAACATTTGGAATTAGATATTATTTAGGGTTTCGTGCTTAGTGCTCAGAATTTATTAAATGGTGGCATATAGGCAGCACTTTCTGTCAGGATCTTACTGTTTATATTTTGTATTCATTTTGGAGTACCGACGTGGACACGAGACATAATGAATCAGAAGTTGAAATTTTACTTTTATAAGATAAATCTGATTTTTATTGCATTCCCCTGTAGGCTTTGTAAATTATTACGCCTATATAGATTCAGACTACACAGACTAACTATCTTCTGAAATTCTTCTTAAAGACGACAGGTAGACTTTCCTTTTTTTGACAGTACTTTTAGCAATAGTATTAATATTTATTAATCATTGGAGGATAATATGAAAACTATTGTAAAAGTAATTATTGTTACTATTTTTTTAACTTCACTTTGTGTTTGCTCAAGCACCAGACATTCATTGGATGATATCCATTGGTAGTTTTTGGAATAATGATAATTCTGTGCGGGAGGTAAACGATGGAGGATTTATATGTTTGGTAGTTGGACTACCAATGGAAGCAAGTAGGTGGATCGAATTCATAAACAGGATAATTGAAATATCAGGATATGTAAGTTGGGATTCGAGTATTGAGTATCCAGTATTTGTTGTCAATCCAGTGATTTTTTGGTCTTATTCTTTTTGACAAGGGGAGTAAGAGTGAATAAAAATTTAGAATTCACTGATGTTAATCAATTAATAATAATAGATCTGTTAAGAAAAATATTTTTCATCTGTCTATTATTACTAACCCTACCGCAATTTGGTTTCTCTCAAGATCAATCAGATTCTACCTATTCAGATTTTGGCATATCTACTGGTATACACGACTATCAAATTAAAGAAAAAGTTTTGAATAATATCAGACATACGGGATTTTTTCCCTTTCTTGGATTTTCATATGATTGGTCTACAGAGCAAATAAAACAAAGAGTAGAAATTTTCCTGATCGTAAACATGCTTAAAAGCCGGTACGAACAAGAGTCTGCTCCAGTAATTATAGATATTTCTTTAAACTATACACATGTCAGAAAAATTACTGTATTTAACCCGGATCTGCATCTCTTTCTGGGTGGTTCGGCCGGATTATATTCCCATATGGGATTCTTCGATAATTGGGATGATAGTCATATTTACTGGTTGACCTATTATTATCTGGGATTTAATGCCCTGATTACATATAAAAATCCATTTGAATCTTCTACTTACCTGGAATTGAGTATGCCCCTTCTTTCACTGGTCTCCAGACCACCCGAACGATTTTTATATAAAATGCTTAATGATAAATTTTCATGGATATTTAGTGAAATTCATAAGGATCTCAGGTTGACTACTATTCATCAGCATTTTGTTCTAAATATTGATTTTGGCTATAAATTCAGACACTCTGAATCATTCCAACAAAAAGTGTATTGGAGACTAACCTATACAAATACGCAACTTTCCTATTCAAAAGATATTAGTATCCTAATTAATATGATTGGAACAACTTTCCTTTTTTGAGGTGATGATTACATGATAAAATGTATAAAACTCACCCGGCATATATTGATTTTTTTGGCTGTCTGTATTATAATGCCGGCTTGCTTAGTAGATCCAGAAATAAAATTATCTTTTGAAGGATATATACCGGTTCAAAGAAATGATGGTTGGATAATATCGACACCTCAGCAAGAAGGCTTTAACAAGGAAGAAATAGATGCGGTTTATCAAAAGGTATATTCCGAGGATTTATATCCTGCGATTCACAGTTTACTGATAGTCAGAAATGGGAATTTAGTTGCAGAAGCATATTGCCGCGATAGAAATGAAATTGATCTTTTTCATAATATCCAATCGGCCACAAAAAGTATAACATCGCTTTTAACAGGTATTGCCATTGACCAGGGATTGATAGACTCTGTGGAAATACCCGTGTACCATTTTATCCCTGAATACTTTGATGGTGATATCAGAAAAAAGGATATTACAATTCATCATGTCCTGATGATGGAAACAGGACTTGATTTTGATAATGATGTTCATACTATCGAATTGTTCAATGGCACCGGAAGCAGCCTCGAATATGTCTTACACAAAAATCTAATGTTTTTGCCCGGATCAGACTGGCATTATAGTGATGGTAATCCGCAGCTTCTCTCTGGAATCATTCAAAAAACCAGTGGCAAAACAGAAGAAGCATTTGCCATTCAGCATTTATTCACGCCACTGGGGATAAAGAACTATCAATGGGAAAAACATAACGACGGTCTAACCTTTGGAGCTTTTGGATTGTGGCTTTTACCAAGGGATATGGCTAAGATTGGGAAACTATTGCAACAGAACGGAATCTGGGAAAGTTTACAAATTGTGTCGGCTGAGTGGATTGCCAAATCCACCAAATTACAATCCACCCATCATAACTATGGTTACTATTGGTATCCAATGGACACAGAGGGTGCGTTTTACGCGTCTGGACATGGCGGTCAACTTATATATGTTGTACAACATCTTCAGCTAGTTGTTGTAATCACAGCTGATCCCTATAGTAATTCAGCGGCTCTCTCCTCAAATTTTCAGGAATTATTTGATGATATCATAAATGCTATTATTCAATCCTGATCATAAAAGCACAGGATTTTCCGTAATTAAGAGCAACAGACGACAAATATACCTTTTAGTTTAATAGCAATGATCAATTATCTCCACTCTTGCATGCATTACATTCACCACAAACCACTTGTGGCGTTGCTGTTATTTTTATCCCCACTTGAATCCCACGAACATTTTGCCGATGTTTTCTACTACGGCTACGGCGGAAAATTCATGTACCTGTACAACCGGATAGGTTGTATAAAGGTGCTTCCCATGCCAAACGTCTAAGTCAGAGCCGCACACCCCGATTCTCCGTATTCGAATCAAAACCTCCCCGCCACCTGGAGATAAGGGTGTAATTTCATGAAATTCGATTTTAACCGGACTTATCATGATCGCTTATCTCATCTTGTGTTTCCATTAAGTGTGATTTTATCATTACTGTTTAATACCCATTATTTTCCGAAGTTGCGAGCTTTTCAAATATATTTTATACCCAATATCGTATTTGTTTCCCTTGAGACATCAACAATAGGAGACCAGTATTGGTCAGGTAGGTGATGATTTCCATTGTCCAAAATCAAAGCGAAAACAGGGTAGTGGTGTAACCAAATTTGTAACTAATTGGTAATTTATTGGCACATGACGGAACACAACGGCACACAATGGCATAGTTCGTAAATTATTATAATTTTGTAAGTAATTGAAAATATGCGACTTCCATAAAAAGTTGTAAACGGACTATTGAGCGAATCTCGTGAAACGAGATGAAGCGAAATCCCGGCTCAGTCGGGAGACTACCACGTATGCCCGCTGGATTAAATCCTAAATTTCAGGCACCAAATCCCAAAATGGTATCGTTCTACTTTTTAAGTATATTGGAAGAGGGTTGGGTATTGCGATTTGGTCATTGCCTGCCCGCAGCAGGCGGGAGATTTACCAGCAGGGTCTGTGCTCCCGCCATGTTATAAAACCATGCATTCATTGTAAATACATGATATTCTTATTCGTGTCTGATTTAAAAGTTTAAAGTAAATGTGCCCCGGCACGTCTGACGAATTATAAAAATATGCTTTTATATATTTTCTCAATCTCATCAATTTCGGCATCTTTAAGCGCTTTAAATTCCTGGGTTCTCGCTCTCTGTGACAACCGGCCGTGATTTTGCTCAAGGAGACGAACCAGCACCGCCACCATTCTGTCAGGCATTTCATAGAAGTCGTCAATGTATCTCTTAAATTCATCATACTTAAGCAGATGATCAACCTCTGCCGGTATTATGTTATGTATTGTATCTTCTACACATTCAAACAAAAATTCCGCCTGTCCTGTCGCATCAAAATAGCGATAGTAATCTATCGTTTCGTTAAGCACCTCAACATTGTGTTCGGGCGTCGGCTCCCACTTGATAAAATCCAGTAAGGGATGAGCGTATGACTCTAACACTTCGCGGTAATCATCAATTCTACTAAGTATTGATGCCGAAACCGGGAAAATAATACCCTGCTGAGCAAATTGCTTTACTGCCAGGATGTGATGAATCAAATAACGATGTATCCGGCCGTTACCATCCTCAAATGGGTGAATAAAAACAAAACCAAAAGCAATCATGGCAGCCATCAATACGGCATCAAATTCAGAATGTTCTAAAATATTATTTGTTTCAATCAATCCGTCCATTAATTTCTCGATATCCTGCCAACGCGCGGATACATGATCCGGAATCGGATCGCTCGTCAGGCGATCATGCTCACCGACAAATCCGCCCTCTTTTCGGAATCCCATTCTTGTAAAGCGGGTGTTTTCGATAACAATCTGTTGTAAACGAATAATCTCATCCTTGGTTAGTGATTTTGATCCGGCCTGACCAATTGCCTTCCCCCATCGGATAGCCCGGTTGCTTCCCGGATTTTCACCCTCAATCGTAAATGAGGCTTTCGAATCTTTTAATAAAAGAAACCCAGAGGCCCTTTGTAAAATATCTTTGTGGATGCCGCTCAAAAGTATATTATTTTTATCCGACAGATTCGCAGATATATAATTCTCCAATTTAGATGTCTTAAAGATGAGCGGGCAAAAATCTACCGTACCCGGCAAATTGTTAATTATGCGATGCCGGGATGAGCGTACGCCGTTGATGGCAAATTGCTGTTTTTCGTCAATAAGAGGCACAAAATTACCGGTAGTTAAATCGTCTATCTTCAGTTTAATCCCCAATAACCATTCACACAAAAACCATGCTCTGCGACTATACTGGCCTAAAGGTTCTTCCAATACTAATTCAGTCTGTTCCTTTTCGGATAAACGTTCAAATAGTTTTTTTATTATGAGCAGATTAATTCCCTCATACTTTAAGGCAAAAACTAATTGTTTATAGAGTGTAGCATCCGGTTTGTGCCGGGAAGTAAACACCTGCCAACCCGGTGTTTTATACTGTCTTTTTTTTGAACTAACCAATGATAAAACATCTGGCAGCGGAACAGGCAAATCATAGGCATCAATAATCGCTCCGTATCCGGCGAGGACACCTTGTTCAGGAGCCGTACGCCCGCGCAAAATACTTATTACCCGTGAAAAATGTTTATTTTTCATATATTATGGTGAAAAATGATTTTCTCAAATATACTGAAAAATAAATCGATATGGTGAAAAATATTTATTTTTTATTCTGTGTAGTGAAAAACAGTTATCTTGCCCTTTCCTGTGTAATCGCGCAAAGCTTAATCCAAAATCCAAGATCGGTGTCAGTGGGTTCTCGGAGCGAAACGGAGATCCTCCCGGGGTTTGGAACATATTCTTCATTCCTGCCTGACCGGGAGGCAGGCGAAATACGAAATCCACACTACCCCCACTTGCGGTTTTGCCGGCATGGACTCAATTATGCACAATCCCAGAATAAAAAACCCCCCTCCAGCCATACTTAGAGGGGGGCGATGGATTGCATGATAATCCCGATCACTTGATCAGTATCATTTTCTTTAAATCTTGAAATTCTCCTGCTTCGATTCGATAGAAATAAATTCCCGATGACATATCAGAAGCATTCCATTTTATTTCATGGAAACCAGGATTTAACCGGGTATTTACCAATGTCGCCACGCTTTGTCCCACAGAATTAAATATTTCAATTAAAACTTGTTGTTCCCGGGGAATTGCAAATCGAATCGTTGTGACAGGGTTAAAAGGATTTGGATAGTTTTGTTCCAGAGACCATATCGAAGGCTGCAATATTTCATTTTGTAAAGCAATTTGTTTATCCAGATCAGGTGCGGTATATGAGGCGAAGGCCACATATTGACCGTTTTTGGAAAAACAGGGATCATAGTCTCCGGAATCTGTTTGTCCGGTCAGTCTTTCATATGAACCATCGAGATAGACCAGCCAGATGTCAAATTCATAATCATTCAGTCGATTCGAATGAAATACGATGCTCTTGCTGTTGTTTGACCAGGATGGTTGTTGATCATAACTGGGGATGGGAAATTCATCCTGAGTAACCTGGATGGGATCTCCCTGCGGCTCCCCCAGTACTCATTGACCGGCACGACAAAAAGGTTCTGTTCATCGGTGTAAGCGATATATTTGCCATTGGGAGACCAGCTGGGATTTCCACCATAATTTGGTGATACAATGGTTTCATTATCCCCATTTAGATCACAGGTGCGTACAGAGCCATCCCATACATATGTATAGACCAGACGCTTACTATTATTGGACCATTCTGGATCTATCGCCCACTCTTTTACCAGAATGCGATCTCCACCGTCAGCAGGAACAATGTAGAGATTTGGATCGGCATAGTCTGGCGAGGGTGCACGATCAAAGGCGATGTATTGACCGTTGGGTGCCCAGGAGGCATCGTTACCCCCTTCGCCACCGAATAGGGGTGTGCTGCAGCCGGTTTTGATATCGGTCACATAAAGATCATGAGAAGAAGCAGTCAATACGTCATGAACAATCTGCTTCCCATCATTTGAAAAGGAAGGATTATACTCTCCCGCGTCCGGGATGCTGGTGACCTGCCGGACATCTCCTGTTTTGACATCAACCAGGTATATATCGTAAAACTCAGAAGGTTGACTATATACAGGATTGGTAGCCAATATAAAGAAAATGATAATCAAAAGGAGACTTTTAAATATAAAATTCATGATCTACCTCCAAAGGTATTAAACTAATCTAATAATTTCTATGTGATGATTTGGAATTTCACCAATTCCCGCTTCAACAAAATGAATATGGCGGATTTTTATTGTGAAGATCTATCATTTCAAAATCGGATATGAATTAAGAATAAATATTCAAATACTTAACAGAAATAAATAATTGAGCATTTATTATACTAAAATGACCATTTGAGAAGTGAAAATCTGACTATCGTCTTTAAGAAGTTTCTCTGAAAATATTATGCTGGGTGGTCTGGCTCTATAACAGCGCCATAATTTACTAATCATGAATAGGAATGCAATAAAAATCAGATATATCTCAGGTGAGAGTTAGGAGACAGATGGTAGTGCCTGGGATTACGTTGAAATAGGTATAATTTCGATGAAATAGTCTTTTATAGACTGTGTATATCTAAATAAGTGATATGTTGTTATTATTGAAGTTACGACATTTTATGAACTCTTGAAAACCGCGTGTATCCCGCCAGTTGGTGCAAACCCGAAATCCGAAGCACGAAATCCTAAAGAAATACTAATGCTTTAAATTCAAAAACTGTTTAGAGAATTTGGATATTGAATTTAATTAGGATTTCGAAATTAGTGCTTAGAATTTAATCTGTGGGTTGTCACTAGATTTGTCGCTTGGAAAAAAGGCCAAAGGCAAAAGGACAATGGTTCAATAATCTGATCCATCAGACTTTATCTTTTAATTTCCCATTCCTAATTTCTAATTGCTACTACCGCAGTAATATCATCTTCTTCACATTCCGAAACGCGCCCGCCTTAACCTCATAGTAGTACACGCCACTGGCAAGTCCGCTGCCGTCGAAGGTGTACTTGTGCACTCCGGCCTGCAATTCATTTGATACTGGTGTTGCCACCTCTGCACCATGAATGTTGTAGACCTTCAGCGTGGTGTAAACAGAACGGGGAAGGGTGAATTCGATGGTGGTTGACGGGTTGAAAGGATTGGGGTAGTTCTGTGCAATTTCAAAATTTCCTGAAATAATGCCGGGCTCTTCCTTTTCTAAACGGGTTATTGATTTACCAAAACTCAAATTATCAATATATAAAATTGAATTGCCATAAGGACCTTTTGGATATTCTAATCCTGATCCTGGATAGAAAGCGGTAAATCCTATCTGAGCACTATCGGCAACTGCGTATGCGGGAATGGGAACACAGAAAAAAGACCAGTCAGAAGCTGTAGTGGTATCGTATAAAACGGCATAGGATACAATTATTCCCTGGTAAAATAACGCGATGGAGATTGACATGGTATCATTGTTCTGCGGCAGAAACTTATAATAACCACATAAGCTATCCGGATGTCCCGTAATTGGGAACACCGGACCCGTATATCCGGGATAAAAAGCAGTTGCGATAAAACCGTATGAACAGGCCCAATACGGCAAGAGTTCTCCGGGATCACTAATAAAGGAGATATTATTTTCCAATTTTATGGAGTCAGCTACCCACATTTTCCGGAAAATGATCGGAGGATTTTGTTACCGGATTATAGGTTACATTAACAGGTTTATTCTGAAGATTGTTGGTTATCCAGGGCGCTGCGGGTATTTCAATTTCTGCCTCAGTTATCCAGTCTTCAAATCCACCATTTGGAATTTGAGCATTTGTGGTAATCGTCATCGCAAGTAAAACGGCCAGAAAAACAGCAACCTGTTTCATTTACATTTTCTCCTTATTCTTTTTGGTAAAAGGCAATTACGTCTATTAAATTTTGTAATGAATAAAAATCCTGGTTACTAACTTATCAGACATTTTCATCAGTTGCAAACGGTTTCAATCTTCCGGATTTTAAGCAGCAAACATGAATTATCGGCGGAAATTTATCTCCAGTTTTCTTACATAACATCAAATAATCCAGCATTCGCCAGGCCATAGATGATTTTCATTGTGGAAGATGGCAGTAAAACCGGGTGGTACTGTCACTTCTGTTGTCACTGGTTGCGAATTTATTGGCACATGAACATAAAATCGACATCCGAGGCACCAAATCCGAAATCACGCCGGTAAGCGGGGCCATTCGTGCCAATGGGCGCATCTTTATCCTTGCAATGGAAAGCATGGGACAAAACAACGTTAATCAATCCGCTAAAAATAGCTTGCATATTATTACGGTTGAATATATTATATTAACAATTATGTTAAAAAGGTGTACTTAGTGAAGGTGCTGAAATTAAACACGATCGATAAAAAATTCTTTGGTTTTCTGGATATAGCAAAGATACTGGGGATTTCTCCTGCATCAGCCCGCGTGGCTGCCCACCGGTATGTTGAAAACGGCATATTGGTCCGAATAAAACCAAATATTTTCGTTCTGACTGAAAAATGGAAGTATTTTTCAATGGAAAACCGGTTTGAGGCGGCAAATCTTGTGCAGGTTCCGTCATATATATCCTTGACAACAGCATTGGCGTATTATGGCATCACGACCCAGATACAGCGTAATTATATTGAATGCATCTCGATAAAAAGAAGTCTGGTGCGACGAATCAATGAAGTAACGATTCGCTACTCCAAATTGTCCGAAAAACTTTATTGTGCGTTTGAAAAAAGAGCTGGTTTTTATATCGCTGTGCCGGAAAAAGCCCTGATGGATGCCGTTTATCTTACCTCGCTGGGCAGATATTCACTGGATGTTGCGGCCATCGATACAAGCAGATTAAATCAGGAGGTTTTAATTCGTTTTTCTGAATTATATCCGGAAAATACAAAAAAAATGATGAGGGTTCATGGATTTATTAGCCCGGCATGAAAAATTTGAGATCGAAGTTCTGAATCTTTTAAACAGTGGAAGAATACTGGATAAACTGGTGTATGGTGGTGGATCAATGCTCAGGCTCTGTCACGAACTCAACCGTTATTCCGCAGATCTTGATTTCTGGTTCACGCAAACCGTTGATATTGGACTATTTCTCGATAACATCCGGGCGCGACTGAAAAAAGAATATGAGATCACCGATAGCCAAAATAAACATATCTCTTTGTTGGTTGAAGTAAAGTCTTCTGATTATCCGAAAAAATTGAAATTAGAAATCAGAAAAGAGCTTCGGAGCTGGGATATGGAAAAGACAATCGCATACTCTAAATACAGCAACCGACAGGTGCTGTTAAATACACATACCCTCGCCCAGACCATGTCGAACAAAATTGAAGCACTTTTTGATCGGCACGAGATCCGAGATGCGTTTGATATTGAATTTCTTCTGCGTAAAGGAATTTCTCTGCCCGAAATGTCACCAGAAAGAAAAGATTCTTTAAGAAAAAGGATTAACTCATTTAGTGCAAACGATTTTAAAGTAAAATTAGGATCGTTATTGGAAGATGAGATGCGTAACTATTATGTAGAAAAGCGATTCCGCTATCTAATGGATAAGATTTAACACTTTGTTATTATGCATGTTATGACCAGGTGGATAAACGGAATGCCTTCGAGCAAGAAATTATAAGCTTCCGGTAAAGCGGGAAAACAAATCCCAAATTCCAATATCCAAATTCCTGCCCTCAAAAAAATGTATCAGGCAAAGATCAATCTAAATGTTGTTTTAACATTAGGTTCTGATTGAACGGTTAATGCACCCCCATGCTGACGCATGATCTGCCGAGATAAACTCAGTCCGATTCCGGAACCGGTTTTTTTTGTCGTGTAAAAAGGAATGAATATTTTTTCCTTGGCTTCGGCCACGATGCCGTGACCCGTGTCTGTGACTTCCACAGCGATTCTGCCATCCATATTACGATATCCAGTCAGGTTAATTTGTGGATTTTTCGTGTCTGAAAGTGCATCAATTGCGTTTTTGATCAAATTAATTAAAACTTGTTCGATTAATTCCACATCAGCAAAAACAGCTAATTCAGCCGGATCTACCGATGAACGATAATTTATGTTTCGCTTGGTTAGCTCAACCTCTAATCAGCTGAAATACTCTTTGAAAAATATCTTTCAGAGAGGTCAGGTTCAAATTTGGTTTTGGTATCCGCGTAAGCTGCCGATAAGATTCCATAAACCTGATCAGTCCTTCGCTGCGTTTCAGAATGGTATTGACTGCTTTGTGGATATCTTTCAGATCATTTTCACTAGGTGCCGGATTTTCAGTTGTGATCAGATCAGAGACCAGCTCGTCCGTTGTTTTGGCTAATGATGAAATCGGCGTTATGGAGTTCATGATCTCGTGTGTGAGCACACGGATCAGTTTTTGCCACGCCTCCATTTCCTGTTCTTCTAATTCACTTTGAATATTTTGGATTGAAACCAATTTCAACAGCCGGCCGCGCAGGCGAAACTCTGTAGCGTACATAGCCAGCTGAAGCAATTCATCTCCTCTTTGAATTTTGACCATCTGCCGGCTTCGTGGTGGCATCTTGTTTAAAGTAGTACTTAATTCCGGATTGACCGCCATCAGATTATTTATATTCTTAAACTGGGAGATACCAAAAAGACGTTTGGTAGCTGTATTAATCAACTCAACATTTCCATCCTGGCTAAAAGCTAAGAGACCTGTTCCGACATGCTGAACAACTGTTTGAAGGTAGCGAAAATGTTCTTCTTTATCTCCGCGGATACGTTGAAATTCTTTGATAACCTCACCAAACGATTCGTTTAATTCCTGATACGATTTTCCCAGGTCGAGACCCTTGAAGGATTGAGTAAAGTCTGCGTAGCGGATTGCCTCTAAAAACCGGATTAGGCGCCGGTTTGTTATATCTAGGAATCGGATGAGAGTGTAGATTTGATACACGGCCAACAAGATAAGAATGGCAACAGTTGCATATAAATTGGTCTCTCTGAAAAGATATAATATGAAAAACAATGTAAGCGAGAGAATCAGAATCCTGATAATAAGCTGGACCCTGATATGTTTGAAGATCATGCAGATTTACCTAATATTAGTATACAACAAACCTAAATTATTCACCACCGGGGCCACGGAGTATGATTAATTTAAATAATATCATATAGTTAGAAGATCGATGATTCTAATATTTATTTTTATAAAAATATCCTGATCAGAATTACTTATTCTAATAATATCTATAAATTGACTCCCTGGTCCTGTGGTTTGACGATAAACCAGACTAAATGTTGATCATAAACCATGTTTTTCAATTCTTCGATATAATGCCGCGCGGCTAATACCTAGTTCACGTGCCGCTCCGCTTATATTTCCGTTATTCTTCTTCAAAATA
Organism: Calditrichia bacterium; assembly: GCA_963712885.1. Classification (GTDB taxonomy): domain Bacteria; phylum Calditrichota; class Calditrichia; order JAJRVZ01; family JAJRVZ01; genus CAVQJT01. The sequence continues at coordinate 14,272 of CAVQJT010000007.1, forward strand.
TTCCCGATGATTCTTTTTTCTGCCTGATCCAGGTTGATTGATTCTTTCAACTCACCAATTCCGAGTGATTCGGCCAGAGTGAATACAAAGTCAGAACTTCTAAGCGTATCAGATTCACATAGTATAATTGCCCGCTCGATCGCATGCTGCAGTTCGCGGATATTTCCAGGCCAATGGTAAGACCGTAATTTTTTTAGTGTCTCGGAAGGTAATATTTTCATATCCTTGTGATATTTTCGAGCATATTGATGTTTAAAATGTTCGGCCAGGATAGCGATATCCTCTAACCTGTCACGCAACGGTGGCAATTTTATTTCAACTGTATTGATTCGGAACAGCAGATCCTGGCGAAACCTATTTTTATTAACCAGATCCAACAAGGAGAGATTCGTCGCACAAATTAACCGGATGTCTATGGAGACAGAACGATTAGAACCAACTTTAGTTACCAGCCTGTTTTCCAGTACGTTGAGTAACTTGGATTGGAGGGACACTGGTAGATTACCAATTTCGTCCAGAAAAAGGGTTCCGCCATTTGCAATTTCAAAACGACCAGCATAATCGTTTTTGGCATCGGTGAACGCACCTTTAACATGTCCAAACAGCTCACTTTCAAACAGGGTTTCAGTGATTGATCCCATGTCAACACTGATGAACACCTTATCGAATCTCAGAGATTGTCGATGAATCGACCGGGCAACAAGCTCTTTTCCAGTGCCATTTTCACCCAGTATAAGTATATTTGCATCGGTTTTGGCGACTTTGGATATAGTGTCAAAGAGATCCTGCATCGGTTTGCTGTGACCAAGAATTTCCTGAAAGCGTGAATCGATATCGGCGCTCAGCCGACGTTGTTGGACGCGCAACTGGTTTGCCTCTTTTTGGGAATTTCGTAACTTGAGAGCTGCCCAAATAGTCGCCAGTAATTTTTCGTTCTGCCATGGTTTAAGAATAAAATCAGTCGCTCCATACTTTATTGCATTCACTGCCATCTCTACATCACCGTAAGCGGTCAACAGAATAACCACTGCGGCTGGATCAATCTCAAGTATTTTTTTTAACCAGAAAAAGCCTTCCTGACCGCTGGTGACGTCTTTTTCAAAGTTCATATCCAGTAAGATTAGATCGAATGATTCTTCCTTGAGTATAGATGGAATTACAGATGGCTTGTTTTCAGTCCGGATCTCTTCTATATATTTCTGTGTGAGTAAACGGAAGGCAAACAGAACATCTTCATCATCGTCAACAATCAAAATCCGTGCCGACTGCTTATACATAGAATTAATAATCCTGGATATGATCTAACCGGTTATAAATATAGTGATATTGATTACGAATATCTAACAAATATGTTCGGAATCGGACAATTTCTGTTCCATTAACGGACACATACTATCTCTTCACAATTACTCAGGTTAATAATAACAAGCATTTATAGAATGGCACAGTTTTTGACGTTTAAATCTCAGATAAGGTCAGGGAGGTGCATAATATGGATCGAATGATAAAAAAAAACAAATGGCCATTGAGACGCATAATCCGTTACGGTTTGGGAGGGATCTTTATAATTGTGATCATCATAAGTCTGTTGTTTGGTGAAAGTGGTTCGAAATTAAATGTTAATGCAGCTGAAATTGACAATTTCCACTGTATCGCGAGGTCCGTTTCAGGAATATATCGCTGTAACTGGTACTGTTATACCAATTAGGACAGTATATCTGGATGCCATGGAAGGCGGAAGGGTAGAAAAAACATTTATTGAAGCGGGTAGTATCGTTGAACAAGGGCAGGAAATACTCCAACTGGGCAATACTAATTTCCTTATGGATATTATGTTCCGGGAAGTCTGAGCTGGTTGAGCAAAGTAACAATTTACGTAATACGCGTCTGGCTATGGAACAAAACCGCCTGAATCTGGGAGCACAATTGATAGATTTGGATTATCACATAAAGAATTTACAACGGGATTACATTCGAAACCGGGAACTGCTTGTACAGAACCTGATCTCTCAACTCGAATTTGAACGCTGCAAGGATGACTATGAGTATAATTTAAAGAAACGAGAACTGGCATTTGAAATGTACCAGCAGGATTCTCTTTTCCGCAAAATTCAGATCGGCCAGCTGGAAGCCTCCCTTAGAAGGATGCAGAAGAATCTGGAACTTGTAAAAACAAAATTAGAGAATCTTAGCATAAATGCACCGATTTCGGGTCATTTAACCTCTCTAAATGCGGAAATAGGGGAGTCAAAAACTCTGGGCGAAAGACTGGGTCAGATAGATGTACTTGAAGGATTCAAGATCCGTGCACCTATTGATGAATTTCATCTATCGCGGATCGACCATGGATTAAATGGTGAATTTGATTTTGCAGGAAATACCTGCTCGATTATTGTCGATAAAATTTATCCGGAAATCCGGGAAGGTCGATTTGATGTAGATTTGCTGTTTACAAACACTGAACCTGAAGGGATTCGCCGGGGACAGACTGTTCATATCCGGCTAGAATTGGGTAATCTGAACCAAGCTATCTTATTACCACGTGGCGGTTTTTATCAGAAAACCGGTGGTCAATGGATTTATGTCTTGGAAAACCATGGTAACAGAGCGACCAAACGTCATATACGTCTGGGGATGCAGAATCCGCAGATGTTTGAGGTGCTCGAGGGTCTGCAGCCAGGCGAAAAGGTTATTACATCTTCGTATGATAGTTTTGGGGAGAATGATATTTTGGTGCTGGAGAGATAATGATATCTCGCAAAGACGTAAAGATAAAACCCGGAGAATAAATATGATAAAAACGGTAAACCTTAGAAAGATCTATACCACTGAGGAAGTGGAAACCACAGCACTCGATCAGGTCAATCTGGAAGTAAAAGCAGGCGAGTTTGTGGCCATCATGGGTCCATCTGGTTGTGGAAAGTCAACACTGCTGAACCTTCTGGGATTGTTGGATAATCCCACAGAGGGGGATTATTTATTTCTCGATACCGAAGTATCCCGGTTTGGTGAGCGTCAAAGAGCCAACTTGAGAAAAAACAATATTGGTTTTGTTTTCCAGAGTTTTAATCTTATTGATGAACTGACTGTTTTTGAAAACGTGGAATTACCATTGCTTTACCTGGGATATTCGTCATCGGAACGAAAAAGACAAGTGGATCAGGTCCTGGAACATATGGAAATAATGCACCGGCGAAATCATTTCCCACAGCAATTATCCGGTGGTCAACAACAACGCGTTGCGGTAGCCCGCGCCGTTGTAGCCAGGCCTAAGTTAATTTTGGCAGACGAACCGACTGGAAATCTCGATTCAACCCATGGCGATGAAGTAATGAAAATCCTTGAGCAATTGAATGAAAGCGGTACCACGATCATAATGGTTACTCATTCCCCAATGTATGCTGAATACGGCAACCGTGTTGTGCATTTATTTGACGGGCAGATCGTGTCTGAGAATTTGCAGACAGCAGTATAAACATAGGAAGATACCTGCCTTTTCATGGGATGAAACAAATTGTCAAATCTAAGTGCATTTGACAGGCTAACCAATGAGAGGTAACACAATTCAAGGAGACAGAAATCAATGTTGAAAAATTATCTTAAATTAGCGTACCGTAATATCAAAAGACAAAAATTATATTCCTTTATCAATATTTCCGGCCTTTCAATCGGTATTGCATGCTTTCTGCTGATTTCTCTCTGGGTGTTCGATGAACTCAGCTATGATCAGTTTCACATCAATAAAGAAAGAATTTTTCGGGTCAATACGATGACCAGTGAGTACGGCCTGGTCACATCATCTTCATGGCGACTTGGACCAGCCCTGAAGGAAAAATATCCGGAGATCGAGGCGTATACGCGCATCTGGCCCTTCAGCCGTTCTCTTGTAAAATATAAAGATAAAATTTTTGATGAATCCAGTTTTTGGCTCGCTGATCCCGCGCTTTTTAGAATGACCTCATTTCAATTCATCCAGGGCTCTCGGGAATCAGCGTTAAAGGATAAATATACGGTTGTTATTACAGAAGAAACTGCACAGCGTTATTTTGGCAACGAAAATCCCATGGGGAAGTCGCTATTTGTTCGTGAGTATGAACATGATTTTGAAGTGTGCGGCGTAATCAAAAATATTCCTCTCAATTCCAGTATTCGTTTTGATCTGATTGGCCGGGTTGATCTAATGCCCAGGCAGCGACTGGAAAGCTGGGAATTCACGGGGTATACCCTTGTGCTTCTCAACGGACATGTATCGCCTGACGATTTCGGTGAAAAGATTTCAACTTTTTATAAAAAATTTGTTAATCCTGAAACAGATGCCTATCCATTATTGCAACTATTGACTAATATACACTTATATGAATATGGCCGGCCCGGATTGATAAAACAGGTCTATCTGTTTTCTGTAATTGCCATTTTTATCTTACTGATTGCCTGTATCAATTTCATGAATTTGAGTACGGCCCGGGCCACAAGGCGCGCTGTGGAAGTCGGTGTCCGTAAAGTTTTCGGCGCTTACAGAAAACAGATCATTATTCAGTTTCTCAGTGAGTCGATACTGATTTCGGTGCTTTCTCTGATAATTGGTGTTTTTATTCTGGAAGTACTGGTAGTATACATTAATCAGATTACTGACAAGCAGCTATCTCTTTTTTCCGGAAATATGACCCATAAGGTCATGTTTTTAGTCATTTCCGTTATTGTAACAGGTATTCTGTCGGGGAGTTATCCTGCCCTCTACCTTTCATCATTTCATCCGGTGAAGACGCTGAAAGGTAAATCTTTACCTGCAAACGGAGGAAAATCATTCCGCCGCGTTCTGACGATCTTTCAATTTGCCGTTTCGATCGGTCTTATAATTTGTGTGTTCACCGTTCAAAAACAACTCCGGTACATTGAGACAAAGGACATTGGATTTAAAAAAGAGCTTATTTTAAATGTGATAAATAATCCGGATCTAAATTCCCGATTCGATACGTTCCGGAATGAATTGTTACAGAATCCGGATATTGAAAGTGTCACATCTTCTGCAAGCATTCCGTTCAATATTGGTACATCTATCAATATTAATTGGGAAGGACATTTTGATCAGGACCCTGTATCTATGCCTTATAACATGGTTGAATATGATTTTTTTAAGACTTTTGGCATGAAATTTATCGAAGGTAGAAGTTTTTCAAACTTGATCTCAACCGATGAGCAGGAAGCCTGCATCATTAATGAATCTGCTGCCCGTCTAATGGGTTATGAATCAGCTGTTGGGAAGCAGGTCTATTTTGATCATCCCGCATTTGAAGAATCTTTTAAAAAAGTCAGAATAATCGGTGTGGTAAACGATTTTCATGCCCATTCATTGTATAAAGAAATTGTCCCTTCAATTTTCAGAATGTATAAACCGTGGCAATTCTATATCTATATAAAAATTGCTCCTGGTGATGCGCGAGAAATCCTGAAATTCGTTGAAGAAATAACGCGTGTCTTTGCGCCGGAGTATCCTTTCAGATATGAGTTTGTGGATCAAACCTATTGGCAAATGTATCAGGCGGAACTGAATACGAGAAAAATTCTCAACAGTTTCGCGATTATTGCTATACTTATATCCTGTCTCGGATTATTTGGATTGGCATCTTATACTGTGGAAAGACGCACTGTTGAAATTGGTATTCGAAAAGTCGTCGGATCATCCATTCTAGAAATCGCCGTAATGCTTTCAAAAGAATTTTTGAAGTGGGTAATATTTGCCAATTTAATTGCCTGGCCTGTCGCCTGGTACGTTATGAATAAATGGTTGGATAATTTTGTGTATCGTATCGATCTTAATTGGTGGATCTTTATTGCTTCAGGATTATTGGGCCTCATAGTTGCGCTTGTTACCGTGATATTCCAATCAGTAAAAGCAGCGATGATGAATCCGGCGGAGACCTTACGTTACGAATAAGGCGATCGATCGTCAGTTATCCCGTTCGTATTCAGATACCTGTGTGTCATCAAATTCTGCACCTTCCTGATTGACAGCCATCTTGAAACCATATTTCTTGGTGCATCCGGATCTCGCGCAGTTTCTGCAAATGACTGTCATAATAAAACCCACCGCGCCTTCTGCCTGTCGGCAGCTCCTGCAGACTTTGCTGAACGTAATAACGTATTGTCCTACTTGAGTAACCGATTAATTCGGATAAGACAACGATGGAATAGATATTTTCTTCCATGGCATACTAATAGTAGCATACTGTCATAAAGATAAACTAATAATAAATTTAATTGATCGTTCGGATAAAATCCAAAACTTGTCCTGGTGCCGCCATCAGCTGCGGGGTAAACTCCAGTCGGGATCATAAATCCGAAGATTTCATTGGGGGGGAATCCCAAGTCAAGGGCTTAGAATTCAGTGCTTAGTGCTTAGAATTTACTTCTGTGCTTTCGCTCTTTAATAAAGGGATTTTATAGCTGCAAAGCGGCAAATGTGAACGATACTTCACATATGGGTAACAATCGTTCCGCTGCAAGCCTTTTGACTCATATATGTAAAATTAATATTATCAACTACTTATGTTAAGTACGCAAAGTTGGCATTAAATTTGTTGGACATTATACTATAATCATTTATACCTGCAAGCCCGATCAATGCATCGGATCATTATGAGGATCAGCAAGCGGACACGGGTTAACGATATTATGTTGAAAGATTACCAGCGGAAACGATTTTTGAAAATACCCGGTTCAGTGCCAATCACAGCATGCACAATAAAATCGCCAACCCTTTTTCCTTTTAGCCAAAAAAAATATTTGCGATCAACGGTACACTATTGTGCCCAACCCCATACCAGATGAGGATCAACCTATGCCGGCAGAATCCAGGCCCGATTTTGACAAGGCGCTGAAAAAGTTTTATCAGGATAATAATATTCAGCAGATCCCCAGGGATCTGCCGATCCTGTCAAAGTTTTGCAAGGAATATAACCTTGATAAAAATATCTTTTCCCCATATCAAAACCTGTTTGTCCAACACCTGCTGGGACCGATCATCGCGCGTCTGTATATCATGAAAGAATACGGCCTCGATCCGCACAAGTCCTGGTTTGTCGATATCCCGTACTCAACCTGTATCGAAGCCAGGCACCATCTGCGAATCCTCGGAATACCGGTCTCCCAAATGCTGCCGCTGTTTAACGATCCGCTGGCCGATTACAACACCCGCCAGATCGACCGGGTTGAATTTGTCCTGCGCGAGATCTGTTCCCGCAAAATTACCGCCCGCCTGCTGGTTATCGACGACGGGGCTTATTTCTGCCGGACATTGCGCAACCTTTGCCGAAGGGATAAACACGGAAACGATGAGCAACTTTTCCATCGTCTGAAAAACATGGATATCCGCATCGTCGAACAGACCACCCGCGGGCATCGTTTTATCACCGATAACTGCCTGGATCTGCTGGAGGAGTTTAATATCCCGGTAGTCAGCATCGCACGTTCCCGCTCAAAAAGTATACTTGAATCACCTTTTATCGGGGCTGGTGTGGCCCGGGCGGTTATCAACGTGCTCAAGGAAAAATATTATAATTTTGAGGAAATGGGCAGTGTGCTGGTTATGGGATTCGGATATGTCGGTAAACATGTGACCAAAGAGTTGATCCGACATGGTCTGCGTGAGGTACATGTCTGGGATAAAAAGAATCATACCATCCAGGATGAAATTATCGAAGCCGGTGCGATTCCGTTAAAAAAAATTCCGGAAACTGGCACCTACCAGGCGGTTTTCGGCTGCACCGGTCATAATTCTTTCAAACTAAAACATCTTGATCTGATCGATCAGGATGCCCTGCTGATCAGCGGAAGTTCAGCGGCTATTGAATTCAACCGGGAAAAGTTTATCAACCAGGCCTATAAAAAATCCGGAGACGATTTTTATATCATCGAACCTGAGAAAACAAGGCTTTCAGGCGACGGCATCCAGTCTGCCATCCACCTGCAGAAAGGTGAAAAACGGTTTACCTTTCTCAACGCGGGATTCCCGGTAAACTTTAACGGCCGCCTGGAAAACGTACCGGCTGAAATTATCCAGATTACCCATACATTGATGGTCGCCGCGGCAATGGATGTGGTGAATCGTGATCCCGGTTTTCATGAACTCCCGGATGAATATGATGACTGGATTTATTCCCAGGGTGTGGATGCGATAAACAAATATGCAGAGTCGTAGCGGTTTCCCCCCTCCCGCATATATGAGGCTGATGCAAAATCTGCTGATTTCAAGAAATCGGTATGATATCTCCCTTGGTAATACGGATTGGACTGGTTCGTATGTCATTTTTTTACACCCCCCTGATCCCCTTTTCTAAGGGTGAATACATTCTATCTATTTATACCTGAAGAGTGATTTTTGATGTACTGCCACACAAAAATGGGTAAAGCCAAAACTTCCGCCCTGCACGGATTCTTTGTGAACATTTATTCAAACCATGTGTGAAGCATCGGTCACCTTATGTGAAGGATCGTTCACATTCATGAACGATCCTTCTGTATTTTGTGAATATTGATTCCGCTTAACCTTCTGATTATCAACAACTTGTAAAAATGTCCTGCAAATGGCATGAATCTGGCATATATTATTTGCCGAAAGAGGGCATTTTTATGGATCTTATCCTCATAAATCCTGGCGATGCAAACGATATTCCGTGTGAACATCTCGGTATTGCCAGCCTTTGCGCTTTTATCAGGCAACACGGATATACGGTTGATATGATGGATATGGCACTGGATAACCTTGACGCTGACGAAGGGACCCGTAAATTGATTGCAGCGCAACCGGCCATTGTAGGTGTTTCGGTTCTCGATAAAACCCAGGAAAAAGCGCTCGCCCTCATTTCATCGCTGCGTAATGCCGGTTTTAAGGGCTCAATCGTCACCGGGGGGTATTTTCCGACCTTTCATGCCCAGGAACTCCTGAACCATTGTCACGAGATCGATTATATTGTCCGGGGTGAGGGTGAATTAACCCTGCTGGACCTGATGATCCATCTCTCGGGCAAGAATGGCAAAGCCCTGACAGATATTCCGGGCATTTCCTTCCGGAAAAATGGCGAAATCATCCATAATCCGCCGCGGCCTCTGGTAAGATACCTGGATTCACTTCCCCCGCCGGACCGAAAGTATGCGCCTTTGGTTCTGAAAAAAACCGGTCATTTGCGGGTAGCGGCCTCACGTGGGTGCTGGGGAAATTGCTCATTCTGTGACATCAATGCCTTTTATACGGCCAGTCCCGGCCGGAAATGGCGCTCCCATTCGATCCCGGTATTTGTAAACGAACTGGAAATCCTTCACCGGACCTTTGGATGTGATCACTTTATTTTCAATGATGACAATTTTATGACCCGCGGTGCCCATAATCGCCAGCGGGCACAGGCCCTGTCGCAGGAACTCCAAAAACGCCAATTGAAAATAAATTTTGAACTGATGGGACGCGTAGATTCAATGGACCGCCGGGCGCTGCAAACCCTGAAAGAAGCAGGCCTTGAGCGGGTGTTTCTTGGCGTAGAATCTTTCGATCAGACCCAACTGGATCGTTTTAACAAAGGCACGACGGTAAGACAGAATCTGCGTGCGATCATCCTGCTGAAACAACTGCAGATCGATAGTATTGTGTCGGTGATCCTTGCCGATGCCTTCACACGGCTGCGGGATCTGGTCACACAGTTTTTTACGCTGTTCCGGATACGCCGGCGCTATTTTAACAGCCAGGAATGCCGGATTTCAATCAATGAACAGCTTGAAATTTACCGGGGCAGTGCATTGTATCCGCAATATAAACAAGCCGGATTACTTACCCGTGATGACTGGTTAACCGGATACCGATACCGGCTAAAACCGATGACCGCCCTGCGTCTTAGGCTGGCCATACTGGAAAAATACTTATGGATAAAAATAGCGGCTGCTTTCAGGATGGTCAGAACAGTAATTCAGCCGGTACCCAATATAAGTATGAACAATACAGATAGATCCAATAAGGATAAATAAATCAAATCCCCCAAACCATTAAACCCAGGAGGTTGTTATGTTAAGAAAAATTTTTCGCCGGATTAAAAAGTTATGGTTTCTTATCTTTATGTTGGTATCTTTTATCGCACCGAGTTCAGCAAGTGCACAGAACATAATTGGCCGGACGATCAGCTGATCGGGGTAGATGTTAAAATAAAGGATACCCAGTGTGTAAATCTGGACCTTGTTTACTCCTATTGATGCTTTATATTTTTTGTGGCTGTAACCGAGATTCAACCATTTATATGGGGATTGAAAATATCCCGGTGGGGTTGGATCCGGTAAAGAATACGGGTATATACGAGGTCCAGGTTTATAGTCAGATATTTGAAACTTTATTCAAATTGAAAAACGACTATCAAACCATTGAAGCGAACCTGCTCGATAATTGGCAGATATCAGAGGATCATCTGAATTACCGGCTGCAGCTGAAGCCGGGTATTCGGTTCCAGAACGGCAAACCGCTAGAAGCCGCTGATGTCATTTACTCGATCCGGCGGTATCAGAATTTGCATTCGGATTGGATTTTACGTGATATAGTCGACCAGGCAAGTACGGTTGACTCGATGACGATCGAAATTCAATTAAAAAGGCCGTATGCTCTGTTGCTTTATGCACTGTGTTCACCATATGTACTAGTCGTCCAAACCCCCTCAAAGATTGGCGACTATAGGGACCTGAACCCTGATCTGGTGGGGACGGGTCCCTTTTCTCTAAAAGCGAACGGTCCTGACGGCGCGGTTGAATTGACCTTAAATCCGTTCGGCAGATTGGAAACAGGTGATGTGACCGGGATCAGGTTTTTACCTTATCTGGATCATGCTTCAATGGCCGGGGCCTTAAAGGACGGAGCGGTGGATATCATTTATATGATTTCGAGCAAGATGATCGACCGGCTGAAATGGTCAGGGAAAATAAATTACCTGGTCATTCGTCCGGTTAATATTCAGTTTATCGGCTTTGATAATATGCGGGAGCCATTTAATGATATAAGAATTCGCAGAGCCTTTTTAGAAGCACTTGATGTAGCGCGCATTGTATACAATACCAACAGAGGAAATGCGGAAGTTGCCCACGGTCCCTTGCCGCCAATTTACAGTTACCTGTCGATGACCAGACAAGACGGATATCATCCCGATCATGCCCAATTTGTTTTATCTGGTCTGAATGCGGGGAGTGGGTCAGACTTTTAAGTTTATTTTACCTGGTGCAGGAAATGAAAGACAGATACTTTTTGAAATGATCCAGACCCAATTGAATAAGGTGGGTATTAATCTGGAATTGGAATTATCAGATTCATGGGATAAACATCGTGAAACACTTGGCTCAGATCTCACATCTATATTCACCTACGGCTATGATAGTGAAATAATTGGCGATCCGGGGAATTTTTTAAAAACACTTTTTCACAGCAAATCTTCACAGAATTTTCTGAGGTATAAAAATGATCGTGTCGATACTTTATTGTATCAGGCAGAACGGGATCATAATGTTGACGAGCGCAACTTAATCTATCGGGAAATCGTAGTCTATTATAATCGATGAAGCTCCGGCGGTTTTTCTGAATCATATTATTCCGCACTTTGCCTATAATTCGGATAAAATAGATTTTATTTCAGCAACACCCTATCAGATACCTGAGTTTCAAAATATTCGTTTAAAAAATTGAGCGTTGATAAATATGCAACCCTGGCATAATCTGAAATTGCGGACAAAGTTTTTCTTTACATTCGGTGGCCTTGTCACCCTGATTGTTATTCTCTTCTCAGTTGTGGTTTTCTTCTTTCAGCAAAATCTGATGCGCACACAGGCGGAAGATAAGGCGTTCCGGCTCACACAAACCCTGGCCTATACCAGTCTGAATGCCATTCTGCTTGATGATTATGCCGTAGCACAACTCTTAATTGACAGTATGAAAGAAGGGCAGGATATTCTGTCCATTATGTTATTAGATTCCAATAACCGGGTGATTGCCGGCGATGATCCGGGCCTGAGAGGAACGCTCATCCACGATCCGCTTACCCACGAATCGAAACGTACCGACCAAATCCAACTGGTCAGCCGCACCCTCGATAATGGCCAGACCGTCTGGGAAACCAGTGTTCCGGTTTCAAGATTGAATCAGCAAATTGGAACGGTTCGGATTACTTTCCTAGCGGAAAATGTATTCGCCGGTCTGTTTGAGTCCATTGCCGGGATCGGTGTTGTCGCGATGATTGTGAGCCTTATCCTGGCCTTTTATCTGGCAAGCCTGGTGGTCCGGCCGATTACCGAGGCGTCCAATCTGGCACAAGCCTATGGCCGGGGTGATTTTGATCAAAAGATCCCGGAACCGGGTGAAGACGAAATCGGTCAGATGGTCAAAACCCTGAATCAGTTATCCGGGCAGCTCGAGCAGCTGATCAAAGAACGCAGTGCCCATGAAGGGCTGGTGATGATCGGTGAGTTTGCATCTTATATTATCCACGATCTGAAAAATCCTTTAAATGGGATGCATCTGCTCGCCGATGGTCTGCATCGGCGGCTGGAACCGGATAGCCCGTTGCGGAAATACAGCTCTGAACTTTTACTGGCCTCACAACGGATTGAAGATTTTATCCGGCGCACTCTGGACATTGCCAGATCTACCGAACTGAATCTGGAAAGTCTGGATATCAATGCCCTGGTGAATAAAGCCGTTGATGAGGTTAGCATCAATTCATCGGTGAAGCACCGGGAATTTGATCAGGCGATGCCGGAGATCAGAGGGGACTATCGCTTATTGTACATGGCGATAAAAAACCTTCTGATAAATGCCCTCGAAGCAACGCGGGAATACGGAGAGGTCTCTGTCGCTACCCACTATGATGCTGAGATCAGTATAATTATCCGGGATACAGGTTGCGGCATTCCACCGGAAAAACTGGAAGCGGTCTTTCGGCCTTTTTTCTCGATGAAAAGTCAGGGCCATGGCCTTGGTCTGGCGATGGCAAAACGGGCTGTAGCACTGCATTCCGGAGACATCCGTGTGGAGAGCAGACCGGATACCGGTTCGGTCTTTACGGTAACGCTGCCGCCGGTGCCGCACGAAATAAAGGGATAGGAATGGAAAAAATGCCAAGATGGGATAACCAAATATTCAGGAATAAACATGTATAAAATTCTCGTCACCGATGACGACCATACGATACTTTCCGGGCTTGGATTGCATTTTCAGGATAATCCGGAGTATCACTGCGTTACCGCCGACTATATCGAAGCGGCAAAAAAAATACTGGAATCAGGAGAATTTGATCTGGTTGTCGCCGACCTGATGTTTCCAACCGCTGCCCACGGTCTGGAAGTCATGCGTTGTGCACGGGAACAATGGTATCGGCCGGCTATTCTGGCCATGACTGCATTTGATACTGTGGAAAATGCCGTTGAAGCCATGAAAGCCGGTGCGGATGACTTTGCCTCCAAAGGATTTGGATTGGATGAACTCATTTTGCGTATCGAACATCTGATCAAGCGAAAAGATGAGCTGCGGAAACTGGTCATCGAGAATGAGGTCATGCGCCAAACTCTGCGCCAGCAGTATAACGATTATCAGATCGTGGGCAAATCACGTCAGATCCGGGAGCTGATGGAAAAGGTGAAAAAAATTGCCGAAGATGCGCATGTGACCTGTCTGTTGGAAGGGGAAAGCGGAACCGGCAAAGATCTGATTGCGCGGGCAATCCATACCATGAGCAATCGCAGCCGGGCGCCATTTATTCCGATCAACTGTGCAGCTATTCCGTCCAATTTACTGGAAAGTGAATTATTCGGCCATGAGAAGGGCTCCTTTACCGGAGCGTATACCACCCGTCAGGGAAAATTTGAACAGGCAAACGAAGGGGTAATATTTCTCGATGAGATCAGCGAACTGCCCATGTCGCTGCAGGTTGTGCTTTTAAGGGTTCTGGAAGAAAAAGAGATTTTCAGGATCGGCGGAAAACGCCCGATTGAAACCGATGTCATGATACTGGCAGCCTCCAACCAGGATCTGGAGCAATTGGTTCAGGAAAACCGGTTCCGGGAAGATCTGTTTTTCAGGTTGAATGTGATCAAGATATTTATTCCGCCGTTGCGGGACCGACAGGAGGATATTGAACCGCTGGCACATTTTTTTCTGGATAAATTTAATCAACAGCGTAATAAGAATTTACGTCTGTCATACCAGTCGCTTGAAATGCTTAATACGTATGATTATCCCGGTAATGTCAGGGAGTTACGTAATATTATCGAAGACGCCTTTGTCTTTTGCGATGGCGATGTAATACAACCCTCCGATCTGCGGTTCAATCAATATCGTAAATTTCAGTATTACCGGGATAAACACACGCTGGACAACGGGAATAACGGATCACTTTATGAATACGATCATCAGAATGCGGTACACGAGTTTGAAAAGTTATATTTTACCCGGCTGCTTGAGAATAATCACTGGAATTTGAAAACAACCGCAGAGGAGGCTGGTATCAGCCGGGAATGGTTGAGTAAAAAGATCAGGAGGCTTGATCTGAAGAAACCATGAAAATGAGCCCGATCTGAATTAATGATCGTCTGGAAATTGGCCTCAGCAAATGAGGCCGATGGAAAACAAACCGCAAGACAGGATCGGATAAGCCATATAAAAGATGGGTGTAGTTTTTGAACAATGATTGATCATAATCCGGAGGTGAAATGTACAGAGTATTATTGGTTGAAGATGAGCGCTCGATTCTCAAGGCATTGAGTTTTGAGTTGGAGGATGCCGGTTACGAGGTCCTGCATGCTTCAAATTATGATGAGGCCACGTGTTATATGTCGGCATTTGAATGCGATCTGATCATTTCTGATCTGTTTTTCAGTGCTGAAACCGGCGATGGCATCCGGCTGCTCAATCAGGTTAAGCAACGGGAAAATGAAATACCATTTATCGCCATGACCGCATTCCCGGAGACAAACCTGGCGCTGCAGGCAAAAAAAGTATTGAACGACCGGTTTTTTGTAAAACCGTTCTGTGCAGGACAGTCTGAAGCAAAAAATAAGTGAGATTCTGAACCTGCCGCGTAACTGAGCAGTCAGGCATGACAGGTGAGCAGCAAGTGAATAACAGAATTGCTGACCAATTGAATCTTAACAGGATGTCATTTTGTTTTTGGTTACTTCCAGTCGAAACAAAATGTGACCGTCTCCATTTTTTTTATTCTACTATTTTCTCCCTTATTTTCCATCAAGGTGATCGGTTATTATTGTCAACAAGTCATTAATAATCCACATAGTGTCACCATTATGGGTATTATCCGTAATTCCCAGGCAGACATTATGATCAACCTGATACAAACTCCCGGCAGCATAGCCGGGGGCATCACCAGCATGACCGTATATCGTAAGGCCGTTGAATAAATCGGTTGTAATAAACACAGTTGCCCGGATTTCTCACGGCTAATTAGGATGTATGATTCATTACACACAAAACAATCTTACATTCTGGAAGCCCATCCGATTATAATTCAAAGATTTCACTTGCTTAGCGAAGGGAAGGTAGGTAGTTTAATGCCAGATAACACAATATCCTGCATCTGAACTGATCTCTGATCATAAGCTGAATTCTACCACAGAATCTGAATTAAGAACTGTACTGTAACAGAAAAATAACCAATCAAAGCTTCAAATATGGCTGAAAATGATCACAGACAACTGGCGGCGGTCATGTTTACGGACATGGTCGGCTACAGTGCCGTCACGCAGAAAAATGAAAATTTAGCCCTGCGGCTGTTGGAGGAACAAAGAAAAATAGTACGCACTATTCTGCCCCGTTATGGTGGTAAAGAAATAGAAACACCGGGAGATGCATTTTTTGTCAAATTTGCCAGTGCCCTGCACGCTGTTCATTGTGCCATAGAAGTACAAAAGTCATTTTATGAACGAAACCGCTCAGCCCAAACGGAAGAAAAAATCGTTCTGCGTGTCGGAGTTCATTTGGGAGATGTGGTGGAGTCGGGAACGAGTGTTCTCGGGGATTGTGTCAATATTGCGGCGAGGATCGAACCACTGGCCAAACCGGGCTGTGTATGTATCTCGCAGGATGTAGCCCGTCAAATTCAGAATAAAATCGAATTTCCGCTCAGAAAAATAGAGGCGCATAAACTCAAAAACATAAAAATTCCGGTAGATATATACACGATTGAGCTGCCCTGGGAAAGGGCAGCGAAGGTTGCTCCATTAAAAATGCTTTCGGACAGCAATCAACAATCCGGTAAAATTAATCGGGCCGTATGGTTCAGCAGTGTGATATTTGTTCTGATCATCGTAACGGTTTTGATCTTATTGATCGTTCCCGGATCTGATAAAAATAAGCGATCAATTGCGGTGCTCCCGTTTAAAAATATGAGTGGTGATCCGGAAAATGAATATTTTAGTGACGGCATTATGGAAGACGTAATCGCCCAACTGGCAAAAATATCAGGCCTTAAGGTGATTTCCAGGACTTCAGTAATGCAGTATAAAGGAGAGAACAGAAATCTCAGAGAAATCGGCGATGAGCTGGAAGTGGCTTTTATTCTTGAAGGTAGTGTAAGGCGTGCGGGCGACAAGGTTCGGATTGTGGCCCAATTGATTGACGCCGAAAGCGATGATCATTTGTGGGTTGAGACCTATAATGAAGAACTGACGCAAATATTTTCAATCCAAAGTGCGGTTGCTGAAAAAATCGCCCAATCATTGAAAACCCGTATTACCGGTGCTGAAACAGAGAGAATACACCAGAAATCCACCAACAGTATTGCTGCTTATGATCTGTATCTCAAAGGTCGATATCACTGGAATAAAAGACTCCCGACAGAATTAAACACGGGGATCTCGTATTTTAGAAAAGCACTCGATATCGATCCGAATTATGCTCTGGCATATACCGGTTTGGCCGATTCATACATAATTTTAGGAAATTATTACCTCAGTCCACCCTCTGAATCATTTACCAATGCGAAACGGGCTGCGGAAAAAGCGTTGGACCTGGACACACAGACTTGCCGAAGCTCATACATCTCTGGGCTATGCGCTGTGTTACAGCGACTGGAATTGGTCGCAGGCGGAAATGGAATTTAAGCAAGCCATGGAATTAAATCAAAATCTGCCACAAACTTACGGATGGTATGCGTTTTATCTGACACTTATCGGCCGTTTTGATCAAGCGGAACAAATGCGGCAACGGGCGATGCAACTCGATCCTTTTTCTGTTGTGTTGAATGCTGATATGGGACTTATGTATTATCTTGAGCGTAAATATGATCGGGCCATAGAACAAAATCTCATAACATTGCAAATGGATCCGGGATTGGGTGCTCTGGCCCATATACCGCTGGGTGCATCCTATATCATGAAATCGATGTATCCACAGGCCCTGGAATCATTTTCTCAACTGAGCATGAAATTAAACACCATTGTTCCAACCGGCCATAATATTACCATTGCCGCCATGGGATACGGTTACGCATGCAGTGGTAAACATCAACAGGCCTATGATATGCTTGAATTACTGCTGGAAAAAGACGGAGAAGAATATGTATCACCATTCTGGGTCGCTGTATTATATGTAGGTTTGAGTGACTATGATCAGGCATTGGACTGGCTGGAAAGAGGGCTGAGGGAAAGGGATGGTTCAATGGTATACTTGAAAGTGATGCCGGTATTTGATCCGGTGCGTTCACATCCCAGATTTCAATCGATTCTTGAGCAAACAGGTTTGGCGAATCTGCCAAACTCCAGCGATATTCAATCAGGGCACTAATTTTCCCTGGTGCATATTATCCGATGCTCTATACCCGAAATATTTTCGAATAATCAAAAATCCAAATATCCTTTTCAGCATCAGACAATAATAGGATCTAGGATTTAGTGCCTCTAATATACCCGTAGGGTGCAGGCTGCTGCCGATACATGGAATATTAAATTCCAAATCCCAGGTACCAGATTACAAAAAAGTTTCAAATCCCAGGCATCAAATTACAAACAAATTCCAAATCCCAGATTTCAAAGTTTGTTTGTCGGAAGTTGTGGTTTTTCTGAAGGATCCTGTTCAGGAGGGATGGTAATTTGGTTTTGTTTGGAATTTGGGATTTGGTGTTTGTCCGAAGGACCCCTTCGGGGGAAATTTCCCTCTCGGTCCGGTGCCTGAATAATAAGGCTATATTTGTGTATGATTAGGGTGATCGAAAAACTTTACAGGCTTAGATTAATTATTGCATAATAGCGTGTAATTATATAAGATATCAATCATATATTTTGAGAAAGGATGTCATCATGTTCAGAAGGATAGCCACCTTATTCCGCGGATTTTTAAGTCTTTTTATCACCGGTATCGAAAAGCAGAATCCCCGTGCCCTGATCGAAGCGGAAAAAGAAAACCTGCGGTTGCAAATATCCCGTTTCAACGATAATCTGGCTACCCATGCCGGTTTTATTGAGCGGCTGATGCGTCAACTCAAGAATCTGGAACAGAAGGAAAAAGAGCTGACCGCGCGGGTTGCGGCCAATATCAAGGCTGGAAACCGGGCTATCGCCGGTCAGGTGGCATTGGAACTGCAGACGGTTAAAACACAACTGGATGAAAACCGGGAGCAGCTGATTTCCGCTGAAGAAACCTATAAAAAACTGGTGAAAACACGTAATGTTGCGGTTTCCGATGCGCAGGCCAAGATCGAGAAACTTAAACGGCTGATTTCAGAAACGGAAATGGTTGAAGCACAGGCCGAATTGCAGGAAATGGCCAAAGGCGTGATCAGTGGAATCGGCGGGGCTGGTGATACACTGGCCCGGGTCGAAGAATATCTCAATGAGCGCCGCGATAAAGCCGCCGGACGGGCACGTGTTGCCGCCGGTAGTATCGATACCTCAGAAGTGGAAATGAAGGAAGCCGAGCAGGCCGCCCTGGCTGAACAGGCCCTGGCTGAATTTGAGGTGGCCTACGGTTTTAAAACACCGGTAACGGAAGAAAAAAAGGGCGAGGAAAAATCATCCCCGCCAAAAGGCACTGTGAAAGAACTGGGTCCTTAGGGCTGGAATTTATTTTATTCTGAATCAATATCGGGTTAAAATTTATATAAATAACCGTATAAATGGATATCAATACCCGACATACCGGGCAGACAGAGGACACGAATTAGTACTGAATATAATAATAACAAATAGTTATAAGGATTATTTCCAGATATTTAATATTTATCGAAATTAATTAATTCTGTCAGCTAACTATAATAATAATATACAATTAACTCGGTGTTCTCTGTGGTTATATTCATGACTCATACTTTATACAGGAGGGTAATATGGCAGAGGAAAAAGTCGGACCGACTTTTTTAGGTAAATTCATTGCGGTGGTATTTATCCTGGTCTGTATCGGGGCCGCCGGTTACTTTTTTAAAGATACCATTTTCCCAACGGCCGATACCAGGCAGGTGGATATGAGCCAGCGACCACAGGACTATAATGTGGAAGCGGTCGATCCGCAGGGGATCACCACGGTAAGCGAGTATGCTTATGTCCCGGCCCAAAAGTTGCCGCCGGTCAAAGGGGCCAGCAATTATAAATGGGACAAAACAACCAAAGTGGTGCAATTCCCGATCAATGTCTGGATCGGCTGGTTGCCGATCGTCGCGGCCAATAACGGTTTCGCACCAAATGAGCAGAGCATCTTCTATAAAAAGTTTGGATTCAAAGTCAACCTGAAACTGATTGATGATCCGGTGATTGCCCGGGATGCCTATGCGGCAGGTGAAAGTCATGTGTTGTGGGGTACACTGGATATGATGGTCTTATTCGCACCGGAGCTGATGAGGGATTCGCGGACCGCTCCGCGCATATACCAACAGATCGACTGGTCAAACGGTGGTGACGGTATCGTGGTGCGCGACAATATCTCCGGTGTCCGCGACCTCAAGGGTCGAACGATCGTCTATGCCCAAAACAGTCCGTCGCAATATTTTATCAACAATCTTTTACTCAATGCCGGTCTGCAACCTTCAGAAGTGAAGCATAAATTTACCGCAACGGCTTTTGAGGCCGCCGCGGCTTCGTTGCCGATCCGTCCATCGATGCCTGCGTTTCCTGGGCACCCGACATCTACAATATCCCTGAAAAAGTTAAAAATACACGTATTTTGACGACGACCAGTGAGGCAAACAAGCTGATCGCCGATGTCTGGGCCGTCCGCGCTGATTTTGCCAAGGACAATCCGCAGATCATCGCCGGGCTTGGTTGAGGGTATCTTTGAAGGCATGCGCATGCTTAAAAACGATCAGTTGAAAGTCAAAGCCTTCCAATGGATGGCGGAAGGGTATGGTATGACGGTCGATGATGTAAAAGGTATGGAGTTCGATGCCCATGTGACCAATTTTGCCGAGAACAAAGAGTTTTTCCTCAATGCCAATTCACCATCCAATTTCGAACGCACATGGAAAAATATCACATTTGTTTATCGGGAACTGGGTCTGGTTGGTACGCCCGTGCGTTTTGATGAAGTGATGGATTTCTCGGTGCTGAAGAAACTGCAGGCGCAGGGCAAATTTACCGATGAAAAGGATGAATATATCACACAGTTTGTACCTTCTTCCTATCAAAAGGTGTCGGCTGAGAAACCGATCCTGACTCAGACGATCCGGATCAACTTTTATCCCAATTCGGCAAATATCTATGAGCCGCAACATGATGAACTGGGTTCTCCGGTAAAAAATACGTTGTACGATCCCAATGTCGAGGCTACGATGGAAAAAGTGGCGCGGCTGTCCGGCCAGTATGAGCGGGCGGTGGTGGCGATCATTGGCCATACCGACAATTCGATGCGCGGTCAGATACCACGCAGCGAAGTGGAAAAACTGTCGATGGACCGGGCCAATTCGGTCAAAAATGCGCTGATAAAAAAATATAAATTCGATCCCAATAAATTTGTTGTAAAAGGCAAGGGGTGGGATGAACCGGCCGATCCTGCCGATCCGCAGAATCAGACAATGAACCGCCGTGTGGAGATTTCGGTCTATCCACCGGAAAAATTGTAAGGATCGCTTTACGAAACCGGATTATTTCTGCAAATCTCCGGAACAACCGTCATTGGCATCGATATCCGGATTAACAGGACGGTTGCGGACCCAATGAAAAAACGGTGTGGAGATCGAAAAAATTGAACAGATTTTTTAACAAAGTATTGCGGGTGTTTATTACTTCCGGCAATCCGAAGGAGGAGGCGTCCGGTGAGGAGGGGACAGCGCCACCGGCCGGACATTTTCAGGGTTGGTGGGCAATCCGCGAAAAACTGAGGTTGGCGCCGCGCATCATTTACGGTGTGATTCCGGTAATTTTCCTGTTGATTTTATGGGCGCTGCTGACCCACGGGGCCGCTGAATCACGGGTTATCTCACCGCTGATCCTCCCAGCACCGATGGAAGTGCTGAAATCGTTCCCAACCCTCTGGTTTGAGGCCGAACTAAGCCGTAGTATCGTAGCCAGCACCTCGCGCGTCGTAGTTGGATTCCTGATTGGTTTACTGATTGCTTTTCCTTTAAGCATCATGATGGGATCTTTCAGCAGGATCAAGGCGTTGTTTGAACCGAGTACTATTTTTCTGGCCTATCTGCCGATACCGGCCCTGGTACCCCTGACGATGAGCCTCTTCGGTATCGACGAGCTGCAAAAGGTCATGTTCCTGGCCCTGGCTTTCCTGATCTATATGGCACCGTTATTTGTAAAAGCGGTGGAAGATGTCGATAATGTCTACCTCCAAACGGCCTATACAATGGGGGCTTCCCGTTGGGAGACTGTGCGCAAAATACTGCTGCCGATCTCACTTCCGCAAATTATCAATGCCATGCGTCTTGGCTTCGGGGTGGGGTGGACCTATATTATTCTGGCCGAAATGGTGGCAGCCGAACGAGGTCTGGGGCAAATCATCATCATCGCCCAGCGTCGCGGCCCGCGTGAGCATATCTATCTGGTGCTGGTGGTGATCGTATTAATCGCCTATCTGACCGATAAACTCTGGGTGCGACTCTACAATTATCTTTTTCCCTATCTGAGGTCTAAATGAGCGGTTCATCGGATCGGTTATTGCCGGTAGTAGAATTTCGTAATGTGTCGAAAATATTCAATCCTGGTACACCCAAGGCATATAAGGCACTGGAAAATCTGAATTTCACGATTGATGACCAACCGGGGCATGGGGAGATCCGGGCCATTCTGGGACCGTCCGGTTGTGGTAAATCTACGGCGCTTAATCTGCTGGCCGGATTTGCTGAGGTGGGCCCACCCACTAGTGGCGAAATACTGGTACGTGGTAAACCGGTCCAGGGACCCGGGATTGACCGGGGGATGATGTTCCAGAAATACAGTTCTTTCCCGCATTTAACCGTACTGGAGAATGTGTGTTTCGGTCTGGAAATCAACCGCGAAAAGTTTGGCTTGGATTCGCCGGCTATTAAAAAGCAGGCCATGGCTTGGATCGAAAGAGGTCGGTCTCAGTGGTCATGAATACAAATACCCGCATCAGACTCTCCGGCGGTCAGCAACAACGGGTAGCACTGGCACGAACCCTGGTGCTAAAACCGCGTATCATTCTGATGGATGAACCGTTCTCGGCGCTGGACGAACCGACCCGTCTGGAAATGCAGTTATTACTTGTCGATCTGTGGGAAGAAGTAGAGGCGACGGTTATGCTGGTAACACATTCGATTATTGAAGCGGTATATCTTGGGGATTGTGTCTGGATATTTTCACAGGCACCGGGAAAAATCGCCCGGGAATTTCAGGATCTGCCTCTGCCACAACCGGGGGTACATCCACTGGAAATTCAACGGACACAGGAATTTCTGACCCGGGTCGAGGAGGTATCGGAAGTATTCCGTACCATTGAGCGTGGGACAAAAACGCAATAGTGGCAAAGGTTAACCTTAACAGAATTCAAACGGCAGGCATAAATATCGCTAATAAAGAATGGTAAAAAGCAATCTTGGTTTTTTTGATTATCTGAAAGCTGCGTTCCGCTGGCGGGTTGATATCCGTGGACTGGGCCGGATGCCGCTCAATTATCTGATCCTGACCGGTTTTAGCATCCTCGGTATCGGCAATCCCGGATTCTGGCTGCTCGGTCTGGCCTACGAAGTCGGTTATCTGTTGTTTATGGCCGGTAGTACCCGTTTCCAGAAAGTAGTCCAGGGTGATCGGCTTTTGAAACAGAGAAAAATCTGGAAAGAAAAACAGAATAATCTGTTTACCAGCCTGGATGGGGTTTCCCAGCGGCGTTATGCTGAATTAGCCCATTTGTGTACCCAGATCATCCATAATGCCGATACACCCCGTGGTACCGATCAGTTGGATCTGCGCATCAGCGGATTGAATCAATTGCTCTGGACATTCATCAAACTGCTCAATTCACGGATCAAGATCAGCAAGATGCTGACACAGGTCACACGTCCGGACATCGAACGGGAAATCAAAAAGATCAGTGAGCAACTGACCCATGAAGATCCCGCATCGGCCATTTACCGATCACTGCAGGGAACCCTGGAGATCGAGAAAAAACGTCTTGAGAATCTGATCAGAGCCGGTGAGAGTATCAAGGTGGTTGACTCGGAACTGGACCGGATTGAAAAGCAGGTGACTTTGCTGCATGAAGAATATCTGGTCAGCAGCGATCCCGATCTTCTGACGAACAAATTGGACGCGGTCATGCAGTCGCTGCAGGGAACATCACGCTGGATGTCCGAACACAACGAGTTGTTCGGTTCGATTGATGAAATTACCATGCCGGAAAATCTGCTCGAGATGATACCTCCGGCAACGGCAAAGGAGAAATAGATGCCTGGTGCGCAATTACCTGAATGGGCGGAACAGATGCGTCAGATCTTCCGGGCCGAAACCATCGGTCAGTTCATTCTGTATGGTAATATCAATGATTTTGTTCCACATGGAGATGCTAAACAATTAAAGTTTTATACGCTGAATAATTACCTTGCTGAAGTTATTTTTTCCCCTTTCGACGTCGTAATGCTGTATGACCGCGCCCAGGGAATCTCGATCTATAAGGGTGGCGATCATTTTATGAACTTTTTAAAGATCTTCGATAAATTTCACGGTTCCAGACTGGCGGCCGATCTGGGCATCGACAAGGAAATGGGTAAAAGCCTGGATGCAGCCTGGTCTGTTGCCACGGGCACCGACCCAGGCCCTGGAACTGATCGATCGTTTTATGCATAGCATAACGGCTCTCTCCAGAAATCCCGAGGCTGCCGGACCCCGCTCGGCAGTGATCATTCTCGATTATGCCAATTTTCTGATCCCACGTGGTGAATCCCTGTATCTGAGCAGTGATCTGGGCTCAAATATGATCAAGATCCTTAACTGGGCCGAAGATCTGAATCTGGCCGAATCCAGTATTGTCACCTGTCTGATCAGTGAAAACCTGCTGGATCTGAACGAGATGGTGGTCAACAGTTCCTACAATGCCAAGATCCAGATCAAATTGCCCGACGAACAGGAAATCGCCCAATACGTCAATCATATTACGAAAAATGAAAAAAACTACCGGAAATTATGTCAGGTCGACACCGAATCACTCTCGGTAAAACTGGTCGGTTTGAACCGTATCGGGATTAAAAATATCATTCTGCGTGCCCTGCGCAATAATGAGCCCATTACCTACAAGTATCTGACCCGGTTGCGCAAGGAGAATATCGAGAAAGGGGCAGTCGGCAGGCTGGAATTTATTGAAACCCAGCGTACGTTGGACGATGTGGCCGGTCATGCGGAGGCCAAAAAGTGGCTGCGTGAGGATGCGCAACTGATCCGCAAACGGGCAACCAATGCGCTGCCGATGGGCTATCTGATCGTCGGGCGAATCGGTACCGGTAAGACCTACCTGGTGCAGTGTTTCTCCGGAGAATGCGGTATTCCGTTTGTTGAAATGAAAAATTTCCGGGATAAATGGGTGGGGGCGACGGAGGGGAATCTGGAAAAAATTTTCCATATCCTTCATGCCCTCGGTCAGGTGGTCGTCTTCGTCGACGAGGCCGATCAGGTTACCGGCCGCCGTGGGGTCAGCGATGGAGATTCTGGTTTGTCCGGCCGGGTATATGGCATGTTGGCCAAGGAGATGTCCAATACCGAGAACCGGGGTAAAATCATCTGGATTTTTGCCACCAGTCGTCCCGATCTGCTTGAAGTGGATCTGAAACGTCAGGGGCGTCTGGATATCCATATCCCGCTTTTTCCACCGGTCGATGAGCAGGATAAAAAAGAGTTATTCCTGGCCATGGCCCACAAGTTAAAACTAAGCCTGACTGAGAACGATCTTCCAAAACTATCATTCAAGGAACCGGTAAGCGGAAACGAACTGGAAGGTATCCTGGTGCGGGCAATTCGTACCTATGAATTGCAACCGGAAGATAAAAGAAAACCATTTCCTGAAATCCTAAAAGACGTTGTCGCAGGATTTCGTCCCTCGGCCCATACCGGGCGACTGGAGCTGATGGATCTGCAGGCAGTTAAAGAATGTACCGATATCGTTTTCTACCCGACCGTTTTGCCCGTCTGAGTGCTGAAGAAGTGGAGGAGCGGATCAGCAAAATTAAAACACAGAACACTTTTACCTAAATTGCGCTGAGACCGATGCAGATCATCAACACTTACGATATCGCCCTTTCGGGTGCTTTTATACCTTGCTCAATCATTTTTAAGGGAAGTTCGGGCATCCGTGTCAGTGTTTTACGACGGAAAGGGCTCCACAGTAATTTAAATATATCCT
Organism: Calditrichia bacterium; assembly: GCA_963712885.1. Lineage (GTDB taxonomy): Bacteria > Calditrichota > Calditrichia > JAJRVZ01 > JAJRVZ01 > CAVQJT01. The sequence goes on from CAVQJT010000007.1 coordinate 40,076, forward strand.
GAATCTTCATATACCTGCTAAATTTTCGAATAAGTTTAAATGTTTTGACCGGTCGGAGAAAAATTCGGTAGAGAAATAAATGCAGATAACCCTTCATCCGGATTTGATTCAGAACATCGCTTGGCAACACGTCAGGGTCGATATCAGAGCATTTAAACCATTTGTACCAGTCCTCTTCATCATTGATAATGCCACGGTCAATATATTCCTGCCATAAAGGCGTCCCGCGATAGACACACAGCCGGTTAAAACCGAATGTGTCCAGTTTTAATCTGGCAGCAAAGCGAAAACTTTCCAGTATTTCTTTTTTTGTCTCCTCCGGTGAACCGATCAAAAAGAAGCCGTGGGCCACCTCGATACCATGTTTTTTTGCTTCATCGACCGCTTGTTTGATCTGATTAAGCGTTTGATTTTTCTTTAAGCGATCTAAAACTTTTTGCGTACCTGCTTCCACACCAAAGGCAAGCATATTGCAATTCGCTTTACTCATGATCGGAAACTTATTAACCGCCAGTGCATCTACCCGTCCTTCACAACCCCACTTCATTTCTAATTTCCGATCGATGATACCCTGACAAATATCCTGGATCCGTTTCTCATGCAGGAGAAAATGATCGTCCGTAAAATATACGGATCGATAACCGGCATCATCAAGTTCCTGTAATTCTCCTAATACATGTTCCGGGGAGCGAAAACGCCACTTGCCGCCTGCCAGCGAGGGGATATCACAGTAAATACATTTATAGGGGCATCCTCTTGAGGTTTGAATTGTGCAAAATTTTTCTAATGACAAAACAGCGGGAACATCTAACGGCATCGATTCTATATATTCAATAGGCAGACTGGTCCGGTCAGGGTAGGGGAATTGATCTAAATTTCGATTGATCGGGCGGACGGGATTTTCAATAATTTCTTCGCCCCTGCGCCAGATTAAACTTCCCACTACTCCGGGATTATCAAGATTTTCAAGATATTCGGGCAGAAGCTCTTCACCTTCGCCCGCTCCAACCGCATCAATATCAGAGCAGTCCTTTAAGATATTTACCGCATTTATTGTTGCAAAAGCGCCCCCCACAATGATCGGTATCTCAGGTGCCACAGCCTTTAAACGCCCGGCGAGCTTTTTTATAACCAGATAGGTCGTGGTTGACAGAAATGACAGCGCAACAACATCGGGTTTTTCATCAATCACCAATTGCTGAATGTGATTTTCATCCATCTCAGGGTGACAGGTGTCGAAAAGTTTTACCTGATGTCCATGCTGCCTTAATATCGGTGCCAGCGTCTGAATGCCCAGGGGCGGGAAAGCCATCACTTTCAGTGTGCCATTCGATTCCGTGTCTTCCAGAATACTATAAAAATCCTTATCCCGAACATATACCATGTATATTAACATTTTTTTTCTCCGGTTTTGGCAAACAGACTATAATCTTGTTGATTCAATCAGATTATGTGTGGGAATTTTCTTACTGATCAGCCACATAATACAGCTTCAATTCATTTTAATATATTCGATATTATCTTCTGATTTAGAACCCATTGCGCTCAATTCTGGTGTTAAATATGGTGGTATAGGTAATTTTTATTACCTTTATTTCAAGTTAAAATTGTTCTAAAAAATAAACCATAATAGTGGTTCATAAATTCCTGTCTGTGAAGTATATATTTACTTTCTTAACAATCTTCATATTTAAAATAATAAAATAAATAATATTAACCGGCATAATTGATGAATTCTGGAAATAATGTTATTAACCTATTATTATTTTGAATATTAAGCAGTTCGTGTTATTCCAATCCCGGAGATGCCTCAGGGCAAGTTTATTTCGGAATCTCGCATGAATTTTGTTTAGAGAACCTGTCCAAAGGACTCCTTCGGAGAAACGAGCCTGTCCTGGCGACAGGCCAGGGTTCAGGTTGACAACTTTGCATTAATTTTTATGAATACATCAAGTTAATATACCTTTATTATTTTTTAGAATGGGTTCAATAAATTAAATACAAATTCCATGTTCCAATTTACAAATAAATTCCAAGGGCCAAAATACCAAACCTGTATTTTGTCCGAAGGGCCCCGATTATTGGAAGTTGTAATTTGTACTTTAATTGGAAATTGGGATTTGATCTTTGGAAATACCAATCTTTAATTTTACCTTTTACCTTTTACCTTTTACCTTTTACCCTTTACCTTTTTCCGTTTTCACTGCTTATTGCCTGCGATCAAACGCCTGATTTTTGAAGATATAGGTATCTTCAAAAAAATATATTGCTATTTGGGAATAAACATGATGCCTTCTATCCTTTATATTTAAGATGAATTAGGTGGATTACTGAATTAAAGCTATCTGCTTTGCCAACCGGTTCACAAAAAACAAATTTTATTAAGGAGATGCAATGAGAAGCAATTTTAGTATTATCCTGACAATGGTTCTGGCAGCTGTTTTCACTACAATGGCTTTTGGTCAGAATCCGATTCCAAATCCCGGTTTTGAAAACTGGACCAATGACTTTCCGGATGATTGGGCGACTGACAATATTCCCGGGTTTTATGTGCCGGTTACACGATCGGCGAGCAGCCATTCGGGTTCGTACGCCGCAAAAGGGGAAGTGATCCAGGCTGCCGAGGGACCCATTACCCCGATATTGTTTTCTTATAATCAACAATTTGCGATTTCCCAGAACTATACCCGTATGACTGGCTATTATCAAATGACCAATAAGGGTGACGATGCCTTGTTTGTCGAAGTTGTATTTTATGATGCCCAGTCGGTTCCGGTCGCGATTGGAACTGCTGAACTTGGAGCCACTGGAGGCGGGTATCAAATGTTTACCGTTCCTATGGATTATGAATTTGGGAGTAAGCAGCCGGTGGTCACCGCCTATATTTATATTTTGATAACTCTGGATTCAACTGCTACAGCGGAGGACGTAACTGTGGGAAGCAATTTTCTGTTGGATGACCTCGCTTTTGATATGGTCTCTTCACTTGATAATGCTGTCACCAGTGGTACTCCGCTTGTATTCGCCCTTGGGCAAAATTATCCAAATCCGTTTAACCCGACGACAAATATCAGTTTTTCGCTGCCTACTGCCGGAAATGCGGTGTTGACAATTTATAACAGCCTTGGACAGGTGGTCAAAACACTGCTAAATGAGGATTTAGCCGCCGGTGTTCACCAGGTCAATTTCGATGCAGCTCAGCTTACCAAGTGGTATTTATTATTATAAACTGGAAGCCGGAACGATGAGCAGGGTTAAAAAAATGATGCTGGTCAAATAGTCTTATTTTATCAGATAGATATGAGATTCTTAACAGGGTAATCCCGCAAATATAGGATTATCCTGTTGAATCTATCGATCCGATAATCCTCGGAATCTGAATTTTCTGAGGAAAACCTATGACTCCCGGCAATATGATCTGATTCCGGAAAATACTATACCGCCGAATAAAATTATAAGTACAGGTGAAATATTTATTTTTGAATGGGAGTTTAAAAACATATAGATCGTGTTACAGAATATATGATTAAATGCGAATGGTTTCGATTTTCTGACGACGTGATTCAAAATCTTCGCACAGAGGATGGACAGTATACTTTATTATGTAGCGAATTAGGGGTGGATTATGATGGGGACAAAACAGTCATTTATATTATCAGGCGAGAATACTTTAATCGTAGTATTGATGCTAATTCTGACATCGACCGCATTGTATTCGACTAACCATGTCATTATTTTCGGAGGCACTGTCGGCCTTAATTATTCCCCGAACGAACTAACCGTAGCGGTTGGCGATACGATCACCTGGCAGGGAAGCTTCAGTACCCATCCGCTGAGCTCGACATCCGTACCTCAGGGCGGCGAAGGTTTTCAGAAAAGCAGCGGAACCTCATTTTCTTACACGGTGCAGGCACCGGGTACCTATAACTACAAATGTGATGTTCACGCACTTTCCGGCATGACCGGTTCGTTTTCCGCACTTGTTTCGTCGGTTGATAAGCAGGGATTATACGGGCTGCCGAATGTGTATCGTCTAAACCAGAACTATCCCAATCCGTTTAATCCGGTTACCACAATCAGTTATCAATTACAAAAGGCAAGTTATGTGGAATTGAATGTATACAACCTGCTAGGGCAGAGTATCGCGACTCTGGTATCGGAAAGACAGCCGGCTGGCTTCCATCAGCTCAAATGGGAAGCGGATCAGAATCCGAGCGGTGTCTATTATTATCAGCTCAAAGCGGATGAATTCCAGGATGTAAAGCGGATGTTTTTACTCCGTTAAACTGACATAGCTCCAAAAAGAACCTCCCGCCGGGAAATCCCAAATTTCAGGGACCGAATTAAAAACAAACTCCGAATAACAAATAAAAGTACCAGAACTTTCCTTCCGCCGGTACCGGACCTTCCAGGACCAAATTCTGATTCAGGTCCATCATCGATATAGTCCTTTTTGTAGACCATATTTGTACTTTTTGGTCTATTGTATTCTTTTCCCGAATTGCTCACTTTGAACCCGTCCTCTGGATAGCAACCGAAACGTGTTTTCGGTAAACGTTGGTCCGGCTGGCCTCACATGATGGGAACGCCTCGTGAAGGAACTTGCAGTCAGGGCATATGTCGCCAGATCAGGGGAGCAGATCGGATGTGATGAAAAAGATCAGAATATTGCTATCAAGCCGGCCAAAGTTATTATCGGAAGTGATCCGAAATATGATTGAACATCAGCCGGACATGGAAGTGGTCGGTGAAGTACTCGACCCTTTACAACTTTTTCGTGCTTCTTTGCGAACACCGGCGGATGTAGTTATCATTACACCGCTTAAAGCAAACGGGGAACCCAAAATATGCCATCTGTTGCTGGTAGAGCACCCGCTATTAAAAATCGTGACGCAGTCGGAAAAAGGTGATGTTGCCTACCTGTACCAATTGGGCATGAGTAGAAAGTGCATCGACGAGCCATCCGGGCAGTCAATACTTGATGCCATCCGGGAGGCCCTGGTAACTGTATCAAATTGATCAGGGAATTATTGTTTTGCTACAGGCAACTAACTGGCTAAAACGGGCACAGCATTAATCATGAATTATGACGACCCCGGGCAGAAGAAACCTGAATTCCAAGCAGTACTTAGTTTATACTCGTCAACAAAAATTTACAAATCTGGAAGTATATGAAATTTCTTCATCATCTATAAAGTCTAAAAAAAAGGCGACAGGGTCGCCTGAAGGGAGTTAAAATGCTTTGGAGTATATATGTTTTTCTTTGTGCCTTATGGCTGTTTGCGATATTTTCCGGCAACATGCTCGGAGGATTTATTCATATCGTGCTGGCCCTAGCGATCCTCATAATGTTTTTCAGGGTCCATCAGGGTGCAAAAGTAAGTATGTAGTCATGTGTTAATTGAGTGGACAGCAGGGGTGGGTTATTTAGGCTCAGCAAATGCAGATACAAAGTCTATCAGACTAAATTTTATAACAAAAGGCTTATAATTAGAGATAAGGAGTTATATAATGGGCGATAAAGGCAAAAAAGACCGGCAGAAGAACCAGAAGCAAAAATCGAAAAAGAAGGATGACAAAGCCAGGAAGAAACAGGAAAAGAATCAAAAAGAATCTCCTTTTGGATCGTAGTGGAGAAAATATGAAGCATATTTCAATTCAAGATCAGGTTGATTTCTGCTATGAGATTCCTGAAAAAACACATTTGTCAATGACAAGGCGCGATGAATTTGAGGCATTGGCTACCCCCTGTTTGAATGCATTATATACTACGGCATTGAGAATGACTGCTAATCAGGAAGATGCAGAAAACCTGGTCCGGGATACTTTAATTGAGGCTTATGGCAACTCTGACCACGATCTAAAAAATACCAGTTTCAAAACCTGGGTTTTTGTCTTTTTGGTAAAAGTGTATATGATGAAATATCGGAAAACGGCCCGGGAGCCCAAAAAGGATCGTAATGATAATGCGCAAGAGTTCTATATCTTCAAAGAGATCGAATCCATCCAAAGCACCGAAATAACCGACAAAGTAGACTTTCTGGAAAAATTTCATGAACACGAAATTAAGCGTGCTCTCGAAAAACTGCCCGATCAGTATCGATTACCCATTCTATTGTGTGAGGTGGAGGAATTTTCCTACGATGAAATTACCCATATTATTGACAGACCCTTGAGAACCGTGATATCACAATTATATCGGGGGAGAAAATTGCTGCAAAGAATTCTGTGGCGTTATGCCATAACGAGGGGTTATATCCTTGATGAAAAGGAATGATCAGGAATTCTAACCCCTCTGGATTTGGTTCTAAAAAAAGTACTAAAATATGAATTTAATTTGAGTGGTCCTTTATTTCCGGCGGCAACTAACGACACAAAAGAAGGACAGGAACTCAACAGTAGGGTCGCTATCATAAAAAAGTAATTATCATATAGAGACACTAAGGTCCTGAACGATATTAGCTGAATGAGGTCACAATGAACACGTTGATTTATATTTTTTCCGGATTGGTAATCCTGTTTATCTTCGGAATTCGAATAATAAGGCCGACCCATAGGGGATTAATTGAGCGACTGGGAAAATATAATCGTTTTTCCAATCCGGGTTTTCATTGGATTATTCCGGTTATCGAAAGAATGTTCCAGGTAAATATTACCGAACAGATGGTTGATGCTGAGCCGCAGGAAATCATAACCAATGACAATTTAAACGCCAGAGTTGATGCCCAGGTATATTTTAAAGTAAAAAATGATGAAGAGAGTGTAAAAAGTTCTCAATATAATGTGAATAATTACCAGTGGCAGATCGTTAATCTTGCCCGAACGACACTCAGAAATATCATCGGGACGCTTACGTTAAAATCGGCCAATAGTGAACGCGGAAAAATTAATTCCGAACTGCATAAAACCCTCCATGAAGAAACGCAGAGCTGGGGAATTCAAATTGTCCGCACTGAATTAAAAGAGATCGATCCGCCGGCAGATGTGCAGGAAACGATGAATAAAGTGGTAAAAGCCGAGAATGAGAAAATCGCTGCAATCGATTATGCAACTGCCACTGAGACAAAAGCCGATGGGGAAAAACGGTCTAAAATCAAAGAAGCCGAAGGCGTCAGGCAAGCAAGTATATTACATGCTGAAGGCGATGCAGAGGCGATTAGATTGGTCAATGAGGCAGCCAATAAATATTTTATCGGCAATGCACAATTACTTCGAAAACTTCAGGCCCTTGAAATGTCACTTGAAAAAAATACAAAAATCGTGATCCCAACCGGATCCGAGCTCGTCAATATCATAGGGGATATGGCAGGTATAGTTCCGTTGAATAAATAATCATAAAAGGGGAAAATATTTCTTATATTTAACAAATTGAAAAGGCATCAATAAACAATTAAGTATTTAAAAAGCAATTTGTACAATGAGATTATATTTGATTAATCCTTCCAATCCTGTTGTCAGCATTGTTAAAGTCAGGGAAAGTCGCTGGAACCGATATCGTGTATGGAAACCTCTCAGCTTGATGGTTCTGGCGGGGCTCACTCCGGAGGAGTGGGAAATCTCAATTGTGGACGAAAACCTTGGAGTACCTGACTATCCATCAATGCCACTACCGGACCTGGTGGGGATCACTGCTTTCACCTCACAGGCGAATAGGGCTTATGAAGTGGCTGCTCACTTCCGGCGACTCGGCGTACCTGTTGTTATCGGCGGCATACATGCCACCATGTGTATAGATGAAGTCATGGAGCGCGTGGACTGTGTCGTAACGGGGGAAGCTGAAGGTGTCTGGTCGCAGGTGCTGGAGGACGCCCGGAACAACTGCCTGAAACGCCGATATGACGGAGGGCTAGCGGAGATAAGCGATATTCCGGCCGCCCGACATAATCTATTGGCTACCGGTTATGCCTTTGGAGCCATTCAGACCACGCGCGGCTGTCCCTTAAACTGTACATTTTGCAGTGTAACAGCGTTCAACGGAACCCGCTACCGGATGCGATCCATTGCAGACGTCATTCAGGAGTTCCGACTGATCCGCGAGAAACGCGTTTTGGTGGTGGACGACAACCTTGTGGGTACACAGCATAAACATATCACCCGCGCCAAGGATTTATTCCGCGCCATGATTCAGGCAAACCTGAAAAAAGAATGGGTCGCCCAAACCACGATCAACTTTGCCGATGATGAGGAACTCCTGGCATTAGCCGCGAAGGCGGGTTGCCGGGGCGTCTTCATCGGCTTCGAATCGCCGACCCCGAAGGGGCTTCGGGAGCTGAAGCAAGAAGTTCAATCTTATGAAAGGCCGTGATTTTAGGGCATCTGTTCGGCGTATTCAACGATACGGAATCATGGTTGTGGGTTCCTTTATCATTGGTTTGGACGTAGATGAACGGGGCATCGGAAAACGCATTGCCGAGGCAGCCAACAGGTACGGTGTGGACAACCTCAACGCGCTGTTTCTGACGCCTTTGCCTGGGACGCGCCTCTGGGAACAGATGAAAACAGAGGGCCGTATCGCGCTCACTTCTTTCCCACAGGACTGGAAATACTACACCCTGACCTTCCCGGTGGCCCGATATAAGCATTTTTCTCTGAATGGTATCAGTGAAGAGATGGACTCTTGCGACCGGACCTTCTATTCAATACCGCGTATTCTCCGTCGGGTTTGGAGTAACCTGTGGGGACGCCGCCAGCCCGTGATCAGTCTGGTGGGTAATCTCTCATACAGGAAAAATATGCAGATTAGTAGTAAAACATATGCGGACTTAAAGGATTATCTGGGCGATAGGCTCAATTTTGTATATAAGTTATAGCAGAAAAAGGTACCTGACTTTTTGAAAGTAATCACTTCGGTAAAATGGACGAACCAGTGACAGTCATAACCATAATTTATCCATCGGAACGTTGTTCAATCCTATATTACTGCTGAGGATGGAAAAATGACCACTCCTTCATAGGCGACTTTCTGTTGGGAAGTTTCTCCCGGACCCTCAAGCATAAGATCAGCATAACGCTGCTGCTGATTAGAACCCGTCGATAAAGACGGGCTGGAAGAGACGAGGAATTATGAACCAACAGGGCTATTCCGCTGTGCTTCATGATCGTAAGTGATTTCGGCGTCAGACATGCTTGTTTTGTCATTAATCGACTTAAGAGGAGATCTCAATGAATTTCAAATTGATCGTTATTCTGATTCTTACCTGCCTGGCCGTTATCTTTATTATTCAAAATGTTGAAATTGTCGAGATAAGATTCCTGTTCTGGTCCATCAAATTGTCGCGATCACTTTTAATGTTCTTCCTTGTGGCCGCCGGGATAATCATCGGGTGGTTTTTAAATAGTTTTTTCAGACATCGTAAAGGTAAAACTACTTCGTGATTTGAAGGTAAAAACCAAGATGTGCAGATGGGAAGTCAGGATGAAAGATCGGATATGATAATAATAATCATCCTTTTGTTATCAAGCGGGCTCATGCCACAATTGGCAGTGATCCAAAACATCATTGACTAACTATTACAAAAATTGTAGCACAATCGGAAAAAGAAACTGGCGAAATCCAGTTCGAGCAAGGAGAATTCCATAGTCATCAAAAATTTTGGATTTTTCGCAGGTAAACGAAATACGTTGCGTAATGACCGGAATACCGAGTTACTTCGCTCGGAGTTATTCAGTATTGAGCAACTGAAGCGTCATGCCGTAACGCTGGCGGGCCAGCATCGTATCCATCCGCGTACCGGAGGGGACAGGTTGCTACCGCGTCTTGCCGACAATGAGCGTGTTCTGCTGGCAGTGTATAATATGATCACAGCCGCCGCCACACCAGGACAACGGATTGCTCCGGCTGAGGCCTGGTTGCTCGACAATTTCTATCTGATCGAGCAGCAGATTACGCTGGCGCGTCGGCATCTGCCGAGCGGATACAGCCGGCAGTTGCCGCGACTTGCTGATGGCCTGTCAGCCGGTTTCCCCCGCATTTATGACCTGGCGCTGGAGTTAATCTCTCACATGGACGGTCGCATCGATAGTGATAATACAACCCAGTTCATTGCCGCCTATCAGACGGTTGAACCGCTGAATTTGGGAGAATTGTGGGCCTTCCCGATCATGCTGCAGGCTGGCGCTGCTGGAGAATCTTCGTCGTGTCGGATTACGTATTGCCAGTCGGCGTGAAGAGCGCGATACGGCCATAACCTGGGCAGACCGCATGCTGGCAGCGGTTGAAAAAGAACCAAAACAGCTTATCCAGGTACTGGCTGAGTTTGCCAATGCCGATGTACCACTGACTGCGCCGTTTGTGGAGGAGTTTTACGCAATACTACAGGCTCAAGGATCCGCTATGGCATTTGTACAAACCTGGGTTGAGCAAAGACTTATCGAGCAAGGCGTGACCGCAACGCAATTGTCAGAAGCTGCCAGCCGAAAGGCTGCTACCTACCAGATCTCAATTGCAAACAGCATTGGCAGTCTGCGTTTTATCGGCGCAATGGATTGGAGAAATTACGTTGAGTCGCTCAGTGTCGTTGAACAGACATTGCGTGAAGATCCGGTTGCGATGCATGCCCGCCAGGATTTCGCTACCCGCGACCGGTATCGACATGTTATTGAGGATTTGGCGAGAATCAGTTTGCACAGTGAGGAGGCCGTTGCACGTGAGGCCATTGTCCTCGCACAAGCTGCTTCCGGGCGTTTGGGAATCCATCACCGCAGTGCGCATGTTGGATACTACCTCATCGATCGGGGACGGCAAATACTGGAGCGTGCGATTGGGCGTCGTCTGAATTGGAGATTGCTAATCAGCCGGGCGGGTAGGCATTTCCACCTGTTTCTTTACATCGGACCTATCCTGTTATTTACAGTACTGGCAACATTGGCCATGCTTTCATCTTTTACCGGCTTTGGGGTGAATGATATCCGATACTGGATTTTTGCAGCGACTGGTATAATCGGTCTCTCGGCGCTGGCCGTTCCACTGGTAAACCTTATAGTTACGTTGATCGTTCCACCCGGTGCGTTACCACGCCTGGATTATTCGCAGGGAATTCCTTCCATTCATCGCACAATGGTGGTTGTCCCAACGTTGCTGAACAGTATGCAAGAGATCGATGAACTTATTGAAGCCCTGGAAATTCGATATCTCGGTAATCGCGATCCTAATTTATTCTTTGCCCTTCTGACAGATTTCAGAGACGCACCTGAGTTCGCACTTCCCGATGATGACGCGTTGCTCGCCCGCACACGATCGGCTGTGCGGGCCCTTAATGAAACTTACCGCGAAGACCGTCCGTGTATCTTTTATCTTCTCCACCGGTCCCGGGTGTGGAATCCACACGAACGGGTATGGATGGGATATGAGCGCAAACGAGGCAAATTGGAGCAATTCAATGCAATGCTGCGGGGAGGAGAGACAACAACTTTTTCGGATTGCATCGGTGATTTATCCATCCTGAGTTCGATAAAGTATGTGATCACGCTGGATACCGACACACAACTGCCTCGCGACATGGCACGAACACTAGTCGGTAATATTGCTCATCCACTCAATCGACCGGTATATGATGCCGAGAAGAGACGCATTGTTGAAGGTTATGCGATCCTCCAACCACGTGCTTCGATCAGTCTGACCAGTGCAGGCCAGTCACGATTTACCAAACTGTTCGCGGGTGAGTCAGGTATCGACCCCTATACGCGCCAGGTATCAGATGTTTACCAGGATATTTTTGGGGAGGGATCGTTTATCGGCAAAGGCATCTATGATGTTGACGCGTTTCGTCAGGCTGTCGATGGACACTTTCCGGAGAATCTCATTTTAAGTCATGACTTGCTGGAAAGCGGGTATGCACGCTCAGCCCTGGTAAACGATGTTGAACTCATTGAAGAACACCCGGCCAGTTACGCCAGAGAGACCAGTCGACGTCACCGGTGGATACGCGGTGACTGGCAGATTGCCAGCTGGTTGCTGCCGCGTGTTCCCGGACCGCCGGGGTTAAATGGAGTGAAAGTAAAACGGCAACCGAATCCATTATCCGCCTTGTCGGTGTGGAAAATTTTCGATAACCTTCGGCGGAGCCTTGTGTCGCCTTCGCTGTTTGCTCTGCTGGCGGCAGGTTGGCTTTTTGGTCCGGGACCGCCATGGTTCTGGATTCTGCTGGTAGCGGGTGTGCTTTTCCTGCCAGCAATGCTGGGAGCCGTGAGCGAGCTCATCCGTAAACCCAAAGAATGTCCTTGGCATGTACACCTGACTGTGACCATCAAATCCGCGGGTCGGCCAACTATGCTTGCTCTGCTGGCGCTGATCGCATTACCCTATGATGCACTCATTTGTCTGGACGCGATACTGCGCTCAATTGTTCGAATGCTGTTCACACGACGCGGTTTGTTACTATGGCAATTAGGCGCTTATGCTCGCCGTAATGCGTGCCGTACCCCGGCCGATTTTTTTCTAGAAATGTGGGCTGGACCGGTTGTCGCATTAATGATGACCTTCGCATTATGGCAAATCCAGCCTGCGGAATGGATCTTCTGGTTTCCTGTACTCTTTCTATGGCTGGTTTCGCCAGCGGTCGCCTGGTGGATCAGTATGCCAATTTTATCCCCCGTTCCGGACTTGAGTGTTGAACAGCAAATGTTTCTGCGGGCGTCGGCCCGGCGAACGTGGCGCTTTTTCACCGAGTTCATCGGACCACAAGACAACTGGCTGCCGCCCGACAACTTCCAGGAATATCCGGCTCCGGTAATCGCTTCGCGGACATCGCCCACAAATATCGGCATGACACTTCTGGCAAATCTGGCGGCATATGATTTTGGTTATATTTGCGCCGGAGAGTTTCTGCAACGCACCGAAAACACAATTACTACGATGGAAAAGCTGGAACGTTACCGCGGCCATTTTTACAACTGGTACGACACACATACATTGAAACTGCTTCGCCCGCAATACGTCTCCACGGTGGACAGCGGCAATCTGGCCGGCAGCCTGCTTACGCTGCAGGTGGGTCTGGTCGAGTTGAAAAATCAGCCGGTGTTTTCTTCTTGCAGTTTCCAGGGGTTGCAGGACACATTGCAGGTGCTTGCCACCTATATACCCTTGTCATCAGCAGAGGACCTTACAAAAAAGATCGGATTGCTTCAGGACAAAATAAACAAAATTAACCAGAATGGACATCTTAAGACGCTGGCGGCTGTCGATAGCCTGTTGGATGAGATTAAAAATACAGGCGGGACGCTGGTTGAGTGCCTGCCAGCGGATACGGATATAGATGGTGAATTATATTACTGGGCACAGGCATTCGACCGGCAATACCAGGCCCTGCGAAATGAATTAAGATTCCTGGTACCGGCTTTGCAAAACTCAGGCAACATTCCGATACTGGCAGAGTTGGCCAGTGAGCAGCCGGTTGGCATAAATACATCGTTATCATCCCAAGTAGCTTCGAAGGCTGTATTCAATTATAAGGGAGCAGTAGATCGGCTCAAAATTATCGACAATCTGGTAGATCGTTGCCGCGGGTTGGCGTCGATGGATTTTGAATTTCTCTACGATACCTCGCGCGATTTGCTGTCTATTGGTTATGATGTAGGTGAACGGCGCCGCGATCCGTCCTGCTATGACCTGCTGGCATCCGAGGCGCGACTGGCCAGTTTCCTGCTCATCGCACAGGGACAGGTACCACAGAAACATTGGTTCGCACTCAGCCGTCTGCTGACCAGCCATGGTGGAGATGTGAGCTTGATATCGTGGAGTGGGTCGATGTTCGAGTATCTTATGCCGCGGCTGATAATGCCCGGTTATGAGAACACCTTGCTGGAACAGACCTGTAAGGCTGCAGTATCCCGCCAGATTGAATACGGACGACAACGCGCTGTACCCTGGGGTATTTCCGAGTCCTGCTATAACGCCACTGATATGAACCAGGTATATCAATACCGGGCGTTTGGTGTTCCCGGTCTGGGCTTCAGGCGCGGGTTAGGAGACGATCTGGTTATCGCTCCTTACGCCAGCGCATTAGCCCTGACGGTGTTACCGTCAGAAGCATGTCGTAACTTGCAGACGCTTGCAGCCAGTGATTTTCTTGGGGCCTATGGGTTCTACGAAGCGGTCGATTATACGCCATCGCGTGTACCGCGGGGTAAGAATCATGTCATCGTGCGTAATTTTATGGCGCATCATCAAGGTATGAGCCTTTTAGCCTTTGAGCATGTCCTGCTCAACCGGCCGATGCAGCGCCGGTTCATGTCTGACCCCTTCGCACGGGCGACGCAATTACTACTGCAGGAACGTGTACCGAAGAAGGGCACTACATTGTACCCACACGCAGCTGAAGTAAGCGATGCAGTACAGGCTACCACAGCGGAAGCAGGCGCAATTATGCGGGTGTTTACCGATCCGAATTCACTGATACCTGAAGTTCACCTGTTATCAAATGGCCGGTACCATGTGATGGCGACCCATGCCGGTGGAGGTTACAGTCGCTGGCGGGACCTGGCTGTTACCCGCTGGCGGGAAGACACCACTTGTGATTCCTGGGGCACATTTATTTATCTGCGCGAGTGTATCACCGGGAAATATTGGTCAACCGCCTATCAGCCAACCCTGCGCAAAGCCGATTACTACGAGGCAATCTTCGTGCAGGGACGCGCAGAATACCGGCGACGCGATCAGGCGATCGAAGCGCATACCGAAGTCAGCGTATCCCCTGAAGATGATGTTGAGATCCGGCGCGTTACGCTCACCAATCTGTCGCCTAATACCCGCTATATTGAGATAACAAGTTATGCGGAAGTGGTGCTGGCACCATTGAACGCCGACCTTGCCCATCGTGTATTCAGCAACTTGTTTGTCCAAACTGAGATCCTGCCGGATTGGCAGGCGATCCTCTGTACCCGGCGTCACCGTACGCCGGGTAAGCAGACATCGTGGATGTTTCATATGTTGGCTGCACCCGGGACAGTTATCGATGAGCCGTCTTATGAGACAGATCGCGCAAAATTTATTGGACGGGGCAGAACGGCAGCCAACCCGGTAATGCTGGATAGTAATGACAGCCCGTTGACATTATCAAACACAGATGGATCAGTGCTCGATCCTATCGTGTCGATCCGCCGCACGATCACTCTCGTATCTGACGAATCAGCGACCGTGCAGATCATCTCAGGCGTTGCGGATACACGCGAAGCAGCGATAACCATACTCGAAAAATATTGTGACCGGCACTTTGTTGATCGTGCCTTTGAAATGGCATGGTTCCAAAGTCAGGAAGTGCTGCGCTATCTTAATGCAACCGAAGCCGACGCACAGGTCTATGGAAGAATGGCTAACTCGGTTATTTACAGCAATGCTTTACGCCGTACAGCACCCAGCGTTATAAAACGAAATCAGCTTGGCCAGTCTGGGCTTTGGAGCTTTGCCGTCTCAGGCGATTTACCAATTGTACTCCTACGCATCGGCAACCTGGATCGCATCGGTCTGGTAAAGCAGATACTGCAAGCCCATGCCTATTGGCGGATGAAGGGGTTAATTGCAGACCTGGTTATTGTGAATGAGGATTTCTCGGGTTACCGGGCTGTTCTTCAAGACCAAATCATTGGGCTGATCAATGCGGGTTCCGAAGCGCAAATTATCGACAAACCGGGTGGGGTCTTCGTGCTGCGCGCTGAAGAACTTTCCGAGGAAGACCGGGTTTTATTTCAAACTGTCGCACGGGTCGTGCTAAGCGATACTTCCGAGACGTTGGTTGAACAGGTGGAACGCCGTACGTCAACAGTGCGCTTGCCGGGACGTCTGGAGCCATTATTGGAACCGGCAGTTGAACCGGCCCATCCGCCAATTGAGCGCGATCGCATTTTTTATAACGGGCTGGGAGGTTTCACACACGACGGGCACGAATACATCATTACCCTGGAGCCCGGTCAAAGTACACCGGCACCCTGGGTCAATGTCATTGCCAGCCCACATATTGGCACGGTGGTCAGTGAAAGCGGCAGCACATATACGTGGGTGGAAAACGCGCATGAGTTTCGGTTGACCACCTGGCACAACGACCCCCTTTGCGACACCAGTAGTGAAGCGCTTTACATCCGCGACGAGGAATCGGGTGCGTTCTGGTCACCATCCCCTTTACCTGCCCGCGGTCAGTCTGGGTATGTATGCCGGCACGGATTCGGATATAGCGTGTTCGAGCATTACGAAGCCGGCATCTCTTCTGAAACGTTTATCTATGTTGCCATGGACGCACCGGTGAAATTTGTTGTGGTAAGACTTCGTAATCATGCGAAACGCCTGCGTCGCTTGTCGCTTACAGGGTATTGGGAGCTGGTGCTCGGGGAATGGCGGCACACCAATTTGATGCATGTTGTTACCGAAACAGATCCGCAGAGTGGATCGCTGTTTGCGCGTAATCCTTATGGTCGAGAATGCGCCAATCGCATCGTTTTTGCGCAGGTAAGTGAAGAAGAGCGGACTCTAACCGGAAACCGTACAGAATTCATCGGTCGTAACGGTTCGCTTACCAAACCGGCTGCCATGCGCCAGGATCATCTGTCTGACAGAACAGGTGCGGGCCTCGATCCTTGCGCTGCGATACAGACCAAAATCGAGCTGGCTGAAGGACAGGAACGCGAGATCGTGTTTATATTCGGTGCAGCCCGAAACACCAATGAAGCACAGGATTTCATCCAGCGATTCTGCGGACCTTCTGGTGCCCGGCAGGCACTGGAATCTGTGTGGGGATATTGGAACCACACTCTGGGTGCGGTGCATGTGGAAACGCCCGATCCAGTCTTTAGATGTGTTAGCCAATGGATGGCTGGTCTACCAGACCATGTCCTGCAGACTCTGGGGCCGTAGCGGATATTATCAGTCCGGTGGCGCCTATGGATTTCGTGATCAGTTGCAGGACACCATGGCCCTGGTCCATACGATTCCTTCGCTTGCCCGCGAACAGTTGATCCGCTGCGCCGAACGTCAGTTTCTTCAGGGTGATGTTCAACACTGGTGGCACCCGCCTAACGGACAGGGTGTACGAACACATTTCTCTGATGACTATTTGTGGCTGCCTTATGCAACCAGCCGATATGTACTGGCGACCGGCGATACAGGCGTTCTCGATGAGTCAGTGTCATTTCTTGAAGGCCGAGAGTTGAATCCTGAAGAGGAGGCTTATTTCGATCAGCCACAACGCTCTGCTGAGGTAGCGAGTCTTTACGAACATTGTGTGCGCGCAATCAAACACTGCTTACGCTTTGGGGAGCATCAATTACCACTGATGGGCTGTGGTGACTGGAACGATGGCATGAATCTAGTTGGTCATAATGGCAAAGGCGAAAGTGTTTGGCTGGCGTGGTTTCTGTATGAGAATCTGCAGCTTTTTGCCGGCCTGGCCAGGGGGCGGAATGACGAAGCCTTTGCCGAAGTCTGTACCGGACAGGCTTCGCTTCTACGCAGTAATATTGAGGTACATGCCTGGGACGGTGGCTGGTATCTGCGGGCATTTTTCGATGATGGCACACCATTAGGCTCATCAGAAAATGCAGAATGCCAGATTGACTCGATCAGCCAGAGTTGGTCGGTTATTTCAGGTGGTGGAGATACCGTTCGAGCCCGCGAGGCGATGGCAGCAGTGCATGAACGACTTGTGCGTCGCGATGCGCGGTTGATCCAACTGCTCACTCCACCTTTTGATAAATCCGATCTTGAGCCTGGCTATATTAAAGGTTACGTGCCGGGTGTCCGCGAGAACGGTGGCCAATATACCCATGCGGCGATCTGGACCGTCACAGCGTTTGCCATGCTCGGTGATAAAGAACAAGCATGGAAATTATATGCAATGCTCAATCCGGTCAATCATGCTACCAAGCGCAAAGATGCCGAACGCTACAAGGTCGAGCCATACGTCATGTGTGCAGATATTTATACTACTCCACCACACACGGGACGGGGCGGTTGGACCTGGTACACCGGAGCAGCGGGTTTGATGTACCGGCTGATCGTTGAAACACTACTTGGTTTGCATCTGCGAGTCGACCATCTACTTATAACACCCAGCATCCCGGCCCATTGGGAGTCCTATAAAATCCACTACCGCTATCGCGAGACGGTTTACCACATTACGGTCATTCGCGTCGGTGAGCAATCGGAACATGTGAGCCGGGTGTTGGTGGACGGCAATCTGGTGTATGAGGTCGACGCAGATATCTCAGGGCAGGCGGAAGGCATGATCCCTCTTATAGATGACCA
This sequence comes from Calditrichia bacterium, assembly GCA_963712885.1. Lineage (GTDB taxonomy): Bacteria > Calditrichota > Calditrichia > JAJRVZ01 > JAJRVZ01 > CAVQJT01. Next base: position 58,305 of record CAVQJT010000007.1, read on the forward strand.
TCGGGAGCACTTCGTCGAGGTGGAATTGAACTAATAGTACATTTTTCTCAAAATGTAATAATTATTGTCTGAAATTCACGACTTCTTCATTGAATCCATCATCTATTTTATCCAAATTTATTAGATTTTTTTGTTTCGTTCATAAATGTGTGATATTTTACTACTATTACCAGATATTTTAAACGGGCTTTTTATTGTCATAGAGCGCGTGATTGGCTGGTTACGGTGAAATGTCCGCTCTATGCTGAAACGCTTGATTTAAAGTGAGTTTGTATGAATAATCCGATTCGCATCGTTATCGCTGATGATAATCGTCTGCTTCGGGAAGGTTTGGCCTCCATGTTAGCAGAAATCGAAGATATCTCCGTTGTGGGTATGGCTGCCAGTGGCGGTCAGGCGCTGGAGCAAATTAAACAGCTGCTCCCGGATGTGGCATTAGTTGATATTGGTATGCCGGATAAAGATGGGCTCGATGTCACCCGGATACTACATGAAGAATTATCCAAAATTAAAGTTATTATTCTCGGTATGCCCGACTTAACGGATGAAATCATGACCTGTATCGAAGCCGGAGCCGCAGGATATGTACTTAAAGAAGACTTCGTTCGAATACCTCATCGAAAGTATATACTCAGTGCAGCGGGGTGAATCCTTTTGTTCCCCGAGAATGGCTGCCTCTTTGTTTTCCCGCGTCGCGGAGACTGCCGGAGAGCGGGTACCAGAAAGTTCCGTAAAGCTTACGCCGCGGGAAGTTGAAGTGATCAATAAAATAGCCGACGGATTGTCCAATAAGGAAATTGCCGCACAACTATATATTGAAGAACAGACAGTAAAAAACCACGTTCATAACATCCTCGATAAGCTGCAACTGCATAACCGTCTGGAAGCGGTGCAATATGCACGTGATAGAAAATTATTGGATAAGTAGTCAATCATACCTGATTTTTGATAAAGTACCAGTACTTTTTGACCATAAACCCTCCATGGATTCACAAAAATGATAGTCCCTCCTTTGGCTATATATAAACCTTTTTGTCTATAGCATATTCATAAGAGTTCTATATATATTCAGCTTGTTTACTGTGAATAACCAGCATTGAAAAGATGCAAAATTGGACATAACCGATCAAACCGATGAAAAAACATACAAACAAAGAAATATATTTGCAAAGAAGAGCCCAACAGTTAATCCAATGGGAGCGGGTAATCGATAAATTGAAACTAAGAGCTGACAAGTCTGAAGACAAGAGCAAAACAGATCTTAATCATCACATCCTGAAAATACAGGTAAAAAAAGCAAGGACTGAGGTTCAGCTGCGGCAGCTTCAGAAAGCAGAAAATGGAAATTGGGATGATCTCAAAACCAGTTTGGAGCAAAGTTGGACAGATCTGCGCAGAGCATTTATTAGAGCTTCCGCAAGACCAAAATAAATAAATATCATTTCCACACTGGCATTCATGCGGGATAGGCTATTACGTTGTCTATACAGATGGCTTAGAGGTGTAGTTCGGGAAAAATTATCTGAAGCCAAATCTCAATTTCAGGGGATAAAATCTTGAAAGAATTCATCGAGTATATCGTAAAGCAAATCGTTGACAAACCAAATGAAGTGCATGTAACCGAGAAAATTGGCGAAAGAACTGCCATCTGTGAGGTTAAAGTTGGTGAGGGTGATTTGGGTAAAATAATCGGTAAACATGGTAATACCGCTATTTCATTGCGGAGAATTGTCGCAGCAGTCTCCGCCAGGGAAGGGAAACATACCGTTTTCGAAATAATCGAATAGAAAGTAATCCCAACAAACTGAATACACCAATCTCCGGGTATGGTTCCGCAAGATAAATGAAACTAGAGTCAAAAGTCGCATGAAGAAAGGGAGAATAAACCGAAACCACATAAGACAGGGAGAATTACTCTGCATGCTCTGTGGTTTATTTTGATAGTAGACAATAACAAAAAGGAGATTATTATGAATATCTATGTAGGAAATTTATCGGCCGAAGCCGATGAAAATGCAGTAAGAGAGGCGTTTGAAGCATTTGGTGAGGTTACATCTGCCAGTATCATAAAGGATAGGTTAAGCGGTGGATCAAAAGGATTTGGATTTGTTGAAATGCCTTCAAAGGCCGAAGCACAGGCTGCAATCGATGGGTTGAATGGAAAAGACCTTAATGGAAAAACCCTTACCGTGAATGAAGCCCGCCCCCGCACCGACCGTAAGGGTGGAAAAGGTCATAGAGACCATGGGCATGGCGGCGGGAATCGTTCTTTCTGATAACTGAGCCGAATAAAGCAGGCATCAGATTAAAAATAAATTCCAAAACCCAAACACAAAATCCTGAATAAATCACAGTAACCAATTTTCAAAGGTGGATTCTTGTCACAAGGAGCACCTTTTGCAGAAATTGTGGTATGGCTTTTATCTTTGATCTGGGATTTGGTTCTTCTCCGAGGGATCCCTCTGATGAAATTTTCCCCTGGGTATCTATCACATCAATAGCATTTTCTTAACTTTCCTATAGTGCTGTCCTGAGCCCCTCGACTCGGCTCGGGATAAACCTGTCGAAGGATCCCCGGCGACCAACTGATAGGCATAAACGCCATTGGCCAGCTCTCCTGCATCAAACACAAGGGCGTGACTCCCCTGATCGAGCTCCTCTGATACAAGGATTGCGACTGCTTTGCCAAGAAAAACTTTGTTTTTCAGCAATTTATTTTTAAATATTAAATAAATTACAGCAAGCGGAACCTTCGGACAAAGTGCCATTTGCTACTCTAATAAATCATCGGAAATTAAAACTGCATATGCGACCGGAGGAAGCATCAACTAAACAAAAAAAATGATTTAAAATAGCTTGTACAAAAAGTAATGGAAGTTTAGAAATAAATTGTAAGCTTGCACAACCTTGAGGCAATTATGGATCAAGGAAAGATCGGTATTGTATTCGTTGCACTATTTCTTTTCAGTATATTCTCTTTTTCCTATCCCCAGGATCAGGCTTCTCAGGATGCCGATAGTGTTCAAAACGAGCCGGCTGTATATGATCCTTTTGGACCTGAGAATTCACCTGATCATAACGGTCGGGGTTCAGGTGGGGTTATTACGCCCAGTCCTTATGACGATGTTATCCAAACCTATTATACCAGGATCAGTGCGGATTACATCGGTATCCAGAATATGCTTGATTGCCCATGGCAATTGGCAGCCGGATTGAGCTGGGCATCCTATCACAGTGATATATATGGCATTTTATTCAAAATTCGCAGTACCGGCTTCAAAAAAATACATTACGATCCCCTATTAGAAGAAAATGTTCCCTATTATCGGTTTCCATTTGAAGCATCCATCGATTACTCTTTCAACGATACTACCGATCAGGCGTTCAAAATTCGCTTTCATTCAAAGACCTACACAAAAAGTCTGGGTATGGCGGGTATCGGGGTCCTGATATCGGAATGGAACCTGATGGTGGCAAGAGACCTGCCCATGAACCGAAAATGGGAAGTTGAATTGACGTGGATACAGGTTTCCGGTGGATATATTATGCCACTTTCACCAAGAGTAGGCGGTGTGAATACGGCTGTCTGTCTCGCGGTAGATTTATTGGGAGCGAAACATCAATCTTATAACTCTGATAAAAGTAAATTTTATGGAGCCAAGATTGGTTCCATTGGATGGTTGGCGGGCGTGGGTTGGAATGCTGTCGCTCTGTTCAATCTTGCGCTGTATTTCGGTGGTGAATGGAGTCTTCTCAACCGGTGGTCTTAAATTGCCAACTTCCAAGGTTGTTCGCGCCGACATCAGTCGTTACACCTTGCATATGGGCCTGCAAATCACAGGACGCTACCTGAATCTGGTTGGCGGAATTCAGAAAGAATGGGAAAGCCTGGATTACCAGAAGATCGTCATCTCGGAGAAAAGTTTGCGCTATTATATCGGTCTGAATTACTACGTCCGCAGGTGACAGGAGACCCGTGTATGCATTCAATTATCTATAGATTCTTTGTGCTGTGCGGCCTGGCGGCCACCCTTGCCGGATTCCGGTGCGGCGGAACATTTCCCGGTACGCCCCAAGGTTCAAATCAGGTCTTATTCACTGAACTCGTTGATTATTATGCAGCGAAAACCAACGATCTGATCAAACCGAGTACACAAGGCATGGATAGTGTTTACCGGTCTAAGAAGTTTGTCTGGGATCCTTATTACAAAAACAGGATCCTGACCATCTCGGGGCTAAAAATTGATGAGATGCAAGGGCTTTTTCAGTTGGATGAAAAACGATTTGTATCTGAATCCGGACAAGATGACTTTCTTTCGGCGGTTAGAAATTATTATCACAAACAACCATTCGATGAACAAAGTCAGACCCACCGGAGGCCATACCGCTATCTAAGTGCCTGGGGAAGTCTCTTTTTCCCTCCCGTAAAAAAGTTAACACAACAGCTCCCGTTCTATCATAAAGCGTTTTCAGCTGATTTTGATCCGGATACGGTCACCTCCCTGTATTTTGATCCGGAATTTCAAAAACAGCTTGACCGGGAGACTCAGACGGAACTGACTTACGGAAACAAACTTCGTGCCTTGTTCAACGGATCGGAATCATATCCGGAAAAGCGGCGGCTTATACAACAGGCAAAGAAGTTTCTTTACGTTGCTGTCATGACAATAGTGGCCGATCGAACCGGACGGGAACTTATCCGCGATCTGGTAAACGCCAAACAATCCGGTGTGGATGTTCGGGTTATAACGGAAGGTTTTTACACGTTTTCCATTTCGAACTACTGTATAGGGGTGCTGGAACGCGAGGGGATTCCGGTTGTCCGGGTAGATGATAAGTCATTGAGCCAATTGAACCGGATGTTTCACAACAAACTCTGGATCCGGGATGGAGAGGAAGCGATCCTGGGTGGAATGAATGTACTCAGTTACCAGAATAAGTCTACCGGTTTTAATTTTCTGAACCGTGATACAGACATTATGGTCAAAGGACCGGCTGTAACCAGTCTCCTGGATAGTTTTGTCAAACTATGGAAAAAATATGATACCGAATTGAGGCCGATATCATTAGGCGAATATACGCTGGCCACCCATCTCGCGGCTGAACGGGCGGCAGGTGTTCGCGGAAGTGAAAATTATGCCCGGTGGCTGGCGAATCCTCAAACCCGCATGAATGGGATTTGCAGAACCGCTGTTCAGGGAAACAATGCCGAACCGCAAAAGATTGTAATGCTGCTGCTTCGCTATTTGGAGGCAGCGCAAAACTCCTGCTATCTTTCAAGCCCGGAAATTGAATTTGATCTGGAACGTAAACTGGAATATCATGATATGCTCGCTCAGCTGATGAAAGACAAGGCATCTGATCCCAATTTTTATGCGGCATATATCACCAACGGTTTTGACGGAGGATTGGGTGAGAAAAGTATATTTCTGCGATCGGCTGTCCAGGACGCGAACCGGGCAGGTGATCGTTATTGGGAGGATATGTTAACGCCACTGGTAGATGAAGACGGTCGCCATGTCAGCAGATCGGTAAGAAAAAGCATTGATCCGCTCGTACGCGCGGGTGTTCACGGTTTTCAGTATTTCAATTACATCCATGCCAAACAATTTTATTTTGACCGGCTCCTGGTGGGTATCGGCAGCTGGAATTTTGATGGATATTCTGCCAATAATAACCATGAATGTGCTATTTTTTGTCTGGATGAAAAATTGCGGCTTCAAATGGAAAACCAATTGGTCCTTGATATGATCAATTCTGTCCCGATCGTTCCCATTCCGAAAAATCAGAACGATTTTCCATATGGTTCAGATACCGAATTGAAATAAATAAAAGACCTCAATGTTTTAAAAGGCAAATAGCTTGATGATTTCATTTTTTGGGATGTACCTGGCAATAAGGGAGATCTTTTTGAATATATAATTCCTGATTAGGTAACGGTTCTACCCTGAAAAATCCTCCAGCCGATACAGGAGAACCGGCAGAACTCAATAGTCACGAATCCCTTCTGCCCATTCCTCACCACGCACCACTTTTATTGAATTAAAAGCATCTTGCGTGTTTGCGTAAAATGACCTGCCTGGATGCGGTAAAAATATATCCCACTGGGATAACCTCGTCCATCCCATGTTACATTATGCCCACCTGCTTCCTGACGTCCGTTCACAAGCATGGCCACCCTCTGTCCGCGCGGATTAAAAATCTCCAACCTGACCATCTCGGTTTGCGGAACACTGTAGTCGATGCGGGTCATGGGATTAAAAGGGTTGGGATAATTCTGGGATAATCTGAATATGTGGGGAGAACTATATGATTTTATACTGGTAGGACTGCCAGTCCCCAGTTTTGTAATGATAATATCTTCCGCACCGGCACTGGTTTGATCCGTATTGCCGAATGATGCCAGATCTTCAAATGATCCGGTAACGATAACATTTCCCGCACCGTCGGCAGTAATGCCATTTCCCTCGTCCGTCGCAATACCACCTGCCTTTACCGCCCAGCGAAAGTTTCCATCCTGATCATATTTGGCGACAAAAATGTCTTTCGCTGAACTGTTTAAAATGGTGTCACCAAATGTTGCAGAACCGACGAAAAACCCACTGACCACAGCGCTTCCTGCACTATCCGTAGCAATACAGAAGCCCTGATCAAGGTCCTGACTACCGGCTTTTATGGCCCAAATAATTCCGCCTTCGGGATCGTATTTGGCGATAAATACATCACCTGATCCTGCACTGGTCAAACCAATACCACTGAAATCACCCGATTCCTGAAAATACCCGGTAACCAAAGAGTTTCCCAATCTGTCGGTAGCAATACCGTACCCGAAATCATCCCTTCCCCCGGCTTTCCGAACCCAGAGTAAATTGCCCTGCGGATCATATTTTGAGATAAATGTATTGAACAGCCGGGAGCTGGATATGGTGGTATCTCCAAATGTTGCCTGGCTGGAGAATTTCCCGGTTACGATAGCATTACCAAACTTATCAGTAGCAATACCGTAACCCTGATCAAAGAACTGTCCGCCCGCCTTTACCGCCCAGATAAAATCACCCTGGTTGTCATACTTTACGATGAATATATCATCCTGACCGTCACTCGTAAGGCTCGTATCCCCAAATATTGCCGTACCGGAAAAATATCCGGTAGCAAAGCAATTGCCGGAACCATCCATTGCCGTGCTAAACCCGCGGTCAAGACTGGTTCCACCGGCCTGCCTGGCCCAGACTACATTACCATCGGAATCATATCTCGCGATGAAGATATCATATGAGCCATTACTGATTAACGTAGTATCGCCAAACGTTGCGGAATCGAAAAAGAAACCGGTGACCGTGATATTGCCCAAACTGTCGGTGGCAATGCCGTGTCCCTCATCTTCATTAATGCCACCCGCTTGTCTTGCCCAGAGAATGTTACCGGAGTTATCAATCTTTGAGATAAAGATGTCTTTGAAACCTGAACTGTTTAAATTGTCACTTCCAAATGCAGCTGTCCCCTGAAAGTATCCGGTGATAATGGTATTACCAAAAACATCTGCAGCGATACTGGTTCCTTTATCAAATCCGGTTCCGCCTGCTTGTTCAGCCCATAAAAAGTTACCGACCTGTGCCCGCGCACTAACAGCGGTTAAACATATCCCGGATATAATAATAAAACATGTCATAACCTGTTTCATCTTTTTTCTCCCCCTGAAAAAGTTCAACTGTTCAATTTAATATTTATTTACCTGTTGGGAATATTGCACTACAAACGTTTTCGAATGCGAACAACATTCCCGATCCCCAAAAAAAGTACGGGTAAAACTGTTTTTTCAAAAATTATATTCTGCTTTCAGGAAGCATCTGCGATTGTTTAATAGGATTCGTGGCTTTACATAGCATACAAAATGAAACCTTTGCCAAATGTTCCCGCAGGTAAATCTTTCTGTCGGTATGGGGGATGACAATTGATCGGTCAAATAATATGATAATGGATGGTAGATACCATATTATCCATCAATTTTTTTTAATTAATCCCGATATTAACGTCGTTTTTTTTATTAAATTATGTATGTGATACCATTTTATCTGAGGATCAGATGATTTTCATGCGTGATGTTTTAAGGCTCTTAAATCCTCAACAGACTTCAGATGTTCAGTATGATCGGTTGGGATTACGGCATATAATTGCGCATGAATGAGATGTCTTAAAAGACATATTTTTCGTAATAATTCAGTATTTTAGCGAATTATCAATTTCCAACCGCTAAAAAAAAGATTGTGGAAAAGTGATACGGAAACAGTGAACAAGAAAAATCCCAAAGGTCATATCTCAGTTTAATTTCTGAATCTTTTGATCATATGAAAAGCAAATAATCGAGACAGTAGTTATGGAATTTATGCGGGAAAACAGGAACGATTATATGGAAGAATTAGATAAGATAACTTTAGAGTACCTGAAGGGTAGAAAAGAATAGATTTATTCAGACCAATGAGCCCAAATAGTTGCACTGTGTGCACTGTAGTTCGTTTAAATCACCAAAAAATAAAAGGGAGGTCATATGACCGAGGATATCTGTTGTCCGGAGTTTATACCCGCACCCTGGGATGAAAGTGTATTTGAATGGCACAACAAGCCATTTATCAAAGAGCACGTTTTTACACTTTTTTATATGCCCCTGAATTTTGGCAAAGTCATGCGCAGACTGGATGAAACTGTAAGAAATGCAGAAGCAGCCATACCAGATGGGCTTTGTCTATCCGATCATACTTCAAAATGGAATATGGATGTGTATCTGGCGGTTGATAAAGAAATTCCCGATGCAGAAAATGTACAGTTAAGTGGCAAGTTCCTGAGCAAAGTTTATGAGGGGCCCTATAAGGATACTGGAAAATGGTGTAAGGATTTTGAGTCATTTGCAAAAACAAAAGCACTTGACATAAAAAAATGGTATATGTGGTATACAACCTGCCCGAAATGTGCAAAAAAATATGGCAAGAATTACGTTGTCATATTGACAGAAACCATGTGATGTGGTGATCTATCCCCGCCAAAATCAGAAAAAATGCAACTTTTTTGCTGGATTGAGAGTAAATACATATTACGAGATGTATCGATTGAAAGGAAATTCTATTTCTGAATAATCCTAATTTGTTGCCCGGACGGTTTTAAGATTCACTGTTTTTGTACAGAGCAAATTAACTTTAAAATAAGTCCCTTTAGGAATTACCTGATCCTCCGGTTTAACTTGGAAAATTCCTGCATTTAGTCCTGGTCATTATTAATTATCCCTTATAGGGCAAACTTGATTAACAAACCCGAGAGGTATCATGATGTACCAGGATCATATCTTTATCAATGATTTTGAGTTTTATTATCTTGTCGAACTCACCAGACAAAAATTAAAACCGCTGAGTCGTTTTGAAAAGCCACTGAATAAAAAAACGTTGCGCTGGTTAAAAAAACAAGGCTTTTATACAGCATCGGTCCGGCGTATACTACAATCCCGAACGGTGATTAATGAAACGATTTTTAGTACCTCCGGCCGCTATATCGATCTTTATATGCGCAAATTTGACAATACATCATTTATAAAAGATGACCGTGAACAAAAACTTGAAGGATTCTTTTTCGGCTATCCGGCATGCTGTGTTGAGCAGTTCATCAAAAAGCCGTATATCCGTAATACGTTGTGCAAATCTGATCAGGAATTATTATTTCATTGGGCGTGTGTGGATTGTCGTTCCACACAGGAACTAATACCTTTGTATAAAAAGGTCCACCAGAATACTAAAGAATGGTTTGATTGTGAACAAAATTTAATAGAGGCCCCAAATAATATTTCCTCATATAAATTACCGCATGTAGCTGCTGCTTTGTTGATGTTCACAGGTTTAATGTCCGCACAACCGATATCCGACACGAAACATTTTATTCCGCTGCCGGGTGATAGTAATGCCAACGGACTTGGTTATGCGGAAGAAATATATCTTGGCATATTAGATCATGGCATGTTAGAAGATTGCCAGCACTACGCTAAATTCTTTAAAGCGGTCATCGACACCCTGCCGGCGGATACGATCCATACCGAAAAAACCTACAAGGTGAATCATTACCTTTGGGGTCTGGTTCAATGTCCGATATGTGGTGAAAATTTTAATATGGGCTATATAACACTGGTAAATCCTAAACGACATCTCGAAATGGATATTTCCTACCTGGGGCTTCATTTTATGGAGCAAGGTTTCTTCTCATACGGCGATAGTAATATGTATGAACGTGTGGATATCGATACCCTGAAAAGAATATTATACCCCTACGAAGTCCTACACCTGCTGCCGGTTGACAATGATACCGATGGCGATGGTTTGACCGATGCGGAAGAAGATAGTCTTGCCTCTGATTATGCGATTCAAGAAAAGGATATTGATCATGATGGTGTTCCTGATGGTGCCCAAGTTGCCGAAGATTTGATCCGCCTGTTTCCTGAATTGAAAGAAAAGCCGGATGGTATCCACAGCCATATAACACTTAACCGGGTATGGGGCGTAGAAACCTGCCAGATCTGTGGTTCTACACATAATATGGGTACCGTTGAGATATTAAATCCTGAAAATAACCGAAAATATGAAATTCCTTTTTTGAGCCTGCATACCATGGCTCACGGAAGTTTCGCCTATGATGGAACCGTCCATGAAAATGGACGACCTGATGTCGTCGAGCTGTATCGCACAATGAAAACACATATGATATTTATCAGTGATGATACGGACGATGATGGGTTAAAAGATGATGAAGAAATCTATTTTGGATTTGACCCGGAAAAAATAGATACCAATAATGATGGTATCTGCGATGGTATCGAACTCGCCTTAATTTTTTCCGACAGCATCAGGGCTTTGCCGTCTGAACCGTCAACAACCAGGCCTTATGTTGAACGGCTGGGCATGAATGGCATCCAGACCTGCGGTGTCTGCGGAAAAGAGGTTGTTATGGGAGTATTGCGAATTTTTAATCCGACTGATCAATACAATTATACCGCTGGAAATGTCTTATTATGCATTTCATTTTCTGGAACAGGGAAGTTTTGCCTGCGAAGGAGCTGAAAAAACCCGTATTGACCCGGTTAAGTTGAGCCAATATTTGAATCTACTTCCCACAGATATTAATCCGGCTTCCGGATCCAATGTGCCGGATGGATTTTACCTGGAGCAGAATTTTCCCAATCCATTCAATTCGATGACAACAATCAGGTATCACCTGTCGGGCAGAGCAACCGTTACGTTGAAAATCTACAATTCCAGCGGACAGGAAATAAAAACACTGATACACGGTATTCAAACTGCCGGTCCGAATTCGGTAACCTGGGATGGGACGAATAATGAACATATACCGGTTGGGACAGGAATTTATATATATAAGCTGAACACGGGAACTGAAATTCAGAGCAGGAAAATGCTTTTACTCAAATAGCGTCTTCTGATGCTACGTGTAATTTATTATTGACCGGATAAACGGGATAGCCAGAATAAAAAAAAACCAAGAACATTAGAGATGTTGCATAATTTGCGATAAAAGATTGAATATTAGCAACTTATGATAAAATTAATGCCCCTAAATCCTGCTAAAAAGTCTATAAAATATTTTGCCTAGGATCAAACGAAACTAACGTATTGAAGGAAGTATTTTCTATCTTAAAAGAATCATCTTCTTTGCTTCCCAGTACAGCCCCACTAAAAAGGGGTATAAGTATATTTAACCGTTGGAACCATTTCCTTCCCTCTCCGTTGTTTCAGATATGGCGGAATCGAGCCGTCTGCTAACTGACAAACCGAACCTGTATATTGAATCTTATAAATAAAACAAAAATCATAAAAGTATCCCAGAAATTATACCACTGCCAGGGCTTTCTGGAGCAGATCTGGGCTCTTAACGTTTGGATCGTGACTCAGTGCACCCGGTGGCAGCCAGTCCCATAACGGTCCAAGATCATGCCGTATCAGGTCAATATAAAATTCCGGAAGTTTTGTCGTTTCCTGGTTGTAGAAATTAAACATTTGCGGATCATCTTTGAGTCGTCTGAGAATCTCGGAATAATATTTAATTCTACCCAGTCCGTCAGATGTTAAAGCACGGAATACACCCAGCCAGGCGGGTATGATATGATCCGTCTTCCGGAAGCGGTTAAATACAGCACGGGGTGTAAAGGAATATTTGGTGATATCAATTAGATAATCATAAAAATTCAGCCAGGTGTAATTTTTTGGCCGGACATTTAAGGTCTTGTTACTGAGAAAATGGAAAGGAAAGGGAATGACACGATTTTGCTGTTGATAGGTGCGAAATAATTTTGTATTGGCACCAAAGGCGGTAAATAAACAATATGCCGGAAACACGCCCGGTGTCATATCGATAAAGCGTTTGGTCAGCTCATAAGGCTCTGTCCCCGTATCAAAATCCAGTCCAAAGAGAAAATTTGTTTGCACATACGGTATATACCTCTGAATGAGATTCACATGCTCGGATATCCGTTTTACCTTATCCATGCCAGTTATATCATTGCTTTTTGATTTATTGTTTTGTTCAAACCAGGACTCTACACCCAACAGCATGGCCTTAAAGCCATTTTTTCGGAATCGTCTGAGGCGCTCTTCTGTCAATAAAGAAAGACTGCTCTCTGCTATAAAGTCAATACTGTTTTCCGGTATCGCCTCTTCAATTGTATTCATGATCTTGTTAAAATGTATTCCAAAATTCGGATCACACCATACAACTTTTGGTTTTCTGAATTTCTGACGCAGAAATTGCAAATCTTCCTTTATTTTATCGAGGTCAAGAAGCTGATATGGTACATCGGCATCGATACAATAATCACATGTATAGGGGCAACCAAAACTGGCGGTCAACGGAACGATTTTGAGGAGCAACGATTTCTTAAGTGCATATAAAATATATTTCCACCGTTCGCGGATCCCGGGCAGATCTGATGGCTGCTTATCAGATGAGAGATAAATGCCCTGTGGCCTGTAATGGTTGCAGTCACTCAAAATGTCCCGGATCAGATTTTTGGTGGCAAAGCCAATGACATAGTCAAAGTACTTCTGTGCATCCTGACTATAACAACGGGCATGTGGACCTCCGAGTATGGTAATAGTGTTATTTGCTCTAAGGAGGTGACTTACAGCATAAGCCAGCTGGGCCGCGTATGTGAAGGCGGATATAAAAACAATATCGGCATCGGCAGGTAGTTCTTTGATCAAATTCTCAAATCCGGTATACGTATAATAGGTGACTTCATGGCCTTCATCCTCGCACCATTTTGCCACAACCTGTGGCATAATACTTGATTCATTGGGTATCATAATTCGGTGATAGAAAGATCTTGCTGGAGCATTTGTGACGAGATCAATAATCCATATACGATATTTGCGCATTATCCCTTACCTTTCTGTAAAGATACGACCGATTCTTAATGATGCATCATTTCCGTGAACAACTTTGCTGAATGTTCCAGATGCTCTGAAGCACTAAGCCCATTTAAGTCTGTTGTAACTGCTCTTTTTTTCAAGCAGACGATTTCCAATTTCCTCATAAGTACGACTTAATTCGGGAACAGCACCCAGTAGAGTTCCGGTTTTGATGCTCTTCCTCCAAAAGATCACCGCCTTTTTCTGTTTTCCTGCAGCCCAATAACTGGTTCCTATCAGCCGATACGCCTCTGTTTGCTCAGACGCCACATAGCGTGCCGTTTTAAGCGCCCTTTGGCCGATTTTCAGGCATGTTTTAAATGTATCGTGTTCCGGCCGAACCAAAGAGACGCCATTGAGGTTAAAAAGTAATTTACAGAGCAGGTAATTTGCTAAATATAAAGGTACCAGTTTCACTTCCGGATAGAGATCTTTCAGCGTTTCCATGGTATCGCTTGCAGCCCGGATTTTATTCTGCAGAATCTGGGCTTTTGCTTTAAATGTATACAGGACAAACGATAAGACCCCCCATTTTAATCTTTCCACGAAATGAATCCCGTCTTCTGCTTCCTTACAGGCCTGATAAAATTGCCCTGTTTTAAGCAGCAGGAGGCAATTCAAAATGTATTTATAGGTTTTAGGATATTCATGCTCATAGGTATCACCTATTTCAGTTATTTTCTGAATGAGAGCGCTGGCTTGTCCAATATGCCCTTTTTCAATCGCCAATCTTGTGTGGAATGATAGATAGGTCGAAGAAAACATAATATCCCCGTATTTCAGATTCGCATCTACGAGGCTGGGTTTGTACGGCTTTGCATCATGCCAGTTACCGCTCAGAAAATTCCATATCAATTCAGGAAAATCATAAGCCAGAACGGATTTCATATCTTCCTGCTTAACTTTATACCTGCAATAGTCAAGCACCTTCCTGCTTATTCGGAAGGAAATGCCGGGCCATGAAAAGATGACACTTCCGCCACTGAAAAGATTTATTCCATTTTCACATTTTGTGAGATCATAATTGCTAAAAATTCTGAGCGAATAAACAGAATCGACAAAAAATCGAACCGGATCGGGAATTGCGAGACAAGTGCATTTTTTATGAAATAAATCAAGGATTTCATTTATGTTCTGTGTGGGACTTTTTTTAAACCTGAGGAAAGGGAAATAGAGGCTGAACACAAACACCAGGAAACTGTAGGAAAACTTGATCAGTGTGACCGGTAAAAAACTGGATTCTTTTTCGCCGTAAAAGGCCAGTACACGATTGAAAAAATCCACCGCTTCAGTATATCTGCCTTTGTTAAAGAGCGCAATGGCAATATTTTTTTCAAGCATTGCTACTTTTTCAAGACTTGCCTTATCGCCATATTTATGCAAATATAGCTTCAATGCATCCTGGTAATAATGCAAAGCTTCGATCGATGCTGAAGATTTCAAAGCTTCTTCACCGGCCTTGATCAGATATTCCTCTGCCTTATCCAAACCCTCACCTTTACTGTAATGATAGGCGAGCATACCATAAAATTCATGAAGTTTATTTTTAAACACCTTTTCGATCGAATCGGCTACTTTCAGGTGTAATTCTTTTCTCTTCTGTACAAGAATTGAGTTATATGCCGCTTCCTGTGCCAGGGCATGCTTAAAAAGATATTCAAGACTCCTCCATTCGTTCCCGTTCGATAATCAGTTGGATTTCCTGCAGATAAGTTAACCGGTCATCAATATCTTTGACCATTTTACCAACTTCAGAAATGATCCGGTAAAAGAAACTGCGACCGATCACGGACGCCAGTTTTAACAGACTGCGCGTGCTTTCATCCAAACGGTCAATCCTGGACATGATAACATCCTGAATCGTTTCTGGGATTGTCATCGTATCGATCTTTTGGGTCACTTCGAATTTACCGTTTGTTACGATGATAGCCCCTTCATCGATCAATGAGCGCGCGACTTCCTCGATAAAAAAAGGATTTCCTCCACTTCTGTGTGATATCTTTTGTCTCAGTGGTTGTGGCAAAGCTTTGATATCGAGTAAATTTTTTATGAGTTCATCAATAATCTCTTCCTGGAGCGGATTAAGCCGGATTTCAGTATATTTATCCGAATATTGCTCCCGGATCGTGTCGGTAATCTGATCTCCAGAATCCGCGTATCCGGGTCTGAGCACACAGACAATCAATATTCGGTTTGTCCTTACCAAAACGAGTATGGACCTGATCATTTCGATGGAGCTGGCATCCGCCCAATGGAGGTCTTCAAATATGAGGATCAGCGGCGAAGCGGTCGATATCCTGACCAGCAACTCACGAAAATTTTTAAGGATTAGCTTTTCCAGCGCTTCACCTTCTATACCTCTGAGCCGTTCAGCAAATTTACCTTTGAGTTTAATACCCATTAAAGTTGCGATAAAAGGAAATATTTCCACAAAATTATCAGAACAGACAAGATTTATGGCTTTATCAATTTTCTGGTAGGAAACAGACTCACTATCGTCTTCGTTAATCTGTGCCCAGCTTTTAAGACAATCGATAATGGGATGATAACTCAGATTACGACCGATTGATAATGCTCTTCCCTCAATTAACAGAACTTCATATACCGTTACAATTTCTTTCAGTTCGGAGATCAATCTCGATTTACCGATTCCGGCCTCACCAATAATACTTAAAAGTGAACCATGGCCATCGACCAATTTGGTAAGAGATGACTTTAAAAGGTCAAATTCATTATCGCGTCCGACCATTTTGGAGTGAATCATGCGGCCTGTGCCGAATTCGGGACGGTGAATCTTTTCATGCATGGATAACAGCTGGTAAATCTTTTGTGGAAGGGTTTTTGCAGTCCGTATGGCGGTGGTGATTGGTTGATAATTAAACTCATTTTTGGTGTATCTGTAAGTTGCTTCGCCTACATATATTTCCCCCTGTGGACATATATCCTTTATTTGTGAAGCCGAAACGACCGCATAACCGCTGGCTGTATATTCGGTTTTATGGCCGGTGCTACGGGCACCGGCTATTACGATCCCGGTGTTTATTCCAATTCGTATGTCAAGCATATGGGAAGTTTTTTGCGGATTGGGTAATTGAAAGAAACAATTTCGCATCTCTATAGCACTGTTGATGGCTTCCCTTGGGGCATCTTCAATTGCAGTCGGTACACCAAATAAGGCCGAAATGCCATTTTCGCTGATTTGGTCAATCTTACCACCATATTTTTCAATTATTTCGCCAAAATGCTGCATATATCTGTTGATGATACCGGCAGCTTCTTCAGCATCTAATTCTTTCAATAATTCATGATAACCCGATAATTCAACGAATAGAACCGTAGCCTGCCGCCGCTCCGGTTCTTTTTTTGTGAAAGTCTGATCTATCGTTTGCGGGAGATTTAATTCACCTGCAGATTCAAGTTGTTCCTGTACACCATTCAAATCTTTTATAAAAAACTTAAGTGAGGAATAACGATTGGTGCGTTTTTTCTGCAAACATTTCAGAATAATTTTGTCCAAATCACCCGGGATGTCTGCTCTCAATTCGGTAGGTTTGATCGGCGAGAGATTGAGGATGGAATAAATGTACGCATTGTCATATTTATCTTCAAAAGGCAATTGCCAGGTAGTCATCTGATAGAAAAGTACACCAAGTGCCCAGATATCGGTTTGATGATCAACCTTTTCTCCCATTACCTCTTCCGGAGAACAATAGGGCAGCGTCCCGGCCCATAACTGCGGACCGGATGATTCGATCTTGTCTTTTGAAACAAGTCTTGCGACACCAAAATCCAGTATCTTTACTACGCATTCGTCGGTGATAAATATATTCGCCGGTTTTATGTCGCAATGGATTATACCCTTTTTGTGGGCTTGAAATAATCCGTTTGCAATCTGGCGGGCTATCTTTACGGTATCGATAAAATCCAACTGACGTGTCTTTATTTTCTGCTCCAGTGTCTCGCCGCTGTAACATGCCATAACAATGTACATTTGTCCATCGTCGGTCTCATTGATTTCAAATATGGTACATATATTGGGATGGTCGAGTGCCGAAGCAGCCCGCGCTTCCTGAATGAATCGATTTTTCCGCGAATCATCTGTTTTGAATTGTGAAGGGAGGAATTTTATAGCAACCACCCGATCTAACTTGACGTCGAGCGCTTTGTATACTACGCCCATTCCCCCGTGACCGATCTTTTTGAGTATTCTGTAATGAGAAATCGTATGTACAGCCATAAAACTATTGGTGCCCGGTTTAAAGATCCAGTTTCTTGCGAGCGTTTTGAAAATAAGGTCGTCTGAGTAATTGCGTATGCGTAATGACTCTAATTTCTGTTTCAGTTTGCGTACAAGGAAGGATATATGATAAATTTAAAAAATAGGTAGAGAAGTGCAAGAAAAATCGGACTTATATCGTGCATGTACCGCAAGAAATAAAAAACCGAATCAGGATATATCCGGTTTTTTGGAAAAAAAATGTTTGTGTCTGAATTATTACTTCAAAAGAATCATCTTTCTAACTTCTCTATAGGCACCGGCCACCAATTGATAGTAGTAAACTCCGCTCGGAAGATTCCCCCCGTCAAAGTTATAATTGTAATTTCCCGGATTCATTCTAGCGGAAACCAATTCGGCTACCTTTTCGCCCAGCAGATTGTATACGGTTAATTCAACGTTACTGCCAACCGCCAACTGCCACCTGATCCGGGTGGAAGGATTAAAAGGATTTGGGTAATTCTGGAAAAGAGAAAATTGAGCGGGTATTTTTTGAGCCATCAGTCCCAGTCCTGAAGGACCAATCAGTGAGAATTCGGCATCGCTCGTGTCAGCAACCGCTGAGTCTTCAATACTCATAATATGGATTTTATAAGATGAATCGGATACAAGTTCGGTAGATATATCCCAGGCAAAGGCATTCACACTGCCAGGTGTCTTGCCGATCGTTGCGATGTGCTGATCCGTTTTATAGAGATCAAGTCTGACTGAATCGGCAGTATTGGTCTCCCACCGGATGATCATACTTTCTCCCTGTGACCATTTTTCTCCGCCATTCGGCGTTGTGAGTTGTATGAAAGCATTTGTGGGTTCAAATCTCCAGATCGGAGACCAGTCACTTTTATCCGATCCCAGGACAGCCCGGACACGCCAGAAATAGATCACATCGCTTTCCAGATTATCCAACCAAAGGAACGATGAATTCAAGGTACTGTCGATTATCATGATACCGAATGTGCTGACTTGTACCTGAAACTGATCATAAAATCCCTTTCCGCTCCAGCGTAATGCCAGTGAATCTTGTGCGAGTACTTTTTTGCGGTCTTTTGGCTCATTTGGAATAGGTGCCTGGGCGGTATACACAAGATCCGTTTCGCCAAAAACAAATTCTCCGAAACCGGTTGTTGTGGCAATGAGCTCATTCGCTATGCTGTCATAGGCGGTGGCCAGCATTATAAACAAACCCTGGTTTGGAAACTGCCGGTGGTATACCACTGTTTTGCCCGCTTTTTTGATCTCCGGATAAGTATTGAGATCGACATGTAATTCAGCTTCCTGACCGGTAATAGCAAGACCTTCATAAACAAAGGAAACGGGATATACGATGGGTAAATCCTCAACAAATTGCGGATTGACCGGTCCGTATGGAAGACGTGTTATTTTTGATTCATTGTAATCGGCAGCAGTCAGTGAATTATATTTAATTTTAATTCCCGTCGTGATAGATCCATCATTAAAAGAATATGTATTACCTTCTTTTACTTCAATATGTGTAAAGACTGGGCCTATTTACAAACTCCTGCCAGGGGAATTTGTAAGCCCGATAAGCCAACACGCCAGCAGGTAAGGAAAATTCGAGTGCTATCGATCCATCCGGTTGGACTTCCACGGCATTGCGTTTTACAAATTGCGGATTTGGAACGCCGTATCCGATAAACCATCCGCCGTTGGAAAGCGGCTCCGCATTTCCTGCGGTAGCACAGAAAATATTTCCGTTTGGATACCGCCATTCTGAAACCAGTGTGGCGACTTTATCGACTTCATCCAGCGTATATTCAACCGCACGGGAGTAAGGCGGCTGATGATACTGACCGTTGTCAAATAAAGTGATATTTCCGTTTGGGCGCCTGCGAATATTATGCTGGCGGGCATGGTAGTAAGGAGCATTCTCTTCATGTTCGCCCACATAGGTGAATTCACCGCGGGGTCCACCCATGCGCCACATCAGTTCACCTGTTTCTCTGTTAATCTTCATTATTTCACTGTGGTTTCTGAAGGAGGCGAGTATATTACCATCGTTATCGACATCGAAAGCATTTAAGGTGCTATAGTTTATCCGGGAAGCCGTCAGATCTTCATCACTGTCGGTGATTGGAATATAATCAAGATTGCGCCACTCAAATACAACATTTCGTTGCCGGTCCTGTTCCTGGATGATGTTAATGACCAGTTCCGCATCGGTCTTGCCGCCTTCAACAACCGTGCTCATATCGTACATGATTGAATGATAGGACATCATCATCACATGGCCGTTGGGCAGCATTTTGAACTCGTGAAAATCGGTAAGGTATCCGTTTTTCATTTTAAAACTATCCACAACCGCCAGGTTGTTATCGAGAACGATATGCTGTAATTCTTCTCCGGGAAGGGGAACATTTGATGAATAATCACCCAATGCATATGATAAAAGACCGTTTGGTTGAATCTGGAAATCATAGGGGGCTCCATTGACCCTTACCGAGTCAACAATGGCTCCGGCACTATCCAGGATAAAAATAAAATTCCCGTATTTAGCAGGTATATTGCGATCCCAGGTAGCCATAAAAATGTACCCTGGAGATGGATTGTTGACCGAATCAATCGTTATCGGTGGTGCGGGTAAAATATCTGTGATTTTATTTTCATCTGACATTTTTAAAGGCAGATTATTCTGAACGGAGATGTCGTCATCCATAAAATATCCATAATTTTGAATCGTCCCATCCGGTGCCGTTTTAAAACTAAAAGAATATTCAGAAAGCGCTGTCCCTTCAAGCGATATTATTCCTTTTCTGACAGACACCTCCACCAACTCATCTGCGGCAAAAGGTGTGTAGGGATTAAAAACGATCGTCTTTTGATCGTCCGAAACCAGAAAATCACCGGTGTGATTTCCGCTTTTGGAACCGACCACGCGAATTAAATTCGGATCAACGGTTGATACATCAACATTTTTGATGCTACGCAGTATAATATTTGTTCTGTTCGAAACCAGTACAGAATTGGGTTTTGGTGAAACAAAAACAAAAGAATCTTCTGCATAGGCAGAAAACGCAAGGATTGAGAGAAAAAATGTCAAACTGGTGCGAAAAAGACTGTGCATATTTCATGATAAATCCTGTCATTTTTAGATTAGTATAAGAAAGTTTATGTATAATTTCTCGGAATTTTGTTAAAATCCTAAAGAAATTTCAATTTGTAGGTCATTATTTGTACCTGATGGTTACAAAAGTATGGTTTGGAAATGATCTAAATACGGGATATCTCAGATTCAAGCCGATATGCTTTCGCTGGGAGAGGGTAAATGACTCTGTTTGATGATCCTTATTACCGGCTCTTGCGGCGTTTTGCATGCCAGAATCGGCACCCACCGGAATGATTATCCTTTGGTTAAGTTTATTGGTATACACAGCTCAAAAATAGAATTTTCTTCACGATGTGTATTTACAAACTCCATCATGCAAATTCAAACAATATCTTGGTCTGTACCATACTATAATTACCAGGATCGATCCTGGTCGTGTTTAAATAATACATTAAATTTGGAATATATTTCCGGTAAGTTTCGCTGTATTATTTATATCTAATTTGTGTTGTCCTTCTAATTCGGCAATTATCGAAATATGTCTTTTTGAGCTGGTAACACGAAAATCTATAATTTATTAAGGGAGATTATGATGAATAATAAGAAAGTGATTGCAGTAGTTGGTGCCACCGGTGCCCAGGGCAGCGGTCTGGTGCATGCAATTTTGAGCGACAAAAATGGTGGTTTTTCAGTCCGTGCTCTGACCAGGGATGTCAATTCTGACAAGGCAAAAGCACTCGCCAAAGCAGGTGCCGAGGTCGTTGCCGCGAATGTTGATGATCCCGAGAGTCTGAAAAAGGCTTTTGCAGGAGCATATGGTGTTTATTGTGTGACCTTTTTCTGGGAACATTTTTCACCGGAAAAAGAACAGGCTCAGGCAAAAGCAATGGCTGATGCTGCCAAGCAAGCCGGGGTTAAGCATGTCATCTGGTCGACGTTGGAAGATACACGTAAATGGGTGCCGTTGAGCGATAACCGGATGCCCACGCTGCAGGGCAAATACAAGGTACCCCATTTTGATGCCAAAGGCGAAGCCAATAAGTTCTTTACCGGGATTGGTCTGCCGGTCACCCTGCTAAATACCTCATTTTACTGGGAAAATTTTATTTATTTTGGTATGGGCCCCAAAAAAGGACCGGATGGAAAACTGGCCATTACATTTCCGATGGGCGATAAAAAACTACCCGGGATCAGTGCCGGTGATATCGGAAAATGTGCCTATGCCATATTTAAATCACCTGAAAAATATATTGGTAAAACAATCGGCATATCCGGCGAACACCTGACCGGTTTAGAGATGTCCAAGGCGTTCAGTGAGGCTCTTGGCACTGAGGTGGCATATAATGACGTTCCTGCTGAAGTATATCGTAGTTTTGGGTTTCCCGGTGCGGATGATCTGGGCAATATGTTCCAGTTTAAGCGCGACTTTGAACATGACTTTACAGCAGCACGAAAACCGGAGGTCGCCCGGTCACTAAATCCGTCCTTAAAGTCTTTTAAAACGTGGCTTAATGAGAATAAGAAATTGATCCCCATGGATTAATTTACCTTGCTGAACCGGGTATTCAGAAATAGGTTGTCAGCCTGACCAATCTGTTCCTGTGGGTTTGGTCAAAATTGTTATAAAAAATTGACCGCGATACAGCCGTATCGCGGTCATCTTTATTACTCTATGGGTACAGAACAGCCTATTTGTTCTGCTTTTGATATGCTGTCATTTTTATGCTTTTTTGCCATCTGATTTCGATACGAGAAATTATAATCTGGTTTTGGCAACAAGGAAGATGCTTACAGCATGACAATTTATATTTCTTCATGTGTAAACACATGGTCAATACATCACAAATAAATACTATATTTTTTTTTATTCAATACCTACCTGAAATATTTCCTTATCGTAATAATATCATTTTTTTCACATCCTGAAATTCACCGGCTCTCAATTTGTAGAAGTATATTCCGCTCGAAAAATTATCCGGATTGAATTCAATCTGGTGATTGCCTGCTTTCAAAGGCTTGCTAAGCAGCGTTTCAATTTTTTGTCCCAGTGGAGTGTATACCTCGATGGTGACATACTCTGATTTTCTTAAGGTGAATGATATGGTCGTTGTCGGGTTGAACGGGTTTGGATAATTTTGATAAAGTAAAATACTTTGCGGATGTAGTGTCGAACGTTCTGCCATTTGTGTCGGTATAAAGAAGTAGGTGTTATACAGTTTTGAGAACACAGCTAAGGCAGGTTTAGGTTCATCACTATCCCGTCGAATTAAACCGGAGTAACGCATAAACCGATTTTCGATCCGATCGGCGAGGGTATCTTCCTGGGTTGTCAGGGAATAATAGAAAAATCCCCGCGCACCGTTTTCAACGGCAGACGATACTGCCATTTTTATATAGTCTGCCTGACGACTTTCGGAAAAATATAAAAGATCCTCATCCAACCGAAGTGGGGACGGTGGATCATCACGTTCAATGCCTGGAAATCCTGTTTCAATGATCCAAACCGGTTTGTCGCCCTGGTTTAATCCTTTGAGCGCCCTGCGGACAGCCCAGACGTATTCACCGACGGAAAAGCCCAGATTGGGTAGTGCGGTCAACTGGTTTGGATAAAAACTGAAGCCGACCACGTCCATATCATCAATCCAGTTCTCTAATCCCTGCATAAATCCTAGCATATGCAGATTATGGGTGATTTGCGCCTGGGGATCTTCCACCCTTACAGCGGTAACCAGGATCTCCCACACACGGTTCCGGAATGCGTCATCCTGCCAGAGGTCCCCTTTTCGCCACCATTCGGGTATAGCGGCGGCAAAACCGGCGGCATTCAACTCATTTTCGATCTGCCACATACTGATATACGGGGCAAATTTTCTCACGGTTGCATGCGCAAATATTTTCAGATTATAAAGATATTCCTCGGCACTTACAGCGGTGTACCCATCAACCGGCTGCCACATTTCACTCGCCGGCGCAATCTGTTGTCCTGTGGAGTTAAATGGCATACGATCTTGATGTCCGACACCAAGTGCCATCATTGGGGTCAGATTTTTTTCATTTCCATTGTCTAGTACATGTATAACCCGGTTAAATGCGGTTGTATCCCAGTAGGCGGTATTTTTTATAAAATCGTCGATCATCTCTGTCGTGATATCATCAGGATCCAATTCGGATCCCGTGTATGCCTGTATTTGAATCTCATTCCAGCGCGGTTCGATTCGGTAACCGCCAATTTTATTATCTTTCATTACAGTAAAAGCCGTTTCAACGCGCTCTGACTCGTCCCAATCGGGATGCCATGAATAGCCGCGCTGTAATACCCAGTAGAGATAACTGAATCCCCCATTATCCAGATAGGCGCCGTTGATTGGATTCGGTTGCACACCGATAAATGCGGTTGAATCCAGGGTCGTGCCCAGAAGAAAATTAATTTCGATGATCAGTTGAACGATCTTGGTATCAATATTCTCCTTTGTATATAATTTCATATCCAAGGGAAAACTTTTTACCGCAGCCGTAATTAATTCCGGATCATCTACGTTCAGAAAACCAAATGGATTGAGAAAAGCAAATAGATCTTCTGTCGGGATTACATCTAACGAATCCTTAAGTCCGATAAACAGAGTTTCAATTTGCTGTGAGATCCCGTCCCGGATAAGTTCGCCGATTGAGGGGCAGAGGAAACCACCACTGCTGTTAACATTAACAACCGGATTTTTGATTTCAGGTTCAGAAAGTGTGACTTTGAACTCTCCACCTTTGAATTCGCTGGTTCCCCCGAGTTTTAAATTGAAGTCAGCAATCGTAATGTCGAATTGACAATCAAATTTTTTGGCCTGGATAAACCAGTCGTCCTGCCTGATGTCAATAATAAAATCATCCGTCCCGGAACCATCTATAAGATAATCAACATGAAAAGAGTCCGGGATCTCATATTGACTCACCTCGATATCAAATACCTGAGCGAGACTGTCAATCACCGAATCAAGATTACCTGTATCAAAGCTAAGCCTCAGCCATTCCTGCAAGGACCTTTTAACCAGATCCTGTTCCTGCGGATAGGCATGGCCATTCATCTGAATGGCAAAACTCTCTGTTTCTTGTGCGGGTAGGTTTTGAAAAAACAGGGAAATAAATAAACCAACGGTTAAAATCTGTATATAATGTCTTCGCATCTGATCGTCCTATCTTGTTTATATTCTTAATCGATTGTTTTGAGCTTAAACTGCATAATACATATAAGTATTTCGATTACTATGAATCGTATACTTCTCTCAGTAAAAGGCCAATCCAAAAAAACGACATTATCGGTCCCAACAAAGGGACCAATTTTTAAATAGATGGCTTTCACTCAAAGATATGGAAAGAGGGCGCCTGATAATTTGATCGGTAATTTATGTATAAATTCTTAGTTCAGGTTCACAAAAAATTAAGGTATCCGGTATTCTAATTTTTCAGGCGATTTTATTCAGCCGAATATACCAATATCATTTTAGGAGTCAAGTAATTTCCGGGTGATTTACCAGATATTGCCGGGCATGTTTTTCTTTTTAAATAGTATGTCACTTATTTGATCTCTGATCAAAAATTAATTGGCAATTACAAAAAGATCTGCAACAAAATCTGAATCTCAATAGGCAAATCCTGTTGTCATAATACTTTTGGATGGGCTGATGTATATTTCTTAAAAGGTGCTGAATCATCTTCGGGTTCATAGCTTAAAAATCGAGCGAATCTTTTATGGGAATTATTTTAAGAACAGGTAGTTTATCTATCCTGAAACCATTGATATATTGTAATATTTGTATTAGTGGTTATAAAAATAATTTTTTTAGACAGTGCTTTAGCGCACGAATCTGAGAAATTAATTATGTATCATTATTTTAAACAAAATTCTATCTACCGCTCTAATATTCAACAACGGTATTGGAGGGTGTAAATATTTTTCAAGGGAGCGGCGGTATTGATATGCATGTAAACTGGAATCGTGATTGATTATTACAACATGGTGTATAAATACGAAGAAATAACGATATATCTACAATGAGGTGAGAAAATGGTTCTGTCTTATAATTTTCTCCGGTTCCTAAAATATGGGCAAAATAGTATAACTTTCCTCGGGATAATTATGCTTTTCGGGATTTTCCTGCCGGGTATTTCAAGGGCTGTGGAACGAGAGATCGATGAGGGGTCAAAAATCAAAATTAATGTCATCAATTTTATGTATACGATCGATACCATTACAGAGCATCAAATAAATGCCTCTCAGGAAATCGAGCGGGCGATTATGTTTCCAGCCATCGAAAAGGTGCTCCGGGATTTTGGCGTATCCAATTACAGTTTACGCTATGAGAAAGTCAACAGCGGCAATATAGATTATTCTGCCAGAAATCCGGAATTTTCCGGATTTGATGAAAGACCGGAAGGTCTGGTAATATGGGGCATGGTTGAACCGGTAAAATGGCCGGAAAGATACGACCTGACCTTAATTTATTATATGGATTCATATCCCGTTTACCGCGCAAGTCTCAGTGTAAGACAAAGTATGATAACGTCATGGAATCGGCAAAAATGCCAGCTGCCACCACAGAGTCTGGGCATGATCAGTGGATTGATCGCACTAAAAACTGAAAGCCAAAGAGATAACGCCGGAACAAAATTTGATCCCGGTAAAGTTTCAGCCTATATCCAGTCAAAGAACTATTCCTTGCCCGCTGATCTGGATGATTTTCTCATGAAATGGCAACTCCATTCAGAATCGGGTGATGATTCGCAGGAAGGAATGCTGACGTTTATACTTGAAAGAGGGGGAAATTATAAGTTAAGAATTGATGCATCCTATCACCTTCAGCTCGAGAGTTTTTTAACCACAAACAAATCGATGAATTGGTTTCTTGACCGAGGCGGTGTAATGATGCCCGAAATAAAATTTAATGGAACGGTTTCAGAAGAGGTAACGGCCGGTGAGGGCTTTAGAACGCCGGAACCGTTCAGACAGACACCACAAAGCGTAAATATTGGAATCGTACCATTTGAAAATACCTCAGGTGATGGCGAGGCAGATTGGCTTGGGTTCGGACTTGAATATTTATTAACCAATAAATTATCGAATATTATCAAATACAAACTGATTGACCGGGAGGCGGTGGTCAAATTCTTTGAGACGGATAGTGCTACGGTGAATGTTGACGGCCAGGAATTGTCGCTGGATTATAGTATCGGTGGTCAATATTATTTGGATGGAGACATGATTGAGGTTGATATTTCGTTTGCTCATGCTTTTAGCGGTGTCCCAATTGCCTCCGAACATTATAAGATAGACTATAATGAATTCTTTAATGCGGTTGACGATGCGGCTGACCGCTTCATTTACCTGACGGATGTTTATCTCACCGAAAGTGAGGCCAGGGGATTTGAAGGGCGGGTGACCAACTCGATGAAAGCATTTAAGTATTTCTGCATGGGATATATAGAAAACTCCCGTAGCGGAGCAGATATGGATGAAGTTATACATAATTTTAAGGCAGCGATCAAGGAGGATCCCACTTTTTGGGGTGCCTACTACAATCTTGGGACAGCCTATTATAATCTTGAAAGATATGAAGATGCCCTTTCACAGTTCCAATTTATTATAGAAAAATTCCCTTCATTCGAACTGGCTTTTCTGGGTAGAGGGCTTACCCTTATGAAGAACAAAGCCTTTCTTAAAGCCCATGATGATTTTATGATTTATACAGATAAACGTCCGTTTGACTACCGGGGTTGGTATTATGCGGGACGGTGTGCCATCCAGATGAAACAGTATTCCCGGGCCGTTGAATATCTATCCCAGGCTATTGATTTACAACCCATGTACAGCCGGGGATACTATGAACTGGGGAATGTGTATTATGCAACCAACCGTTATCGGTTGGCCATATATAATTATAACCAGACTCTGAAGCTGGAACCAGATCTTATCCAGGCGCGAAAACGCCTGGGGGAGAGCTATTACCGTACGCATAATTTTGTTCAGGCATTTAATCAGTTTAAAAACATTCTCGCCGTTTCCCCAAATGATCCAGAAGTTAATTTTATGCTCGGTATTACGGTGTATAAACAGGCAGCATTGGATGAATACATTGATGAATTCCTGGAGTTGTATGGTCTCTTGAATCCCGAAGAGATAAAAACGAATAAAATAAAGAATGATGGTAAGAAACAGCGTATTTATGATCAAATGATAACCTGTTTTTATAGAGCACAGACCGCCAGAAAAAATTTCTATGAAGCGACTTTTAACCTTGCTTTAACCTATCAGGAAATGGGGCAGCCCGACAGCGCGATTCATTATTACACCAAAACATTGCAGATAAATCCCCGGCTGGCAAAAGCACGAATTGTCCTGGCAAACTTTTATGAGAATCAGAACAAATACGATCAGGCTCTTGAGGAGTATAAGCAGGTGGTAAGGATCGATCCGGGATATTTTCTCGATTATCCCAAGTTGGGCCCGGAGTATGATGAAGTTGATGTGCTGGCTATGGTTAAAAGTGAACTTGAACAGGAAGTACGGACAGATCCGGGAAATATTTCCTCCAGTTTATCGCTTGCCAATATCCTCTATGCGCAGGGTATGAGAAGCCAGGCAGCCGGACTGTATCGTAAAATATTATCCCTTCAACCCGAGGAAAAAACTGCAAAAAACATGCTGGCTAAAATGGAAAATTAAAGGTGGGTGTGTTCTTTAATATATTTTAAACTTTTTTGACATATGTCCTACTCATAATTCAATACTTCACCAACCTGAACCCTGGCCTGTCGCCAGGACAGGCTCGTTTCAATGCTGTCTGTTCAATGTCATCCTGAGCTTGTCTCAGGATCTCGGTAGATCATCTTTTCGAGATTCCGACCCGCCTCCGTGTAGTTCTTCACTATTTCGGTAACAGTTTTATATTGTCACAAAGAATATAGGAACTGTCAATAATGAATGCTACTACCAAGCGGGCGGAATGAAACGAACTGCTTGGTATTCAAAATAATAATAGGTTAATAACATTATTTCCAGAATTCATGAATTATGCAGGCTATAGCTTTATAACGAGTTATTTCTGATTTAAAATTTCAAACTACTTTAAACCTGGCTAGATCATTCTATGCACATCCCCAGACGCACCAGCCATAGAGTTATGTATGCCGACGCTTCTGGCAATATGGCAGTGGTCATACCGATATTTAGAATGTCCCGGCTTCATATTTTTTGAAACCAATTGTTCTTTCCTAACGTAGCTGGAATATGTTCATACCGATTCGGGGATAAGCATGTCCCGTTTAAAGTACCTGTCCTATCTTTTTATTGGTATTATTCTCTATTCCTGCTCAGATAATCCAGCAGAAAGCATACCACCTCCGCCCATCCCCGCATTCCTCGACGATGGCTGGCAGGTTTCATCTCTTGCAGCGGAAGGTATGAATCCTGAGCTTCTGACCTGGCTTTCGAGTTCGATCAGAAGTGGTCAATACCGTCATATTCACTCGGTCCTGATCGTCCGTAACGGCAAACTTATATTTGAGGATTATTTTGAGGGGTATAATCTAAACAGACTACACCCGCTGGCGTCTGTTACAAAAAGTGTCGTATCGGTCTTGATCGGAATTGCGGTTGATCAGGGATTTATCCAGTCAATCGATGACCCTATAGCGAACTATTTTCCGGAGTATTCAGAGATATTCGTTGCTGATCCGCAGAAAAGAGAAATTACGATCCGACATCTGCTGACCATGAGTTCCGGTCTCCAATGGGATGAATGGTCCTATCCCTATAATAGCCCGATGAACAGCCATTATCAGATGGAACGCAGCGGAAACTGGCTGAATTTTGTTATAAATCTGCCTGTGATCAAGACACCAGGTAGTTCATTCACCTATAATAGCGGGAATACCATTCTGCTGGGCGGGCTACTCAGAAATGCCTGTGAGATTCATGCGGACTTATGGGCAGAGCATGAATTGTTCGGTCCATTAGGGATCACATCATATCAATGGTCTCCCCATAATAACGGTCTTCCCCAGACGGGCGGGGGATTAGAACTGCGGCCACGCGATTTAGCAAAAATCGGATATCTTTTTCTCAATCAGGGGAAATGGGGTGACCGGCTGGTTGTATCTCAAGAATGGCTCAGCCAGTCAACAGAATCTGCCATAAATATCTGGCCCGATGTCAATTACGGTTTTTTATGGTGGTTGAGACCGCTGCCGGATTTACCTGGTCTGAAACCGACCCAGAATGGTATTATACACGGCGCGGGATATGCGGGACAATATTTGTTTATTATACCTAAACTAAATATGGTGGTCGTCTGTACCTCATGGAATTTGGATGAGTATGATACGGCTCCAATTTTAATTTTGTACAATTTTATCCTTAATGCGGTCAGGGAAGATTCCATTTTAGCAGAGGGAGAATGATATGAAGTGTACTAACGTTTTCGGCATTCTATATGTATTGTTCGGAGTGCTGTCGGTGTTTGCTCAGGATCAGTTTGAGCTTGGCATCCTTGCTGGTCCGAATTTTTCTGATGCTAAAATCGAAGATAACGAGGGAAGACCTTCTGAAGTGACAGGTAAAACCAAGTTTGGTGGCGGAATTCAGTTAGAGAAAGCTCTCAGTGACAATTTTACGCTTGGCATAAACATTTTGTATAATCGGAATGGGGTTGAAGTCCGGAATGATGACAATATAATCTTTGATGTTTGGGCCGATTATATTGAAGTCCCGCTTTATCTGAAAATATCTACCGGGAAAGAGATCCGACCACATCTGATCCTGGGTCCCAGCATCGGGTTTTTGCTAAGTTCTGAAGTGGATGTCGCACTGGGTGGACTTCCCTTTAACGGTGATTTTTCCACTGTTTTGGAAAAGACAAATTTCAGCCTGGTAGTTGGGGCCGGTGTCGATCTGCCGGTGTGGAAAGGGCATGCATTTATCCAGGGACGCTATGTTTATGGTATCCGTGATGTTCTCAAAGGCGGAACTTTTGAATTGAAGGCAGGGGAGACCATACGCACGGAAGCGACGGTCGACCCTGAAGATAATCTTTTTACCAGGGGCTTCCAGATTATGGCCGGATATTCTTTTCCAATATGACGCAAAGATGAACCCGGGTATAGCCTGTCCTGAGAAGTCGATGCAGTTCAGGCATCGCAATTAACTGATCATAAAAAAATGCCGGAATCGCATTTTTGTTTTTTGATTCTGGGATACTTTGAATCAATTCATCCACAGGTCCGGTAAATTTCCTTGCCAGGGTTTGATATTTCCAGCATTCACCACTTTTTCTATCTTCTGAATCCTTTTCTATGCAAAAGATCTGTTCATATAATCGCGGGGGGATGATGGTTATTTTTTCTTCTTCATTTATTTTTTTATTGGAGATGCCGAACATAAATAAGTTAGCGGTAATGCATGAGGAGTATATGCTTCAATCTGACAACCGACGAACCCAGCTGCGGATCGAAATTCCAAATGGTGTTACCTATGCAAAAAAGGAAAATTGGCTTGGCATGATCGTCGGTTATGAAGGTCCCGGAAGATTGATTGATCTGAGTAAATCCGGGGCCGGATTTGAAATGATCGATCAGACGAAGAAAAATGATCTGATTCGGGTGAAGATAGATATTACAGGAGAGGAACGTCTCGTCCTGAAAGGTCACATACGGTGGATCGGGCCGGTTGGCTGGAACGGCAAATGCCGGGTCGGACTGCAGTTTACGCCATCCGGAAAAACAAAATATTCTAATTCCCCCTTTGCCCTCGCAAAATTGCATGTCCTGCAGGAAAAATACCAACAGGATTATCGGGATAGAGATGTGAAAAAAGAGGATGCCGGGTGATAAAGCCAGAACCTGAAAACAGGGAAGAACATTCGCCGACCTCAGATGATCGCCGGACAATGGAGCGGTATTGGCTCAAAGAAGCCAAAATTTCGTTACAGTTCAGTACGGTTACCAGCCAAGAGATTAAACTCGTTGATATTTCATTTAACAGCATAAGGGTGATCCTGGCTGAATCCTTGAGGGAAGATCAGAATGTAACAATCGGTATTCAGGTTCCACACAAAAAAATATTGTTCTTAAAAGGATATGTTCTCCGGGTGGAAGAATTTTCCGAAAAAACAGGCAATTATATGGTAGCGATTAAATTTCACCCTTTCAGTACATATGATCGATTCAATTCGCTGGATGACCGTAAAAACCTGAAACAGATCCTGGATAAAGCGTTAAAGATTTAATTTATTTGGTTTGCGCAATCCTAAATCCAACACCGCCTCCATTCTGCCGTTTTATACCCACCTTATGGCCCTGCCTCCGCTATTCGAATAATACCAGGCAACCTGATTCACATCATTGCTTCCGCTGAATTTATATCCCCGCGACCAATTACCACCCCGGGATGCATATTCCCATTCGGCTTCGGTGGGTAAGCGATAGCCGTTTAAGCTAAAGTTACAGGTAATATCCTTCCCGTTGATCGCGTAACAGGGTGTCAGTCCTTCACGCGTAGTGAGGGCATTGCAAAAAACAACCGCATCATACCAGGAAACCATCTCCACCGGTTGATTATTGTTTACTGAAGACGATGGATTATTTCCCATAATGGACTGATATTGTGCCTCGGTAATTTCATATTTTGATAAATAGAATGAGCTGATTGAGACCAAATGGGGCGGCAGCTGATCACGACCAGCGTTTCCCAATGTATTGCCCATCATGAAATCGCCCCCTTCCACCAGCACTTTTTGAATAATCGCTAAAGTCTCTGGCTCTGCCGGAGATTTTTTACAGGCCACGATAACACCAGATATCAATATTACCAGGAGGAAAAATCGTAGGTAATGTATCAAACCTCTTGGTCCATAATACGATTCCAGACATTATATTTAACAAAACCACGATAAGCAATATTGCATTGTAGTATAGGAATTATATCTTTTAGTATACGAGAATCGGGCTGATTTATTTCTGTATACATATTTGTTTCTTCGGAATCAATTATGCACAAAGGGGTTTCAGGAATCAACGCCTGTAGAAGGAGGAAAAGGTGATCTCCCAGGTTCCATAGCATATTCCAAAAAAGGATTGGTGATATTTGAAAGATTTCCCGAACAATATAATTATCCATCCGGCAAAAAAAATGGGGAAAATTCTGTGAAACTTATGTCTGTGATGGAAAAAAATCTTTTTGGCGAAAAAGAAATTGTCTGATCAGGAAATCTTACTCAGAAAATCACAATGAGTTGAAACCAGTCCGAAGCATGTAGAAAAATATAATAAAAACTTAGATAATCTCAAGTTTATTGATTAAATTTTAGCTATGAAGCGCGTTACCCTGGTGCTGGCATATATTATTCTTTTCGGGATTATCGGAATACAATTCGCGGCAATAATTGATGACCCCCAACATCTGGCAGAACCTGATCCGAATTGTCCGATCTGCCTGGCTGCCCAAACACAGGTCTATATAACACCCCAGGTGTCAATCAGTTTTACCCCGGATATCATTGTATATCTGACTGATAATGCGCCAGGCAATCCGGAAAATGAAAACCATCTTACAAGCATAACCATCAGAGCCCCACCCCTTTCATGATTTTTCCTTTTTAAAGTTATTCTCAAATCACACGTGGCATTTTTCAAACATTCAATTCTGATCATAATAGTATATTGTGATTTGGTGTTGTCTTATTTCTCCGATTTATTTTAAATCGATATTTCATAAGGCCTGTAAATGATGGGGCTACAAAATGAAGAAAATAATATTTCTCTCCGTCTTGTGCATTTATTCTCATGGAATTTTAAAAAGCCTTAATGCACAATCAAGTGCGGATGCGTCGGCTACAGGGATCAGCCGTGCATTCAATCCGGCTATCAGTGTCAACGCATTGTTTAGTGGCATGGCTTCAAAAAATAAAATACCTCTTTGGGAATCATACAGCATTTCACCTGGAATGCATCTCCAGGCAGCCGATGTGGAAATCACAGCCAATGTAGATGTTTATCTGCAATCAAAGGTTGTATTTGGGGGTAATGAAATTGAAAACCTAGGTGTGGAGGAAGCCTATCTTACCTCACTACGCATGCCGATTCCGATTATTTTGAGAGGGGGGAAGATGTTATCCACATTTGGCCGATATAATCTGTTTCATCTGCATCACATGGCATTTGCCGAGAATCCACTGATCTTAAATTATATTTTTCAGCCAAAACTGAATGAAGTTGGTATTGAGGCTTCCTATCTGGTGCCTTTACCCTGGTATTCCGATTTATTAGTTGGGTTCTTAAATGGAGACTAATGAGGCGCTGTTTAATAGCAATATGCAAGGAGATTTCGCGTACCTGGGTCACTTTGATAACTTTTGGGATCTCTCGGATGAAACCACCATTCGACTCGGAACCTCCTATCTTACCGGAAAAAGGGGACTGCGATACGCAACAGAACTCCCCTTTGACTCTACCATAAATAATATTACCTCGATAGTATGGGGTTTAGACTTTCAATTAAAGTGGAGACCTTTAGAATATGGCAGGTATCAGTCTTTTATTTTCGAAGGAGAATATGTTCATGCAGCCTTAGATATCGATAGAAAATTAACAGATCCGCTGCATGGATATTATATACAGGGATTATATCAATTTCAATTGAGATGGTGGGTGCAAGCCCGGTATGAATGGTTCAAACGTACAAAAGAGCTGTACAATTTTTTCCCCGGTCCATCCGAAATAGCAGTAGAGGATCATGGAGATTTATCCGGTGATAAGCTCAGTGTGGCTCTGGCATATGTTCCAACCGAATTTAGCGCCTATCGCCTGCAATACAATTTTCTAAAAATTTCCGGGATAAACGATCAACAAATCGTTATTCAGGTTAATGTAACCATTGGGTCCCATCCCGCTCACAAATATTGAGGAGAAAAAAAATGCAGAACAAATTGAAGGTATGCATCCTTCTTTTCTTGATCGCGGTATTTCATGGCAAGTACATCGAAGCCGGAGAACTCAATGTTGTTACAACGCTTCCTAGTCTGGCCTCAATAACCCAATCTATTGGCGGGGATTATGCTGATGTTTACAGTATCACACGCGGTCGAACAGGATGCCCACTTTGTGGAAGCAAAACCCAGTTACATGATGAAATTACATCAGGCTGATCTTCTGATTTACTCAGGGCTGGAACTTGAGATTGGTTGGTTGCCCCTACTTATTCAGGGCGCAAGAAATAATGAAGTAACGGTGGGTGCGAAAGGTAATCTGAACGCTTCGTTGGCTTTGTCGAATAATGATATTTTGGAAAAACCCCGGGGAGAAATTGACCGAAGTATGGGCGATGTCCATCCGCTTGGCAATCCACATTATTTGTTGAATCCGTATAATGCGATTAATGTTGCTGCCCTGATCACAGAAAAACTGTGTGAACTGGATCCCGAACATGAAATATATTTCAGAAAAAACAGGGATGATTTTGCAGCAACATTGGAAAATATAATTAAGGAACTTGAAAAACAGGCAGGGCATATGAAAGGGATGGAAATCGTTTGTTATCATGTTCATTGGAGCTATTTTCTTGAGTGGCTGGGAATAAAATCAGTCGGTTTCATTGAACTACGTCCCGGCATCCCACCAACGCCTAAGCATAAAAAAGAGATCATTGAGTTGTTGGAAAGAAAACAAATTAAGGTTGTTATAATTTCATCCTGGAAAGAACCGACCAAAGCGAAGGAAGTGGCTGCAGCCAGCGGTGCCAGTCTGATTATCTTACCGGGTGAAGTAAATGCGATGGAAGGAGCGGAAGACTACCTGAGCTGGATAAAATATCTGGTCAACCATTTAAATGATGTTTTTCAGCGTGATTCTCAAAATAACCGATCTAAGAATCAATCCAGAAAACAGGAAAGAAAGCGGGGTATTTAATGAGTGAAATTTTAGTTTTTATGGCGCCATCCATATGTATGTGCATCATTCTTGTTGGTATCTGTGGTTATGTTGGCATACATGTCATTATGCGCGAGGTAATTTTTATCGATATAGCACTTGCTCAAATTGCTGCCCTAGGTGTTTCTTTTGGATTATTTATGGGATTGGAGTTATCCGATTTTTCAATCTTTTTTGTGTCAATGGCAATGACACTTTGCGCTGCCTTTTTACTTTCAGCCTCTCAGCGGCTCAGTCATATGGTGCCACAAGAGGGGTTTATCGGAATTCTCTATGCCACAGGAGCGGCAGCTGTTATACTGGCGGGTGATCGGTTGCCACACGGTGCAGAGCAAGTCCATGATTTAATGGTCGGTCACTTATTGTGGGTCAACTGGAATGAAGTGCAAACATACATAATTATATATCTTGGGTTAGGCCTTATTTATTTCATGATCCATAAACGTTTACTGCAAATCAGCCAGACTCTATAAATCAAAGACTGCATCAGGAGAATCATGGATGCTTTGGGATTTCATTTTTTATGCGCTTTTGGGTATCCTGGTCACTTTTGCCGTGCGTGTGGCAGGTGTTTTACTGGTGTTTGGATTTCTTATTGTTCCTGCAGTGATCGGCTTTTTGTTGGGAAACACATTCAGAGCCAGGCTTGCGATTGGCTGGACCACCGGTGTCTTAGTCAGTCTGCTCGGTAGTTATTTGTCATACATTCTGGACTTTCCCACCGGAGGAATGGTTGTTGTCACTTTAGGATTGGGATTATTTACAGTCACGCTTATAAAAGGGATACAATTGAGAATCACCTCGGGTTTAAAAAGTATGTCAGTATAACGCAGTTTTTTATCATTAGGCAAAAAAACTGGAAGTGTTATTGACCGGTAACAATCAGAAAATTGAATAATCTGAAGGAGATACCACATGAAAAAATTAATGCTAAGTTTTGTCGTTCCAATGCTGTGTTTATTTGGTTGTCAAAATGATCATGGTTCAAATGTTTTACCAAAATCTGAAAAGGATGGCGTATTTATCCACATAAGTCATGGATCAGGTGATGTGCATCGCGTTCTTATGGGCTTGCAAATGGCATCGCTAATGTCCGAGGACAAGGATGTTTTAGTCTATTTTGATATCCGTGGTATAGAAGTGGTTTTAAATGATGCTGAAAATTTAAAGTATAGTCATTTTCCAGATTCAAAGACCCAAATTCAGAAGTTGTTATCTAATAATGTCCTCTTAATGGCTTGCCCGGGATGTCTCAAATCTTTTGGAAAAAGCCCATCAGATTTAATGGATGGTGTTCAGGTAGCAGATAAATCTCAGTTTTTTAGTTTTACGAAGGGACGTATTTTGACCTTAGATTATTAGACATTGTTTAGCCTGATGTTCTCATAAACCACTGAGTAACATGGATAAAAGTACGGATTCATTTTATTTATCCATGATTAAGTTATAATAGATAAATATGTTTAGTTTATCCGAATATATTATCCTAAGTACTTTTGTTTAAATAGTTTTTGTTGTTCCGTGCAAATCCGCCTGCCCCCGCCAGAAGCGGGTGGTGGTGAATTATTCAGGTTAATACACTCTGAGTAATTTTATCTGATTAGTATTAATTTTAATATAAAGAAAGATTTACCGCTCTTCCCATGCCCAATAAAAATATTTATATTTACTTCAGACCTAAATACATCGGTCGAAAATCAGACAATAGAATTAAATCGCATGTATTCTAAAGACACTTAATAATATTTATCTATAACTATTTATAATTATCAAATTTTTCCTGATAATAGGGGACAAGATCATGAAAACATTTACC
>CAVQJT010000008.1:0-28952 GCA_963712885.1 Calditrichia bacterium
AAATCCGGCAGAAACAAATATCCACCAGATACTGCAAATAGAAGAGGCGCTGAAACAAGGTGCACACCTGGTCGTGATCGATCCGCGCCGTACCCAGTCCGCCGAACAGGCGCACTTATTTATCCAACCCCGGCCGGGAACAGACGGCATTCTGGCCCTGGCTGTCGCCCGCATCCTGATCGCTAAAAATAAAATCGATCACGCATTTATTGAAAAGTATGTTCATGGGTATACGCCGTTCAAAAAAATGGTTTTATCCGTAACTGTCGAACAAGCGGCCGAAATTGCGGATGTCCTGCGGAAAAAATCTGTTCAGCTGGCTGAAATGCTGGCCATGATCCGGCCGGTCAGCATCAATGCCGGTTTTGGTATGCAGCGTTATTCGAACAGCGGGCAGACCATCAGGGCGCTCATTGCCCTTCTCGCTCTGACCGGCAATATCGGCAAGCCCGGTGCAGGCTGGATCTATGCCAATCTCCAATCCAGCATCTTCGATAAGATAAAAGATCCGCTTGCCTTTTATCCGCCGGAAAAGCCGGATGGACGCGTGCGGATCTCAGTCTCTACAGCCAGGCTGGGGCGGGATATGATCGAGACCAAAGATCCGCACTTAAAGATGATCTGGGTGGAAAGAGGCAACCCGGTCACGCAAAATCCGGATACCAACACCGTCCTGCAGGCCTTTCGGAAACTTGAGTTCCGCGTGGTGGTCGATCAGTTTTTAACGGACACGGCCAGGGAGGCCGATCTTATCCTGCCGGCAAAAACAATGTTTGAACAATGGGATATTATCGGCGCCTACTGGCATCCCTATATCCACCTAAAACAAAAAATCATCGAGCCACCCGCTGAGGTTAAACCGGAAACCGAAATATATTATCATCTTGCCCGGCGTTTAAATCTGGATCCGGAAAAAATCAGAAAATATATTCCCGAACCGGAGGATACAGCGATTGAAAATTTTCTGACGGAAAAATTAAAGGGCTATCCTGAACTGACCCTGGAGAGACTTAAAAAGGGGCCGCTGATTGCCCCCTTCCATCAGAACGTGGCCTTTGAAGACATGCATTTTAAAACGCCCAGCACAAGAATCGAACTTTATTCGGAGGAAGCGATAAAACGCTGGCAGGTTGCGGGAGTTGCGGCCTACACGCCACCTGTCGAAGCAAAAGAAGAAGGGGGTTCGTCCGGAAAAACCTTTCCCCTCTACTTTATGACACCCAATACAAAAAACCGTATCCATTCCCAATTCAATAATCTTGAAATGATCAGGCAATTCAGTCAAAAACCAGCCCTGCAGATGCATCCCGATGATGCCACCGCCAGGGAAATAACCCAGGGAGACGAGGCGCGTATCTTTAACAAGCGGGGTGAAATGAGAGCGGAGGTCCGGCTCGATTATAGCATCAGACGCGGGTGTGTGGCGATAACCAACGGCTGGTGGATGAGCGAGGGCGGTTGGTCAATTTTCTTTCCCCCGGACTCGAAACCGATATGGGATATGGCGCAGCCTTTCACGAAAACATGGTTGAAGTGGAGCGAACGGACTGATGCAAACGGGTTTTATATTCGATCTCAATTCTTGTACCGGATGCTCAGCCTGCATGGTCGCCTGTTCGATCGAGAATCAGATTGCCCTGCCGCTAAACTGGCGCCGGGTAGTGACTTTTAATGAAGCGCGGATACCCGATTTACCTTATCACCATCTCTCCCTGGCATGCAATCATTGTGGTGATCCGCCCTGTATGACCTACTGCCCCAGCCTGGCGATATCCAAACACGAGACAAGCGGCGCCGTGCTGATCAATCCGGATAAATGCATCGGCTGCCGCTACTGTGCCTGGGTTTGCCCCTATGATGCCCCACAATTCAATCTGAGCAGCGGGATCATGGAAAAATGCACCCTCTGTCAACACCGGCTGGAGGAGGGTCTCCCCCCGGCCTGCGTTTCGCTTTGCCCCACCTCGGCACTGAAACTGGCTGAGGGCATGGAAAACTATCCGGCTCAGGCGGTGGCCGGTTTTACGCGCACAGATATTAAACCGGCCATAAAACTAATTCCGCTCCGCTCGGAAAAACCCCTTATGCAGACAGTGGCATTGCCATTTGATGACAGAACGCTGCGCCAATTTGAAGAACGAACTGCGGCCTGGCAACGGCAGAGGAAAATCAGCTGGCTGAGTGAATGGCCCTTAATTCTTTTTACCGTACTGACAGCGCTCCTTACCGGTCTGGCCAGCGCCCGGCTGGTGACCGGTTTACTCCTTTCTGATCCTCTTTTTGTCCTGCTCGCCGGCGGCGGTTTTGCCGTCAGTACCCTGCATCTTGGCAGAAAAATCCGCGCTGTCCGCGCGGTACTGAACTGGCGACACTCCTGGATCAGCAGAGAAATCATTACTTTTACTCTGTTTTTTTTGCTTACATCAATGTATCTATATCTGTGGCCTGATCAAACCTGGCTGGCATGGGCGGCCCTTTTTGCCGGCTACACGACGCTGATCACGATGGACAATATTTACCGCGTCTTACCCCGGCAAAAACCGCAGTTATACCATAGTGCCGGTGCCTTTCTGAGCGGATTGTATTTCGCGGCGGTTCTTTCGGAAATACTTCCGCTTGCTTTTTTATTCGGAATGATAAAATCAGTTCTTTATCTCCGTGACTGGATTTCTGATAGGCAGTTTACGCCCCTGACCTGCCTGATTGCGCTGGTCAGGATGGCGGGATTATGCTACCTCTGATGCATTTATCAGGGGGCTGGCAGCAGGAAATACTGCTTTGGCTGCCGGGATTGGTGATCGGTGAACTTATCGACCGGGCCGGCTTTTATCACCGGCTTCTCTTGATCACTCCTGCGTCACAGATGAAACAGGATTTTAACCGGCATCTGGCTGCCGTACAATCCGCCAAAGTATCGGTATAAAAAGAGAGCGTCTCGACAATGCTCAGGACTTACCTGATTCTCATCGCCGGCGTCATCGTCGTCTCAAGCAGTTCGGTACTGATCCGCTGGACAGGGGATGCCCGTCCAGCGTGATTGCCTTTTACAGATTGTTTATAGACTTTTGTTTATTATCATCTTATAAAATCTTTCACGCTGACCGGGGTCTAAGTTTTCTGCGGGGCTGGCATTGGCATTATAGTCTGGCCGGACTTTTTTAGCCGCTCATTTCATTTGCTGGATATCAGCGATACAGTTGACAACGATCGCAAATGCTATTTTTCTGGAAAGTATTCATCCCCTGTTTGGCATCCTGGTCTCGATCCTCTTTTTAGAGAGTATCCGAAACGGGCGGTTTATTTTGTTATCGGGCTTGCCCTTACGGGAATGGGAATTATATTCTGGCAGGATTTCCGGCACGGCGGGGCGGGGTTGACCGGTGATGTGCTGGCCGTTTTTTCGGCCTTTTTCTTTTCCCTGTATATTCTGATTGCCCGGTTTCACAAACATGAAAAAGATTTTATAAAATATCTGATTATTGTCTACGGTTCGGCGGCACTATTTTGTGGTATTTTCGCTTTTTCTTCCGCCTTTTCCTTCAGTGGTTACGCCGCTGAAAGCTGGCTATTTATGGTTTTTCTGGCTCTCGGGCCAAATCTCCTCGGTCACTCCGCACTGAACTGGTCATCCCGGCACTCGGAAATTTAAGTTCGAACCTCGTGCTGCTGCTCGAACCGATTCTGGCAACATTGAGCATGCGTGCTTACTCTCTGAATTTCCGCCGCTCAACTTTTACATCGGTGCCCTGCTGATCCTGGGTTCACTCGGATTTTTATTTTACCGGGATAAGCGGTACACACCCCAGGGAACAATTTATTAACCTGGATAATTCATATCTCGCAGAGACGCAGAGACGCAAGAGTCTATTTTTAAATGAATTAGCCTGGTTTTTGTAATTTGAATCTAAATAAATTTTAATTTTTTAAAAATTCTTAAATAGTCTTTTCTCTGCGTCTTTGCGCCTCTGCGTGTCCCGCCCTCAGGCGGGAATGAATAGATCAGGCTAATAAATTTTAGAATAGGCGATCCTGATTTCCCTTGTCATTCCCTCGGTATATTTTCTGTTTTTCAGGATATCCTTGAGGATGAAGGTCAGTTCGAGCTTACCCGAAAACTGCCATTTGACCGCAGCATTGAGATATCCCCTGCCTTCACCAAATGTAACCGGAGCCGCCGTCATTAAAAGCAAAATCATATTCGGCGGATAAAAAAAGTTCGGGATTCAGGCTTTTTTGGATACCGACAAATATATTAGGATCATTATCACCATCGTCATTTTCGAAACTATAATTTATGCCACCATGTAAATTCAGTGTTCCCAGAAAAATAAAACTTTTACTGGCGACGGCATAGATGCCCATCGATTTATTTACATAGCGGCTCGTACTGTCAATATAGGCGCCCCGCCCCTGTGAATCGTATCCGATCAGGATGGCCGGTATATAATAATCCTCTTCAAAAAGCCGGTATCTCACCTGCGCACCTAATTGATCATTCCAGTTTATCTTTCCCGTGCCGATAATATTAGTACCACCGTAGGAAAGGCCGAACATAAACCGATCGGTGATACCGGCGTCGATGCCGGTCAGTATACCACCGTAAGGATAGACGTCGATACCGGTTCGGAAACTGCCGCGCATCGGAGTCCAGTGTTGGAGTATCGATCACACGCAGCGGCTCAAGCAGACTGACTTCCTGCGTGATGGCGGAAACTGGGAGGAACATGACGAGTAATATCCAACGCATAGCAACCTTCAAGTTTTTGTTTTATATCAATTTAAACGGCTTGAAGATTAATGTCAAGAATTTAATAGACTCCTTTTGATCGGCATCATAGGTCATCATAAATGCTTGTTAAAACATGGAATAGATAAGTGTCTGTTTTTTGTTGCATAAGTAAAACTTGAATTAGGAAGCCACGGTGAGTAAATTTTTCGGGGTCAGTCGTGGCAAATCTTTGAGCGACCGATTGAACTTCGATACACACCCGGTCGTATAAAATTCAGACGTAAAATGGCCGGATGACCAGGTCAGGCAGGAGTAGCCGTTGCGATGTTACCTGGAAATTAATAAAAACGGAAATCGATACTTCTAGAAACAGGATAGATTCTTATGAGAAATAATTTTACAAGCCGGGTTCAAAAAGTGATTCGCTATTCAAAAGAAGAGGCGATGCGCCTGGGCCATGACTATATAGGCACCGAACATCTTCTTCTCGGCATACTGAAAGAAGGCGAAGGAATTGCTATAAAGATTTTACAGGATTTAAATTGTGATCTGGTCAAACTAAAAAAAGCGATAGAGGATTCAACCGCCCCTTCCGGCGGAACGATGACAATCGGTAATCTTCCACTGTCAAAACGTGCCGAAAAGGCACTGAAAATGACTTATATCGAGGCTAAAAATTTTAAGAACGATGTGATCGGTACCGAACATCTATTGCTTTCAATATTAAAAGAAAAAGACGGGCTTGCCGCTCAGATTTTACTGACATTTAATGTCGATTATTCCAATTGCTATACGGAACTGGAAAATATTCTGGCCGGAAAACCGACCATTCCACGGCCAAAACAGAACCGGCGAAAAAGACCAAAACACCGGCGCTGGATCATTTCGGCCGGGATCTGACCCAACTGGCATCGAAGGTAAACTTGATCCGATCATCGGACGTGATGACGAGATCCAGCGGGTGGCACAGATTCTCAGCCGGCGCAAAAAAAATAATCCGGTTCTGATCGGTGAACCGGGTGTCGGTAAAACGGCAATTGCCGAGGGTCTGGCTCTGCGGATCGTGCAAAAAAAGGTCTCACGCGTACTGCAC
This sequence comes from Calditrichia bacterium, assembly GCA_963712885.1. Lineage (GTDB taxonomy): Bacteria > Calditrichota > Calditrichia > JAJRVZ01 > JAJRVZ01 > CAVQJT01. The sequence continues at coordinate 5,823 of CAVQJT010000008.1, forward strand.
AATAAACGGGTTGTTGCACTTGATATGGGCTCTATCGTCGCCGGAACCAAATATCGCGGTCAGTTTGAAGAACGTATGAAAGCCATCATGACTGAACTGGAGAAGGCTGATGATGTTATCCTGTTTATTGACGAATTACATACGATAGTTGGTGCCGGTGGCGCATCCGGATCACTGGACGCCTCCAATATGTTCAAACCGGCACTCGCCCGTGGAGAATTGCAGTGTATTGGTGCTACAACACTCGATGAATACCGGATGCATATTGAAAAAGACGGCGCACTTGAACGACGTTTTCAGAAAGTAATGGTCGAACCTACTACCTTTGAGGAAACCCTGGAGATCCTGCGTTCTGTCAGTCATAAATATGAAGAACATCACCATGTAATTTTTCCGGATGAGACCCTCGTGGCCTCTGTTCAGCTCAGTGACCGATATATTACCGATAAAAATTTTCCCGATAAAGCCATCGATGTCATGGATGAGACCGGATCCCGTGTACATATTGCGAATATTATCGTTCCGCAGGAAATTCTGGACCTCGAACAGGAAATCGAACAGATCAAGATCGAAAAAGAATCACTGGCCAAATTGCAGGATTTTGAAAAAGCGGCAAAATTGCGGGATAAGGAGCGTAATCTGAGTGAAAAACTAGAAGCAGCGCGCGAAAAATGGGAAGTCGAGGAAGAAGCACGGACAGCGGTGGTCGAGATCGATGATATTGCTGAAGTTGTGGCGATGATGACCGGCATGCCAACCAAACGAATGGCTGAAACAGAATCAAATAAATTGATGAAAATGGATGATATCCTGAAGAAAAAGGTCGTCGGCCAGGATGAAGCGATAAAAGTCATCACCCGCGCGATCAGGCGGACACGGGCCGGACTAAAAGATCCGAACCGCCCGATCGGTTCTTTTATTTTTCTCGGACCTACAGGCGTCGGCAAAACCCATCTGGCAAAAACACTGGCAGATTATTTGTTCGAATCACCCCAGGCCCTGATCCGGATCGATATGAGTGAATACATGGAAAAATTCAATGTCTCCCGACTCGTCGGTTCGCCCCCCGGATATGTTGGCTATGAAGAAGGTGGTTTGCTGACCGAACGTGTACGCAGACGTCCCTATGCCGTCGTATTGCTGGACGAAATTGAAAAAGCACATCCGGATGTGTTCAATATTCTGCTGCAGGTCCTGGACGAAGGTCACCTGACAGACAGCCTGGGCCGCCGGGTCGATTTCAAAAACACGATTCTGATCATGACATCAAATGTCGGTACCCGGGAGATCAAAAAGGATCTGAATTATGGCTTTGCCACGGATGATCATATCACTGATCATGATAAGATCAAGGGAAAGATCGGGGACGAATTAAAACGTTTGTTTAACCCGGAATTTCTCAATCGTATTGACGATGTGGTTTTTTTCCATCAACTGGCTTTCAAAGAAACCCAGAAGATTGTCGATATCGTGCTGGACGAGATGTCACAAAAAGTGTCCGACCGGAATATTAAATTCGTTTTAACCGCAGGCGCAAAAAAATATATCGCGGAGAATGGATTCGATCCGGTAAACGGCGCCCGGCCACTCAAACGGGCGATCCAGAAATTTATCGAAGATCCGATTGCCGATGAAATCCTTAAAGGCAATTTCGGTGACGGCAGTATCATTCAGATAAAAATGATCAATAAAACCGAACTGGGATTTTTCGAAATTGGCCGTAAAGAAGATAAAACCACCGATGTAAAGGTCGAATAATCACACTTTTTATGATAGTTCAATTTACATGATTTCGTAGAGACGTCCCGCCGGGACGTCTTTTTCTTTTATATTCGTTTTTACCCGTGATATCGCATCAGTTAAAAATCCCGTCCCGCCGGGACGTCTTTTTCTTTTATATTCGTTTTTACCCGTGATATCGCATCAGTTAAAAATCCCGTCCCGCCGGGACGTCTTTTTCTTTTATATTCGTTTTTACCCGTGATATCGCATCAGTTAAAAATCCTGTTCGGCGGGGAGCGCCTTTTTTATACCATTATTGTTTATAAAATTATGATTGAGACCCTTAAACAAGTTCTCCCTCCAATGGGAATAGAGACTGTGTAAAAAGAATAAATCAACCACGGCGGAACACGGATTTTATTGAAATTTGCTTATAAACAATTTATTTTGTTTAGCCTGATCTATTCATTCCCGCCTGAGGGCGGGACACGCAGAGGCGCAAAGACGCAGAGAAAAGACTTTTTTAGAATTTTTAAGAAATTAGAATATATTTAGATTCAAATTCTAAAAGATGAGTTAATTCATTTAAAAATAAACTCTTGCGTCTCTGCGTCTCTGCGAGATATGAATTATTCAGGTTAGAAATATTTCCGTTCCGTGATTTATTTTCCGTGTATTTCCGTGGTAAAAATATAGTTTCACCTGATCACAATCCCTCCGGAATGAGGAGTCCTTCGGACAGGCTGACGCACGTGTCATCCGGAAGACGTCAATTTTTATTTACTGCAGATATTCTAAAGACGTCCCGCCGGGACGTCTTTTTCTTTTATATCCGTTTTTACCCGTGATATCGCATCAGTTAAAAATCCTGTTCGGCGGGGAGCGCCTTTTTTATACCATTATTGTTTATAAAATTATGATTGAGACCCTTAAACAAGTTCTCCCTCCAATGGGAATAGAGACTGTGTAAAAAGAATAAAATCAACCACGGCGTAACACGGATTTTATTGAAATTTGCTTATAAACAATTTATTTTGTTTAGCCTGATCTATTCATTCCCGCCTGAGGGCGGGACACGCAGAGGCGCAAAGACGCAGAGAAAAGACTTTTTAGAATTTTTAAGAAATTAGAATATATTTAAATTCAAATTCTAAAAGATGAGTTAATTCATTTAAAAATAAACTCTTGCGTCTCTGCGTCTCTGCGAGATATGAATTATTCAGGTTAGAAATGTTTCCGTTCCGTGATTTATTTTCCGTGTATTTCCGTGGTAAATATTAGTTTCACCTAATCACAATCCCTCCGGAATAAGGAGTCCTTCGGACAGGCTGACGCACGTGTCATCCGGAAGACGTTAATTTTTATTTACTGCAGATATTCTAAAGACGTCCCGCCGGGACGTCTCTACGATGAGGGGTGTAAATGTCTGATACCAAAAAGGCAGTTATACAAAATAGTATCGTTGTCCGCCCTATTTGCCATCGCCATGGCCTATCTGGAATCGGCCGTTGTCGTTTATCTGCGCGAATTATATTATCCGGATGGATTCAGTTTTCCGCTTCGTGAAATACCCATGACGATCCTGATCACCGAAATCGGCCGGGAAGCGGCGACGATCGTGATGTTTAGGCACTTACGCGCTGGACAGCCGGAAGTAATCGACGCGAGATTTTTGCCTATTTTGCCCTCAATTTTGGTATCTGGGATATTTGGTATTATATCTGGCTGAAGACTACTGATCGGCTGGCCGGCGACACTGCTCGACCGGGATATCTTATTTCTGATCCCTGTTCCCTGGGTCGGTCCGGTTCTGGCGCCGGTACTCGTTTCCTTTTCCCTGATCGCCGCCGGAATGATTATTCTGGTCTCGAAAGGCAAAACCGGCCGTTACACATGCGGATAACTGACTGGCTGGGCGAGATCCTGGCCGGTCTTATCATTATCTGGTCATTTTTAACCAGAAGCTGACACTTTGGCCTCTATCAATTTTCCCGATTCCTTTTCGTGGCTAACATTTTTTATTGGTCTGTCTGGCGGCTGGTTTCTTTTTATCAGACGGGTGTTTAAAGATCGTATTTTGAACAAAAGCGCTTGAGATTTATTCCTGTATGCAAAAACTAGTTAAAGCGGCAATTTTTCAGTTGCTGTTTCCAGTAAATTTTTAACCAAACCGGCATATTTTCGTTCGATTTTGAAACCAAACCGATAAAAATACTCCGGCCGGAAAAATCCGGTTGTCACATAGTAGATATGTTCATTCTTCATCCGTTTAAAAAACTCATTCAGTATCCCGTCGCTGACGCCTTTTTTCCGGTAAAAATCCGCAACCACGATCTTTTCTATATGGACCGTCTCATCGCCTGATTTTTTATAAAACAGACCGCCGATCAGTTGGTTACGCTCATTGACGGCGATAAGATACAGGTGTTCCTGTTTGAACTGCACGGAAAGATGATTGATCATGAAAGAGCTGGTGCAGCCGGGCAATTTCCTTTGGATTGACAGGTGTGCGGATAAAAAGACTACCGCCTTCATAATCTTTTGACTTCACGACAAGATCAGTCCGGGAAACACCACCGCTCTCCAGAGATATCAGATCAGCACTGTCTGTTGGCTGCAGGTGTGGAAAACCGAGCCTGGCAAGAAAGAACATTTCCTCGTCATTTAGTTTGACCGATTTTTGCAGATTGGAAATATGCTGGGCCAGCCTGTCCTCACTGAGCATCTCCCTGCTGCTGTTCGCGATGATAGTTTGAAGATCGTCACGCAAGTGCTGATTGGCATGGGCAAAGACGGTCTCTCTGAAAAATCTGGTACGGGTTTCCGGATAGTTCGATTTCCAGCAAATTCAGATGATAGGTATCGTACAATTCAGCCAGCGTGGTGGCCCGGGCCAGATCCGTGGCCGTCGTATTTAGCTGGCGCCAGCGATGATAGCGCTTGATCGCAAAATATAAACTCTTGGGTATATATCCACCATCATGGACAGAGGAAATATATTCTTCAAGTTCAGCGGTCAGGGCGTTACCTGGCGTCGCTATCCTTTAACAGCAGCAGACATTCACTGAGCAAAGCCAGACCCTGTTTCTGACCTAAGTGCTTCAATAATACCGGAAAAAATATATTTGGCCTTTCCAATCCCCTGTAGTTTTTCAAATTCGGTTTCTGTCTTGACGATATAGCAGGCAATAAAATTTTTCAACATTTCCAGCACATTAATATGGCGGCGCCGGGCAGAAATCGAAACGATACGCGAGCCTGTCTGATAGTCATGTTTGGGAATAATAATATTTGTCGGTGTCGGATCCTCAAGTTCGAGCCGTTCACGTGTACGGCGCCAGAACTGAATATAGGCACTCACACCGCTCCAGATAAAATACGGCCAGATCTGGATACAGGCGTTCATCCATCATCGGATCCTGCTGCCTGATCATGCGCAGGATAAATTTTCCCGCTGTTTCACCCTGAATAAATTCTTCACTCCAGAGATCGTATTCATTCCAGTACCCGCCAAAATCTTCAACCAGTTTTCTCTCACCTGCACTCGTTCCGGATTGTATCAGCCAGTTGATTTCATCCATAATATCTTCAAAGGAAATATCATGATTTACATTGACCGCAATATCAAAACTACCCTGATAGCGGGTTTGAACGGTCACGCGGTAGACCGACTTGCCATGTTCTTCCCCGAGCAGACTTACCCATACACCGCCGGGAGGGATATCATTAAGCCTGACAAGTACCCCGCGTGAGAAAAGGAAAATCGCTTCGCGGATAAGTGTTGTATTTTTAAAGTGAACGGAGTAATCTGTTCCGGTCTTCCGAACCGATCGACTCTTCAAATATGATCACTTCTTCCCATTGATACTCTTTATTCGTTTCTATGTCAACGGCGACTTCCTGGCTCGTACCCAGCCACTCCCTGAATCCATCACGGCATTCAAAACGGGCAACCTGGGCAGCACGTCTGATATGTGGTTCATAGTTTTCCAGTTCACAACTTACCAAAAATTGTCGGATAATCTTGTATCGTGTCGGATGCGTGGCACCATAACGGCTGAGCAGGCGAAATAATTTTATACATCGTTTATTCGCCTTTTTACAGTATTCTCTGGTGAGTTTAAAAAGGATCTCGACTTTTTTATCCTTTATTCCGCTCTGGCATACTTCCCTGATTAATTTTTTGTTTATAAAGTCGACGGAAATATCTAAAAACGAGCGGTTAATCGCTTCTGAATCCGGTTTTGACGGGGCGTTCAGCAATAAAGCAAAGGCCCTTCTTTGTGCTTCCAGCATCGGTGTATCGATCGTTCTGCGCAGAATTTCTTTGGCCAGGCGCGCCGTTTCAGGATCCTTTTCTTTTAAGGCCCGGTCAAGATAGTCAATAACCGGATCGAGTTGGATAACATCCACGTGCTGTATTAAAAGAGAGGCGGCATGTAAACCAGTCAGATTAAGTTCACTTCCCTCACGGAGTGCCTCCTGCACCTGATCCAGATCACAGATCGTTCGCAACGGTTTATGCGGACCCGAGGTAGGGTAATTTTTCATTTTTCTCCTCTTTATTTATCCAGTCGAAGATCTTATTTCCGCTAAAACTGACAAGTTCCTCATTTCCGATCCATAAAAAGGGATCACTCATTATTCGTCCCAAGCTCCAGAATTTTTCCGGTGAGTTTATAGACATAATCACCCACCCTGACACTGTCAGATTTAAATTCAATCGTCAAGGTTTTAGTACTCCGGTTCCGGTAAAGGCAGTTTTTCTCTATCCGGATATCATGGGCGGTAGTTCCCGTTTCCCTGAAAAACCAGTTCGGCACTCGTATCTCATAGCCAACGGTTATCAGCGGATGGTAGGGGCGGTCATACATCGGCTGAATAAAATTCTGAAAATTTTCCTCGACGATTTTGCGCCTATAGGTACCTTTCGGCGTCAATTCGTGCTTTTCGACATCGAAATCACGGTCGGTAAAGGCAAAATCAACAATTTTTTCATATCCGGATAAAAACTGGTTAACCGAAACGATTACCGAGTTAAAATAGACGCGCAACTCTTCCTCAGTCATTTTCCTGAAGTCGATCTCCTTATACTCATAATCAGGATATATCAGCAGTGTATTATACGGACGATGATCGCCGACAAGAAAGACATGTTTGATAAAATCAAAATCACGGAAAAAATTTTCGATTTTTTGCGGTGCAATCGTCTCCCCGCGGATATTTTTATAAATTTCTTTTTTCCGGTCGATGATCCGAATAAATCCGGCATTATCCATCTGCATAATATCCCCGGTCGGCAGCCAGCCATCCGCCAGGTTTTCTTCTGAAGATTCGGGATTGATATATCCCATCATCACATAGGGACCCTTGATAAACAGCTCACCATCTTCGCCCATTTTAAGGCTGATACCGGGAAGAGCCCTGCCCAAGCGAGCCGGCTTTATATTCTCCGGGCGGTGTCATCGTTATCCCACCGGTGGCCTCCGTCATACCGAATCCGCTCATCAATTCAATGCCGTTTTGCTGAAAAAACTGAAAGACCTCCACATCAAGATGACCGGCGGCCGACAGCCCCCATTTCAGATTTCCACCGGATAATTTATGCACCGCATTTCTGATTTCCTCATCACTGCCACTTAGGATATTGATTTCTTTTTCTACTGCCTCGTAGAACTGGTACCATTTCTTTGGAATGCTGATAAATACACTCGGACGAACCCGCTGCATATTTTCAATCATAATTTCCGGCGCCGGACTTTCCATAAACACATAACGCGCCCCCCAGTAAATACAGCCCGTCATCTCCAACCAGCGCCCGAATGTATGAAAAAGGGGCAGATAGGCCAAGAAAAACATCTTCTTCCCCGATTTCCGGCAAAGCCATTGCCCTGGCAAATCTTTTGAAAACAATATTTTGATGCGAAAACTGAATGCCCTTGGGATTCCCGGTCGTACCGGAAGTAAACATCATGGTCGCCAGATCGCTAAACCGTACCCGGTTCCGGTAAGCTTCCAGATTTTCCGGCGAAACTTTTTCGCTCATTGCCTTTATTTCATCAATGGAAACCAGGTTTTTTTTTCTGCTCTGATGCGGCTCAAACAGAATGATCGTTTTCAGAAAATCAAGCCTTTCCGTCTCCATCGAAATACTCTGCAACAACTCCAGATCCGAGACGATCAATAATTCGGGTTTGGTTAGATTCAGAATATAGGAGACATGTGAGGCAATAGAATTGGCCGGAATCATAATGTTCACGATTCCGCTCGTCAGACAGGCCAGATCAAAAAGAACCATCTCAAGTGAATTTTTACAAAAAAAGGCGATCTTTTTTTTATCTGCCTCTGCCCCAAGCAGATTGATCAGACCCCGGGCAATCACGCTGACCTGTTCCGATATCTCAGACCAGGTATAGTCCTTATCCTGTCCGGCGGACAGGACGGTAAAAAGTACTCTTGCTCGTCATATTTAGCCGCACGCTCCGAAAAGAGGACCGGAAAACTGTATTCTGCCGCCTTTAAAAGGTCCAGTACCAGATCAGGCCATTGTGGTTCACCATAGACACGGCGCAAAAAATCGGATGCCCGCACTATTTCAAGATAATTCCTGATCAGGTTCTCTGTCAGCCGTTTTAATCAGGGCAGTTCCGAAATCGGCAAAAACAGTAGTGTCGATTTTTGCGGCAAGCGGGTGACGGATATTATCGGCCGAAAGGACTTCGAAAATTTTCCAAAAGAGATCTGTTCCGGTTTTGTTTTGAGTTTTGGAAAAATTTTAAGCAGCGTTCAATTTCACTTATGTCTGCTTTGGAAACCGGGACCGACCAAGGGAGAACTTTTCGATCAGGTTTTTGCTGCTGATTTTCGGATCGTTTTTTACCATCACAGCAGGTCCTAAAAAATTATAACAGGTGTGGCGTGATCCCAGATTTTGAATTATCCGGCGCACTGCCAGAAAAATACAAACGGGATAAAAATGGAGATCCGGTATGTACTCGGTCAGACCATAGAAGAAGGCAAATTGATAGAATTCGCGCAGGCCCTCCTGTTCCCGTTCAGAGAATACATAGGTCATCTCTTTAGTCAGATAGTCATGATAGAAGACCCAGGAACTTTGCCGGCTTCGGCAAATCCCGCGAAATCGGCTCAAGATTGCGTTTACCGATCTCATAAGAATTTTGAATCTTTTTAACCTCCTCCGTCGTGACCGTAAATTCCCTTCCGGCCCAGAAAGCATAGACAAAAGGCAAACCGGTTAAATCAACCCACTCCTCGCTTAAATCGAGGCGGTTTGAGTTCTCTTCTAAATAACCTAACGCTTTATCGCCGATGATCAGAGCGGCTTCGGCCCGGTCAAGCATCGATCCCAGGTCAGCCGGCATGGAAATATATTCAGGCTTTTGACCATATTTTTCGCGCATCAAAATCTGCATCAAGACTTCCTCGCTGGACGCATTTTGATCAACGGCAACGGTACGTATATCCTTTAATCCTTTTTTAAAAAAAAGATAAGCATGACCGATTCCGCCCGAGGCCAGGCAGAGATCAGGAACGATACGCCAGGTTTCCTTTTTTTGACGATATGCCAGCGAAGAAATCAGCGCCAGTTCGAGTTCACCCTCACGCAGATCCAGTGCATTTTGCCCGGCAGGTCCCGTTCTGAGAATGAAATTATGCGGGAGTATCTTCGTGTCAGGGCATAGGTCAGGGGCGCATAGACGAGGGCGGGATCGATACCAAGCGGTTTTTTTTCCTGGTTTTTATCGACCAAAACCCTCCTGCTTGGTTTAAAAAGTGCCTCGCTATCCATTTAATCCTCCGGCTGCACTTCAGAAAGATACATGATAGCGCCGATAACAAGCCGAAATCCGCTGACAGGAATAGTTTCCGATAAGGACTTCAGACAGGGCGCCAAATTGCAGGGATAACTCGCTAAAGATGGTATAGTGCTGCGTCGGGATCCATTTGAGACCCAGATTTATCTCCGGTATAAATGAAGTGCCGGTATGCTCGAAAAAATTATTATTGGCAGTGCTTGTCAAAAGACTGCCGCCGATCCCGGTAAATAGGGCGATCTCCCCGGCCTGATAAATATCCGTTAAAAAAGTGAGTGTCAGATAGCGAAAGGTAAACCAGGTATCGAGGACGATAGGCAGTACGATCGGATTCTTATACTGACGGAAGGAGTAGCGGGCATCGACAAACAAAGAATCGGAAAGCCGGAACAGGGTATGCGTCAGAAAAAGTTCATAACCCCAGCCGGAATTGAAATGACTGTCTGTGGATTCGGATTTCATCAGGCCAGGATATGATATGCCTCCGCTGGCACCGATCCCAAACTGAGCCCGGGCCGCCGATCCGGCCGCGAAAATGCTCAATACAATGAGCAGCAGAGTTGCCGCTTTAATTCTTGTTTTCATATGAATTTAATTTAAAAGGAGGCCTCGTTTAAATGCAAACGCACCCGGATTCCGTACTCGCAGCTCTGACCCAAATGAAATCCGGGTTCAATTTTGACAAATAATATTTTTTATAGAGGGGTACATTTTTTAAATTTGGCGGATGATGAATAATAGCAGCGCCTAAAAAATATTCTGTGATCGTTCCGTCCTTCAACCGGGCAAATGAAATTGCCGATCTGATCGAATCGGTTAAACACCTGGATTTCGATCAGGCACAGGTTCGAAGTGATCATCGTCGATGATGGTTCTGACCGACGGAACCCTGGAATTACTTAGAAAATTAAAGAAACAACTTGGTGGTTTTTTAAACTATCTATTCCCAGAAAAACCAGGGTCCCGGATCGGCCCGCAATACCGGTATGTCCAAGGCCAGCGGTGATTTTTTTATATTTATCGATTCTGACTGCACGGTTCCGCCGGCCTGGCTAGCGGAAATAGACAAGGCTTTATCAGAAAGCGGTGCCGATGCCTTTGGTGGTCCGGATACGTATGCTGAAAATTTTCCGGCCCTGCTGAAAGGCGATTAATTATACGATGACGTCTTTTATCACCACCGGCGGGTTGCGGGGAAAAAAAGGGAAAAAACTGGCAAAGTTTTATCCGCGCTCGTTTAATATGGGATTAAGCCGCGCGCTCTGGCAAAAAATTGGCGGTTTCGGTTCTTTACGGCATGGACAGGATATCGAATTCAGCAACCGGATCATACAAAGCGGTGCCAGAATTATATTTATCGATAAGGCAGCGGTTTTTCATAAAAGACGTACAAATATCAGGCGCTTTTACCGGCAGGTATTTAACTGGGGTGTGGCGCGGATCAATCTTTATATGATTGACCGGCGGATGCTCGAACCCCTGCATGCCCTGCCGGCAGCGGCAACCCTGCTCACGCTCATGGTGCTGCTATTAGCCCCATTTTCTGAAATTGTCCGGCTCGTATTATTCAGCCGGTCTTTCTCTGGCAGGATTGATTCTCCTCTACTCAATGCTCGATGCGCTGAGACTATACCGTCAGATCAAACCGGCCCTGCTGCTTCCGCTGATCATGCCGGCTCAGATTTTTGGCTATGGACTTGGTTTTATTTATAACTATATCCGCCGCGTGATCCTAAAAAAACCGGAAAAAATCGGTTTTAAAAAAAATTATTATAAATAAGAGGTAAAAATGGTCAAATCCAAAAAGAAAAACGTGCAGAAACCAGACCTTCCCCGCAACCTGAATTAAAACGGATCCCGGAAAAAACCCAGGATATTGATTTTTGTCATTCTGATCACCGTCCTGCTGGCTTTTCTGTTAAAACCTCTTATTTTTGACGGCTTGTCACCCCAGGGCGCGGACATTGTTGCCGGGGTCGGCAAGGTCAAACAGATCCAGGATTATAATAAAACCCACGATGATTATGCCCTGTGGAATCCGGCCATTTTTAGCGGCATGCCCCATTACCAGGATTACGGTCCGATTGCTTTTTCACTCGATAATATTTTGGCGCTGCTCGGTCTTCTCCTGTCGAGTGTCTATGTTTTCTATCTGCTTGGCGCCCTCGGAATGTACTGCTCTGTTTCGCTATTTTAAAGTTCAGCCCGCTTCTGGCCTTTGCCGGATCGATGATGTTTATTCTTTTGCCCCATTATAAATCCCTGTGGGTGGTCGGTCACTTCCGTAAATTGCGGGCGATCATGTATATCCCCTGGATCTTCGTCAGTTTTAAGTACTTTCTTGATAAACGTACGCCTGCTGGCCGTCGCTCTTTTCGCTGTTTTTTACGCCATGCAGATCCGCACCCAGCATTATCAGATAATCTTTTATACCAGCCTGCTGATTTTCGCACTCGGTGTATACCCGATCGTTTCGGAGATTCTGACGAAAAAATACAAGCTGGCCGCAAAATCCCTGGCCATGATCGGCGGCTGCGATTTTCTTGCACTGATGATGTCCGCCCAACCCTTATTTCTGGCCAAGGAATATTTGCCCTACTCAAAAAGGGGAAAAACAACGATTGACATTTCAAAACCAAAAGAGCAGCAAACACAGCAGGCCCTGTCTCAGGGGGCAACCCTGGAATATGCCACCCAATGGTCTACCGCCCCTTCCGAATTGCTGGTTTGGATCATTCCACGCTTCTATGGCGGGATGTCCAGCGAAAAATATACCGGTGATAAAGTACCGCGCTTAAAAAACCAGATTATCCCTTTTTACTGGGGCCATATGCCGTTTACCCAGAGTTATGAATATATCGGTATCCTGACCCTTCTGCTCGCGGCTATCGGTATCTATGCCTACCGCAGGAATAAGATGATTATCAGTCTATTGATTTTTACAGGATTTCTGATCCTGCTTTCTTTTGGCAGACATTTCGAATCCTTTTATAGTCTATTTTATGATTATCTTCCCTTATTTTAATAAATTCCGGGCGCCGATGATGAGTGTGACTATCACCTCCTTTACAATCGTTATTTTTGCCCTTTACGGACTGAAGTATTTGCTGGAAATCAAACGGGGGCAACCAGCCGGTCTATTATAAAAACCTGCTTATTATCGCCGGCGGATTTTTCCTGATCGGGATTGCTCGTCTGGCTGTTCAGCGGTAACTTCAGTTTTACAAAGACCGGCGAATCCTATGATCCGAATGTGATGGCGTATGATCAAGGATATTCGTCAGGAAGTCCTCTATTGATGATATTATCAGATACCTGCTGATCTCTGGCTTGGGCGTCGGGATTGATCTGGGCTTATTTAAAGGAAAAAATCTCATTTACCGCTTCTGAGCACGGCGCTGGCGATTCTGATCATTGCTGATCTTTTTGATATTCAATCGCGGTACCAGGAGAAGTATATCGATTCCGAACGGGTGGAAAAAAATCTTTTCCGAACAGAATGCAGCCGATCTGCTGCTTGAAAATGACACGGACACCTACCGCATTTTTCCTGTTGGACAGTTCTTTCAGGATAACCGCTGGGCCTATAGTCATCAGTCAATCGGCGGTTATTCTCCGATAAAAATGTATACGATAGAAGAACTTATCCAGAATAATCTGTATAAGGGCTGGGATAAGACTTTACCGATAAACTGGAATGTCATGAAAATCCTCAATGTAAAATATCTGATCTCACCACAGTTTCTCAAAACGCCACGACTGACCGCCTTATCGACAAATGAGTACTGAGAATAAATTGCAGTGTTTTATTTTAACGACTATTTACCGCGTGGATTTTTTGTCGGCACAGTTGAGATTATTACGGATGAATTTGATCGGCTGGAGCGGATCAACCAGGAATCTTTTGATCCGGCCAAAACCGCCCTGATCGAACAGCGCATTGGATAAGCCGATTGCCGTTCCGGATAGCAGTGAGAGCAAACTGATCAGTTATTCGGCCAATCAAAGCGCCTATGACGTCTTCACCAGTCACACGGCTTTGTTCGTTATCTCGGAACCATACTATCCGCCGGGCTGGAAGATCTATATCGACGACCAGCAGGTGACGCACAGTTTATAAAACTGATCACGCGATCCAGTCGGTAATCGTTGAGCCGGGCCGGCACCGGATTGAAGTGCGTTTTGAACCGGACTCCTATTACAGGAATATTTGGTACGCAACGATGGCCTCAGGCATTTTATATCTGATCATCATCGGTTCAGCTGGTGATGAATTTCCGGAAATCAATCGGCAAATTAATTGCCCGGAAAGCACCGGGGAAACAGGCAGCAGACGAAATACAATAGAATATCTGAATGCAAAAAGTACTGATTATTACCTATCACTGGCCACCAGCCGGAGGTCCCGGCGTTCAGCGTGTGCTGAAGTTTGCCAAGTATCTGCCGGCCTTTGGCTGGACGCCCCTGATTTTAACCGTCAGCCAGCGGTGAATATCCGGCCAGAGATGAAAGTCTGATAAAAGAAATTCCGGGCGAAGCGAAAGTATTTAAAACCGGATCGCTTGAGCCCTTTTCATTATACAAACGTTTAACCGGCATGCGCGATGATGAACGGATTCCGACTGCCGTACTGGCAGAGAAGAATTTAAACTGGAAAAAGAAAGCCGCCCACTGGGTCAGATTAAATTTGTTTATACCCGATGCAAAAATCGGCTGGCGTCCCTTTTGCCGTTCAGACAGGTAAATCGATTATTAAGCAAGTATAAACCGGCGGTGATATTCTCATCATCACCACCACCGGTCGTACACCTGATTGCCAAAAAACTAAAAAAAGCAAGCGGACTGAAATGGGTGGCTGATTTTCGCGATCCCTGGACCGATATCCATTATTATGAAGATCAAACCCGTCTGAAACTTGCCGCAAATCTGGATGCCCGGATGGAGGCTTCCGTCCTGAATGCTGCAGACCGGATTACCTGTATCAGCCGGTTGGATATCGAACTGGATTTTAGCCGTAAAATAGAGGCAGGCAAATGTATCACGATTCCAAATGGTTATGACGAGGAAGACTTTCAGCGGTCTGAAAAGGCAGGTGCAGGTAAAGGATGTTTAACCTTGTGCATCTGGGGGCGATCGGGCGGGAGCGCATTCCGCATCTTTTATTCAAAGTTATCCGCCGTCTTGCCGATGAGAAAAAAATTCATCCCGGCAACTTTCAGTTAACCTTTGTCGGAAAAATCGTTCCCGAACTGATCGAGACCTGCAGGACAGTATCAGATAGAACCGTTTATAAAAACAGTGACCTATCTGCCCCACAGAGAATCGCTCGAACAGGCTGGTTCGGCGAGTGCCCTGCTCCTGTTAATCACCCAATCAAAAATGAACAGGCGGATTTTACCGGGTAAAACATTTGAATATATGCGTCTGGGAAAACCCATTCTCGCCCTTGGTCCCGAAGACGGCGAGGTCGCCAGACTGTTAAAAGAAACCGGAAGCGGACGGGTAATCGGTTATCAGGATGAAGCGGCTATTTATCGGCAATTAAAAAATTTAATCGGCTCAACCGGCACAGAAACAGGCAAACAGATAAGCGATACGTCCAGGATTGAACGGTTCTCCCGCCGCCATCTTACCGGCGAACTGGCCGCATTGTTCGAGTCGATCTGTCTCCCCCCGTCAAGGGGGGATTAAGGGGGTGTTTGATGCTGGATGCTCGATCTGTCTCCCCCTGGTGAAGGGGGGATTAAGGGGGGTGTTTGTGGAGATTAGGAATTCAGGAGGATAGTAGGATATCAAATATCCAGATCGAGTATCGAGTATCGAGTATCCAGTATCGAGTATCCAGTATCGAGTATCGAGCATCTAGTATCCAGCATCGAGTATCGAGTATCGAGCATTATATCATTGACTCAACTGAATATGAATATCATTAAAAACAAATATCTTTTTTTCCTCTTGCGCGTGTTTAAGGACGTGTTCAAACCGACCCAATGGGAGATCGCCGGGGATCTTAAATCGCAGAAACTTGCTGAATACTATTTCGTTTTCAGGGAATCGGCGATGGTCAATCAGAAAGGCGGA
The DNA here is from genome assembly GCA_963712885.1 of Calditrichia bacterium. Classification (GTDB taxonomy): domain Bacteria; phylum Calditrichota; class Calditrichia; order JAJRVZ01; family JAJRVZ01; genus CAVQJT01. Next base: position 21,461 of record CAVQJT010000008.1, read on the forward strand.
CAAAAGAGCATCGTTTACGATCCGGACGGTATTCCGGTAAATCCGACCTATATCGATGTCCATGATAAGGATTATGTCTATTTTCCGATTACGATCGGCCAGGTCGGATTGGCGGTTTTTCATCGCTTCCTGGAAACCAAGTCGGAAACGGACCGGTTGCGTTTTATGAAATTTGTCCAATGGTTTTTTGATCATGCCGAGGATGATCAGCGCCTTGGCGTGCGCTGGCTGACCGATGTTGCCCTGCCCCAGTACCGGAACAAAGGTCCCTGGCCTTCTGCCTTTGCCCAGAGCAGAGGGATCTCCATTCTGTTGAGGGGTTATCAGCTGACCGGCGAGACAAAGTACGCTGATATGGCGGAAAGAGCGCTGATTCCGTTTACGATCGATGCCCGGGACGGCGGCGTTACATCCTTTACCGGACTGGGGACCCTTTTATGAAGAATATACGGCCGAGGTGCCGACTCTGGTATTAAACGGCATGATCTTTTCCCTGTGTGGTCTGCTCGATTTTGCCCGTGTTTTTCCTGAAAACGATCTGGGAAAGAAACTGGTGAGCGAGGGATTCAGCACGCTGGAAAATATTCTGCCTGACTATGATCTGGGATTCTGGTCGCGTTATAATCTTTGCCGGGCAAGTGGTATCCGGCCGTAGATCCGGCCACGATCACCTATCAGCATCTGCATGTCACCCAACTGCAAATGCTGTATCAGCTGAGTGGAAATACCGTATTTAAAACCTATGCCGATCGTTTTAAACGCCAGATCAGGACCGGATCAATATGATCAGGATGTATTGGGCCAAATATCGCGCGCTAAGAAAGCTGGGAAGGATCTAAACGATGGAATCGCTCTTCAGGACAAAAACTGGCGCAATTACCGGCAACCAAATTATTTCTGAAAATGTTTATGGATCTCTCTAAGGCCGATTTTTTTCAGTTCAAAAACAGTCTGAAAGGTTGGCTGATGACCCTTGGCTGCCACGGGCAGCAGTTAACCCACAGCCACAAAGAAGTGACCTGCAATATCTGTGGCTGGCAGGGTTACCGCTTCTATCCGCATGTGACCAAAGCACGCGTGGCCGCTGATGAAAAATGTCCGCGCTGTCATTCGATTCCCCGCTATCGTCTGATCCAACATTTTCTTGTCCACGAACTGGATTTTTATAACCAGTGCTTATCGGTTCTGGAGGTCGGCCCGAACCGGTCGCTGCAGACACTACTTACAAAATCAGACAAATCTGGACTATATCAGCATCGATCTTTACTCACCCCAGGCCATGGTCCGTATGGATGTGACCGATCTTAAATTTGGGGATAGTCAGTTCGATTTTATATTCTGTATCAGTGTGATGCAGTATGTAAAGGACGATCTGCAGGGGTTCCGCGAAATGTGCCGTGTTTTAAAACCGGGCGGACGCCTGCTGTTCGCCAGTGCAGTTGATGAGAATCGGAAGGAAACCATGATCTATGAGAAACCTTCTGTCGATCAGTCCTATGTGGTACGGGTCTACGGCCGGGATATCGCTGGTCTGATGGCCAGGGCCGGTTTTAGTGTGGAAAAATTCAATTACACCGCCGGGATCAACGCTGATCAAAGAAAAAAGTACGGCATAAGCAACGATCCGCTCTATCTGCTCACAAGGAAATAATGAAAACGATTCTTCTGACAATTGACACGGAGTTTTATATTTCCGAAGAGGAAATCCTGGGTATCGATGGCTCCCACGGCCTCGATGATATTCTGCAGATCCTGGACGATTTTGCAGTCAAGGCGACCTTTTTTATCGATTATTTTTCGATCAAAAAATGGGGCGAGGATATTTTCACGCTGATTCATCAAAAGATTTCCGCCGGCGGCCACGATATTCAGCTGCATATGCATCCTTATATCTTTGGCGGTAAAAATTATCTATGGCAATATACAGACCAGGAGCAGGAATTATATCTTGACAAGGCGATCGCCTACTACAAAAAGTATAATTTAACCAGACCGTTATTTTTTCGCGCCGGTGGCTATGCGGCAAATGATCAAACACTTGCTCTTCTAAAAGAAAAAGGGATTTTTGGCTGACTTATCTTTCCAGTTCAGACAAAAACGATGCCGGATTTCTAAATCCGCTTTTCCATATATTAACAAGACAGATAAAATAAACGGTTTGCTAGAACTTCCGACCACCGTATACAAATACTTCTATCCCCTGGTCCGATATAACTCTGTAAATCTTGAATGGTGTTCCTTTTTCGAGTTAAAATATATTCTGAAGAAAGTTTCCGGATCGCCACTTTCGCATTTAGTGGTAATGATGCACAGTTTTGGCCTGCTAAACCGTAAAGACAGAAAGAGTATAAAAAAATCCGGATACAGAAAAAAAAAGTTTATAAAATTTCTGAACTATGCCAAAGATCATAAATACCGGTTTCAAACCGTCCAAGAATATTTGCAACGCGTTGACCGATGAAAAAATCAAAAATTCAAAGGACTATATTCCGGTTATAAACAATCCGCTCGCCATTATAAGCGGACTGTGGACAAAATTTGTCAATTTCTGGTTTTTGAAAAAAAAATTACGGCGATTGGTTTATACTTTCTCCTCTATCAGTCTGTTTGTTCTGATAATATTATTTTATATGATTTTTTTTAATTTGATCGAACCGTCAGTCAGTAAATACCAGGATGTGACACCCGATATTTCAGCCTGGAATGCCGACGCTGATCTGAAAACAATCGAATTTGATTATATATACGTTAAAAGGAGCACAATATATCAACCGGAAGACCTGGATCCGGACGGTTTTATTTACCGGAATCGATTCAGCGACAGTCGAAAATATCTGGTCGAACCGGATCTGACACGCTTATACATTCCAACAGACATGAGTCAGGGAATAATACTTTTATATAATGACTATCAGACAACCGACCAAAGTTCTACCCTCGAACAAATCGAACACTTTGCCGGCTGGTTAAAGCAGAATGCGGTTATTATTGACAGTATAGCCGTTTGGACCCATCCCTATGGTTTTACCAAATATGGGTTAAAATCCGGTTGGACGGGCGCCTGGGCGATGGGAAGCGTCCTATCCGCCCTGGCACGCTATTATCAGATCAGCAAGGATCCCGATATTATTGAATTAGGAAAAATGGCCGTAACAACATTTCACACAAGAATCGAAGACGGAGGTGTTCTGGCGCTGGATGAATACGGTAACTACTGGTTTGAGGAATATCCGGCGCACCCCAGGAACAGCGTTTTGAACGGACATATAAACGGTATTTTCGGTCTCTATGATTTCTGGCGTGTAAGCGGGTTTCCCCTCGCTCTAAACCTCGCCCAAAAGGGCATCACCACCGTTGAGAAAAATATTGAGCGGTATGACACGGGCTATTGGAGTTATTATGATCTGTACTATCCCTTTGTAACGGATTATTATTATCATAAGATGGTCCATATACCACAACTTCAGGTTCTCTATCAAATTTCAAATAAGCCGATTTTCAAAACATACAGTGAGAAATGGCGATCTTATTTTAATGAACCCTATTATTCAATTTTTAAATTAAGTATTTTATATGATGCGCTGCACAGGAGACTGACATATAAATCGCTATTCACCTGGGGGAAATCATCCGGGTAAACATTTTATAAATGAATAAAAAGATTAGTCAAGATTTACAGGAGTATTGATTGAGTGAGATAAGATTTTCAATCATTGGCTGCGGAAAAATAGCAGAGCGCCATGCCAAACACATCTATGATTCGGGCAAATTGGATGCGGTATGCGATATCAGGGAAGAGCGGGCAAAGAAATTAGCCAATCAGTATAATTGTCGTTATTACCTGGATATAGACGAGTCTCTTATTGAAGGAAAAAAACACGCAGGTCATTTCTGTTTGTACGCCTAACGGATTGCATAGTCAGCATACCATACAAAGCCTTCAGGCGGATAAAAATGTACTCTGTGAAAAGCCGATGGCGCTCACGGTTTCCGAGTGTGAGAAAATGATCAGTGCCGCAGCCAATAGTCACAAACGTCTCTTTATTGTTAAGCAAAACCGCTATAATCCGCCGATAATGGAGCTGAAAAAAACTTATCGAGAAGGATGCATTAGGACAGATATTCAACGTCCAGCTCAACTGCTTTTGGAACAGAAACGATCTTTATTATAATGAATCTGACTGGAAGGGCACAAAGAAATTAGACGGTGGAATTTTATTCACCCAGTTCAGTCATTTTATTGACCTGTTACTGTGGCTGATTGGCGACATTAAAAACCTGTCTGTATTCAGAAAAAATTTTCTCCATCACGGTATGATCGAATTTGAAGATACCGGTGTCATTTCGCTCGAGTTCGGGACCGGTGCAATCGGCACGATCAATTATACGATCAATGCCTATCAGCGCAATATGGAAGGGTCAATCACTGTTTTCGGTGAGTTTGGTACGGTAAAAATAGGCGGCCAATACTTAAATATTGTCGAGTATCAAAATATCAAAGATTATCAGATGAAAAGCGAACAGGTACTTAATAAAGCCAACGAATATGGATTTTATCAGGGTTCAATGTCCAATCATGATATGGTTTATAAAAATGTGGTTGATGTCTTAAACGGCAGGGAAACCATCGCCACCAATGCCGTTGAAGGAATGAAAGTTGTAAAATTAATTGAAAATATTTATGCGAACAGCCGCCTGGAGTAAACCGACATGAATGAACCTGTAATCAAGACTGTTGGGATCCGTGATGTCTCTTTCGGCAAGGATGTAACGGTTGTAAATCCTGTTAATCTGTATGAATGCAAGATCGGTGATAAGTGTTTCATCGGACCATTTGTCGAGATTCAAAAAATGGCCAGAATCGGAAATAATTGCCGGATCCAGTCACATTGTTTTATTTGCGAACTGGTGGAGATCGGCAACCACTGTTTTATTTCACATGGCGCGATGTTTATCAACGATCTGTTCAGTACCGGCGGACCGGCGAATGGCCGGCGCGATTTGTGGAGAAAAACCGTAATCGGTAACAATGTATCGATCGGAACCAATGCCACCATTCTTCCGGTTACAATTTGCGATCATGTTGTGATTGGTGCCGGAAGTGTCGTCACGCGGGATATTATTGAACCGGGAATATATGCCGGGAATCCGGCGCGAAAAATCAGAACATTACAGAACCATAAGCCGGACGGTGAATTATGATACCTTTTATGGATTTAAATGCCCAGTATCTGTCGATAAAAGATGAAATGGATGAGGCCATTCTCCGTGTCATCCGCGGTTATAAATTTATTAACGGACCTGATGTACAGGAATTTGAACGATCCTTCGCAGAAAAGCAGGGTGTAAAATTTTGCGTTGGCACCTCCAGCGGAACCTCGGCCCTGCATCTGGCCTATGAATTGATCGGCTTGCAACCGGGGGATGAAGTGATTGTGACCGCGATGACTTTTATTGCGACAACGGAGCCATTACGGCAAATGGGTGCCCTACCCGTGTTTGTGGATATCAATCCCCGATCGTATAATATTGATGTCAATAAGATTGAGGCAGCCGTCACCGGAAAAACGAAGGCGATCGTGGTTGTTCATCTTCATGGTAATCCCTGCGAAATGGCTGCCATAACAAAAATTGCGGAAAAATATAAATTAAAAATTGTGGAAGATTGCGCCCAGGCCCATTTGGCCGAGTATAGAGGGAAGAAGGTGGGAAATTTCGGAGAAGTCTCCACCTTCAGTTTTTATCCGGGAAAAAATCTGGGCGCCTACGGTGATGCCGGCGCAGTTGTAACAAATGACGAGAATCATTTTTTACGTGCCAGGCAATTGGTCAATCATGGCAGAAGCGAAAAATATCTTCACGAAATTGAAGGTTATAATTACCGCCTGGATACCCTGCAGGCTGCCATTTTAAATATAAAACTAAAATATCTGGATCAGTGGACTGATCTGCGGATCAGTCATGCCAAACGGTATCTTGAGATTCTAAAAAACTCAAAGATCAGGTTACCCGAATTAAGCAATGATAATAAACATGTCTTTCATATTTTTGCCATCGCAGCAGAAAATCGGGACAATATTCGCACCGTTTTAAAACAAAATGGTGTAGAATCCGGGATTCATTATCCGGTCCCCCTGCATCTGCAACCGGCCTATGCCCATTTAAACTATAAGCAGGGCGATTTAAAAATTGCTGAAAATCTGGCCGGTGAATTTTTATCATTGCCACTTTACCCGGAAATGAAAGCAGAGGAAATAGAAAAGATCTGCCATATAATCCTGCAGAGTGATAAATAAATCATTGCGTTATAGCGTTTTTAACCTTTTAATCTGACTGTTACGAAAGATGCCCCTAAAAATTGGCATGATATTGGACCGGGATTTCCCCCCCGATGATCGGCCGGAAAAAGAAGCGATCAGTCTTATCCGGGCCGGACACGATGTACATCTGTTGTGCTATACGGCAACCGGTAAACCCTTAAAGGAAATTTACAAAGGTATCAAACTAACGCGGTTTAATCTTAATGAAAAACTGCATAAAAAACTGAGCGCCGCCTATCTGGTACTTCCCTTTTATCGCTGGATCTATACAAAACAAATCGAAAGTTTTATAAAAGAGAACGATCTGGATATACTGCATTTCCACGATTTACCGATGACCGATATCGGTTATAAACTGGCAAAAAAATATAAAATAAAAATTGTCTGTGATCAGCACGAATACTGGAGCAACTGGATTGGTAAAACCTATCATTATAATACCTTTCCTGGTAAAATCGTAAAATACTTCAGTCCGTGGGAAAAATATGAATTTGAAAATCTTTAACGGGCAGATATTTGTTATCACCGTTTCAGAACGACTACGACAAATTTATATTGATGAGGTGGGACTTGATGCTGATAAAATTATTACCGTTCCCAATACACCTTCTTCATCGGTTTTTAACCAGGGAAATGTTGATGCTGAGATAGTGAAAAAATATGACAAAAATTTTATGTTGTTCTATGCCGGTGCTATCGATGTCCTGCGTGGACTGGATCTGATTGTAAAGGCCATCGCCCGCTTAAAATCGAGCTATCCCGGAGATAAAATTCGTCCTTGCCGGTCGCTTTGCACGCGGATGTAATTTACTGGAACTTGCGGAATCACTGGGCATAGGCGATCAGATCGAGTATATCGGCTGGTTACAGGTAGGTCAGCTGCCCTCTTACATCGCAGCCTGTAAATTATGCGTTTATACACCGCCTGCCGAGACAAGCGATGAAATAAACAATACCATTCATACGAAACTTTATCAGTATGTAGCGATGAAAAAGCCGGTTATTATCAGCCAGGCACAGATGATGCGTGATTTTGTTATTGACAATGAACTGGGTATCGAGATAGAAAAACAGGATCCGGATGTGCTGGCAGAAAAAATCCTGTATATCTATAAAAATTATATCCGGGTATCGGATCAGGTTGAAAAAAAGGCACAAAAATTAATCGACCA
>CAVQJT010000009.1:0-60676 GCA_963712885.1 Calditrichia bacterium
GGGATTCGAGCTCGGGTGGCTCATACGGTCAATGGAGACGGACAGGGGGTACATGTCCCTCAGTTTCGACGTGAAGAACACCGAGTTCACGACGAATGACATTTGCGGACTTCGTCGACGACATCATCAACGAAGAGAACGCCGAACTGGTCAGGACTCGCCCCGTCCATGCGAACCGGCGTGGGGCTTCGCTACACGCACGCCTTCAGCCCCCTGGTGGGCCTCATCAGCTACTTCGAGACCGGGTATGGAGAGTCCGTGGACCGTGTGTCCAATGACGAGTGGTTCACTGAATTCGGCGCTACCGTGGACTTCGACCTGGCGGCCGTCGGCTGGGTGCCGATCGGTCTCGCGGTGGGCTACCTGCAGGACTCCTTTCCGGAGGGCGGGGCCGACATCACGGACGTGGTCCGGGGCGTGGTGTTCCGGATCGGCTACACCCGGCCACGAAGACCTGGCTCTGGGGCTGAACTTTCCAATACTCGACGTTCCCGTCGGATGAGCTGGAGAAGATCAAGACGACGGGGGTCGATTTTGACATCAGGTACTACTTCTCGTTGGCATCTATCCCAAAAAAAATATTTTGCTCTCAACCGGTTCCCTGCGCAATAAAACCGCGTTTCTAATGGAAACACGTATATTATCCGAACTGGGATACCATTTTTTTGCCACTCGTGGTACCGGACGGTTCATGCAAGAAAACCAGATTCCGGTGGTTATCCTGAACTGGCCGCTGGAAAAGGAAGAACCGAATGCGATCACTTATCTCGAAGAAGGCAGGATCGACCTGGTGATCAATATCCCCAAAAGTTCTGAAAGAACCGAACTTACTAATGGTTATCTCATCAGGCGTAAAGCGATCGACCACAATATACCGTTGATCACAAATCTTCAGCTGGCCAAACGATTGGTCAAAGCTCTCCAATCAAAGACAATTGAGCAACTTATGATAAAAAGACTGGGATGAATATTAAATGCTAAATAATCAGGGAATGAAACGAGCCTCGTGATAGTTATTTTGTCAAAATAACTGAGGCAATTATGATTTTTTCATACAGTATTCCCCAGATCTCTGTTTTCGATTTGGCCGAGCGCATAAAGACCAAAAAAGACCTTCTTATGCTGGATGTACGCGAGCGGGATGAATTACATAAAGCACGTATCGAGGACGAGAGGGTTTTTTGGATTCCCCTGAGTGAACTGGCCAGCAAAGGCGCGGACGCATTGCCCGAAAAATTTAAGAACAAGCATCAGGAAATCATTATTTTTTGCCACCATGGCAGCCGAAGTGGTCAGGTTGTTGGATGGCTAAAAACGCAGGGCTGGCAAAATGTCCTCAATATGAGTGGTGGAATTGACGCCTATGCGGCTTATGTGGAACCTGAAATAGGCCGTTATTAATTATACCTGTAATTACGATTTTGTATTCAATCTCTTTTTTGTGTACTTTTTTCCTTTTAAAATTAGTGACCTATGTTATCGATTTCAAAGATATCTCTGCCTGTCAGAATTGCAATAGTGGTCATCATGGTTACCGCCTCTGCTTTTCTGCTCGCGATCTATGGTTCTAAAGATGCTTCAAACATTATACAACCGGTCATAGTGGTCGTTCTTTTCGTAACCCTGTTCTTCATTTTTAATCTGGTACCTATAAAATTATATCAGCGCATATTTATCGGTCTTTTACTTGGCGGGATCGTCGGTCTGATTTGGGGTGACTCGATCCTGGTGTTTGAACCCGTCGGTATCGTTTTCATACGACTGATAAAGATGATCGTAGTGCCTCTGGTATTCGCATCATTGCTGGTGGGTACGGCCAGCATGCAGGATATACGGAAACTGGGCCGGATCGGTTTAAGAACCATATTATTCTATCTTATCAGTACGGCTATCGCCGTCACCATTGGGTTAATCATTGCTAATATCCTTAATCCCGGCAGCGCATTGCCGGAAGGATTACAAACAGAATTGGGGCAGAATTATCAGGCGGAGGCGGACAGCAAGTTGTCTGCGTTGGATAAAAGCAACCCGGTCGAGATGCTTCTCAATATTATACCTGAAAATCCCTTACGCGCAATGTCCGAGGGGCAAATGTTACAGGTGATATTTTTTGCCGTTATGGCCGGAATCGCTCTGACTCATCTTCACGATGACCGTAAAAAAATAATCCTTAACTTTTTTGACGGTGTAACTGAAACGATGATAAAAATGGTGCAGCTGATCATGCGTCTGGCGCCTTATGGTGTTTTCGCCTTGATTGCAGCGGTAATCGGACGATATGGTTCAGAAATTATAGTCAGTTTATTCGGTTATTTTGTGACCACACTTCTCGCACTCCTTATCCATGTGGTTCTGTTTAACAGTTTCGTGGTCAAATTTCTGACAAATATTTCCATTGGCCGCTTCTGGGGTGGCATTTCACAGGCCTTGATTGTGGCCTTTTCATCGAGCCTCCAGTTCGGCAACATTGCCGGTCACCATGGAATGTGCTCAGGATAATCTGGATGTAAAACCTGAAATTGCCAGTTTTGTCCTGCCTTTGGGCTCAACAATCAATATGGATGGGACCGCTATTTTTCAGGGTGTGTCGGCTGTATTCATTGCCACAATTTATGGTATAAACCTGACGATACCCGATCAGTTGACGATCGTCTTTACGGCAACGCTGGCATCAATCGGAACGGCAGGTGCGCCACAGGTTGGTATTATCATGCTTACACTGGTGCTCGAAACAATTGGTGTTCCGCTGGAGGGTATCGCACTTATTCTCGGGGTTGAAAGATTTCTCGATATGGCACGCACAACGGTAAACGTAACCAGTGATCTCTCATGTGCCTGCTTTATAAATCGACAGGAGGTTGGAAGATAAATCATGAAGAAGAAAGTGTCGTTTAATGAGCGGTTGAATCAGCTGATTTTAAAAAAATCCTCATTTCTTTGTATCGGGCTGGATCCGGATATGGAGAAATTGCCTGCACATTTGAAATATGAAAAAAATCCGATCGATCTGTTCTTGCGCGAGATCGTCGCAGCTACAAAAGATCATGTTGTCGCCTATAAAGCAAATCTCGCATTTTTTGAATGTGAAGGCCGTAACGGTCTGGAAGCCCTGCATAATCTTGCATCAATTATTCCGAGTGATGTTCTGCTGATTCTGGATGGAAAACGCGGGGATATTGAGAATACGGCAAAAAAATATGCACATACCTATTTTAGTCAGTTGGGGGCACACGCCGTTACTGTAAATCCGTATATGGGCTACGATGCGGTAAAGCCGTTTCTCGAATATCCAGACAGAGGCACTTTTGTGCTTGCTCTGACTTCCAATCGCGGGTCGGAAGATTTTCAATATCTCCAGATTGGAACCGAACCACTTTTTCAGTACGTGGCAAAGCGTGTGCAGGTATGGAACACTGCAAACAACTGCGGTCTGGTTGTCAGCGCAAAAGATATTGAAGAATTAAAAATACTGCGCAAAATTTTGCCGGATATGCCATTTTTAATTCCCGGTGTCGGCGCTCAGGGCGGTGACTTCAAACAGGTTATGACCCATGGACGAGATCGGGCTGGTACAGGAATGCTGGTAAATATCGGGCGCAGCATCATATATGCCGGTACAGGAAAAGATTTTGGAAAAAAAGTCCGGGATAAAGTGCAATCGTATGTTGCTGAGATGGCAAGTTTGATGCATACTTCCTGGAACTATATAAGTTAGTGCGAAAGATTAACCAAGGAGTTATTAAAGGAGTTATTAATTGTAAGGTCATTAGATGCTGACATTGAGAATCTGATTAGAAATGAGGGATAAGCAATAAAAATACATCTCGAATACTATTTGGTGTTTGATTAATTCCTAATTCCTAATTTTCATCGACCCGGTGTTCTATGTGGTTTGTAAATCCGGATAACAGGGATATTTTAAAATGCATCCCATTTTAAAGAATACACCGGTGAGATGTGGTTACTTGGCGATAAATTCGGAATGCGATAATACGATAATTACGTTTACAAGTCTGTTTTTAGTACACCGATCAGAGTAAACGATTAATGAGATAAGTCAGAAGCAAATGGAAGATTATCTGCACATTTTCAGAGAAGCAGGCGCATTACAGGAAGGGCACTTTCGGTTAACTTCCGGGTTGCACAGCCCGATTTATTTTCAATGCGCCCTTGTGCTTCAGTTCCCCCGGTATGCATCTTTCTTTGCAGATAAAATTATAACCGGTTTTAATGATGAAAAGATTGATGCGGTAATATCGCCGGCCATCGGAGGCATCGTTATCGGGCAGGAAGTCGGGCGGCAGCTCAATGTAAAGACGATATTCAGTGAGCGGCAGGAAAACCGGATGATTTTGCGCCGGGGATTTTCGATCAAACCCGGTGAACGTGTTCTCATATGTGAGGATGTCGTTACGACCGGGGGATCTGTATTTGAAGTAATCGAACTCATGAAAGGGAAAGGTGCACAGATTATTGGGGTGGGCTACATAGTAGATCGCAGTGGTGGTATGGTCAAATTCGGTGTAAAACAGCATGCGGTGATGCAGTCTGAACGCCCTGTCATATAAACCGGGGGAATGTCCGATGTGTGCACAGAACATTCCCGTCCAAAAACCGGGAAGCCGTAAGGACTGATAAAAATAAAAATCACGGAACAAAAATCAAATATAAGTCATTAAGTCAGGAAAGGAGCTAATTGTGCGTCTATTTATTCTTACCGTAGCTATCTTTACGCTTTTTTCAATAACGGCGTGCGGCAGTAACCCGCATGTGGTGATCGTTACGAATAAAGGTGAAATTGAACTTGAGCTTTATGCTGATAACGCTACAAAACATGTCGACAATTTTCTAAAACTGGTGGATCAAAGGTTTTATGTCGGAACTTCTTTTCATCGGATTGTACCGGGATTTGTTATCCAGGGGGGAGATCCCAATTCAAAGGATGAGGATCGGCTCAATGATGGCACCGGCGGCCCGGGGTACACCATCGAGGCTGAAATCGGTCTGCCTCATAAGAAGGGAAGTCTCGCCGCAGCACGTCAGGGTGACCGGGTAAATCCCGAAAAACGATCAAGCGGAAGCCAGTTTTATATATGTCTTGAGGATCTACCCCAGTTGGATCGGGGCGGATATACCGTATTCGGGCAGGTGGTGCGCGGAATGGAGGTTGTGGATCGTATAGCAGCCGTCAAAAGGGATGCGAGAGACAATCCGATCAATCCGGTTATAATGGAACAGGTGTACTTAAAATAGACTGCAATGCAAAGACTTTTAACATTACTGGTCGTCCTGGTCTGGCTGGGTGAAAGCTTCGGCAATGTCAGGGCAACGATACTGGATTTTTTTCACGGATAAAGGATCATCCGCCGCCGCTCGTCCGGCACTATCTGAGTTTGCTTTGGAAAAAAAGCAGCGCAAGAATATCGACGTTAATGATCCGTCCGATAAACCGGTCAGCGAGGCGTATATCCGTATCCTGGAAAAAGCAGGCGTTGTCATATATCGGCATTCCCGATGGCTTAATGCCGTAAGTGGTATTTTTAGTGATTCTTCACCCAGTGAAGTCGAAAAATTACCATTTGTCTCTCATGTACAACCCGTGCACCAATACCGGCTTAAAAAAGACCTGTATTCCGGAATTGAATCCTTACCGAAAATCGCTTCGATTGACTATGGAGCTTCTGATAACCAGGTCAGGATGATCGGGATACCAACCTTGCACGAAATGAATTTTTCCGGGCAGGGGGTGCGTATTGCACTGTTTGATACCGGTTTTCGACTAACACATGAAAGTCTGCAGCACATAGAAGTAATTGATTCTTATGATTTTATCAATGATGACCATAATGTGGATAATGAAGCCGGTGATCATCCAAACCAGTTCCATCACGGTACACGAATCCTTTCGGTCATCGGTGGCTATAAACCCGGCATTCTTATCGGTCCTGCATTTAGATCGGAATATCTCCTGGCAAAGACTGAAGATGTGGGATCGGAAACGCATCTCGAAGAAGATAACTGGGTTGCCGCCGCCGAATGGGCCGACAGCCTTGGTGCTGACATCATTTCATCTTCGCTCGGATACAGTGTTTTTGATACGGGTGAGAGTGATTATACCTATGAAGATATGAATGGAAATACAGCGATTATTACACGTGCGGCAAATATAGCCGTTGAGAAAGGTATCGCGGTATTTACTTCTGCCGGTAATGAAGGCACAAATTCATGGTACCATATTACAGCACCAGCAGACGGATTTAATGTTATCTCTGTGGGAGGTCTGAATCCGGATGGTTTATTGTGGAACCCGAGTTCCCGCGGTCCTACATATGATGGCCGGATCAAACCTGAGGTCGTTGCGCAAGCAGGTTCTGTGTTTAATGTCGATCCAAATTCTGTGACCAACTATTCCGTTGCCTCAGGTACTTCGCTGTCCTGTCCGTTGGCGGCAGGTTCGGGCGCCCTGATCCTATCCATAAATCCGAATATCAGTCCGGTTGAATTACGTGAGCTCATGATCAAATCAGCCAGTCAATATCAAAACCCGGACAATGACCTGGGATATGGCAGAGTTGATCTCGTCACAGCGCTAAACCTTTTATCGGGTCACCCGCAAGTAGAAGTATCTGAGTTCTCGGTGAATCTCCTGGAAGGGCGTAACCTGATTACCTGGAAAGTTCATTTAGAGATCGAGAACGGATTCTGGTCTTTGCAGCGGAAGTACGGCCAAGGTGTCAGAGAAGAAATCGCGCGGATCGAAGGCAACCGGTTTAATCTGCATACACAGGATTATGAATTTCTGGATACGGATATAAGGGGGGGTGAATCTATCCACTATATATTGGCGGCTCAGCCCGGGGGCATTGAACTCAAAGATATTGATTCGGTATCAGTGACCAGTCTGAATCCAAAACAAAATGATTTACTGCGCTGTTATCCAAATCCGTTCAATAGCCAAACCGCAGTCATAATCAGCCTGATCCGACCGCTTACGGTATCTGTATCGATTTTTGATGTTTTTGGGCGCCGCGTAAAAACTCTGGTGAAGGATAAAAAACTGGATTCTGGCTATCATCATTATGTCTGGCAGGGTACGAATGATCATGATATTCCGGTAAGTAGCGGTACATATTTTATCGTTGCGCTAAAAGGAGAAGAGCAAAAAGCACAAAAAGTGATTTTACTCAAGTAATTATTCTTCAAATAGTTATACCTCGTAAATTATCGGGCATTGAATTTTTTCAACCTATAAATGTACTTTATTTGCAGATAAACTAAAAAGAGACAGATCAGATGGATCGTAACCAGATCAGACTGGGAATAATAATCGTAAGTGATCGTGCAGCCCACGGTGGACGTCCTGATGAAACTATCCCTCTGGTAAAATCCTGGTGCGCGGGAAAATCATTCACACTGAACTTCAACCTCACGGTTCCCGATGATGATTCGGCGATCAGAACGGCATTGAAAGAAGCTTTTAAGCGGGCGGATCTCGATTTAATTGTAACAAGCGGAGGTACGGGTCTTTCAGATCGTGATCGCACCCCTGAAATCACAAGAGAGTTTGTTGAAAAAGCCACACCCGGTATTGATGAATATCTGCGTGCCCGGGGTCGTGAGAAAACACCCTATGCGGTGCTTTCAAGAGGCATCTCGGGAATGGCAAAAAACCGTTTTGTTATTAACATGCCCGGGAATCCACAGGCGGTCATTGATAACCTGGAATGGATGCAATCGATTCTTATACATGCCCTGAACGTGATCCGTGGTCCGATTGAGGACGGGGAACATAAATTTGCCTGATATGCGTAGAGTATTTGTTATTATTCTTGATGGATTAGGGGTTGGCGAACTGCCTGATGCGAATATTTATGGTGATGCGGGCAGTGATACGCTTGGTAATCTGGCGTCAGCCGTCAACGGGTTGCACCTGCCCAATCTCGAATCGTTGGGTCTGGGATGTGTAGATCATGCGAAGGGGCTTGATTGTCCTCATTTATCGCTCGGCAGTTTCGGTAAAATGGCTGAACGATCTCCGGGAAAAGATAGCACGACTGGTCACTGGGAACTCGGTGGATTGGTGCTGGATCATCCATTTCCAACGTACCCGAATGGATTTCCGGATGAAGTTATACACGCGTTTTCTACCCGGACTGGTCTGGACATTCTGGGAAATTATCCGGCATCCGGGACTGAAATTATCAAGGTGCTGGGGGATGAACATGTGCGGACAGGTCGTCCAATCATATATACTTCTGCCGACAGTGTATTCCAGATTGCTGCACATGAGGAGATTATACCCTTAAAAAAGTTATATCACATCTGCGAAATTTCGCGTGAAATACTTCAGGGAAAACATGCTGTTGCGCGAGTTATTGCGCGCCCGTTTTCCGGAAACAAAAATGCGGGATTTGAGCGTACGAAAAACCGGAAAGATTTTTCGTTACCCCCGCATGGTCCGACAATTTTAGACCTGGTACAAAGTGCAGGTATCCCCACGGTTGCCATCGGCAAGATCGATGATCTCTATGCCCATCGCGGCATTGAAATCAGTATACCGACTAAGGATAATAATCAGGGCATGACGTCGTTAACAAACGCGCAGGAAAAATATCATACGGGTCTTATAATGGCTAATCTGGTCGACTTTGACATGCTCTGGGGGCATCGCAACGATCCTGAAGGATATTACGGGGGATTAAAGGTATTTGATCAATGGCTGGGTGGGTTCTTGCCGGGCTTGAAAGATGACGACGTACTGTTTATCACAGCTGATCATGGTAATGATCCGACCACGGTAAGCACAGATCACTCACGTGAATATGTCCCGATTCTGATTTATGGTCATCAAATTAAAAAAGGCATAAATCTGGGCATTAGAAAATCATTCGCCGATTTGCATGCAACAATCGCAGAATATCTAAATGTGAAACCCAATTCGACTGGCGAGAGCTTTTGGGGATCAATAAAGTTGTCATAATATTTTAAAGACAGGTGGACTGAAATGGATAATTTTTGGGAAGAGTTCAAGACCAATCTTCGTGCTGGTATTAAAACCGTGTCCAGAAAAACCGAAGAACTAACAAAAATCGGGCGAATAAAACTGGAAATGGTATCGGTTAAACGGGATATCGAAAAAGCATTTATTGAACTGGGTGGTCGTATTTATCATAATATCGATCAGGAAAAAAAATTCGACACAAAAAGTGATCCGGAAATATTCGGGCTTGTTACAAAAATTCGCGGCTTTGAAGACAAACTGGAGGATCTCGAGAACAGGATCAAAGAGATCCAGGACATTGAAAAGTCAGATGTATCTGAGGACCTCTGATTTCTGCTGCGGGAATTTTAGGAAGATTTATTTGCTTTATTTGAACAAAGGGATTAAAATTTAAAAAGACAACAGTGTTTTCAGCTGTGTGGCCCTTCAGTATTGTCTGCAATACAGATTCAATCAAAAAGAAACTGAATACTTTGTTTCTTTCAATCGCCTGGAGAAACCACCGTCGTAAAGAGGTACCGAAACTTGACATATAAATTGTCGTATCTAAAAACAAAAGTATTATAATTCGGAGTTTGTCGTTTGAGCGATTTTTTCATAAGCAAGAATCAATCCCTCGAGAATTACCTGCGTGAAATTGGCGAAGTACAATCGCTAACCCCGGCTGAGGAAATAGAACTCGCGAAGCAAATCAAGAAAAATGACCAGAAAGCACTCAGAAAATTGGTGAGTGCGAATTTGCGATTTGTGGTTAGTGTAGCAAAATCCTATCAAAATTATGGCCTTTCCCTGGAAGATTTGATCAATGAAGGTAATCTGGGGCTAATGAAAGCAGCCTACCGCTTTGATGAAACCCGCGGATTCAAATTTATCAGTTATGCCGTTTGGTGGATCAAGCAATCTATTTTGCAAGCTATTGCTGAACAATCACGCCTGGTAAGGCTGCCGCTGAATCGGGTCGGAACACTAACCAAGATCGGTAAAGTATACAGCATGCTTGAACAAGAATTTGAACGTGAACCTACACCTGAAGAAATCGCCAATGTACTCGAGGTCGAATCAGGTGATATCTCGGACACGATAAAGATGGCGACCCGTTCAGTCTCAATGGATTCACCCTTGCAGCGCAACAGCGACAGCAGATTGATCGATATTATCCAGAATCAACAAGATCCTGAACCCGATTCCGAAGTGATGGGTGAATCTTTGAAAGAGGAAGTCAATCATATTCTGAGCACCCTGACCGGTCGTGAGTCGAAAATCCTGAAATTATATTTCGGTTTGGATGGCGAAAAACCGCACACCCTTGAAGAGATTGGTGTGAAGTTCAAACTTACCCGCGAAAGAGTCCGGCAAATCAAGGAAAAAGCCCTCCGCCGGCTACGCCATAGTTCCCGAAGCAAGGTATTAAGATACTATCTCGGTTGAAACGGTTACATTAAACCCGAACATAATCCCACCTGATGGCTTTTTTTATTTCTCCTAATTTATTAAATTCCCGGACTTTGTATTTATGTCCGGATAATCCATAAAGACAATAAGGTTGGTTCAGTTGCAGGTACATCAATAACAACCATTTAGAATACAAATGGATTATATGGTAGTCAATGGGCAACGCGTATCATGAATGGAAGCGCCCCTAAAAATAAGGTTTACATGAAATTCAGATCATCTTTACCAGGGAAAAAATATTCTGGTCTACTTCTGAGTATCCTGCTTCTTCTGGCCTGGGATGCGGCACCAAAGATTGATGTTATCATCGGTTCATTTCTTGGTGACTGGCAGCGCAATTATTATGGCAATAAGGCCCCTGAAAAACTGGATGTAATCTGGCGGACGTTTCTCGGAAAAGGCAAAACAATAATTTCAAAGAAAATCGGGGAGAAAGAATGGGCCGGCAGTGGATGGACAGGTCAGCCACTATTGGTTCGGGAAAATAACCGGCTGTATTTATTCCAGGGTGCCTTCGATCACAATTTTAAAAAACTGGATGCAGCCACGGGTAAAATCATCTGGCAGTATACATTCGATGATGTGATAAAAGGCACCGGAACCATTTGGCTCAATTCACGTGCAGATAATCCGGCGGAACGATTTGTCATTCTCCAGGGTAGTCGGAGGGGATTGAACAAAGATCTCTATTCACGGATTGTCCCCAGTTTCAGGGCAATATCCGGGCTATCGGGAGAAGAACTATGGCGATTAAATGTCCGTCAGACACATAGTTACAGCCGTGATGTGGATGGTTCCGCAATCATTCTGCAAGATACGGCTTATATTGCGCTCGAAAATGCGCTTTTTATAAAGTTTGATCCGGATCGGCGTCATACCAAAATGCAGGATGGAATGGAGCAACCTGAAATTTTCCAGGAAATCAAACTGTATTCAAACCGCGACATCCAAAATCACGGCGGAAACCTTGTTGCTGAATCTTCACCTGCTTTATTAAATGACCACATTTACATTACCGCCGGTTCAGGCCATGTATATGGTTATAATATTAATAAACAGAAAATAGACTGGAATTTTTATATCGGTTCAGATATGGACGGTTCTCCGGTTGTGACCGGTGACAGCTGCCTGATCGTAACCGTCGAGAAACAATATATACCCGGAAAAGGTGGTGTATTCAAGCTTGATCCACGCAAATCTCCGGAAAAATCGGTTATTTGGTTTATGCCTACGGAAGATGACAGCATGGAGAGCTGGGCCGGAGGGGTTATAGGATCTGTCGGAATAAATGACCGTACAAAATCGTCGGGTGATCCCTTTTTATGTGCTTTTATTGCGATTGATGGCAACCTGTACGTTGTTGATCACCGTCAGATAGACACGCGTAAACCGCTTGTGTCGGGACCGAATAATAAATTCATGTATCCGCAACCGAAATTGATTTTTACCAGTAAAATCGGTCCCTCCATCGCAACCCCGATTATTGTGGGAGATAAGCTGGTAGCTCCCGGATATAAGGGACTCTATCTTTACCGGTTTACATCAAATGGGGATTTCCATCTGCTTGATAAACATTTGAGTGGCTCGTTTGAGTCAACGCCGATTGTACATGATCAAAGATTATATGTCGGATCGCGGGATGGATATCTGTATTGTCTGGGGAAAAAGTAAAAAAATTAAATTTTTACTTTAAATTATTCGGCATTGGGTCGAAGCTTATAGATAGTATAAATAAGGATCGCTGCCTGGAATCGATGTTTAAAATGAGGTAAAAGAGTAAAAAATTTAGGAAATATTTATCAATGTATAGAAAAACGCTTGACAAATTTGCTGATTTTAAATACTTTGTAACCGTGTCTGTACCTTCCAGGATTGGCAAATTAAGGACGTTTAATACCTAAGGGGCTTGAATTGGCAAAGCAAGAATCTACACTTATTTTTATATCAAAAGATCAGTCAAAAGTAAAACAGATCAAAATCTCACGCAATAGACTTATTCTTTATACGGCAATTATGCTTGCCTTCTTATCTGTAACTGGTAATTATGCACTCGATTTTTTGATTGAATTCAGATATGATTCAAAGATTGATTTTCTGGAAAGAACCAACAACTTTCTTGAAGCACAATTGATTGAAATGGGCAACCGTATCACTCAGATAAATGATCATGTTGTGACGATTGAGAAAAAAGATGATGAAATCAGGATGATCATGGGTCTCGATGAATTGGCAGATGATGTGCGTGATGTGGGTATCGGTGGTTCAAATTATGATTACAAACTTGAGGATAATATCCTCGATGTCCAGACGGCATACGATCTCAATAATCAGCTCGTTTTATTGGATAAACTCGATCGGGAAGTGAAACTGGAGCTGGAGAGTTTCAATGAACTGATCACCACGTATTATGCCAAGGAAGATAGTATCCGCCATATGCCTGCAATGCACCCGGTAATTGAAGGCAGGATTACCTCTGAGTATGGTATGCGTCTGCATCCCATTTTTAAACGGTATCGAAAACATCCCGGTGTGGATTTTGCAGCCAAGATGGGTACCCCGATCTATGCCGCTGCAGACGGTGTGATCAAACTGGCCCGTCATAACGGTGGTTATGGCAATTGTGTTTTTATTGATCATCAATATGGATTTGAAACCCGTTATGGGCATATGCAAAAAATCCTGGTTCGAGCCGGACAACGGGTTAAACGTGGCGAAAAAATCGGACTAGTAGGTAAATCTGGTATTGCCACTGCGCCACATCTTCACTTTGAAGTACATTACAAGGGAAAAGAGGTTAATCCGCGTCACTACTTCTTTGATGACGCTTCTCTGAACAGACTTGCCGTAGAAGAAAATCGCCAGTAGGCGATTTTTTTTAAGTCTTTATTGAGATTGAGTCTCAATTACACCGATGATATGGATGTCATTCAAAAATTCAGGTTCTATCTGAGGAAAAAAGATTTTCGGGCTACGCCGGAAAGAATGATTATTGCCAGCGAAGTCTTCCTTACCAATACGCACTTCAATGCCGAAAATCTCTATATCCAGCTGCAAATCAAGAATCAAAAAATTTCCCGGGCGACCGTCTATCGAACGTTGGAATTATTGGTAGATTCCGGCCTGGTTAGAAGGACCATCTTCAATAATCATATTGCTTCCTTTGAAAAATACCTCGATGATCAGGACCATGGACACTTTATCTGCACAAAGTGTGGCAAAATAATTGAGTTTTATGATCAGAAGCTGAAGGCTGTACATCGCAATCTGGAACAAAAATACGCGGTAAAAATAATTAATCATACACACCAGGTCTATGGAAAATGTAAAGACTGTTCCAACTGATATCGAGCATACCCCGCCCATGGATGAAGTGATGCCCAGTATCGCCCTTGTTGGGAATCCGAATGTTGGTAAAAGTGTCATATTTGGTATTCTTACCGGCAGATACGTCAATGTTTCCAATTATCCCGGTACAACCGTAGAAATAACCCGCGGATTTGGCAAACTCCAAAAACAAACGATTTCTTTTATTGATACACCGGGGACGAATAGCTTTATACCCGGTTCTGAAGACGAAAGGGTGACCCGTGATATTCTTCTTCAGGAAAAAATAACATCTGTGCTGCAGATCGCAGACGCTAAAAATCTGAAACGCGCGCTGTTACTTTCATTACAACTGTCTGAAATGAATATCCCTTTTGTGATCAATCTGAATATGATGGATGAGCTCGACTCACGCGGCCTTCACATTGATATTGAAGAACTGACCCGGATCGTGGGTGTACCGGTTAATGAAACAACCGCCATAAGACGGAAAGGTACAGAACGGATACCACAGGTGGTTGAGAACGCAAAACAGGGTAAACTCAACTTTAAATATCCGGATGCGGTTGAGTCTGCCATTAGCAATGTTGAGAGTTTGCTCCCATTAGATACACCGGTGGCACAAAGAGCAATGGCAATCATGCTGCTCGTTCAGGATGATAGTCTGCGAAAATGGGTGAAAACAAATCTGGATGACAATAAAATTGAACGCTTACAGGAAATTATCTGGAACCTGGAAGCAAAATTAAAGGAATCGATCGTCAGCACGATCAATGAGTACCGGTATCGGTTTATCAGCCAAATCTATGATCAGGTCGTTTCAGACTCCGGTGTAATGAAAGGCAATCTGGTCAAAAAACTGGACGTTTTGATTACCCATCCTATCTGGGGTGTACCGATTTTATTGATTACCCTTTATGTCGTTTATCAATTTGTCGGTGTTTTTGGTGCAGGATTCATGGTCGATTTCTTTGAAAATGTGATATTTGGGAAAGCCATAAATCCGGCAGCTGTCTGGTTATTCAGACTATCTTTTGCCGGTCAAAATACTCCAGGAATTATTTGTCGGTCCTTATGGGATTATCACCATGGCGTTATCCTACGGCTTTGCGATCGTTTTACCCATCGTGTCAGCCTTTTTCCTTGTTTTCAGTATGCTGGAGGATTCTGGATATCTGCCGCGAATTGCCCTGATGGTTAATCGTTTTTTCAAATTATTCGGTCTTAATGGTAAAGCGGTTTTGCCAATGATTTTAGGTCTTGGGTGTGATACGATGGCGACCATGTCGGCCAGAATACTGGAAACACGCAAAGAGCGGATCATTGTTATTCTTCTCCTGGCACTAGGTGTACCGTGCTCCGCACAGCTCGGGGTGATACTCGGTATGACAGCGCTTCTTCCTTGGCAGGCAACCGTGGTATGGTTTGGCGTGGTAACGGTAGTCATGGTTCTTGTTGGTTCGCTTTCAGCAAAACTGATTCCAGGAGTCAAATCAGATTTTATTCTTGAACTTCCGCCACTACGCCTTCCGCTGATGTCTAATATTATAACCAAAACATTTGCACGCATTGAGTGGTATCTCAAGGAAGTCATACCGATTTTTATCATTGGCACACTGATTCTGTTTATTTTGGATAAAACACAGGCCCTTGTCTGGATTGAAAAAATTGCGGAACCGGTGGTACAAGATTTTCTAGGATTACCTGCCAAAACCACCGAATCTTTTCTGATCGGTTTCCTGCGGCGCGATTACGGAGCTGCCGGACTATTTGCACTGGCCAGTAACGGACAATTGTCGAATAACCAGATCGTTGTGAGTATTGTCACGATAACCTTGTTTATCCCCTGTATTGCAAATTTTCTGATGATCATCAAGGAACTTGGACTCAAGATCGCAATAGCGATAGCTGTATTTATAATTCCATTTGCCTTTGGTGTCGGGGGAGTATTAAACTTCGTTTTTAACTTGTTAGAGGTACAATTTTGATCTGCCCCCTCTGCGGACATAGATTTGAAGATTCAGAAGTAGTATGCAACAGTTGCCCGATGCATACGAATTGTGATATAATTTGCTGTCCCAATTGCCACTACCAGTTTGCTGAAAAATCAAAAACGGTAGAATGGTTTACAAAACTATTTTACAAATTGAAAGCACATGGAACGACGAGAGATTGAAGAAATTCTGGAACTAATCTGGACCCTGAGAGAAGAAAATATTTCTGAAAAAGAAACGGTCCTCAAACTTACCAATGAAAAGAATCCCATTGGTATTTTGAATAAAATGCAATCCGACAATCTTGTCAGATTAGAAAATGAAAAAATAGTTCTGACAAAGCGTGGTGAAAAATATGCCCAGCAGATTATCAGGCGTCACCGCCTGGCGGAAAGGCTGTTCCAGGATGTTTTCCGAATGAGTGATCTTACCGCAGAGAAGGAAGCCTGCACCTGGGAACACGTTCTTAGTGAAGGGGTGACCGATAGTGTCTGTTCTTTTCTGGGACATCCGCGTGTTTGTCCGCATAATAAACCGATCCCACCCGGCCAGTGCTGTTTTAAATACAAAAAAGAGAAAACGATTACGCCGCTTGTGCAGCCATTGCATGCCTTAACGGTCGGTGACAGTGTGAAAATTGTATATATGTTGCCAAGCCTTCAGAAACGATTGGAACGATTAACCAACCTCGGTATAATACCCGGCGCCAGGCTAAAAATAAAACAAAAGATACCGGCACTTGTAGTCGTCTGTGATGAGACGACAATTGCACTGGATTCGGATGTCGGATCTGAGATATATGTAATTTCCATGAATGGGGAAGAATCAGAGTAAGCTATCGTTTTTTAAAGGCAGGCCATTACAGATTACTCTTGATCAAAAAGCAAAAGCAACTTATCTTTCTAAAATATTTAAAATGGAGTAATTATTGTCAGTCAGCATTGAAGAAGTTGAGCGCATTGCTCGCCTTGCGCTCCTGAGCTTATCACCGCAGGAAAAAGAAAAATTTACCCGACAACTTAATCTCATTCTCGAGTATATGGAACAACTCAATCAGGTAGATACTTCAGATGTGGAACCCATGTCGCACCCCCTGGGTCTGACCAATGTTTTTAGAAAAGATGAAGTTCAGGATTCTTTACCGGTTGAAGAGGCATTAAAAAATGCACCCGACAAATCGGGTAATTACTTCCGTGTGCCAAAAGTTATCCAAAAATGAAAATCATCTGCGTTATTCCTGCCAGATATGCTTCGTCACGTCTTCCAGGTAAACCGCTGGCCTTGATTGCGGGTAAACCGATGATCGAATGGGTATACCGGCGGGCTAAAGCGGTTCCGGAATTTTCCCTGGTTCTGGTAGCCACTGATGACTCCAGAATTAAGCAAACAGTTGAGTCATTTGGGGGGATGGTGGAATTGACTCCGGAAGATCTGCCTTCGGGTACGGATCGTGTTGCCTGCATGGCAGAACGATATGAAGCTGACATATTTGTAAATTTGCAGGGGGATGAGCCGCTGGTGGTCCCGGGTGTTTTGCAGGCTCTGATCAGACCATTTTCGGATCCGGATGTACAAATGACGACACCGGTAAGTACCATCGAAGATCCTGCGGATCTATACGATACAAATAAGGTGCGTGTGATTTGCGACATCAACGGAAATGCGCTCTATTTCTCAAGGGCTGCGATACCTTTTTTACGAGATATTAGCGAAACCAGTTTATGGCCTAAAAACCACATTTACTATAAGCACATTGGCATTTATGCGTATCGTAAGGCATTTTTAATCAAACTCACGCGTCTGCCTGTTGGTAAACTCGAATCCGCCGAGAAACTTGAACAGCTCAGGGTTCTCGAGAACGGTTACCGGATAAGAACTGTTGTCACAAATTACCGGGAACGTAGTGTAGATACACCGGAAGATTTGGAAAAAATCAACAATGACATCCGGAAAAATAAGATAACCATGGAAGCTTTATATGAAAACTAAATACATCTTCATGACCGGTGGAGTTGTATCATCGCTTGGAAAAGGTATCACATGCGCCTCCTTGGGCCTGTTGCTTAAGTCCCGGAGTTTGAAGGTAACTATTTTAAAACTCGATCCTTATCTCAATGTTGATCCGGGTACAATGAGTCCATACCAGCATGGCGAAGTTTATGTGACCGATGATGGGGCCGAAACGGATCTTGATCTCGGTCATTATGAGAGATTCCTTGACCAGAATATGAGCAGATTCAATAATGCGACCACGGGTCAGATTTATTATGAGGTATTAAAAAAAGAACGCAAAGGTGAATTTCTCGGTTCGACCATCCAGGTTATCCCCCACATTACGGATGCCATAAAAAAGCGTATTAAAATGGTGAACGGGAAAGGTCAATATGATGTTGTAATCGTAGAAATCGGAGGTACGGTCGGTGATATCGAGAGTTTACCCTTCCTCGAAGCCATTCGTCAATTCGGTCTGGATGAAGGGCGCGAAAATGTGCTTTATGCCCATTTAACCCTGGTCCCGTTTATCTCAGGTGTGGATGAATTAAAAACAAAACCGACCCAACATTCGGTCATGCGGCTCCGCGAAATCGGTATTCAACCCGATATTCTGATTTGTCGGAGCGACCGGCCGCTGCCTGAATCCGTTAAGCGTAAAATTGCTCTGTTCTGTAATGTCAGAGCCGAGGCTGTAATCGAAGCCATTGATGTAGAGACCATTTATGAAGTTCCATTGATCTTTGCCCGGCAGGATTTACACCGCCTTGTGGCAGAACAGTTTCATATGGAAAATAAAGATCCGGAACTGGATCGGTGGTATGAGATAATCGAGAGATTTAAATCCAATAAGAAATCGATAACCATTGCAATCTGTGGAAAATATGTCGCAACTACCGGATGCCTATAAAAGTATCATTGAATCCTTTGTTCATGCTGGATTTGAAAATGATATTCGGGTCAAATTAAAATGGGTTAATACAGAAAATATTGTACCTGGTAATGAATCGAAATACCTGGATAATGTTTCCGGGATCCTGGTACCGGGCGGTTTTGGCGAGAGAGGTATTGAAGGTAAATTGACCACGATAAAATTTGCCCGTGAGCACGGAATACCTTTTTTCGGCATCTGTCTTGGTCTGCAGTGTGCGGTTATTGAGTTTGCTCGTAATGTTGTCGGTCTGAAAAATGCCAATAGTTCAGAATTTGATCAGGCCACTCCCCATCCGGTCATCGATATCTTGGAAGATCAGAAAAAAGTAAAACAAAAGGGTGGGACCATGCGTCTTGGTGCATATGAGTGCTTACTTGCTAATGGATCAAGGGCATATACAGGCTTATCAGAAAGAGAAGATCAGTGAGCGACACAGACACCGGTTTGAATTCAATAATGCCTACCGGGAAAAACTCAGTAAACGTGGGTTTGTCATAAGCGGGGTGGCACCGGATAATTCACTGGTTGAGATGGTCGAAATTACCGATCACCCCTGGTTTGTGGGCTGTCAGTTTCACCCGGAACTAAAATCGCGCGCCATGCGAGCCCATCCGCTATTCCGGGATTTCGTAAAGGCCTCATTACTATATTCATCGCAATAGGTCTGGCCTGCAAACACATGTCCACAGAATACAAAATGGATCTATTTTTGCCAATATCCTCAGATAAATATTGGAATGGAAGCGGTCAAGGTATGTGCATCAGCATTAAAATAAAATGCAAAGCGTTAATATCATTCGGAAAACCATTCCCTGGGATAGCCGGGTGGAGAGTAATCTAAAAGACGAATGCATAACCCATTAAGTGGATATCAAAAATATCTTGTTAATTTATGCGCGAAGGCATAATTTTTAATCATGGCTGATAAAACTGAACAAGTCTCCTTGTGGTCAACTTTTGACAACCTGGTAAATGATGCCGAAAAGCAATTTTTTGCACACGACTTTAAAGCAGCTCTGAAGTTATGGCTGGAATATGCGCGAATTACCGGGGCGCCCAACTGGATGCACATTTTCGAAGAGTTGAATTATCTGGTTCAGGAGTATCTATCAGCCAATCTTAAGGAGTCGCAGGAATTATTTGAAGAATGGCTCAGACTACGAAATAAATTAAAAAATAGCCAGTGAGCTCTTACGCCTTTCATACTTTTGAGCGACTTTATGCGCGGTTATTTTTAGCAAATAAGCAGGTTGTATCTTTTGACCTTGCGACAGGTGTTTTCTGTTTTATCGAAAAGAGATATGATAAAGCCAGAGAAAATCTGAACGTCGTATTAAACCATCAGCCGGATAATTTGCTTGGTCGCATTTTTTTAAGTAAATGTCATTTTGCTCTGAACGAAGATGATAAAGGCATGGCATATCTAACCCAGGCACTTTTTCTGGGCGGTAATGAAATCTTATCTGATGACGTTGGATCGATGCAATTAAGGGGTCTTTTCGGAAAACTAAAATCCATGCACGGGAAAGGTGAAGTAGGAATCTGGCTTGTACCTTTTGAGGCGTGGTTTAGAAACTGGCTGGTCTGGATCGAAGATATTACATTTTTTCAGGTGATGCAGCAAAAAGAAAGAAATGAGCGCATATTGCAGGTTAAATATTATGCATCCGAAAAATATCGTCACTTTATCAGATGCCTTTTCATTGCAGAATATGTGCGACAATTTCTTCCAAAGGAAAAAGGTATAATCTGGGAGCAGGAAGCTTATATGGAAAAACTGGATCATAACTTATTTGAGCGGTACAGGAAGAAACGGAAACCAATTGCCTGAACGGAATAATAATATTAAAGCCGTCCTGTTTGATATGGACGGTGTGTTACTGGCCAGCATGGAACAACATCTGGAAGCATGGCAATTTGCTTTCCGAAAGTATGATGTAATGGTAGATCCGGAGGACTTTTTTCACCTTGAAGGCAGGGGGGTCAAATCTGTTGTGGAGGATCTTACGGCTAAATACGGTATTGATCCATCCCTTGCCCCACTGTTGATGGAGAGCAAAATTCGCTATTATGACCAGATTTACAAACCAGAATTTTACGATGGGCTTTTTCCGCTTCTGGAGTATGTCACTGCTCAGAAAATTAAACTGGCAATTGTTACCGGTGGAGGTCGTGACCGGGTTCAACGGCTTGTGGATGAATATTTCGACAGTGTTTTCGCGATCATTATAACCTCGGATGATGTTAAAAACACCAAGCCTTATCCTGAGCCGTATCTTAAAGCGGCATCAGGATTAGGGGTAGCACCCGGGTCTTGTATTGTTGTTGAAAATGCACCGCTGGGAATACGCTCCGCCAAGCGGGCAGGGATGCGGGTAATCGCTATCCAGACTACTCTAGGAAAAGAATTTTTACAGGAAGCAGATTATTTTACCCGTACGATGTATGAAGTTAAAACAGTGCTTGAAAAACTTATTGATCCCGCATCCATGGCAGTTAAATAATTATATTTTACTTTCTTTATTAACGGAGGCGAGTTTCTGAAGATAATGATACGTAGATAGCTGCGCGTTTATCTTATTCTTTTGACCAGTTGTGCGATATTTATTTTTTCCTTCAACATCGATAATACGCATCTTTGAATTATCATTAATCTGATAGTCGATGATCGTATTTAACAGCAGTTTTATATTTCGGTCCTGAACCGGAAAAGCCACCTCGATCCGCCGGCTAAGATTTCGGCGCATCCAGTCCGCCGAAGCAAGATAGTATTTACGATGCCCCGCATTGTGGAAGATAAATACACGGGTATGTTCCAAAAATCGATCCACAATACTAAACACCTGAATTCCCTGCGAGGGCACAAGGCAACATATGCTGCGTACAATTATAGTAACCTCTACACCGGCGGATGCAGCCTTGTACAATTTTTTGATCATTTTTATATCTTCAAGGTTGTTAAGTTTCAGTATGATTTCGGCTTTATTCCCTTGCTTTGCCTGATCAATTTCCACGTCGATCAAGTGCTCAAACATGTCCCGCATGTTAAAAGGCGCGACCAATAATTCCCTGAAAACAGGTTTCTTTTTTTTACCCGTAAGAAAATCAAATACTTCTTGGACTTGATTTACGATTGCTGCTTTACGGGTGAACATTCCAAAATCTGTATATATAAGTGCTGTCTTCTCATTGAAATTGCCGGTGGCTGAGATAGGCATATCGCTGACTACCAATATGAACCAGACACAACTTGGCGTGCACTTTTAATCCGGGGAAACTATACAAAACCTTGATACCAGCTGCACTCATTTCATTTGCCCAGTGAAAATTTGATTCTTCATCAAACCTGGCTTTTACCTCAACAAAAGCGATGACCTCTATCCCAATATTGGCGGCACGAATGAGCTGGCGCACAATACGGGAGTCAGCTGCGACGCGATAGAGGGTGATATAAATAGTTTTGGTCTGTTTATGAACGATAACTTCTTGTAAAAAATTTATTATATAATCATATTTTTGATAGGGATAGTGAACAAGTATGTCCCTGCTTTTTATTGCAGATAAAACGGTCTTAAATGGCAAAAAATCGGGTGCGGGCAATGGTGTCAATTTATTATAACGAAATTCTTTAGGGCCTAATTGAGGAAAATCCATGAAATCATTAAAATTATGATATCGTCCGCCCGGAATCAGATCCTGCTTTGTGAGGCTGAACATTTTTGTTAGGAATTTGAGAAAGCGGCCGGGCATTTCTGAATCATAAAGAAATCGTGATGGAACACCTATTTTCCGTTGTGCGACCCCTTTTTTTATCTTGGCAAGCAAATCGCCGGAAAATTCATCATCAATATATAATTCAGCATCTCTTGTCAGTTTTATTTCATAAGAAGATTCAACTTTAAAACCGTAGAAAATATCCGGCAGATTATACCGGATGATATCATCAATAAACATAACATACCGATGTTTATTTTTTGTGGGCAGCTCGACAAAACGACCACAATGTTTGGAGGGGATTTCAATAAGTGCGTATTTTCCTTTTCGGCTCTTTATATCACCCGAATTCTTGCTTGAAAACCGAACGGTGAGATAAATGGATTTATTATTAAGAAATACCTTAACCCCCTTATTTACTAAAATAACCGGCTTCAGGTAAGGGGACAATTCCTGTTGATAATATTCCCTGATAAAGTCGATCTGATCTTCAGGTATATTGTTTTCATCGATAAGATGAATGTCTTGTTGACTGAGTTCCTTGATTACAATTTCACGAAAAATATGTCCGAGTTCTTCCTGCTGTTTCTGAACCTGGTTATGAATTTCTTTTAACAGACCAGAGGGATCAAAATTCAGTTTTTTTTGTGTTTTGTTCTTAAGCAGCAAGAGATTACGGAAAGAGGCAACCCGGACCCGGAAAAACTCATCAAGGTTATTTGAGAAAATACCCATGAATTTTATTTTTTCTTCAACAGGGACAGATGGATCTAATGCCTCCTGCAATACGCGATGGTTAAAAGCCAGCCAGTCTGAGTTCCCGATTGATATATTTTACCTTTGACATGTTACGGCTTTTTGGTCACAGAGGATTTGTGTTTTTTCGGCACTTCAAATAATATGAATTTTCCCGATCGTTCAGAAATTTGATTCCAATGCGAGATATCAAAAGTTATTCCAAACAATCCGGCCGTTGGAATATTATCCAAAGGATGATCTGCCACGAAATTGGCTAAGTCCGTCAAACCGGGATTGTGTCCCACCAGAAGTACATTTTGAATTCCGTCGTCAATTGTCCTGAGAGTAGCAATAAGCGAGGATGGTGAGGCATCATAAATCTGGTGCTCGAATTTCAACCGGTCCTCATCAATTTGGAGAACCGCTGCCACTATTCTCGCAGTCATTGCAACTCTGGTCGCAGGACTTGAAATAATAATATCAGGAATAACCTTGTGTTTCTTCATCACACGGGCCATCAATGGTGCATCATGTTTACCCCTTTTGTTAAGCGGCCGTTCAAAATCATCCAGGTCCGGGTAATCCCAGCTGGATTTTGCATGACGCAGCAGATATAGATATCTCATAAGGATCTCCAACGTTTAGTCGTAATATAAAACGTCACAGCCGAAATCAGAAATATAAAATTGCCATTCATGAAAAAATATTTGTATCATAGAATAAATATACATTTATAAAAGATTTCATATTCAATGCCATGGGTGAAGAATAATTAAAAAGGCAGGATACCTTGGTTAGAAATACTTTTATATTTATTCCTGATATCAGCGGGTTTTCAAAGTTCGTAAACGAAACTGATGTACTACACAGTGAGCACATCATACGTGAATTATTGGAAACCGTTATAAATTCAAATGAATTGGATCTTCAGGTAAACGAAATCGAGGGGGACGCTATACTTTTTTTTCGTTCCGGCGATCCTCCCGATCCTGATCAGATCGCCGGTCAGATTCGTAAAATGTTTATCGCGTTTCATACCAATGTCCGTCAAATTGAAAGAGAAAGGGTATGTCAGTGTGGAGCCTGCAGTACGGCTGTTAATTTAACACTTAAGTTTATCCTTCATTATGGTGAAGTCACCATTTCAAATATCAGTGGGCATGAAAAATTATTGGGCAAAGATGTAATCCTGGCACACAGATTGTTAAAAAACAACGTTTCCGATATGGAATATATGCTCCTGACACAAAACCTGGCTCTGATACTTGATAAACAGCGTCTGGCCAATGCCTGCAGATGGGAAACATTTAATGATGGAAAAATAAATTATGAACACATCGGCGAGGTAAATTACCTGTATCTCGGCCTTACACCGCTGCGGGTCGAAATCCCCGAGCTTGCGCATAAAAGTGAAGGAAAGCGATTCCGCAATCCAATTGTGATCGAAGAATTTATTCAGGCTCCAATGAAACTCGTATATAAAACGATCATAGATCTGGATAAAAGACCGCTTTGGATCCA
Organism: Calditrichia bacterium; assembly: GCA_963712885.1. Lineage (GTDB taxonomy): Bacteria > Calditrichota > Calditrichia > JAJRVZ01 > JAJRVZ01 > CAVQJT01. The sequence continues at coordinate 24,671 of CAVQJT010000009.1, forward strand.
CGGATTGAAAAATATTGAGTACAATCGGGATAAAATCCCACGTATCGGATCACGGCATATTTGTGAAGTGCCCGGCGGTAAACTTGAAATCGAGACAATCCATAGTAATCTGAAGGATGGTGTGATGGAATATGCCGAGCGGACAATCAGCAGCCGGCTACTGAATGACGTAAGTACCTTTTTTGCTTTATCAGATAAAGATCGTGGTACGGTTGTGAAAATGGAGTTTCATTATCAAAGGAAAGCTATTATTGGTGGCTTGCTTGATTTGTTCCTGAGGCCAAAAATTGAATCGGATTTAAGCCTTTCCTCCGAAAATCTTAAACGATATTGCGAATCTGTATACGGGAATAAATCTTAAAGCGCAAAAGCGATGATATATGCAATAACAGATACAATCAGTCCGTACATAAAGAAATTATAGGCAATCCGCAGATACCTGTACTTTTTACCCAGTACCAAACCTAAATAATAAATATCACGAATAAGGTTGTTATATAGATAATCACGATCATTCATAAGTTCCTGCATTCCCCACTCGTAGTCATGAACACTCATATTGAGAAAATTCCCGAAAAAGAGAAGATTTCCCTGGCGTTTCTTAATATCATCCCGTGACAGGTTAAGTGAGGTTACTTTTGGACGGGTAGCCAGGACTGCAAATATAATGGTACCTAATAGCGTGATCAGCATTATAATGGTCGGAATAATTAATTCCGGTTGCTCTCCTAATCTTCTGATCAGTACGGAAATGATGATAGAAATGATCAATGCGCTGATACTGATCAGTGTACTCGCCTTACTGTCTGCAATTGAACTAAGTGTAAAGTGGTTGCGTGATGTTACGCGGAACATCGTTTCAATCCCTCTGTCAGGGGTTTTTACTTTTTTTACATTTTTGATCATGTTGGAAGCCGGATCGTGCGCGTCCTCTTTTTTACCTTCCAGCTTTTGACGTTTTCCTTCAAGGATGGACAGATTTATAATGCGTTGTTTGCGAAACATCCTGCGGGCATAGTCTGTTAGAAAATCATGTTTATGAAAAAAGTCGATATTTATTCTTACCCAATCGAGGTCATTGTAATCCTTTTTCCGTATTTTTTCCATTTCTTCACGTAATTCACGGTCACGTTTAAAATAACTTTTTTTACCAATATGCAGTATATCGGCATCTCTCAGAATTTTCTGCAAGGTACCAGGCGGTTTCCCTTCATGATCCTTCGCCTTTATACAGGCAACGACCTGTTCCATTTTTTCTTCAGGATATTTATGGGATGCCAGAAACTCCCGGGCAATTTCTGCACTGACCAATTCATGGTTCTCGTATATTTTCGAAAGACCGGTGTCCTGAAACCAAGCAGCCAGGGTGAGAATCTCAAGTTGTTCACCATCAATATTGCTGTTATTGGCAATCATAATTGCGTTTTTTACAAGGCGCTGTGCATGTTTTTTGGAATGAAACTTATATACGTCACTTATTTTATTCGCATATAAATCACTGACGAAATTTTCTGCTTCAATTATTATATTATTCATGTTCTACCTTTTTTTTAAAGATATTAAGTTTCCGGCATAAAAACTAAGGTTTTTGAGTGGTATATTCTTGCATTTTATTTCTGAATAACAGAATTTAATCCGACACTTAGAAAAAGGGGAACATTATGTCCCGGAGTCTAATCGAATCCATAAGCATATGTATTATCATTCTGATCTTACCTTGCCGGGGAGAAAATTATCTTCTCAACGGCGGACAAAGTTCAAAGATAAACTATCAATTGATACAGAAAATTCAGCCTACAGCAAAAACAGTAACTGTAGATCTGACATTTGTTGAACCTCAGTCATTCCGGTCGGCTACTTTTATGCAGGAAATTCAGGGATTCAGAATCAGCACAACACTGGAGCCCCTGAAGAAAGATTCCTGGACTGATGCCCATGGCAATAAAATTACCAAATATTCCTGGTCAAAACCAGAAAGAATATTTGAAGTTGAAATAAACCTGACGGCTGTGAACCGTGTAAATCTCGACAAAATCAGCACAAATGCACCATTTCCTGTAACAAAACCGGCGGTTGAATTTGATGTCTATCTGGGTTCGAGCATGCTGGTAGCTGTGAACGATCCGATGATATACAAGAAAGCCCACGAGCTAACTGCAAAATCGAAAACACAATTTGATGCCGTTCAGAAAATTTTGTCATTCATAATCGACCATGTCAACTATGTACTGACACCTCCGGATTATGGAGCGCGGTACACCTTTGATACAGGCCGGGGCAATTGCCAGAATTATTCTCATCTGGCAGCAGCGATGTTGCGTGCAGTCGGCATACCGGCGCGAATCGTAAACGGCGTTACTCTGAAACAACCCTATAATATTATGGTTGGAAATCAAACTCTGACATTGAATATGGCCCAGGGACGTCACTCGTGGATCGAAGTTTATTTTCCCGATCTCGGCTGGATGCCGTTTGACCCTCAGCAGACGGAGTTATTCGTAAGCAACCGTTTCATTCGGGTTGAGATTGGTGCCGATAACGAGGAGACGGTCAATGACGGTTTGGTGCGGTGGACAAGGGAAAAAGGATCCACTGAGGTTCTTTCTTTCGAGGAAATGATCGATGCGGCATTTGCAGATGACAACATATCTATAAAGGGGAGTAAACTTGGTTTTGGGCCACGTGGATTATTGTTACAACCGGATGTTGCGGCAGAATTTGTCCCGGTGAAACAGCCGGAAATTCGCGAATCTATGAAATTTGATCCTGAACTGCTGGCAAAAATGCAGTTTTCAAAAACATTTGAGACCGGTAATACGGATTTCACTGAAGGGATTAATTTCGCTTTCTTAAGAGATAAAGTTGACACAGAAGACGGCAACGTTCAGGAACTCAAAAAGAATTTTCTTGTCGAAACTGCTGAATATATTACAGGAAAGCGCCACTTTTGTCAGACATTTCTTATTGATCAACCGATAAAATTGACCGGGATCAGTCTTGCTCTGCAGAAATTTGGGGGTAGCGGCTTTATATAGGGTTGAGTTCCGCGAAAATAATAATGGCAATCCGGGGCCGGTAGCAGCAAAATCCGTAAACCTCAGTCTTAAGCAATTATCTTCAAAACCCGGATATTTTTGGGTCAATTTTGATTTTTCAGAGCAGGAATTGATCCTGACTCCGGATAGATACTGGATATCGCTCGGTTACCAGGAAACACCGATCATTAATTGGTTTTACAGTTATGGCAAACCGATTGGCCCAATCGATGGCACACGGTATCGTTCCGCCGAATCGGAATCCTGGGATAAAAGTGTGGGATTTGAATTTAACTACCGTGTAATTGGACTATCTTCGGAAAAATAGCCTGATACACTTCAGGTATTCTAATCGGTAAATCCCTGAACACATTTCTTACACTCGGAAACGGATTTATTGTTTTTCCTGTTGCCATTGATCATAGTAAGTCAAAAGAGGATAGACCGGCGAATCATAATTTCGGGTGACTTCATACCATATTTTTTGTTCCGCTCTTGGCCATACCAGTAAAAACATTTCTTCACTCTCGAGCACTTCCGCATTCGTTTTTATGCGATCACCCTTTTCCTTTTCGACCACCAGAGAACGCTCCTCATTCTTTACAATCAATTGTTTTCCGTCGATTTTCAGATTGCGGAATATACCGGTGTAGGTACCGATCAGCCGGTTGTCCTGCTTTTCGAGGTTTATGTCTTTGACATAGATACCATCCTCGATAGCATCCAGGTAAAGGACGTTATCCTCGACCAGTCCGCGTAGATCCTCAAAATCATTCATTTGTTTTTCCGGATCTGCTTCGGAAGAGTTGATGTCGACATAGGTAACAGTAATTTGTCCCTCATCAAAATTCTGATTGAAAACGATGTCAACTCTGACGGTTTTGTATGTCAGACATGCGATCCAGGAAATAGACGTAATAATAACGATCGTATAAATCAATAATTTTTTAAGTAACATATCGGTATCCTCCTAAATCATTTTAAAATAACGTTTAATAGCTCAGCTTTGATATTACTTGATATTTTTGACCATAATTGCTTAATTCGTAAATTGCCTCTTTCAGGTCTAGCGATGTGGATGGACGTTCAGAAGTAGGTAATAACCGTTGGATCATATTTGCATCAATCGTCTGAATGCCATATGATTGAAGACGGTTTAGATATTCCAGTAAAACCGTTACACGTAGTGTTGTCTGTCCGGCATCTAATTGGACTAAGAGATGCTCTAAATCGGCCAGTGCCGGAGGATTTTTTTTCGCTGATACACCCGGACCGGCAAAATCAACAGGATGAGGTTTGTCTCCCCTAAATATGAGTAAACAAAAACATAAAAGAAGAGATGCAGCGGTGATTAATAACCGGTGAGGTTTAATCCTTGATTTAACGTGTTCAGGCGGCAGATCAGACAAAGGCAGGATATTTAAATGCATATCGGGAAAATCTAATACATCAAGGTCAAGAGCGTATAAAATCTTCAGGTATTCAACATATGCTGTCCGGCATGCGGGACAGGTTCCGATATGTTTAAGTACATCGAGTCGTTCCGGATAGGAGGTTTTCCGGCGGATTATTTCCGGAATTTGGTGTCGATACTTATTGCATGACATTGAAATTCTCCAGTTCGGTTTTATAGTGCTTTATTAATTTTTTGCGAATATTTTTACGCGCCAGATAAATATTGCTTCTAATATTAGGCACCGGTTCCTGCAACACGTCAGAAATTTCATGATAACTCAGACCCTCAATGTCATGCAGGATGAAAACAATTTTTTGTCTTGGTTTAAGATCATGTGCACAAACATTTATCAGTCGTATAATTTCTTTATGATCTGAAGACTCCGGTATCACAGTAGTTTCCGGATTTAGTTGAATCTTATTCACAGGTTGACGACGGAAGAAATCACGGGCCAGGTTTAGGGCGATGCGGTAGAGTAATGCATATCCCTTCTGTTCTTGATCGAATTTTTCACGATAGGTCCAAAATCGGATAAAAGCTTCCTGACAAATATCGCGTGCCTGTTCCATTGAATGAACGAGGCGAAAAATCATATACAGCAGTGGCTGCTGATATTTCTGTACAATTTTGGTAAATTCTTTTTGATCCATTTGCTTCTATACCATTCTCATCCATCTATACGTATTAAACAATGATATATAAAGTTTTTTTTACTTTAGGTGGCTCGGGATCAGAACATATAACCGGTGGTGAGATATATTTGTAGGTCTTCTTTTGAATTTACCGCAGTTAAATTTACAGTAAATAAACGATTTAGAAATGAAATCCACAATCCTCCTCCAAAGGAAGGATGCCAGATTTTTGAATCTTCATCTTTATAAAATACCCGCCCGGTTTCAACCGCAGCGGTAAATCCAAAACGAGCAGGAAATATTACCCTGATTGGGAACAAGTAGGAGCGAAGTTCAAGGCCACCGAAAAGCAATCCGTCACCGGAAAATCGTTGCCGTTGGAAGCCGCGCAAATTATTCTGCCCCCCCAAAAATGCCGATTCATGCAACGGGTAATTGCCCCATAAATTTTCGCCCATGAGACGCAGTGCAATGCTTGATCGTGTTAACCATTCATTTGGAATAAACATGCGGGCATCTATCAGCAACTTATGATAATATTTTGCATCGTTCATAAATCTGGGATAATTGAAACTTTTCAGATCAAAGTAAATCCCTTTTTCAGGAACAAGATCATGATCCCGTGTATTCAGCTCAAAACCAAAATTTAATCCGTAGTACGTGCGTTTCTGTATATTATCCGGATCCAGTATGTCTAAATAAGAATCCGGCTTTCCGGTTATTTCCGCATTGTTTATGGCAATACCCGCCCAGAACCGGTAAGGTTTTAGTACCGGAAACTGTAAATTTGTTATGAGACTAAAGATATCTGCCCGTACCTGATAAAACTCGGATTTAGAGCGGTCATCCTCAATAGTGGTTTCATTTCCATATCCGAAGAAATTGGTATTCCCGGCTGCTTTACGGATATCAAGGAAAAGTATTTTTTCAGGAAATACAGAATAAAATTCACCGGTATAATTGATCGAAAATGCTTTAAGATTTGTGATGTATGCGCCGATCAATTCCAGCCGATATACATATGGAACGGTACGGAATCCAAACTTATATAAAATCGGCCCTCCACCAATAGTTATACCATCGTTGCTGTTAAAATTAAATTTTGCACCGGCTTTCCAGTCGTAATCCCTGTCTTCGATCTGAGGTTCATATTTTTCATTGTATCGGTCGACCAACGGATCATACGGTTTTGGATCCGGCCATTTATCTTTGCAGATTTCTGAGGAAGGACCTAAGTTGATCTTCGTTTTGTCTCCGGTGTCATAAAAGATCGTTGCTGTTTTTGCAGCCTGAATTGGCGTGATGCCTAGCCAAAACCCCCTTACCACACTGCTGTCCAAAAAAGTATCTTTCCCTTTACCGCCAATAATCCGCATTAGAATGCTTTCACTTACGCTCCCTCTTACAACGGCAATATCATTATCACCGAGTAGATCGATACGAATCTCATTTGTTTCTTTCCCTTTGAACAATCGCTGATAATAAGGGCGACCTTTCTTTTTTTCTGTTTTTTTGTCTTTTTTATACAAACTGACCAAGACCATATCGTTTTCCAGACGATCGATCTCGGCAAAATCTTCCTTATCACTGGCGTATACCGAAACATATGCTGCATTTAATTCATAATATTCACCGGATATGAGGTGTAACCGGTTACGTCGTTTTTTTAAAGCCTCGATAAGATTCGCTCCTTCCAATTCATACCAGGTAGACGGCATGTTGTGGACTGCTGATTCTATAACAGAATCGGAGAGCGATTTTTGAATAAATGTGGCGAGGCTGTCCCATTCCGCGCGAGATACTTCGTTTAAAAACCGCCTGTCGAGATGCCGGCCGGACCAGCTCAAATCATTGATCTGGGGATAAGTATCACTAAATCCTTCAATCTGCGGAACGGCTTTGGCAACGATCCAGGGAAAAAATCCGTCATAGAGCGAAAATGCCTGATCGCGGTCGCGTGGAATCGGAACCCACATTTTTTGAATGCCCGTACTATACCTTGCCCATTTCCATTGACCAATATGCCGATCCCAGTCACCAAGAAAAATATCCATCAGACGCGCCTTTAAATATGCGATCTGGTCAACCTGATCATCATTGTCCTCCTCTGTTTTCTCAAAAATTTTATATTCTTTGATGATCTTTTCTGCACCGGCGAAAACAAGTTCTTCCTCTGTCTCATCTTTTGGATTTTCAGCAAAGGTTCCCAATACGCCCCTAAATTCATCATGAAATTCACCAAGTTCAGAATCATCCGGAAGAACAACGATAATAGGAACTGTATTAAGCACCCCTGCTGCATTGAGCAGAGGAGCTGCAATTAAAGCAGACAGCGGGTGGGATGTGCTGATCTGATCCTGCACCAGATCAGCTACGAATGTATTGCGCACATCAGGAGGTAATACTTTTTCGGGATCTTTGTTAATTGAACGAAATTTATAATATCTGCCATCAGCACCTTTAAAATGCAAAGATTTTGTCTGATATCCGCCGCCCCGTTTCAATACTTTGAGTCCGCCAGCAAAAGTTTTCAGATCCAGAACCGGTACATTTATCGGTGTGGTCCACAGACTTCGCCAGTGTTTTCCGAAAAAGAACGTATGCACCCATCCAGCCTGGTACTCAGGCCCCGGTATGATCGTTCTCTGCGATCCGGATTGCAACGAATCCGCTGCGTGCAGATTTATACAAAGACATATGGCCACAACAAGAAAGCCCGGAAATAGATTGCATTTTCGCATTGCTATTATCCACATGATATTCCCTCTATAAGATATAAGCAGCTAAAGAGGCAATGAATGCTTACGCCATTTAGTGTATCGGTAATAAAGTTGTATCAGGTAGATAGAATGTCAACCGGGCGCGGTTTTCTCCTGCCTCATCACTTATGATCATAGTATTGTCAGGTGTGAATGCTATTCCTTCTGGCTGGTTATGATCTTTACCATCCAGCTTGATCTTTGCTTTTATTGCACCTTCAGAGGAAATTTCAATTAAATAGGGACCCCTCGAGGATAATATGAAAAATGATCCGTAGACAGGATGACGCTCGATTGCGGAAGGTGTGAAGGCACGCGGTTCAATTATCTGAAAAAATCGCCCTAATTTTTCGGAAAAGGTTTCCTCAAAGGCACCGTAAATATCCTCAGGCATTAAAACAAAGCGGGGTTTTTTATCTAATATCATATGGCTAAGTGAAAAGCTGAAAATCAGCTCGCGGTTGTTCGTTCCCTTTTTTAGGAGAATCCTTACATGCGAGTAAGAGCGCCCTGGTTTCCGGATCATAACATAATCCTTCGATATCGAAATCTTCAGATAACCCTGTTTTATATTTTTTATAATCAACATGAGCATCATCGGCTCCCTCCGGAAATTCAAAAAGATAACCATCCGAAGTAATTAGGTAAAACGTCTCGCCTACGATGGCCAGGCCCTCAAAGTCTTCCCTACGGCCGTTTTTTTTACCGATATAGAAAGTTTTGATAATATTTCCGCTTTCTTTATCCAGCTGATAAATTGCCCCGGATTCATCGTCATGACAAAAAAGCCGACCATCTCCGGAAATAGCCAGACCGGATATCTCATCAAGTTTTTTTAATAATTTGACATTTGAATGGTTGGCTGTACCGTTGAAATAGGCAATCAGAACAGAAGGAGTATCGTTCTCCTGTCTTAATAAGAATGTGAGGATGACCATTATGATCAGATAAATGCGCATTGGGTATAATCTGTATTTGACAATACCGTTAAAAATGTATACAATAGACTTCTCAAAATCAAAAATAATCTGCAAAATTCTTGATCTCAAAATCAATGAGAGGTTATCTGTGTAGGCAATCCCCCGCAATGCCAAACTGTCGGACGCAGAATGAAGCCGAAATATTATTGTTTACCTCTCACAGAAAAAAACGGATCATCCCAGAGGAGGTTATGGAGGCAAATTAAACGCCAAAAGAATCAGCCCCAAGGGAAGCTTATGAGGAAGTAGACCTAACGGATCGGGTGCAGGCATAAATTGGTAAATTTAGAGCGTAAAAGGGGATTAATTGTTCCAAATACAGCAGGAATAGTCCAAGTCCGTTGTGTGTAACAGAATATGGGGGCAGACACTCTGGGTAAAAGGAATAACTAAAAAACATTATCATTGAGTCAATAAAATATATTGGCAGATATTGAACACCTTTAGGCTTATAATGTATTTCTGGAGCGTTCATTTTTGAGTACAGATCGTCTGATTTATTCAGGGCATTCAAAAAATAATCTTAATGATCTGCTGAAGATGACAGGGGTGATACGTCTAAAATTTTATGAAGGTCAACGCGTCTATCTTGATACATTCGACTGGCGGTTGTTTTCGAAGAAAATGCAGCTTTATCTTCAGAAGAATGAGCTCACATTTTTCTGCCCGGCCTTACAATATCCTGAATTTCAAAAAGTCCGGAGACGACCAAGATTTTACAATGACTTACCTGAGGGTGACATACTACCCATCGTTAAACCGGCTTTGGGAATCCGTGCTCTGATACCCGTTATCAGGGCGAAGATTTGCGCAGGATATTATCATCTTGTAGATAAAAATGAAAAGACCGTTCTGAGAATATTGGTGGAGTATGCAATAGCTCCGGTTAATAATTTAATATTTGTAGAACTTTATCCTGTCAAAGGATATCCGGAAATATCGGATCAAGTATCCGCCGAACTGCAGGTTTATGATTTCCAGCCAAGCAATTCGGATTTTTATCTTTTTTTATTGAGAGAATTCCAGGTAATACCTGAAAATTATGCAGCAAAAAAAACGTATCAATTAAAACCTGAGATGTCCCTTGAACAAAGCGTAAAGACAATTCACCATCATTTGCTAAAGACCATGCGTGCAAATGAAAATGGCATTATCAAGGATATTGATACGGAGTTTTTACATGATTACAGAGTTGCCGTGCGCAGAACACGCTCTTTATATGGTCAGGTTAAAAAAATGATCGATCCTTTAATATATTCTCAGGCAAAGGAAAATTTCACGATGTTGGGGAAAAGAACCAATCGACTGCGTGATATTGATGTTTATTTGATGAGACGCTCCGCATATAACGATCTGCTGCCAGTTTCAATGCAATCCTCAATAGCATGTTTTTTTGAGAGTGTGATGATCGAGCGAAAAATTGAATTGTCCAAATTAAGCAGGTATCTACAATCCCGGAATTATAAAAAAATGATCGAAAATTGGGAGAACTATGTTTCTGAAAAAGTAATCGAAACAACGGATAGAACGTTTACAGTGCTTGATTTCGCCCGAACACAAATTGCAAAGGGGACCCATAGAGTACTTGAAATTGGCAACCGGATTGACGAACGATCTCCTGATCGCAAACTACATCGGTTAAGGATCGAATGTAAGAAGCTGCGCTATACGCTGGAATTTTTTAAGGATTTATTTGTGACGGATATTATAGAAAATCTTATCTTGCATTTAAAAAAGCTGCAGGATAACCTCGGTGAGTTCAATGATCTGAGTATACAGCAGCAAAATTTGTATGATTTTGCCAATAAACAAGATCCGGCAGGTGATTCAGGGAAAGAGCAAAGGATCGCCTTCGGTATATTGATCGGTGGTTTATATCACCGGCAAAGAATCGTCCGTCAGCATTTCAGGGAAAATTTTGATTACTTTTGCAATGCACAAAACCTCGAAAAAATTTCCGAATTGATGGATAATAACCTTAAGGTTTTATGATGATAATATTTGCTCTCTACAACATTAAAGGTGGCGTTGGCAAAACTGCGGGTGCAGTAAATCTGGCCTATCTTGCCTCACAGGAAGGATATAAGACCCTGATTGTTGATCTGGATCCGCAGGCCTCCGGTACTTTTTATTTCCGTACGGAACCAGGAATAACAGTGGGGAAAAAATTATTGCTAGAAGGCAATAAAATTATAACCAGGAGCATCAAAGGCACCGATTATCGAAATCTTGATATTTTGCCAGCCGATTTTTCCTTCCGAAATCTCGATCTTGTTCTGACCGAAATGAAAAAACCAAAACGGAGACTTGGGAAAAGCCTGAAACCGATTATCCGGAACTATGATATCACATTTCTGGATTGTCCACCGAATATTACCCTTGTCTCCGAAAATGTCTTTAATGTTGCCGATATTATTCTGGCTCCTGTTGTGCCAACGACGCTTGCCGTTCGCACCTACCAGCAGCTGAAAGGATTTCTGGAAGGGAAAAAGAATAAAGCGGGTAAAATCACGCCTTATTTTTCGATGGTCGAAAGAAGAAAGAAACTGCATTTGGAAATCATTAATGAAATGCGTAAAAACGATACAAAATTTCTCGAGACAATAATCCCATATGCATCGGATATTGAAAAAATGGGTGTAAACCGAGAACCCGTTGATTGTTTTGCGCATTCTTCGCAGGCGGCAAAAGCCTATCGCCAGCTCTGGAAGGAAATAAAAAAAATAAGTAAGTTAACGAATCCGAAAAAAATATGAGGTGTTTACCTACGTGCTCAATATCATCTGGGACACAAGCGGTTACTTTTTTTGGCTTCTCACCGTTTCTTTGCTGGTACTTCTTCTCGAACGTGTCTTCACATGGCGGAAGGCGCAAAAAGTTTTCCGGCTACAGTTTGTTCAAGACCTGTTTTGGCTTGTTTTCAACGGTCATTATGCGGGTCTTTTGCTTGCCTATGTGACGGTATGGGTTGTTACCTGGTTAAATCATTTATTCCAATTGGTTGATCTGCCTGCTCCGGAATCATGGAATCTTTTAGCTTCATCTCCACTTTGGGTGCAATTTATATTCTATTTTATTCTGGCTGACTTCATTGAGTGGTGTGTGCATAACCTGCTGCACAGAGTATCCTGGATGTGGGAATTCCATAAATTGCACCATAGCATTACAGAAATGGATTGGATCGGAAATTTTCGATTTCATTGGATGGAAATTGTCATTTATAAAAGTTTTAAATATATTCCGCTCATTATTTTAGGTGTTGATTCTCAGGTAATCTTCCTGATAGCCGTTGTGGCCACTTTAATCGGCCACCTTAATCATGCAAATATCAGGGTCGATTGGGGGATTTTACGTTATATTTTTAACTCTCCCCGTCTGCATATCTGGCATCATGACAGAGAAATGCACTATAAACATGGACAAAATTTTGCTATTGTTTTCAGCCTCTGGGATTGGCTTTTTGGTACAATCTATTATCCGGAAAGCCATGAAGCACCCGAGAAACTGGGATTTCATGATATTGACAAATTTCCCCGTTCGTTATATGCAAGGTTGATTTATCCGTTTATCAGGTAAAAAGGAGTTTAATATGGCCTTAAAAAATACAGGTTTTATTGTAAGAATTGTGCTCGCTATTTTGATCACAATTGGTGCCGCAGTCTATCAAAAACTCACGGGTCCAACCCACCCAACATTCGGGAGTGTAAGATGGCAGAACACAGAGATAAGTTATCAATTTGACCGGGGTCATGATGAACCGACAGATCAACAGGTGATGCTTTCGGCACCGGATACGGCCATCTCCGGCGTTCTCCTTTTTAAGCGGTTCAAGACTGACGATGGCTGGAAGGGGATGAAACTTGTGCGTGACGGCGCGCACCTAAAAGCTGCTTTACCCCATCAACCCCCGGCAGGGAAGTTGGAATTTTTTATCTTGCTGGAAAAGCATGGCAATACAATAACCATTCCTACAGACCAGACGGTCATTACCAGATTCACAGGTGAAGTCCCGGATTTTGTTCTGCTTCTGCATATTATTATAATTTTTGCAGCCATGTTGTTGAGCAATCTGGCCGGGCTCGAGGCATTAGCGAAAGGTAAAAATGCCTATAAGATAGGCCTATGGGCCGCCGTATTTCTCTTCATCGGGGGAATAATTCTAGGTCCGGTTGTCCAAAAATTTGCTTTTGATGCCTACTGGACCGGTTTCCCGTGGGGAATGGACCTGACCGATAATAAGACGCTGATCGCAATGGTATTCTGGTTGATCGCAGTCTGGCGTGGATTGAAGGGACGAAACGCCCGCGGCTGGATAATTGCAGCAGCCGTGATTATGCTGATCATTTTTTCGATTCCGCATAGTGTCATGGGTTCGGAACTGAACTTTGAATCGATGGAAGTCCAAACCGGCTAAATATTTTGATAACACCAAATAATTTCTGAATTTATTCTGTATATTGAACTGCTCATGTATGACATGGGCAGTTTTCTTTTCCAATGTGATGAGCATAGTCGGGGATGGATTGTAATTTTATCGCATAATTACTAAGTTTTTGGCTGATTTATTTACATATCCGGAGACCCAATGAAGATTCTGGTTATTGGTAATGGCGGCAGAGAACATGCCCTGGTCTGGAAAATCACGCAAAGTCCCCTGGTTCAAAAAATATACTGTGCACCTGGAAATGCCGGCACATCAAAACTTGCGGAAAATATCCCGATTGCAGCTACAGATATCGAGCGGCTGCTTTCGTTTGCAAACGACAATCGGATAGATCTGACAGTGGTCGGACCAGAAGATCCACTGGTCAAAGGTATCGTTGATGAATTTGAGAAACTCGGACTTAAAATATTTGGACCCGGAAAATCCTCAGCACGTCTTGAAGGCAGCAAAGTATTCGCAAAAAATCTGATGCAAAAATACGGTATTCCTACCGCCGGGTATGCTGTATTCAGAAAGGCAGAAAACGCCTATCGGTATATTGATGGTATCGTCAGCTTTCCGGTAGTCCTGAAAGCAAGCGGACTGGCAGCTGGCAAAGGCGTACTTATCTGTAAAACACGTGAAGAGACCAAATCTGGCATACGATCCCTGATGGAAGAAAAGATTTTTGGCTCGGCTGCAACGGAAGTTATCGTGGAGGAATATCTGGAAGGTGATGAATTGTCTTTGTTTGCGATATGCGATGGTGCGAATTATATCCTGCTTTCATCGTCTCAGGATCATAAAAAGATTCTGGATGGGGATAAAGGTAAGAACACCGGAGGGATGGGGGCCTATGCCCCCGCACCACTTGCAACATCCCATTTGATCGAAACGGTAAAACAAAAAATTATCGAACCAACACTCTCCGCTATCGCAATCGAAGCAAAGCCTTATAAAGGGGTACTCTATTTCGGTTTGATGATCAATAAGGACCTTGTAAATGTGCTGGAATACAATTGCCGCTTTGGTGACCCGGAAACTGAAGTCGTCCTGCCATTATTAAAAAGTGATCTGGTGCCGATATTGCTGGCCGCTGCAGAGGGTAATCTGAGAGGTATCAATGTGAATTTTCATGAAGGTTGGGCAATTGACGTGGTATTGGCTTCAGGAGGGTATCCAGATACATATGATAAAGGTAAAATAATTCAGGGGCTTGACCGGCTACCGGAAGATATTATGGTATTCCATGCCGGTACCCAGGTGAAAGAGGGAAAGGTGGTAACCAGTGGAGGCAGGGTTCTGAACGTCGTCGCCACCGGCAGTGATTTTGCTGAGATCAAACGCCATGTCTATGAACAGATAAAAAGCATCCATTTTGAAAAAATGTATTATCGAAAGGATATCGGGTACCGTACAATAAAGTATTTACAGGCTGACTAGAATGACCGAGCTCGCTAAACGAATTTCTGTCGCAACGTTTGGAATTCCCTTACTGGTGGTTACTACTTATCTGGGTGGATGGTACTTTTTTGCAGTTGTATCGGTGATCAGTACCGTAGCGCAATGGGAATTTTACAAAATGCAATTGGGTAAATCGATTTTTCCTCAGTCTGTCTCGGGAATTATCATAGGTCTTGCTATCCTTATAGGCATTGAAACGAGTCAATGGTTTATCACGGGTATAATGCTGGTCCTCGGAATGATGGCGATCATTGCATACGAAATGTTTCGCCGGCATAATAATGTGGCCACAAATATCGGAGTTACACTTCTCGGATTGTTTTACATTCCTGTTTTGTTGGGTTTCCTCCTGCACGTTCGGGCGCTAACGGATACCCTTATGCCGGGGACAACCAATGCCGGCTTTAAATATGTAATGACGATGTTTATTTCAATCTGGGTTTGCGATACATTTGCCTACGGATTTGGGAAAAAAATAGGCAAGCATAAGTGATATCAAAAGGTTTCACCCAATAAAACAATCGAAGGGGGCATCGCCGGTGTGATCGGAAGTATTATTGTGCTGAGCATAATACAATTACTCTCGATACTACCGCTTAGCTGGTTTCAGGCAATGATATTTGGTCTTGTATTCGGGATCGTAGGACAGTGGGAGATCTGGTCGAATCCTGGTTCAAACGTGATGCAGGTGTTAAGGATTCTTCTTCATTATTACCGGGTCATGGCGGCATGCTCGATCGGTTTGACAGTATCATTTTTGTTTCTCCAATATTATTCATTTTAATCTGGACATTTTGGAAATGATGTCGTCGATAAAAGTTCTGGCAATATTAATTCTGGCATTATTTATATCTTGCGATAAAAAAATGTCTGAAAAGGATTCTGCAGCTCTCCAGCGGCGGAACGGTGAGAATTTCTATTCAGAGCGCCAATGACTATCTTTTCCCACTTCTCATTCAGGAATCCAATTTGCGTCAAATATCTCAATACATGCTGAGTCTGCCAATTATTACGTACGAAGGTGATAATCAAGCCAGCGGCAATCTGGTTAGCGCCTGGCAGGTGGGATCAGGAAATACTTCAATCACCTATGTTCTCAATTCGGCATATCGGTGGAGTAATGGAATCTATATTTCCGCCGCCGATGTGGCATTCACTTTAAAAGTAATGCAATTGCCTTATTTTAGAAGTAGGATGGCAGAACAGTATAAAGTTATCCGGGATGTGGAGGTTATTGACAGCCTCTCGTTTCGTGTTAATTTCAACAGACCGGTAGCAGATCCATTTTTTCATTCAAAATTTCCGATCTTACCGGCGGTATGGTCAAAATATTTATCTGATACCGCCAAACTTGTAACGGTTTACCAGAATGAATTTATCGGTTGTGGCCCCTTTGTACTAGTGAGCTCATCACCGGATTCAGTTTTACTCATAAGAAATAAATACTATCCTGGCGGTTTTCCGAGACTTGACCGTTTGATCATCTATTTTTATAACGGCGACGATCAGCTCGCCCAGAGGATTCGTGGCTCAAAGGCTGATTTAGTTGTGGATCTTCCATTTTCTATGATCAATTTGATTAAAAAAACACCCGGTTATGAAATCCGCACCTATCCGGAACAAGGATATTCCTTTGTTGCCTGGAATATTAAAAAGCCGATTTTGGCAGATCTTAGCATGCGTCGGGCGTTGTCTATGGCTATCGATCGTGACGCCTTAATAAACGGTGTTTTGGCGGGTTATGCCCGTAAAATAGAAGGTCCGGTCTATCCTGGTCTGAGGGTCCTCAATGATAGTCTGCCGCAGGTATCTTATAATCCACAGGAGGCTGAACGTATATTGGATGAAGCGGGATGGCGGCTGGATGAGACTACCGGTGTACGTAAACGGAGGGGGAAAAGACTGGAACTGTCGCTTTTAATTAATCGTGAGAATTCCATTCGCAAGGAGTTGGCATTAAATATCAAGGCCAACCTGGCCGCAATCGGTGTTAAAATTGCCATTGAAGTTGCTGACTGGCAAAAAATTCGGCAGATAATCCGAAGTAAAGATTTTGATGCCCTGCTGTTGACTTGGATTGATGAAGACAATTATGAGCCGTCCCAAATCTTTCACAGCGCAGAGATCCGTGATGGGCTGAATATGATGTCCTATGAGAGTGCCAGGGCTGACAGTCTGATTGAATCGGGTTTGAATGCCATGGAAAAGGAAATTCGTGAACGGGCCTGGTCTGAATTCCAATATACGGTTGCAACCGATCTGCCCTGCACGTTTCTCTTTAATCAGGAAATTATTTGTGGCATCAAAAATTCACTTCATAATGTATCGATTTCAGAAAAAGGATGTTTGCAAAACGCTAAAGAGTGGTGGACCTCCAATCGATAATAATGATAACAAGGGGTGCAAAAAGGTATAATTATGTCAGAAGAACTAAAGCGTGTATTGGTCGTTGATGATGAGGATGATCTTACCTGGTCGATTTCCAAGCATTTGGCAAAGGATAAAGACAGGTATGATTTAATCTGTGTGAATAGTGGTAAAAAGGCTCTGGAAGTCCTTTCACAACTGCCTGTTGAGTTGGTCATAAGTGATATTAGAATGCCCGAAATTTCGGGCCTGGATCTGTTGGTAAAGATAAAAGACTATTACCCAAGCACGAAAGTGATCATTATGACCGCATACGGTTCTTCCGAGGTACATGATGAAGCCAATGCCAGAGGATGCCTGAAATATATTGAGAAGCCGTTTGAGATCAGTGAACTCCGTCAGTTAATTTTAGAAGCGATTGAGGAAAAAAAAGGATTTATCGGGACGATAAGCGATTTTCATTTGAGTGATCTTATCCAAATGAATTGTCTGGGCAGGATGACCTCGTGTCTATATGTAAGCCGGGATGATAACAAAGGCGCAATATATTTTTCCGAAGGAAATCTGGTCCATGCTCAGTGCAAAGGCCTGGAGGGTGAGGAGGCTTTCTACGATATGCTTTCTTGGGAAGGGGGCAATTTTTCAACGAAACGAGGGGAATCGGCCCCAAAAGAAACGATCATAAAAGGTTGGCAAAGTCTGCTCCTGGAAGGCATGCGGCGGGTGGATGAGGCAAAACCCGGAGGCAAATCCGAAATTGCGGATCAACAAGCCATGCTGCAAAAGAAAATAAATTTTATACTCGATCAGGTGATCGGACTCAATGGGGTACAGGTGGTGAGTGTCTTTGATCCGGAAGGACTTCCGGTCGCATCCAAGATCAGCAAATCTGCCGATGTTGGTTACCAGATCAGTGAGATTACCCTGGTAATTTCCAATTTTATTCGCCAGGTCGATCAGGTCGGCCAAGAGCTGGGGCTTAAAAAAACAAAGCAGATAAATGTGGAGTTCGAGGACAATATTCTGAGTCTTAGCCAGATATTTGATAAAAAGGAATTTCTGGTCTATCTGGCCAAGAATGATAAAAATCTTGGGGTTATCCGGTTACAGGCCAAAAAATATATTCGGGAATTATCAAAAATCTTATAGAAACATCTCACGTTCGCTTCTTCAACCTCTACTTAAAACTTGCATCTTTCTTATTCTGTTCATAACGTAATTTATTTAATGCAGAGCACGTCAATTCTATGGATTATAAATACCTGGTTAAATCGATTCTGAAATCTGACCGTAATGCAATTGCAAAGGCAATCACCCAAATTGAAAATGAAACAGGCGCATACAGGGAGATTCTTGATGCCGTTTATCCCAATCTGGGAAAGGCATATCGGATAGGTATTACGGGTCCTCCCGGTGTTGGTAAAAGTACCATGACCAATCACCTTGCCAGGTTGATCCGGAATCAGAACCTGAAGGTTGGCATTATCGCCATTGATCCGACCAGCCCGTTCACCGGTGGTGCGGTTTTGGGTGATCGCCTTCGTATGGGAGATTTGATCCTGGACAGGGGTGTCTACATCCGGAGTATGGCCAGTAGAGGAAGTCTTGGTGGACTGGCAGCCACTGCAACGCAGGCTGCCGATATTCTGGACGCCGCCGGTTATGAAATCATTATTTTCGAAACCGTTGGTGTCGGTCAAGTAGAACTTGATATTGCCGATGCTGCAGATACAACGATGGTGATGCTTGTCCCTGAGGGGGGCGATATTATCCAGGGGCTTAAAGCCGGGTTAATGGAGATCGGTGATATATTTATTCTCAATAAATATGATCGCCCGGGGTCGGAGCGCATGCAAAAGGACCTTGAATATGTTTTACACCTCAAAGAATCTGTCAGCGGATGGGATCCCAAAGTGCTGCCATCAATTGCAATCCGCGGCGAGAAAATTGACACAATTTGGGTTGAAATTGGCCGTCATCGGGAGTTCCTTCAATCTACGGACCTTCTTCAGAGTCGACGGCTGGCCAGGCTTAAAACGCGCCTGAAAACACTGATCAGGGCAGAAATCGAGCGTCGCGTTTGGACCCCATCGCGGGAAAAAATATTATCCGATCACCTGAAAAAAGAGCAACAGAATATATCACCCTATCTTCTTGCAAATCAGATGATCGAGGAACTGATGCGTAAATCTTAAATCCAACAGAAATACCGGGAGTATTGTATGTCCAAAAACATAGATCACGTTAGCAAGAGAAAACAGAAATGGGAGCAGGAAAAGGAGAAAAAGACAAAAGACCGTGCTGCAAAGTTTATCACCACCTCCAGTGAGACCGTTGAAATTCTGGGTACACCGGACATGCTTTATGATTTTGATTTTGAACAGGATCTCGGATTTCCCGGCGAATATCCCTATACGAGAGGCATACATCATAATATGTATCGCGGCCGGTTGTGGACCATGCGTCAGTTCGCCGGCTTCGGGACACCGGAGGATTCCAATCGCCGGTTTCATTATCTGCTGAAACGCGGACAGGGCGGACTATCCATTGCCTTTGATCTGCCCAGTTTGATGGGGAGAGACTCGGATGATCCCATGAGCGAAGGTGAAGTAGGTATCTGCGGGGTTGCGGTAAGTTCGCTCGCCGATATGGAAACACTTATGCACAACATCCCACTGGATCAGGTATCTACTTCAATGACGATCAATTCACCTGCGGCTATATTTCTGGCATTTTATATCGCTGTTGCTGAAAAACAGGGCATTCCACTCGAAAATTTAAGAGGAACCATGCAGAATGATATCCTCAAAGAGTATATCGCCCAAAAAGAATATATTTTTCCACCGAAAGAATCGATGCGTATAATCGTTGATATGATCGAATATTGCACCGATTGTATGCCGCAGTGGAATACGATCAGTATAAGTGGTTATCATATCCGTGAAGCCGGGTCAACCGCAGCCCAGGAACTGGCCTTTACACTCGCCGACGGTTTTGCGTATGTCGAGGCGGCTCTGGAACGTGGATTGGACATCGATAAATTTGCGCCGCGATTGTCATTTTTCTTCAATGCGCATAATGATTTCTTTGAAGAAATTGCCAAATACCGGGCAGCAAGGCGTATCTGGTCGAGACATATGCGCGAAAAATATGGTGCGAAAAATGAAAAATCCTGGTTGTTACGTTTCCATACCCAAACAGCAGGTTGCTCACTGACCGCGCAGCAACCAGAAAACAATATCGTACGGGTGGCTTATCAGGCAATGGCTGCCGTGCTGGGAGGGACTCAGTCACTTCATACAAATTCAATGGATGAAACCCACGCACTGCCCTCTGAAAAGGCCGTTATGATCGCCTTGCGTACACAACAGATCCTTGCTTATGAAACCGGAGTGCCTAATACAATAGATCCGCTCGCGGGTAGTTATTTTGTTGAAGATCTTACCAACAAAATGGAAAAACAGGCCGAGGCATATTTTGCTAAAATCAATGAGCTTGGAGGCGTTATCCCGGCAATTGAAAAGGGTTTTTTCCAAAATGAGATGGCAAAAGCAGCCTATCAATATCAGAGAGAAATTGAACGCAAGGACCGTATTATTGTCGGGGTCAATGATTATGCGGAAGAAAATGAAAAAATAGAAATCCCGCTGCTTGAAATTAAAAAAGAAGTTGAAGAACAACAGGTGCGACGGCTTGCGGAATTACGTAAAAAGCGTGACAATCAGGCGGTGAAGAAAGTATTGGATGAATTAAAACATGCTGCAGCCGGGGAGCAAAACCTGATGCCGGTTTTTGTAAAAGCGGCAAAAGCATATGTCACGTTGGGAGAGATGGTAAACGTTCTCAAAACTGAATTCGGAGAGTATATCGAGCAGGCACAGTTTTAAGCGTTTGATATTTGATCATTGAGGTACATGAATTATGGAAAAGAAAATTAGAGTATTGGTTGCAAAGCCCGGCCTGGATGGACATGATCGTGGCGCGAAAGTTGTAGCATCAGCAATGCGCGATGCCGGTTTCGAGGTGATTTATGCGGGATTGCGTCAAACACCGGAGATGATTGTCGAAACGGCCGTTCAGGAGGATGTTGATGTCATTGCCCTGAGTATTCTATCGGGTGCCCATATGACGATTTTCCCGCGTGTATTGCAGCTCATGCGCGAAAATAGTATAGCAGATAAATTACTTACAGGTGGTGGTATCATCCCTGAACAGGATATGCAAAAACTAATAAAGGCAGGTGTAGGTAAATTGTTCGGTCCGGGTTCTTCTACCCAGGATGCGATCGCTTATATCCGCCAATGGATTGCATCCAGGGACGCATCCTAGATAAGGATTCTATATGCCTATTAAACAATGGCCGGAGAACGAGCGTCCGAGGGAAAAACTGATGCGCAGGGGGCCGGAAAAACTTTCTCCGGCAGAACTAATCGGCATCTTAATTGGAACAGGGACAGGTGTTAATACTGCCGTGGATGTTGGTAAGGATATCCTGAACCGGTTTTCCGGCCTCGAAAAGCTTGCCGAAGCTTCCATACAGGAGATGATGGAGGTCAATGGTATTGGAAAGGCAAAGGCTGTCGTCCTGAAAGCAGCATTTGAATTATCCCGCCAGATGCAACTGGAAATAGCAGAGCAAAAATGTATCATATTTCGGAAACCTGCGGATGTGGCAAAGATATTTATCGCACGCTTAGGACATCTGAAACAGGAGGTTTTTGCCATTGCATTACTCGATAGTGCAAACAGATACCTTGGTAGTGATTTGGTGACGGTAGGGACATTAAATAGTGCCCTCGTACACCCCAGAGAAGTGTTTAAATTTGCAATTAAGAATGCAGCAGCTCATGTAATTCTGATACATAACCATCCTTCGGGCCAGCTTAAACCGAGCCAGGAGGATCTGCAGATGACCAATCAACTGGTCGGAGCGGGCAAGATTTTGGATATCCCGGTGGCCGATCATTTGATCGTAACACGTAAGGGATATCTGAGTATGCGGGAAGAGGGTTACCTACAAGCTTAAGAGGAAATATGAACCGCCAAGCACAGTTTAAATACCTGGAAAAACTTAATAAAGAAAGTAAACTCGGTGGTGGAGAAGACCGCATCAAAGCGCAGCATGAGAAGGGAAAACTCACAGCGCGCGAGCGGGTGGAACTCCTGGTCGATGAGGGCACTTTTGTCGAAATTGATCGCTTCGTAAAACATCGTTCCAAAGATTTCGGGTTGGAGAAGCAGCGAATACCGGGTGATGGCGTAATTACCGGATATGGTTATGTTAATGGTCGGATGGTGTATATCTTCAGCCAGGATTTTACGGTCTTTGGCGGCAGCTTGTCAGAGGCATTTGCCGAAAAAATATGCAAGATTATGGACATGGCCATGAAAATCGGTGCACCTGTCATCGGATTAAATGATTCCGGAGGTGCCCGGATTCAGGAAGGTGTTGTCAGTCTCGGCGGCTATGCGGATATATTTTTGCGCAATACACTGGCCTCTGGAGTCATACCCCAAATTTCAGCCATTTTGGGTCCGTGTGCAGGGGGTGCAGTTTATTCACCGGCGATCACAGATTTTACCCTGATGGTTAAGAACACAAGTTATATGTTTGTAACCGGTCCAAATGTGGTGAAAACCGTAACCCATGAAGATATTGATTCCGAATCCCTGGGTGGTGCCGTGACCCATGCCACCAAAAGTGGTGTCAGTCATTTCGTATGTGAAAATGAATTGGACTGTGTCGAAAAAATAAAAATCCTTCTGACCTTTATTCCGCAGAATAACCTGGAAGATCCGCCATCTGTGCCCGCATCTGATCCGGCAGACCGCAGCGAGGAAAAATTGGATACAGTCGTTCCGGATGATTCTGCTCAACCTTATGATATGCGTGATGTCATTCATTTGGTCATGGATGAAGGAAATTTTTTTGAAGTCAGCGAACGCTTTGCCGCAAATATTATCATTGGATTCGGACGTTTAAATGGTCAATCGGTCGGCATAATTGCTAACCAACCTGCCGTGCTTGCGGGGGTCTTGGATATAGATGCATCCGTAAAAGCAGCACGTTTTATTCGCTTCTGTGACGCCTTCAATATCCCGTTAGTTACTTTCGTCGATGTTCCGGGATTCTTGCCGGGTACTGCACAGGAATGGGGTGGAATTATTAAACATGGGGCTAAATTGCTATATGCATATTGTGAAGCTACGGTTCCAAAAGTTACCGTTATTACACGAAAGGCTTATGGCGGTGCATATGACGTCATGAGTTCCAAACACATCCGCGGAGATATTAATCTAGCGTGGCCATCAGCAGAAATCGCTGTAATGGGACCGAAAGGAGCCGCTGAAATTATTTTTCGCAAAGAAATTCAGGAAAGTAAGCATCCGTCTGAACTACTTCAGCAAAAAGAAAAGGAGTATCGGGAAAAATTTGCAAATCCTTATCTGGCTGCTGAGCGGGGTTTTATTGATGAGGTAATCCGGCCACGAGAGACCAGGTTGCGCCTGATCCAATCACTAAAAATGCTTGCCAATAAGGTTGATCGAAATCCGCGAAAAAAACATGGCAACATACCGCTCTAATTATTTTTTTTCAGGCTCGATATTTTTAAGTCTAGTTATTATATTCCATCTTTTTAATAAAATGGGAAGATATGAAAGTAAATCGGGTCAGGCTTTCTCATCCTGCGGATGTGGGAACCATATTATATCAGGTATTGATGATTGGTGTTATCGTTTTTCATATACATGCGGTACCGTTCCCTGAATATCTTCTCATTTATCACCTTGGCATCATTACATTTGTGCTCACCCTTCCCAACCTGGGGAATAGTTCTGTGATTCGCTGGGTACGCGATTGGAATCCTTTATTGATCATTCCCACTAGTTTTGCCGAATTACACTATCTGGTGCATAACGTAAATCCGGTCGATCTTGACCATTTGCTGATACGCCTGGATTATTCGATTTTTGGAGTTCATCCAACTGTCTGGCTTGAAC
The DNA here is from genome assembly GCA_963712885.1 of Calditrichia bacterium. Classification (GTDB taxonomy): domain Bacteria; phylum Calditrichota; class Calditrichia; order JAJRVZ01; family JAJRVZ01; genus CAVQJT01. Next base: position 48,789 of record CAVQJT010000009.1, read on the forward strand.
GTTTAACTTTTCCACCACTAACCGAGTATTTCCAGTGGATCTATACAACTTTTTATTTTTTACCACTAATCATGGGGTATATTCTATATCGCAAGGAGGATCTCAGCCATTTCCACCTGTTCCTCTTTCTTATGGTTTACGGTTTTTATGCATCCTATGTGGGGTACTTTCTTGTCCCGGCAATCGGGCCCCGTTTTACACTGACAAATCTTCAGTCTTTTCCTCTGACGGGAATCTGGTTGGCCGAATCAATCCAGCATACACTCAATACGTTGGAAAATACGCAGCGTGATGCTTTCCCCAGCGGGCACACAGAAGTGACTCTCCTGATCATGATGTATGCACGACAGCATGCCCCACGGTATTTTCTGGTGTTGAATGTCATTGGAACCAGCCTCATCCTTTCTACCGTATATTTACGCTACCACTATGTCGTTGACGTGATTGCCGGTATTATTCTTGCCCTCATGGTTTGGTATAGTACACCGTATATCTACCGCAAGCTGGCAAACGCTAAATCGCTCAAATTTAACGGCTTCTGATAAATTTACGCCTTTCATTTTATTTCTTTATAATTCCTAATATTTAAAAAATACTAAACAATATTCTTAAATATGGGAGGAGTACATATTTACATTTTCTAACGAATTTACATAAATTTGTGTTTTTTAATCATTTGAAGGCATTTGATCTGAATGGCACTCAAATTGCTGTAATATAAAAAGTTCAGATTCTCACAAGTTATGGGGAAATGTCAAGTGGAAGATAAAAAATATCAACTTCTTACACTGAAAGAAGCCGCAGAATATCTGAGGATGCATAAGGGCAGCCTTTATCGACTACTTGAAAGCGGTAAAACGGATATTCCGGCAATTAAATTGGGTGGTAAGTGGTTGTTCAATCTGGAAAGTTTAAACAAATATCTGACCGAAAAGGAACTTCACCACCAGGATTGATCGATCGCTTCAGTTTGAAAAATGAATGGGCTGTTCCACTTTAACGGGGAATGGCCTTTTTATTTATTGTCGTTTCAGATCATGCGTGTCCGGTTAAAACATGTTACGGACCATCTTTTATATAAGCTAGATGCATTTTTACCGGTCTGGAAAGAGAAAAACTTGATCTGCAATATCTGGAAATGGTTTCCCCCGCACTTATCGCCATCAGGGAGGGGGGCAGGCCAGCGGGCAGATCCGCCTGCCGGCGGAAATTAAGGGGGAGGATTAACTTATGCATAGCGAAAGATAAATTTTTTAAATACATAAATTTTATTTTATTCCAGACACGCATGGTGTCAAATATAAAATTACGCATGGGCCTAAAAGGCCTCTTTTTTTGTTTAAAATTGTATTGTCCGGTTAAATTTTTGTAAAATTAAAGATTATTCTTTTATGATAATGCTTGGGACTATAATGGAAATAGCAGCTGAGGGGTTGGGGAAAAATTTTGGTGAAAAGAGGATTTTGCGGGACATAGGGTTTGCCCTGACGGATGGACAATCGCTTGCCATAACCGGTCCTAACGGATCGGGAAAAACAACACTCGTAAAGATTCTTTGTGGTCTGATTCGTCCTTCTGAGGGCAAACTGAGATATCTGGAGAACGGCAAAGAAATTGAATCGGATCATATTTTTCCATATATCGGTCTGGTCAGTCCCTACCTGGAATTGTATGAAGAATTGACGGCAGATGAAAATATTCAGTTTTTTACCCGTATGAGAAATCTGCAAGGGGTAGATCACAAGGTAAACGAATTGCTTGTATTTTTCAAACTCGATGGACGTGAAAATGATGCGGTAAAAACATATTCCTCGGGGATGCGGCAACGTCTTAAATATATCGTGGCACTGTTGCATGAACCAAAAATTTTGTTTCTCGATGAACCCACATCGAATTTAGATTCAGCAGGGAATTGAGAGGGTCTATCAGATAATGGAAAATCAGAAACGTGATAAAATACTGGTCATTGCGACCAATGATCAGGAAGATGTTAAATACGGAGACAAGCAGATTGCAGTTGGTACGTAACGCATGGTACATATTTGATAAAGATATCAGGCAGGAATATAAAACCAGATATTCGATAAACGCGATTCTACTCTTTGCGTTGGTTACCCTGGTTGCCGTCTCTTTTTCCATCGGAACATTCGGGGCATCGCCCGAAGTCAAATCGGCATTGTTGTGGATTGTACTTTTTTTCTCGGCCATGTCCGGTCTTTCGCATATTTTTGTGCGGGAAGAGGAAAAACATACGGCTGATACCCTGAAACTCCTCGCCTTACCGACCGCTATTTTTCTTGGAAAATTTATCTTCAATCTGATACTCTTTGTTCTGCTTGAGGTTATCATCATTCCTCTCTTTTTCGCCGTAATGAGTTTTAGTGTGGAAGGTGTCGGTGCGTTTTTTATTATTCTGATCCTGGGCAGTCTCGGGTTATCGGCTGGTGCAACGATAATTGCTGCAATTATTTCCAAAGCCAGCGCAAAAGGGGCCTTATTTACTGTTCTTGCTTTCCCGATTTTACTGCCGGTTATTGTGGCAGGAATAAGTGGCACCAAAATTGCCGTTAATGCAAGCAGTATTGCGGCGGTTTCAGCTGAAATTCAGATGCTTTTTGCCTATGCTGTTGTCGTGATAACAGGGTCGGTTTTGTTGTTTGAGTTTGTATGGAAAGAATAAAAAAGGTGAATTATGATTGATTATATATGGAAAACCGCACTATTTATCTGGATGATCCTGGTAATTATCGGAGCATTTTTATGGGCGCCTCTGGCAGAGGGTTTAGGAGAATATACACGGATTCTCTACTTTCATGTACCTACAGCCTGGATAACGGTCCTCGCTTTCCTGATCGGTGCCGTCTACAGTGTGCTCTATCTCCGCAAGCGGGATATTATATTTGATAAACGTGCCGAGGCTGCAAGCCAGTTAGGATTCGTGTTCTGCGTTCTGGCTACCATTACCGGTTCAGTCTGGGCTAAAATGAGTTGGGGATCTTTCTGGAACTGGGATCCCCGTGAAACCTCGATATTTATCCTGCTGTTGGTATATGCCGCATATTTTGCCCTTCGCTCGGCTATAGAACACCCTGAGCGCAGGGCCGCTCTTGGATCGGTGTATGCTTTGCTTGCCTTTATTACCGTGCCGTTTTTCGTTTTTATTGTTCCCCGCGTATACGCTTCCCTGCATCCCGATCCGCTTATCAATCCGCAGGGTAAAATAAATATGGACGGAAAAATGCTTACGGTTTTTCTCTCTTCTCTTTTTGGTTTTTCGGTGCTTTTTTTCTGGATGTTCAAAACAAAGTTGGATCTGATAAATATTAGAATGAAAATAATGAAACGGGAGATATAGATGGAACCAATATACACTGTCATGATCATTATCCTGATAATTTGGGCTGGAATATTTGGGTTTATGTGGCATTTGAGCGGGCAAGCCCGGGAATTGAAATCAAGATTGGAAAAAATTGAAAAAAGTGGAAATAATTAACCCGGGAAAATGTTTTAAATAGTATTTGTGACGAGCAAAGGAAATAAATTCATGAAGGCAAAATATATAGTTGGTGGTATTATCATTGTCTCTTTCATCGTTTGGGCGGGTATTTCTTTCAATAAAACACTGACCCCTTATGTTACCATTGCAGAAGCCAAAGCAAGTGAAGCCATGGTTCAGGTAAAAGGCAAACGTGTCGACAACGGTAGTTTCGATATGCAACAGAATGTATTTGTATTCGATATGGTCGACGAAGTCGGGGAACAAATTCAGGTTGTATACGATGGTGCCAAACCAGGCAATTTTGAGCAGGCAACTGAAATCGTTTGTATAGGTCAGTATAATAACGGAAAATTTCACGCGAAAGAATTATTGGTCAAATGTCCGTCCAAATACATGGAAGAGAGCACTAACCTGTGATTATCGGGGTTACAACCACGGCCCTTACTTTTGTCTGCCTGATCATCTCAATCGCAAGTTATTATCTCTATTACCGGGACCGGGCAGATGAATCTTTACAAATTGCGCGATATGCTTTTTATCTTTCAGCGGGATTAATTTTTTTTCAGGCTGGCTTACTGATGTGGGGAATTCAAACACATCAGTTTCAATGGCAATATGTATTCAGCTATTCCTCCCGCGACCTCTCACCCTTTTATCTGATTACCACTTTCTGGGGCGGTCAGGAGGGGACATTCCTGTTATGGTTGGCATTAGGTAGTATTTATGGAATTGTTCTGATCCGCAAAAAATTTGATGATGAACCGCTGATCATGAGTTTTATGAATCTTGTATTGGCTTTCATTGCCATGATCCTTATTAAAAAGAATCCGTTTACCTATATCTGGGATATGAATCCGGGCCGGTTTGAAGCGGGAATGGTACCGCTTGACGGCAATGGTTTAAATCCGCTGCTGCAGGATCCCTGGATGATTATCCATCCACCGGTTCTGTTTACCGGGTATTCGGCCACGATGATCCTGTTTGCCTTCGCCATGACAGCCCTGGTTACCAAGAACCATGATAATTGGATCCGAAAAGTATTTCCATACGGCATTTTTGTGGTGCTTGCTCTGGGTACGGGAATCATTCTCGGTGGATATTGGGCGTATACGACTCTTGGTTGGGGAGGCTATTGGGGGTGGGACCCGGTGGAAAACAGTTCCTTTATTCCATGGCTGGCCTCGCTTGCATTTTTACACGGGGCAATCGTCCAGAGAAGACATGGCGGATTAAAACGGACAAATATTTTTCTTGCTCTCTTTACCTTTATTCTTGTTCTGTATGGATCATTCCTTACACGGAGCGGTGTCTTGTCTGATTTTTCGGTCCATTCCTTCAGTGAAAGTGTCCTGACCGATTATCTTTCAGCATTTGTTGTATTGTTTGTTGCCCTTTCACTTATCATGTATATCTATGGCACACGAAATATAAGGGCTGAAAGGGTCAGTGAAAAATTCTTAACCCGCGAAACTTTTATGTTATTTGGTATTCTGGCTTTGCTGCTATCCTCTATTTTGACCTTCTTTGGAACTTCGGCACCGCTGATCACAGGTGTCTTCGCCGATGAACCCTCAAATGTATCTATTGAATATTATAATTTATTGAATGCTCCGATTGCAATTATGGTGGGTTTATTTATTGCACTTTCACCCATACTCAGTTGGCGTCGCGAAAATCAGATAAATATTATGAGATATCGTTTTCACATTATGACGGCTATTTTCATCGGGATACTGGGTTTTATTCTGGGTCTACGGGATCTGATTCCGCTTGTGATTTTTATGCTGTTTATCTTTGCGATTACGGTAAATGGTGAAATTGTTTTCAGGAGGCTCAAGGCGCGTAGTCTAGATTTCGGAGGTTATCTAAGCCATGTTGGGATAGGTTTTATGTTGATCGGCATAATTACATCTTCTGCCTATGAAACAAATACCCGCACCACTTTGCCGATAAATTCTCCTAAACAGGTACTGACCTACGAGATGAATTATCAGGGATTCAGAAGGGGTTCAGATGGGAAGGATGAAGCTGTGATACAGGTCGCCGGCATTGGCGTAAATCCGCTGGAAGCTTCGCCAAAATTTTATTGGAGTGAATTCAATAAAGCTTTTATGCGCAATCCATCGGTTCATAATTTGTGGATTAAAGATCTGTATATTTCTCCCATTCAGGTTATTCCTGCGGATCAAACCATCTCTGCAAGTCAGATCACCTTAAATAAAGCCGAACCGGCATATTTTGAAAAATATACGATGATTTTTGACGGATACGAGATGAGTGATCATACGCAGGCAGCTAATACAATTGAGGTTTATGCCCTGATAAAAATCAGCCATGAAGGAAGCGCTCATACGATTAAACCGGGTATCAAAGTCACAGGCCAAAGCCGGGCGCTCATACCGGCCTTTTTGCCGGAAACCGAACGTGCTTTAAATATTCAGAATATTGATATAGACCAAGGTGCGATTACGATAATGGTGGATCAGATTACCACAGGCACCGATGAATCCAGGGAAATGCTCGCAGTTGAAGTGACAGAAAAACCGCTGATAAATTTATTATGGTTGGGCACTATCGTTATGATCATAGGGGTCAGTGTGTCTTTGGTGAACCGCAGCCGCTTTAATCCCTTCTAGTTTTCTCCCAATTGCTTCGTCGAATCCTCAGGGGCCTCGGTTTTCAACGCTTTGATCCGGTCCCTGATTTGTTCCAGAATAGGCACCCATCTTTCAGGATCTTCACGAAAGAAAGAAATTGATTGCTTTAATTCCGTTCGGGTCATAGAATTTTCTGATAACAATTTTTCCTGATATTGAAACCTTAGTGAATCATCCATTCTTAATTCACCGATGATCAAGAATCTGGCGTAGACATCGATAAATTTTTCTTCATCAATTCCCGGGGCGGTCTCCCGACCACAAAAAAAAACGAGAAATGGAATAAAAATTACTATATATTTAAAACTGTGGAACGAATTTGTAGGTAATGTCATTTAAGATTTGTGCCTGGTTATTAATGGAATAAATTGCACCGGGTTTAAAATTATATAATATATATAATGTAAGCATGATTCTTGAGAAAGTAAAAAGTAATAAGTATCTATTGGAAATACAGAGGTCTATTATGAGATATACATTGCCGCTTTTAATGGGTCTGGTGTTTATCAGCACGGGCGCAAAAGCTCAGATGCAATATTTTGGGCAGAATAAAATCCAATATGAGAAATTTGATTGGCGTTTTTTACAATCTGAACATTTCGATGTCTATTTCTATGACGGGGGGTATGATATTGCGAGATTTACGGCAGAAGCGGCAGAATCGGCCTATGTAGAGATTAAAGGTGATTTTAATTTTGATATCAGCGACCGCATCATAATCATTATCTATAAATCCCACAACCACTTTCAACAAACAAACGTAACATTTTCATTTCTTGACGAGGGCATAGGCGGATTCACGGAATTATACAAAAACAGGATCGTACTACCCTATGAGGGGTCCTACGATCAGTTCCGACATGTAATCCATCATGAATTAGTACATGCGGTAATGAACGATATGTTGTATGGCGGATCGGTCCAGTCACTGATCAGCGGGCAGGTTGCGCAGGTGCCATTATGGTTTTCTGAGGGCATAGCCGAATATTGCGCCTTGCGGTGGGATACCCGATTGGATATGGTTGTTCGTGACGCTACGCTTACCGGTTATCTGCCGCCGATTGAATTTCTGGACTATTTTCCTTATCAGGGTGGTGCCAGTGTGTTCCGGTATATCGCTCAAAAATATGGTCCCGAGAAGATTGGTGAGATCGTGCATAAGATAAAAGGCAGTTTTGGCTCAGAATCGGCTTTCCGCTCTGCCCTGGGAATTGATTTCAAGGAACTGACCGAAGAATGGCAGCGTGAAATGAAGCGCGAATACTGGCCGGATATTGCCGACCGCAAGGAGCCGGGAGAGATCGCTAAAGCGCTTACAGATCACCGTGAAGAACGGAATTATATCAATAGCAGTCCGGCGCTTTCGCCTCAGGGAGACAAGCTGGTATTCCTGTCAAATATGGATGGGAAAATGTCGATTTATCTGATGGACGTTCTGGAAGGCAAGGTTATCAGGCGTCTGATCAAAGGCGAGACCGATGTCAATTTTGAAGAATTACATTTTCTGGAACCGGGTTTCAGCTGGTCGCCGGATGGCAAGAAAATCACATTGGCTGCAAAGGCAGGCGGTTGGGATGCCTTATATATCTATGACCTGCAAGAGGATGATTATGAACAGTATAAGTTTGATCTTGACGGTATATTTTCGACTTCCTGGTCGCCAAAAGGCGATGAAATTGCCTTTGTAGGTAACGAGGATGGTGCGAGCGATATTTATCTTTTTTCTTTAGCGACCAAGCAGATTACCAATATAACAAACGATGTATTCTCGGACAGTGATCCTTCATGGTCACCGGATGGTCAGCGGATACTTTTTGTATCTGATCGTGGGTCCTATACGACCGATAAATATACACCGGGCAATTTTGATATGCATAAGCATAATTATCAAAATGAAGATATTTACATTCTAAATCGTGATGGTTCGAATATGATTCGAATTACCGATACGCCTGCGCGTGAAGGGAGTCCGGTATTCGCACCGGATCAGGATTTGATTGCTTATGTGGCCGAGGAATCAGGTGTATCAAATGTATATTTTCATGATCTGGAGATCAATGAACGGTGGCCGGTAACAAATCTGATTACCGGTGCATTTCAGCTAAGTTGGGACAAGAATGCCCAGCGTCTGGCTTTTACCTCCTTTTATCGTGGCGGATGGGATATTTATTTACTTAAAAATCCACTTGACATGAAACCGGTTGATGTTCAAAAAACACATTATTTTAATCGTCTGGAACAGAATAAAGAACTCTATACTGTTCATCGCAAGGAAAAAGATGATGCTGAGAATGACGTGGGATCAGAGGCTCCGATCGTTTCGGATTTCAGTCGGTATGTCTTTGCGAATCTTGAGTCGAAGACACCGGAGAAGCCGGAAAAAGTGACCCTGGAGCAAACGGAGTATAAACATGCCAATGGTGAATATAAGATTAATAAGTACAAAATAAAATTTAGTCCGGATATCATCAATGGGGCGGCAGGTTATGATACGTTTTTTGGTTTGCAGGGATACACGCAGATTGCATTGAGTGATATGCTGGGGAATCATAAAATTTTTATCGGTACAAATCTGGTATTTGATCTGCAAAACTCAAATATAAGTATGCAATACTGGTATTTGCCAAACAGGATTGATTGGGGTTTTGGTGGTTTTCATACCTCAAATTTTTGGAGAACATCCTTTGATGGCCTCGTACGATTCCGCAATTTTGGGGCAAATTTGACTGTTTCAATGCCGTTTTCAAAATTCACACGGATAGACTATAGTATGACCTGGTTCAATGTAAATCTTGAATATTTACAAGTACCCAGACCCACAGAAATGGTTCGCACAATTTTACCCAGTGTTGAACTGATCAATGATCAAATTGAATGGGGCATGACCGGTCCTGCCGATGGACGGCGATATTCCTTATCTCTTCTGGTAAGTCCCAAGTATTCAGAGAACGGTTTGGATTTTCAGACATTTAAGTTTGATTACCGTCAGTACTATAAGTTGGCGGATAACTACAGTTTTGCTTTTCGTGTGCACGGGGGGTCGAGTCGGGGGCGTAATCCGCAAACCTTCTTTTTGGGTGGGGTAACCAACTGGATCAATCCGTCATTCAGATATGACCGTTATTTGGTCAATGGTATTGAAGACGTATATTTTTCTGAATTTATTACGCCACTGCGCGGGGCGTCTTACTACGAACAATCGGGGCAAAATTTTGGTTTAGTCAATCTTGAATTCAGGTTTCCTCTGATCCCGTATATACAGCTCGGTTTGCCACCGATTGCCTTGGGAAATATTCAGGGGGCGTTATTTACGGATATTGGCAGTGCTTGGAATAATACCGATGGCTGGAAGGCGGTAGATCAGAATAAGTTATCAAGCCTCATTTCCGGTTATGGTGTTGGTGCGCGCATTTTCTTTCTTGGATTATTATTACGTTTTGATGTGGCCTGGCGGTACGATCTGCAACACTCGAGCAAACCGATATATTACTGGTCTCTAGGGGCTGATTTTTAGATCGGACATTTTTTTTATAAAAAGCCCATTCATTATTGACACGGGGAGAATATATTTCGTAAATTGAAAGGCTTTGCAAAAAATAGCAATTGTTCTTTGACAGCGGGGAGCCCTTGTTAGAAGAGGGAAGAGTTTTAAATGAGCGAAATTCTTCGGACGACGGAGAGTTTGATCCTGGCTCAGGACGAACGCTGGCGGCGTGCCTAACACATGCAAGTCAAGGGGAAAGTTTGGCTTCGGCTGGATGAGTATACTGGCGGACGGGTGAGTAACGCGTAGGCAACCTGCCCTATGGCTAGGGATAACCCACCGAAAGGTGGACTAATACCTGATACCACAACGGATTCGCATGGATTTGTTGTTAAAGTTTGCTTTTCGGAGCACACACCATTGGATGGGCCTGCGTTCCATTAGTTAGTTGGTGAGGTAACGGCTTACCAAGGCGACGATGGATAGCTGGTTTGAGAGAGTGATCAGCCACACTGGGACTGAGATACGGCCCAGACTCCTACGGGAGGCAGCAGTGAGGAATATTGCGCAATGGGCGAAAGCCTGACGCAGCAACGCCGCGTGGGGGATGAAGTTCTATGGAGCGTAAACCCCTGTAAGCGGGGACGAAAGTTGTATGTTCGAACAGGGCATACATTTGACGGTACCCGCAGAGTAAGCTCCGGCTAACTCCGTGCCAGCAGCCGCGGTAATACGGGGGGAGCGAGCGTTGTCCGGAATTACTGGGCGTAAAGGGCGTGTAGGCGGTTTGGTAAGTCAGATGTAAAAGCCCCCGGCTTAACCGGGGATGGTCATTTGAAACTGCCGGGCTTGAGTTCGAGAGAGGGTAGCGGAATTCCCAGTGTAGCGGTGAAATGCGTAGATATTGGGAAGAACACCAGTAGCGAAGGCGGCTACCTGGCTCGTAACTGACGCTAATGCGCGAAAGCGTGGGGAGCAAACAGGATTAGATACCCTGGTAGTCCACGCCGTAAACGATGAGCACTAGGTGTTGGTTGGCCGCAGGCTGATCAGTGCCGCAGTTAACGCATTAAGTGCTCCGCCTGGGGAGTACGATCGCAAGGTTGAAACTCAAAGGAATTGACGGGGGCCCGCACAAGCGGTGGAGCATGTGGTTTAATTCGATGCAACGCGAAGAACCTTACCGGGGTTTGACATCATAGTGAAGTATGCAGAGATGTAGACGTTCTTCGGAACGCTATGACAGGTGCTGCATGGCTGTCGTCAGCTCGTGTCGTGAGATGTTGGGTTAAGTCCCGCAACGAGCGCAACCCTTGCCCCTAGTTGCCAGCGAGTAATGTCGGGGACTCTAGGGGGACAGTCGGCGATAAGCCGGAGGAAGGTGGGGATGACGTCAAGTCCTCATGGCCCTTACATCCCGGGCTACACACGTGCTACAATGGCCGGTACAACGAGTTGCGATACCGTGAGGTGGAGCTAATCTCCAAAAACCGGTCTCAGTTCGGATTGCAGTCTGCAACTCGACTGCATGAAGTCGGAATCGCTAGTAATCGCGGATCAGCACGCCGCGGTGAATACGTTCCCGGGCCTTGTACACACCGCCCGTCACGCCATGGGAGTTGGCAGTACCCGAAGCCGGTGTCCTAACCCGCAAGGGAGGGAGCTGTCGAAGGTAAGGCCGATGACTGGGGCGAAGTCGTAACAAGGTAGCCGTACCGGAAGGTGCGGCTGGATCACCTCCTTTCTAAGGATTGAATCTTCCCTTGAAGACAATTTCCCCGCTGTTTTATATTTTTAATTACAGATTATCGTGGTGACTTTATGTCGGCGCAGGGGATTTATTCATTTTGTCCCTTGTATGCCGACATCGTTTTTAATCAATTTTATTTGGGCCTGTAGCTCAGTTGGTTAGAGCGCACGCCTGATAAGCGTGAGGTCAGTGGTTCAACTCCACTCAGGCCCACTCGAAAGTAGGCAGTAAGCAGTAAGCGGTTGGTGGTAATTTGTTTTGCTGCCACCTGCGCACTGCCAACTGCCTACTTTAATGAATGGGGCTATGACTCAACTGGGAGAGCGCCTGCCTTGCACGCAGGAGGTTTGCGGTTCGAGCCCGCATAACTCCACAAAAGAAGGTGACAAGTTTTTAAGTTAACATCGTAATGTTCAATTGGAAGAGCGTCCTGACTTAGTCGGGAAGGTATGCGGTCCGCCGGTGGGCGGATTCGAGCCGCATAGCTCTATTTTGATA
>CAVQJT010000010.1:0-229803 GCA_963712885.1 Calditrichia bacterium
AATGTATTGCTGGATTCGATCCATTGCGACGTGAAATTGCGCGTATCGTAATGGAAAAACTGGTTGCCGACGGGCGGATTCATCCGGGCCGCATAGAGGACATGTATGAAAAAGTTAAAGTTGAAATGAATGACTATTTGCAGGAACTCGGTGAGCAGGCAATTCTGGAGTGTGGTATCCATGGTGTTAGTCCCGAACTTGCATTTTTACTGGGAAAACTGCGTTACCGGACATCATTCGGTCAAAACGTTCTGCAACATTCAAAAGAAGTTGCCATAATTAGTGGAATAATGGCCGCCGAACTTGATCTTGATATTCACTTGGCCAAACGAGCCGGCTTGCTCCATGATATCGGCAGAGCCCTGGACCAGCAGTCCGACAGCGATCATGCGCTGGCCGGTGCGGAACTGGCACGAAAGTATAATGAAAATGCTGTGGTTCAGAATGCCATAGCCGCCCATACCGGTAAAGTTGAACCCACATCACCTATTTCGGTGCTGGTTCAGACGGCAAACGAGATCAGTAAATCACGTCCCGGAGCAAGGCGGGAGGCCGTTCAAGTTTTATTTCCCGACTTAATCAGATGGAAAATATTTGTCCTTGGATTCGAAGGCGTTCAGTTTGCCTATGCAATTCAGGCGGGCAAAGAAGTGCGAATTATTGTTAACCATGAAAAAGTGGATGATTTAATGCTAAATCAGCCTCGCACAAGATATTGCAAAAAAAATTGAAAATGAGGTTGAATATCCCGGCCATGTAAAAGTTGTAGTCATTCGTGAATACAGCGGTGTTGAATACGCATAACATGATTAATCTGCTCTTTATCGGCGACATCGTAGGTGAGGACGGTCTTGATCTTGCTCTTGATCTGCTACCGATGATCAGACGGGATCACGCTGTCGACTGTGTTATCGCCAATGGTGAAAATGTGCGCAACGGTAAGGGGCTTACCGTCCAACATGCCCGGCGTATGCTCGACAACGGTATCGATGCGATCACCACGGGAATCATATCTGGGACGGTTCTTTGATGCCGTCATTATTTGATATTTCTCCCAATATTCTTCGCCCGTTGAACTACCCCGATATCAATACCGGTACAGGGACCTGTACCGTGATGACAAAGAATAATCTGCCGGTAACGGTCATTAATATTCAGGGCCGTAGTTTCATGACACCGACTCGACTGCCCCTTTAATGCCCTTGACCGTCAGCTGAAAGACATGCCCGTAAAAATTCCGTCACCATTGTGGATATGCACGCCGAATCAACTGCGGAAAAAATGGCCATGGGATGGTTTCTCGATGGCAAAATTTCCGTCATGGTGGGGACACATACACATGTTCAGACTGCAGATGAACATTCTTCCAAGGGGTACGGGATATATCACCGACGTCGGTATGACAGGGCCTTATAACAGCGTCATCGGAATGGATACGGATACGGCTATAAAAAGATTTAGACATCAGACACCATTTTTTTATAAATTAGCCGAAGGAGATCTGAGATTTAATGGCGTGATCATCCGGATCCGTAAAAAAGATAAAACCACCAGTGAGATAAAGCGTTTGAATTTTAACAAGACGGAGTACAATGGAACGCAGAAATCATCAAAGGAAATGAGGTCAGCCGGCGGGTTAAGGATGAACTGGCGGAGGAGGTTGGTGATCTTAAAAAGCGCGGAATTGAACCCGGTCTTGCAGTTGTCCTCGTGGGTGATGATCCGGCCTCTGCAATATATGTCAGGAGCAAAGGTAAAGCCTGTTCCGAAGTGGGGATTTTTTCGGAAACCTATCGCCTGGATGCCTCTGCCAGTGAGGAAGAACTGGTGTCCCTGATTGCCAATCTGAATGCCGATAAACGATTTCATGGAATTCTGGTTCAGTTGCCATTACCGGGTCACATCAATGAGACCACAATACTGGAGACGGTAGATCCATTGAAGGACGTAGATTGTTTTCATCCGGTTAATGTCGGCCGCCTGATTGCCGGGCGGCCCTATGTTCTGCCTTGTACACCTGCCGGAATTATGGAGTTACTACGCTCATATGATGTCAGAACGGAAGGCAAGAGTGCCGTTATTCTGGGTCGAAGTAATATCGTCGGAAAACCGATGGCAAATATGCTTATGCAGAAGTCTCCCGTGCCAATGCAACGGTTACGGTAGTTCATAGCCGTACACACGATATCGCCTCGTTTACCCGAAATGCGGATATACTGATCGCAGCGATCGGACAAAGTGAATTCATCAAAGCAGATATGATAAAAGATGGGGTAGTCATTATCGATGTCGGTATGAATCGGGTACCTGCAAACAATGAAAAAGGCTACCGTTTGACCGGTGATGTTGATTTTGATGGTGTATCGGCAAAGGCGTCAAAAATTACGCCCGTGCCCGGTGGAGTTGGACCGATGACTATCGCCATGCTTTTAAAAAATACGGTAGAAGCAGTGCTCTATCAGAACCAGTAAATCTGCGGAAAAATGCATGCTTGAAATCATCTTAGCGATTGTAACCGGATTGGTAATCGCCCAATTGTTGGTCATCTTAAAACTAATTGGTTCGCTCAAGGCAACTAACCAACTCTTGATGGAAGTACGTCTTATATTTAAACGTGCCGGGATATATTTCGAACCCGACAAAAAAAACTTTATTGCAGAACGTTCCTGCCAGTATTGTAAACATCGCGTCACATATATCCAGATTACCGATGATACCGGAAGCGATGCATTTTATTACCGTTGCCGCAAACGGAATATTGAGATCCGCCTGGGTGATACGTGTGATGCATTTCAACGTGATCTTCTCTGAAACGCAAATGTCCCTCCAAAAAGAATATCTCAAACCGGAAATCCTTAACAAGATCAATAATCTTGAGTTACGTGCCAGACTGGTCGTGGAAGGATTTATTACCGGCTTGCATAAAAGTCCGTTTCACGGTTTCAGTGTTGAGTTTGCTCAGCACCGGCCCTATAATGTTGGTGACAACCTGCGTTATGTGGACTGGAAAGTGTTTGGAAGAACCGACCGCTATTATATCAAACAGTATGAAGAAGAAACCAACCTGAAGGCTTATATTCTTCTGGATACCAGCCGTTCGATGGAATTCTCCAGCACCGAAATTACCAAACTTCAATATGCAAAATATCTGAGTGCGGCATTGTCATATCTGATGATTACCCAGCGTGATGCCGTAGGACTGGCACTTTTTGGAAGTCAGGTACGAAAAATATTACCGCCAAGATCATCAACCGGTTATCTCCAGCCCATTCTAACGGAACTGGACCGGGCAAAGCCCGAGGGTGAAACCGATATATCCGCTATACTGCATATTCTTGCAGAACGCTTGAAACGACGAGGACTTATTATTCTGATATCGGATCTTCTGGATGAGCCGGAAGCGATATTATCGGGATTAAGGCATTTTCGCCATAGTCAGCATGAGGTGCTTGTGTTCCATATTCTGGATCCAAATGAAATTGAATTTGATTTTAAAGGTGATATTGAATTTGAGGATCTTGAGAAGCTCGGAAAGCATACGAACCTATCCCTGGTATATCAAAGAAGAATACCGTCAGGCCATGCAGAAGTTCATCGATTTTTTTAAGAAGAATTTTCGTGAAAACCGCATCGATTACCAATTGCTGCGGACGGATGAAGCGCTCGAAAAAGGCTTAATGGAATATCTGATAAAACGTGGACGTATGTATTGAAATGACAAACAAAAAATACAAATTGACCTCACTTGCCACCTGTGCCGGCTGAGCCAGTAAATTGAATCCAAAGTTTTTGGATCAGGCATTGAAAGATCTCATTTTCTATTCGGATCCCTCTGTATTGGTAGCTACCGAAAATGCCGATGACGCCGGTATTTATAAATTGAGCGAAGATCTCGCGATGGTTCATACACTCGACTTTTTCACACCGATCGTAGATGATCCCTATCTTTTCGGGCAGATAGCCGCTGCAAATGCACTCAGTGATATCTATGCGATGGGGGCAAAACCGTTAAATGCGCTCAATATTATGTGTTTTCCGGATACGGTTCTAGACCATGAAGTATTTCGGGCCATATTACAAGGGGGTATGGATAAAATACATGAGGCGGATGCGGTTATTTTGGGTGGTCATTCCATCCGGGATAACGAATTAAAATATGGCCTGTGCGGTCAATGGCATCATACATCCGGATAAAATCAAGATTAACCACAATTTACAGCCGGGTAACGTCATTCTTTTAACAAAACCGATCGGTACGGGTGTTTTGTCAACAGCATTGAAAAATGGAGCTCTTTCAGAAGAGGACATTCCCGAAGTTATTGATAGTATGAGGATGTTGAATCAAAAACCGGCGCAGTTATTCGATACGTTTCAGATTTCCGCCTGTACCGATGTCACCGGGTTCGGGCTTCTCGGACACTTATGGGAAATGATTCAGGGATACAAATTTAAGTGTCCGTTTGAATGTAAAAGCGATCAATTTTTTTGACCGTACGCTCGATTTTGCCAGTCAGGCAGAACATATTCCCGGGGGTACCCTGTCCAATATTGAGTATGTTTTACCTCACCTGGAAACCGGTTCGTATCCGGTACTGGTATCAGACGGTGCTTTGCGATCCGCAAACCTCGGGAGGTTTATTGATCGGTTTATCACCTGATGAGGGTGATCGATTTATCCAGCAGTTATCGGATTCTCCCTTTCCGATCATGCTTGTTGGTGAAGTTGAACCAGGCCCGAATAAAATATTTCTGGTTTAGCCTGGGGTATCATGATATTCGATGAACCGACTTTTTTTCAATGATACGGATAAATTTGCCCAGCCGTTCATGCACTGGTTTTACGCGCTTACCAAAAGTCTGCTCCAAATCTTCCGCAATACGCTGCCACATTCTTATGACCGTCCATTTTAAGCCAGACAAATGTACCGATATCGTCCAGTTTTATCCTGAAATAGGGGTCACGGATCAGTGGCAACAGGTGCTTTTTTAACACCCCAGCTTTGAATTTTGGCCTTTTCAGACGCACAAGCCCTGATTCCGATATGACTTCCCATTCAATATTCCGGACCGGTACAATATCCATCAAATTCCGGATATCGGTTTTGTTGGGGTTTTTTTTCACCGTGATACCATGTTTAAAAGAGTAATGGCACATGAAATGACAGAAGGGTAGATTCCCTTCACAATTTGCCTTTAACCAAACATTTTTTAATTAATTTTAGTTGCCAGATTGATCATTTATTCGCATTCTTCATGGGAATTCTTATCAGGAGATAAGCCAGGCCGACAAAGGCCAGAAGACCCACTAAGAAATTCGGCTCGAACAAGGCAAAATCAGACAGTTCGAAGGCACTTTCACTGATATTAACGCCGAGGACAATAAATGCCAGTATTACAGCCGTGAGCGCCTCACCGGCGATCAGACCGGAAGAGATCAGTACACCGACATTTTCTGCCTTGGTCTTTTGTTCCGGTGTGGCATTATCCTTTTTCATCCGGGAATCAAGGATCGATCTTAAAATTCCGCCGACAAATATGGCAGCGGTCGAATGAAATGGCAGGTACATGCCAACAGCGACCAGCATGGGTGATGGCGACTTGATCAGAATTAAACCTACGGCGAGAAACATACCGGCGATCACAAGTGGCCATGCCATTTCACCACCAACAATCCCTTTGGCCATCAGAGCCATAAGCCCGGCCTGAGGTGCCGGTAACTGTTCGCTGCCGATATGATATACCTGATCCATTGCGATCATTGGCCAGATCAGCAGTAAGGCGGCAACAATGACTCCGATAATCTCACCAACCTGCATGCGCCAGGGTGTCCCGCCAAGAATATGACCAACTTTCAGGTCCTGCATCATATCCCCGGCAATACCTGCCGCACAGCAGACAACGCCAGCCACCCCCAGGACCGCCATTACCCCTTTACTTCCGGTAATTCCGATGGCGACCATCATCAATGCGGCAATCAGAAGTGAGGAGAGGGTCAGACCCGCTAATCGGATTATTTGAACTTCCGACCAATCCGACAAGATAACCGGCGACGGCTGCGAACAGAAATCCGAGAATGATCATTACGATTGTCAATAAAATGGAGCCGCCAAATGATTCACTAAAATAATTATAGAGGAAAAATAATGGTATCGCCAGTCCGATAATGGCCAGAAAGACTTTTTTAAAGTCAAGATCCAGATCCGTACGCACTGATTTTATTCCGCTCTCTTTTGCAGAGGAAATATCACGCATTGCTTTAGAAATACCTGCTGTCAGGGCAGAGCGTAGATTGTAAAGGGTATAGAAAGCGGCCACGATCATGGTACCGACAGCCAACGGTCGCACCTGTTTTTTCCAGACATCCAGACAGACATCCACCCAGCCTTTGACCACCCGAAACCAGATCTGCAAATGCCGGGCTTAGAAAGATAAAGGCGGGAACCAGAAAGAGCCATCCGGCGACGGCGCCGGCAAACAGTACCGCCGATACACGCATACCAACGATAAAACCAACACCGACTAGTGCAGGAGAGGCTGCCGGGCTTTCGAGTAGGAATCCCCCGCCATAATCGATGTTTCTACCCAGAATTTCGATTTTTGATTTTGCCATCGGAAAAAATTCACGGGTGTAATCCTTTACCATATGAATACCGTTCGAATTTTTAAACAATTCCCAAAGGGCGGCGAGACCCATGCTGCTAAAGACAAAACTGGCACCTGTTTGCCCCCCTTGGCCCGCTTTAACAATCTCAGCAGCGGCTACACTTTCCGGAAAAGGCAGATCAGCCTCCTGGACAAGAGAACGTCGGAGAATAATGACAAATAAAACACCCAATACACCACCAATCAGCATGATCAGGGTACTTTCCCAGTAATGCAATTTCTCCCAGACGCCGCTGATAACAAAAGCCGGTATAGTGAAAATCGCCCCGGCTATCAGGGCTTCACCAACGGATGCTGTTGTTCGGGCAATATTTTCTTCCAGGATTGTTCCACGAAATAGTCTTAATGCGGCCATCGCAACCACCGCCGCCGGAAATGTGGCGGCTACAGTCAATCCTGCCTTCATGCCCAGATAAGCATTGGCAGCACCAAGTACAACGGCCATCAAAACACCCAGAAACAGCGCTTTAAAGGTTAATTCTTTGAGATCAGAGTCGACAGGTACAAAAGGCTTATGATCGCTGGTTTCCATGCTTACTCTCCGGATAAATGTGATAGGTAAAATATCCGCTTAAACTAATTTCTACCCTCATAAAAGTCAAGACATAATACCACAGTATTTTGATTTAAAAAGGTGAATTAATCGATATAATCTATTTATTTGCTTGGGTTTACAGTCAGATTTAGATTTGCAATAAGGTATTCAATTTTGTAATTTGGTGCCTTATTTTTTAGGGTTGATTATAACATTTATGGCACGCTTTCGGCTGCTGATTGAATATGATGGAAGTGCCTATGCCGGTTGGCAGATCCAAAAACATGATCCGACCATTCAGGGTGAAATTGAGCGGGCTCTTGCAATTATCCTGAAAGAAAAGATACATGTTACCGGCGCCGGACGCACGGACGCCGGTGTACATGCCCGGGGACAAGTTGCCCACTTTGATACCCAGATGGATATGGAGACCTGGCGGTTAAAACGTTCTTTGAATGGGATTCTAAACCGGGATATCCGGATAAAGGACCTCAATCGTGCAGAAAAGGATTTTCATGCCCGGTATTCGGCAACCTCCCGGATATATCATTATGTGATCGCCAGAAAACCGTCAGCATTATTGCGTAACCAGTGCTGGTATCTTTCCACAAACCTTGATTTGGCGCTCATGTCAAAAGCCTCTGAGCAACTTCTTGGTACCCATGATTTTAAGAGTTTTTGCCGGAGCCTGTCCACGGTTCCGAATCATACTTGTACGGTTATCAAGGCGGCGTGGACAAAAGATGACTCAGAGTATTTAAGATTTATTATTCAGGCCAATCGTTTTTTACACGGTATGGTCAGAGCGATTGTAGGCACACTGGTTGATATCGGACGCGGGTTCTTGACAGCAGATGATATTTATACCATATTAATTAAAAAAAACAGAACGGCTGCAAGTGACACAGCTCCCGCCAGGGGGCTGATTCTGCACCAGGTTGTTTATTGAGATAGAAAGGGGTTGGAAATGAAGTTTTTTATAGACACCGCGAGTATAAAAGAGATAAAGGAAGCCGCCAGTATCGGTGTGCTTGATGGCGTAACCACAAATCCCTCTTTGATTGCCCGGGAATCAGGTAAACCGGAGGATATTTTAAAACAGATATGTGAAATTGTTGACGGACCGATAAGTGCTGAAGTTGTCTCGTTGGATTGGGAAGGGATGGTAAGGGAAGGCCGGGTTCTGGCAAAAATCCATAAAAATATCGTCGTTAAAATTCCGATCACCAGCGAAGGGCTTAAAGCGGTAAAAGCCCTTTCTGATGAGGATATCCGAACAAATGTAACACTGGTATTTTCGCCGCTCCAGGCTCTCCTTGCTGCACGCGCAGGTGCCGGTTTTGTAAGCCCGTTTGTTGGTCGTCTTGATGATATATCGGCACCCGGAATGGAGTTGATATCACAAATCGTTCAGATTTTCCGAAACTACAGCATTCAGACCGAAGTAATTGTTGCAAGTATCCGAAATCCCGTTCATGTAATGGAAGCGGCGCTGATGGGTGCTGATATTTCAACCATTCCCTTTAAAGTAATCGAGCAACTGGTTAAACACCCTCTGACCGATGCCGGCATTCAAAAATTCCTTAGTGATTGGGAAAAAGTAAAAAATAGATAATTTATGAAAATAATATTCAGATATCTTTTTATCCTGCTATTTGGCATCATCATCGGTTTTATCGTGTATGCGCAGTTCAGTGCAGAAAAGTCAACAGATGTAGAAAACACAGATAGTCTGTTTGTAGAAAGTGCATACGGGGCAAATCAAAACCTGGATAGTACAAATCAGGATATATCTTATGGCCGTCAAACGGCGATAACCCGGGCAGTTGAGCGAATATCACCCGCTGTGGTCAGTGTGAATGTATTACAAGTCCGGGAATATACACGCCGTAGTCCGTTCTCCTCACGCGATCCTTTTTTACGTGAATTCTTCCCTGAATTGTTCAAGGATCAAAAACTCCGGCAGGAAATAAAATCGATGGGTACAGGTTTTATCGTCTCGGAGGACGGATATATTCTCACCAATGAACATGTCGTTGGTGAAGCGACCGAAATAGTTATAACGATGACCAACGGGAAAAAAGCCAACGCGGAAATTGTAGGTCGTGATCCGACAACGGACATTGCCTTACTGAAGATTGATATGCGGGAGTCTTCCGTTTTTAACGCTGGGTAATTCCGATCAGGTCATTCTTGGAGAGTGGGCGATCGCGGTCGGAAATCCATTTGGATTATTTGAAATCAACAATCGGGCGACAGTTACCGTTGGCGTGATAAGTGCGCTTGATCGGGATTTTGGTGAGATGGATGGCCGGATTTATCTGGATATGATTCAAACGGATGCATCAATCAATCATGGAAACAGCGGAGGCCCCCTCTGTAACGCATTTGGTGATGTTATCGGCATGAATACATTTATTTATACCTCAAACCGATACAATGAAGGTTCCGTCGGGATTGGTTTTGCTATACCGATAAACCGGATCAAAAATCTGCTTGATGATCTAAAAAAATACCGTAAAATCGATCGCGACTTCTGGATTGGTGTCCGTGTTCAGAATCTGAATGATATTATCAGCCGTGAGATGGATTATACCGGTACAGATGGTGTAATTATCGTACATATCGACCGGGGAAGTCCGGCAGAAACAGCAGGGCTAAAATTGGGTGACATCATCCTTCAGATCGCTTCAACAAAAATCTCCAGTGATAAAGATATTTCTGCCGCTGTTTATGAAACCGATCTGCGGGTGGGCGATAGCTTAAATTTCATAATTTGGCGCGATGGTAAAAAGTTTGAGCGAAAACTTATTCTGGAAAGCATAAAGGCTGACCGCTGATGATTGAACGATACACATTACCTGAAATGGCAAAGATCTGGGAGGACGAAAACCGTTTTTCAATCTGGCTCCAGATTGAGATTCTTGCCTGTGAAATACAACATGAACTCGGACATATACCGGATGCTGCCCTTATTAATATAAAAAGCAAAGCAAAATTCGAGGTTGACCGCATTCTGGAAATTGAAGAGGAAGTAAAACACGATGTAATCGCTTTTCTCACCAACGTCGCAGAACATGTTGGAGAGGACGCCCGTTATATCCATTATGGCATGACATCATCAGATGTACTCGATACGGCTCTGGCCATACAAATGGTCCAGGCGGGAGAAATGCTCCGTAGCGCACTTCAGGAATTGATAGCCGTACTAAAGGAGCGTGCTTTAGAGACAAAAAACATGATGATGATCGGACGTTCACATGGTGTGCACGCCGAGCCGATTACGTTCGGGCTCAAACTGGCGGTATGGTATGATGAAATGCAACGTCAGCTGCACCGCTTAAATGATGCCATCGCGACCATAAGGGTAGGTCAGATTTCAGGAGCGGTTGGTACGTTTGATCATATCAGCCCTCAGGTTCAGGAATATGTGTGTAAAAAACTCGGATTGTCTTCGGCCCGGATTTCTACCCAAATTTTACAACGCGACCGCCATGCACATTATGTGACGACTCTGGCACTTATCGCAACAAGTCTGGAAAAAATCGCAACTGAAATAAGGCATCTGCAGCGTACGGAAGTTCTCGAAGCAAGTGAATTCTTTTCGAAGGGTCAAAAAGGTTCTTCGGCGATGCCGCATAAAAAAAATCCGATCATATCCGAAAGGATCAGCGGAATGGCAAGATTGCTAAGAGGAAATGCTGTTGCAGCAATGGAAAATATTCCACTATGGCATGAGCGAGATATTTCGCACTCCTCGGTTGAACGTGTGATTTTGCCTGATTCTACCATTACGCTTTATTATATGCTCAAAAAAACGATCGATCTGATCAGGAATCTCGAAATTAATCCCGATCGCATGCTCCACAATCTTGAATTGACCAATGGTATGATCTTTTCACAGGCCGTAATGTTAGCACTCACAAACAAAGGCATCAGCCGTGAAGACGCTTATCGCCTTGTTCAACGGAATGCCCATCGTGTCTGGGAGGAAAAAATACCCTTTCAAATGGCGCTGGAGGAGGATAATGAGTTTTTGGAGAAAATAAGTTTGGACGAGTTAAATGAAATCTTCAACCTTGAAAGCCGGCTTAAAAATGTAAATTATATTTTTAAGCAGGTTGGACTAGACTAAGGGAGTGACCTATTGGGGAATAATAAAGTATTATCAGATCATGGTTATAAAAAAATACTTGAGGGGGATGAAGAAAATCACCTGATACAATCTTTTACCGATAATATATCATCGCGCGATGGGAAAAATACAGGCCGGATAAAAGGAAAAGGCATACTGAACAATACTATATCGGCATACATTTTTGAATATCTCGAAAGTTTTCATGTGGCCACTTATTTTTCAAATAAAATTAATGATCGGGAAATGTTGGTTAAACGCGTGAATCCCATACCGGTTGATGTGGTTGTATATAATATAGCAACCGGATCGACTGCCCGTCAGTTTGGCCTTAAAGAGCGAACCGAGCTTGAGTCACCATTTATCGAGTATTATTATAATGCGGCGTTCGTAAAATATCCGTTAATAAATGAATCTCATATACATGCTTTAAACCTGGCAGATTCCGACGACATACGTAATATGTCCATGGAAATAACCAAGTCTAATGCTGTGCTTAAACCTTTTTTTGAGCGGCGGAATATTAAATTGGTCGCATTTAAAATTCAATTTGGCGTCTTTGACGGACGAGTTGTGGTTGCCGGAGAATTCAATCCCGATACCTGTCGTTTTTGGGACGCAGAAACTTATGAAATTCTGGACAGAGACAGATATGTCAAGGATGGCGGAAAAACGGCCAAGATATACCAGGAAGTTCATGATCGTATAATTGGTATGGGGTGAGCAATGATTACACGTCAAGGATATGACATTGTTATCGCAACGTTGATCGCTTTTGTATTTTTTTTGGTTTTATTTTTTTTCTTCCCGGGCTTGCTGCTCGGGATATTATCCGGTTTGACCGGTGTGCTTGCCATCTTCAATCTGTATTTTTTTCGTGATCCCGAGCGAACGATCCCTGCCGGCGAAAATTTGATTTTGTCGCCAGCTGATGGCACTGTAATAAAGATAGAAGAGGTTGAGGAAAAAAAATATTTTAATTCCAGGGTACAACGCCTGAGTATCTTTTTATCGGTTTTCAATGTGCATGTGAACCGGATACCGATTTCAGGCAAAGTAGATTTCCTTCATTACCAAAAGGGAAAGTTTGTTGCCGCTTTTGATCACAAGGCATCTGAAGAAAACGAGCAATCCATAATAGGTATTAATGCGGATGGAAAGCGTCTCCTTTTTAGTCAAATCGCCGGAATAATTGCCAGAAGGATTATTTACCATCTCAAAGAAGGGGATCTTGTATCAGCCGGTGATCGTTTTGGTCTGATTCGTTATGGTTCGCGGGTGGATATCTATTTCCCTCAGAACGTAAGATTACATGTTAAACTCAAAGACAAAGTTGTCGGTGGCGAGACCATTATTGGGGAATTCAGCTGATATGGTAAAAGTATCGCGGAGTATCGTACCCAGTTTTTTTACAGTGGGTAATATGTTTTGTGGCTTTTATTCAGTCATTTCTGCCTTCAATGGTAATTTTGTTTTATCTGCCTGGATGATCTTCGCGGGAGCATTTCTGGATCTGATGGATGGCAAAGTTGCGCGCTTTACCAGATCTTCCAGCAAATTCGGCGTCGAATATGATTCGCTTGCTGACGTTATTTCCTTTGGATTTGCACCATCTGTTCTGATATATATGGTTTTTGGGCAAAGTATTGGTAGCGTAGGTATCTTTCTGAGTTTTTTACCCCTGTTGTTTGGCAGTATCCGCCTTGCCAGGTTTAATGTTAAACTTGATGGATTCGACAAAGACTTCTTTAGTGGCTTGCCTATACCCATCGCCGCACTCACCTTATCGAGTTTTGTAATTTTCTCTGACCATTTTTTTGCGATTCCGGTAAAATTTCCAAAAACCATGATAATTTTGATTCTTTTTGTCTCTATATTGATGGTCAGCAATGTAAGATATGAAGTTGCACCAAAGCTTAACTTTAAGGGGCCATGGAGAGATAAAATAAAAGTACTGCTGGCACTTGCAGGCGTGGTTCTGCTCATAATATTTCCGCAGGAGGTACTGTTTCCGCTCATGATTCTATATATACTCATCGGTTTGGTCGGATCACTTTTTCGCCTTGGAACGGCACCGGCACAATTAAAAAAAGAAAGGGAAAATCCAGGTTGAAAGCGAAGATCAAGGTATATCTAAAATCCGGTATTCTTGACCCCCAGGGGAAAGCTGTATTGCACGCGATCAATGATTTGAAATATTCTGATGTGAGCGATGTGCGCATCGGGAAATATATCGAAATTACCTTTAACGACGGTAAATCCGCTAAATTGAAAAAAGAAGCTGAGGAAATTTGTTCAAAATTACTGGCCAATCCAGTCATGGAAAACTACGAAATAGAATTTGAGGAATAGGCGTGAAAGTAGCGGTAATTGTTTTTCCGGGATCAAATTGTGATCATGATGTATATATTCCGTTTAAAAAAACCCTTAACGCAGTGACAGATTTTGTTTGGCATAAGGAAACTGATCTGCGGCAGTATGATATTATTGTGCTTCCTGGCGGATTTTCCTATGGTGATTATTTGCGCTGTGGCGCCATCTCACGATTTTCACCGGTTATGAAAGAGGTAGTTGCACAGGCAAAACGGGGCGTAAAAATTATCGGCATATGCAACGGCTTCCAGATACTGACCGAATCGCAGCTTTTACCCGGTGCACTATTGAAGAACACCAACCAAAAATTTGTCTGTAAAACGGTCCACCTCAGGGTAGAAAACAAATCGACCGCATTTACACACAAATGCGAAGAACAAGAAATATTGAGAATTCCCATTGCCCATGGGGAAGGCAATTATTATTGTGATTCTGAAACGCTCAAACAACTTGAGCAAAACGGTCAGATTGTTTTCCGTTACTGTGATCCTGGTGGTCAAGTGGATCAAAAATACAATCCAAACGGATCTATTGAAAATATTGCCGGTATAATCAATCGTGACGGAAATGTATTAGGTATGATGCCTCATCCAGAACGTCGCTCTGATCATCTGCTTGGTCATGAAGATGGTTTGAAAATTCTGGGATCAATGATTGAATCATCCGCAAGGAATTAAAATCATGCGCAGAAAAAGTCTCACATTCATTATTTTTATTGTTATTATCGGAGCACTAATCGGTACAGCAATCGGTGAAGTGCTGGGGATTATTCTACCGACTGGTGTCGTTAAGGATTTCTTTCTGAAATCGGCATCAGCCAGTGTCGGTCCGGCTACCTTGAATATCATCCTGATTACACTTACATTAGGTTTTTCATTTAAAATAAACATAACCGGTGTCATGGGCATACTCATCGCAGCATATGCCCTGCGCTGGGTCGACTGATTTTTATCTTGAAAGGGTCAAGCCATGTTTGGTATCGGCACCACAGAATTAATTATAATCATGTTTATTATTCTGCTCATCTTCGGGGCAAAAAAATTACCCGAACTCGCCCAGGGATTGGGGAAAGGGATCAGGGAATTTAAACGCGCCAGCAACGAATTTCAGGATGAACTAAAGTCGAGTGTTGAACCGGCCCCACCCAAAAAAGATGAACCAAAAGAAGAAAAAAACGCCGGTTAACCGGTCACTCATCGATACCGTAGCAGTCTATCCGTAAGGGTGATCTCAATCCGGTTGATCAGGTAAAATCTTTCATATCCCGCATAAGAGATAACGCTTCTCTAAATAGTTTTGTAACCGTTTGCGAGAAAGAAAGCCTTGCCAAAGCAGAATCATTAGCTCATAAAATAAAATCTGGCGCATCAACAGGCCGTCTTTGTGGTTCAATCGTTGCCATCAAGGACAATATAAATCTCGGCGGATTTCCCACTACCTGCGCCTCCAAGATGCTTCAATCCTATATTTCCCCTTATACAGCTACCGTTGTAAATAAACTTCTGGAAGAAGATGCCATCATCATCGGCAAGACAAATATGGATGAATTTGCAATGGGTTCCTCCACAGAAAATTCTGTTCTGGGGCCGGTGCATAATCCTTATGACACCGATCGTGTTCCCGGTGGATCGAGCGGTGGTTCTGCCGTTGCAGTTTCAGCAGGGATGGCGCAGGCGGCGCTCGGCAGTGATACCGGTGGATCGATCCGTCAGCCGGCTGCTTTTACCGGACTGGTGGGCATTAAACCAACATATGGCAGAGTGTCACGCTACGGTCTCGTCGCCTTTGCCTCTTCCTTTGATCAGATCGGACCGTTAGCCCATAATGTTAAAGATGCAGCCCTGGTGTTACAAATAATCTCAGGACATGATGTCAGGGATACAACGTCAGCCGATATCGCAATCCCTGAATATATTCAATCGCTTGAAGAGGATCCAGGGGCTCTGCGGATTGGTATTCCCCGGCAATTCCTGGCTGATGGTTTAAGCGGGGAGATCAGAGATCGGTTCAACACACTTGCGACCAGGCTGGAGACGAGTAGATTTACAATTAGAGATATAGATCTGCCCCATGCCGATTACGGTATTGGAACATACTATATCCTTGCAACCGCAGAAGCGAGCTCAAATCTCGCCCGATATGATGGCATTAAATACGGATACCGAAAAGATCAAGTAAGTGATCTGATTGAAAGTTACCAGGAAACCCGTAGTGAAGGTTTCGGCGATGAAGTGAAGCGCCGCATCATGCTCGGTACTTATGTTCTTTCTGCAGGGTATTATGACGCATATTATCGAAAAGCACAGCAGGTCAGGCAACTTATTCGTAAAGATTTCAGGGACATATACAAAGAAATCGATTGTATATTGATGCCAACGACCCCGACTACTGCGTTCAAAATTGGCGAAAAACTCGAAAATCCACTGGAAATGTATCTCTCCGATATCTATACGGTACTCTCCAATCTGGCCGGGAATTGTTCCATGAACATACCTTGTGGTACCGATGATTTGAATATGCCCATCGGTATACAAATAATGGCCGATGCGTTTCAGGAAGTAAAAATGCTAAATCTGGCTTACTATCTCGAAAAAAATCTGGTATGACAGGTCTATATGTCTGAATTTGAAGTGATTATCGGTTTGGAAGTACACGCACAACTGCTGACCGAAACAAAAATATTCTGTGCATGTAAAAATAAATTTGGTTCGACACCAAACACCAATACATGCCCGGTCTGTCTCGGTTTGCCCGGTGCGTTGCCGGTGATGAATCAACTCGCCCTGGACTATGCCATAAAAATGGGCATAGCCACAAATTGTTCCATTGCAAACCGTAGTATCTTTTCAAGAAAAAATTATTTTTACCCCGATTTACCCAAAGGATATCAGATATCGCAATATGATCAACCTGTCTGTCAAAACGGTTGGCTTGAAATTGAATTTGATGGTCATAAGCGAAAAATCGGCATAAACCGGATTCATCTGGAGGAAGATGCGGGTAAAAGTGTGCATGATGAGCAGTACGTCGATTTGAATACTTCGCTGATCGATCTGAACAGGTGTGGAACACCATTGATTGAAATTGTATCGGAACCGGATCTACGTCATCCGGGTGAAGCGGTAGCTTACCTTAAACTACTTCGTCAGATATTACAGTATTTAAATATTTGTGATGGTAACATGGAGGAGGGTAGTCTGCGATGTGATGCCAATATCTCGATACGTGAGGTTGGAACACATGTCTTGGGTACGAAAACGGAACTTAAAAATATGAACTCTTTTCGCCATGTAGACCGCGCCCTGGCATTCGAGATTAACCGGCAAAAAAATATTCTTAAAGCCGGGGGCAGAATAGAGCAGGCAACACTTTTATGGGATGCTGAGTCTAATGAAGCCCGTATAATGCGCACAAAAGAAGAAGCGCATGATTATCGCTATTTCCCGGAACCGGATCTGGTACCGTGCGAAGTGTCTGAAACATCAATCACACAATTGAAAGCCGCAATACCGGAATTACCCCAGCAACGCAAAGTCCGTTTCAGGGAAACCTATCAGATCCCTGAATACGATGCAGATATCCTTACCGCTACAAAAGAACTGGCCGACTATTTTGAAGCGGTAATTAGGGAACTAAATCAGCCAAAATTGGTAAGTAATTGGGTGATGGGCGAGATTCTGCGATGGGTAAGAGAAAAAAACAGCGACATTGGAAATTTTCCGATAAGCCCCGGGCGCCTGGCAGAACTACTTGGCTTGCTGGCAAGTAATCAGATCAATAGTAATGGTGCCAAAAAGATCTTTCTGAATATGCTTGATCACCCCGATACGGCAACGGAACTGGTCGATAAATTAAAACTACGGCAAGTATCAGACACCGGTTATATTGAAGAAATTGTTGATCAGGTTATTAGAGACAATCCGGCAGAAGCTGAGGCCTATCGCAACGGTAAAGACAAATTGATCGGCTTTTTTATGGGTCAGGTAATGCGCGCATCTAAAGGCAAAGCAAATCCGCAGATCATCACCGGTATTTTGGAGATAAAATTAAGGAAGTAATATTAAGGAAGTAATATTATAGAGTTTTGCATGATATATATTGAGTGGGTAACATGAAATATTTTATGTTCTTCAATATTTTGATATTGATTTCGTGCACTTCCGCCCAGGTTCCTGCTGACACCACGACACCCTTCACCATTGCACCAAATATTCTTCCTCTGCGCGACTGGAAGAAATTTTCTTTTCAGAAATTAAATGTTGGCTATCCGGATACAAAGTTGAGTATGAAAGATTTTTACTCGCCTCCGGTAATCTCTGACAATCCTTTTTTTATCGATATGCGCGAAAATTCTTTTTATACGCCCCGCTTTGTAACGGATGAGTTGAATCTGATTATGAATCGTCCAAGGGATAATGCATTTGTTCCTATTTTGGGCGTTGCTTATCTTGCCTGGCAATTGGCCCAAAAGCACTTATTGATTTCAGAAAAGACTGCAATTACGCCGCTCGATATTCTTCAAGTTCCTGAAGGATTACCTGTGCTGGGCCTTTTATGGGATCATTCCCCGCAAAAGACTGAAGAGCTATATAAGGATTCGACTTTAAGTACGAATTATACAATGATGACCCTTGAAGACCTGCTATCAAAAATGGGGGACAACAAATTGGTACGGCAAAAAACGATCGACAATGATCAAACGGTGTATTATCCCGCGTTGAACCGGGATAATTATGCCGATTTGCTGGAACGTGGTGCGGCTGACTCTACTTTATCCCAAAACCAGAAAACCATAATTCATGCGCTAAAAGCATCCCCTCTGCTCCTTGATATCAATCTGGTACCTGAAAAAAAGAAAAATTGATAATAGAACTATTTCTTCTCAAATTTATACCATTCAGTTTTATAATATCTTCGAACACATGAAAAATCATACATTTAAGCTGATTGTTCATGGTGGTGCATGGGATATACCTTCAGAGTTTCATGACACCCACCTGGCGGGAATTGAGCAGGCTTTAAACCTGGGTAGAACCTATTTGAAAGAAGGGCGTGATGCTGTAGATACAGTCATCCGTGTGGTTATGACACTGGAGGATAACCCAACTTTTGATGCCGGTAAAGGTTCATTTTTGAATCAGAATGGTGAAGTCGAAATGGACGCGATGATTATGGACGGAAGAGACCTGAGTTTTGGCGCTGTTGCCGCAATTCAGAACGTTCAGAATCCGGTATGTGTGTCCGATGCGGTGAGACGGTATAGTGATCATTGTTTTCTTGCAGGAAACGGGGCCAGTGAATTCGCACAACGGCACGGGTTTTCATTCTTTCCGACTGAAAATTTGCTGGTTGGTCGTGAATTGGAACGCTATCAGGAGCTCAAAAAGAAAAAAAAAATAAAAACGCGGGACTTTTTTGAACGAATGCCACATGACACGGTTGGAGCCGTCGCTATGGACGAAAGAGGTAATATCGCGGCTGCTACATCAACCGGGGGGACCCCAAATAAAATTCCCGGTCGTGTAGGGGATAGCCCGGTAATTGGCGCAGGTACTTATGCTGATAATCAAAGTGGGGGTGCATCATCAACGGGTTGGGGGGAATCTATAATGAAGGTATTGCTGGCTAAAACCACGTGTGATCTTTTGTTATCCGGTCATAAACCTCAATCCGCAGCAGATTCTGCCATCGATTTTCTGGCAAAACGGGTGAATGGGCTTGGTGGTGTGATATGTATTGACCAGTCCGGAGCATCTGGTTATGCTTATAATACGCCTTACATGGCAAGAGGCCTGGTAGATCAGACCGGATTTCAGCATATCGGTATATGAGATGAAAAAAATAAAAGGCTTTGTTCAGTTAAGCCGTCCGATAAATTTAATTATAGCGTTTTTGTCGGTCGTTGTTGCTGCCGCGGTTACCGGAACCATTCAACCGTATTGGCGATTAATCTGGGCCGCCGTTACTGCCACACTTATAACCATCGGTGCGAATGCAATAAACGACTATTTTGACCATGAAATTGACCTGATCAATAAGCCGGACCGACCCATTCCCGCCGGCATAATATTACGTCGGGAAGCACTGATTTACAGCCTTTTTGCTTTTATACTTGCCTGGATGGTGGCCTGGTTTCTCGGTCCGGCAATGTTTATCGTAGCATTTATTATCGGGGTGCTTTTATATGTTTACAGACTGGTGGCTGAAACGCACGGTTCTTTTTGGAAATCTTACTGTCAGTTTCGCAACCGCGACGGCATTTGTATTCGGGGGAATGGCCGTGGGTCGCCCTGCGGCTACTCTATTTCCGGCAAGTTTTGCTTTTTTGTTTCATTTTGGTCGTGAAATCTTGAAAGATCTCCAGGATGTGGAAGGCGATAAAATGCACCGGGCTAATACATTTGCCGTTAAATTCGGACGCCAATCATCCCTGATATTAATTTCGGTTATCTTTATTATATTGCTCGTATGGACCATAATGCCTTATATTATTAATATTTACGGCCGCATTTATTTGCTGATCATTTTGCTTGGCGTTTATCCGGTCATTATTTATGTTCTATTCAGCAACTGGAAACACACGGAACCCGGAAAACTTGGTATCTTGAGTAATCTGCTAAAAGTAGATATGATTATCGGGCTTTTGGCCATATATTTTGGATAAATCATGTTATCTTTATTAAAAAATCTTGACCAATTGGATATTATTCTGGCATCAGCGTCACCGCGTAGATATGAATTGCTTAAAATGATCGGTCTGGATTTTAAAGTCCGTCCCAGTCACATTGACGAAAATTATCAGGAAGGAATTTCTCCGGTGGCATATGCTTTGGAAAATGCCCGCATGAAAGGCATGTCAGTTGCTGAAAAATATCCTTCAAATCTTATCATTTCGGCCGATACCATCGTAACCTATAAAAATGAAGTGCTTGAGAAACCACACGATGAGAAACATGCTTATGATATTTTAAAAAAATTAAGCGGTCATACGCATACCGTAATTACTGCTTTTGGATTCATTCAAAAGACCAGAAATATTGCCAAATTCGATTACGAACTTACACGTGTTACGTTTCGTAATCTTTCGCAGGACGAGATCTATGCTTACATAAATACCGGTGAGCCTTTTGATAAGGCAGGAGGATACGGCGCCCAGGGTTATGGTGCGCTATTGATAAAAATTGTGAATGGCTGTTTTTTTAACATCGTTGGTCTGCCGCTTGCAAAGTTTTATACCATGTTGAATGATTTATTACTTCAAGAATAATGATGACCAGCAAAACATATAATCTTTTAATAATCGATGACGATCCGAATATCGCTAAACTCATTAAATTTTATCTTAAGGAGTCAAACTTTATAATTGAAACGGCCTCTGATGGTAGAAAGGGAATGCAGTCGGCAAAAAACGGGAATTACGATCTGCTGCTTTTGGATATGCAAATGCCGCATATGGATGGTCTGACGTTTCTCAATACAATTTCCGATCTGCCCGGGTTCGATACACTGATCATCGTCGTCACTGCCCACGATCCCAATGCGAATATGATGTCCTTAATTGAAAAGCATGCCTTCGATTATATTCAAAAA
The DNA here is from genome assembly GCA_963712885.1 of Calditrichia bacterium. GTDB lineage: Bacteria > Calditrichota > Calditrichia > JAJRVZ01 > JAJRVZ01 > CAVQJT01. The sequence continues at coordinate 21,297 of CAVQJT010000010.1, forward strand.
CCTTTTACGGCAAATCGCCTCCGGCTTACGATACATAATGCATTAAAACACAGAGCACTGCAAATGAAGTACACGGAACTAATTGAATCGGTCATTAAGGGATGAAGATTATTACAGATTTTCTTGTTATCGGGAGTGGAATAGCCGGATTAGACTACGCTCTCAAGATTGCAGATTTTGGTGAAGTCATCATTGTGACCAAAAAGCAGGACAAAGAATCAAATACGAATTATGCACAGGGAGGTATTGCCTCGGTCATAGACAAAACAGATTCGTTTGACTCGCATATTCAGGATACTTTGACCGCCGGAGCAGGTCTTTGTCACGAAGATGCTGTCAAATTCATGGTCTCCAAAGGTCCCCGGGTGATCAGGGAACTTGTGAAGACCGGGGTTGAGTTTTCCAAAACCAAAAAAGGTAAACTGGAACTGGGAAGAGAAGGGGGGCATTCCCAAAACCGGATTGTACACGCTCATGACTTTACCGGACAGGAAATTGAGCGTGCATTGTTGTACCGCATAAAAAAACATCCAAATATCAAAGTAATGGAAAATCATATTGCCATTGACCTGATCACCGAACATCAGACCCCCGGGAGGGATTTTAGCCATGGCGTTCATTGCTGGGGTATTTATGCACTGGACATAAAAAAGAATAAAGTTAAAACGATCCTTGCGGCAGCTACCATGCTTGCGACCGGCGGATCGGGGCAGGTATATTTGCATACATCAAATCCCACGATTGCCACGGGCGACGGTGTTGCCATGGCTTATCGGGCCGGCGTAAAGATCGCAAATATGGAATTTATGCAATTTCATCCGACAACGTTATTTAATCCGGGTCATAAAATTTTCTGATTTCAGAGGCGTTACGCGGATTTGGCGGTATTTTGCGGATACGAAAGGGAAGGCGTTTATGAAATCTTATCACAAATGCGTGATCTCGCACCAAGAGATATTGTCGCCAGTGCCATCGACAGGGAAATGAAGAAGAGTGGTGAACCGTGTGTTTTTCTTGATCTGACGCACAAAACGGCCGGGAAACAAAGGAACAATTTCCCACAATTTATCGTGAATGTCTAAAGGCAAAAATCGATATCACCACTGAATGGATTCCGGTGGTTCCTGCTGCCCATTATATGTGCGGCGGTGTTGTGGTCGATTTTAAAGGCCGATCAAATATCGATCGATTGTTTGTCTGTGGTGAGGTCGCCTTTACCGGTGTGCACGGTGCAAACCGCCTGGCGAGTAACTCGCTACTGGAAGCAGTGGTTTTTTCAAAGTATTCGGTTAGATCAGCTGCAAAAAAGCGCAAAGCTTCAAACAAAGTATACCCGATATCCTTCCTTGGAATGACGAGGGCACATTTAATCAGGATGAATGGGTCTATATGTTTCACGATCGACAGGTGATCAACAGTCTGATGTGGGATTATGTCGGTATTGTCCGTTCCAGTTTCCGTCTGGCCCGGGCCTGGCGCAGATTGCAGGTCATAGCGGAAGAAGTAGAAGAATTCTATCGCAAAACCCCGGTCACCAATGATCTGATTGAATTGCGCAATATCTCGACAGTTGCAAAATTAATCATTCAGTGTGCCATGACCCGTAAGGAAAGCCGTGGCCTGCATTTTATGACCGATTTTCCGAATCGGGATGATAATTTCTGGAAGCATGACACTTTAATTTCTTTGCCTGTGGCATAATGGAACTTATTTTTTGTATCATCGGATTAATCCTTTCCTTCTTTTTTGCCGGATCAGAAACCGCATTTATCAGTACCAACAAGTTTAGATTTGAAATCTGGGTTCGCCGGCAAATCAAATCGGCACTTCTTGCCAAACCTTACTTTAAGAAACCGGATATTTTTCTTTCAATTACACTGGTTGGGAACAATATAGCCAATATTATGGCCAGTTCTTATGCCACCGTGTTTCTGATTGCCTATCTTGACGAAACCCTTGCATGGGCAGTGATCACTTTTACCATATTGCTGTTTGGTGAGATCGTTCCCAAGGTTATATTTCGCACCCATGCCCACAGCCTGATTCTGCATATTATAAGGGGTATCCGCATCTTCGAAATTATCTTCAGACCGATCATCGTAATTACCAACCGGATAACAAATTTATTGCTAAAACTGATGAAAATTGACCGACATGAAGAAAAATATCTACTCGATAAAAATGAAATCTCGGTACTGCTAACGGAAGCTAAAATATCCGGTCTGGTGGATGAATCTGAACATAAAATAATATCGCGGGTTCTTGATTTGCCAAAAAAACTTGTTCGGGAAGCCATGATTCCCAGAATTTCACTCAATGCTTTAAATATTAAAGACGGCATTACCGGCCTGAAGAATATGATCTCCAAAACCGGCAATACAAAAATCCCCATCTATGAAACATCAACAGATAATATTATCGGAGTGGCTTTCCTTTATGACCTGTTCCTCAATCCGGGATCCCTGAGGGAGATCATGCGCCCGATCATTTACACGCCGGAAAATAAAAAATGTAACGAGCTTATGCATGAATTTAAAGCAACCAACAGTAGTATTGCCGTCGTTATCGATGAATATGGTGGCACAGCCGGCATTGTCACGCTGGAAGATCTGATGGAGGAGCTCTTTCGGTGAAATTGACGAATATCCATCGGTTACAATGGCACCAATACGCGCACTGAACAGTACAACCTACCTGGTTAATGCACTGGAACCGGTTGAGAGCATTAATGATCGACTCGATCTGAATATTCCGGAAGGAAATTATGAAACCCTGGCCGGATATATAACCTCTCAACTGGGATATATTCCAAACAAGGGCGAAAAATTGATGATTAGAAATGCTCGGATCATTATTACCAAATCAAGCCGTAAGAAAATTGAACAAGTCCGGATCGTAAAAACGAAATCGCCATCGCCTTAACATAAAACAAATATAATATTAACATTTTCCTAACAATCTGTATATAATTTTGAAGATATATTAAATATTTAGGGAAATATGGTGATAAAAGGAAGGATATTGGTTGTCGATGATGAGCATGATATTCTTGATCTGGTAAAATATAATCTTGAGAAGGAGGGATTTGAAATAACCACGGTGCTAACCGGAGAAGAAGCCCTTCAAATTGCCCGCAAAATCCGACCGGATTTGATACTACTGGACCTCATGCTGCCTGGACTCGATGGTCTTGAAGTATGTAAAATCTTAAAAAATGAGTCTGATACGTCCGAGATTCCGATTATTATGCTTACAGCCAAGGGGGAAGAAAGTGATGTCGTGACCGGATTGGAACTCGGTGCCGACGACTATATCTCGAAACCTTTTAGTCCAAAAGTTTTAATTGCACGCGTACGCGCTATAATGCGCCGTAAAAAGCAATTGGCCATCAGCGATACGGAAAAAAAACCGATTCACATTTATGATTTTGTAATTGATCCCGGACGACACCTGGTTACATATCAGAACAGATCGGTTGATTTAACTTATACCGAGTTCAGGCTACTCCAACTCCTTGCCGATAGGCCCGGATGGGTCTTTACCCGTTTTCAGATCGTCGATGCATTACGGGGAGAAGATTATCCCGTAACCGAACGTTCCGTGGACGTTCAGATTGTTGGTCTACGCAAGAAACTGGGAGAGGGTGGCCGGTTTATCGAAACTGTACGCGGCGTCGGCTATCGATTCCGGGAATAAATATGGCCCATCGTCGATTATTGTGGCAATTATTTCCTACTTTTTTACTCATTACCTTATCATCTGTAATTATTATCATACTTTATTCTTATTATATCATTGGTGAAATATATCTCCAGGTAAAAACGAGCGATTTAGAATCACGTATTTTGCTCGTTGAGAATCAGATCTGTGCCTTTCTGATCAGGAACGAATACACAAAAATAGACTCATTATGCAAAGATCTCGGCATTCGAAGTCAGACCAGGTTTACGGTGATCCTGAATGACGGGAGAGTAATACTGATTCTGAACAGAACCCTTCTATGATGGATAATCATAGTGAGCGTCCAGAAGTTAAGCATGCTGCACTGGGAAAAACCGGTACATCTGTTCGGTACAGTCAAACCATAAAAGCAGAATTAATTTATGTTGCAAAGCAAATAGTCCGGGAATCGCACGTTTTTTGCATCATTCGTGCTTCAGTTCCATTGACCTTTCTTGGACAGACCTTACAGGCTTATAAAAACCGATTTCTGATTGCCGGGTTGCTGATTACCCTTATGGTGGTTTTTATCAGTCTTCTGGCATCCAGAAAAATCAGTAAACCCTTGGAAATGATGCTGCAGGGCGTTGAACGATTTACCGCAGGTGATTTATCTGTGCGGGTCAAAAAAGCAGGATCACTCGAGATGACCAGGCTTACCGAAGCATTGAATCAGATGGCTTTACGGACTGGATGAAAAAATGAAAGCGATTATTCAGGGGAAAAATGAACAACACGCTGTATTGGAGGGTATGATTGAAAGTGTTTTAGCATTGGATACGGGAAAAAAAATTATCAATCTCAACCAGGCTGCTGCAAATCTCTTTAATCTGAGGTCGACGGATGTAATTGGCAAGAGCATAAATGACCTCATTCAAAATGATGAACTCAATAAGGTAATTGAGAAAACCTTTAATAGTACGGTACCGGTTGAGTCAGAAATCACGATCCGGGAAAACGAAGCGTATCATCTCCAGGTACACGGCTCCGTCATCAAAGATGCTGAAGAACAAATCTTTGGCGCCGTTATCGTACTAAATGATGTCACTCGTCTGCGGCGGCTGGAAAAGGTACGACAGGATTTTGTCGCAAATGTGTCCCATGAGATTCGGACCCCACTTACCTCAATAAAAGGATTTGCTGAAACATTGCTAAGTGGCGCTATAGATGAACCGCAGACAGCACGTGGTTTTGTTCAAATTATCAGTAATCAGTCCAACCGCCTGAATGCCATTATCGAGGATTTACTCATTCTGGCTCGCCTGGAGCACGAAGATGACCGGACCCAGATTAAATTTAAATCATACTCTATAAAAAAAGTGGTCCGTGATGCGATGAATCTCTGCTTATCGATGGCAAATGAAAAAGAAGTAGAATTAAAATTGATAGATTTTAATGATATTTTCACAAAAATGAATCCGGACCTTATGGAACAAGACTCTGGTGAATCTGATTGATAATGCGATAAAATTCAGTCCGGAGCGCGGCGAGGTTATCATACAGGTGAATACGACCCGAAATGAGGTGAAAATTGCGATCAGCGACCAGGGCCCGGGTATTCACAATAAGCATTTACCCCGTTTATTTGAAAGATTTTATCGGATTGATAAGGCCCGAAGCCGGAAAGTTGGCGGGACAGGTCTTGGCCTGGCAATAGTCAAGCATATTTCTCAGATACATCACGGTCGTGTCTGGGTAGAAAGTCGGCCTAATATTGGCAGCACATTTTATATCTCTTTTCCCCTAAAAAAGTAATTTATACTTGATGTAAATAGATATAATCCGCAAATTAATTCAGAAATAACTGGTATCTGATGAAAAAAGAGATTCAAAGTACTCAGTTAAAAGCCACTCTGATACTTAATATTCTGCAGTTAATTGTATTTTTATATCTATTTATTTTCAGTATCGATCTGATGGGGGCTTCACTCAAGCTCTTTGGTAAGGGTTTCGCGGAATCCCTGATCGCAAATACATCGCATCCGCTTGTTGGCCTCTTTATGGGAATTTTAGCCACATCGCTGATCCAGAGTTCATCGACAACCACCTCGATTGTCGTCGGCATGGTCGGCGGTGGCGTATTGTCCGTTTCAAATGCCATCCCGATTATTATGGGAGCAAATATTGGCACATCAGTCACAAATACGATTGTTTCCATGGCACATATCAACCGCTCAGCCGAATTCCGACGTTCTTTTGCGGCTTCGACAGTGCACGATTTTTTCAATTTGCTCTCGGTAATGATCCTTTTTCCTTTACAGTATTTCACCAATTACCTGGGAATTTCGGCGCGGTTTTTGGGAGAAATATTTCAGGATTCAGGTGGCTTGAAATGGTTCAATCCTGTAAAAGCGATAACAAAACCGGTCGTCAGACTTATTGATAGAGATAGTTGGGAATCATCCCTGGATCTTGTTTATCCTTGCTTTACTGATTCTATTTCTGGCCCTGAAGCAAATCGTTTCTGCGCTTAAAGTGCTGCTGGTAAAGCGGGCAGAAGTATGGTTTGATAAAGTATTATTTAAAACTGCCTTTCGTGCTTTTGTTGTAGGCTTATTTATTACTTTAATGGCACAGAGCAGTTCAATTACAACCAGCCTGATTGTACCTATGGCAGGTGCCGGTATACTTACTTTAGTTCAAATATTTCCATATACGCTCGGAGCAAATATCGGTACAACGATCACAGCGATGCTGGCGTCACTTGTGACCGCTAATATAAATGCGGTAATTGTGGCTTTTGCCCATTTATTATTTAATATATCGGGTATTATTCTCTGGTGGCCTTTTAAAATCGTGCCGATTACCTTGTCACTTAGACTGGCGGATCAAGCGGTGAAAAATAAAATTATTCCGTTTGCATATGTTCTGATCGTATTTTTCATTATACCAATCATCGTATTTTTTATTTTTAATTAAGGAAAAATTATGTGGAAAGAAATACTGGCCATATTCAATAAAGACAGTCTGCTTGATCAGGCATATAAAAAGTCCTATGAAATGCTTGAGATCACCCATCAGATGTTTAAGGAAGCCAAGATAAGTTTACGGGAGCGTAATGACAATAAATTGGCTGAGCATATTTATGATCAGGATATTGCAGTAAATAAATTCGAACGCGAGGTAAGACGAAAAGTGCTCAGCCATCTTGCCGTAAGTGGCAGCATCGATTTATATTCGGGATTGGTTCTCGTCAGCATCATCATCGATGTTGAACGTATCGGTGATTACACAAAAAATATTGTCGAGATGGCGCAAAATCATCCATCCAAACTGCATGGTGGCTTATATGAGGATGATCTTTTGAAGGTGGAAACGGCGGTTGAAGATGTGTTTACCCGGATGCGCGAAATCTTTGAAAAAACAGATGATCGAAAGGCGGAACAATTACTAGTGGAATATCAGTGGATCAATAAAATATGTGATCAACATGCTATAGATTACCTGAACGAAAGGGACAAAACAATCTCCAGTGGGGATGCCGTGGCATTATCGCTTTATTTCAGGTTCTTAAAGCGAATCAACTCACATCTGCGGAATATTGCCACCAGTGTTGTAAATCCGTTCGATAAAATCGGATTCTATCGACGAAAAGATGATATCAAAATAAAGAAATAACCTCTCAGCACCTAAAATCTTTATGTCATTTACGCTGCTCCATATTATAATATTTACGATTTTATGTACCTGCTTTCCTGCTAATATAATCGCCACTGAATTTAGTGTGGATTCAATCAGAAATCATGTTATGGTTCTGGGTGACGATAAAATGCAGGGCAGAGCCACCGGTACTGCAGGTGCCGCCATGGCTGCAGAATATATCGCCGGAAAATTAGAACAATACGGCATAGCAGTACCACCAAAATCAAACGGATATTATCAAGAAATTCCCATGCATGGTAGTAAAACGTTACCAACATCTGTACTTATTATCAATAAGCAAGATACAACCGTCCATCTTCATCTGGGAAAAGATTTTCTTATGTTCAAAACCGGTGCTGAAACTTTTACACCCCGTTCTTTCCCACTTGTTTTTGTAGGTTATGGGATTGTTGCTCCCGAGTATGACTATAATGATTACCATACGGTAGATGTAGAGGATAAAATTGTTGTATTTCTGGATGGTGAACCTCATTCCGATAATGAAATGTATTTCGAAGGGGCTCGCCCAACACTGCATAGCTCACCCGATACCAAACAACGGGTAGCCATTTCCCGTGGTGCCCGCGGCAGCATTCTGATCCCATCACCTGACGGCGTTTCCTGGGATAATTTGGTACGGGAATTTTCGTTCGAAGATGTGCGGCTTGCTTATACCGTGAGCGGTCATCTAAGCATTGTGATCAATCCCGATTTGCTTTATTTATTCATTGATAATCCGTCTGATTTATTCCAGATGGATGAGGCCGGTACTATGCGCTCATTCAACCTGGCCGCCAGAATGCAATTTGAGGGAAAATTTGAAGAAAGAGATTTTCTGGGTCGTAACATTATCGGATTTATATCTGGTAGTGACCGGATTATGAAGGATACATATTTAATCTTATCAGCCCATTATGATCATTTGGGTATAGGACCTGCCGTAAACGGGGATTCAATCTATAATGGTGTGAGCGATAACGCCTCCGGCACGGCTGTACTCCTTGAAATCGCACGGGTTTTTGCACGCCTGAAAAATCGGCCAAACCGATCATTGATTTTTATTTTCGTCACAGGTGAAGAAAAGGGATTGTTAGGATCGACTTATTATACGGATAATCCGATCGTTCCTCTTTATAAGACAATTGCTAATATCAATATCGATGGGGCAGCGTTGTTCGAGGAATTTAAGGATATCGTTGCGATAGGCAGCGAATATTCAACGCTCGAAAGCGATCTCAAAACAGTATTAAGTGAGATCAATATAGGACTATCTGCAATTCCTGAAATATTCTTTAACGAATCCGAATCACTGGTTCGGTCGGATCAATTTGCGTTCGCCAAAGCCGGAATACCCTCAGTCCTTCTTATTGAAGGATTACATTACCTTGAAACAGGGTATAAAGAAGGGCTCAAACGTATGATTGATTGGAATATGAAGATTTACCATTCACCGTTCGACGATCTGAATCAACCGCTCAACTTCAGGGCAACACGGCAATATGCTGAGATCGTTTTCAAGTTTGCCCTTTTTCTTGCCAATAATAAATCCGAGCCGCAGTGGAAAGATGGGATTCCTTTTTCAACATTTCGGATACGGAGTATGATTGAGAAAAAATAAATATCATATAAATAGAAAATCACTCTCGTTCTTCCTGATTTTTCTGCTCCTGGTCTCAGCTTGTCACTATGAAAAACAGGCACGATACATCCGGGTAAAAGGATCTGATACGATGCTCATACTGATGCGTCAGTGGGCAGAACAGTATATGAAAATACATGAGGATGTGTCAATTTATGTTGAAGGTGGTGGATCAGCAATGGGAATCCGTGCACTCATTAAAAATGAAATAGATATTTGCACAGCCTCCAGAACTTTGTTGCCAAGCGAAGTTCGGCAGCTGGCGGAAAAACATAACCGGCTTGGCATTGCTTATCTTGTCGCTAAAGATGCGCTCAGCATATATATTAACAAAAGTAATCCCGTACAAAATCTGACGATCGCCGAGTTAAGGGATATTTTTACCGGGAAAATTCAAAACTGGCAGGAAATTGGTGGAAAAGATTTGCCTATTCGTGTAATCAGCCGATCACCAAATTCAGGAACCTACCTTTACTTTCGTGAACATGTTTTAAAGGACTTGCCGTATACCAATCGGGCGACAATAAAGAATACGACCAATGAGGTTGTTGAAATAGTTAAGAATAATGAATCTGCAGTCGGTTATGGCGGAACCGCCTATGGAGAGGATGTACGGCATTGCAGAATTGAAAATGTTCAACCGACAATAGAAAATGTTCATAACGACACGTATCCAATCATCAGGTATCTGTATCTCTATACAATTGACACACCTCAAGGTATTGTAAAGGAATTTTTAGATTGGGTACTCGGGATTGAAGGACAAGCCATCGTCGCCAAGGTTGGTTTCATACCGCTATGGAATAAAAGTCTCTTTAATACCGGGGACAAAATAAATCGCACCTGCCTAATTTAAACCTGATCAAATTAATACAATGCATGTATAAACAAATTCCGTGTTATTCCCACAAAAATATAAATCCCAAATTAATTTTTTGATTCCCGATCGGTTTGGGTATGATATATTTAAATAAATTCTGGTTTTTATACAACCTCTCCTGCCGGGTCTTTATGGAAGCAGTAACATAGAAAGCCTGTTGTTTTTGCCTGCCAATCCGTCGTTACATTTTCAGGTCTAGCATAATCCTTATAAACAACTCGCAATATTCTCACTTTCCCTTAACAATTCTCTAACATTTAGAAACTAATTTATGTGCCGTAATGAGGGTATACGATTCTAACCAGGGTTTAATGAATCTAATTTGGAGTGCTAAAATGAATCTAATGTATGAGAGTAAAAGAGCTAAAATTGGTATCGGGGTTATGTTCTTGATCCTTCTAAATATATCAGTACCTTTCGCTCAATCCGTGCCACCAGGTAAGATCTCCGGGAAACTTGTGGATGCTCAGACCGGAGAGCCTTTAATTGGAGCTAATGTATATTTGGAAAATACTGTTCTCGGCGCTGCGACTGATTTGGATGGTGTTTATTTGATCCCAAATGTGCCTGAAGGAGAGTATCTGCTGGTCGTTTCCAATGTTGGATATACGGAGACAAAAGTGAGTGGGGTCAAGGTTACAGGTACCGAAGTTACCAGAATTGATCTGGCCATTCATTCAGAAATTTTAACAACGGAGACCATCACTGTTGAAGCAAGGTCATTAAAAAATAATGATGCGAGCCTACTCCGTGATCGCCAAAAATCAAACGCTATAAGCGATGCCATCAGTGCCGAAACGATTTCCCGTCAGGCGACCAGCGACGCCGCAGATGCTATGCGTATGGTAACCGGCGCCTCGGTCGTCGATGGCAAATACGTATATGTGCGGGGATTAGGGGATAGGTACTCAAATACCCAGCTCAATGGTGCCGAACTGCCCTCGGCAGATCCCGATAAAAAAGCGTTTAATTTGGATATCGTTCCGACCCAGCTGCTTGACAATATCGTCACAAAAAAGACGTTTACACCCGATGAGTCGGGCAATTTTTCCGGAGGCTTGGTAAACATCGGTACAAAATCTTTTCCGGATCAGTTCTTTTTTCAATTCTCGGCCAGGATGGCCAGCAATAGTCAAACCACTTTTAATAATAATTATTTAACCTACACAGGAGGTGGTAAGGACTGGCTTGGCTATGACGATGGAACACGGGCAATACCCGGACCTTTGAGTAATCCCGATTTTATAATTCCGACTTACGGCAGTGCAAGAAGAAATCTTGAGCTTGCCAAAGGACTTGATGCCTCCTCCAAGGCATTTAACCAAACCTGGACACCGAGCGCGGGAGCCGCACCGATAAATCAATCCTACTCGGTTGCTGTTGGGGATCAGATATCCTTTTTAGGCATTCCTGCAGGCTACCATGGTAGTGTATCTTACAGCCGTGATGCGATGTTTTATGAAAACGGAACGCTTGCACGATGGCAGCTCAGTGGAACGGTGCAGGATCAAAATGGGCTCTACGGGTACAAGAATTATTCAGATAATAAATCAACCGAGAATGTTCTTATCGGGGGGCTGGCTACGTTTTCAATCCGTCCTCATGCCAACCATGAAATTAGCACAGATTATATGTATACCCAGAGTGGAACAAAGACCAGCCGGTATATGAACGGCGTGTGGCCGGATCAATTGAGTGAAGGTGAATTCTATGAAACGCAATCGGTCCTGTTTCAGGAAAGGAATCTGAGCACTTTCCAGTTAAAGGGAAAACATTATATACCTTCCTTGGCAGATCTAACCGTTGAGTGGAACGGCTCACTGGGTAAAACAAAACAGGAAGAACCGGATCTGAGATTCTTCAGCAATACCTATCGCCCGGAAGTTGATACAGTCTACTATTCCATAGATAAAAACTTATACAATAATCCAACCAGTTTCTTCAGAACCTTAAACGAGGATAAGAATAATTTAAAAGACTGACTTTTCAATGACTTTTAAGCAATGGAGCGGACTCAGTTCTAAAGTGAAATTGGGCGGTGCTTTGGCCAATTCCGACCGGTCATATACGCAGAGACATTTTGAGTTTAGACAAGACCGTATCGATTATACAGGTGATCCTCAGGCGTTCTTTGCACAAACCGGCATTCTTGATAGTTCCAATGTAAACAGGATTACATTCACGAACTACGTTCAGGAAATACCCTCTAAAGAAAACAATTATGATGGTATGGAAAAAATTAATGCCGCGTATGCGATGGTTGAGTTGCCAGTTCTCTATGACCTTCGATTGATCGGTGGTGCTCGTTTTGAAACGACACGCATGGATATTCAGAGTCTGGATACAACTGTTGCCGAACTGAACGCGGACGATTTGCTGCCTTCTGTCAGCCTGGTGTATCAGTTGAGCGAAAATATGAATTTCAGATTGGCCTATGGCAAGACGCTGGCACGCCCGACACTGCGGGAACTTTCTCCACTGCGCACCTTCGAATTTCTGGATGATGACCTCTATGGTGGTAATCCCGATCTGAAACATACCCTGATCGACAACTATGATTTTCGGTGGGAATGGTTCAGCCGGCCCGGGGAAATCTACGCCGTAAGTCTGTTTTATAAAAAGTTTAAAGATCCAATAGAGCGCGTTTACAATATTGGTGCCGCCAAATATTCACACCAGAATGTGGATAATGGTATTGTTTACGGAGCAGAATTTGAAATCAGGAAGAATCTTGATATTATTTCTTCCTATCTGAGTGATTTTGCGATCAACACCAATCTTTCATTGATACACTCCCAGGTAGATATCCCGGAAGATGAACTGAAGCTCATCCGGCAGTTTGACAGTAATCCGGATACACGCAGACCGCTTTATGGTCAGTCACCATACCTGGTAAATATCGAATTATCCTATGCCAATATTGAAAACGGAACATCGGTCGCCGTGATGTATAATGTTTTCGGTAAACGCTTATCCGAGGTTATATACGGTGCAACACCGGATGTATATGAAATGTCCAGTCCGATACTGGACCTGACCGCAACACAGGACCTGGCATTTGGTTTTAAATTAAAATTTTCCGCAAAAAATCTGTTGAATTCTTCGATGCGCAAGATGATTGAATTCAAGGGTACAGAATACCCCTTCAATGTCTATACGACGGGCCGTCAGTATTCCGTTGGTCTCAGTTATAGCATTTAGTGGTAGTATGGTGGTACGACAGAGATGCGGAATGACAAATCAAAAGAGTAAACATTCATTAATAGTAATACATAACAAAACAAATCAAAACAACTGGAGGACGCAGAATGTCTAAATTACTTACTCTTTTTCTTGCTTTCATCATATCGGGAGCAGTACTGGCAAGTACCACCGATGCAGGCAAACCGTGGGTGTTGGTCAATGATGCCAGCATCAATGCCAATGACAATGTAACCTGGACCAGCGACAAGGTGTGGGTGCTGGACGGTTACGTCTATGTTGAAAGCGGTGCCACGCTGACGATTGAAGCGGGTACAGTGATCAAAGGGCTTAACGCCCCTTCTAACGGTACGGACAAGGGTAGCACCCTGATCATCACCCGTGGTGCCAAGATCTATGCCGAAGGCACCCCTGAGCAGCCGATCATTTTTACCACTGAATTTGACAGCGTAGCGCTGCCCGATCTCGGGGGTGCAGATGGGGTTGATTTCCGCGATGTTAATGACCGTGGTTTTTGGGGTGGTGTGGTCGTCCTTGGCAAATCCACGCTGAATATTGCCGCAGAGGCTGTGGTTGAGGGTTTACCGGAAGATCTGCCGGAGAAACGCTCCTGGTACGGTGGCGACGACGAGGCCGATAACAGCGGTGTGCTGCGTTACATATCGATCCGTTACACCGGTGTTACGGTGGAAGCCAACAAGGAACTGCAGGGTCTGACCATGGGTTGTGTCGGCAGCGGCACCACGGTCGAGTATATCGAATCTTTCTGCAGTGATGACGATGGTTTTGAATTCTTTGGGGGCACGGCAAATACGCGTTATATGATCAGTGCGTTTAATACCGACGATTCTTTTGACTATGACCAGGGATTCCGCGGTAAACACCAGTTCTGGTTTGTTCTGCAGCGTAACGACCTGGGTGACCGTTGCGGTGAATATGATAGTGGTGATGCCGGTGCGATAACGGCCGAACCGCGCGCCAATCCGCAGATTTACAACGTTACCTATCTTGGTTCCGGTGCGGTAAATGAAAACAGCAAGGCCAATGACGCCCTGATCTACAAGGAATTCGGTGGCGGTGCCCATTACAACAGTATTTTTGCCGATTTCGGCGGTGTGGCGGTAGTGGTCGACTCCGGTGCCGGACAGACCAGTTACAGCCGTCTGACCGTGGATGGTGATCTGAATCTGGAAAACAACCTGTGGTACAAAGGCGCAGGTGCCGGTATCGACAGTCTGACCGGGAATAAAGCCTGGCTGGCCAACTATCTGGGAAGCAATAACAACTTTATTGAAGATCCAATGCTCAACGGCATCAGCCGGACCAACGACGGCGGTCTGAATCCGACGCTGGCGGTCGGCAGCCCGGCGTGGTCAAAACCGTTGAAAAGCATTCCTGCTGGCGATGATTTTCTCGAATTTACCGATCATTACGGTGCGTTCGGAAATTACAACTGGGCAAGCAAATGGACTGCCCTTTATCAAAATGGTATCATTGCACCATCGGCCGGTCCAACCACCGATGAAGGCAAACCGTGGGTGTTGGTCAATGATGCCAGCATCAATGCCAATGACAATGTAACCTGGACCAGCGACAAGGTGTGGGTGCTGGACGGTTACGTCTATGTTGAAAGCGGTGCCACGCTGACGATTGAAGCGGGTACAGTGATCAAAGGGCTTAACGCCCCTTCTAACGGTACGGACAAGGGTAGCACCCTGATCATCACCCGTGGTGCCAAGATCTATGCCGAAGGCACCCCTGAGCAGCCGATCATTTTTACCACTGAATTTGACAGCGTAGCGCTGCCCGATCTCGGGGGTGCAGATGGGGTTGATTTCCGCGATGTTAATGACCGTGGTTTTTGGGGTGGTGTGGTCGTCCTTGGCAAATCCACGCTGAATATTGCCGCAGAGGCTGTGGTTGAGGGTTTACCGGAAGATCTGCCGGAGAAACGCTCCTGGTACGGTGGCGACGACGAGGCCGATAACAGCGGTGTGCTGCGTTACATATCGATCCGTTACACCGGTGTTACGGTGGAAGCCAACAAGGAACTGCAGGGTCTGACCATGGGTTGTGTCGGCAGCGGCACCACGGTCGAGTATATCGAATCTTTCTGCAGTGATGACGATGGTTTTGAATTCTTTGGGGGCACGGCAAATACGCGTTATATGATCAGTGCGTTTAATACCGACGATTCTTTTGACTATGACCAGGGATTCCGCGGTAAACACCAGTTCTGGTTTGTTCTGCAGCGTAACGACCTGGGTGACCGTTGCGGTGAATATGATAGTGGTGATGCCGGTGCGATAACGGCCGAACCGCGTGCCAATCCGCAGATTTACAACGTTACCTATCTTGGTTCCGGTGCGGTAAATGAAAACAGCAAGGCCAATGACGCCCTGATCTACAAGGAATTCGGTGGCGGTGCCCATTACAACAGTATTTTTGCCGATTTCGGCGGTGTGGCGGTAGTGGTCGACTCCGGTGCCGGACAGACCAGTTACAGCCGTCTGACCGTGGATGGTGATCTGAATCTGGAAAACAACCTGTGGTACAAAGGCGCAGGTGCCGGTATCGACAGTCTGACCGGGAATAAAGCCTGGCTGGCCAACTATCTGGGAAGCAATAACAACTTTATTGAAGATCCAATGCTCAACGGCATCAGCCGGACCAACGACGGCGGTCTGAATCCGACGCTGGCGGTCGGCAGCCCGGCGTGGTCAAAAGCACTTAAAAACTATCCCGAAGACGACTTCTTTGTTCCGGCTAATTATATAGGTGCATTTGGCGCGAATAACTGGATGATGGGATGGACAGCACTCGATTTTAACGGTGTGATCGGTGATGTCGTCAGTGCCGTAGAGGAATATGATGTTTACTCAAGCGGTGCACCGGTTGAATTTACACTCAGCCAGAACTATCCGAATCCGTTTAACCCGAGTACCAATATCGACTTTGCACTTCCGAAAACCGGATATGTCAATCTGACAATTTTCAATACACTTGGACAAAAAGTCGCAACCTTGGTCGACGGTGAGCGTATTGCCGGTAAATACACCGTTCGGTTTGACGCCAGCAACCTTTCAACCGGCTGGTATATTTACCGTCTGCAGACCGAATCAAATGTAATGGCCCGCAAGATGCTGCTCATAAAATAGCCCTCCAGAAAACCCTGGGCTACTCAAGGCGATGCTAAGACCCTCCTTATGCATCGCCTTTTTTTTTGCATAAACTTAGGTGTGATGTGAACAGGGGTTTAATCGTTAAATGGTTGAATCGGTCCCCGGATCCCGGGGGATCTTATGATTATAGACCGGCAGTTAAGAGTTTGTGTGAATATATATAATCAACAACGGAGAAACACAGACTATTTTAATAGTTATATATGCTTTCTTGAATACGTGTATACACCTGAAGAAATATTAATTGTCATGCTGTCCTGAGACGAAATCTGCGATAAGTATCTTCCTTGTTGTCGAAACCAGACTAAGCATCGGGAAGTTTCTTATCTAAAGCTCCGGTCTCTGGACAGAATGATATGGTTCTTTGATAGAATCAATTGATTACTCTTCTGTCAAAAAGCTAAAATATACGGTTAAGACAATATAAGGTTTGCACAATTCTTAAAATATTACCTTGATTATATATAAAATCCGTGGTTATCCCTGAGTTTTCACTGAGTATCTAGACCCTGGGGCTATGTACTGATAATGCCCTAAGGTCGGTATGGTATAGTCCAGATCAACGATGCGACAGAGATTATCGCAATATTTATAAATTGAATATTTTTCGGTTATCCTCTATATCTGCCTGCTCTTTCAAATAATCATACCACTCGGTGAAGACCTGATTTTTCTTCTGGACAAGTAGTCGTTGTCTGATAGATTCCCTCTGAGTCTTGTATATTACCGAATCAAAATCGGTCTTGTAGAGCAGTTTTTCCCAATATATTCCACGATTTGTTTCGATTTTGTCTGAGATCTCACCGGGATTCAGGGCGAAAGCGGTGGCATTAAATTTGGCATCCAACCCAAGTCCTGGAATACTGGATTTCATACTGAATTCATTGGTTGTATCTGCACGTGCAATTTTACCGGTATCCTGTGCGGCGATCATTTTAAAATCGGTTCCTGTCATTATGGCCGGATCAAACTGCTCCGCATATGTACGTGCCAGATCTTTTTGCTTTTCTATCCGCAACCGGTTGGTAATGGTGGTTTTGACCTCTTCAAACGGTTTTGGGCCGGCAGGTGTAATGGCATCAAGCTTAAAAACGGCAAATCCGTTTTCTAAATATAAAACATCACTTATGGCATTGACCGAGACTTTGAAACGCAAAACGGGAAGCCTGTGTATCACGGCCGATTTGCGGTATAAAACTTGTACCCTCGGTAAGAGGCCCTGTTTTTTTAACTTCATAATTATTTGTGGTGGCCTGGATCTCAAATCCGTTTGCGCTGGCGTCTTCCGCAAAAAATGCCGCACGGCTTTCGATCTCCTCACGGGTGGAAGGACCTGGTGCAATTTTCAGAAGTACATGGCTTGCTTTTACCTGTTCCTTACCGTTAAAAACGCGTTTGTCTTCAACTTTTATCAGATGAAAACCAAATTGTGTTTCCACCGGGCCGACAATTTCACCTATCTTACCATTAAAACAGGCTTCTTCGAACGGTTTTACCATCGCCCCACGTTCAAAGTAGTCATAGCGTCCATGATTGGTCGCTTTAGCCGGATCTTCACTGTATTCATCGGCCAGATCATTAAAATCTTCTCCATTTTCCAGTCTATTGCGTATATCCGTGAATTCAGCCATAACACGGGCGGTGTCTTTTGTACTTGGATTGAGCGGAAAGTATACGTATGAAAGATTACGTGTTTCTTCCTGCTGAAATTCAGAAATATTGTCGTTATAATAACTTAATGCTTCATCTTCACCAACCTCGATATTTCCGGTGCGGAATTTGGCAAAGGGTATTTCGAGATAGGCTACTTTGGCCTTGATATTTGTATCCCTGAACTCGGATTCGATTTCCGATTCACTCACCCGAACGGAAGCGGTAATCAGGTTTTGCAATTTCTGAAAAGGAAGTTGTTGTCGATAAAACTCCTCGATCTGTACCCAGGGCATCTGTGGATTATTAAACGAGGCATAATATTTATCCCAGTCAAAACGACCGTTGGTTTGAAAGTTAGGATTATTACGAATCTCATCCAGTGGGTAATTCCGGATCTGATAGACGATTTCAGAATCGGTCACCACGATACCAAGACGCGCAATTTCTTCCTGAAAAATTACACGTTGTATAAATTGATCCCAGACCTGTGAACGTAAATTCTCGAGCTGTGTATCGTTCAGTTCAATATCACGTCGTTGTCGTTCATTCTGATAGGCTTGCTGGTACATTTCACTGAACATTTCATAGGTTAACTCTTCTCCGTTGACCACTCCGACGACATTCTGACGGGTACTTAGACCCGTATAATCCATACCCCATTCGAAAACCATCAGGCCGATAAAGGCAAGGGCAACGATAACAATGAAGACTTTACTGTATTCACGCAATTTGGTCATCATAACGGAAATTACTCCTTAACTGTCATACTTTTAAAATTACATAAATTATAATTTACACGGATTGTCTTCTTAATTCAACTCTAAAGGTATAAAATAAAGGTTAAATATTTTGCCTGAAAAAGTTGATTTAATTAAGTTTACGCATAATGAAAAAAATAGAATACGCACTGGTTAGAGTTTTATACGGTATCTTTCGGATCGTACCATTGGCTGCCGGAAACCTACTGTCCGATGGACTGGCTTTTATAATCAGGACAATCGTGCGTTACCGGCATGATATTGTACTTGAAAACTTAAAATATGCCTTTCCGGACCTGAATACATCTGAAATAAAAAGGATGTTACCTGAGATTTATCGTCATTTTGTCTACTTGTGGGTGGAGCTACTCCAATCGTGGCGTTTAAACGATAGGTATTTTGATCGGAATTTTGAAGCGGACGGGCTCGATGAACTAATTGCCCTCGTGAATGAAGGTAAACCGGTCATGTTGGTAGGGGGGCATTTGGGAAATTTTGAATGGCTGGGATATTACCTGCGAACATTCATACCCAACCTGCATGCGTTTATGAAAAGGATCCATAATCCGTATATAAATGAGTTCGTTGTCAAAAACCGTAATCAGATGGGTATCGCGCTGATTTATACGGATGACAATGCCTTTAAAAAGGGTCTTGCCCTGTTAAAAGCAGGCGGGTCACTGGCCATTGTTGCCGACCAGGATGTCGGTGAACGGGGAATCTATGTAAATTTCCTGAACAGACCGGCTGCCACTGCAACCGGAACAGCGATTTATCACCTCAGGACTGGGATCCCAATGTTTTATTGCACCGCCATCCGCAGGTCATTTGGTAAATTTTGTGTATTCATAGAGCGGGTTAAAGATCAACTTCCGGGGAATAACAAATCCATTGATCTATTTGTTTTGACACAGAGACATACCCATATTCTTGAGAAAATGGTAAGACTTTATCCACATCAATACCTCTGGACCCACCGGCGCTGGAAGAATCAGCCTGGGCTAATGGATATAGAATCCTATCAACAAAATATATCAGAGTATGGGAACTTGGCATTATGAAGATATCCAGGGTTTTGATCATACAGACGGCTTTTCTGGGGGATGTCATCCTCACTACACCCCTTATCGATGCACTGGCAAACGCCTTTCATGGCATTCAGATTGATTTTCTCACCATTCCCGCATCGGTTAATCTGATCGAAACCCACCCCGCCCTAGAAAAAGTATACGCATATGACAAGCGGGGGCAGGATGCCGGTCTCCATGGCCTGCATCATTTTAGCAGAGCCATAAAACAACAAAAATATGATGTGTGTATATGTCCTCATCGATCAGTACGCAGTGCCTATCTTACCTATCAAACACGGGCGGATATACGGATTGGTTTTAATACCAGCGGATGGCGTGGTGGTTTTACCGATCTGGTCCGTTACAAACAGGATATACATGAAATTGCACGAAACCTTTCTCTGCTGCATCCCTTGAAAATTTTTACTCCGTTAAAAAAACCGACCATTTTTACGGATGAAAATGACCGGTCAATTGTAGATCATGAGCTGAAAAAAATCACAGCGAAGGAACAAAAACAGTTATTCGCGGTGGCACCGGGTTCTGTTTGGCCAACAAAGAGATGGCCAAAAAGCTCATTTACCGCATTTTGTGTAAAGCTCCACGAAAATAATTGGCAAACGGTATTAATCGGCAGTAATAATGATATCGCACTATGTGCTGAGATCGCACAGGCCTCCGGAAAAG
Source organism: Calditrichia bacterium (assembly GCA_963712885.1). Classification (GTDB taxonomy): domain Bacteria; phylum Calditrichota; class Calditrichia; order JAJRVZ01; family JAJRVZ01; genus CAVQJT01. The sequence goes on from CAVQJT010000010.1 coordinate 41,729, forward strand.
GGATAAATCTTGCAGGTAAATTTACGCTGCGACAAACCGGCCATCTCCTTTCAAAATGCCAGGCCCTGCTGACCAATGATTCCGCTCCGCTTCATCTGGGTATGGCCTTTGATATACCGGTCTTCGCGCTATTCGGGCCGACCCTTCCGGAGTTCGGATTTGGTCCATTTGGATCTAAAGGATTTATTCTAGAGCGAAAAGACGTTGGATGCCGACCCTGTGGTATCCATGGCGGAAAAAAATGTCCCGTGAAGACTTTTGCATGCATGGAATTGATCACCGCGGAAGATGTTCTCAAAAAAGTTCATTCCTACTTTGCAAATCAGACATAAAGGATATAGATTAGTCATATAAAACTGCGGGCCCCATGTCTGAAATCATACAAATAAATCCTGAAAATCCCGAGCATGATGTTTTACACAAAGCCGTCAAAATCATGAGCCGAGGCGGTGTTATCGTATATCCTACCGACACCCTATATGGATTAGGCGTCAGTGCATCTCACAATGAAGCCATGGAACGGTTGTTTACCCTGAAAGGAAGAGAAAAAGATCAACCGGTTTCATTAATGGTAAACTCGATTGAAAAATTATCCCGGATTACCGGACCGTTATGGCTTGAAGAAAAGCGGCTGGCAAAACAATTATTTCCCGGTAAAATCACACTGATCGTTCCGGTTCGGCAAAAGATACATATCCGGCATATGGAACATTTATTCCGGATTGGATTTCGTATTCCCGACAGTCCGATCTGTCATCATTTGGTGGAACTTAACGGTGCACCCGTAACTACAACCAGTGCAAACCTTTCGAAGCAGGGGAATTTAAGAACTGTTAAGGAAATAGCTGAGGCATTCAATGATCAGGTAGATATCTTCCTCGATGCCGGACATATAAAGTCAAAGCATGGCTCTTCGGTTCTGGATATATCCTTCAGTCCACCGGTTCTGGTTCGAGAAGGGGATTTGCCGCGCCAGACAATTGAAAAGAAAATCGGATATGCGGTCAACGATCATTACCCGGACAAATATCAGATCGCTTTTATCTGCTCAGGAAATATCTGCCGGTCCCCAATGGCTGAAGGTATTCTCCGCCGGGACCTAAAAAAAACCAAATATCACAGCATGGTTGGTATCAATTCGGCCGGTACACTTCAGTTGCCGCAGACACTTGCTGCCAGTGAGGCAGTTGGCGTGTCGGAAGAAATGGGTATTGATATCGGCAATCATCTCTCCCGACCGGTGTCGTTTGATATAATACTTAGATCAAACCTGATCATCTGTATGGCGCTCAATCATTATCAATTTCTCCTTTCAAAATATCCTAATTTTCGGGAAAAAATTATTTTGCTCAAACAGTGGGGCAGGACTAAATCCCTGACAAATCCGTCCATACCGGATCCAATCGGGCAGAATAAGGACTATTTTTTGCGCATTTTTGTTGAAATTGAGCGTGAAATTCAGAGAATATTACCGGATATTTCACGCCATATTGGTGATTTTGTCAATGCACATCCAAAATCCTTAAATTTTTGATATAAAAATATATTTGACTAAATTATAGCTTAATTAATCATAGCAACGGTTTTAACCAATATGGATTCAAACCGCTAGCCGGACTTGATAGTCCGGTTAAAAAAGCAAGAGATAAATACCATGCAATCAATATATTCCGTTTTCCTGCTGTTCTTCTTCCTGGCCGTTAATTCAATACAGGATTCTACAAGAGTGCTAAAATCAGAAACCGGGGCCGACAGTGTGTTAGCAGATACGATGCAACAGCGTGAACCGGTATCAAAACCAAAGATAATTGTTCCCCTAAAAGTCTCAAATATTCCCTTTAAAACCGGCGAAAAACTGACCTTTAAGTTGCGTTATGGCTTTATACGCGCAGGCACTGCAACCATGACCGTCAAGGGGGAAAGATTGATAAGAGGCCATCCCGTATATCATATTCAGACCACGGCCGAATCTGCAGCCGGTTTCAGGCTGGATCTATAGGGTGGAAGATGTGATCGACAGTTATATGGATAAATCGGGGTTGTATAGCTGGAAATTTGATAAGCGCTTGCGGGAAGGGAGTTATAAGATTGACCTCCTGATCGACTACCAACCTGGAGATTCTTTAGCAAAAGTCGCCTATACACGTTACGACAGAAGGATGCGGATAAGTGAGGAATCCAAATATAACGTTAAGGTCCCTGCCTATCCCTATGATGTCCTTGCGGCCTTTTATTATACCAGGACCCATGAACTCGAAATCGGTAAATCTATCTCGATCGTAAATCATGATCATAAAAAAATTTACAATCTTTTGGTGAAGATTCATAGGCGGGATACCATCCAAACAGACGCCGGTACATTCCGCTGTCTTGTCGTTGAACCGCTTTTACAGGGAGAAGGTATTTTTCAGCAAAAAGGAAAGTTGCTGGTGTGGTTAACCGATGATAAATTCAAACTCCCGGTACAGATGACATCCGAGATTGCGGTCGGGTCGATCACGGCAGAGATCGAGGAGATATCGGGAATCAATGAACCCATTCCGGCCATGATTGCACGCAATGACTAAGTATAAAAAACTCACATTTGAAAATGTAAAAACATATGCGCTTTCTGACCGTCAAAGTAAGGTCAGAATAGATGATTTTGCAAAGGTCCTGCCTGATCATCCAAGTTTCAAACAATTCCTTGACAGCCTGCCCAATATCCTTTACGGAAAAGATTTCCGTGAATTTACCGATTTATATACCAATGCGATCAGGAAGGATGCCTTGATCCTCTGGATGATGGGTGCTCATGTCATAAAAGTCGGACTTAGCCCGCTGATCGTTTCCGCGATGAAAAAAGGCTGGATCCGCCATCTGGCTTTAAACGGCGCCTGTGTTATTCATGATGTGGAGATTGCGATCTGGGGCGCTACATCCGAAGATGTGGCAACCGGTATTCAGGATGGTTCTTTTGGTATGGCCGAAGATTCAACCCGGTTTATCAATGAGGCGGTAAGCAAGGGTAAGAACAAATTCGGGTATGGTGAGGCGGTTGCCCGCAGGCTGGAAGAGCAGGGTGGGCCAAATCTGGAACTAAGTCTGCTCTACAATGCTTATAAAAATGATATTCCCGTCACCGTACATTCAGCTCTCGGAACTGAAATTATTCACCAGCATCCTGGGGTGGACGCTGCCGCCGTTGGTGATACCTCCTGGTCGGATTTTCAGATCTTCACCCATTCGGTCGCCGGACTGAACAGTGATTCTGTCGTGTGTAATGTTGGATCGGCGGTGATTATGCCGGAAGTATTTCTGAAAGCATTGACTGTGGTCCGAAATCTTGGTCACAATGCTTTTGGTTTTAGCACCGCTAACTTTGACATGATCCGGCATTATCGTCCAAGCGTAAATGTTGTACAGAGACCAACGCAGGATAAAGGAAGAGGTTTTTATTTTATTGGTTTTCATGAAATCATGCTTCCGCTGCTGTTCGCTGCTCTGACAAGTAAACTTTCTTAGTTTGTTATTTAAATCTTTTCATTTTTTTTTAACACTCCGGAATATTCTTACTTAAAATCCTATTATTTAACCAATAGATAAAGATAATAATAAATTAAAAGGAGTGTTATATATGTCATTTAAATTACCTGATTTACCTTATTCCTATGATGCCCTTGAGCCATTTATTGACAAACAGACGATGGAGATCCATCATCAAAAACATCATAACGCATATGTTTCAAAATTGAATGCCGCTCTTGAGGGGCACCCCGAATTACAGTCGAAATCCATTGAAGATATCCTAAAATCCCTCAGCAGTCTTCCGGATAACATACGTACAGCCATTCGCAATAATGGTGGTGGCCATTATAACCACACGCTTTTCTGGGAGATTATGGGGAAAGGAAAAGGCGGCGTTCCCAGTGGTAAGATTCGTGAGGCGATAGATGATGAGTTTGGCTCTTTTGACAATTTAAAAGATGAATTCTCTTCGGCTGCGGCTAATCGTTTTGGCAGCGGATGGGCCTGGATGGCGATCGATGAAGCGGGCAAACTGGTGGTAAATTCAACTCCCAACCAGGACAGCCCGATTTCTACCGGCCAGATCCCGATTCTCGGACTCGATGTCTGGGAACATGCCTATTATCTCAAATATCAGAACCGCCGTCCGGAATACATCGAAAACTGGTGGAATGTGCTTGACTGGGATGCGGTGAATAAACGATTTCTAAGTAATCTGTAAATAAAACGGTTAAAATAAGCCTCCCATCGATCTGGAGGCTTTTTTATTTTACCTCGCTTGCAGGTATTCTGCCTAATTGTGTATCTTCATGCCAAATATTCGATAGACATAAACGATAAATAACATTTGAAAAAACTTGGTTTTTGGGGCGCACTTAGCCTGGTTGTTGGAAATATTATCGGTATCGGTATTTTTACCACAACCGGATATATGGCGACCTATATACATAGCGGACCTCTGATCCTATTAGCCTGGTTTATCGGAGCGATTTATGCCTGGAGTGGCGCCATGGTTTATGGTTTGCTCTCAAGCGCTTACCCGATTTCAGGAGGAGATTATCAGTATTTGAGTCGCATGGTCCATCCAATGGCAGGTTATCTCTTTGGATGGTCGGCTTTTTTTGTCACCTATTCCGGATCCGTTGCCGCGCTTGCAATTGCCGCTGCCTATTATCTTGATGGTACCCTGTTATTTGTTAATTTTGATTTGATCTTGCTTAAAATCGGTTTTTTCGAATTTTCATTGATAAAAGTCATTGCCATTTTGGCCATTTTGTTTTTTACCTGGGTAAATTATCGGGGAATAATTATATCCGGAAGATTTCAGATCCTGCTAACCGGTGGAATTTTTATCCTGCTTATCGGTTTCGCCATTGCCGGCTCCATTTCCACAGAAATCGATACGAGCCGGTTGCAACAGCAGGCTGAAATGAGCGGGGACATCACTGGCTTTCTAACCGCCCTGATCGCCGTATTATTCTCCTATATGGGGTGGACCACTGCGGTTTATGTGGCCGAAGAAATTGAAAATGCCCGCAAGATACTACCAAAAGCACTGCTGGTAGGGGTTATTCTGGTTGCGATTATATATCTCTGGATTAATGTCGTCTATCTTTTGAGCTTATCATTAGCAGAAATGCGGGGTGTGGTCAATATTGGGAGCCTGATTGCTGAGCATTTGTGGGGAGGATATGGACAGATCGTCGTTTCGCTTCTGATCCTGGTTGCCATACTCAGACTCGCTGAACTCAACCATTCTGTCGGGGCCCCGGATTTATATGGCGATGGGACGCGACGGTTTTTTGATGGGAAAAACCGAAAAGCTCCATTCCGTTTACCAGGTCCCGCATGTCGCAATCATTTGGCAGGCAGCCTGGAGTATCGTACTTGTTGTAAGCGGCAGTTTTAACCAGCTCCTTTCGTTTGTGGTCTTTGTTGTGGTAATTTTTTCCATCATGGCCGGTTTGATGGCGTTTCGTCTCAGCCTTAGCACAAAAGGTATAACTCCCTGGCAACGCTTCGGGGCATTGTTTTATATTGTCTTCTGTTGTGTCATCCTGATAAACACACTCTGGCAACAGATGAGTGAGTCGCTTATCGGATTAGGTATATTACTCCTGGCTATTCCGTTTTACTATTTTGAACAAAAACGAAAAGCCCGGCTAAATACCTGATATATAACAGATTATTGGTATATTTTCCTTGCAAACACGGTTTTCTCATATTAAATTATTTATTCTTTGAAAGTGGGTCAAAAACCCACTTTTTTGCTATAAGAGAGGTAATGTGGAACAGCAGATCCGGCAACATATCCAGCAGACCTGCGATGAACAGGGTGTTTTTCTGATTGAGGTTGCCATACATGGTAGTGGCCGCAGCAGAATTATCCGGATCGTTCTGGACACCGAGACAGGCATAACCCTGAATCAGTGCGAGGAATTAAGTCGCGAATTTGCGGATATATTTTTCCGTAAGAATGTATTTGGCGGTGAATACCGGTTGGAAGTTACGTCTCCCGGGGTTGAGAAACCGCTTGAGTCGGATTATGAATTTAAACGAAATATTGGGCGATCTCTGAAAGTTGAATATCTTGATAAGGATGAATCAAAAACGGCAATAGGAACGTTAAAAAAGTATGATAATGGCACGCTCGCACTTGAGTCGCCGACAGGAGAAATCCTGATTGCCCATGAAGCGATAGTAAAGGCAAACGTAAAACTTAAATGGTAGAGTTAGGACGGGTATGAACAGCGAAATAATTGAAGCAATCACTCAGATTGCACGCGAGAAAAAAATCGATAAGGAAAGTCTGCGTGACATGCTGGAAAATATTTTTACTCAGATGATCATAAAAAAGTACGGCACGGCAGACAATTTTGATGTGATCGTTAATATGGACAAGGGCGACATCGAAATTTTTCAGGAAAAAACGGTTGTAGACCATGTTGAGGATCCGGTAATTGAAATCGATCTGCAAGCGGCACGGCGTACCGATCCGGATATCGATCTGGGTGAGGACTTTGTTGAAGTGATCAATCCCGAAACCTTTGGAAGACGTCTTATCGTTACAGCAAAACAGAATCTGAATCAAAAAATCAGAGATTTTGAACGGGAAAACATTCTCGGTGAATATGAAGGCAGAATAGGTGAGATTATCATCGGTGACATCCGCCAGGTGAATAAACGCGGTATGTTTATCAATGTCGATAAAACGGAAGTGTTTATGCCGCGTGAGGAACAGATACACAGTGAACGGATGCGTCGCGGGGATACGCTGCGGGCAATCGTTAAAGAGGTCCGGAATGACGCGAAAGGTTCGGAGATCATCGTTTCCCGTGCCGATAAAAAATTCCTGATCCGGCTTTTCGAACTGGAAGTGCCTGAAATTTATGACGGGATCGTCGAAGTTAAGAATGTGGCCCGGGAGCCCGGGGAGCGTTCAAAAATAGCAGTCGAATCAATCGATCGGCGGGTAGATGCTGTCGGTGCCTGTGTTGGTATGAAAGGTGTACGCATCCAGGCGATTGTTCGTGAGTTAAATAATGAAAAAATCGATATTGTCAATTTTTCATCCGAACCGACCATTTTTATCAACCGGGCCATGACACCCGCAAAGCCGATCAAAATCATTGTAAATGATGATGAAAAAATGGCGGTAGCCATTATTTCTGATGAAGAAATGGCGCTGGCAATAGGTAAGAACGGCCAAAATCTAAGACTCGCATCACAGCTTACCGGATTCCAGATTGAACCGGTGAAAGAAAGCGAATATCAGGCACAGGTTGACGAAGACTATATGGCCCTGGATAAGATTTCCGGACTACCTGAAAACCTGTTAAGGAAACTGCAGGATGCCGATGTCCGGAATAAGAGTGAAATTGTAGATCTTGGCATCGACGGTTTGATGCTGATACCCGGTATCGGTAAAAAAACGGCTGAAAAGATCCTGGATATTGTCAGCCATATTGAAAAATCGACCGAACCTTCTCTGGAAAAGGATGCGTCGAATTAAAATTGAATGGAGTATGCATGTCTGCTGCTGGTAAAAAATACAAATTATTTAAAGTCTGTAAAGAGCTCAATGTCGGTATTGAAACACTCAGTTCCTTTCTCCAGGAAAAGGGTGTGACCATTGCAGGTCCAAATACCGCTTTTTCAGAAGATATCTATAATGAAATACTGGCTAATTTTGCCCGTGAAAAAGAGATTGCCGACAAACTTCATTTGCGCAAGACCAAGAAGGACGAAGAAGATCCAGATCATGTAGCTGAAGAACATATCGCCGAATCAGTGGTTGAAAAATCAAAATATATAAAGAGTATCGAGCGTTCAATTGAAGAGCGGATCGAGGAAATAAAGCGCAAAGAAGAAGAGAAAGAAGCACCTAAGCCTAAAAAGCGGACCATCAAAAAAGTTCGTCTTGAGGATGAAGATGAAGCAGACGTCAAAGGGGATCAATTTGTCGAAGCAGCGCGGGAGATCCTTGAAACCGAGGCCGAGCAAGCAGAAATAAGCGATAAAACAGAGAAGGATATTAAGGACGAAAAAGCCGAAATAAAGACGGCAGATGAATCACCGTCTGAAGCGGGGGATAAAAAAACAGAAAAAACGGAACCGGATGAAAAGCAAAAAGCAAAACCACTGGATGAAGTCGCCAAATCCAAGGAAGACAAACGGCGAAAAGCACTGGAGATGATCCGGAAAGATGAGAAGCGGAAGAAGAATCTTCTCAGGATAGGTGATGTCGACTCCATTGAGGGTGGCCGGCGTCAGCGTCCCAAAAGGCAAAAACGTAAATCCGTCGACCAGAAGGAAGTACAACAGACCGTTAAGAAAACGCTTGCCAGCCTGGATGATAAGCTCAAGAAAACAAAACGCCGCAAGAAAATCAGAACAGAAGACGGCGAAGAAATTGAAAAAAACGTGATTTATGCCAGCGAATTCATTTCGGCCAATGACCTGGCTAATTTGATGGATGTTCCCGTTGCCGATATTATCAAAAAATGTCTCGAACTGAAACTGGTCGTTTCCATCAACCAGCGACTCGATCTTGACACAATCGAACTACTTGCCAATGAGTGGGATTTTACCGTTCTCAAGGAAGAAGAGTATGCTTCCGATCTGATCGAAGAGCTGGAAGATGAGGATCAGGAACTTGAAGATACCGAATCACGTGCTCCGATTGTTACCATCATGGGCCATGTCGATCACGGCAAAACATCACTGCTCGATTATATCCGTCACACCAACGTCGTTGCCGGTGAATCCGGGGGTATTACCCAGCATATCGGTGCCTATGAAGTCGATAAAAATGGGCGTAAGATTACGTTTTTAGATACACCTGGCCACGAAGCGTTTACCGCCATGCGAGCCCGTGGCGCACAGGTAACCGATATCGTTATTCTTATCGTTGCTGCCGATGATGATGTTAAACCACAAACCGACGAGGCAATAGATCACACCCGGGCCGCCGGTGTTAAAATGATTGTTGCGATAAATAAGGTTGATAAACCAGAAGCCAATCCTGAACGGATTAAACAACAACTCGCCGAACGGAATATCCTGGTTGAGGACTGGGGTGGTGATACACAATGTGCGGAAGTATCCGCAAAAACAGGTCAGGGTATTGAGGAATTGCTCGAAAAGGTATTGCTCGAATCGGAAATGCTTGAACTCAAGGCCAATAGTAAGAAAAAAGCCAAAGGTACGGTTATTGAATCCCGTCTGGATAAGGGGAAGGGTGTCATTTCTACCGTACTCGTACAGAATGGCACTTTAAAAGTTGGCGATCCTTTCATCGCGGGCCAGTTTTCCGGAAGAGTACGGGCACTTTTAAATGAAAAAGATGATAAAATGGATAAAGGCTATCCTTCGCAGCCGTTACAGGTTCTGGGTTTTGACGGTTTACCTCAGGCAGGTGATAAGTTCGTGGTTATGAAAGATGAACAGACCGTGCGTGAAATCAGTTTGCGCCGTCAGCAAATCAAACGCGAACAGGATTTTCGACAGGTTAAACACCGGACGCTTGACCAGATATCCGAGAGTATTAAAACAGGTGGGCTAAAAGAACTTCCAATTATTGTTAAAGCCGACGTGGACGGATCGGCGGAAGCCCTGTCGGATTCATTGCTCAAACTCAGCACAAGCGAGGTGGCCGTGGATGTTATCCGAAAAGCGGTGGGCCCCATTTCCGAGTCCGATGTCTTGCTCGCAGCAGCTTCGGATGCCGTTATTATCGGTTTTCATGTCCGGCCAAATGTTAAAGCAAAGGAACTTGCCGTACAGGAAAAGATCGAGATCCGTAATTATAAAGTGGTGTATGATGCCATCAACGACGTCAGGCTGGCACTTGAGGGTCTTCTGGGGACAAGTAAAACCGAAGAAGTAATCGGAATGGCTGAGATACGCGAGACCTATAAAATATCACGTCTGGGCACAATCGCCGGCTGTCATGTAAAATCGGGCAGGATTAGCCGAAATTCCAGTATCCGTCTGGTAAGAGACGATCAGACCATATATGAAGGGCATCTGGCCTCCCTGAAACGGTTTAAGGATGATGCAAAAGAGGTTGCCGAAGGATATGATTGCGGTCTGCAGATACAAAATTACAATGATGTCAAAGTTGGTGATATCATCGAAGCCTTCGAAATCGTCGAACATAAGACGGACTCTGGATACGGTAAAATGACAGTAGGTATACTGGTTATTGAAATAATGCTGTATGAGAGCGCATCATTAAAAGATAAACGGGTTGTTATTAAAAGTATGAAGGATCGGTTGAAGAAAATATAATGTTTCCATCGCCGAATTGGGATATCAGGATAAATGGCAGCGGTCTGAGATCGGCATCGCTATGATCGGTAACCAACAGAGTTTCGTAGAGAAAGCACTACAACAGATTTTTAACCAGCTTGATAAAGCGGATACCTACGAAATTATTGACTATTCTTTCGACTATGTCTGAAATACGACCTGAAAACCGGAGGAAGCGTCAGTTGGCCGACCAGATAAAATTCGAGATCGGATGGCTGATTGAACGTAAACTAAGAGATCCTCATAAAGGTTTTGTGACCATTACGCGGGTAAGACTTTCCTCCGATCTCAAATATGCAAATATCTATTTTTCGGCTATGGGGGCAGATGAACAAAGGGCAAACTCAGAGAATGCCCTAAAACGCGCCGGGCAATTTTTACGACGCGAACTGGGACAAAAACTAAACGTGAGGTACGTACCGGAACTACGGTTCTTTTTCGACGACAGTCTGGATTATGCCGAGCATATGGATAAGTTATTCAAGAAAATTGATGGAGAAAAGAATTCTCAGTAAAGACTACATTCGACACAGTATGTTTCCAGGGAGCGTGACAATATTATACTTATCGATAAGCCACCGGACTGGACGTCATTTGACGTGGTAAAAAAGGTTCGAAATATTGGCCACTTCAGGAAAGTCGGACATGCCGGTACACTGGACCCTTTTGCGACCGGTTTACTCGTATTGGCAACGGAAAATTATACCCGTGGCCTACAGGATATCAGTCAAAGTGGTAAAGCCTACCAGGGTGTGATAGCTTTCGGGGAAGAGAGAGATTCATACGACATAACCGGCAGGACAACCCGGCTAACCGAAATTGAATCTGTTGACCTGAGTTTGATTGAGCAAAATGTTGCCGCTCTGGTTGGTGAATCAGATCAGATACCACCCATGTTCTCTGCCAAGAAGATCGCCGGACAGAGATTGTATAAAATGGCCAGAAAGGGTATCGTTGTAGATCGTAAACCCCATCGTATTTTTATCGATACGTTTAAGATTACAGGGTCCACAGCCAAGACGATAGACTTTTATCTTTCCTGCTCAAAAGGGACGTATATCCGCTCGTTGGCACATGATATCGGTAAAAAAAGCGGTTACGGTGCTTATCTTAAAGCATTGAGGCGGGTTTCGATCGGTGAATTTAAGGTTGACAACGCCTTTACGATCGATGAATTTTTGCATTTCTGGAGTGCATTGAACTAGTATTATGGATGTCGCGCTTGGCTTGAACGCCTTATCCGGAAGTTATCCGTCGGTTGTTACGGTCGGTACGTTTGACGGGATTCATCTTGGCCACCAGAAACTGATCGGTCAGGTGATCGACACCGCAAAACAAAAGGGGATGATATCAACGCTTTTGACGTTTGATCCTCATCCCAAGACGGTTGTTGCACAAAAAACGCCTGATAAGCTGCGATTCCTGACAAATCTGGATGAAAAACTGGAATTGGTACAGCAGCTCGGTTTGGAGCGTGTCGTTGTTATTAAATTTACCAGGGAGTTTTCGGAACTGGAATATCATGCATTTGTAAAGGAAATACTCCTCGATAAATTAAATACAAAAGTATTGGTTGTGGGACATGACCACAGCCTCGGAAAAGACAGGGCTGGAGGTATCACGGCACTCGAAAAATTGAGCCGTGAACTCAGTTTTAAGTTGCTTGAGGTCGGGCCGTTCAAAATCGGTGAAGAAACAGTCAGCAGCACATTGATCAGACATCTGATCACTGAGGGATCCGTGGGGGAAGCTGGTGACAATGCTTGGTCGTGCTTATTCGCTTACCGGGGTCGATAACACGCGGTGAAGGAAGAGGAAAAAGATTGACGTATCCAACCGCAAATCTGGCCATCAACAACCATATAAAACTGGTTCCGCGGGATGGTGTGTATGCGGTCGATTGTCAGGTACAGTCAGAAAGATACCGTGGTATGGCAAATATTGGTACAAAACCGACTTTTGGAGGGTTGAATAAAACCCTTGAGATTCATTTGATTGGCTTTACAGGGGATATTTATGGAGAACGTATGAAGGTGGATTTTTTAAAACGTCTTCGCGACGAAAAAAAGTTTGATTCAGAAAGCGAACTCATTCAACAAATAACAAAAGATAAACAAAAAAGTATGAAATTATAATTGATCATTCGGAGGAAAATTTATGTCTTTGTCGACATCACAAAAAGAAGACCTGGTTAAAAAGTTTGGTCTTAATGCAGACGATACCGGACGTACAGAAGTTCAGGTCGCGCTTCTGACGGAACGTATCAAATATTTAACGGAACATTTTAAAACACATAAAAAAGACAATCACTCCCGCCGTGGCCTTTTGCAGACTGGTTGGGCAACGCCGCCGACTGCTGGATTTTCTTTCACGTAAAGATATCGAACGGTACCGTGAATTGATCAAAGAACTTGGCATAAGAAGGTAAGGATTGGGGGATAAATGATTATATCAAAATCAATGGATCTGGGACGATCCAGTCTCACGATCGAAACGGGTCGCATTGCGCGTCAGGCTGATGGTGCGGTTACTGTTCGATACGGTGATACAATGGTTCTTGTCACCGCCGTGGCTGATACTGAGTCAAAACCGGATCTCGATTTTTTTCCGCTCACGGTTGAATATCGTGAAAAAACATATGCGGCAGGAAAAATTCCCGGCGGCTTTTTTAAGCGTGAAGGAAGACCTTCCGAGAAGGAAATCCTTTCGGCACGTCTTATCGACCGCCCGATCCGTCCTTTGTTTCCCGATGAATTCCAGTCGGAAACTCAGATTATTGCGACGGTGATTTCGATGGATAAAGACAACGATGCCGATATTTTGGCGGCTATCGGTGCTTCGGCGGCACTCTGCATATCGGACATTCCGTTTGCAGGCCCCATTGCATCCGTTCGTGTCGGGAAAATAGACGGTGAACTGGTTTTAAATCCGAAAATGTCGGAACTGGAGCAATGTAAATTGGAGTTTATCGTATCCGGAACCGATGATTCCATTGTTATGGTCGAAGGGGAATCGAAGGAAATCAGCGAAAAAGAAATGCTGGAGGCCATCGAATTTGCCCATAAGCATATCCAATTGATCATTAAATTGCAAAAAGAACTGATGGCAGAAGCCGGGAAAGAAAAACGTGCCATGGAGCCCGTGGTTTTTCCTGAGGAATTAAAAAAGCGAATTGATCAGATGGCGCGTAAAGGGATTACCGAAAAAATTGTACTCCAGGAGAAAAAAGAACGGCGTAAAGCGATTAAGGATATAAACCTAAGCACAATTGAGGAACTTCAGGAGGAATACGAGGATTTTATTCCGCAAATAAAAGAATATCTCCATACCATCGAAAAAGAAGAAACGCGTAAAATGATGCTTACCAAAGGCACGCGTTTGGATGGTCGGAAGGAAGACGAAATTCGTCCGATAAACTGTGAGATTTCTTATTTGCCGCGCGCACATGGTTCGGCACTCTTTACCCGCGGTCAGACCCAATCCCTGGGAACCACGACACTGGGCACCAAAATCGATGAACAAATGATCGATGCGCTTGTGGGAGAATCCTATAAATCCTATATGTTACATTATAATTTTCCGCCATTCTGTACCGGTGAAACCAAACCTATTCGCGGCACATCACGCCGGGAAATCGGGCATGGCAACCTGGCCGAACGCGCGTTGAAACCCTTAATCCCAAAGGATGACAATTTTCCATACACCATTCGTATCGTATCCGATGTGCTGGAATCAAACGGTTCATCCTCGATGGCGACCGTATGTTCAGGTTCCTTATCGTTAATGGATGCCGGTGTGCCTATCCGGGCCAATGTTGCCGGTATTGCAATGGGACTGATCAAAGAGGGTGACCAGATTATGGTCCTGTCCGATATCCTGGGAGACGAGGATCATCTTGGAGATATGGATTTTAAAGTGGCCGGTACCCGGGAAGGGATTACCGCCATCCAGATGGACATAAAGATCGATGGTTTATCCTTTGATATCCTCGAGAAGGCGTTGGAACGCGCCAGGATAGGGCGGTTGCATATACTCGATATTATGGATCAGACGCTTTCCGAACCGCGTAAAGAAATATCAGACTATGCACCACGTATCGTCACCGTTATGGTGCCGGTAGAGAAAATTGGCGCGATTATCGGACCTGGTGGCAAAACGATAAAGAAAATTGTCGAGGAAACCGGGGTTAAAATTGATATTGACGATGATGGCAAAACCGTAATCGCATCTGAGGATATGGCGCGGGTCGAACAGGCCAGACAAATCATTCTTTCGATGGCTAAAGATCCCGATATCGGAGATTATTTTAAAGGAACGGTCAAAAAGGTGACAAACTTCGGTGCTTTTGTGGAAATCGTTCCCGGTAAAGAGGGCATGGTACATATTTCCGAACTCGATCTCGCACGTACAAATAAAGTAACCGATGTGGTTAATGTCGGCGATAAGATCGATGTATTGGTTAAGCGTATCGATCCTGAAGGAAAAATTGCCCTTAGCCGGAAAGACTACCTGCGCAAAAATGCGCCAAAAGAAGAGACATCGCAAAACGAATAGTGCTGAATATCAATAATTATAACAAAACTATTCTTGATAATGGCATTACCATCCTCAGTGATCGGATAGACGCTGTGCGTTCCGTGGCCGTTGGTGTATGGGTGCGCACCGGAAGCCGATATGAAAAACGTCCTGAGAACGGTATTGCCCATTTCCTCGAGCATATGATGTTTAAGGGTACCAGGAAACGTACCCCCCTCAAGATTGCACAAAGCCTCGAATCGCTTGGCGGCAGCCTGAATGCCTACACCAGTAAAGAGATAACCTGTTATTTCTCAAGTGCACTCGATACACACCTGAGACAATCGGTGGAAGTACTGGCTGATATGGTCTGCAATTCAGTTTTTCCGGAAAAAGAAATAAAACGTGAACAATTCGTTGTTCTGGAGGAGATCAAATCCGTAAAAGATACACCCGAAGATCATATTTTTGATATCTTTTACGAAAAGATGTTTCCCGAAAGTGCCATCGGTCGCCCGATATTGGGCAGGGAAGAAAGTGTTAACGATTTTCAGCGCGATAACGTGCTTAATTTCTGGCAACGTTTTTATACTCCTGAAAATATTATCATCGCCGCTTCCGGGAACCTTGAACATCAAAAACTTATAAATCTGGTAAATAAATATTTTCACTTTAATTCCCATGCTACCGTGGCTGATCCCGAACCGGCCCATGCGGATCAGAACAAATCTTATGTACTGAATCAAGCCATCAACCAGGCCCATCTTTGCATAGGCGGTAAGGGCATTCATTATACCTCTCAGGATCGAATTGCACTCCTTGTTTTGAACGCATATCTGGGCGGCGGAATGAGTTCACGTCTTTTTCAAAATTTACGCGAAAAACGCGGTCTGGCATATTCCGTGTATTCTTTTGCAGAATTTTATTCGGATATTGGCATATTTGGCGTATATTTAGGTACTGATCTGGCTAAAATGGATACGGCAAAGGATCTGATCTACCGTGAATTTCAGATCCTGCGCGAGCGAAGGCTCTCACCGGGAATTCTTAAAAAGGTGAAGGATCAACTGAAAGGGAATCTCGTGCTCGGATTGGAAGGTACCTCAAGACGCATGTCTCGCATTGCAAAGAATGAACTGTACTTTGGTGAATACCTCTCGATCGACACACTAATCGACCAAATCGATTTGGTATCTTCTGATAATATCAATCGACTTGCAAATCAGATTCTACATCCCGAAAATTTTATTACGGTCATTCTTCAACCAACATAATGAAAATCGGTATACTCAGAGAGATCAAAACCACTGAGAACAGGGTATTACTTGTTCCGCGGGACGTTCAGAAAATTGTTGAAACCGGCCATGAAGTATATGTGGAAAATGGGGCCGGTAGCTATAGCAATTTTGAAGATGCAGAGTATGAGAGTGTCGGCGCACATATATTACCTACCTCAGAAAAAATTTTTAATACCGTTGAATTGATCGTAAAGGTTCATGCACCCCAGCCAATTGAATACGAGCTGTTCCATGACGATCATATTATTTTTTCATTTCTGCATCTGGCGAGCAATGCCGATTTAATGAAAGCACTGCTGAAACTTAAGGCTACATTTTTTGCCATCGAAATGATTCGCTCAGCAAAAGACGGTAGATACCTTATTCTTGAGGAAATGAGTAAAATAGCCGGTCGACTGGCAATCATCGAAGGAGCAAAATATCTGGAAAAAACCTTTGGTGGTAAAGGAATTTTATTCGGTGGATTACAGCCGGATCGGCCCACCAGGGTTACCATCCTCGGCGCAGGAAACGCTGGCATCGAGGCGACAAAAACGGCGCTCGCGTTAGATGCCCATGTAAATCTAATCGATCACGACTTTGTCCGGCTGGAATCTGATCCGGAAATAATCAATATGAATAACCTCAATCGCTTTGAATATTCCCGCGGTATTATGCGGGAATTACTAACCGAAACCGATCTGTTGATTGCTGCCGTCCAGGTCCCTGGAGAAAGATCGCCGGTACTTGTTAAGAAAGAAGATGTTCGTCTTATGGAAAAGGGTAGTGTCATCATTGACCTGGCTATAGATCAGGGTGGGTGTGTTGAGACTTCCCGTCCGTCAACCACGGAAAATCCAATTTTCATATTTGAAAATATCATTCATTTTTGTGTTACCAACCTGCCTTCCGTTGTCCCAAATACATCGAGTAATGCATTGTCAGAGGCCGTTTTGCCCTATATCATTCAATTAGCGCAGTTAGGTTGCGAGGAAGCGACGGCACTAAATCCCGAACTCCGGAACGGTTTAAATATATATAATAGCAAAATTGTCAACCAGCAACTGGCACAGGCACACAATATAGAAGCGTATGACATCCTCGAGTTATTTGAACTCAGTATTTGAAATTCCGATTCTGGCCTACCACAAAGTATCTCCGCAGGCCGAAATTGGCCTGACCACCATCAAACCACAAAGATTTCTCGATCAGATATGTTTTTTATATAAACAGGGATATAAAAGTGTTACATTCAGGGATTTGATCGATCCAGAATTTGCCGTTCCTGCTAAACCGATAATAATTACCTTTGATGATGGCTATGAAAGCATATATCAACATGCACTGCCGGTTCTGGGCAAATATGATTTCCGATCGGTGATTTTTGTGATAAGCGGTTTTATCGGAGAAAAGAATACCTGGGAAGCCTTCAGCGTTCAGAAAAAACACCGTCATCTTTCAGATAATCAGATAATACAAATGCAGCAGGCAGGACATGAGATTGGATCACACTCTGAAACGCATCCGTACATGCCTATGCTCGTGCAAAAAAGAGCAGAATCAGAGATACGTCAATCGAAACAGAAGCTGGAAGATCTGATTGGTCAGGCTGTTATCAGTTTTTGCTATCCCTATGGCAAATATTCAAAACGGATAGCAAGCCTGGTGAAAAAAAATGCCTATCGGTTTGCGACAGCCAATAAGGGTCTTTTTCCTTCGAAAAAATCAGATCCTCACGCCTTGCCCCGAACGAGTATTTATGGAAACGATAACATATCCACATTCAGGCAAAAAATTGAAAATTTTAACCGCTTCGGCCTTCATCATTTCTCAGAATGGATGATACAACGGGGCGCTCTTACCGGCACCATAAAGAAAAGTTTTGATCAAATCTTAAGTAAAAGTAAAGATTAATTTTGATATCTTACGATAATATTCTATATTTATAGCACAACTTTAAATCCATATGGAAGAAAAAACCTTTTCTATCGGCTTCGTTAGCCGGACAGCAGATTTGCCCCAGTCGGTTTTGCGTTATTGGGAAACCGTCTTTCCCAGCCTTAAACCCTATAAAACAGATGGTGGTACCAGACGATATACGCAGAAGAATATTGATATGATCATGCAGATAAAAGACCTGCTTTATACACAGAAATTTACCATTGCCGGAGCAAAACGATATTTAAGTGAAAACTTTGAAACACCATATGTTGTTTCACAGAATGGCCAGTCATTGGTCAACTATATCACCCGGGAATTACGTGAAATTATTGCCATCTTACACGAAGATACTTCGTCTTGATTTTGGCGACCCTGAGGGTTAAATTCCTACGGTTTCGGAGCGTGGCGCAGTCTGGAAGCGCACTTGAATGGGGTTCAAGGGGTCGCTGGTTCGAATCCAGTCGCTCCGACTCATATCCGGGGACAAAATATGTCCCCTTTTTTTATGGAAAAATGAGCCGCAGAGCGACAAAGCGACAGAGCAACAGAGCAACAGAGAAGATCAAAAAGTTGTTTCTTTGTTGCTTAATCGCTTTGTTTCTTTGTCGCTTTTCTATTTAGGTATTTCGTAATGCAATGAAATATATCATCCTGATCCCGGCTTTTAATGCTGAAAATACTTTACCGGAACTGCTCGGACAGATCAGAAAATCACCTGTAATGCCGGAAAAGATTGTCGTCATCGATGACGGGTCAACAGACCAGACCGCAGAGATTGCGGCATGTGACCGTCACACGGCGGTCAAGTCATTGTCAGTCAATCGGGGAAAAGGGGAGGCTTTAAAACAGGGTTTCAAACTCATAAGCCAACAGTACGATACGGATTATATATTGTGTATGGATGCCGATCTTCAGCATCCGGTATCATCGTTGGAGGATTTCCTTAGGAGAGCAGAATCAACCGATTCAAAGTTCATCATCGGTAACCGTTCTAAAAAGCCGGGTCTCATGCCGCTTCACAGAGTGCTCTCTAACACGATTACATCCTGGCTAATCTCAGGTTTGTGCGGACAGAAAATAAAAGACAGTCAGTGTGGTTACCGGCTGATCCATCGTGATGTGCTTGACGGGATGCCTTTGCAGGAAAATGGTTTTCAACTGGAGAGTGAAATGATTATTCATGCTGCACGTAAGGGCTACCAGATCGGATTTGTTGATATACCGACACTATATCATAAAAATTCGTCAAATATCAGTAATCTTAAAGATACGATAAGATTTATCAGGCTGGTCCTCCGTGAATTTATTAGAAGATAAACCACATTTTAAGAAAAAGCGATCGGATATGGTCGGCCGGTTACGCGGTATGGGTATCCGGAATGAGCAGGTGCTTGAGGCGATATTACGCATACCCAGACATATTTTTGTTTCGGCCGCTTTTATCCATCAGGCCTATGAGGAAAAGGCGTTGCCGATCGGATATGGTCAAACCATATCGCACCCCTTTACCGTGGCCAGGATGAGCGAATTGCTCGGTCTGTCAACCCACGAGAAGGTACTTGAGATCGGGACGGGTTCCGGATATCAGACAGCGGTACTGTGCGCTCTCGGCGCTAATGTTTATTCGGTTGAGGTTGTCCGACCGCTGGCCGAACAGGCGGTCAGGTCATTGGCCAAAATGAACTATCGGTTTGTATCACACATCGGGGATGGCTCAAAAGGATGGGCGGGATTTGCACCCTATGATGCGATCATCGTTACAGCCGGTGCGCCGGTCATTCCGGAGATCCTTCTGGAGCAATTAAATCCGGAAGCCGGCAGACTGGTGATCCCGATCGGTAAGAGTACACGTCAAAAGCTGACGGTATTTTATAAACGGAAAAACAATATAGAAATCGAAGAGTTAAATGATCTGAAATTTGTACCTTTAACGGGAAAATTTGGATGGAATCAATAACGGGCAAAAAAATGAACTGGCTGGACAAGTCATATAAATGGCTTTTACACTGGGCCGATACACCATATGGCGGAATTGTTCTGTTTTTCTGGGCTTTATCCGAATCATCCTTTTTTCCCATTCCACCGGATGCTTTTCTGATCGCCATGGTTTTGGGGGCGCGTAAAAAGGCTTACGGCTTTGCCGGACTGGCTTCGGTCGCATCGGTGATCGGGGGCATGCTGGGCTATGCCATCGGCTACTGGTTGTGGTGGGATGGCGCCGGTGTATATTCATCGATTGCCCATTTTTTCTTTAACAATATCCCTGGTTTTACCCATGAACAGTTCATTCGGGTACAGGGATTGTATGATCAATGGAACTTCTGGGTCGTATTTACCGCCGGTTTTACACCTATTCCCTACAAGGTGATCACTATTTCAGCCGGGGCATTCAATATCAGTTTTCTGGTATTTGTCATTGCATCGGCAATCAGCCGGTCAGCCCGCTTTTTTCTGGTTGCCTGGCTCCTGTGGAAATTTGGTGAACCGATCAACAAATTTATCGACAAGTATCTGGGCTGGTTAAGCATCGCTTTTGTGGTGCTTTTGATTGGCGGATTTGTTTTCATCAAATATGTTCTTTAAGGCAAAGAACGAATTAACAAAGCAATAGCGCGACAAAGCAACAAAGTAACAGAGAAGATTAGAGTGTCTAAATTTCTCATTCCTAATTCCTAATTCTTAATTTAATCAGTCAGTTGCTTCAAAAATTTTGTTTGTTTAAATTATATGTTTTGTAATGTTATTCGGGGCGTAGCGCAGTCTGGCAGCGCGCACGGTTCGGGACCGTGAGGTCGGAGGTTCAAATCCTCTCGCCCCGACTCAGTTAAATCCGAAGCACGAAACTCGAAATCAGAAATAAATTCCAAACACCAAATCCGATTTAAGCAATCTCGATTGTCATTCCGCGAATGGTTTCAAGTGTCTTACAGAAGGGTGTTTTTGAGGAAATTTGCTACAATTTTTAGTATAAAAAGGAAAGACCGAATCATTGGGAGATTCGGTCTCAATAATTAAAAAAAATGTATGGTTTGAAATTAACGAAGTAGTATCATCTTCTTGACTTCCCTGTAATCGCCTGCTGCCAGCCGATAATAGTAAACACCGCTTGACAGATCCTTTGCGTCAAACTGATAGGAATGATAGCCTTGATTCAACATCTTTGAAATCAGTGTCACCATTTCCAGACCGAGTACATTATAGATCTTGAGTTCCACGTATCCCGCTTGCGGTAAAACAAACTCAATTACGGTCGACGGATTAAAAGGATTTGGGTAGTTTTGAGACAAGGAGTAAGCCGTCGGCACAGAAAATTTAGCCTGTTCGCTGTCTATCTCATCAACTAAAGAAGTTGTGAATGTTTCGTCTGTACCGTTGGTTGTGCCGATGCTGTTTACGGCCACAACACGATAGTGATATATAGTGCCGGGTAATAAGTTCGTAAGAGTGGCATACACTGCTGTATTTTCAGAACCCGACACCAGGTTTGGCTCTGTTGCAACCGATCGGCCGTATAGAGTATTCAATCCATATTCAAAGCTGATCGATGCTGTGGCATTATTCGCGATTACAGTGCCATTCAGCCTGGCAGTGGTAGTACCTATGTCGGTGGCAGTATCCGTTGTGGCGCTAGGCACAGAGGCACCTGTAAAAAAAGTTTTATCCTCACCATATGTAGTTCCGGAGCTGTTTTCCGCATCCACGCGGTAGTGATAGGTCGTATTTCCTGTCAGACCACTTATTTCTTTGCTTACTGCAGTAAATGAGTTGCCGGTAACCGGATTTTGATCCGCCGGAACAGTGTCCCCATACGCCTGAGTTAAACCATACTCAAACACAACAGTGGTATTCTCATTATTGGCTTTAATGGTTCCGTTAAGGGTAGCGCCTGAGCTGACTTACCGAAGTGGCAAAATTGGTGGTGAGCTAAGGGCGCGATACCCGCTGTCGTAAATGTTTTATCCGCACCATAAACCGAATTTTCTGTATTCTGGGCTACAGCGCGATAATGATATGTCGTTGCAGGCTGCAGATCAGCCAGCAAAACACTAACTACCACATTGTTATCTCCGGTTACTGGATTCTGTTCTGCCTCTACAACCCTGCTGTAATCTGTATCGAGGCCATATTCAAAAGAAGCGGTCACCGAGGTATTATTGGGATTCACCATCCCGTAGAGCCTGGCCGATGTACTTCCTACGGCTGAGGCAGAATCCGTCGTTACTGTGGGCGCCGTTTGCCCGGTGGTAAATATCAAATCCGAGCCATACGTAAATCCGAATGTGCTTTGAACTACCACGCGGTAGTGATAGGTGGTATTGTTGGCAAGTCCCGAAATAGTTTGAGAAACAGGGGTGTCAGACGTACCACCGACATTTCTTGGATCCGCCTCCACCGTATTACCATATACTTCGTTTAATCCATATTCAAAGTTTATCACAAAGATAAAACTGTTATTGGCATTCACGATGGCATTCAGTGTAGCACTCTTGGTTGATACCGACGTTGCAGTCTCGGTGGTGGCGGCTGGCGGCGCAGATGGAGAAGTAAAAAATGTCAGATCGGAGCCGTAAGCAGAACCGTAATCATTCTGTGCTACTACACGATAATGGTAGGTCGTATCGCTGATCAGTTCGCTGATTTCCGCGGTAACAGTGGTCGGAAAATCGCCAATCAGCGGACTCTGGACGGCCGGTACGGTATCCCCATAAGCTGGACTTAATCCATACTCGAAGGTAACGATCGTACTCTGATTCTTGGAATCAACCGTTCCACTTAGGATTGCTCCGGTTGCTGACGCTGACACCGTAGGATTCGTGACCGCCGTAGGCGCATTGGGATCAGCCGCTGCTGTTGTAAATGAGACATCGGCTCCATAGGTTGTACCACTGGCATTCTGTCCTACGACGCGAACATGATAGGTCGTGGTTGGGTTTAGAGAGGTAATGCTTGCACTTACCGGCATATCCAAAGCACCGTTTAGCGGGCTCTGATCGGCCGTCACGGTTGTGCCGTATTCCGACGTCAGTCCGTATTCAAAAGTCACGGTTGTGGTTTCATTATTGGCATTAACCAGGCCGTTCAGAATTGCGGCAGTTTGTCCAATGGCAGAAGCGGTCCCGGTGGTAACCAGTGGACCGTTTCCCGTTATAAAGCTCATATCTACCCCGTAGGTAGTTCCGGCGGCATTCTCGCCGACCACGCGGTAATGAAAGGTTGTATTGGGAAGCAGTTCAGTCAACTTTGCCTGAACCGGTGTGTTTGATGAACCGGTAATCACTTCCGGCACAGCCGGGATCGTCCTTTCGTAACTTGTATTACGCCCAAATTCAAAATAAACGCTTGTAGTGACATCTCCGGCATTGATGGTCCCGTTGAGCACCGCGGTCGTTGAGCTCACCTCCGTAGCGGGATCTGTTATTGCCACGGGCGGACCAATACCGGCACTAAAACTCATATCCGCTCCATAGGTTGTACCACCTTCATTTGTGGCGACCACACGATAATGATAGGTAACACCGTTCACCAGGCCGGAAATGGTATGGCTCACGGGTGTATCGGTAGTTCCGGTGACAGGGCTCTGATCCGCTGTTACGTTGGTACCGTAGTTCGTATCTGAGCCGTATTCAAATGTGACGGTGGTGCTGGCGCCGTTTGCATTCACGGTACCATTCAGGGTTGCTGTTTCAGGGCCCACAGCCGAGGCCGCGTTTGTCACGGCAGTTGGTGAAGTCTGCAAGCGTGGAGAAGGTCATATTTTCACCATTGGTAGTGCCGTTGGCGTTCTGGGCAATCGCCCGGAAATGATAGTTTGTACCGGGTTCGAGTTCACCAATGCTTGTACTTACCGGTGTGTCTGAAGAACCGCTGACAGGATTCTGATCTGCTAAAACGGTATTACCATAACTGGTATCCGCTCCAAACTCAAAGGTAACCGTAGTCTGAGACGCATTGGCGTTTACAGTTCCGTTCAGGATGGCGTCACTGGTAGTTATGCCGGTTGCAGCATTTGTGTTGACTGTGGGAGTCGTACCCACGGTGCCAAGTGTAAATATTATATCTTCGCCGTAGGTTGTACCATTGGCGTTCGATGCCACCACCCTATAATGATAGGTTGTATTATCGGCTAGTCCGCTGATGATAGTACTTACCGGCCAGTTTATTGTATTGAAAGGGTCAAGCAATGGGCTCTGATCTGCAGTTACGGTGGTACCGTAGGAAGTATCTTTACCATATTCAAATGTGACGTCTGTGTCATAACCGCGGCCATATACCATCCCGTTCAGGGTGGCGCCATTGCCACTCAGACCAGTAGCAGCCTTCGTTTCAGCCATGGGGGGAAGTTCAAGTGTCGAGAAAACCGTATCCGCGCCATAGGTGGTGCCGTTGGCATTTACCGCTGCAACGCGGTAATGATAGGTCGTGTTTGGTTCAAGCTCGTAAATGGTAGCACTTACAGCTGTGTTTTCAGAACCGGATACCGGACTCTGATCAGCTTCAAAAGTTCCGCCGTAATTGGTGTCTACACCATATTCGAACGTTACTGTGGTTTGGGCATCATTGGCGTTCACCGTACCGTTTACTGTCGCAAAAGATGATCCGATTCCTGAAGCAGATTCTGTGGTTGCCACAGGTGCCTGAGCCTGCACCAGCTGAGGAATGATTAAAAACAAAACTGCAATCATTACTAAATGTACTATCCTCGATGCATTTTTTCCGAAAACGGTAAAAGAAAGATTCATTTTCTACTCCCCGGTGGCAACTATTTTGTTATCATTTATTCATTTAGTGATGGAAGTATATCTTAGTGACACCCTAGTCCTAGTCAGGACTTTCAGGCTTCAATGTAAAGGATTAATTTTATTATAATAGATAAAAATTACAGGACTTGCAATATAATTCACTTTCTTCTCAAGTACCAAATCCAGTATATTTCTGAAAATTAAATTTAATGATGAATTCTTAGATGGAATACATGATCCAATAATTGATAAAACAAAATTAGATAGAGTACAAGCACTAATCAGGGTCTGAAGTATTACAAATCAAAAAAGTTGCGACCTTAATATCAAATAAATTAAATCCTGGAAACCATACCTATAACTTCGACGGAAAGAATCTGGTAAGTGGCGTTTACTATTATCAGTTGGTTGCGGATAGACTATCGGGAAGTAAAAAAGATGATTTTGTTAAAGTGATACTTAAAATATATCGCAAGTAAGGCTATATTTCAACATAATTAACAGTATACAATGGCTGTCTAAACCATTGTTATCATTCACCGTTGGTGGTTGAACTTCAGGTAACTAGTGGCCTGCTTGTAATGATGGACTCCTTAAAGGTTCCTAAATAGATTATTTTACAGTTCATTCGGCCCATAGAACAACGATCTCCCACAACCAAAGGTTTTTTTTGTATTTGTATATGCATAGGATAAAACTAATTTTGTGGATGATATTTGATCAGAACAGTACTAATTTTTTACCTTTTTATTGCCCTGTATCACACCTTGCCGCTTGAATTTGTTATATGTTTAAAACACAACATTTCACGCAAATTATTTGATTTCAAAAAACTGGAGTTCGGGATACCATTCTTAAAAATTTTAGCAATGAATTCAGGTATATGGAATTTACTATTACCAGTTGGCCGCAGGAGAATGCAGAAGTCTGTCTTCTTTTTCTGATGATATCTGCCCTGGACATTTGACATTAAATATATCGTTTATAGGTATAAATGACGCACGCAATTTTTAATGATTTGACAAAATAAAAATTAACAGCATTCAGGAGTATCTAAGATGTTTTCATTTAAAATACTTGCCCTGGTTTTAATTTTTCCGGTTATTCTGATTGGCCAGCTGATCCCCATCGATCTGTCCAACTGGAGTGTTGAAGGAAATCCGGCCAATGGCAACTGGGTGATTGCGCCGGATAGTCTATCGGTGCTGCAGACTATCAATGGCGCGCCTACTTTTTTTGTCGGCCCCGATATACTGATCAATACGGTGGTCAGGGGAAACTTGAAGGTGGAAACCACCGGCGATGATGACTTCATCGGATTTGTATTCGGATATCAAAGACCGGTGGGTAATGAGGATTATTTTGAATTTATATTATTGGATTGGAAACAGATCACTCAGACATGGAATCCATGGACCGCACAGGAGGGGCTTACCCTGTCAAAAGTACAAGGGACTGTAACCGGCAATCTGGCAAGTGGAAGCGTTCCGTACTGGGATCATTCTGACAGCGCGTTTGTTGTCCTGGATACAGATTACGGCGCTGACCGCGGCTGGCTGGATAACACGGAATACACCTTTGAATTGATCTACGAATCAAATCGAATACGAATCTTAATCGACAGCGTGATGATTTTTAATATTACCGGCGATTTCCCTGCCGGCCGATTTGGATTTTATAATTATTCACAATCATCGGTACGCTATCGCGGTTTTGCATTAAATCAATTTCCGGTTGCCGTTAATGATACGGTTTCGGTCAGACAGGATTCCGTAATCATTTTTGGCATCCTTGATAATGACACGGATCCGGACCGGCAGATAATCGTTCTTGATACCCTGGGACAGGCTGCGCATGGTAAAGTCACACTCAATCCGGATAGTACAGTGACCTATAAACCGGAAACAGGTTTTTTCGGTACTGATTCATTCTTTTATACCATCAGAGATGAACTTGGCGCGGTTGACACCGGCTGGGTGATTATTACCGTAGAAATGATCAATAGCCTGATTAAAGATCCAACCACCACGATTGGCGGATATACCCTGTGGCAAAATTATCCAAACCCTTTTAATCCCTTTACTACCATTGAATTTAGTATATCAAAATCTGAATATGTAGAGACTAAGGGTACTTGACCTGCTTGGCAAAGCTCTGATTACACTGGTATCAGGTAAACTGAATGCCGGGAATTATAGCTATCAGCTGGACGGCCGTAATCTGGCGAGTGGCGTCTACTACTACCAGTCTGGTGGCAGGAGCGTACCGGGAAGTGAAGAAGATGGTTTTACTAAAGTGATACGTTAAATATATTGTAACTAATTCTATATTTCTGACATAATTAACGGTACGTTATAGTAGTTTATGTTACTGTTATTATTAAGTATAGAGACGATTCGGGACCATGAGTCTCGTGAAACGGGATCTCGCCCCGACTCATATCAAATTCGAAGCACGAAACTCGAAATCCGAAATAAATTCCAAACACCAAATCCCAAGCAAAATCCAAAATCTAAAATCATATCCAATATTCAAAATAATCTTCAATTACCAATTACCGATTACTAATTACTCGATTTTTTGTCATTCCGTAGGAATCTTCCTTCGTATACATTCAAGAAAGCAGTAATTAAAAAGGTAATTGTCGAGGGCAAGATACTGCCCCACAGGCTGGGGCTGAATTCATGCGTATGGAGAGCCTGATCGTAAGAAAAAACTACATTGTCTCCTCAATTTAACGGTATATACGCTGCTTGGTAGAATAAAATTTGGTACATGGGACCTGATATCATATATTTATAATATATCCCTTTATTTCTATTCTTCTTGTAAGGAAATAAAAAATGAAAAATTATGTTTGTGACCCGATCGCAATACTTTCTGTTCTGACAATTTTAGTAACGTCTGTTTCAGGTCAGGGGGTTCCGGACGATCCTGCCGGTGACATAAAAATGGAACGTGAAGCCTACATGAATGGTAACCGTGTTCTGCTCTATTTTCAGAATACCAGCGAAATGGCAAAATGGGCTGTGTCGACTATTGGTACAGGTTGGTCACGCTGGCCAAACACGATGGATGGTACACGCATGCTCGACGGTATGGCGTTTATGGTTGCAGCCAGGGTATATCTGGAGAACGGCGACACCCCGGTGACCAGCCTCGAAGAGATCCGGAGCCGGAATGATCTGGATACTCTCTATTACCTCCAAACCAGCTATCGCGAGGAAATGGACACGGACCCAACCGGGGCCATCGAGTGGGGATTTTATCCGGTTTATGGTTATTTCAACGAAAATAGTGAGTACCCGGCAATGAGTAATTTCCCTGTTTCCTGGCCACCTTCAGGATGGCCGGCACCGGGCAATACAACAAAATGGCCGGGTGAATGGAACGGCCGTTTTGGAAGAGGAGTGATCTACGCTGACCTGGAAACCTATTATGTTATTAACGATGCTCAGGATCAGGAATACCTGGGCCCGGATGACTCCGTAAAATATTACCCCAGACCAGGTGTTTATATCGGTGACAAGAGACCAGACGTATCTATCCAATACGGTATGCCTTGGGGCGGGATCGGTCTGCGCGTTGAAGTACGTGGATTTCAATGGAATAATGAAGAAGCAAAAGATATTATTTTTTGGGAATATACCTTATCCAACATTTCGGATTATGCCCTTCCGGAATTAGCCGTCGGTTTTTGGGTGGATAACGGAATTGGAGGTGAGAGTGACGACGAGAACGGATTCTATAATCTTGAGACCGAAATGACCTATTCATGGGATATCGATGGTATCGGCGCAGGTGGATTACCAACCGGTATCATGGGTTTTGCCATGCTCGAGTCACCGGCAATTTCCACAGACGGGATCGATAATGATAAAGACGGTCTGACCGATGAGCGAAAGGATAACAATGCTGGTATGCTCATCGGACCCTACGATGGGATTAGCGATCTCAGTAAATTTCTTCAATTTTATAATATGAAAGAAGAAGACCTCAGGATGCATTTTGAAGGCGATGAAGACCAGGACTGGCTGGACGGTTTTGATAAAAATGGCAATGGATCTTATGCCTATTTTGACAGTACCGGCAATGGCTGGATGATTGAAAATGGTGAATTTGCCGGTGATGATGTAGGCCTCGATGGTGTGGGACCAGGTGATCTGAACTATAACGGTCCGGACCAGGGCGAGGGAAATCATAAGCCGGATTTAATTGCCGGCGTGGGTTGCGAGCCTAATTTCGGGTCAACCGATGCTAATGAAGGGGATATGATCGGAACAACAGCCTTCCGACTTTTTCCCGTACCTTCGCACCGCCCACCTTATACATTCTGGTTCAAGAATGATAGATCGATGTGGGAATTGACCGGTGATAGTCAGATTGTCGAATATTCAGGTACTATCTCGAACTTGATAATGACTTTTGCCTCAGGTCCATTTACATTTTTCATGGGAACTACGGAAAGAATTTCTATAGCTGAGTTGCATGCCTATGACGAATTATCGGGATTGAACAGCGATGAACATCATGCCCCAAATCTTTATCAAACAAAAAAAAACGCGCAGAGAATTTATGAAAATGATTACCGCTTTAATATTCAATTTTCCAAAACGGTGGAAATTACCGCCGGCCAAACAGATACGCTGGATGATATCGCCAATTCCGGTGCCTCGGTAAATGTGACGGCCGGGGATGATACGGTGACTGTTTCAATGATTTCCTACCGTGATCATCCAATGTATACGGAGCCAATAGATCGGTCATTTATCACCGGGATTGGTAGATATATCGATGTTCTCGCTGATGGTGATATTTCATGGCCGGCAGAGATAAAAATATATTACACCGCTGAGGATCTTGCCCGTTCCGGTGTTCTAGAATCCGAACTACTGGGTATATATTATTGGGATAGTGACTATGAAGTATGGAGATTATATTCGGGTTCAGGTGCGGATGATTTTGATCGCGGTACTTCAACAACCGGAATTGATACAAGGAATGCATATATCGAAAATCGTGAATATGAGGGATTTGCCTGGACTAGCGCCTATCACTTGACGGCCATGCGCATCGGAACCGAAATTGATACGCTTGCCTCGGAAGTATGGGAAAGTATCCCGTTAAATCCATGGAGTTATCGGTTGTATCAAAACTATCCTAACCCATTCAATCCAGCGACAGTGATCAGCTGGCAATTGGCAGTTGGCAGTCAGGTGGAACTGGCGGTATACAATCTGCTGGGGAAAAAAGTGGCAACTCTGGTATCCAAAAAAATGAATCCCGGGATCCATACCTATACATTCAACGGAAAAAATCTGGCGAGTGGCGTCTACTACTACCAGCTGGTGGCAGGAGCGTACCGGGAAGTGAAGAAGATGGTTTTACTAAAGTGATACGTTAAATATATTGTAACTAATTCTATATTTCTGACATAATTAACGGTACGTTATAGTAGTTTATGTTACTGTTATTATTAAGCATAGAGACGATTCGGGACCATGAGTCTCGTGAAACGGGATCTCGCCCCGACTCATATCAAATTCGAAGCACGAAACTCGAAATCCGAAATAAATTCCAAACACCAAATCCCAAGCAAAATCCAAAATCTAAAATCATATCCAATATTCAAAATAATCTTCAATTACCAATTACCGATTACTAATTACTCAATTTTTTGTCATTCTGTAGGAATCTTCCTTCGTATACATTCAAGAAAGCAGTAATTAAAAAGGTAATTGTCAAGTGCAGGGTGATTCCACCGGCTAGTGCAGAATTTATGCGGGTTGAAAGCCTGGTTGTTAAATGAATATATACTGGGAAGCTAACTCCTCCCTTTATTTTATATAAAATTTGCCGTTATTATATTTTCCTTTGCACTTTTTATTTTAAATATTATATTCTTTCACATCCTACCTTATACTCAAAATGAGACAGACTTAGGTAAATTATTAAATACCGAAAAGCAAAAACAATAATTAATTAAAAATATAACTGCAAGACCAATGGTGTTGTATAAACAAATTATATTTTATCGATTATGTTTTAAAAATCATGATGGTCAATCACGCTTTATGGACTAACCATGAAGGAGATTCACATGAAAATTTCACAGATGTTTAGTTTTATCCTGATCATTTGTTTTTTCTCGGTGACTACCATATCTGCTCAAGGTCTTACGACCAAGGGATTGAAAGGCGGTCTCAGTCTGGCAAGTTTTATCGGTTCTGATGCCTCGATAGGGACTGTTGATCCCTCGATGGATGTAAAATTTGCGGTCGGCGGATTTTTGAATTTTGAAGTTAATGAGCAATTTTCAATCCGGCCAGAAGCATACTATTCATCCAAAGGGGCCAAATATGAGGAGGGGGGCGATAAACTGACTTTTACCATGAATTATATTGATATTCCGGTGCTCTTTGTTTTAAAGGCCGGTGACAATTTTGGGATTTTTGCCGGCCCTCAACTGGGAATTTATTTGAATGGGAAAATTAAGTCAGACGGTGCATCTGGAGATATCGAAAGCGATAATGTAACCAGTCCTGAATTTGAACTGGTCTTTGGTGCGAATTATTTTTTTAATCAGTTCCATATCGACGCCAGATATGCAATGGGAATATCAAAGATATTCGATGTTTCCAGTAACGATGATGTAAGACATGGGGTCATTCAGATCCTTTTCGGAATAGCCCTTTAATTTAACAATCTTTTTCGAATCAGAAATTATTTTCCTTCAGTCTTGTATCCGTTGGCGATACACTGAATTTACTATTTTACTCTCTATCTGAATACTTATATTCTAGTTCATCTTCTTCATAGTACGGTATCCGACACATGTTCCAGTCATTAATTTTTGACCCTGCAAACAAACGACAGATCTTATTCTATTTATATGAGCAATTTACCGGAAGCCTGATGCCTATCAATAGGGGCGACAGCATGCCGGATCGAATGACATTTTTTCTGAATTATTTGGTTCATGTGAAAACTTAATCTATTGATTTAATTAATGTGTAATAAATACCGATAAGCCTGGAAGCTATCTTTAAATCGAATGCAAAAGGAGGTAATATGGTAAAGAAATTCATGCCATTTTTCATTTTTTGTAGTTCTATATTGGTCATCATCGGAATCTTAAACGCGCAGGAAGGGAACACGGATTTCAATGATCTGGCAAAACGGCTTGTAAGTCAAAGTGCAAATGTCCAGGAAGGTGAGCACGTCCTGATTTACGGAAGTGTGCGTGATATGGCACTAATGGAAGAGATTGCTCTTGAAGTGCGCAAAACAGGCGCCTTTCCGTTAATTCAGGTTGGTAGCGAACCATTGAGTTGGCGGATGTTTAGTGAAACGCCTAAAAAATACGACAGCCAACCCCGGACATTGGGTCTTAAAATCAGCTGAAATATTTGATGTCCAGATCATGGTGAGCGTTGGTGATAACCTGAATCTGTTTGCCGAAGCCGATCCCGAACGGCTTGCGGCAAACGGCAAAGCATTTGAACCGGTGAATGCCCTTTATGTAAAACGTAATGTCCGTGGTGTGTCTATCGGTAATGAGATGTACCCCACCAAAAATCTGGCCAAACGCTGGAATGTACCCTTTGAAAAACTGAAAAAAATGTTCTGGCAGGGAGTTACTGCCGATTATAAACAGGTCGAAGCAACAGGTATGCAATTCAGGAAAAAATTATCCACCGGCAAAGAACTTCATCTTATACACTCGAATGGAACAGACCTTAAAATTAATATCGAAAATCGCCCGGTAATCGTAAGCGATGGAATTATTTCTCAAGATGATATGAAAGCCGGATATGCAGCGGTCCAGGTCTACCTGCCGGCCGGTGAGGTGATTGTTGCCCCGGTGCCTGGTACCGCCCAGGGAAAAGTCGTCATAGACCGGATGTTCTATTCAGGAAAGGAAGTCAACGGACTTACGCTGACCTTTGAAAATGGCAAACTGGTATCGATGACATCCGAATCGGATATTAGCCGTATCAAAGCAGATTATGATGCCGCCGGTGCAGGCAAAGAATCTTTCGGAGAAATTGATATAGGGATAAATCCGGATATCCAAATACTTCCCGACAGCAAAATGACATCCTGGGTACCGTCCGGGATGGTAACCGTCGGAATTGGCAATAACACATGGGCCGGCGGTGATAACAATACCAGTTACGCATTGTTTGGACATATTGCCGGTTCGACGGTAAAAGTTGACGGAAAGACTCTGGTCGAAGACGGTAAATTAAATCTCTGACACAGAGGAATACATCAAAAAGATGAGCTTCCTGTTTATCAGCATGATGTTTTCGTAAACAATTAAGAATATTTTCAGTTCTGACATTATTTTCGTGAATCTTCGGGACTTCGCGTGGTCCCTCGTGTAATTTTCATATATCCGCTTTATCCCGGCTAAAAATTTCTCTCGTAACACTATTACACTCCTGCATTGCATTGCACCGATCCATTTCAATTCAAACACGGCGGTGATGCAGATTTTTACCCGGGAGCCGGCTGATTCTGCGGGCAAACTGACTTTTAAGCCGAGATTTAAAAGTATTGATCCGATTTACAGATGAATGTAAATTAAAAGCTTTATCCGAATCGTGATTTAGACGATTTTAATTCAAGAAAGGTAAACCGTCAGGGTTACAAGAGACCGGAGTCAATGAATGTCTATTCCCGTAAAAAAAATAGAAAAAAAATGGAAAAAGTACTGGGAGGAGCATAAAACCTACCAGATTGACCTCGAAGATGCCCAGAATAAATGCTATTGTCTGGTCATGTTTCCGTACCCCTCGGCTGATAAACTCCATCTGGGTCACTGGTTCAATTATGCACCGGCCGATACATGGGCCCGTTTTAAAAGGATGCGGGGGCTAAAAGTATTTCACCCAATGGGTTTTGATGCCTTTGGTCTTCCGGCGGAAAATTACGCGGTGAAGACCGGTGTGCATCCAAGCGAAACCACCAAAACAAATGTCGATTTCATCCGCAATCAACTTAAGGAAATCGGCGCCATCTACGATTGGAACTATGAGGTCAATACCAGCCATCCCGATTATTATAAATGGACTCAATGGCTTTTCCTTCAGTTTTTCAAACACGACCTGGCATACAAACGGGAAGCGCCGGTGAACTGGGATCCGGTTGACCAGACCGTTCTGGCTAACGAACAGGTTCTGCCGGACGGCACCGCGGAGCGCTCCGGCGCAAAAGTAGAAAAAAAGATGATGTCACAGTGGTTCCTGAGCATCACAAACTATGCCGATCGTCTCCTCGAAGGGCTCGACCGGATCGACTGGCCTGAAAAGACAAAACTGATGCAGAAAAACTGGATCGGTAAAAGCCACGGTGCCGAAGTGGACTTTATCATCGATACCCCTGAAAAGGAAACCGTAACCGTCTTTACCACCAGACCGGACACCCTTTTTGGGGCAACTTATCTCGTACTGGCTCCGGAACACGTGTTGGTTGAAAAAATCACCACACCGCCCCGGAAAGCAGCGGTGGACAAATATATCAGAGAGAGTATGTCGGTCAGCGAAATTGAGCGGACATCCACGATTCGTGACAAAACCGGGGTATTTACCGGTGCATATGCAATCAATCCGGTAAATCAGGAGAAGATTCCGGTATGGATCGCCGACTATGTGCTGGTGACTTATGGCACCGGTGCGATTATGGCCGTTCCGGCCCATGATGAACGTGATTTTGAATTTGCCACCAAGTTCGAGTTGCCGATTAGAAAAGTGATTCTCGCTGAAGGATCTGATCCGGACGCCACCCTTAAAACTGCTTACTGTGATACAGGGATCATGATAAATTCGGGCACATACAATGGACTGAATTCAGACAAAGGAATTGAGAAAATCACCGATGATCTGGAAAAACGCGGTATCGGGAAGCGTTCCATAAAGTATAAATTCCGCGACTGGCTCATCTCGCGTCAAAGATACTGGGGTGTACCGATACCGATCATTTACTGCGAAACATGTGGAACCGTACCGGTGCCGGAAGAGGATTTACCGGTGCTGCTGCCTGATGTGGTCGATTTCAAGCCCAAAGGGGTTCCGCCGCTGGCCACTGCCCGGGAGTTCGTCCATACCTCCTGTCCCCGCTGCAAGGGGCCGGGAAAGCGGGAAGTAGAGACCATGGATACATTCGTCGATTCTTCGTGGTATTTTCTGCGTTACACGAGCAATCGTGAGGCCGATCGTCCCTGGAATCCCACCTTGGTGAAAAAGTGGCTGCCGGTGGATCAGTATATCGGTGGGGTGGACCATGCCACCATGCATCTGCTGTATGCCCGGTTCTTTGTCATGGCTTTATATGATATGGGGCATCTGCCGTTTGAGGAACCATTTAAAAACCTTGTACATCAGGGTATTATCAAGGGACCCGACGGCATGCGTATGTCCAAATCCCGAGGAAATGTGGTCAATCCCGAGGAATATCTCAGCAAGTTTGGCAGTGATGTTTTCCGCTGCTACCTGATGTTTGGCTTTGATTTTAACGCCGGTGGCCCGTGGGATGATTCCGGTATTGCCGCACTGGATAAATTTATCCACCGTACCTGGCGCATTATAATGGATACTCTGGATCAGATCGAAAAACCGCAAAATGAAAAAATATTCGATGAACCCGAGCAGAATCTGAATACCGTGATGCACAATTCCATAAAAGGGGCAACAATCGATATCGATCGCTTTCATTTCAATACCGCCATCAGCAGGATCATGGAACTGGTCAACGAATTATACCGGTATAACAACGATGTAGCTAAGGCCAGAAAGAACACCGTTTTATATCGCACAGCTATAAAAAACACCATATTGCTTCTTGCGCCTTTCGCACCGCATCTGGCAGAGGAAATGTGGGAGAAGATCGGGGGGAAACCGTCAATCTTTGACCAGTCCTGGCCCGAATATGATCAACATGCGCTGAGAAAAGATGTTCTGACCTGGGTCATCCAGATAAATGGCAAAATCCGGGAGAAAGCAGAAGGGAAGGCGGAAATGAGCAGGGAAGAGGCCGAACAATTTGCCCTGCAAACCGGCCGGATCCCGGAATTATTAAGCGGAAAAGAAATCAGGAAGATCATCATCGTTCCGAAGAAACTGATCAATATTGTGATTTGATTGCGCTAATTCAAAATGTGCCTACCTCAGACTGGGCCACAGTTTTTGTGGCCTGCTGTTTTTTATTGCTGATCTTAATCTCGATCGAACTGATCAATAAATGGTTTCAATGGAAAAGGGTCTACCTGCGTAAATTTGTCCATATTTTTGTCGGACTGCTGATCTGCATAACCTCGCTCCTGATCGAAAATAAAATTCCAATCCTTCTGATCGCCGGGATATTTACCCTCTTTGACTGGTGGGCGGTCAGGAACCGGCACCTGAAAAGCATTCATCTCAACGGGCAATCCTATGGAACGGTTTATTATCCCATTTCCATATTTTTACTTGCCCTATTGCTCTGGGATGCACACAAGGCGATCTTTCTGGTGTCCATCCTGATCATGATCGTACCGGACGCGCTCGCAGGATTAGCAGGGATGCGCTTTGCCAACAATCATTATGTTATCCTGACTGAAAAAAAATCGATTCCGGGCGCCCTTGCCATGTTCTTTTCCAGCACGATCATATTCTTTTTTGCCTATAACAGTTATTTTAATAAAGATATATGGTTCAGCATGTCCGCTGCTGTCCTTACCGGTATCGCCATTTCAGCAGCCGAATTGTTATCCCATAAAGGCTCGGACAATTTATCGGTACCACTGTTGACTGCCATGGTGATGTATGCCTTTTTGCAGGACGAAGTCATGTATGCGCAGCTGTCTCTTGGCATCCTGATGGCCATGGTTGTCAGTATGCTCAGTTATCGGGTTAAATTTCTGGATCTCAGCGGGGCATTCGGGGCTTTTCTCCTGGGTCTGGTAATTTTTGGATTTGGTGGATGGTTGTTCACCATTCCGATTTTATTTTTTTATCTCTCTTCCAGTCTGTTGTCGAACCTGGGTAAACGGCAGAAGCAACGTTTTGAGGCCTCCTTCGAGAAAACCGGGACACGCGACGTATACCAGGTACTTGCAAACGGAGTTATTCCCGGCATACTTGTTCTGATTTATTATTTTTACCCGTTGCCATTGTACTTTTATATGTTTCTCGCCGCACTTGCGACCGCTACAGCCGATACCTGGGCAACTGAAATCGGCGTATTCTCGGGATCTAATCCGAGGCTCATCACAACAATGGAAAGGGTAGAGCCGGGCAGATCGGGGGCCATATCTGTTAAGGGGCTGGTAGCTGCATTTGCAGGCAGTTTGGCTATTTCTTATACCGGTATATTAATGTTTTCTGGACCGATACAGACCTTTGTTGTCGTTGCATGGATAACAATAGCAGGATTTTTAGGTAATATATTCGACAGCATCGTTGGCGCCTCAATTCAGGCACAGTTCCGGTGCCGGATTTGTCTGAAGCACACAGAACGAAAAATACACTGTGGTAAAATAACCGATCATATTTCAGGAAAATCATTTTTGAACAACGACTTTGTGAATTTTTTTTCGATATTATTTGGCGTTATAATACTGATCATTTTATACGGTTATTAATAACCGAAGCCTGATCCGGCCAGTTATCTTGTAAAAATTCCTAATTACTAATTCCTAATTTATTATATTAGAAGTATTAAAAATTGGACTGATCGATCATGTGGTATGCATTAACAGAAAATCCGGTTCGGAGAACCAGAAAAGAAATGCGCAAGGAATTCATGGCTGCGCGATATGAGATCATTTTTTATGCGGAGACACGTGAATTACTGGAAGAAAAATTGAACAGGAACATAAATGAATTCCCGGAGAAGATGTCCAGATATCTTGAGGCGGGCATAAAGTTTGTTGAAGCGGAGAATACGGCCCAGGCCAAAAGGAGAGCACCGGCAGTTCATATCTATTTTGACCAGCGCGGCCAGTACAAATTTCTATAAACCGGTTTAAATTTCCCGTATAATTGTTATATAATATATATTATGTAAACTATAGTATTGATATAGTTTACGCCTATCTATTTGTTTATACTTTGGTTGTGTTTGTTGTTGTCCTGAGGGTTTTTCATTCTTTCACTCTCCTGCCATTTTGTCCGATATTATGCTTTTTGTTATATTTTGGACTTCCCTATAAATAAATAGAATACCCGCATCCATTAAAAAATCATAACATGAATGATAATGTATTTAATCTTTTTTGTTGTTCTGTAAGGATGCGGGCCAAAAAGTTGATCGGTTTGGCGGCAAAGATAATAATCTGTTGCCCAAAATAATTG
Organism: Calditrichia bacterium; assembly: GCA_963712885.1. Classification (GTDB taxonomy): domain Bacteria; phylum Calditrichota; class Calditrichia; order JAJRVZ01; family JAJRVZ01; genus CAVQJT01. The sequence continues at coordinate 79,859 of CAVQJT010000010.1, forward strand.
AAATACCGGATACATTTTTATAAATTTTATGAAACAAGGAGTGTTATATGGACAAAGATCAAATTGTATCCGAATATGTCAAGATATATTTTACGTGCCATCCCGGTGAATTACCAAAAGATCCGGATAAAGCTTTTGAACTGATGGGCCAATTGCATAAGAAATATAAAAATCGGTTTATCGATGATTTTAAGGCTAAAAGCGGTAAATTTGTTGATAAATTTATTGACGATGATGATAAAAAGGGACGGTATTACTAATTCTTATAAGCGATTATTTATTTTCGGGAGCATTTTTTCCTGAAACAGCAGGAAATTTTTGACCCTTTATTTTTTCATATAATTCTTCGCGGTATACTTCAACCGATCTGGGTGCTTCAATACCGATTTTGACCTGAGAAGCATCCAGATCAACTATGACTATTTTTATATTATCACCAATCGTAATCGCCTCCCCTAACCTCCTTGTCAATACCAGCATTGTTGCCTCCTATCTACTTACCATTGACCCACTGCGGACTGCGCTTCTCTAAAAAAGATAATATCCCTTCCCGAAAATTTTGATGTAATCGGGTTTCCGCATTTAATTTTGCTGCATCATCCAATAATGTTTCTATGTCAATCATAACTATTTTGTTGCAAAATTCTTTTGTACTTTTTAAAGAAGATGGCGCGTTTAACTTTAAATTTTCAGCAATCTCCAGTGCTTTGGAGATCAAATCCTGACCTTTTTTTACAATAATATTGACCATGCCATAATCAAAGGCTTCTTTTGCAGATATGATCCGTCCGGTTAATAGCAGTTCTTTGGCCCTTTTTATTCCTATCGAAGCAATCAGAAATACAGAAACCAGTGCAGGGACAAAGCCAATTTTTACTTCAGGATATCCAAATTTGGCCTGATCACCCGCAATGACCAGGTCACAAACATTTGCCAGACCACAACCTCCCCCGATCGCCGGACCGTTTACCACGGCGATTGTGGGTTTTGGAAAGGTAAACAACTGAAAAAACATTTTTCGTAGAAGATCCGAATCCTTGTGATGTGCTACTATATCCTTTTCGAGTAATTCAGTCAGATGATTTAAATCTGCGCCCGCACAAAAGGCCGAACCATTACCGGTTAATATCAGCACTGATATTTCAGGCGCTGATTGATATTTAATCAATATCTCAAGTATTTCCCCAACCATTTGGTCATTTAATGCATTCCGTTTATCAGGTCGATCTAATGTAATCGTTAAAATATTATTTCTGATATTCAGGAGGACAGATTTATATTTCTCGTTCATGTCTGAAGAATTCCGGGGTTAAACCGTTCGATATCGGAATTATTGCATACGATCCTGAGACTCTGGATCAATATCTCCCGGGTTTGATGCGGCATAATGATCTCATCCAGCCACAATCTTGCTGCACCATATTTCGGATCGGTTTGATATGCGTAAGTTGCCTTGGTCTTTTCAAGTAAGGAATTTTTATCCTTCTCCGACAATTTGTTGCCATCACGTTCCATTTGCCGGATCTTTATATCAACCAGCGTGTTGGCCGCCTGCGCGCCACCCATCACCGCATACCGTGCTGTGGGCCAGGCAAAAATAAAACGGGGTTCATAGGCTTTTCCACACATTGCATAGTGCCCTGCACCGAAGGTTCCTCCGATGATCAGACTTATTTTTGGTACAACCGAATTTGAGACGACGTTAACCATTTTGGCCCCTTCCCGGATGATGCCGCTCTGCTCCGCGTCTCGTCCTACCATAAAACCGTTTACATCATGTATGAACAATAAGGGAATGGTGTTCTGGTTGCAATCCATTATGAAGCGTGTGGCTTTTGCTGCGCTTTCGCTATAGATAACCCCGCCAAATTCAGGAGGTCTGCCCTTCTCCATATAATGTTTTTTTTGATTGGCAATAATACCGACCGCATACCCTCCAATACTGGCGTACCCGCAGACAAGGGTACGTCCATAGTCTTTTTTATATTCTATAAGTTCACTGTCATCAACCAGGCGGGCAATAATCTCGCGGATATCATAGTCCTTCAGCGGATCTGAGGGCATAATCTTTAGAATTTCCTCAGGCTTATACCTGGGTTCTTTCGGGGAATTCTTCTTAAAGATCATTTTTTCCCGGTTTCCCATATGGGCGACCAGTTTTCGGATTCTTGTGATCGCTGCTAAATCATCTTTTTCGAGAAAATCAACCGTTCCGCTGATGGACGAATGCATTTTAGCGCCACCCAGTTCCTCCGCATCAACAATCTGTCCGATCGCAGCCTTGACCAGAGCAGGTCCTGCCAAAAAAAGGCCGCTTCCTTCGGTCATCAATAATGAATCGCACATCACGGGTAAATATGCACCCCCCGCAACACACATCCCCATAATAGCGGTTATCTGAGGTATCCCCTTGGAGGACATGACCGCATTATAATAAAAAACCCGTCCGAAATCATCGGTATCGGGAAAGACATCTTCCTGCAGAGGGAGAAATATTCCGGCGGAATCGACAAGATAAATCGTAGGGATTCTGTTCTCCAGGGCAATCTTTTGTGCCCGAATGACTTTTTTTGAAGTCATCGGAAAGAATGAACCGGCCTTTACGGTTGCATCGTTTGCAATAATCATGCACTCTCTGCCGCTGATCTGTCCGAATCCGGTTATGACCCCGCCGCATGGACAACCGCCCCATTCTTCGTACATTTCATGCGCCGTAAACGTTCCCAGTTCAAATAAAACGGTTTCCGGATCGATAAGCTGCTTGATGCGTTCTCTGGCTGTCAGACGGCCCTTTTTGTGCTGTTTATCGATATTTTCAAGCCCGCCACCCAATTTTATCGTATTGATCAGCCCGGTGTATTCATCAAACACGTCACGCCAGTATTTATGATATTTTTCACTGGCCGGTCCTTTGAGGGCTGTTTTAGAAATAATGGTATCTTCCTTATATTCAACAAATGTCACGAATTATTTCCCCTTCTTTATATTCACCATGTAGCCGGTGACACCTTTTTTAGATACGCCATTACGGCCTCCAGCACCCCCCCGGAAATTGCAACAGATTTAGGCGGAATTTCTCTGATTTCCGGATAAAATGATCCGGCTGTCTGGATTTCAACCAGAAACTGATGCCGTGCGACAAAATGACCGCTATGAAGTATTCCGGCGATGTATCCATTTTGTGGTGACAGGATATTGATTTCATTGATCATTCCAATATTCTGACGTTCTTTTACAGGCTCTCCTGCAGAGAGAGCGGCCACAAAAACGCCTTCAATCGGTGCCTTCACGGCATCCCGTAAATCAACCTGGTCTGTGGTCTGATTATGCCGTTTATAATATACCCTTCCCTGATCTCTTCTTCCTTCACCGATGATGACATGGCCGTCAATACCCACGTTATATTGTATACCAATCTTAACCACATATGGATATTCATGCCATAATAAGCTGGGTTCAGGATCATTCTCCCGGCAATCGATAACGATTTCCGGTTTTAGCTGATCTAATACTTCTGAAATGGTACCTGAAACGAGGGGTATGTTACGGTCATTGAATGCGAATCTGATGGACTCCGGATCAAATGCAGCGGAATTATCCATATTACCAAGATACCGCCCATTAATATCATCAACTTGTTTAGTACCACAATATACCAGATCTGAAAAATTCCTGAAATAATGAAGATCTGATGGATTTGAGGATTCTAAAAGCAGCGGTCTCAGGCCGGCACGATATACTCTGATAGCGGATGCGGTACCCCGGTCACCAGCCCCGAGTACTACGATTTTTGCATTCCATTGCATTTTATTTATTCAATAAGCTGAAACTGCGAATTGAACACACTTCCGATGATCACCCGATCAAATCCGGACTGTTTTACTTTTTTACCAAAGGAGTGTGCCAGGTTCTGGGTAAATATATTTTCAACCTTGTTAAGAAAAAATGTTACCGGAGTATTTTTATTTTTTATTTTTTTAAAAATATCACGTGAATCGATCCATTCAGCCAGATTGATCGGTGTCAGCATATCTTTGTTCAACCAGAAAGTATCCCGACTTTTTATCCATGTATCACTTTTTTGTTTATTGAAAGCGTCGGCGCCCATGATGTTGATCCAACGGTCCGCGTTATTTAGAACGGCATTTTTTACATACCCGCTAACCGATCTGCCATTTGTGGTATCCGCCTCGATAAATATACGATCTGCCGGTAATTCCAATTTAAGTAATCGTTGAATTTCATTATTAGAAAATGCTTCAAGCTTATCATTTTGCAGTTTTTTGCCCACATAGACAACCGGTGATGATTTTAATTCAAGCTTTAACTGCGCTATAAAGTTTTTTTTATCGTCGGTGATCAGCGTATGCGCTTCCAGTGGTATGATCGAATTAAACATTGAAAATATAGCCGCGGTTTGTCCTATAGAAATGCAATCTTTACTGAGATGATGGATCAGAGTCGATTTACCACCGCCACCGATAAAACATATCAATTTTTCATCCGGATCAAGAAACATGGAGGAAGAGGAATTTTTCATCTCAGACCTGAGGCATTAAGGGAATACCAAATTGTTTCAGATGATCGTCAAAAGAAAAAATGAAGTTTATTTTTTTCTTGCGTACATCCTCAAAAATGGCACAATGTAAGACATTTATATCAGGATCTTTGATCGAGAAGAAATGTTTAAGCGTTGCCCTTCGCATTCGGCGGGTATACCAGGATATATGCAAATTGGATGATACCAGAGCATCGTCAATGATTTTACTAAAATCAATTGAAGTTGCCAGATCGCAGTTTCTTTTTATATCCGAAATGGATGTGTTAATCTCCAGGATATTGGTATATAATTTCGCATTTGAATCGAGCAGGCTTTGATAATATTCCCTTGCGTACTGATGAAATTGGTGATCTCTGTTTACCAGAGCATGCCAGCCGGTGGCATCAATGAAGACCTTGATCATGGACTATATACTCCTGGGATCTGAGAGATCGAGAATTTTGGCCAGTGGATTGCGATCGATTTTTAATTCCAGGCGACGACTTCGAATCTTTTTGACCAGAACCTCCAGTTTATCACCTTCCATCAGATTTAACCGGTCGCGGACTTCTTTCGGGATTGCAACCCTTCCCTCCGCATCACTTGCCGCAATAAATGTACCTGTTTTCATTTCGGATCAACCCTCCAGATACCACTTTTTGAATTCCTGGGTATCAAATATACCATCCTCACAGATAATTTTAGATACATACTTCAGCGGAATGGATTCATAATAAAAATTCTCTGCTTTCAGTTTCCGTGTCTTTCCGGTATAAACTTCTTTTGGATCCTCCGGGTAAAACCTCACCGCAAAATCGGTTTCCTTCAAAATCTTACCGGTTTCGGCTGCCATATAAAAAGGTACCTTATACGCTGAAGCACCCAGGGCCAATGCCAGTGTGCCGGCTTTATTGATGTAGCTATCCTCGCATATCCGGTCAGCACCGGTGATGATCAGATTCATTTTCTGTAAAGTACCCATTATTCCGGCATCCGTAATCAGAACACACTGAATGCCGTGCGAGGTTAACTCCTCCAAAAAACGCGTGCCCTCATTAAGGGGTCTGCTCTCGCTACAGTAGACCGTAAATTTCCGATTCAGCCGGTGTGCTTTGAGGAGAATATCTCTTATATTTGAACTGTAACTCAGCGTAAGTATCTTACTTTGATTGAGAATAATTTTTGCTCCCGCCTCCGATATCTTTTTCCGTGATTCGCCTATCGTATCAATCAATTCATCAATACGCATAATGTTCTTTTTCCTGACATCTTTCAGATCCGCATCCGCTTTCGCGATTCGTTTGACGTAATAAACCACTGCGGTGACGTTATTTCGAACAGCCACATTATTGGGATACATTTTTATGGCCTGTCGCCCGGTTTTACTGAGCCAATCCGAATAAGCCGGTGCTGTCCGGGATGTATCCTTATTAATATAGATTTTTAATTGTTCAAGAATGTCGATAGTCAGTAAAGAGGACCCTCTGAACGGTATATCCGTAAAATAATCTGCTGGCATGTTTACTCCACGTTCTCAATAATCCAATCCATATAGGCCTGAGATGCATTCTCTATCGGGGTAGCAATAATTTCAGGTACTGTATACGGGTGAACCATTTTAATCTCTTTTTCAAGTTGTTCATACCGTCTCGAGGTGGTTTTTATCAAAATCAGATGTTCCGTTGATTCCTTAACATGACCTTCCCAACGATAGACCGAGCCGATATTTGAAATGATATTACAGCAGGCAGCTGAATTTCTTCGACACCAACAATTGGGCAATATTTTTTGCACTGGAGATATCGGGTGCCGTGCAATAAACAAGTAATGCTGTTTCTTTCATGGTAAAATCCCCGCCGGCATGCTTTTATACTACACATTCACCGCTTTCAAATCAAGATCATTTTCTTAAAAGTAAACCTCTTGGCCGGCTTATGTATCCAGAAACGACTTGATGAAATACCGATGGATCCGGACATCTTCGGTTAGTTCGGGATGAAAAGTGCAGACCAGAATCTTTCCGGCAGCAGCCATTACTACATCCTGGCCGTGACGGCCGAGAATTTTTACGTCCCTTCCCATCCGGGTGATTTTTGGCGCCCTGATAAAAACACCTTGAAAATGATCGCTTTTACCGTTTAAGAATATGTTGATATCGTCATAGAAAGATTCTTTTTGCCGGCCATATGCATTACGTTCAACACCGATATCGATAAGACCTAATGGGGCTTGCTCCAATCTGTCCACGTCGCTTGCCAGAATAATTAAACCTGCGCAGGTACCCATTATGGGTTTGCTTTGAGCGAATTCTATGACCGCCTGATCGAATTTATTTAAGGCGAACAATTTTTGTAGCGTGGTTGATTCACCACCAGGAATGATTAAACCATCCACATCCTGCAGGCGCTCAGGTACCCGAATTTGTACGGCTTTATGCCCCAAACGATTGATGACTTGCGCATGTTTGGCAAAGTCCCCCTGAAGGGCAAGCACACCTATATTTTTCAAATCACCAACCCCGGTTTTGCAGCAACGCTTCTTCAGGTAGACTGGCGACATCGATACCTGGCATGGCATCACCCAGTTTTTCACTGGCTCTGGCGACCGTATCAGGGTCATTAAAATGGGTCGTAGAAATCACAATTGCCTTGGCTCTTTCTGCGGGATCGCTCGATTTAAATATCCCTGAGCCGACAAAGACAGATTCAGCCCCTAATTGCATCATAAGTGAAGCATCAGCCGGTGTGGCGATACCTCCGGCTGCAAAATTTGGAACAGGAATTTTACCATTTTCCTTCACATATTGAACCAGTTCCAGTGGGCTTCCGATATGCTTGGCATAGGCTACCAATTCGTCATCACCAAGCGTTCCGATACGTTTGATTTCCTTCTGGACCATGCGCATATGTCTTACCGCTTCTACGATATCCCCTGAACCGGCTTCTCCTTTCGTTCGAATCAGGGCTGCCCCTTCGCTTATCCGGCGCAAGGCTTCACCGATCTCCCGGCATCCGCATACAAAAGGAATCTTAAAATTATGTTTCCAGATATGATTCTCCTCATCGGCCGGTGTCAATACCTCACTTTCATCGATAAAATCCACACCCAGCGATTCCAGTACCTGAGCTTCAGCAAAATGGCCGATGCGGCATTTTGCCATTACGGGAATTGAAACGATTTTTTGTATTTCTTTTATCATTTTTGGATTTGACATACGTGCCACGCCGCCATCTGCCCTAATGTCGGCCGGAATACGTTCAAGCGCCATGACGGCAACCGCCCCTGCATCTTCAGCTATTTTTGCCTGCTCTGCATTGGTGACGTCCATAATGACTCCACCCTTTAACATTTCTGCTAAACCAACTTTTAACAGAAATTCTTTATTTAACATCTATCTTTCTCCCTTTTCTTTACAGCATATTAATTTAGCAACTCATCCAGCTAAAATCAATCAATTCAAACCGTTACATGTTCCACTGAGCGCAGCCGTCTTTCAATACTTCCGATCGTATCGGCAACATGTTTTATAAAACCGTGGATAAACAGACTGCCAAGCCGCCGATATAATAAAGGACCGCCAAAATAAAGATTATCCTCACCACGGGCAATCTCCCATTCGTATCGGTGAGCGGAAATTTTGTTTTTTTATCAATTGACAGGTTGAGTGTCCGCAAATGGCTGATTGTGGGCCGATACCCGGTGGCACAAATTATCGCATCTACTTTTAACACCTCATCATTGTAATATATTTGATCCCCATCGACACGTCTGATTTGGGCATTTGGTATATAACGGATCAGCTCCATCGAGATTAGTTCCTTAAGAAAACTTTCTGATATACCGCGAATATGACAGAGATTTTTTGTTTTGCTAAAAAACTGTAATTCCCCGCGCGTCATCAGGAATACCTGAGAAAAACCGACAAGATCGATCGCAATCTCGGCCCCACTATTTCCGCCGCCAATAACCAATACCCGTTTATTGTTATAGGGCATGCTGTCTTTATAGTGATGCGAATGTTTAGTAATTTTGTTGTCCTGCATACCCTGAATTGCGGGTATAAAGGGATTGCCAAAAAATCCTGTAGCGTTATAAATAAAGGGTGCCTGATATAATCCTCTGTTGGTGTCTAATTCATACCGATCCGAATTTTTGGTTATTTTTTTAACGGTTGTATTTGTCTCGACATTTAAGGCAAAATGCTCATAGTACTCCTGCAGGTAATAAACAAATTCGGCTGCGGAACAGTAAGGACGTGATATATTCAACCGCCAGATGGGAAATTCAGAAGAAATACTGGTCCAGTCTCGTTGCGGATGATTTGGTGATAGCATGGGCATGGATGGTCGTATATCCCGCCAGGCTTGCGCAATATCACCCTTTTCAAGTATGAGATAGTCTAACCCTCTTTTTTGCGCAACTCTTCCAGCTTTCAACCCGGCAGGGCCACTGCCAATGATAATCAGCTCAACCTGTTTCATCTCACTTTCCTGTTATAAATAGATACTTGGTTTCCAGGAGGGCCATTACTGATTTAATAATATCCTGCCCCACTCTTTCTTGAGATTCCTTAGTCGCAGCACCGATATGAGGTGTGACGATAACTTTTTCATGTTCAATCAGCGGATAACGTACAGGTGGTTCCTGTTCAAATACATCCAGAGCCGCTCCGGCTATCAGATTTTCATTCAGCGCCCGTAAAAGATCATCTTCATTCACAATTCCACCGCGTGCACAATTTATCAGAAATGCCGATGGTTTCATCATAGACTAACCGTGAATATGTTATCATATTTTCGGTATTGACATTTTTCGGAACGTGCAGTGTAATAAAATCTGATTTCCGCAGTAATTCATCGAGTAGAACCAGTTCAAATTCATATCCCGGTGATCTTTGAATCGCAGAAGTTTTGTAGATTAACACCCGCATACCAAGCGCAGCGGCCATACGACCGACCTTCTGCCCGATCGTTCCAAAACCGATCAACCCAATGGTCTTTCCGGAAATTTCACTGCCGGTTAGTTCCGATTTAAGCCAGTCATGCGATTTTAACGAATTTACCGCCTGGTGAATGTTTCGTGACAGTATGAAACAAAATCCGATCGTAAGTTCAGCTACCGCGTTCGCGTTACTTCCCGGGGTATTCAAAATATCAATACCTTTTTCCCGGGCTGCCTCCGTGTCGATATTATCAAGACCGGAACCTGCCCGACCAATCACTTTTAGATTTTTCGCAGCTTCAATCACCCTGCGATTTACCTGTGTTTTGCTGCGCACGATTAAGGCATGATATGCACCAATAAGATCGATGAGCTTTTCAGCAGATAGATTCGTCTTAACCTGGACATCATATTCTTTTTTCCCCACAATCAGTTCCAGTGCAGATTCAGGCAAATCGTCCGTAATCAATATTCTATACATTTCACAACGCCATTTATCTGTCGCCCGTGGCCACGCTGATAACACTTAAAATTTCATTCTTCCCCTCCCGTGTCTTTGAAGAGAAAGGAATCATTGGAATCGGCGAAAATGCGTTCCTGAAAACAGCATATCTTTGAGCGAACTGGTTATTAGACAATTTATCTCTTTTCGTTAGGATGATCTGAAAAGGCCGGGCATATGTTTGCAGCCATTCGATCATCTGATAATCAATTTCCTGCGGATCATGTCTGCAATCGATCAACAGGAAAATAAGTTTCAGGTATTCACTTCCTCGAAGATAACTTTCAATTAACGCGGGCCAATGACGGGTTGCCGAAGCAGAAATCTTTTTATAACCATACCCTGGCAGATCAACCAGATAGATATGATCTGAGATAACAAAAAAATTAATATACCGTGTTTTTCCGGGAACGGAACTTACTTTGGCGATATTTTTTCGGTTGAATAATGTGTTGATAAATGTTGATTTTCCAACATTTGATCTGCCGATCACCGCTATTTCAGGCAGTTTGATTTCCGGTATCTGACTGATATGGGCGACACTCTTCAGGAACCGAATACTGGTTAGTCGCATCATCTCGGAAAGCGCTCGATCACTCCATGATCACATATGTTTTTCAAGACGCGATGCGATCATGGATTTTGGAACGGCACCAACCATCTGTTCAACCACTTCTCCGTTCTTAAATACAAGCAGCGTTGGAATTGACCGAATACTGTATTTTATTGCGGTCTGAGGATTGCTGTCAACATCGACCTTGGCAACTTTAAGTTTGCCTTCATGTTCTGCTGCCAATTCTTCTACAATCGGTGCGATCATTCGACACGGTGCGCACCAGACAGCCCAAAAATCCACAAGAACTGGAACTTCTGAGCCAAGGACTTCCGTCTCAAAAGTCGAATCTGTCGCTTCAATATACTTACCCATTAAAACCTCCTGCCAAAGTATTAATCATTTGTAAAGTCATAAAATATAACCAGCAATCGTGAATTCTTCAAATCGAAAACATGTGGATTTTTTTAATAAATCAGGTATAAAGAAATATAATATCAATAAGTTATACCGGATAAAACTATTTCGCTCAGCCCTCGATACCAATAGTTTTATGCACATAATCTATTTTTTAGGAATTATAATAAAATTAAAGGTCAATCTCCGTTACCCAAACGCAATATTTCGATACGGACCTCCGCTACCCCGTCTCCTATCATATCAATTTCTCTGGCTGCGCCGTATGACAGATCCAGGATTCTGCCTTCTTTAAAAGGGCCCCTGTCGTTTACCCGCACAATCACAGACCGGTTATTTGATTTATTAGTGACTTTCAGCATTGTCTCAAATGGCAGTTCACGATGGGCAGCGGTCTTCTTGTACATATCGAAAACTTCACCATTGGCCGTTTTACGGCCATGAAATTTTTTCCCATAATACGAGGCGTTTCCTTCCAGCACTTTGGCTTGTCGAAAGTTTTTCTGGGATCTCAGGACCGGCCGGTCATCTTCGGCGGCGTAGCGCACCGATGGGGAGCAATTCAACTGAAACAAACAAATAATAGGCGCTAATCTAAAGTAGGACATTAAATTTGTTTGCAATAATGCGTTATTCTTTGGTTGCGCCTGAATCTTCCTGTGCCGGCTCCGGGTCATTACGCAAATTTTCCCGTTCAATTTTTTCTAATCTGTCATTAAATTCTACATCGATGGATGTCTTTATGCTGTCAGTATCAAGACTGTCACCACTTACCTGGGATATATCTGAAGAGACCGTATCGATAACAGCCACTGAATCCTGTTTCTCGGGCTCAGGTGGAGGTGGTTGTATTTTAAGTTTGGCAATTTTCCCGAAAGCCGTGTTCGGATATTCTTTGGCGACTACTTCATAGGCTGCAATCGCACTTTCAATTTCATCTAGTTTATGCTCATAAATCCAGGCAATTGAATATCTGGATTTCTCAGCCCAGATGCTGCCTGAATCATTTTCAGCAATCTCCTCAAATAAGGACAAGGCGTCGGCATAATCTTCATCGAGCATTTGAGTTTCTGCTTCCTGGTACCTGATCTTCACGGAATCCAACGCAGTTTGATCCCCAAGATCTTCTAAGTCCAGTTTCATTATCTGTCGAGCGTAAGATGTTCCGGCATAATCTTCTAGTATGATTTTTTTTATTGAATCGGCTTTATTTTCGCGATTTAATTCAAAATCGTAAAGATAATAGAGGGCATAATATGACTTTGGTACCAGCGCCGTATCCTCATAAGTTGCAATGAACCGTTTATAGTTCACTTCAGCACTATCGAAATTTTGCATGGATAAAAGAAAGAATTCTGCCAGCGCAAAATTATTTTTTATAAGTGATTGTTTTATTACCTCAGGTTCCCTCTTTTTTACCGGGCGGGATGGTGCATTGGGTTGCGTTGCGGTAGATATTTGTGTTGAATCTGATATTTCTTCGATAACATTCGGTGCAGCCTCCCCTTCGTCCCCGTTGGCAGTCGCCTGGGATTCGGCAAGAGAATCAGGATTCAGTTCCTGCAGATCTAATCTGATATTTTCCTTCAGTTTCAGGTATTGCTCAAGGACAACGGCCCTTGGGCCGGCCTTGATATTAAGCTCCGAATTCCGGTCCTCCTGCTTAACCCTCAGGTATAATTTGCGGGCAGAATCGTATTCGGCATATGTATGTTCAAGAATTTCAGCCATCCCAAAGGCAGCTCTGGCAGATCCGGACGTTCGTGGATAGATTCTCATCGTATAATCATACTGCTCCAGCGCCTGATCCAGAGTTCCGTCGTAAACCATACAGTCTCCTATTTTCGACTGAATCAGGTGCTGGTATTGAAAAAACCGGGTCTCCCTGCCCATGAGTTTTAGTACAAAAAGGGCTTCATCAGGATCATCGAGCTTCAGAAGCGCATCGATCCTGAGCATTTGTGATTCGAAGATGATACCAATCGGTTCGTCATAATCATATAACAATTTAAGTTGTTCCGCAGCAGGCTCATATTCTTTTTGTTCAAAATATATCAGACCGATCATGTACCGGGCTCTAGACACCAGCAAGTCATCCTCTGCATATTCTATGCTGGTTTCGAATTTATCAATGGCCTCTTTCGTTTGTTCCCGTTGATGATACAATTCGCCAAGACTGAACCAGGCTCTTGATCTGAGATCATCATCGGCATCCGAATCGATGATGGCATTCAGAGACGCGATGGCCTCATCACCGCGATTTAATTTGACCAGTGATTTCGCCAGCCATAGGTTTCCTTCCGGGACCAGTTCACTCTCCGGATATTTAAGGATCATCTGTCGTGCAAACCGTTCTGATTTTGTATACTCCTGCAAATTGAAATGGGACTTGGCAATCAGAAGTAGTGCATCATCGGCATAATTGCTGTCCTCACCATAAATATTTATCAGTTTCCAGCATTTATCGATGGCTAATTCAAAGTCTTTGCGAATATCCTGCGGCATTTCGATATTGGTGGATTGATTCAGCCTCGTTAACGCCGAATCATATTTTTCCAAAGCATTAAACATGGTATTATAATAAGCACATCCGCCAAATAGAAATAGGCTGATGATAATCAGCACACCACGTTTTACATCCGGAATATTTAGGCGTTTTCTACGATGCATGTTCCTTTAACGCTGCTATACGAAAACGGTTCAGTAGCCTCAACGATTCATAAAAAATTTATCAAGAAGGATCGCCATCTGGGGTAATATCTTTCCCGTAGATCCGCGGAGTGATTCATTGGCATGGATAGACAAAGGGGTTTCTTCGATATTGATCTCCATAAGATATGCGCCGTTCGCTTTAGCCAGATAAGGAAGAGAGGCGGCGGGTTCGACAACCGATGATGTACCAATTGAGAAAAAGACCTCGCAGACTGCGGCGGCTTCCTGCGCTTTTTTGAGTATCTGGTCCCCTAAATTTTCGCCATACAGTACGACATCGGGACGAATCGGTTCAGCACATTTTTCGCAATTTGTTCTGCTTTCATCAGGATCCTGAAGGTTACCGCATTTGGTGCATCTGTCCCGGTAAATATTTCCATGGAGTTCGATTATATTTTTTGAACCGGCCTTGCGGTGCAGATCATCTATATTTTGTGTGATCAGCGTAAAATCTTCAAAATGGCGCTCGATATCAACCAGTGCGAAATGACCAAGATTGGGTTCAATCTGTTTCAGTTTTGCACGGCGATCGTTATAAAACTGCCAAAATTCAGCAGGATTGTTATTCATTGTGTCGGATGTTGCCAGCTCTTCGACTTTTTTATTTTTCCAGATGCCATCCTTGCCGCGAAAGGTTGGGACTCCGCTCTCAGCAGAAATACCGGCACCGGTTAAAACCGCAATTGACGATGCATTCCGTAGTCGAATAAACAATTTTTCTGAAAACATTACTACTCTTTTACTTGTTGAAAAATATGAAGTTAACCTTTCATGATACGGATGTCAATATCTTTATCTTGGAATATCGTTTAAAGACCAGTCATAGTCGGTAAACGACAATTCATACGTATACCATTCCGGGTCGAATTTATCCCTATAATACATTTTTATATAATCAAGTAACTGTGGATTTTCTATTTTCCGGCTGTTTTTAAGCCAATCCAAAAAATCATCTTCATACCAGTCAAAAATCGAACTTAGTTCAATCCGTCGATTTCCACTGTCGACACTGAAATTTTCTTTGGCATTGATAAAATCACCGGTACCTTCATCAAGTTGTTCATCGAGATTTTCTGGCCGAAATGCCTCCTTTCGCAAGGGCGGACAGCTGTAAGATGCGCAATTTATGGCAAAATGTATGCGCGGATCATTAAACCGATTACGAATAATATCATCTTCCAGTTTTTTAAAAGAAATTTGAGTACCACCGATCAAATTTTCACTCAACCAGACGGTGAAACCGATGAAATTGATGTCTTTTATGCTCTCTACCGGATAGTTGTCAATAATTTTTTTTAAAATAAAGGCATTGTATGTATTAATCCAATAGGCCAGCCGGTCATTTCGATTTGGGAATAGTTCCGGGTTAGAGTCGGGAGAAATCAACCCGAGCTGCTGAGTAAAATCATCCAGCACCGCTCGTGTGTTTATCAAGGATTGGTAATCCACCTCATTACCAACAACAAATTTCGCAAGCATTTGATCATAAGGGGCATAGTCTATCTGGGCAAAACCGGAAGATAACAGGTAAAAAAGTGAAATAAGTGCAAAAGATCGTATCATTTAAATTCCTGTCTTTTATCCATATTAAACGGTCTTTTTCATAGAAAATGTCGTTTTTCTATCAAAAAAATGAACTTTGAGCATATTGATGTACAGGGTGACCTCCTGGCCTACTTCCGGAGTCCAAACAGATTCGCTCCGCATAATAAAATTCTGTTCATGCCCTTTAAGGTATACGATCAATTCATTCCCCATGGGTTCGACAACTTCAATTATGGCCTTCATCTCGCAGGAGGGGCCATTTGGGGGCGGCTGCAGCAGAAAGTGTTCCGGGCGGACACCGAGTGTGACTTCCCGGTTGGTGAGATCCGTAAACATGTCTGCCACTGAATCCTGGATATTGAATTTGAAATCCGTCGTCTGAAATTTCAGACCACCGTTTTTTTGTACAATACCATCAAAAAAGTTCATGGCAGGACTTCCGATAAAACCAGCGACAAACTTGTTCTGAGGTTCATTATAAAGCGTGAGTGGTTTATCAACCTGCTGGATGACGCCATCCTTCATGACGGTTATCCGGTCACCCATGGTCATTGCTTCAACCTGATCATGGGTGACATAGATCATGGTCGTTGCTAAATGTTGATGTAGTTTACTGATTTCTATGCGCATCTGGACCCGAAGTTTTGCATCCAGATTAGAAAGGGGTTCATCAAAGAGAAATACTTTCGGTTTTCGTACGATCGCCCGACCAACAGCGACACGCTGCCTTTGCCCGCCGGAAAGTGCTTTAGGACGCCGATCAAGATAATCTGTTAAGTCCCAGGATTTCAGAGGCTTCATGTACACGCACCTTTATTTCTTCACGTGGATATTTTCGAAGTTTCAAACCAAAAGCCATATTATCATAGACCGTCATATGTGGATATAGCGCATAATTCTGGAAGACCATGGCAATATCGCGGTCCTTTGGTGGAACGTCGTTGACCCGGCGGTCATCGATAATAATCTCCCCCCCACTGATTTCTTCAAGACCGGCGATCATTCTCAGGGTGGTAGACTTTCCGCAACCCGACGGGCCTACCAGCACCATAAACTCCTTATCCGCAATGTGCAGGTTAATATCTTTGACAACCTTATTCCCTTTGTCAAATATTTTAGACAAATCTTTGAGTATAACCTGTGCCATTTTAAAATTTCCTTACATCAGTTAGAAGATATCTATAAGCTGCGGAATGATGAGCAGGATCATGGACAATATCAAACAGATAAACCCCAGTTTGATATATACCAGTGAAATACCCTTTGCCTTTCCGCTCTGATTGAAAAGATCACGTATGCGTAAGAATATACTGCTACCGATGGTATAGAATAATGCCAAAATTGTTAGTGAAATCAGAATCCAACCCAAAAATCCATAGTCCCAGGACAGTAATTGTGTTCTTGTGCGAATCGATGTGTTCCAGTCAATCATTTGCCCAGGAATAAAAGTTGCATATAGTAGAATTGAAAAATAGCTCACACTAAACATGATCCAATATTGACGGAGACTGTAGCTGGAACGACGCAGAATAAAGAAAAAAAAGGCGCCCGAACAGAGAAGCATAGTGATTGCAAGCAGTCCCATCATCGCACCCGGGGATATACCACTCAAATCGTGCTGAATTTGCAATGACCAACTGTTCAGATTAAAGATTTGCTTCAGGCCCAGAATGAATAATCCCATTGATATAAATAAGACGATAAGCGTCAGATTTCGACTGAAATTTAGAACGGAGACACGATAGTTATCCCGTTCAGAGTCTTTTAAAAATCTCCACAAACGAAAAAAATAGGCAAAAAACAGTCCCAAAATAACCGCAATTATGTTGAAAATATTAAAATAAATGAGATATCCCGCAGAAATTCCGGCGCGAACCAGTAATCCGGGCATAATCAGGGCGGAAATGGTTGAAGCAAGCATATAGAATATAAATAGAATGCCTAAAAGTACCAGGTATATCCGATATTTCAAACTTCCCTTGGCTTGTTGGGTTTTAAGCACCTGTGGTCGTCCGGTCCTGGCCTCCAGCGTTTTACGCTCTATGATATATATTCTCGACAGCAGGACATACAGAAGAACCAGGCTCCAAAAGACCGAAAAAACAAAATATTCATGTATCAAATATTTCCCCCAGCAATTGCTGCAGGTTCAATTTATTTTGAAAGCAATGTCAATTGTATTTCAGCATCCCGTGATGATTTTGGAGATTTCGCATGCTCTTTGAGATGTTCAAAAATCCGGCGTGCAGCATCGGTATCACCCGCTTTATTATAACATAGGCCGCTGAGATAGGCATAATTGTCTGATTCTGTATAATCAGGCGCTTGTTTTGACGCTTTTTCATATAATTTGGCCGCCTCCTCAAATTCTTTCTTCACTTCAAGACATGCTGCCAGACCGGCATATCCGGACGCCAGGAGAATATCACTACCGGAATACGAATCGGTGAATTCCCGGAAATAGCGCTCGGCATTTTCGTAATCCTGTTCATTATAATATATATTTGCCAGGATCAGGCGGCCCTGTTCCGCTTCATCCGTATTTCCAAAATTCTCAATCAGTCGTTGCAATCGTGTGCGGGCTTTATCAAAATTTTCGTTATTGTATTCGATTTGGGCTATGCCCAGTTGCCCCTGGGCCTCTTTTTCACTTTCGCCGGAGAACTGACCATATACGATTAAAAGTACTATTCCGGCAAAAACCGAGAGTACGACGGTCATTACCTGCTTATAATTTTGATCAACATAGTTTTTGACCTGCAGGGTTGTTTTTACAAATTTATCTTCCTTGAGTTCATGTTTGGTCAATTTCTTTTTTGGTTTGAGCATTGTGTCACCTATTCCTGTTTCGATGATTGGTTCCGATTGGTTCGATATAAATTATTAATTTATAAAAACTATGATTTTGAAACAAGACAAGCGAATCAACCTTACAGTATGGATTTATCCTTCAGCAGTTTTTCCAGATACTGCCTGAAAGATTTTCCCAGATCCTTTCTATGCAAAGCAAACTCTACGTTTGTTTTGAGAAAGTCAATTTTTTCTCCGAGATCAAACCGCTTTCCCTCGATTAATCTGCCAGATATTGCTTCCCTTCTCAGGAGATTCTGCAAAGCATCGGTCAATTGAAGTTCTCCGTGTGCATCCGGCTTGGTCTGATCAATTGATTTAAAAATTTCCGGTGTTAATATATACCGACCTGCGATAGCTGAAATTCGATGGGCTTTCACTTTTTTTGGGTTTTTCGATCAATTCGCTTACGCGCCATAATGTATCGCCAATACGTTCACCGCCGATGATGCCAAAACGACCAAATCTTTCCGTTGTGACTTCTTCAAGTGCTACGATGCTATGTTTATACTGTTCATAGATGTCAATCAACTGCTGGGTCACCGGAATAACCGATTGAATGAGTGTATCTCCCAGAAGTACCGCGAACGGTTCGTTACCAATGTGATGCCGGGCATAAGAAATCGCAGCACCGAGACCGGTCTGTTCACGCTGCCGGATAAAATGAATATTCGCCATATCGGCGATTCGGCGCATTTCATTATAAGTATTCATGAGTTTGGATTGCCGGAGCATCGCCTCCAGATCCGGACTCCGGTCAAAATGATCTTCAATGGCCCGTTTGCCTCTGCCAATGATGATCAGAATATCCTCTATGCCGGAATCCACGGCTTCTTCCACAACATATTGAATAGCGGGCTTATCGATGATCGGAAGCATTTCTTTGGGCTGGGCTTTTGTAGCTGGCAGAAACCTTGTACCAAGCCCCGCAGCCGGTATAACCGCTTTTCGCACCATAATCTTACGCCTTTATTTATAATGATTGAATTTTCCGCTGGTCCATCGGTAATCAGGGATAAGAAATTGAGTAAGCAGTAGGCCGCGCCTTCGGCGGGCAAGCATTAGGCAGGAAACTTGGATGGGTTGAATTAAGATGCAAGATTATGTAAATTAAAAACTTATATTATCCTAATTCCTAATTCCTAATTCCTAATTCCTAATTCCTAATTCCTAATTCCTAATTCCTAATTCCTAATTCCTAATTCCTAATTCCTAATTCCTAATTCCTAATTACCAATCTCTAATCCCATCCCCAATTTACATCACGTATGGCTTTATCACTCTTGCTTTTAACTTTTTAAGGGTGACGAACAGGTGGTTTAGCATTTCATCATTTTTAAAGATCCCGATGATCGACCCCCCCGATCCGCAGAACTTAGCAGAAGCACCGCATGATCTTGCGGCTTCAACCAGGGAGAGATTCTCAGAACTGATTGTCATGATCTTTTTTCTTATATCAAAATTTTCATTGATCAAGGCATCCAATATTTCATAACGCCGGTTGACCAGGGCATCCCTGCCTTCCTGTGCAATAGTGGCAATACGCTCCAGACTGGAGATAACTTCCTGATCTCCCTTTTCAAAACGCATACGCAGATCATTCAGGACAAAACCGGAAACTTTGCTCAGATCGGTTCGATAGGCAATATAGAGATTAGGCAGCAAACCCGGATCTATTGGTTCATACCGGCCATGTCCCTTTTCTTCCATCATGCTGCGTCCGAAATCCATAAACACACAACCTTCATAAACCTGGATCACCCGGTCCTGAAGTCCGGCATTTATGCCCAATTCCTCGCTTTCGGCTGCCAGTATCAGGGAAGGCAATATTTCACGTGGGATATCAATGTGAAAGAACAGGGCTAAGGCGCGCATCGTAGCTGTTATGATCGCACTCGAGCCCGCCAGTCCAACCTGTCGCGGTATATTTGAATTATAGCGGACGGTAAAATTATTACTCTCCAGTTTAAGGCCGTTCCTGACCGTATATTCATAGAATTTTTTTATCGCTGCTTTGATCAGGCGGTCTCCGCCATAATAACTATGCAATTCGATCGAATCAATCAGTTCATGAATACTGCGGTATTGATTTTGATCCTGGACCTGAGGCTCAATTCGCAGCTCCGGTGAAGCGTACAGTGAAATTTGTGCGCCAAAATTACGCACGCTGATGGATATGGTCTTACCAAAATAACCGTCCGAAGGATTTCCAAGCAATCCGGCACGGGCAAAGGAGCGCGTTTCAATAATCATAGGCTGTGGTCTTTATTTCTCATTAGATACGACCCATAAATTAAGCCATAAACGGAAAGAATCATAGCGCATTTTAATTGTTTCTGGATTCCGTTCTGACATCCGCATTTTATATAGCTGCAGGTAACCTGCATCCGGATATCGCATCCCGGCGAAGGCAAGACTGGATAGTTCGGCATTGTTTTTTTCAGTAATCTGCTGAGCGGTCCATTTATCCGGATCTTCAAGATATGGAACCATATAATCCAGCGCTTTTTTTACACTGCCCCCTTTGTCGTTTGTCCATTCCCACAGATCAACACCCTGTCGTTCAAATATGCGGCAAATCAGACCAAAAGCCTCTAAATTGAACAAAGTATAATCAAAGGAGCGGGTGCGTTTTTCTTCCTCCGGAAAGCATCCGTTCCCTTCGATCTGATTCCGGATCAGAATATTTTTTGTGTGATTCTCCAATATTGGCAAAATGTCCGTACGACCTGTATATACGGCCAAAGCTGCAACCTGGGCTGTCCACCAGGTGGCATGATTATTCAAGGTTTTCTTTTCCTGCTGGCCGTTTTCACTGGTCAGCAGCCAATCAAGATAATCGGCAAACCATTGAAGGAGTCTTTTCCGTTCATCCATTTGCCATACGCCGCTTTTTTCAAGGAGATCAAGCGCAGCAAACCATTTACTCCAGTTATGTGTATCGATTATCCCAAAACAACGACCCGGACTCCGGTTAGGGATCGCCTGGGCATAGTCCAGGTTGGGATTCATTCTGGTTGGTTTATCGAGAAACCAGATGCGGAGCAGTTCCGTTGCCCGTTCTGAATACGACGGATTATGCAGAAAATACCCGGCCATGCTGAGAACCGAAACAGCAGCGGTCATTTCGACCAGTGACTCCTTGTGGGCCAGGAATCGGTCCGGATTGCGCAAGCCATCCCTGCGGATATAGGGTGCTCCGGGGTTACCGGGATCCGGCCACCAATAAGGAGCTTCACTATAGTAATCATGCGGATCTCCGCTAATCGCCATACCGGGCTGAAAGGTAATGCTCCATGGTCCCTTGTTCAAATAATGATCCGCAAATTCCCGTAATTCAGTCAGATAAGGCTGAATGGCATCATTATTTTCCAGAACAGAATGATCCATCACCTCCAGCTGCATTCTGGTGAAAAATAGTGTCTGTGTTCGCCCCGTTTTTGTCAGACACAAGATCATTCCAAATATCAGAATTGCCGTTTTTACAAAAATTTTTCCCATTCCGGATTTATTTATTCTCTTGATGGTCATTTATCCTGATCTATTCACATAACACAGAGTTGGTATATTCTTAACCCGAATCAACAATTGAACACAAATAGTTTATGTCTGGCTTAATGCCTAATTTTTCTCCGGACTGAAACCGGGTCTTCAATCTTCGGTTCAACAATTCAACAGAATATACCGTCCACTACCTAATTTCCGTCTATGACCACATCGCCTCCCTTTAAAATTCTGATTTCGTGCCTCAATGACCGTTTTGCCATCCGGAACCGGTTTAAATTCAATTAGGGCCCGTCCGTTGGCGGTTTCTATAATCTGGCTGCGCGTTGGCGTTCCCCAGTTGGTCAGTAGCCGGCCCGGGCCGTCCGATGCAAAATATATCCTATCCCGGTAATCTAGACACCGGTTTCCGGCCGCATCCCTTACAGTGGCTTCAATCAGATAATTTCCCGAGATCATTTTATTTACTTTTAGTTCAATTATATCCGGTTTGCCGTGTTTTGTATAGGTATAACTCAATTCAAGTGTATCGTTCGTCACCTGCTCACTGCCTTTAAATCCCGACGCGATAAGGGTATTGACCCCTTCCCGGAACGAAAGCGTCCAGCGTAGCCCCTGAGCGGGGAAATCGGCGGGATCCCTTGTACATCTTCCGAGCAGTTCCCCATTTAACGATAATTCAACCGATTCTGCGTTGCTGTAAACACAAACCTCTCTGGGCATATTCGGGGGACCGGATCGTTCCTGCCAGGTATGCGACTCAATATAACAGAAAACCGGCTCTCCCGTCCAGAAACTCTTAAAAACATAGTACGCATCTTTTGGATTTCCGGCGCGATCCATAACCCCTTTTTGATTAAGATACGGAATTGCATTTTCCGGGCGCAAAGGCGTACCAAAATCCTTGAATGCCCATTGTGCATTTCCGGTAAACCATTCTGCTTTCTCAGCAACGGACAGGTGCCAGTCAAACAGGTCGACAATATAATTTTCACTCCAGTCACCCTGACTGGCAATATTTTTCACCTGAACCTGGTTGACCGCTTCTTCCCAGCCTTCGGGATTGATAAGGCCTTTTCCATCGATCGGATTTTCAACGTGGCGACCGATATGACTCGATCCGCCATATTCGGCATGAAAAAAGCGGATATATTTGTCCTTCGCATCCCGAATGGCTTTTTCATAATTGGTATAAACCCCGGAATACCATCCTGCCCATATCGAAGGAGAAAATACATCGACAATATCAGCCCCTTCATAAAATTTCCGGATAGCCGTTACCCGCCCAGGGTCCATTTCATGCGCAAGAGTATTTAATTTGCCAAGGAAAGCGCGGAGTGAATCAACATTATCACCGCCGGGAAAATCAGGCAGCCAGTATACTTCGTTACCCAGCGACCATATGATGATGCTCGGGTGGTTGATATTTTGACGGATCATTTCCCGCAGCACGTTCTGCGTATTTTTCTGCCAAACCGCTGGCCCGACCCCACCACGACACCATGGCAGTTCATCCCAAACCAGGAGTCCAAGTTCATCACACGCTTTATACACCTCCGGATCCTGCGGATAATGGGCCAGGCGAACAAAGTTTGCCCCCATGGCCTTGATCATTTCCATATCTCTCCGGTGGAGACTGTCCGGCATGGCGGCACCATACCCGGCGTGTTCTTCATGCCGGTGTGTACCTCGCAGCAGCAACCGTTTGCCGTTGAGATAAAACGGTCCGTGTTCACGAAATTCAAACCACCGGCAACCGAATCGTGTATTCAGGGAATCGATGGGTTTTTCTCCGGATAAAACGGTTGTCACCAAAGTATAAAGATCGGGATGATCTGGTGACCATAACTGCGGCTTTTTTATGCTTCCCAATGAAATAGAAGTAGATTTACCAGTAACTTTGGCCGTTGAAGCGGTAATTTTCTTACCGGCCGGATCAAGAATAACCGCTCGTATCTGTATATCATCAAGACTTTTTAATTCTGACAGTTCAATTTCAGCGATTGTTTGGGCGAGCTCATTCGATACGACCGGCGTCCTGATGGCAACATTTTTGATATGCACAGCCGGAACGATTTTCAGCCAGACATCCCGGGTAAGCCCACCGTAAATAAAAAAATCGGATTTTTGAGAAGGGACAATGAACGGATCATGGCCGTTGTCCACCCTGACCAGAATGGTGTTATCCTGATCATAATTGACCAGATCCGTAATATCGGTCTCGAACCCCAGATAACCGCCGGTATGTTCGCCGGCAAGCCTCTTATTTATGTAAACGCGCGCGGATATATTTGCGCACTCGAAATAAAGGATTATCTTTTCCGGATCCCCACTGGACCTGGGTACATAAAGACTGTTTCTGGTACCAGCCGGCATCACGACGATACCCCGGGGTGATATCGGTGGCATCCCACTGATTCCAGGTATGTGGCAGGTTTACCTGCAGCCACTTTTTTGAAGATGTATGCAGCTGGGAAACTTCCTCAATGCCATCTTCCAGATAATACCAGCCGGCATTGAGGTTGATCAGCCTGCGGCCGGTCCCGTCTGAGAGCATATGCCTGTTTTTCAGGTGGTTCCAATATTTATAAATGGTCTCCATAAAATAAAAATCACCGGCAGGAAATGATTCATCAACACCCCAATTTTTGTGAAAATGATATATGGTGTGCAGAAGAAGCCCCTGCTCCGAGGAGCGCCGGCTGGATTCAAATCTGTAATTTTTGATCAGACTCTGGGTCATTTTTATTGCCGCGGCGCGATACGTCTCGATGGACAGGCGTTCTTCGAGTTGTTCTGCCAGCAGGAACAGCCCGGAAGCGGCTATGGCTGCGGCTGACGCATCCCGGAGGGTCTCGGGATCTGTCAGATCCAGATCCCAGAATGGTACCATATCTGGCGGAAGATGCGCCAGAAAAT
The DNA here is from genome assembly GCA_963712885.1 of Calditrichia bacterium. Lineage (GTDB taxonomy): Bacteria > Calditrichota > Calditrichia > JAJRVZ01 > JAJRVZ01 > CAVQJT01. The sequence goes on from CAVQJT010000010.1 coordinate 104,342, forward strand.
AATCGGCCATTCTGCGTGACGTTTCCAGAAAACGACGGTCGCCGGTATGACGGTAGGCATTGGCAAAACCGTAAATACCCCATGCCTGGCCCCGTGCCCAGGTTGAGGAGTCGCTGTATCCCTGGTGGGTGCTTTTTTTTAATACATTACCTGCTTCCGGATCGAATTGAATCACATGAAAGCTGGATCCGTTATCGCGAATACTTTGTTTCATGGCGGTAATGGCATGCCCATAAGCGATATCATAAAAAGAAAGATTACCGGTATATTTCCAGGCCCAGAACAGCAACTCGAGATTCATCATGGTGTCGATGATCATCCACCCGGCGCGGTCCTCACTGCCCAGTTTTCCCCAGGCCCGGATAAACTTTCCTTTCTGATTATAGCGTTTGGCAAGCATTTTTGCCGCCTGCACCGCACCCCGGGCAAAACGTTTATCACCGGTATGTGTATAGGCCGTTACAAGCGTCGGTATAAAAATAAATCCCATATCGTGCGTATAATCGATTTCGGCGAATGGAAGCATATTTTCCGCATGGTGTAAGGCACGGGAACTTAGATCAGGATCTCCGGTCATATCCCAACAATACCAGAGTTCCCCGCCCAGAAAACCGGAAAGCCAGTTGACTTTGTCCCTGAATTGCCACAGCCCATCTGCCGTATATTCAGGAAACTGGTCCTTTATAACTTCATCCTTTTTTACCAGCTGATCTTTTAATCCGGAGATGAATGCCGTTTCCAAATCCTGCGAAATAGCTGATTTAAATACAATTATTACACCAAACAGAATTATTATTGAGGTAGATTTCATAAGACTCTTCTCCCCTTGTATCATGCTAGTGGCGCTTTATCCAATAAACGTATCGGGGCTATGGTTTCTGATAAAATTGAATTATCAATTTAACCAGATGACTGGTTGCCTTATCGGAAAATTTCGGATTACCTCATCATTTTCAGGATCCGGATCCAGGTTTTTCCATACATCAATATATTTTGATTCTTTAAATGCTAGGCCGGCAAACAATAATGCCGGGTGCCGCACAGGCCAAAGATCAAAATACATTACATCAGGAGGATAAGGCCATTCTGACTTGTCTTTTATGAATGGAAACATAAAATCCACGGCCAATTTGATATTTCTTCCATCGTTTGTGCTGTACATCCACAGATTGTCCTTATTATCTGAGAGAATCTGGCAGACCATGCTCATGGCATCCAGATTGAATAATGAGTAATTATAAGGCTTTGTGCGGTTGAGTTCCTTCGGATACCCGCCATTCTGATCCATCTGATCGGGTATGAGAACGGTTTTGTAGAAGTTCCTGACAAATTCTTTTTGATCTTCGGCACCGACAAGATCGGCAAAAGCGGCAACCTGCATCGCCCAGCAGGTGCTATGGTTATTCCCGTTATCACGTTCGCTGATACCAAATTCATGGGTTGTCATCCATTCCAGGTAAGTATCAAACCAATCTTTTATCGTTTTCAGATCCAGCTCTTCAATGGCATTGTATTTTTCAAGCATTTGCACAGATCTGGCGATTTCAACCAGGTGGATCGTATCAATAATGCCTATTCCTCTTCCGGTAACCCTTCCTTTGATCGCCTGTGCGTATAGCAGGTTTGGGCTCATTCGCGTATCCGGGACGATAAACCAGGCCTTCAGATGCCGGACGGCGGCCCGGGCATATTTTTGCTCACCGGTTATGATATAGGCGGAGACAAGTGCGGGGACCTGGATACTGAATCGACGCATGACTTCTCTGTGTTTGATAAAATTATCCGGATTGGTCATTCCGTCTTTACGGATATAGGGTCCATCCGGATTCTCAGGATCCGGCCACCAATAATCGCCTTCAGAGTAAAAATCATGGATGCCGCCCGAACTTCGGCTCGCCGCAAATGCGGTGATGGTAACAGGTTCTTCATCAAGAAAGCGTTCAGCCATTGATAATACGCGTTCGCGTTCTATCGCATTAATGTCAACTGTCCCGGATGCATTGCATGACAACAGGAACACAATAGAAACATAAAGCATTACTTTAAATATTAACATTATCTCATGCCTTGCTTTAATTATTATTGCCCATAGCATATATTATGCCGCCAAATAGATGATTCAGGAAAAGCGTGTCCTGATAACTTTCTGGTGTGTGGCCTCCGGCCGTATACCAGGCACGCCCCTTGCCTACATCGTGATACCAGCTGAGAGGGTGATCCGCACCATTCCCCCCGCCTGTATATGAAGATTCATCAAGTGTGATCAATACCTTTATTCCCGGATCGAGCGGGGTTCTGAAATTATACCACTCGTCTGTCCGTTCCCAGATATCCGGTAAATGTCTTGTCGACGGATGGTTTTTATCCCGTATAATCAGTCTGGCCGGCTGGACTTTTGGGTGATCCCTAAAATAGGTCCCCAGGAGTTTGCCATACCATTCCCAATCATATTCCGTATCACTGGCACCATGGAATCCCGGCGAAACCACCGCCATTTTCAATATATGTCCGCAGCGCCTGCTTCCCACCCGGACCAAGGACATTGCCACTGGTGTTCAGAAATACGACCGCGGCATAATTTTTCAGGATCTCATCGGTAAAAATCAGTGAATCTGCCATCGAATTCACAAGAATATTCTGTTCTTTGCCAAATTTTTTAATGGCGATCAGAGCCTGCGGAATACTCTTGTGGATATATTCATTGGTTTTAGTAAATACGAGGATGGATTGTGGTGTCTGGTCTTTTGTGCAACTCATTATCCAGATCGGAAAGAAAATAAGCATTAAAGATCGGCGCGTCATCTTACGAATAACATTTTTATTGAATGGGATAACTTTCCGTCAACCGTCATCGTACAAAAATACATACCTGAAGAAGATATAACGCCCTGCCCGTTGCGTCCGTCCCATCCAACCCGTTTTGTACCGGCCGGCTCACGGCCGTTGGACAGGGTGATGATCATTTCGCCGGATGTATTGTAAATTTGCAGGACAACATGTGCGGGTTTGCCGATACTAAATGTTATGATCGTGGATGGATTGAACGGATTCGGATAATTTTGTCTGAGGACATAAGATCGGGGTGCCTCAGGCACGCTCTCCCCATCGATCGAGGCAGCAGGCCCGAGTCGATCTTCCAGTTGTGCCAGATAAAGCGATCTGGGCTCCAGACCTGCCTGATTTGTACCTTCGATGTAGCCTTCCGGCACCGGAAAAGGCGCCGGTGGGCTGATTCCGGTTATATCACCTGAGCAGCCGATGGCATAATTTTGTCCGGTCGGCGGTTTCTGGATGGTCAGGTTGCCTGCTGCGACATCACAATTCCAGGCCACACCATGTACCAGCGCCCAGCCGTGGCTTGTCCCGTAATGTCCCCGGTTGTATAATCCCAAGAGACGAGGATTATAGCCCGGACGGGGTCCATCCAGTTCAACGACATTGTCATATAAAAGTGCCTGACTCCATTGGCGATGCCCCTCGCTGCTGGCATATGCTCCTGATGAGGTGCAGTCCAGAAATACACAACCGGAAGTCCAGCTGGTGCCGTTTGACATATAATGATGCCTTCCATTGGTGGCATGGCAATCCCTGACCAGAATCTGCTGTGACGCATTATACAGACTGGAAATTGTACATGTTGCCACCGTCGATTGGTGCAACCGGATCCAGTGCCTGGCAATTCTGAATGGTAATGCGGGTGGCGGTATTCGTTCTGAAACCGGACAGTCCAAAATGCAGTACGGTGCAATTGCGTACCCAGGCATCCTCGATCTGAAAGAGATCGATGGCGTTCCAGGCATGATTCTGATCAACACCGCCGGCGGTTACAATATCAATCCGCAAATTTTCAATACCGATGTGATTCCGGATTCCCAGACGTCCGTAACGATAAATAAAGGATTGTGACAGTGAACGAATCAAATGGTTGTATACGGGAACATCTATGGTGATGGTATTTCCCTCGATGGCAGTAATATACCGGTTGAACACGACAGGCTGGCTGTTTATGGCCCAGGGCAGATCCACACCGGGTTCTGCAGCCGGGAGATACCAGAATGTACCTCCGGTATCAACCGCAGATAACCAGGCTGCTGTGCAGGGATGATAAATTATAATATTGTCACCAACATTATAACCTGATGCATCCGCAACCTCAAAGGTTTTTTCACCAATCAATACCGTATCAGAAATAATGTTAACGTTCGAACCGGCATCACCGTCGGACCATTTGGTTTGTGCCCCGCCGCCGGCGACTAAAACCGTCCTTTTTGTTGGCGAATTACCGGTCGCTTTCAGGATCGTATTTGTTAATGGGTTGTCACCATCTCCCTCACCTCTCAGAACAACACCATCGAAGCCAATTTTAATTGTACCGTTGATTTCATACTCCCCTGCTTTAAGCAATAGTGCGCCATGAAACCCGTTGCTGTCCGGGGGCATCATGGCCACTTCAAACAGGGCATTTTGAATCAGGGTCGTATTGTCGCCTGAGACGGGTTCAAGGATCTTAACAACGGGTACGTCCGGAATCCTTTCGGCTGAATTTTTATACCCGGCATAACTGAAATCAGGGATGCGGTTGCCGCTGGAATCGGCAACGTAAACCAGTTTCTCATCATTGCCGCGATACACGATCTTCGACTCCCAGGCAGACAGATTTGTGCCAAAGACCAGTACCGCGAGGCAAAATAGTATTACATTTTTCATTCAATTCACCTGTTTTTGTGGATTTCGACAGGATAACAGGATTGACAAGATATACAATTTTCACGAAGTACCACGAAGAATAGCGAAGATCCACGAAGTAATTTCAGTGAAAACAAATCAATTAATTTATGTTTTCTTCGTGACATTTTTCGTGTTCCTTCGTGTAATATCTTCAGAATCCTGTTTATCCTGTTATCCTGTCAAAAAAAATTACTTTACCAGGATCATTTTTTTCACTTCCCGGTACTCACCCGCGGCAAGTTGATAATAATACACCCCGCTGGTCAGGTTTTTACCGTTAAAGGTAATGGTGTAACTCCCCGGATTCATTCTCCCTGATACCAGGGTTGCGACCTTCTTTCCCAACAGATTGTAAACCGATAATTCCACATGGCTGCTAATTGCCAACTGCCAGCTGATGACGGTCGATGGATTAAAGGGATTGGGATAATTCTGATCCAGTGACGCGTAGACTGTCGGAACTGTATGCCTAACCGTATCGTAATTTATATTTGTTACCGGGGCCCAGCCAAGGTCCCCCATCGCTTTACCGTCATCGGCCTTACCAATGGCCGGTGAGTTGACTGCCAGCGCAAAATTACCATCCTCACGGTTACTGTAAAGCGGATCTACAGAAAGCATTCCGGCACCTATTTTCGCAGAACGAGAGACGCTTACCGTTCCGACCTGAAACGTATCACAATAGGAAACAGATGCGGTTAACCCGTATAAACGAATTGATTCCTGACCGCTGCTGTTGCTGAAGATACTGTTTTTTATGGTGGTAAAATCACATTCCCAGGCATTGATTATGGCAGCATCGGGATTGCCGCATTCGTCAACCGTGACATGGTCGATCACGACAACGGGACTTGGGGTAAAGGGAATCTCATCACCACCATAAATGAATATCGCTTCCAAGCCTGTTTTCCAGAACGTACAATTTTCGATGATCATTTGATCGACATTGAATTTGCCGCTTCCCACCGCCTCATCGGCCAGTTTTATTCCAAAACTGTCGGCACGATAGAATTTACTATTTGTAACGTATATAGTGTCTGCGACCGATCCCTGGTGCCCATACAGAATACTGCCCTCAACATCGTGGAAAAAGCAACTGTCAATGTGCAGTGTATACTTCTTTGTCATCATTTCCGTCTGGGTCGCAATCAATTTGCGCGCCGGTGTTGCTGTACCAGCCATACCATCCAGTTCAAGTCCGATAAGCCTCAGGTTTGTTCCTTCGTTCAGTTGAATGAGTAAGCGATCGGGTGAATCACTTTCAGTGTTCCGGATCACCGGCTGGCTGACCAGACCTGTTGCGGCACGTATGGTGACTTTTTTATCGATGATCAAAACCGATGAATTTTCGTATATCCCACCACCGGTAATCAATTCAATAATTGCATTATCATTCACGTTTTCCAGCGCTATTTTCAGGGAATCGGGTCCGGCCTGGACATAAACGATATCTGGTGGCTTGGGTCCCGGAATTTCCCAGTCCGGTCCCACATCTTCTGCTGTAAGCGGACGTCTGGTAATTGGATCGGTCGAGGCCTCATCAGCGCCGATATCCTTTTCTGTCAAACGATTCTGGCCATCCATATCCATCGAAACTGCCGGATAATTGTCTGCCGCCGCACCGATTACCGGGCTTTCCGGCAGCGGACGCCACAATCCGTCTTCGGCTACCGCCATCAGCGGATCGACTTCCAGAATACCACCCGGATTTTCAATACCAAGGATCCCATACATGATGTTGGCTTCCCAGAACATATTTATTGGCTGGTCCTCTTCATAAATCATTTTCACGGTCGATTTGCCAAGATTGTTTGCAATAATGCAGTCTTCCGGGGGAAGCGAAAGTTCGGCATTTTCACCAGCACCAATGACGATCGTATTGTTGCAATCAATAATCGTATTGTACAATACCTGAGCCCGTTTTACCTGAAAATACCGGTTCAGAGGCGAATTGGGCACGCCGTTCATGATCGAAATGGCTGCTCTAAGGCCGGTCCCGGCCAGATCCTGAAAGTAATTGTTGTACACCACATGATCCTCGCCGATGATCCGGACACCGCCGGTTCCACTTTTGAAATTGCCGATAAAAAAATTTCCTTCCACTGTGGCAAAATTCCCGTGTCGCATGGTCAGTGTCCCGTCACATTCGTAAAAGGTATTTGACCGGAAGGTATTATGTCCTGATTTATTGGAAATGATTTCCGTTTCGCCGTCACAGTGTTCAAAATAATTATATTCAACTACAGAATACGAATCGGACATGGAATAATCGCTGGTTCCGATGCGGATCGTTTCGCCGCCGTTGAATCCAAGTGGTGGCCGATGACCAAAATAATTATGATCGATCTGGTGATAATGTGCCGGGGGATTGTACATCCGGTCAAACCAGATCACCAGCGTTGTCCCGGAATGGTTTTTACCGGCAAAGTAGCAATGATCGACTCGGTTATTTGCACCGTATAATGATATCCATTTATAGTCGGTATTTATGCTCTTCGGATTGTAATTGAGGATCACTGTATTGGATAAACGGCAATAATGACTATCGCCGGCGCCCGAGCGAAATTCAATTACCGCCCCCGATATGGCATATCCATCCCTGAAAAACAGGCCGTCAGCAACCAGATAAGTTCCGCCGATTCGCAGGGTTGAAGTCCCGGTGAGTACAACCTGTCCGGGTTCACCGGCACGCAAAAGAATGGGCTGTTCCTCGGTTCCATTTGCTTCAAATATAATTTGCTGATTGATCCATTCCCCGCTGGTCATTGTTAGCGTGTCTCCCGGCTGGATACCGGTCAGTACAGCGGTTATTTCCGCGCTGGAAGAAACAATGAATTCACTGGCCTGTAAGGATAGTGAAACTAAGATAGCGATCCAAACAACAATTTTCACGTTTGTACTTTTCCTTATATTACCTTCTGTCTCAAATGTTATACAGTAGGAATCTTCCTTTGTGTAGATTCAGATTTTGAACGAAAGAAGATCCTTCCAGGATGACCGGGTGGTATATTTTATCCAAAAATCTCAGTGCCAGTTGTCATTGCGAGGAAATCGCCGGAGGCGGCTGACGAAGCAATCTATTGTAAATATTTACATAATGAGATTCCTTCGCTACGCTCGGATGACAAAAATACATATTTTTCAGAAGCACCAACCAAGAAAAAAATAGCCGAATAGCATAACGCCTATCCGGCTATTTAGGATTAACCCACCAATTTATTTTACAAACATCATCTTTTTGACCAGCGTATTGCCGGCAGTTTGAAGCCGATAAAAATATACACCCGTAGCCGCATTTGTGGGCTGCCAGTTGACCGCGTGGGTACCGGCATTTCTGAAACCGTTGGCCAGCTGCGCAACACGGGATCCGGTAATATCATAAATTTCCAGGATCACATCTCCCGGTTCAGCCAAGGAGAACGCTATCGTTGTTGAAGGATTGAATGGGTTCGGATAGTTCTGGTACAAGACTAAATTCATTTGGAGTCAGGTTATCGGTATCAGATCCAATGCTGACCATTGGATCCACCCAGCGCAGATCTCCCAGAGGCCCACCGTCATGCCCTTTTCCGTAAGCCGGGGATCCTGGAGTCAGTGTATAATCCATATTGACGGCATCGGCATAAAGCGGATCGAATCCATAAATCGTGGTTGTATCGACTGTCCCTCCTTTTACACAACTGATACGGCCTGATTCCGGAGAAGGTACTCCAAAAATCATATTTATGGTATCTACGTGACTTATGAATGAACCAACACCCTGCAATTGAACAACATAATCCGCCCGCTCGGCACGGGTGAGTTTGGGCAGGCGGCTGTTGGTGACAAGAACATCCCTGAAGATTGCTCCGGCATTATTCTTAATATAAGCCATACGGGTTCCGGAATTATTTACCGTGAGATTCTCGATCAATACATAAGCGTCTTCCGTTTCGGTATTCGTATCGGCATAAAACCGGATACATTCGGAAGAGATATTTGTGAACGTACAATTACGAACAATCAAACTATCCACGACCCTTTCGACGGCATACTTTTCTGTTTCACTCATACGTATCGCTTCATCACCTATGTCATAAAAAGTGCAATTTTCCATGCGAACAGTACCCGCTTTTAATATGGGTTCGCCGGATCCGGGGGCAAGAAAATACAGGGCATGGCCTTCGGCCTCTCCTTCCTTATCACCGTTATCATAAAAATTGCGGAATACACAATTCTTGACAATGATATTCAAACCTTCCTTCGCGTAGACCCGCGGTACCTGAGAATCAGGTCCATGACCTAAACGAATACCGTGTTTGAGGCCGCGTGTGGCTGCCGGGTGCATGCCATCGAAAATGATACCTTCAAAGGTCACATCATCATGACAGCGAAACATCTCAATAGTTCCGGAATCGGCATCACTATGTGTAAGGATTGGCATTTCGGCCAGCCCCGGCTTCGCCATGATAACGACCGGCTTTTTGATCTGAAAATAGACCGTATCGGATGTTGTATAGACACCGCCTGAAGTGGAAAGCAATAAGGTATCGATATTGTTACTGGCTGCATAATCCAGGGCCAGTTTGAAGTCATATATGTCCTCCACTTCAATTTTGCTGGCAAGGACCGTCTGTCCGATAAAAGCAAACATTAAGATAATCAGTAACGGTAACAAAATTCTCTGCATTTGTTCTCTCCTTTTATTGGTTCTGATGAATATTTGTTATTTGATTCAATTTCTCAGGCAAAAGGTTAAAGGCAAAAGGATAAAGCTGAATTACAGCATAACCCTACCTTTTACCTTTTGCCTTTAAAACGCATATGTAAACGCCACTGCAAAATTACTCAGACTCTCAGTCACATAGTTCGTGTTGGAATAATACGAGTCATAATACTTCAACTTCTGGTATTCATACCCCAGATCAAGCCGGCCGAACCCAAAAGCATCCAGGCTGGCTCCAAATGTGTAGCCAGTGGCTGAAGGTCCGGCATCGGTTATAGCGGAACCGTCAGGTATAAAAGTTGCCGGGATATCCCGGTAACCTGCCATGAGCGTCAGAAAATCCAAGGCCTGGTATTCAGCTCCGAATCTCAATATGTGCTGATCCGGCCACGTGCGCTCGGTGGGCGCATCCCGATCAAAGGAAAACTTGCTTTCGCTCAAGCCCGTATACTGATAATCAAAGGCGATCCTGAACCGGTCAACGGGATTTACGATTATGCCCACGGTAAATGATAAGGGTACATCCATTTTGTCAATGCCACTGAGGTTATTTGTTGAAGTTTGCCCCAGTGTATCAAGGTCAGTACGGGTGTAAGCCCACTCTCTTTCCAGGATATACGGTAATATAAGGTTTACGCCAAGAGAAATACGTGATATTTGTCCCTGAATCCCTAGATTGAAATTTGTAGCGCTGAATTTGGAGGTACCACCGATAAAGATGTTGACCGTATCATAGCTAAAGCGGAACCGGTTGTCTTTGGCGATATCGAAATTACCTACCCGTACGAGGGATTGGTAGTCATCGGTCTCTCCGGATATGAAATTCACGCCAACACCTACGTTCAGATCTTCCGTTATATTATAGGCAAGCGCACCGGCGATGCGGTCCGAGGAACCTTGCCGGTCGCGTTCAAAACGGGACCAGCGGAATGCGACCGTATCGGTTACGACCCGTGGCACCCATCCATATTCATCAAATCCGATATGGGGATCCAGATAGGTATCATTACGATCATAATCGTACACCTTAAACCGGTTATATGCTGCAGATACAATAAACTTTTGTTCTGCCAGTTCAACCGGGACGGCGACAGCAATATTGTTCAGACCCAGTTTATCCAGGGTTTTTTGCCAATCGGCTGCTTCCTCCGTATAGGGCTCCAGACCCATTACAGGCTCCTGGACAATGTAACTCGAATCCTGGGCAAGTTCATAATCCCATACCCCGTTATTCGCCGGATCTGGTATATATAGCCCTTCGAGATAGAATGCCAGGGTCCAGTAGATCCGGTTTGGCCGGTAATTCTGATTTTCACGCCAGAGATGCGTGGAGGCATTTGCGGCTACGGAGATCTGAAATTTATCAATCGCTGCCAGTCCGGCCGGATTATAAAATATACTGGATACATCACCCGTATAAGCCGTAAAGGCGCCGCCCATGGCCATTGCTTTTACCCCGGGATCATTCTGGGTAAAAAATCCCTGAAAGGACAGATCATCCCCGCGATGCTGCGCCATCGCCAAAACCGGTATCAGAAGAAAAACAGCAACAGAGTGACAAAGTGACAAAGCGACAAAGCGACTGAAATCTCTCATTTCTAATCCCTAATTACTAATTACTAATTAATTTTCTGCACAGGGCAAGATCACCCGCTCTGGTATTTAATCAATCGCGAAACCGATCGAAAACCGGTGCACCGGATCCAGAAAATCCCCATAATCACTATAGGCGTAATCGACCCGGTACTGATCATAGGCCAGGCCGAAACCGGCGGAAAAACTTTCCGAATCATAATTGATCTTATATCCGCCGCGCAGGAATAGGATGTTCTGGAATCCATATTCCAGACCGATATTATACTGCTGATCGAAATCCCGGGGTTGTACCATATCAAAAGCCACCAGTAATGTCTGATTCTGTGAGTCAAAAATCATGCTTTCGCTGGATCCGATCAGATACGTCGAAATGCCGATATTAAAGGTCTGAGGAAGCGGATATCCTTTTCCACTGTACTTCTGATAATAGGTTACATTGTTAACGGGGTCGTATCTTGCCAGATCAACCTCATCATAAAATTTTACTTCCGGACCGAAATGACGGATGACAGCTGAGATTCTCAGCGACCGGAATCCCGTATCATACAGCAATCCGCCATCGAAAGCGACATTTCCGGTGCTTCTCACACCCAGATCTTCATGGGCATATTTTACAGTCAGACCAAAACTGAATTTTTCGGTCAAGCCGCGGGCATAAGTCAAGCCAATCACCGTGGCGCGCGGTTCGATCACCTCGCCGGTATATCCGAGATAAGTGTCGCCGACGAAACCCAGGGCATCCACCGTTGTCACTTTTATCTCCCCGGCATCGGTCCGCAAGCCCTGCAATCCAAAAGTACCGATACCCGGCACCGTATAGGCCGCTGAGATGGCAGTGTGGTAAATATCCAGGAACCAATCAAGATAAGCGGCTGAAAAATCCATATTTTTTACACCTACAATAGCAGCCGGATTGTAAAATAATCCTTCAGAATTATTGGCAACTGCGGTAAACGCCTCTCCCATCCCGGCTGCGCGCGCATTTGTGGTCACCTTCAGAAACTGAAATGAGGTGGTACCTACTTTTTCGAATCCCCATACCTGAATGGAGCCAATCAGTATTAAAACAATAATGGGTATGCTGTATCTTTTTCTAAGTGACATGTTTTTCCTCACTACCCGATTATTTAATTACGATGAATTTTCCGCTGGTTTGGTCCCCTTCCGGAGTAGTAACAACATAAAGATACAGCCCGGAAGCGATTTCCTGATCATTACGGGTTACCTGAAACCATTCTGTTGTATAAACCGGATCATTATGTTCGATGGTTTCCACCAGTTGCCCGGAATAAGTAAATATCCTGATGGTAGCCCTTTTGGGTAAACCATAAAATCCGATTTTATCGGCTGCACCGGCGGCACCACCAAATCCTGATTCGATTACAAACGGATTTGGTACAACAAAAACCTCCCCCAGCTGCTCAACGGCACCGACATTTTTCGCATGTGTGGTAATATTGGTCCTGCCACTCTGAATCCAATTCTCATCAACGGATGTTACCGAATAGTAGCGTGTTTCGCCGATCTTGAATACCGGATCATCATCAAAATATTCATAAATACCGTCTGTGTTGACATCACCTACTTCAAGTGAATCTAATAGCTGCCATGGACCCATTCCCGCATCGCTGCGATAAATATAGAATTTACGAAGCTCCCCGGTCAGACGTGGATGGGTAAAACTTTCTACCTCACGATTCCAGGTCAGCCGGATCCGCCCATCGGCGGTATTAATCACCTCTATGACCGGTGCCGGAACCGGTGCCGGGAGCTTATAATCACCATTGCTGGGATGATCTTCCGGCCATACCGGCGCAACCGGCTCATATCCCAGGTATGCTTCAAATGCTTTTTGTGTAACCTGGGTAACGGTCCTGACCTCAGAATTGACATAATCGGGATAACCAAAATCATCGAGATATTTGTTGGTCAGGATCGTACCGTCCTTTGCCTTCACCTGCCGGTTCCAGCTGGGGGTGTTTGACCACTGGGTAAGCGTTTGACCGCCCTCCAAGCGTTTTCCTGCCTGGGCACCATACCCGACCACCTCCGCCAACGCATATTTCAGCCGGTCTCCCGGATTCAAGGTATAAGGACCAAATACAATGTGTTTTTGTCCGGCGTCAACACTTTGACGATAGTTATAGGCCGCTCTCCCGATCCAGGTTTCTGTTGGATGGCTGGGGGGTTCAGGCCATGTTGTACTGCCGTCGCTGTAAACCCCGCTCCAGCGTTTGTTCGGATTGATGCTTTCTACTTTCATCTTACTGCTGCGCGTATTACCGGTACTGACCTTATTTGACCAGGGCTGTTTTATGTGATTATTTTCATCCAGTTCATAGTATTCTCCAAAACTGGTTCGGAGAACATCGCTCACTTCTGACTCATTTTGCGGACTGTCGATCGTATCAACAAAAGCCAGATGATTGACGTCATAATATAGCACGGCAAATCCCGGTGCTTGCGGTGAGCATAATCCCCCGCCATTTTTACCGGTGTTGGCGAATTCCTGAAATAACTCCTTGTTCGGCTCAGGTTTTGCCCACAAGGATTCGTCGGTAATATTTGTCCGGAGATTCATATTAAAGGACAACCAGTAGTCAGCATCCCAGAAATTGTTCTGATCCCCACGATAGATACCGCTCTCGTATTTCCATTCCTGGTAGTGACGCTGATAGCCATACATGGAAGGAGCAAAACCGTAGATAAACAGCACCATAAAATCCTTTAGTGTACCCGTTTGTTCAATGGTTGCCGCATTTCCGTCCGTATCACCGGTGTATTCCAGCTCATACTCGTAGATGATCATGTCATCATAATCGGGATGGCTCCATGCCCGTGATACCCGGGTGACCTTGATGCCCAGGGGCGTTGTCCAGGAAGCGGTGATAATTTCTTCCGCCTCATCGGGATCATAATCGGGATTCAGGGTACCGTCAGGCAGCAATGGAAAATTTTCAACTTCTTCGATGAAATACGGGAAGCTCCAACGACCGATAATGACCTCAGATCCGCCGCCCTCTCCGACACCACCGCACAGGGCATAAATGCGTTTTTCCATCCCCGGCTGGCCGTCCGGATTGGCAGCCATATACAGCCCGCCACCGAGTAAATTATGCTGCCCGCTGTAAACGGTTCCCTGCACAATGGTTTTTGACCGGGAAGGCCACTCCATTAAGGGCAAATTGGTCTTATTACCTTCATCCCCGGTTGTCCAGGGTCGGCCAATGTCACCTGAATTAAAGACCGTTTCATGCAGCATACCACGATCATGCACCCTGAATTCAAGCAGCTGAGGTGTGACCACAGAGGTTAAAACTAAGACCAGTACGAGAACGGATGAAATTTTTATATGTTCTGAGACAATCATAGAAACCTCATACCTAATTGGTTAATCCTTCAACTAAAATTTAAAAATCACACCTATACGATAATGGCGCGGTTCATTGGCCAGGAGATAAATATCCTGACGTGTCACATAGGGGGCATAAAAATCTTCGATCAGGATATCCTCCTGATTTTCCAGCGTTGACCAGCGTACAACGTTGCGGTCGTTGTTAAATGTGCGCGAGTAACTATAAGTAAACTCATTAAGCAGATTGAATCCTTCAAAGTAAAGGGTCATGTTTGTTTTGGCGATATCGAATCCTTTTTCGATACGCAAGCGTAATTCGTTCTCGCGCGGCGTGCGCTGATTGAACTTGAGTCCCTGTCCCGATTCATCCCAGGTGTATGGCCGACCGGTGGCATAGCGATAGGTCAGGCTGACAGAAATATTTTGAAAGATATCTGAACCGCGCGGGGTAAGGTAACGCATATTAAACACGGCTTTGTGTGTACGATCGTAATCGAGGTAGACATCTTCAGGAAATCGTCCGCTTAATCCCTCATCATCAGCATTTCCGGATTCGGTATAAATCGGAGCAACATCAAGGTTATCGGCATTGGCACTCTTACCAGTGGCGGCCTCATAATTATAGCGGATATACCCTCTGATCGTACCGATATTTCGCTCCAGACTGACGTGAAAACCTTTGATATCGGCATAATCGAGATTAACATATGTCGCATAGGTTGTTCCGCTGGTGTTTTGATAATAGGCGGATTGAATGAGATCTTTCACATCCTTGTAGTATGCGCTGACATCCAGCTGTAAACCGGTCGTCACCTTATGTACGATCCCAATATCATATGCCTTTGTATTCTCCGGCTTAAGTTCAGGATTGCCCAATGTCAGAATGCTGACTGCCCCTTCATCCACATTGATCTGATTATAATAGAGCTGATTAAAATTGGGCCTCTGGGTAAATGTGCCATAGTTGAGATGGAATACAGTCAGTTCTGATACAGGGAAAGGAGAATCCGATGCGGGGCTGGATGCGGGTATAGAATTTGGTATCGGAAACCGCATTCGGATCAAGCAGAGGATTAAACTTATTAATATAGTAGGTCGTATTTCAGTCTGATAAAAGTCGAACCGCATCCCGATATTGGCGATCATGCCCTCATATTCCATTTTATCCTGCAGATACACCGCGCCCTCAAAGGGATTTGCGCTAAATATCAGATCCTGGATACTACTGGGCCCTGTGACATTATTCTGATATTTTACATCGAGTCGATAAAAATAAAATTGCAGGCCCGCTTTCAGCAGATTAAACCGGTCGATCTGGCTGGTTAAGCTGCCGGATGTATAATAAGTTATGGTTTTTCGGTTACCGCGATCATCACTCAGGCGACCTACCCGGTGATTGGAGGGGCCTGTATAGTCCACCCAGTTGCTACCGTTGCTGTAATCTTCCAGCACCTGATCATCTTTGAGCAGATCAATCCGGTCCTCTTCTTTGGTATTCAGAATACTCAGCGTAAAATCTGCATAAGTGGATGGCGTAAAAACATATTTATATTCCAGACTGCCCTGCCATGTACGGTTGGTTCGTTTGATTACACTGAAGGTACGATCGAAAAGCCAGCGCCACCAATTGCTGTCAAGGACATTCTCAAAATTGTAATCATAAACAAAAGATAGTTTAAACTTTTGATTTGGTGTGGGATTGAATGTAAGGTTACTCATGAGCTGCCGCTGCAAATCCGGCTGGGCCATTGGAACTTCGGGATACACAACATTCTGGCGTACTGCCATAAAAATATTTGTATTTTTAGCAATTGGCCCACCGGTGGTGAAATCGACCCGATAATCCATTGTATTGTCGTACTCCATGCCCAGTTCACGAACCGATTGCATCCATAATAACCGTCCCAGATTGGCAATTTTTAACGAATCCTCGCGGGTTAACGGATTAGGTGGCCAAACATCGCGCGGCGGGAGGTACTTTGTGACACCATAACCTCGATCCCATAATGGTTTACCGGGATCAAGCGGATTTTCTTCCAGCCATTCCTCCGGGTTCATCAAAGAACCGGCAAAAATCAGATTGGCAGGATCATAGGGACTGCCATCTGTTCCATCAGCCCAACTTTTGTAATAAGGAAGTGTACCGGATATTTCAGCACGGGTCTGCCAGACAGATGTCCCTTCCTTTGTAACCATATTGACCACACCGGACTGGGCATTACCATATTCCGCACTGAATCCCGACGTGTATACTTCAACCTGCTCGAGTCCCGTTACAATCGGATTAAATGCGCGTCTGTTGTCAAGGGGATTGGTGATGGCCGTACCGGCCATTAAATAAGAGGACTCCCCGACACGACCTCCGCGGAAATGGTCGTCGACCACATCTGCCTGCAATTCAAGAATATCCGTAAGATCCGCCACACCTGCAATGCTCTGAACTTCCGATATATTATACACCTGTTTGGTGGCCGTAAGATCTTTCTCAACAGTGGTTTCGGTATAGGCGGTTACAACAATTTCCTCGGTTTCCAGCAATTGCTCATTCATTTCATAATTGATTTCTGTGGTCTTATCAACAAACACCTTTACCTCGGTTTTCATCATTTCGGTGTAACCGATATACGACTCGCTTTAACCGTATAGGACCCTGGTCGCAGATTTAGAATAAAATATGCCCCATCCAGATCGGTGGATGCACCCGCCGGGATATCCAATGGTATCTCACGGTAATTTTCCCACCGGGAGATGACGATCACGTTCGCCCCCGCAAGCGGTTCACCCGTTCGCTGATCGATTACCACCCCGGCAATTTTACCTGTGTTACCGGCATGCAGAGTGGAAAGAAATAAAAACAGGGAGATCAAAATAAAAATTGAAATCGCTTTCATAGTGGCAAAGCTCCTTTAGATAAGCGATGGAATTTTTAGGAAAGGCACATCAAAAACGTCAACCTAATTTGTATCATGTATTACAAATTAAAATAATCATTAAATACTTTTCTGTCAAGCATTTTATTTGTCATAATGGCTGTCAATGTTTAATCAAATATAGGTTGCCGGGCCGGACTTCAAGCGTCGGGAACCATTGGTCCAATCCGAGATCTGCGGATTTTATTGGTGGTTCTGAACTTAACTTCTGTAATGATCTTCCCAGATACTGAATTATATCACCGGAAACAGCGAAATTTGTGGGTTTCTCAAAACTGAAATGTGCCCCTTCACGATGATATTCTTTTGTGTTCAGGAAAATACTGCCCCAGGCATCATGTCTGGCGACCCAGCCTTGACCTTCTTTTTGCCGGTCCGAGATTGGTGTAATTCGCCAATCACCAATTTGAACTTTACCATCACCACTCTGAACAACAGATTTTCTTTCTGAATTCTTATAAGGCACAATTAACGTGAGAAATGAAAAATTATCCTGCTCGCAACACTCAATGATTGTGCTGGATTTTTCCCGAAATCGCAATTCACGACGGGACAAATCCGAATCTCCAAGTTGAATGAGTTTTACACCACTCCCATCCTCATATTGCTTATCCCAGATATTCTCTGCGTGATCGTCAAAATTACCCTGCCAGACCTGCTGATAAGTATGGCGCAGACCCGATTCAAAATGATCGACCAGGATCCAGAATCCCTCATGAAAATAAATGATCTCCCGGTAGTAAGTCACATCGAGCGAATCAAAACCGTTATGGGTGCCGATAAAATGCTCAAACCGTTCCATTTTGGACCATGAAATGACTTTTGGTTGCGGAAGAGATTTCCATTTACCAAAACCAGATTTTCCTTCATTCTGTTGCCAGCCCTGCCCCTGGACGTGATTATCCACAAGAGCAACATTTTTCACCCAGGAATTTTTGAAAAAGGCATAATCTTCCGCATTGTATTTTACCTGGTAATTCGGAAGTATTTCATGACCGTTGGCATAGCCGACGATGCCGAGCATATCACCATGCTGATGATCCGGTTTTTTTTCAGATAAACCTGCGGTTACGGTCAGATAAACCGCGTCGTCACCCCAGCCGTTTCGCATGATATAATAGCCGGTTTCGGGTAGCTCACAAGAGAGCATTTCAGGTTTAGATGGTTTAAGATCCTGTGTCGCACCTAATTGCACCGAACGCAATAACCAATATACCTCAGCGTTAATCCGATCACCTGAGAAGTATTTAAATACCGGATCGTTAAAAACAATCGTACCAAGGATCATGACCTCATCCATGGCATTATTCTCCGCGAATGGTTTATCGGTATCATCCTGCAGCACCGGAAGACGGCGGTTTGGTTGGGCTAATTTAACCAAAGATTCAAAGAGTTTACGAAATTGCTGTTCATATATTTCAGGCAGCGGGATATTATTGATCCGGGCCAGCTGAAAAACACGAAAATAATTGTCCACATCACCTTTATGGTAGTGGACCGATCGTTCAAATTGAAAACCATCGGGATTGACCTCATTGGTCAGATGCCAGACCAGGCCGTTGATGGCATGCCTGAGCCAGATATCTGTTCCCGAAAACTCCGGAAAAAGGACAGCAATTTCAAACAGTGCCACCAGACCGCGGGTATGATGATTGCCATAACGCATTTTTTTTGAGCGTTTATACAACTGGGCCCCATGATGCAAAAACGTACGTATCAGAAGACGTTGTTCTTCCGGATTATAGGCTGGTGAAGCCAGAAAGGCATGATGACAAAACAACCAGTTTTGTATCCGTCTCCCACCCCTGTAGACCTCATAGATACCGTTACCGGCATCGTCATAGGCATCTTCTGCAAAGGCGCGGTTCAAATCTGCGACCTGTTTTACAAAATAATCCAGATAAACCCGTTTTTCATTTTCATAGTAATATGTGAGCGCCATATCGAATGATTTCTGCTGGCGGGCAAGATGGCGTAATTCATATGCCGTAACCTCATCGCCGCGCAGATTTTTGAAAGGAAGTATCCATTTGGTCTCCGGCGCAAAGCGATCCATCTGATCCCGGGCAAGTTTAAGATGATCTTCCTGCTTGTCTGGATATTCATGAAGATATTGGGAAAAACGCTCCCGAAAGAAGTGCCAGTCAAAATAATACCTGTCCGAAGATTTTTCCTTCAAAAAGCTGGTCAGTTTATCCAGCGCCTCTTTTGTTTGTCCGGCATCCCTCAGGTCATATACTTCTTGAAGAGCGGCAATCGAATCTTTTAAGGCATATATCAATTCCATTTCATCGGGCACTCTGTCCAATTTGATATGGTCACCGGACCATAGGGTTGCGGTCAATAATAGAATTATGATTATAAAATATATCTTCATTATCATTTACTTATCAACATGAGTGTCCGGTTTAATAAAAATTTAGTGTATTTTAAAAAATTCATCTTTTAATCTACATTTGTTGACCCTCCCCTGGCCCGCCGAAGGGGGCCTATCCCCTCCCTAATGCGATTAGGGAGGGGACTAAGGGGTGGGTAATTTCCAGGAAACTCAAATCGAGTAACTCTTTTCCGGTCGTGTTAAAATGCTTCCTGATGAAGTTCTGTAAGGTGTGTATGCTTTTTTAACCGGACACTTGTGATTTATCCAATGGTTCAATTTTATCCATCATACCTTCCTTTTATGTTTACAAGAGATTGCTTCGTTACTCCGCACCTACTCGAGTGCGAGTAGGTGAAGGATTCCTCGCAATGACAGCGTAGACTGAATTAATCAAAAGTCTCATCATTTTAATATAAAAATTTTCATAACCGCTGAGGCATACGCAGATTTCACACTCAATAAATAAATCCCGGTCGATAATTTATCCGAACCAATTGAGAACAGATGTGAACCAACGGAATATCCCCTAAAAATCTTCCTGAAGGCCTGCCTTCCCAGAACATCATAAATGATGATCTCGATATCCGATGCCGCTTTTAGATCGACATGAACCGAGGCAGTGGAATTGAACGGGTTTGGTGTAATACGCATCGAAAGATCGAGCTGCATTTCGCCTTTCAATACCCTTTTCCGGAATAGCATCTATGATATCTCTGGCAAAGGGTCCGACATCTGCTTCACTAAGAATTGTGCGGATCACGGGATCATCGCTATACTCATCTGCACCGATATCGGTCGGCAGGCTTCTCTTCTGCCCTTCAATATCATCCGAAACATAATCAAAATCACCGGATGCGGCATCGATTGCCGGACTTTTCGCATCAGGATGCCAGAATCCATCTGTTTTGATCATCAATGGATCACTTATCAGAATCGAAGCAGAATCAACACCAATACCTACGGTACCCGCATTGCCGGGATAAGCCAGATTTGTCTGCCATATCATGTTGACCGGGTCGGTAAATGTGTTTATAAGGGTAGTCGAATCGGAAACGATAAGATTGTGTGCCATGATGACATCACGGGGTGGTTTGGTGTATGCGCCGTTATTCGTATATCCGATCTCGATCGGATGGTCGTTTTGTATCAGTGTGTTGTGGACAATTTCAGCCCGATTGATACGAAAATGGCGGCTTAAATTGGTACCACTGTCATAATCACCATTGGTAAGGGTCAACCCCGCATCCCATTTTGTACCGGTAAGACGGGTAAAATAGTTGTTGTAAATTTTATGATCATCTCCGTATAGACGCACGCCTCCTGTTCCGGTCTTTTCCTCGCCCAGGAAAAAATTGCTTTCGACCACCGATCCGTTTCCATGACGCAAACAGAGCGAACCCTGACATCGTCTGAAAGTATTATATCTGATGGTATCGGCGCAGGTTTTTACGGAAATGATTTCCGGGTCACCATCACAATTTTCAAAAAGATTGTATTCAACAACCGTAAATCCATTGGACATTGACATTTCACTCCAACCGACCCTGATCGCCTCCATTCCGTTCTCTATCCTTGGGCCCGTATTCCGTAAATGGTTATGGTCAATACGATCGTATTTTGATGACTGGTAAGTTGGTTCAGGTGAGCCATCGATCGTAATAAAATTTCCGGGTTGATGTTTCTCTTCAAAGAGATTATGATCGATCCGGTTAAATGCCGATATGGCATTAGGATCATTCCAAATGCCCCCGATCACGATCCATTTTGATGATTCAGACTCAGTTAAGCGAAATGTATTCCGTGTCACCCGAATATTATCGCATGCTTCCATTTTGATGGCCGAATATGATGCTGTCGTGATCAAAAACCCCTGAATAATCACATGGCTGGCCTGTTTGAGGCCAAAATAGGTGTCACCAGCCAGTTCGACTTTACCAATATCTGCGGCGGTAATTACAACCGGTTGCTCGGTGGTGGCCTTAACCGTGATGGTCATGTTTCCTGGATCATATACACCCGCGGCGACTTCGATACGATCACCCGGCAGAGCCATCTGGACAGCAGATTTTAATTGCGAAGCGGTCGAAACACGAATCAGGCGCAAATACGGCCAATCTTCACCGAGCAGAATAGAACCATATAGCAGGATTGATAGAATTGTTTTCAATATTCTAGATCAAAGATTGAGTAGACTCGAAAAAGCCCCGATTACGAAGTTATCATCCCGAACTCGTTTCGGGATCAACTGTTTTTACCGGACTTACAGATGCTGAAATGAATTCAGCATGACAATATTGCACTATTCAGAGTGCATTCAAGATTAAAGATTTACTGTTTACAGAGCAAAATAGCGTAAGAAAGCGACCGGGGGCAACGCGCAGGTTTCTTATATTACGCCTGCTCTTAAATTCCTAATTTCTAATTTCTCATTCCTCATTTCGCATCCCTGCCAACTGCTTGCCCGCCGGAGGCGTGGCCAACTGCCTACCGCTGAACCCTGCCTGAAATATCTCCTTTTACAATCGAAAGCACTTCATCTTCACTGACCAGATTCATATCACCGGGAATAGTCTGCTTTAGTGCCGATGCCGCCACGGCAAACTCCAGCGCCCTTTGTTTGTCCCAGCCCTCCAGCAAGCCGTGAATCAGGCCGGCACCAAATGAATCGCCCCCACCGACACGGTCCACAAGATGTATTGGATACTTGCGGCTTAAAAAGTATTCATTTCCATCATATAACATGGCTGACCAGTTATTATCTGAAGCGGAGAGACTTTCTCTCAAAGTAATGGCAACATCTGAGATCTCAGCCAGATCTTTCACCTTTGCAGCCACTTCCTGAAAGTGATCGGTCGAAAGGTGACCGCTTGTTACATCCGTCGTATCGGCTTTGATGCCAAATACATCGGCAGCATCCTCTTCGTTGGCGATTACAACGTCAATATACTGAATGATCTCACTCATGGTCCGTTTTGCCTGGTCGCGGCTCCACAGTTTTTTACGATAATTCAAATCACAACTGATCCGGAGGTCCGATTTTTTTGCGATCCGCACCGCGTCAAGACAGGTTGCTGCGCTGCCTTCAGATAAGGCAGGGGTGATTCCCGTGATATGGAACCACGCCGCATTTTCGAAGATCTTCGGCCAATCAAACATCTCAGGTTGAATTTCTGCCATCGCCGAACCGGAGCGGTCATAAGTCACTTTCGAAGGTCTGATCGATGCGCCATGTTCCAGAAAATAGATTCCGATCCGTTCCCCGCCCCTGATAATAAAAGCGGTATCAACCCCATATCCGGCAATCGTTTTAATAGCCGCATCACCCAGCGGATTATCCGGAAGACGGGTAACAAAAGAAACATCATTCCCATACTGCGACAGCGAAACGGCAACATTCGCTTCCCCGCCCCCATATGTTGCCTGAAACGTATTGGTTTGCAAAATACGTTCGTAATTGAACGGTGCCAGGCGTAACATGATTTCGCCAAAAGTCACTATTCTTTTTTTCATTTTTGCTTCAATAACCTATTTTGATCTACCCTCTTTTACGGTTGTCACAAATTCAGAAGCCCGTATTGTAAGCTGCTCCCATTCTGATTCCGCAATCATTTTCTTATCGAGCAATGCGGTTCCGACACCAAGGCAGCAGGCACCGGCCCTGATAAACTCTGAAGCGTTTTCCAAGGATACACCCCCTGTTGGTGTCAGTCTGACCTGCGGCAGAGGTCCATGAATATCTTTAAAATACTTTGGACCGAGCGCGGTCGCGGGAAATACTTTTACCACGTCGGCACCGTTTTCCCATGCGCACAGTATCTCTGTGGGTGTAAATGCGCCTGAAATCATTAACCGGTCATACCGATGCACAAGCCGGATCATGTCAGGATTGAGAACCGGACTTACCACGAATGTGGCGCCGGCCTGAATAACCATCCTGGCTGTTTCCGTATCCAGAACAGTTCCTGCACCGATCAGAAATTCACCATTATATCGATGCGATAATTGACTGATGATCTCAGGTGCATTGGGGGTGGTCATGGTTATTTCTAATGCATGAATGCCGCCTTTGGTGAGCGCACCGATGATGCCCTCCAGTTTTGAAATATCTGCCAGACGGATTACCGCAATGATGCCGCATTCCTCAATTTTTGCAAGGACTTCCGTTCTGTTCATGGCACGATTCAACTCCGATTTCGAATGAATAAAACGTTGCCGGCCGGATGACCGGCAACGTTGAAAGCGGTTATTTGATCATCATCATCTTCTTAATGTCACTGAATTCTTCTGATTGAATGCGATAAAAGTATAATCCGGTAGCAAGTTCCGGATGATTAAAGACCAGTTTATGTTTACCGGCCGGCATCTGTTGATCGACGAGTGTAAATATCTCGCGGCCAAGAATGTCATAAACTTTAATCGTCGTTTTGCCTGCTTTTTTCAGATCAAATCGAATCGTCGTCTGTGGGTTGAACGGATTCGGATAGTTCTGATACAGGGTATATTCGGTTGGGATCCCATTGAGGTCTTCGATAGCATCTACCATCTGGAATTTTACACCAACCGTTTTATTTCCATCCATGGTAATGGTCTGCGGGTTGACAGCACCGGTCAGATCTCCCGTCCATTCAACGAACTCATAGGAGGTATCCGGTACAGACTGTCAGGGTAACTACCTGGTCCGGATCAAAGGTTTTACCTACAGGAGCCGGGTCAAAAACAACTTTTCCTTCACCTTCAATGGTTACCGCCACCAGAAAATGCGTTGGTGTGTTGGTTGCCCATCTCAGATCGCCTGCCGCTTCACCATCGTCGCCAATATCGTAAGCATGGGAGGCCGATAAAAGCGTATAATTCCTGTCCCCCGGTGCTTCGAACAGCGGATCGAATTCCCAGATCAGAGTAGTATCCAGTGTCGCACCGACTTCCAGGTCAATATTCGTACTGGCATTATTGATAACCAGATGCGAGGCTGATGATGCTTCACCGTACAATCTGATCACATCGTTATGACGTGCAGACAGGAACATCTGATTTGTAATAATGCAGTTCTTTATCTCAGCATTCAGTACACCTTCGGGATAAAGGACGCGGTAATTCTGATTCCAACTCGCAGAGTCAATCGTGCAGTGATTGATCATGAGCACCATGTCATTATTATCACGCACTCTCACAGCTTCCCGACCTGATCGGATAAAGGTTGTGTTTTCAATTCTGGCATACTTAACCGTGTTGGGATCTCTCATATAGATGCCTTCGTTTTTGCATTCCCTGAACATGCTGTTGGTAATGATCAGTGTATCCACAAATGACCCGGCATAGATCTTTACCCATACCTCGCCTGAATTGTAGATATAACAATCGTTAATCCTGATCTCTGTTTTTACCGTATCGTCATCTGTCCTTAAAGCATACTTGGCATCATACATTTCAATACCATCCAGTGAGAGACTGGTACCACCGACTCTGATCTGGAAAATACCATCTGAATAACCCAGATCCGGATTACCTTCAATTTTTGGCCGTTCCGCAAGCCCTTCTTTCGCCATTATGGACAACGGAAAATCAACATCGATGTTCTCATGTGCCTTATATACGCCACCCGAGGTGGTCAATACAATATGTTTTACCTGACTGTTGTTGCGGGCAAAATCAACAGCCTCAGCCAGGCTTTGGGTGGTATCGATCTCAAGTATGCCGCCGGGGACAGAGATCTCACTGAAGGTAACCGTTACATTCACATCACTGTCCATTGTCACGATCGCCGTGTCATTCGCACTGGTAATATCACCAGACCAGCCGTCAAATTTAAAACCACCAAGCGGCATGGCAACCATCGTTACTACAGTGGAAGAATCGTAACTTTCATAGTAGGGATAGGGTTCAGGATCGTAGCTGACCTCTCCTTTACCTACGACCGTAAGATTGATCTTAAATTGTGTTTCAATCGGTGTAAAATTGGCGGTAACGCTTAGGTTTGATGTTACCGATATGGTATCCGGATTATTTGATCCGGTAAGATCACCTGTCCACTCGGTGAATACCATCGCAGACGTATCAGACACGGCGGTCAGGGTGACATCGGTACCATCATAATAGGAAAATATACCGGCCGCGCTGTCGGCCTGAGCTGGCGCCGGTGCCAGATCCACATGACCGATCCCGATTGCCGAGACCGTCAGGGTAAACAGATCCTTCAAGGGGACAAAGAAAACTGTAACGGTCAGATCGGAGTTCATGGTGACCGTTCTTACCTCTGTATCCGGCGGAAAAGCAGCCGGTTCCCACTTGGATACCTTTGAATCAGCCCCAGGTTTTGCGGTCAGGGTAACAACCGTTCCCGGATCATAATAGGGGCCGGCCGGACTTGCCTCTACAGTTCCGTTTCCGTCCGTAAGAAGCGTTAACAAAAATTGATTCGGATCTGTTTCCCAGCGCAGATCGCCCATCGCTTTGCCGTCATCCGCAGCACCACGGGCCGGGGATGTCAGGGCAAGACGATAATCACCACTTGACGGATCCTTGTACAGCGGATCTTCGTCGATCATACCTCCACCGATTGAAGACGATTCACCTGTATCGACCGGTCTTACATTAAAGGTATCGGTGTAGGAAATTGTGGATGTGCCGTAAAGATCAACGGATTCCGTATTCGTACCCATTTGATTTGACATGATGCAATTCGTAATGGTGGCATTGGTGACATACAGGTCGCCCCCGTCCATACGGATTACACGATCGTTCTCAATGGTTGCAGTTGAATCCATGGTAACATGATTGATAATTACTTCTGGATTATAGCCAACCGCAGCACTACCGAACTGTATCGCCTCACGTCCGGTATTGGTAATGGTAACATTTTCAAACAGTACGTAGTTCATTGCAGGGCCGTCACCGCCAGTATCATAGAAATTAAATCCTTCCCGTAAAGCATTTCTGGCAATTGAGTTTGTTACAATACATGTATCGACAACAGTTTTCAAATAGCCCCGTACAAAGTTTTCGGTATAATCGTGAAAATAACAGTCATCGACCTTCAGAAACATGTAGGTGGAATCACCGGCAATCAGACGGACAGCCTGTTTGGAATAGGGAGTTCCGCTGCCATCGCCGCTACCATCAAACTCCAGGCCGATCAGGGTTAGACTACCGCCGGAGAGCACCTCGAAATTACGGGTGTTGGAACTACTAGTTGGCCGAAGATTCCGGATAATTGGTCTCTGGGTCAGCCCTTCCCGCGCTCGGATTGTAAGAACTTTATCAATTTCAATCTTATCGAACTCTTGCGTGTATACGTAAACACCACCATTGTCCATCAATTCAAGAATATCACCACTCTCGGCTGCCTGTACGGCATCATAAAGCGTATTATCCCCGGCATACACCTTATGAACGGTTGGCCCCTGAGCGTACGGATCCCAGCGCAAATCGCCCATGGCTTTGGCGTCATCCGCCATGCCAAGTGCCGGTGATCCTTCCTGAAGTGTATAGTCAAGATTAGCCGGATCTGTATACAACGGATCTCCACTGATCATACCGCTGCCGATGGCTGCAGATTCGTTTAAATCGACAGGCCTTACATGAAAGGTATCACTATAGGAAACCGTGGAGGTACCGTACAACTGAAGCGAATACTGGTAAGCACCCATCTGATTGGATATAATGCAATTTTTTATGGTTGCATTTGCAACAGCTATGGTGCCGGGGTTTAACCTGATCACCCGATAATCACCCCCCTGGGAGGTGGAATCCATGGTGACATGGTTGATAATCACTTCCGGGTTATATCCTACATCAGCACTGCCGATCTTTATCGCTTCACGGCCGACATTTGTAATCGTAACGTTCTCAAACAGGGCGTAATTCAAAGCCGGCCCACCACTGTTGGTGTCATACAGCATCCAGCCTTCCCGTACAGAGCCGGTACTGACCGAGTTTTGAATGATAAAAGTATCGACGACGGTTTTGGTATAGCCTCTGAGGAAATTTTCGGTATAATCATGAAAATAGCAGTCGAATATTTTCAGGACCATTGAGGTGGAGTCGCCGGCAGTGAGACGAATTGCCTGTTTGGAATATGGGGTCCCGCTGCCATCGCCGCTACCGTCGAATTCAAGACCGATTAGGGTCAGAGTGCCCCCGGATAGCACTTCGAAATTACGTGTGTTGGTACTCGAAGTCGGACGAAGACTACGGATAACCGGTTTCTGTGCCAAACCTTCCTGGGCACGAATGGTCAACTTTTTGGTGACCTCGATTTTGTCATTATCCATCGTATAGAGATATACTCCGCCATCATCGACCAGTTCGAGAATATCACCGTCAGCGGCGGCCGTAATTGCATCAGCTAAGGTATTCTCACCTGCCGACACAGGTGAAACCGTCTGCGCCGCAGCAGGTAGAAACATAAGGGCAATCAAAGCTATGACTACCCCGATAATTCGTAATTGATTGTACATGATTCCTCCAGTTTAAATGATTGTTATGAAAAAATGTTTGTAAGTTGGTTACGCCCTCCTGCATTTTTTTGACTTCTATAATTTATTCTAAAAAGTCTTCCCGCATGGGGGAAAAGGTATCAATCAGTACGCCTTCTTCGAGACATACCGCCCCGTGCATGGCATTTTCAGGAATTATAAAGCAATCTCCGGCAGACAATACGGCCTTTTGGCCTTCAATTTCGACCTCAAACCTACCGGATACCACATAGGAAACCTGCTGATGGGGATGCTGATGCTGCGCACCAATACCGCCCTTGTCAAATTGTACTTTGACCAGCATCAGCTTGCTGTCATAGCCCATAATCTGCCGGTTCATGCCCGGTGCTACATTTTCAATCGGTACATCGGAAGATTTCATATATGTTTTCATATCCCATCCTTTTTTTAAACGGTATTTTAATAAACCACAGAGAACACAGTACATTTATAAAATATTAACAAAGCGAACAAAAATACTCAGTATTTCTTCTCCGTGTGCTCTGTGGTTTTCTGATATTTGTACCTCACACTCCAGACCATTACTTTATTTAAATAATTTTTAAGCCACCGCTACTTATTTTCACTGACCGGTAATAATTTGCCGCCAAAAATAAAGACGGCCAGAACACCCATCGGAACAAAAAGAGCTATGATTACAAAGGCCGGTGTAAATGAGACCTTGGTTATCACCGGGACCAAAAAGTTTAGTACGATTACCGAGAAGACGCCTACCGTGCCGCCTAAACCTGCCAGGCTGCCAACAGAGGAACCTTTGAAAATATCACTGGGGATGGTTTGAATATTCCCGATTGAGAATTGGAAGCCGAATAAGACAGCAGCCACAATAATAACAAATTTTTCCGGTGTATCCGCAAATAAAATAGTCGTGATCATACCGACGAACATCAGGACCGAGCCAATTGAAATGGCCTCTTTTCTGGCCCTGGCCACCGTTTTTCCACCCGCCAAAAGCTTGCCGCTATACCATCCGCCGGCAATACTGCCTAATGCCGCACCTACGTAAGGCACCCAGGCAAATGCACCAATTGATTTTACATCAAATCCGTAGGTCGCCGCCAGATATATCGGCATCCAGCCGACAAACAACCACCAGATCGGTTCATGGAAAAAACGGGAAACCAGTACCGACCACGATTCTTTATGGGCTAATATTTGCGGGATGCTCAGTTTATCATCCTTATTATTGACAGACTCCGTTTTTACAGGTCTTCCTTTGAGTATAAAATTTCTCTCTTCCTCTGTAATCCAGGGGTGTTTCTCGGGGCTAGTTTTATTCAAAACCAACCATGGAATAATCCAGATCATACCCAACGCACCAAGCATAAAAAAGGTGACCTGCCAGCCAAAAAAGACAAACAAAATGGCAATCAAAGGGGGCGAGATCACCGAACCAATAGAGGCGCCGGCGTTAAAAATACCCTGTGCAATCGCCCGCTCTTTTTGTGGAAACCATTCTGCATTGGACTTTACCGCACCAGGCCAGTTTCCGGCCTCACCAACAGCGAGGAAAGCGCGAAAAATACTGAAACTGAGGACAGAACGTGCAACGGCATGAAGCATCGTGGCAATACTCCAAACTGTGATTGAGAGAACAAAACCGATTCGGGTGCCTACCTGATCAAAGACCCTGCCCATCACAGACTGACCGATGGCATAAAACACCATAAAGATATTCAGAATAATTGCATATTGCTGTTTGGCGGTATCCGCATCATTATAGCCCAGATCTTTAGCAATACAATCACCTTCAGCCCACCACATGACACCAAGCGCTGAACGGTCGATATAATTGATAACCGTACCTAATGCAATAAGCAAGATAATCCACCACCGCAATCCTTTAAACTTCATAGCCAGATATCCTCATTTTAGTCAGATCGGTGATAAATGCTCAAGACTGCTTAACCTGATTGGATCGAACCTATTGTTTAATCTCAATCGAAACTTTAAATAAGGATTAATTTTCAAGTATAACTTTAAAATTTCCGGTCCAGGTAAAAGACCGGTCATTAAATTTTACGGATCTTTCAGACTTTTGGATCGGATGTCTCATTGGTGACAATGATTTGCCAGCTGATGTTATTCTGACCTTTTATTTCGATTACCGAGGCAAGGTCGTTATTTCCGATAATTTTTATTTCCTTAAATACCGGTCTTGCGTCGGCTGATTTCTCCTGGGCTTCATTAAAATAGCCATGGGGCTCTATAACCGTTGCAAAAAGATGGTTATCGGCAGTAGTACGCAATAGAAACATCGGTTCAGAACGTAAATTAAATGACGGGTCATTGGCCCCTGTGCGGGCAAAAAATATTTCCGAACCTGCTTTGGCGTACATGAGTGCCGAGTAATACCGGTTCCCTTCAAGCCAGGTAACACTTAGATTATTTTCTGACGGGCTTGCCTGCGCTTCCCGCCACAGATGCTGATACCCATAATCCTTCCCCAGTATGCTTTGGCTGATTGTATCTGCCGTATAATCAAAATTTGTCGTGATCAACTGGCCTTTGAAATGGATCGGATAATCATAAACATGGGCAGAGTTACTTTTTATGCGATAGAGATCCACAATTACCGGATGAGCCAGACGTTTGTCATTGATAAGCAAAATTGTGCGCTGCATACCAACACCCGGGTAATATTCATCTGCCCTGGCACTCATGATCTGAACATCTGGATCTTCTATATTGAAAAAATGCCTTTTCCCGGACATTTTATCCGCTTGCGTGCGATTGAATTTATTTTGGGTGATCTGGTCAACGGTTACGGTATTATGAGCGATGGTCTGCATCGCATGAGCTTTTATTTTCCGGCAGATACCGTCCGCCAAATTTAGGCTCGATATTGATCCAGCGCCCAAACCCGTAATCCGGAATAACTTCCCTGCCCTGATCATAGAACAGAAAATGTAGTTTGTCAAAATGGCCATGACCTTCTCCGTGAACACCGTACTTCATCAGCAGCATAGATTGTTCCAATCCATCGCCGGTCCTCAGGATGCCCAGACCGCCCTGTTCACCATCGAAGCCGTCGGTAAATTCGACACTTTTCCAGTTAAAATCCGGAATTTCACCGGCATAATTAGCCATGTCCGCCGCCAGTTTCAAACCGGCGCCATTCAGAAGTACCTGATTTTGTACTTTAGCAACCCCCAGCAGGTTGACGTCTCCCACACCATAGCGATAGTATCCGATATTGTTTGCGAACACCGGTCCGGCAGCGGTGATATCCATGGTCTGCGAAGCATCGTTTATCGGCGGGAAAATACCGTTGGGAAAAGTGGTTCTGAGGGCGGAATAGAGCGCTTTTTTAAGAATCTGATCTCTGTACTCAAATATTTTGAGCTCAGGCCGATTACGCTCCAGGGTCTCTGCAAAAATAAAAAAGGGTCGAAGCGCATAGCGAACATAATATGGTCCTTCCATATAGTAACCATCAGGTGAGAACAACATATCCAGCTGCTTTAAAAAGCCGCCCTTCCCCGAGCCATCGGTACCATAAAGCGCCATATTTACCAGGTCAGCACGGTCCAGGATAATGCCAATCATGCCGATTGATGCCACCGTCCAGGTTCCATGGTTATGAATCCGGTCAAATTCATGGGCATTTGGGCCGGTAAACCAATCGATGATCTGATTGAATACATTTTCCTCTATGTAACTTCGATCTTCCGGGGTCAGCCAGTTGTAGACACAGTCGTAGGCCATGCTGGTATACATCAGCCATACTGTTTCATTGAGCATCTGATGAAATAATTTTCCGGGCGCCTGATTGTGCGATAATGGGTGTGGCCCCAGATCAGGATACATTTTTGCATATTCAAAAAGCACATCCCGGATAAATCGGGCATAAAGTTCGTCGCCTGTAATAGCGAACAGCATTCCAGCCTGCTGCATGTCACGGTAGTTTTGTTTATGCCGCTCATGGGCATAACCGCCGGCCTCTCCCGGTGGTGGAACATCAATCGCAAGTGTAACGACCTTATCAATATAATTTTTAGTTTTTTCAAAGGATTTATCCATGACCGGGTATATACCAAGCGAAGCCTTAATCTGTGCTGCTTCTGTGCTATTGATCAGTAAAGTTGGATGTTCCGTGGCCAGCAGGCTAAAACCGAGCAAAACAAAGCATAATAAAACAATATTTTTCCCCATCACTTTTTCCTGTCTATTCTCTTACATCAGGGCATGTAAAGACCACCGTTGACCTCAAGACTCTGCCCGGTCATGTAATTCGCCAGGTCAGATGCCAGGAAAAGCACGACCTTGGCAATATCTGCAGGTGCGCCTATTCTGCCCAACGGGATGAGAGTTGGCATTTTTTCATGCACTTCCTTTGCCGTGAATGTGTTGTGAAATGCTGTACTGCCGATAAAACCGGGTGATACACAATTTACATTTATACCGAACGGCGCCAGTTCTTTTGCCAGCGATTTGGTAAAGGTCCAGATGGCCCCTTTTGCTGCCGAATAAGCCGCCGCTCCAGGGCCGCCACCGTCATGGGCCGCCTGGGAAGAGAGGTTTACTATTTTTCCCTGTTTTTTCTTTTTTAGGTGCGGAATGACAACGTTTGCAGTGATAAATGCGGTTCGGATATTTACATCCATTACGGTTTGAAAATGCTGATCGTCAAACTCTGCCACGGGTACACGCTTGATCAATCCACCCGCATTGTTTACCAAAATATCAATACCGCCCCCCAGATCAAGTGCCGCATCGACCAGTTTTTGCGCTTCTGATTTTTTGGTCAGATCGGCGATTACGGCTTTGGACTTTCCTCCGGCTTGCCTGATTTCCTCAGCCACCGATTCGAGTTCGCCCGGTGATTGATGATTATTTATCACCACGGCTGCACCTGCCTTTGCCAGGGTTTTCAGCTATTTCTTTTCCAATACCCTGTATACTTCCTGTGACAATCGCCACTTTCCCGGCCAATTGTATCTCCATAACTTTAACCTCAACTTTTTATCGATTGTACTATTATTGACATTTATAATTAGTTATAACATATCACACAAATAATAAATGAAAAAATTATGCAATCTCTTTCAGGACCGCCAGCGAATGCTCCTCAGCCAGGCGTAGATGGGCGGTCATGGCTTCATAGGCCGCTTGCTCATCCTGATCACTGATCGCCTGTATCAGTTTCTGATGATACTCAAGAGCGACACTCTTTGCATGATGGACATGGGCATAGACCAGTGTACGTATCTTGGGCATCAATTGAAAAATGGGTTCGACCATAACGGGTATGATCGGATTGCCGCTCGCCCTGGCAAGCAAAAGATGAAATTCGCGATCCAATTCGCCCTCTCTGCGGTAATCCTCATCACGACATTCGATAAACCTTTTAAGATTTGTTCTAAAAGCAACAATATCCTCTTCGGTGCGGTATTTTGCCGCCATTCTTGCAATCTCAGGCTCAAGCATCTGCCGGACTCGGATAACATGGAAGATTTGTTCCTTGTCAAAATTGAGTTCCAGGAAAAGTGACATGGGCTTTACCGCAAGTATCGCAGAATAATCGTTGATATAAATACCACTGCCTTTGCGAATTGTGATCAACCCTCTGCCACTCAGCATCCGTAAAGCTTCACGGAGCGCCGTACGGCTGACAGCGAACATTTCACACAATTCTTTTTCGGTTGGGAGTTTTTCACCTGGAAGGATCTTTTTCTGTCGGATAACTTCTTCAATACGCTTCTCCACCCTCTGACTGAGCGTCTGGGTATTACCCACTTTTGTGAACAGACTGTCCATTTCAGACCCAGTATATTTGTAAGATGTATTATAAATTAAAAATACGTATTCCAAATATTTATGTCAAGCACTAATGGGATTTTATGCGGTGCTTCATAAAACAAAGGAGCACCAATAGTCGAATGACAGTCCAAACATGCTTCGGAATACGGCAAAACCTTTTAGAGAGATATTTACATTTATCTGTATCGGAGAAGGCCGGAATTCAGGATAATAGGATTAAAAAATATCTCACAAAGATCCACCGAGAATACACGAAGATCCATGAAGATCCACTAAGATTTTAAAGAAAATTATATGAAAACTCATTTCAAAAGAGTGATAAATTTATTCGAATTCAAGCCTACTCTATTTGTTCACTATAATTTTACTCTGTGTCTCTTTGTGCCTCTTCGTGGTCCTTCGTGTAATATGCTTTAATCCTCTAAATCCTGTCCCCTGGAAATCCCGTTGGGAGTATCCTGTCTAAAGGTTTAACCGACTTAAAGGTCAGTCCATCATTAAACCGCCGTTGACTTCAAGGGTCTCGCCGGTGATATAGCGGGCATAATCGGACGCCAGGAAAAGTATCGGCCAGGCTATCTCCTCAGGCGTACCCTCACGACCCAGTGGGACGGATTTTTTCATTGTATCCCGGAGCTCATTGCCGGTAAACCTGTCGTGAAAAGGCGTCGTGATAATGCCTGGAGCGATATTATTCACCATTATATTATCTCTGGCGTATTCCTTGGCCAGATTTTTACTGAAGGTCATGACCGCCGATTTCGCGGCACTGTAATGGCCGGCACCGTAGCCACCGCCATTTCTTGCCGCAATAGAAGTTACATTTATGATCCGGCCATAGCACTGCTTTTGCATGATCGGCACAACTGCTTTGCAGCAGAAATACACACTTTTCACATTGAGATCCATGCACCGATCCCAAAGTTCATCGGTCATCTTACTAAAAGGACGCCGGTCCAGGAGACTCCCGGCATTATTGACCAGCACATCGATCCGTCCATTGAATTTATTGAGTGTTTCTTCGACCAACCGGTCGATTTCAGGCGCTTTTTTAACATCGGCCTTAAATACTGCCCCTTTTCCACCCTCATTTTGAATCGTTTTAAGTACTTCCCCGGCAGCACTATGACTCTGATTGAAATTAATCATAACCGCGGCACCAGCCCGGGCAAATTCGACAGCCGTGGCTGCACCGATACCCGTACTGGCACCGGTCACAAGCACAACTTTTTTGTCAAAACGGATATCCATGGCAAATCCTTTACTCTGATACAGTTCTTAAAATCGAGAAAACGCAGTAGGCAGTAGGCAGTAGGCAGTAGGCAGTAGGCAATATAGGTGATACAAAATATAAATACAAAGTTCAGGTCATGCTGTAAGCATCTTCCTGAATGGTCATATAGATACTACAAAAAGGAAGATTCTTACAGAATGACCGGTTTTAATATACTTAAAAGCTTCATAAACTTCCTTAAATTGCCCACTACAGACTACAAACTGGCTTATAAACTGCCAACTGCCAACGCCTACTGATCCTTCAGCCGGTATAACATCTCTCCTGCCTTGGGTACATACAGGAAACCTTCGTCTTCACGGTTCATCCACTCATCCGGATTTATCGTTGCCGGATCGCGGTAACCGAGATTGATTTCCCGGCAGATATCTTCCGGAATACCCGTCGCAAGGGTAACCCTGATCCTCGGTTTTTCAATCCCGTTTTTGTAGCTGCCAATCCCTCTGACATGGGTTGAATGGGCCATAACACCACCGGGAATATCCCTGAATTTTTCCGGCTGGTTCAAAAAATAATCGCGGGTATGATAGCCGATTTTCCGAATGATCTTGCCGTGTGTGGCCGATATCTCGTTAATATGCGGTGCATAAATGATCAGTTCACCGCCATCGGCCACAACCGGCTCCAGTTTATACATACATTTTCCACCAACCCAGAGATCATCGTACATTTCCGGAGCACATGAAAGGACCGATTTAAAAGGATGATCCTTATACACAATATGAACTCGATCTGAGAGATCGGCGGCCTGCTCCCAGGCATATTCCGGGGTTCCGAAAAACAGCCCGGCCAATTCCTTGCCGGAAACCACCATGCTGAAGCAAAGCCTCTTTACCGGCACCATCCCTGCAGCACGATTGACGACTTCACGCACCGGCGTGTATTTTTTTCCGATAATCGCGGGATTGGTGATCAAAGCCCCCAACCAGTGAAACATATCAATAATTTCCTGACCGGCTATACCAGGGAAAAGGTATTTATTGCCTCCGGAAAACCCCACTACTTCGTGTGGAAATACGGGGCCAACGATGATTAAAACGTCATAGTCCAGCACCATTTTATTGATGGTGATGTTCACGTCCTGATCTATCATGCCATCTGAGATCTGCCGGACCTCATCAGAGGAAAGTGTACCGACCGAAATCAGCTGGTTGGGATCATTCCAGGCATGATTATATATGCGTGTACGGGAAAATTTGGTCCTGCGTTCTTCCGTTGTAACACCAAGTCGCTGATTAATCGCTGATTCCGAAAGGGGTGGATGCGTACCCAATGCAATCAGAAAATCCATTTTAGCCACTGTATCGATCAGGTGCTCATATAAAATCCTGAAGATGCGATCGACGGGCCCTGATCGCGTATTATCCGGAATGATAAAAAGGACTTTTTTATTATCCAGCGGCTCCTCAATAAAAGCCCTGGCACAAATATTTCTAATCTCCGGCTCACCAAGTGGGAAAATTACAGTTTTGCTATTGGTTGCCACGTGATTTATCCCGTTAGACATTATAGGTGGAGGAGGCGGTTGTGCCCCCGCGACCGGTCCAGTTGGTGTGAAAAAACTTTCCACGTGGCTGATCGATCCGTTCATAGGTATGAGCGCCAAAATAATCCCGCTGGGCCTGCAGGAGATTTGCCGGCAGTTTTTCACTGCGATACCCGTCATAGTAGGCCAGAGCGCTGCTGAATGCCGGTACCGGGATGCCCGCCTCCACGGCCGTACTGATAACTTTTCGCCAGGATGCCTGATTATCGTCGATGGCTTTCTTAAAATAATCATCCAGCAGAAGATTGGTCAGATCCGGATTTTTGTCGAACGCCGCTTTGATCTTATCCAGAAATTGTGCCCGGATTATACATCCGCCACGCCACATTAACGCAATTTGTCCATAGTTTAGTTTCCACTTGAATTCTTCGGCTGCCGCACGCATCAATTGATACCCCTGAGCGTAAGAGCATATTTTTGAAGCATATAATGCTTTCCGGACCATCTCAATAAAGGCTTGTTTATCCCCTGAATAGGGCATTGACGGACCGGTGAGTTTCTTTGACGCGGCCAACACGTTCATCCTTTATGGCACTGATGGCCCGGGCAAATACCGCTTCTGCCACAGTTGGGGCAGGTACACCCAGATCGAGCGCACTATTACTGGTCCATTTGCCGGTACCTTTCTGACCGGCCGTATCCAGGATCATGTCCAGCAATGGATTACCGGTGTCTTCATCCATTTTTCCCATAATATCCGTGGTTATTTCAATCAGATAACTGTCAAGTTCACCTTTATTCCATTCGCTGAAAATGGGTTGCATATCTTCCGGTGTAAGACCGAGCAGATTTTTCATGATCCAGTATGCTTCAGAAATCATCTGCATATCACCGTACTCGATCCCATTGTGGACCATTTTTACAAAATGGCCGGCACCGTCGTTGCCGACCCATTCACAGCAGGGCGTTCCATCGGCAACCTTTGCAGCAATGGATTTAAAAATATTGGATACCAGTGGCCAGGCCTTTTCCGATCCACCGGGCATGATCGACGGACCGTTCAATGCCCCTTCCTCGCCTCCGGACACACCGGTTCCGATAAATAATAATCCCTTTTCTTCCAGGTATTTTGTTCTTCGAATCGAATCGGGAAAGTGGCTGTTCCCGCCGTCGATAATAAGATCACCCTGATCAAGATGCGGAATCAGCAGATCGATAAATTCGTCGACCGGTTTACCGGCCTTGACCAACAGCATGATTTTTCGTGGTCGTTCCAGACTTGCAATCAGTTCCTCTATGGTATGACACCCCTTGATCATTTTTCTCTTTGGCGCGTGCGTTCAAAAAATCATCAACCTTTTTGACTGTGCGGTTAAAGACGGCAACTTTAAAACCGTTACGTTCCATATTCAGCACCAGATTTTCACCCATCACCGCCAGACCGATAAGTCCGATATCGTATCCCTGCATGCCACAACTCCTTTCAAAATGATTTTTTCATAGACAGGATTACGGGATTAATTCAGGTTGCACGAAGGATCACGAAGAGTTACGAAGCAACACGAAGAGAAAATTATTGAATAAAAAGGCCGAAGGAATAAATTCGAATAATTTCATTTTTCGATGAGGTTTCTATAATATCCACAAAATCTTCGTGGATCTTCGTGTCTTCTCTGTGAATCTTTGTGAGATTATTTAAATCCTGTAAATCCTGTTATCCTGTCTCTTTTTTAATTATATCAAAATTTCGTGTTCTTCGTGTCTGCCTTTGTGTCCTTCGTGAGACGCAGTTTCACACCCCGCCAAAGGCGGCAAAGCCACCATCCACAGAGACAACACTGCCGGTTACAAAATCAGACAACGGCGAAAGCAACCAGAGCGTCGCACCCATCAGGTCCTCCGGATTCCCAAAACGTTTTACCGGCGTATGATCAATGATCGACTGCCCCCTGGGCGTCAATGCGCCATCATCTTCTCGGGTCAGTAAAAACCGATTCTGCTCGGTCAAAAAAAATCCCGGCGCCAGGGCGTTGACGCGGATCTTGGTAGTATATTCTTCGGCGAAATGCACCGCCAGCCATTGGGTAAAATTACTCACCGCGGCTTTGGCAGCGGAATATCCCGGAACCCTTGTCAGGGGTCGGTATGCACTCATGGAACTGATATTCAGAATGACGCCTTCGCCTGCATCGGCCATATATTGGCCAAAAACCTGGCACGCCATTATCGTGCCAAGCAAATTCAGATCAAATACTTTACGCATGGCTTCAGCATCCAGTTGAAAAAATGACCGGTCCGGGCCGGTGGTCGCACCCGGTTGATTGCCACCGGCTGCATTGATCAACCCATAAATCTGACCAAATTCCGTATTGATCGTATCGGCGGCCTGTCGCAGACTGTCACCGTCCAGAACATCCCCGAAAACGATCATAAATTTACCACAGGAAGTTTCAATTCTGCGCATCACATCATCCTGGAGTTTTGTATTCCGGTCAATTACAGCCACATTTGCACCTACCCCTACCAGCGCACAGGCGATCTCGCCACCCAGCACACCGCTGCCTCCGGTGATAACAATTGTTTTTCCGGTAAAGTCGTATTTTTGTTTTACTTCATCAAGGTTCATTTTGTACTCGCTTGGTTTAATAGGCACAAGGGCTCTGTGCCTCTGTTATTAAGCCGACTCCCTGATAACCAGTTCCGGTTTAAGGATATACCTTTTTTGCGCTACTTCTCCTTTTTGTTGATCCGCCAGCACTTTTACCGCCAGCGAACCGATCTGTTCTGTCGGTTGGTGAACCGTCGTTAAAGGGATCGGTGCGGTGCCCGATGCATCGATATTGTCGAAGCCAACCACAGCGATATCTTCCGGTATACGCAATCCTTTTTCCATTACCGCTTTCTG
Organism: Calditrichia bacterium; assembly: GCA_963712885.1. GTDB lineage: Bacteria > Calditrichota > Calditrichia > JAJRVZ01 > JAJRVZ01 > CAVQJT01. The sequence continues at coordinate 143,979 of CAVQJT010000010.1, forward strand.
AAATCCCAGCGCCGTAAGGTCATTATAGGCAAAAACAGCCTGAGGCCGGTCTGTGGTTTGGCTGAAGAATTGGCCGATCTCATAACCGGACTGAAAATCGTTCCATTCGCCACCACGGGGAAGATTATAAAGATATTCTTTTTTCAGGGAGATCCTGTTCTCCTCAAGGGCACGGCGATACCCTTGAAAACGCGCTTCACCGCACAGATTACCAATTTCTCCGTTGATAAAACCGATACGCTTATAACCGCTGGTGATCAGATGGTTGCAAGCCAGATATCCACCCAATTCATGATCCGTACCCACAAAGAAGATATCCGGATCGGTTATATAGGAAACGACAACATAAGGGAAACCCTCCTTATCCAGTTGACGAATCGCTGGTGTTGCCGTATAAATATGACTCATCGAGGCGATAATCAGACCACGGACGCCCAGATCACGATAATCCTGAATCAGATATTCTTCTTTTTCAAGACGATTTTCGGAACTCGAAAGCATGAGACTATACCCGTACTCAGAAACCCCTTTTTCCACACTTTTCAGGATACGTGAGAAAAACGGGCTGTTCATATCGGTCAGCACAAAACCGATACTCTTAAATTCCCGCTGTTCGGTCAAAGGCGATGCTTCCGATACATACGTTCCCTTGCCTACACGGCTGTACAGCAAACCCTCCCGGATCAATTCATACAGGGCTTTTTTTATTGTAATCAGACTTACCCCGTATTCCCGGGCCAGGATGCTTTGTGACCGGATTTTTTCCCCGGGTTTTATCTTACCCAGGGCAATCTGACGTGATATATCGTCAACGATCTGCAGGTATAACGCCATGCTGTTTTTGTGATCAATACCCATAATATTACCAAAATTGCAATTTGAAGGAAAATTATACCTGGTATACCAGGCATATTATTATAACCATACAGGTTATAATAATCAATATTTTTTTTTAAAAATCTGAGACGTCGTTTTTGAGCGTTGACCCACCCTTTGTAATCAAAAATTTCGAATAAACAGGATAACAGGATTTACGGGATTTAAAAGATCTCACAAAGAGTCACAGAGAAGACACGAAGATCCACGAAGATTTTGTAGATATTATCTGAAAACTCGAATCGAAAAATGGAATTATTCTAATTTATTTTGGTCTTTCTTTAGCTCATATTCTCTTCGTGTCTCTTCGAGCCTCTTCGTGGTCCTTCGTGTAATAGTCTTTGATCCTGTAAACCCTGTTATCCTGTCGAAGAAAGTCAAGCCATTTTTTGGGTGTATGGTATTTGGTACCATAGTAATTGTTATCACAGGCTCAGAATCTCATGCCAATATTCCGGATCGACATAAACACCCTCCTCCATGGCTTTCTTCCGCCGTATGAGTGTTTGTTCACCGGGAAAGCGGACATCGGCACCGCCTTCTTTATAGTAGGCAACCACTTCACGAATCATTCTCAACTGAAATTCATCGCCGGCAATACGATTCATATCGAAAGCGATAAAAACCTGGGATAATCCATATTCGTGATTTTGCCTGCCGATCTGCAGTGAAGCCTGCCCGGAAGACAGCAAAGATCCAAACAAATCGAGCATAAGGGAAAGGGCCGAGCCTTTCCACAGACCAATCGGCAGTAATTGCCCTGTACGCAAAATTTCGCCGGGATCATTGATCATTTGGCCGTTTTCGTCCAAACCTCCGGGAAAATCCAAATGTTCCCCTGCCCTTTCGATCGTATCAAGTTTGCCATAAGAGTATTGGGAGAGTGCCATATCGAGCACCAGCGGGATATCCTCAGGTCCGGGAATTGCCAACACCAACGGATTGTTTCCTGTGTGTGTTTGCCGGCTGCCCCATGGCGGCATGTTGGGAATCGTATTGGTCCAGCAAATGGCCCCAAAACCAGCCTCGATGGCCAGCCAACCATAGGTTCCGCCGCGCATCCAGTGATTTGTATTACTCAGTGCGACACAACCGATACCGTGATCTCCACCAAGAGAAATTGCCCGTTGCATACCAATACGGGCATTCAGTATCCCGGCTCCGAGATGACCATCCCATCGTTCCAAAGCACCAAAAGTCTGAACGGTTTTCGCAACCTGATCGGTCTTGATATAACCCCGTTTTATGCCACGGATAAAAAGTGGAAAGCGGTTAATCCCATGGGACGGATACCCGTCCCGGTTTGATTCTGTAAATATTCCGGCCATAATATCGGCGTTTGTCTGTGAAAAGCCGTTTTGAATCAATATCTTGTTTAAAACGGCCTTAATTTCATCAAAGGGCAAGAACATAAACTGCTCCATTGGTTAACAAAGTACACGAAGAAGAAACGAAGTGCTATTTTTTCGACAGGATAACAAGAATCAGAAGATTGGAATATATTCCAAGAACATGCAGCAAAGAGCCAAGGTATTTGTTAAAATATCGCGTTAAACCGAACGGACAAATATAACACAAGTCTATTATTCCATCCTGAACATCTTTTTTTCTGTCAGATTTACTTCGCGATTTTCCATGTTCTTCGTGATATTTATTGGTGCCATCAATAATACGTGTGATCAAATTTCCAATAGCTTGTAACAAATTAACCGTCCAATGCACAGATTAATTAAAAATGATGAAAGGAATCAAGCAGAAAACTTACTGAAATGTTGACAAGAATGAGGAGAAGAAAACTGGTTAGTGAGAGATATGCCATCCAGCGGCCACGCCATTTTTTGATCTGCGCGATACTGTAACCTGATATATATATGATCCAGATCATATCGGTTAAAAAAACCTTTGGATCGGCCGGCCAGTACGATTGCAGCAATACGCCCGCTCTAAGATGCCCCAATAAAATACCAAGACCAAGTAGTATGATGCCAATTTGCACCGAACGTATACTCAATCTTTCAAGAATGGATAAAGATGGAAGTTTATCATAGACCAGGCCAAACCGATGAAACTTGATGTTATGATTGAGCATAATATAGAGCAACGCATATAGGGAGGAAATACAGATCGCTGTATAACCCATGATGGTAAATATCACATGAATAGCAAAAACAGGATTGTTCAGCATTGGATTTGGGGTGAGATTCCAACTGTATAACAGCGAAGATAAAAGTTGCATCAGAAAAGCCAATATCAATACAAACAAGCCGGTGGCCCTGTTTTTTACGGTTAATTCGATTAAAAAGTAAACCCACACTAACGCATACGCCCAGAATGAAAGGGCATCAAACAGCGTTGCGAAAGGCAATGCACCCAGCGCAACCCCCCTGAGGATAATCTCGATACTATGTACACCGATCAAACCCAGAAGCAGAATCAGGGTTTTCCGCTCCAGTTGCTTTTTCTGTCCAAAAAAGATCAATCCGTATATAAATGTCACGGCAAGATAGAGAACCGGCAATATGACGCTGATCGCCTGACTGATATTACGCATTGAAATATCCTGTTTTTACCCGGTACACTGCAAACCCGATGCCATTGTGGAGTATTTTATTTAATAGTATGTTTTTCTACAAGTTAATTGATAATTAATATTTTATTTTTAGCATATACTTTGTTTCAATCTTCAAGTTTTGTTTTCAATTTGAAACAAATCGCCAAAGGTTTTAATATGTCGCTACAATTAAAATATTATTTTATACTGATATTTGGTATAGAAAAATAAAAAATAATTTTAAAAAAGGAATAGTTTTTTTAATTTTATTGTTATAAAATTTACCTTCCAAAGTCTACACACCTTGTGTAGCCTAACGTCTGGAAAACCCGTTCAGTTCATGCCCTGAACGGGTTTTTTTTGTTTATTTTAAAAACAGGTTGTTCCGGAATATCTTTTTTACCAAATTTCTCTCTGATCAGGAATTACTTGACGCTGAATAATTCACCACGGAACAACAAAGACAATTTTAATTACGATACTTGATCTAATAGATACGAACAAACTGAGCGTATTGAACCACAGCAACTTAATTTTGAGCAAATTTAATAAATTTATTATTTTTTATCCGTGTTCCTTCGTGGTTAATAAATAGGTCAAGTTGATCTGATATATTCATTTACCGCAGAGGAAACCAATTTTAATTCCGTTTTAGGAGATATGTAATATTTTACACTGACCGCTAGATCAAAGGAAAGGATTTCCAATGAAAATGAGACATATTGTATATTTTGGTACAATCTTGATTGTGCTCAATATTGTATCCTGTGTAAAAAATAGTGAGGAGACAGATTTGAAACAGTTTATCCAACGCTATGAAGAAAAAATGATTCCACTAGCAGCGGCCCATGGGCTGGCACAATGGAATGCCTACACCACCGGTAAACAGATATTTTTCGACGAAACCACGTCATTATCACTGAAAATCGACTCCATACATCAGGTACCTGAGGATTTTCACTTTCTTAAAGCAAATTATGAACGAAACGATATTCGTGATCCTATGTTGAAAAGACAGCTTGACTTATTGTATCGGGAATATCTTGCCAAGCAGATCGATCCTGAACTGAATGAACGGATTACCGGATTGGCATCGAAGATTGAAGGCGTATATGCCAATTATCGCGCTGAAATAGATGGGAACAAGATTTCCGATAATGAGGTTACCCGGATTCTAAAAGCCGAAAGAAGTTCAAAGAAAAGAGAGAAGGTTTGGCGGGCACAGAAATCAATCGGCGATGTCGTTGCGAAGGACATCGTCCAACTCGCCCGGTTGCGTAATCAGGCGGCGAAGCAACTCGGTTATGCATCATATTTTCACATGGCAATGGATCTATCCGAACTATCACCAGAACAGGTGGAATCTGTATTTGGAGAATTGTATGCACTTACTGAGACCCCATTTGTGGAGATACATGCCGAGATAGAACGTGTATTTGAACAAAGATATGGTATAAAACGAGAAAATTTACGCCCCTGGCATTATGAGGATCTGTTTGCACAGGAAGCTCCATCGGTTTTTGATGTGGATCTCGATTCATATTATGCGGATATAGATATTGAAGATATCGCCAAGCGATATTATGCATCATTTAATATGCCGGTAAAAGATATTCTCGAGAGAAGTGATCTGTATGAACGCCAGGGGAAAAGCCAACATGCCTTTTCCTTTTTTATCGATCGGAAACAGGATATCCGTATACTTTGTAATCTGGTTCCCAATATGCGTTGGATGGAAACCATGTTGCATGAGTTAGGCCATGCCACCTATGACAAATATCTGGATCCTGACCTGCCCTTTGTTTTACGTGAGCCCGCTCATGCCTTCACCACAGAAGGTGTAGCGATGCTTTTTGGCGGTTTTGCCATAAAAGCCCCCTGGATGGCAAAGGCACTGGCACTGGATGAGGATTCAATGAAGAAAATTGATAGGGCAACCAGCGCTAATCTGCGTATGAGTAAAATCATCTTTGCCCGCTGGAGCATGGTCATTTTAAATTTTGAGAAGGAATTATACCGGGATCCCGATCAGGATCTAGGGAATTTGTGGTGGAAGCTGGTCAGGAAATATCAATTGATCACAGCCCCTGAAAACAGCACCGGTACCGAATGGGCCACAAAAATACATATTGCCACCTATCCGGTCTATTATCAGAATTATCAGTTGGGTGAACTTTTTGCTTCACAGGTTCTAAATACAATTGCCAAAAAATTCATGCCCAACGAGCGGATTCAGCAGGTAACATTCTGGGATATGGTTGAAGCGGGAGATTATATCAAAAAATATGTATATGGTCCCGGTAAAAAACTGCCCTGGAATGAGATGATCGAACAGGCGACGGGTGAACCTCTGACCGCAAAGCACTTTGTGAAACTTTATGTGCAATAGGAACTAGCGGATTATGAGATGCGCTTCGGAAACCTCGCTGGCGCCAAAGTATCCCAGGGCATAATTATCTGCATTCGTAAGATTTTCGATGTTGCCGCGAATAGGTGCCGGCGGGGTATCGAACAGCCCCCGATCTCCCATTTGTTTATAGAGGTAAAAATGATAATCATAAGCCAGTCTGGTGATGGATAACTGCCTTACTGTAGCATAATCGCCGCTTTCATAAATGAGTTCGTCGTTTGGTACTTTTCCCCTCACCCTCTGACCGTTGCTATACCGGTCGTCACCCAAAAGAGACCATTTGGTCCCGGGATTAACTCTGATATACGATTCTCCGTTACGATACTGCTGCCAGTAATAATAATTTTCCTGATCGACAGGATCTGTGTAATCTATTCTTACACGAATGCCTTCTTCATCAAACCCGCTTTTTTCGATATATTCTTGATAGGCTGTATCGATTGGTGCTACGGGATTTAACTTTTCCGATGCAGTGTATATTTCGCCATTATACTCGATAGTCAGCGTGTATGTTTCCCCTACCCGGGCAAACAGGTCAAATATTTCATAACACCCGGGCACTGTGGATGATTCTCTGAATATGTAGCTATTACCCTGATTATCTTCCACAACAACTTTGGCATTGCGGATTCTGGGGGTTTCCGTATTGGCGAAATATTCTCCGGTGCTGGAAAGCGTAATTTTCTGGTAGCCGCTGTCTCGTCCTTGAATCTTTTCTATGCGCCCTTCGATCACCAGTCTTTCGGGGCCCTGCTCAAGATCTATCGTAATGACTTCCTGGCATCCGGTGGTGACAAGCCATATTAAAACTGGAATTATGACAAATTTCATGCTCAAACCTTTCAAAAAGTAAAATTATATGTGATGCTCGGAACAAATCCAAATATCGTCGTTCTGACGGCTTCGGTATTAACGGGAACTTCCTCATTCTGCCGAAATGTAATTGATGTAGCGTTCATACGGTTATAAACATTGTAGATACTAAAAATCCAGTCGCCCCCGAGTTTATTGTATAACGTTGCCGATATGTCCAGACGATGATAGTCGGGCATCCGTTGTAAATTACGATCTTCGTACTGTGTAACCACAATACCTGCATATTCATATCTTCCCTGAGGATAAGAAAGTGGGCGGCCGGTATTGTAGACGAAGGTGGCCGAGAAACTCCAATGCTGATTTAAGCGATAACTGGATGAAAGGGACAGATCATGCAACTTATCGTAGTTTGAGGGATAAAAGCGACCGCCATTGATTCCTGGATCTCCGGGACCAATTCCCGGAACCCGTCGTTCAGTCCGTGCAAATGTATAACTTAACCATCCGCTAAATTTTCCGCTGCGTTTTTCAAAAAAAATCTCGAGACCGAATGCCCTGCCTTCTCCGGTCAATAATTCGGTTTCAAGTGTATTGTTAAATATCAGGCTGGCACCATCAACGTAGTCTACCTGATTGTTCATATGTTTATAATACAATTCCAGTGATGCGCCGTACACACCCTTATCAAAATCCTGAAAATAACCGAGGGCAATCTGGTCGGCAAGCTGAGGTTCGATGTAGGGACCCGAAGGCGACCACAAATCCAACGGGCTGGGTGCCGTTGAATTCGATATCAGATGGACATACTGTGCCGTACGATTATAACTGAGTTTCAAAGCGGTGTTTTCACTAAACCGATAGCGCACACTCAGTCGTGGTTCAATATTCTGGTCAACGTCAATTTTTTCCCAGGGACCATATTCTATACTGTCAATCACTATGCCATCTTCATACCTTCCCAGTTCCTGAATATATTGCACCGGCTGGTTATTCAGATACTTATATATTGTCTGCTCACCCATCCTGATAAAGGCCGAGTAACGGAGTCCTAACTGAACCTTGATTGCGGTCGATAAATCATACTCATAACCAATATATGCAGCAGGTTCAAGGGCATATTTTTTGTCAAGGGATGCAGGTAAAATTGAAGATGTCGATGCCAGTGGACTGATTATACCGGGATTAAACCGATAATAAATGGCCGAAAGACCATAATCCAGAATGCCCTGATCACCTATTCCACTATTGAAGTCAGCCGATAATTGCACGCTTTGTATCCCTGCGCGCCATTTAAACTCGGATCCTTTGCCAAGTATATCCAAACCGTAATCATATTCCCCGATTCCGGCGGAAATATTCCATACGGTATTCTGACTAAATTGATGGTTCCAGCGCATTGAGAAGGTTTTATTACCCCAGTTGTTCCCAAACACATCGGCAATTTCGAGGATGTCATGGCCAAGATAACCCGATATGTAGAGTCTGTTTTTGGGATTAAATTCATAGAAAGCACGTAAATTCAGATCATAGAAATATGCCCGATTGTCAATGTTAAACAGCGGAAGGAAAAGATCACCATAAGATCTGCGACCGGCTACCAAAAAGGAACCTTTCTTTCCCGGCAACGGTCCCTCGACAAGCAAACGACTGGATACCAGACCGATTCCACCAGCAAGTTTGATGTTATCTCTGCTGCCATCCCGCTGATTTACCTCTAAGACAGATGATAATCTGCCGCCATATTTCGCCGGGATACCCCCCTTATAAAGAACCGCGTCACCGGTGGCATCGTTGTTGAAAACGGAGAAAAATCCGAAAAGGTGCGAGGCGTTGAATATGGGTGTATTATCAAGCAGAACAAGGTTCTGATCTGCTGCCCCGCCGCGAACGTTAAAACCCGATACGCCTTCTGCAACAGAAGATACGCCTGGGAGCAGTTGAATAGTTTTAATCAGATCGACTTCACCCAGTACAGCCGGAACCCTTCCGATTGTCTTAAAATCCAGTTGGGAAACACTCATGTCAATCGATTCAATCATATTTCGTGAAGATGTTGCCGTGGTAATTATGACTTCGGTTTCCTCGAGCATCAGACTCATTTCGATCTCCAGAACAATTTCCCCTTTCGCCGTGATCTGTTTTTTAACCGTTTGATACCCCACATAATCAAACTGGATAAGATAGTCACCTGGCGAAACAATAACAGCAAAAACGCCGTCCTCATCTGTGGTGGTTCCACCATTGATGTCGGGCACGGAGACATAAACACCAGCCAAAGGATCCCCAGTCTCGGCCTCAGTAACCATGCCCTGAATTTTTACGGCCTGAGCCAAAGTCGAGGAAATCAATACCAGCACAAGTAATAGTATTTTTTGAAACATATTTTTATATTCCGTTACATTTATCGCTCATAACGCTCATATAAAAAGATATATTTCGCAATTTTTTTATTTAATTTTTACCTACCTATTTAAAAAACGCGGAACTACAAGAATATGGCCAGGAAGGTTATATCAGAATGACCATTATCGGAGTTTATTTCAACAACTCGTCGTTCTATTGTTCGTTAAAAGTACCTCCGTTATACTTATAAAGTGCAAAGAACAACTAATGTCAGTTTGATTTAAATAAAATACAAAGAGCATTTAAAAGAATTTTTACGGGCAGTTCCCTGGCTAGACATCGTGGAAGTATCAGCAGGTAAGGAGGAATTTAATTTGGATCAATACTTGAGATTTCTGCCGTTTTTCGGGCAAATGTCCAGTAATGGTTGAGAAAAAAATTGATTATGGTGCCTACGGCAATGCCAAACAGGTTGGCCAGCAGGGGTTCCATACCATGCCCACTCAGGAGTAAAAGTATGGCATAATTCACCATTCCCGAAATTATTGCCACGGAATGGTAGCGCAGCAATCGTATCATAAATGACTTCTCGCGCGATGTCCGCCAGGTCCAGTAATTATTGAGCATAAAATTGCTTAGAATTGAGATCTCGATGGCCAATGCGCCGGCGATTCCGACCGGCCACAAAAAAGCCTTTGTGAACAGGGCCAATAATCCTTCATTGACCACAATGCCGCTGAGTCCGACAATACCAAATTTAAAAAAGTAGGCCCGCAGGTTATAGATATAATCAATTATTTTTTTCACTCGGTTCATTCCCTTCGGGAAATTTTAAATATATAACTGGTCAGATTCCGGTTGTGACGCGGATTGAGCCGGTGCATAATATCGTCCATCAGACTGGGCAGGATTGTTTTTTCATGCACCAGCTGGGCATCCAGAATTTTTTCCAATCTGGAAATCCGCTTCTCAAGGCTGTCATTTCCAAAGAAAAAAACATAATTTGGATCGTTCTCTCCGACTCCGGCCAATTCCTTCACAAATACACTGTCGGTTTTATCGGTAGTTAAACGGTAAATGGGTAGATCCCGTCCCAGATAGAAGCGGGGAAACCACGGCATGCCATCATGGTTATATTCGATAATAATTCCCTTTAGATCCTTCTTCTCACGGAAATAATTCATGGGCTCTACCAAAGATTTCTTTGAATAGGTGAACGTCAGGATCAGTAATAATACGGTATTTATTGTCCAAAACCATACCCAGCTGCCTTTTAAGATACTCCGATAACGTTGCCAGAATTCTGAATTTCCAACAAATTCCTGCCAGCCAATCGTTCCGCTGATAATCAGGAGTGGAAGCATCGGCAGAATAAATCGTTCCTGTTTATTGGGATATACAGAATGGAAGACAAGGAACAACAGCATCGGCCAGAATAGCAGCGCCAGTTTTTTCCAGGTGCGCGCCGCACCGTAAATCAGATAGAAACTGACCGGAGGAATAAAGATTCCCAATAGGAGCAATAAATACCGGTACCATTCACCGGTAATATAATCGTAGCGTGTTTCGACATTCGAAATGGTATAATGCAGAAAGGCGGCAAAAGGATAGCCCCAGGCGATCCAGTCGACAATCCCCTGTAGAAAGAATAACCCGGCAATGACACCAACGGCGAAATACACCGATATTTTCCACCGGCACTGAAAAAACAGCACAAGCACGATACCTCCCGGGATAAGGATGGACTGATAGCGGAAGGCAAAGGCAATACCAAATAATATCCCGGCATAGATCCAGAATGGCAGGTATTCCCGTTCTCTGGCTCTGATCATGATATAGTATCCGATCATCATCGGGGGAACACAGGCCATTTCGATCAGATTACGCACACTCATAAACGGCATGATCCATAAAATTGCCAGCAGTATACCGGCCTGTCGCGCAGTTTTCCGGTTACTAAGTTTCAGGGTAATCTGGTAGCCAAAATAGACCGTAATCAGACTGTATACCGCGTGCAGCAGACGAACGATCAGCATTTTTATTTCCGGGTTCACAATGCCGATGGCTTTAAGAAGATAGAACAGAACATAGTGTAATCCCGGGTAAACGAGACTGAAACCGGATGGATGGTCCAGATTGAACCAGTTCGAATGACCATCCAGCCAACGTTGGGCAATATGTATGACCACAAAATGGTCATCGGACATGGCATATCCACGGGAAAAGACCGCTGCCAGAAGGCGCGCTATTGCAGCTGACAGCATAATCACCAAAAGCGGGTTTTCCTGCCAGTGATATTTTAATTTGCTGATCATATTCTTTCTGATAATAACAGTGAATTTACCAATATTCTTATAAAAAATATAAAAGAAATCTTACATGCAAAAAAAAGTGGTGCACTATTCACGGATAACCGATATATTTTGGGAGCCCATCCCATTGATCCGCTATCTTTTAACCTGCCTGCCGGTTGCAGGTCCGGAGGGACTGTTGGTGGGTGAAGGCGGAATTGGCATTACCCTGCCCTTAATCTCCGCCGGTAAGCGGATCCGCCAGCTGGCGTGACCCTCCCTCATGGCAGGAGTGAAGGGGAAATCCGGTGGCAAAGGAAGTCTATTTTTAATAAACAGACTATACCGATTGAAAAAAAAAGATAGAATTCTGATCAGGCTCCCCTCCTCCCTGTTCTTGTCTGGGAGGGGATGGAGGTGGGTAATGAATTATAAATATTGGAACGAGGAGACGATATGGCTGATGTTCAGACTGAGCTGAAAAGCGAACGTATTGAATCAATTGATATTTTACGCGGGCTTACGATACTGGTGATGATCTTTGTCAATGATGTGGCCGGTGTTCGCGGTACGCCTGCATGGATGAAGCATATTTCCCCTCCGCTTGGCGACGGGATGACCTTTGTCGATATCGTTTTTCCCGCCTTTCTGTTTATTGTCGGCATGTCGATACCTTTCGCCCTCCGGCGTCGCATCAACCTGGGACAAACCATCCCCCAGATATGGAAGCACATCCTGACCCGGACTGCCAGCCTGCTCATTATCGGCGTGTTTATGGTCAACAGTGAATCTCTTTCCGAGCAGGGATTTCTTTCACCATCCGTTTGGATTCTGTTCATGTACGGCGGTGTTATCCTTGTCTGGAACAGAACCACCTGGCATCCGACTCTTGTCAAGGCTGGCGGTGTTGTTATTTTGATTCTGGCGGCTATTCTCTACCGTGGCGCCGGACCACAGGAGCTCATAGAATTAAGGCCTCAGTGGTGGGGTATTCTGGGATTGATCGGCTGGGCATATCTGGTCGGTTGTGCTACTTATCTCCTAGCGGGATCAAAACTTTACCCGGCGTTTGGCATGGTTGCTCTCCTCTATTTTGTATATATTGCTGATCAGGCTGGTTTTTTTGCCGGTTTTTATGAAATAATACCCTGGGTGAATATCGGTGCTGCGCTGGGTTCTCATGGTGCGATTGTAGTAGCCGGGATGATCCTGGGAATGATCTTGATGCCGGACTCCAATCATGACTCGCCAGCGCAGCGTATACGCTGGGCTTTTTTCTATGGCACAGGTCTGGCCATAGCCGCCATTCTGCTCCACTCAGCCAGGGATATCCATCAAATGTTCATTATCAATAAGATCCTGGCAACCCCACCATGGTGTCTGTGGAGTTCTGCCATTATTACCTGGCTGTGGATCATCATCTACTGGTTGGTTGATGTTCGTGGTTGGAAAATGTGGACAATCGCCCTAAAACCGGCCGGGGCTAACGCCTTATTTGCCTATATACTTGCACCCGTTCTTTATACCCTGTACGAACTGTCATCACTTCTGTTTACCGGATTCAACTTTTACCACTGGCTCGGGCAGGATTTTGCCATCGGTTTCTGGCGGTCACTTATTTTTGCCTTTGGCGTCACCTGGCTGGCCGGCGGTCTGCGGCGTTTTGGGATCAATTTAAAATTATAGTCCCTGCAGGCCGGATAACCACGGAAGGACACGGAGTTTATCATATAATCCCAGAGGAACACAGAATCAGTGAAGGTTTGGGGGTGGGTGTTTTGTTGCCGGATTTTGTCTTACCCTCCCCTAATCTCCGCCGGCAGGCGGATCCGCCAGCTGGCGTGACCCTCCCTCATGGCAAGAGGGAGGGAAAATTAGGTGGCTGAGAAAGTCTATTTTTTTTTAGCAGACATTACAAATTGTGCACGAATAAAATGACAGAATCCCGACAAACTCCCCTCCCTGTTGCGTCAGGGAGGGGTTGGGGGTGGGTAAAGGAGAATTGATGAAAAAGTTTGCTATTTTTTTTATAACCGTAACCATGATGTTAATTACCCTTGGTTGTCAGCCGGCCTTAAAGATGTCCACACCGCCGCCGCCAATGGCGAACAAATGGCATGCGCTTCATATCATCAATCATACGTCGGACGAGGATTTAAGGCTTGTTGAGGAATATCTGCCCAATCTGGCGTCTATGGGGATCAATACGCTTATTCTGGAAGTCAATTACGGTTTCCGCTTTGCATCCCACCCGGAACTTCGTGCCGATTCATCGGCGATAACCATCGCCGGGGCCAAACAATTGCTGGCTGCCTGCCGCGCCAGCGGGATCAGATTAATTCCGCAGTTTCAGTGTCTGGGGCATCAATCCTGGGCCGGAACAACGTTTCCATTGCTAATCCGGTATCCTGAATTCGACCTGACTCCGGGAGCATATCCCGGGAATGAAGGGATATACTGTCGTGAATGGGATCCGCTGAATCCGGCGATCAACGAGATCGTATTTGCGCTTATAGACGAACTGATCGATGCCTTTGAAGCAGATGCTTTCCATGTTGGAATGGATGAGGTCTTTCTGCTGGGTGATTCACTGTCCCCGTCCACCTATGGCAAGGATCCGGGGGAATTGTTTGCCAGGGCGGTCAATGAGTATCATGCCTATCTGGTTGGTGAACACGGGATTGAAATGCTGATGTGGGGTGACCGGCTGATCGATGCCGAGAAATATCCTTACGGTGAATGGGAAGCCTCGGTGACCGGTTCAGCCCGGGCGGTTGATATGATACCCAACGATATTATTATCTGTGACTGGCACTATGAAAATAGGGATGAGTATCCTTCGATTCCGATGTTTCTTGAGAAGGGATTCCGTGTACTCCCTTCCGGCTGGCGCGACGTTCAGGCGACGGAAGCATTAATATCTTACGCTTTTACATTCGATGATCCCAAAATGCTCGGTCATCTTTTTACGACCTGGAGCCGCAAAATGGATGATATCGTTGAATTTCCGGCCATGATCGCCGGACTGGAGCGGTTGTATAAGGTCGAGACGGCAATCCTAAACCAGACCCGTTTACCGTAAATATCAACAATAATCAGGGCAATCGGTAAACCACGGAAGAACATGGATAAAAAGATAATCATATCCTAATAAATTACGGATTAATTTATTTATTGTATTGATTGAAAAAACATATGCCAATCAATGTATTAATTTTTTCCGTGTTATTCTGTGGAGATTATCCGTGGTGAGTCTATTCTTCTTCGCGGGGGTGGTGGATATCACATTGATTTCTAAGTTCTATTCCGCAAATCATTATATTGCGGCAGGCCTTACATAATGAGCTCTCCCAGGCCTGTCTGAACCAACCCGCATTATTTTCGATCCATTCGATGATATATTCTTTACCGGGATCCGTATTTCGCCGGCAGCCTTCATTCCATTTATCAATTTCAATTTTTTTCTTTTGTATTTTTAAATAATCCTGCATATATGATCCGTTATAAAGTCAGCAATTCCAAACACCTACAACCAGTTTTTTAATCTATTCCGTTGTATTTAAAAATGTTCAGAGGGTTAGAACGCCAGAAAAGAATCCATATTCCAGGAAATTCAATTAATTTGAGGGGCCAATTGTTTATTGCAGTGCAGGCATTTATAAATACCAGGTTGGACCCGGTATAATCTTCTCTTAACCTAATTGGTGCAGGTCAAAACGCAACCTGAAAGGATCTGCCTTGTTGGTGCTGCAGAGCCGTGTACTGAGGGCATGGAACATCTCTTTCTGTTTGGTATATACCGCATTGTTCTGCTTATTCGGTCTGTTACGTTTTTCTTCCGACAGTTGAATAAACGGTGTGACCACTTCTTTAAGGGGTATAGCCTCACCCGCCTCCTTATACCACACCCAAGCGGCGTGTAATGCTGCTCCGGTGGCGGCTCCTTCCCCTTCGACCGGTACGACCTCGGTTGCGAAAATATCTGCAATAGTTTGTCGCCAGGCCTCTGATTGTGAAAGTCCACCGGTCAGACGTATTTCATGGGGCTGGACCGGCATGCGCTCAAATCCATCATATAAGTTCAGGATATGTCCTTCCAGAACAGCGCGGCAGAGTATCTCCCGGGTAAAATCATCCAGTGAAAAGCCGAAATAAACCGGTGCGGCATAGGGCACCTCCGGCGTCCGTTCACCCACAAACCAGGGGATCAGCAACCTGCCGTTATTACCTGCAGCGGTTTGTTTGACGATTCCATTAAATTGGTCATGGGTGATCTCAAACTGTTTCAGAATCTGATTATATCCGTTGGCCAGATTGGAAACGCAATGTAACGGCAAATAGTGGCCGGTACTGTCGCAGAAAGCGGAAATCTCACCTGTCGGGTCGATGTAGGGTTTCTCCAGGAAAGTATAGGCTGTACCGCTGGTTCCCAGGCTGACCGTCACAATGCCGAGCTCGACATTGCCGGTCCCGATGGCCCCAAACATATTGTCCCCGCTGCCGGCGTCTATTTTACATTTTGGATCAAATCCGAATTTGTCCGTCAGATCCGAAGAAATAAACCCGATACTCTCATCCGACGGACGGATTTCGGGCAATTTATTTCGCAAACCAGGATCGATGGCATTGATCACTTTATCAGACCACTTGCGGAGTCCGGGATGCCAGAGAGCCATGCCCGACAGGTCACCGGGCTCCATGACCTTCACGCCACCGGTCAGATACCAGTTGATATAATTGTGCACCAGAAAAAAGGTCTCCGTATTCCGATAAACTTCAGGTTCATGCCGGTACATATGATATATCTTTGCAGCCGTATAGCCGGTCCTCTGACTGTTTCCCACTTCCCCGATCATACGATCCAAACCGCCGACAGCACCGGTCAAAATATTACACTCTTCCGAAGTGGAGGAATCGTTCCACAATTTACTCGTTGGGCGGGATAATCTGCCGTCCTTATCAAGCGACACCAGGCCGTGCTGCTGCCCGGAAACGGAGATACATTTTATCTTTTCCGCGTTTAAATCAGATTTTTTCAGCCTCCTGAATAGAATTTCGATCGCTTTGATCCACATCATCGGATCCGATTCGGAGACACCTTCCGGCATATTTTTCATTACCCCGTTCCGCGTATCAAATTCAGGCAGGTCTTCATCATAGGTCACCGAATCGATATGTACAATTTCCTTTGTCTGATCATCAATAACCACCAGTTTTGTACTCTGGGTGGATACATCAAGTCCCGCAAATAACATGATTTCCCTCTTAATTAAGTATGTGTTCTAAGGTTAATACTAATTTGAGACATATACCGTGGAGGACAAAGAATATCTCATATTTTCACATAGAGATGTCTCCTTAAGACAAGTCTTAATTGAAAAATATCAATTATAAAGTACGTGGTTTCTGTGGTTTCTTAAGAGATGAGCCGGAAAACAGTTTCCATAAATTCCGGTCAAAGATATCGTCTCAATTGTCACCACTTTCTGTTATTGGACCAGGATTATCCCGTTCATTTTTTTCAATTTCCCGGTCTCAAGTCCGGTATTGATCATTGACGAATACTGTACCTGCAGGTTCTCCACTGAATCCGGTCCTTTTATAACTTCATCCAGCGTACCATCGGCATTTTGATCAACAGCCACGGTTGTCACGGGATTCTGTTTTTCGCGATCCCGGATCACAATGAGTTGATTAAAAACCACCTCATTTTCCAGACCAAAACTCTTTATTTCAAAACTGCAGCAGGATTCTGTCTGAATGAACCGTGTAACCCTCGCCGGATGTACTTCCAACCTGTTTTCCTGTGCCAGCATCGTCAGACCATGTTCATAGATGTCCTGTGCCAGATGCAGATCTGCTTCCCCCATCAGGATCCGGTCAATGATCCGGTCCTGATTATAATCAACAGCCAGAAAAGTATCGCCAATCAATTCATTATAGCACTCCCCCTCCATTTCACAGTTCACCGATCGAATACGGAATTTCTGATCATCATACGCATACCGGTAATTTGAAATAGTCATACCGGGTTTCGTACTCGTGCAAGAACTCAAAAGAATAAGAAAAGTGATAAATCCGCATAAATAATTAAAATTACACATACTTCCTCCAAAAATGATAGAGTTTAAAAGTGCACTTTGAATTATCTAATACCCCTGTTTAATTGGATGAACCGCTAAGCAGTTCGTTTACGGCATTTACCAGATGCCCCGACACTGATTACATATTCATTCTCACCCCATAAAAAAGGCCCGTCCTCCTTATTTTCAGGATAATCCGGTTTTAAGATCAAAACACCGGGAACAATCCCACCGGCAATAAAGGAAAAATCGGCCCGGTTGCTGCCATAGGCAATTTTCTTGGAAACGGTTCCCACGCCGGAAACAAATGATACATTCGAACCCGGGTGACATCCATAGATATAATTCAAGCCGCCGAATACATCCTCTTTTTCAATGATTTGCGGAAACACCTTGTGCAGTTCATAATTGGTCAGCGCGAAAACAATAATTCTTCCGTTTCCGGCCCAACCGCCCTCATGGATCGGTACACCAAAAGGATTTTGTGTCTTAATTTCATCGATATTTCTTTTATAACTTCTGGTCAATTCCTCGATTTTTTCATGAAAAGACTGATCCAGATAAGACATGGCCCGGACAGCGATCGATGCATGCCAGGCAAATTTTTCTTCAATTACCGGCCAGAGTTCTCTTATCCGGCAAAATACATATAGGCAAGAACGATCAGCAGGATGACCACCAGTGAAGCGAATACATCCCAGAATGTCCAGCTGGAGCGTGATTCTTTTCGATGTTCGTCCGTCACCGTACCATAGGTCAGTCCGCTGATCTTTTCATATGCCGGTGCTTCGGTCAGATAACTTACGATTACCATAACCACAATACTGATTATCAGGATCACGATGCTGTAGTACTGAAAAAATATATTGTTTATGATCCAGAACAGCGAACCTTCACTGTAGGCAAACCCGTCAACCAGTTTTACGGGTGTATCGATGGCCAGACGGATGAGACCCAGGATAAACCCGGTGACCAGTGCCGACAAACATCCCTTGGCATTCAACCGTTTGTTGAATACCCCGAGAAAAAAGACAGCAAAGATCGGCGGTGCCAGATACGCCTGCACCCCCTGAAGATAATCATACAATCCCTTCCCCCCCTGTATCACCGGAATCCACATCAGACCAACCAGTACCATCACGCTGGTCGCCATCCGCCCCATCCATACTAGTCGTTCCTGCGATACATTCGGACGCAGCCGGGCATAAAAATCCATCGTAAAGAGTGTCGAACTGGCGTTAAACACCCCTGCCAGAGAACTCATCAGGGCGGCCAGAAGCCCGGCCACCACCAGTCCCCTGATCCCGACCGGTAGGATATACGCGACCATCAATGGAAAAGCCTGCTGGGCATTATCGCGGATAATTTCGCCATTAACATCGATCAGCTGCTGCTGGAGCGCCGGTATCTTTCCGCTTACGGCTAATGCATAACAGATAATTCCCGGGATGATAAAGATGAATACCGGTAATAATTTTAAGAATGAAGCGGCGATACTTCCGCGCCGGGCTTCTTTTTCATTGGGTGCCCCCAGAGCCCGCTGTACGATATATTGATCGGTACACCAGTACCATAGTCCGATGATCGGTGCACAGATCAGCATCCCCAGCCAGGGATAGTTGTCATTGAAATACCATGCCATTCTTCCCGCCTCCTTGACCGGCATCCAGGTACTCTCAATCCCTGCCGGCACCATAGGCTTCCATAAATTGAACATTTCAGATCCGGCGATCGCCCGTAATTCAGACCAGCCACCCAGCGCTTCAAGCCCGAAAAAAGTTACCAGTGCTGAACCAATGATCAGAATGACTGTCTGTAACGCTTCCGTATAAGCCACCGCGCCCATGCCACCCAGAATCGTGTAAATACCGGTGATGACGATAACCAGAATTGAACCGATCCAGAAGACTGTCCATACCCATAAAATTTATTTCCGGAAGCAGGACGGAAAACACGATCCCACCGGCAAAGATCCCGACTGCAATTTTGGTCAGTACATAGGCGACCAGTGATATTGCTGAAAGTACCGTTCGTGCCGCCGGGGAGAATCTCCTTTCGAGGAATTCCGGCATGGTAAATACCTTTGAACGCATATAAAAGGGAACCATAATCCACCCGAGCACCAGCAGGCACCAGGCATGCAATTCATAATGGGCCATGGCAACGCCATCTGTTGCACCGGAACCGGCCAGGCCGACAATATGTTCCGAGCCTATATTTGAGGCAAAAATCGAAGCGCCCACAATAAACCATCCCAGATGCCGGCCTGCCAGAAAGTAATCTACTGAAGTATTCTGACGCCGCTTGATCACCCACCACGCCAGACCGATGATAATCGCAAAATAACAACCGATCACCAGCCAGTCGATAAGAGACAAGGTACTCATTCCAGGTCCTCACGTTAATAAATGGATTGCAAAAGAATAAATATATAACCAAACCTGTCATTCCGAACCCTGGCCTGCCGCCAGGGCAGGTTTATTTCGGAATCTCTATAGATCCTGAAACAAGTTCAGGATGACAGGAATGGATCATTTGACCGAAAATTTATAGATCGTTTTTTGATGATACGTTTCTCCGGGCAGAAGCGTTACCGGCGGAAAATGGGATTGGTTCGGTGAATCCGGGAAATGTTGTGTCTCGAGACACAGCCCGCTTCTTTTTTTCAGCACCGTCCCATTCTTACCGGTTATGGAACTATTCAGGAAATTACCCGAGTAAAACTGGATCCCGGGTTGATCAGTCAAAACTTCCATGGTCCGACCGGTAAGTGGATGATAAACCGAAGCTACTTTCCTCACGGTTGCATCGTAATTATTTAAAACCCAGTTATGATCATATCCCTGACCACGCGCCAGCTGCTCAAAATCGTAGTCTATCCGTTGCCCAATGGCTACCGGCTGGCGAAAATCCATTGGTGTACCGGTTACGTCTGAAATCTCGCCGGTCGGGACCTGAAATTCATTCACCGGTGTGTAGGCATCCGCCAGAATTTCAAGTTCATGATCAAGAATCGTCTTCCCGTGGTTACCACTGAGATTGAAATACGAATGATGCGTCGGGTTCAGTATGGTCGGTTGATCAGATTTGGCTGTATATTGTATTTCCAATGCATTTCCTTTCCTCAGGGTAAAAATGACATGGGTGGTTAAATTCCCGGGATAACCTTCTTCACTGTCGGGACTTTTATAGGCAAGTTTTACCGACAAGCCATCCTTTAATTCGTTCGCTTCTGAATCCCACAGCGCCTTATAAAACCCTTTTGACCCACCATGCAGGTGATTTGGTCCGTCATTACAATTCAACTGATATTGACGGTCACCGAGACGAAACCGGCCGCCGGCAATCCGGTTGCCATAGCGCCCAATTATCGCTCCTATGAAGTAACCGTCATCCTCATATTCTCGGACCGAATCGTACCCCAGAACCACATCCGAATAGTGTCCCTTCTTATCCGGTACGAAAATATTGGTTACGGTGGCGCCATAATTGATGACAGCAATCCGCATTCCGCTAATATTTTCAAGTTCATACCGGAGCACCGGCCGGCCGTCGCTTAGCTCGCCGAACTGGGTTATCGTGATCATAGCTCAATATTTGAGAAGTTTGGACGATTAAATACAAGTCTTCATCAACCGGGACTGGATTGATTTACTTGCTATATAGATCAATTCTTAATATTATTAAATCGTTTCAAAGATCTTTGAACCCTGCGAATATAGATAAATCACAATATTATTTTCAAGTTTTTTCTCTTTACATTTATCTGGGAAAGTATCTCCATCATGAAACCCGAGCACTGGCAAATATTCAAAAGCACGGCAAAACTGGAAAAGCAGGACGACATTCCCTTGGCTTTGATCATCGATAGTCCATGGATACCCGGTTATCTGGGGATCAGTCATTTGGACTATTATCTCGATCCGGAATTGTGGTTTCAATCCAATCAGAAAATACACACGGAATTTCCGGATATTGTTTTTGTTCCCTCCTGGTGGATGGAATACGGCATGGCTGCCGAGCCCTCTGCACTCGGCGCCAAGATCAAATTTTCATTAAACAATACCCCCAGCGAATACAATAATCTGCATGAGATCGAAGATATGGATTTTCTGCCCCAGTACGAGGTTGAGAATGAAGCCTATATGGGTATGACGTCACACCGGATCAGAATGCACAAGCAGCGAATTCTCAATGAGGGACATATTTTACCGATCGTAACTGCTCGCGGCCCATTGTGCACCGCTGGTTATGTTCGCGGTGTTTCCGAATTCATGATGGATCTCATCGAAAAACCCGATTATGCCCATAAACTGATCGATCTTTGTACCAGGTTAGTCATTGACTGGCTCAAGGCCCAGGCAAAAATCATGGGCTAAAATGTAGAAAGCATTTTTATACTGGACGACATTGCCGGATTCATAGGTGAAAACCAATATAAGGAGTTCGCTCACCCTTATCTGAAAAAAATATGTGATGCGTTTCCGTCAGACTGGATCAAAATTTATCATAATGTTGCAGATATAAACGCCTGCCTGGACCACCTCCCTGATTGCGGCATTCATGTCTTGAACTGGGGAAAACAGGTAGATATCGTTGATGTAAAAAACAGGGTCGGTGACCGGATGTGTCTGATGGGGAATGTGAATCCACTGGAGATCGGTGTCCGGGGTACACCCAAACAGAATCATAAGGCGACACTCGAGGTTCTGGAAAAAAGCGCCGGGGAAGGTATCTTTCTATCCGTCGGCGGCGGTGTCAGTCCGGGTATGTCGCGTGAAAATATAATGGCCATGCAAAAGGCCCTGGCGGAATTCAATGCCCGGCGGTAAGAATATAGGCAGATTTGCCAGATCCAAGATAATGGTTAAACGCAAAAAGTCATCCTGAAAGGATCTTCCTTTGTGTCGAATATAAATTCTGGATCAAGAAGATTCTTACAGAATGACCTTTCAAAAATGTCAGTATCATTAAAGTAATATTTAATATTTCTCTACACTAATTTGTGCTATTGGATATAACTATTGATCAGGTTTTCCAGCATTTCCTGGCGGGCGCTTTGCAACACAGGACTGCCTTGCCCGCGAACCCATTTTTCCACTTCTGCCATATCCGCTTTCCCGCTCATGATCTTATGACCGATTCCGGTTGTAAAACTCACATATCTTTCTTCCACAAATTTTTTTAACACTTTATCCTTCATAATTTCATGGGCGATCAGCAGACCCCGTGCAAAGGTATCCATTCCGCCGATATGAGCGTGAAACAGGTCTTCAAGATCCGTTGAACTGCGGCGGACCTTTGCATCAAAATTCAATCCGCCGGAACCCAGACCATTTTGTTTGATAATGATCAGCATGGCCATCGTTGCGCTATGCAGGTCCGTTGGGAACTGATCGGTGTCCCAGCCAAGTAACAGATCGCCCCGGTTGGCATCGACACTTCCCAGTTTTCCGGCAGCTCGAAGCTACAGCCAGCTCATGCTCGAAGGTGTGTCCGGCAAGGGTTGCATGATTGGCTTCGATATTCAGTTTAAAATGATCAATCAGCCCGTGTTCTATAAGGAAAGATAGGGTGGTGGCCGCATCGCTGTCATACTGGTGCTTGGTTGGCTCACAGGGTTTTGGTTCGATCAAAAATTGCCCCTTAAAACCAATTTTCTTTTTATAATCCACCGCCAGATGAAAAAATCGGGCCATCTGCTCCTGTTCCCGTCTGAGATCCGTGTTGAGTAAGGATTCATACCCTTCTCGTCCGCCCCAGAACACGTAATTTTCACCGCCCAGTTCATGGGTCGCATCGATAGCGTTTTTCACCTGCGCAATGGCGGTGGCCATCACCTGGGCATTTGGACTGGATCCGGCACCCTGTGTATAGATCGGATTTCCAAACAAATTTGCGGTACCCCATAATAGTTTTATACCGGTATCCTTCTGACAGGATTTCGCAAACTTTACCAGGGTTTCCAGATTTTTACAGGACTCTGAAAAATTTTCCCCTTCCGGTGCAATATCGCGATCGTGGAAGCAATAATATTCGACACCCAGTTTCTGGAAGAATTCAAAGGCTGCTTCCATGGTATCTTTAGCACGTGTGATCGGATCTTTTGACGCATACCAGGGACGATCAAAGGCAGGACCGCCAAACATATCGGTTCCATCGCCCATCATCGTGTGCCAGTATGCCACGGAGAACCTGAAATGTTCCCGCATGGTTTTGCCGCCTACGACCTGATCCGCATCATAATATTTAAAGGCCAGGTGATTTTTTGAGTTTCTGCCTTCGAAAGGGATCCTTTGCTTAATTTTTGGAAAATATTTATTCAACATCATTTACCTGCCCGTTTTCTTTATATTGGTTGTATGAAATTATTTGGACGGATACATACCGCTATAGCACCACTAAACGGTTTTTAAAACCTGTGTCGATTCCCTGATTACAAATTCTGTTTCTAAAACCACCCGTTCAACCGGAATTATCACAGAAGATTCGATATTCCGGATCAGTATTTCCGCTGCTTTACGGCCGATCTCATATTGCGGGGCCTTTATCGTTGTCAACGGTATCGGGTAAATTTTTGCGTAATATATATCGTCGTTACCAATAATGGAAATATCTTTTGGAACCCGGATATTCAATTCTTTGAGCGCACTCATAACTGCCAGCGCCTGTTGATCATTAAAGCAAACCACGGCAGTCGGATACTCACCCCGTTCTCTGTTTTTAAAATACGCGAGGGCATTTGAATAGCTTTCATCATAATGGGACCCAATAGACACGATCAGATCTGAATGAAAGATCAGCGGGCTCTCACTGAAGGCATGTCTGAATCCTTCTATCCGCTCCTGGGTATGGGATGACTGCGGCGGACCAGCGAAATGGACAATTTTGGTATGGCCACTGTCAATCAGATATTTTACCGCTTTTTTGATCGCCCTGATATTGTCGATGGCCACTACATTTGCCTGTATCCCCTTCACATCCTCCAGAAGGACAAACGGGTAATTGATCATCTTTAGTTTAAAGAGATGCTCAATTTCAGATTTTCCCTCGACAACCGGTGCAATGATCGCCCCTTTAATATCTTTTGTGGAAAACAGATGCGATAACTTTTTTTCACATTCATGATCATCTTCTGAACTGGTCACCATAACCGAATAACCCTTTGTATTAGCATATTCCTTCGCGCCGGTGGCAATTGAAGTATAGAACGGATAATTCAGATCCTTGACGATGATCCCGATACTTTTATCCTGGTTTCCGTTTTTCAGATTTCTGGCCATTCCCTTTGGGCGAAAGTTCAGCTCTTTCATCACCTCCAGGATCTGATCTCTGGTCGCGGGTTTGACCGACTTTTTTCCATTAATCACGGCAGAAACAGTCCCCTTCGAGACACCTGCCCGCTCAGCAACGTCTTCAATCGTAATCCTCTTCATCAGAGTCTCCGGCTCACATTGAAAATTTTTAGCAATAATTAAAACGGTTCAATTCGATAATAAATTTAATGATATTTTTTCCAACAGTAAAATCAATAAAAAAATTATCTGCCTGGTATTTCCTGCTGCCATAAATCCACAACCGTGGGAAATGAGGTTGTAAAGATATCACTAATTATATAATTAACAATAGATTAAGCACTATTATTGAAGCCTTGAGCTAAATACCAAATACCGACAGTTATACTGTATATTATTTTTTTCTTGTCTTTTTGAAATCCCGTTTAATATTGAAACGGTTCAAATATAATTAATTATTTTTTAAAGTTCGGTTTACACCGCCGGAAGTCCGAGATCGGTCCGGTCTCCTCCCCGGAAACCGGGATAGGGAACCACCTGCTCCTCCCCTTCCAGCATGGCGTCCAGCCCGCCGACAAATACAACTACATTTGATTTTTCTGCCGCTTCAAGCGCTTCCTTTTCCGGATCAAAGTCTGCCGGAGCCCATTCCAGCGTGCACGCCGCATCGCCACCGGCCTGGAAGTATTCCAACCGCAGATCATATTTTCTGCCAGCAGTCAGACTTAACCGGACAGGCCGCTGCTCAATTCCCTTCTTTGGCCATTCAGCTATCACCAATTCACCATCGAGATAGAGCCGGTATCCGTCATGGTCATCCACAAGTACAGCAAGATCATAATCATTGGTCTCTTCCGGTGTCAAAGATCCGGTACACCGTATCCCTGCAGCTGCCAGCTACCGGGCACATCAATGGTCGCCCAAGCGTCCAGTCTAAACTGATCATCAAAAGGGGTAAAAAAGGTATCCGGATAATCGGGAATGTATTTAAACCGCCACCGGCCGTTTAGGGAAAGATAATAAGCAGAACTTACCCGTTCTGAATGAAGCGCTTCTTTTTCAGTTTTATAAGGTATCAGGGTTGCATGGTCAGGTTCCCGGTTGATCGCAAATATTTTTTCGTTTTCCCAGGCGGTATGATCAAATGGTCATGCAGTAGTGATGGTAAAGATTAAAAGTAGGATCGGATATAGTACGCGATTGATCAACGTTGTATTCATTAACTGCACCTCATACGGTTTACAATTTCAAATACATCACCGGACATCTGTTACAAATAATGTTCTTTATATTAGTTGCATCAAGATAATAACGGTTTTTAACCGTTAAAATATGGTATTAACGTTCAGAAAAGAATCTAAAAGAATGGATTGACTTTCTACAAGAAATTGCTTTATTTACGGCCTATCGGGAAGCATGGAGTTTGCATTGTATTCAGAGTCTGATAAAAGAACAATTCTCAATAAGATCATCAATAGTGATGTACTGAAAAGTAAGGATATCTATCATAGACTGCTTGAATATATTGTTGAATCCAGCCTTAAGGACACCATTCCAACAGAAGTTTCAATTTCACAGGATGTCTTCCATAAAGGTGAAGATTTTATTTCAGCGGAAGATACGACGGTCCGGGTTTACATGCACAATCTGCGCAAAAAACTCGACCAATACTATCAGAAAGAGGGTAAGCATGATGAGATCAGACTCCTGATACCAAAAGGCCATTATCGTGTGGAATTTGAAAAAAACACGCCTGATGAGCATGAACAAAAAGACAACAACCGAAAGTGGACCATGTTTATCCTTTCGTTGCTTTTAACTGTTGCAATCGGCTACATCCTTTTTGATAAACTGTATTATCAACCGGACAGGACCATTAAAACCAATCCCTACGGTAATAAATTTGTCTGGGATAAGTTTTTTGATAACGGATTTGAATGTGGATTATTGGTGGGCGATTTTCTTGTGTTCCATGAATACAACCGCAGTCTGGGACGTGCCAGAAGAATTCAGGACTATATGATCAATACCGATGATGAATTAAAAGCATACGTATCCGATAACAGAGAAAAAGAGATCGAGAAATGGACACTGGGCTAGCTGCCCCATAACATCATCTTTAATATCATCGACCTGAAACAGATATTTTTTTCATTTGATCAGCCGATAAATGTTCATTTTACCACCGAAGTTGATATCAATTTCATCAAGAACAGAAACATTGTCTATGTCGGGGAATTTAAAAATTTACGTGTAATGGCTGATATTATTTCTTTTTACCGATCTCGTACCAGACTTTACCCTGGTGGCAGGGCAATATTTCTTTCCGGGAAAGAGATTCAGTAACGACGCTACATACGTTTCATGACTGGGGCATCAGCCGGTATGTTGTCGATCTGGGTGTGGTAGTAAGCTTGCCCGGGCAGAATAAAGAAAATTATTTGATCATTGCCGGATTCGGTTATGATTCCCAGATCAAATTGGTCGAAATGTTAAGCAATCCGGCTTCACTCAACAAATTGGAAGAGCAGGTCAGGGAGCAGCATGGGGCTGTCCCCAATTATTTTGCCATTGTTTTCGAGATCACCGGATTTGATCGCGCCAGTACCAACGCCGAGATGAAATTCTTTCATGAGATCAGGGAAGATTTTTACCGCCAGTATAATCAGTTAACCGGCATCATGGAGTGAAAATGACAACAACATCCTGGGCCGTAAGGACCATTACAGTTGGCAGTTGGCAGAAATTGCCGCTCTGAAATCCGGGATGATTTCAGACTGAGAAATTTTCTCGAACGGAGTCCTTCGGACTGGAGGAAATGTTTTGACTCGGGATCTTACTTTGTTGCTTTTTTCCATTCGGGCGCACCACCCTCCATCAAATCCTATACCATCTTAGAGGTTTAGTTACCTCCCGCGCGACAAGACCTTTGCCTTCCAGATCCAGTTGCACCGTTTTCGCCCACCAGGATGCCTTGGCCCCACCCGGAAACAGCTTTTCAGGTAAGTATGCTTTAACGCCTGACCGGATTTCGTTCTGTGTCAAACCGGGTGCTTTTGCAGGCAGTACAATGAGCAAGGCTTTTTTCATGGCGAAGTATTTTTCAGCGTTTACACGTGAAGTATACCCTGCGACGTTAATGTTCTCTACAATTATTTTGTCATCACTGTTTTTTATGACAATCTCATATCATACTGCTTATATCTGATATTTTGGATAGCTTCATGCATCATTTTTAACAAATTATCCTAGCCTGCCAAATATCCATCGGGAAATTTCACCTGAACATCATGTCAGGCTATGGCTGAATTAACACGCCATGATCGGCACCCTGATAAATTTTAAGTTCGAGGTTAAGAATATTCACTTTCTTGACTCCTGTTATACATTCATTCATTCTTATCGCCTGCCTGCTTTACCATTGATTGAAAGCATTCGCGCGTCAAATTTTCGAGCGATGGCCCTGTTCCTTTGGGTTTCTGAAGATCCATGGAAAATGTAATCGGTTTATATTCTTAGATCAGACACATTCTACAGTATCCATCTGCACAACCACTAAAAGCCGAAAAAAGAATAAATATCCGTGCAAAAAATCAGTTACAGACTATACATATATTTAATATGGCACTGTTTACCTATAATGTGGAATGTTTTTTCCTAATATGAAATCCCTGGTGCCGATAAGAAGATCAGCTTCTTTCTTCAATTTCAAGAGCCCGGAACTACCTCCCCGGGGTAAATCCGGTGATCTTTCCTTATCGGTCAGCAGTGTATCCCCGTCAAAATGGTAACTGCCGAGCCAATAATATTTTCCATTGGGCTCCAAAATGATCGGATGAATATGGGCAGGTGCCGACCGGTCGGGGTAGACCCCGGGTTTCAGGGTGTAGAAGGTATACTTTCCGTCACGGTCCGTTTTTATCCATCCCCTGATATAGCCATGACGCCTGGCCCAACCGGTCTCACTTCCAGTTGTCGGATATATCCCCTTCCGGTCCGTATGGTAAATATACAAAATAACATCCTCAGCCGGGATTTTGCCATCATTTTGATAAATTGTCCCGGTCACTTTAATTTTTTCACCAGGATCATTAAAATCGGGTAAAGTGTCAACTGAGGTTAATTCCCTATTACCAAATTCAAAAACGGCTTCACAGCCTTCACATCGCCCGCCGACCAGCCGGGGAGAACTCGTAGTATGGTTCTGAGAAACGGCAAATGAAGAAAGCATAAATGTCAGGATCAATATTTTTAATAGTCTGTTCATGGAATTGATTTCAACGATTACATGGCATGGGTTACGAATTGATTTAATAGATACTAAACCTGCATCATATTGTTCAGCGATTTATCCAATAATTATATTCCCCGGAAAAATAAACTCCGATGTGTAAATTAAAGACGATACTTCTTATCTACGGAATATGCGGTAGCTTTTTCTGGATGATCATTTACATATGATTAAAGCCCGGATGATGTCAGCCATTTGCTTATTTGTATTTTTCTGCAGCAGTGGCTTCGATTAACGCTTTTAAATGCTTCTTGATTTATTTTTTAATGATTTATTTAATCCATCCTAAAAATTTCTTCTTATTTCGCGGTTTTAATGGTAACGAGATGAATTGTCACACCAATCGCAATGAGCAATAAAAGAATCTGAATTGCGGTTTTGTCGGTAAAGACAAATGCTGAGATCAATATTGAAATCCATAGAATGGCGATATGGGCAATTTTTGCGTTCATGGTCAGACCGGTGCCATCCTGATAATTGCGCAGATAACCACCCAACAACCGGTTGTTTCTCAACCAGGTATTGGCCCGGGGCGAACTCTTCATAAAACAGGCTGAAGCGAGAATGAGAAAGATCGTTGTAGGCAGGAGGGGTAAAAATGCCCCCAGAACACCAAGTCCAACAAACAGAAACCCGGTACTCAGATAAAGATATCTTTTGATGTTTGAAGACTTTGATAATGAAAATTCCGATGACCTGTTCATATTAATACCTTTTTGCTGCACTTAATTCAATTTTTCAATTACAAAAAATCTGCAGTGTCTCCCTGAACCCTCACCTCTCGTCAGGACGGGTTTATTTTGCCGAAGGGATCTCTTTAGGGACAGGACCTCTCCCAATAGATTACCAAGTACTTCATATTGTGTATACAACGATTCAGTATCGTCGCTGGTTTTCGGTTGCTTTAATTTGCAAAAATTATTACTATATGCCAAATTGATAATATCTATAATCCTATAAATAGAAATTATACTAAATGACCCTTACCCAGTTAGAATATATTTTGGCGGTTGAAGATTATGGCAGCTTTTCCAGGGCCGCACAGAAATGCTTTGTTACGCAGCCAACCCTGAGCATGCAGATTCACAAGCTGGAAGAGGAACTTGGCGTTATTATTTTTGATCGGACAAAAAAGCCGATCAAGGCAACCTCAATCGGGATGGAGATCATTGATCAGGCACGTCACAATCTGCGGGGTATCGACCGGATCAAGGATATCGTTCGTGAACAAAGCAAGGAAATCAAAGGTCATTTGCATATCGGTATTATACCCACGCTGGCCCCCTATTTATTGCCCTTATTTATAACTTCATTCTTAGAAAAATATCCCCAGGTCTCTTTGTCGGTCGAAGAATATATATCCGAACAAATCATCCAAAAACTCAAGCAAAACTGGTTGGATGCCGGAATTCTGGTGACACCGCTGGATGATCCGGCCATTACCGAAATTCCCTTATTTTACGAACGGTTTTTTGCCTATGTATCGACCAGAAATCCGCTTACGAATAAAGATATCATCGACCTCGAAAATCTGAATCTGGATGATATGTTACTGTTGAGTGAAGGACATTGTTTCAGAAACCAGGTGGTAAATATTTGTCCCGACCGGCAGAATGGTAAATGGAAGGGACAGTTGCGTTTTGAAAGCGGTAGTCTTGAGACGCTAAAAAGGATCGTTGAGCAGAATTACGGCTATACCTTATTGCCGGAACTGGCACTCACCAACATAGACGAAGAACATAAAAAGTATATCAAGGAGTTGAGTGACCCAAAACCGGTTAGGGAAGTAAGCCTCGTTATTCATCGGAGTATATTAAAACGTAACCTGATTGAAGCCCTGAGAGCACACATATTGTCTCATATCCCGGATTATTTGAAGAACAACAATACGGGTAGGGTTGTTAGCTGGACTTAATTTCCCGATTTTCATTTATTTCAATTCCTCTCTGCCATCGGCATATCTGGCAAATCTGCCTACGGATCGGGGATGAACCGGATCATTTCTGTCCCAGGGCCAACCGCCAAACTGATCCTTGCGATAATCTTCGAATGCCTGCCGGACTTCCGCCTGGGTATTCATAACAAACGGACCATACTGTACCACAGGTTCCGCAATCGGTCGGCCCTGTAACAGAACGAATTGGGCTAATTTATCGCTGTTTTCAATTAAAATATCCTGATCAGCCAGCAGATCGATGGCCATATTGAAGCGGACATCACTTCCTGCCGCTTTTATGGTTGATCCGTCAAAAAAGTAAAGTGTCCGGTTTATTGGCTGTGATGCAGCCGGTAATATCCATCTGCCCTGCGGGGCCATTTTTATGATCCAGATACCCACCTCGTTATCTGCATTCGCAGCCCATGAATCGGGTGCCGGCGGCGGTGCTTTCACATCGCCGATCTGACCGGCAATTAGGATGATCTCGGTCATTTTGCCCCCGTCATCTTTCAACCTGACCGTCGGAATCGCATCGGCCCACAACATTTTGTAGAAGGGCTGGGCAAATTTTTGTGATTTTGGCAAATTAAGCCAGATCTGAAATAAATGCAGTGGGTTTTCCTGCTCTGAACTGAGCAGTGGAAACATTTCGGCGTGCTGCAGGCCGGCGCCGGCGGTCATCCATTGTACATCGCCATTTCCATAGCGGCCGGAGGCACCGTGGGAATCGGAGTGATCCACAAATCCATCCAGGACCACTGTTACGGTTTCAAATCCGCGATGCGGATGAACCGGAAATCCCGGCACACGCATGCCATGGTACATGCGCCAGCCGTCTTTGGGATCGAAATCCTGTCCCAGGTTCCGGCCGGACAAGGCGGCAGCAGGACCCATTTCCGCATTACCCTTTGGATAGGCATCGGCATGATGGACACAAAACAGGAACGGATCTCTGGTCTCCCAGGTAAAGCCCAATGGCCGCATACTTTGGATATTCTTATTGTACATGATATTTCTCCACGATTTATTGCTGATTCTTGCCCTATTAATGGGATAAGATGTGGATATTCAAACCGATATTTGGCATTCCCTTTACATTAAAGATACAAAAAAATAAACAATTTATGCCATTCCATCTTCCTGGATACCTATTTATGGTATACACGGATTTTCAGGATGAGGATTTTGTCTTTTATATATCGTGATCCGTTTTGCTCAGTTAGGATCAGATAAATTATGCTCCTGACAAGCAATATATATATTCAAGGTGAATCGACGTCTTAAATCGATTATGATTGTGGGGGGCTTTTTGGATTTATTCGTTATACCATTAAATCAATTAAAGGGCTATTGATTGTTGGGAACTGCAACACTTCTTGTATTTCCGGCCGCTGTCGCAGGGACACGGATCATTACTACCGGGCTTCAAACTCGGAAACCCAAGGTCTTTATCCTTTGCCCACGCCATAACATTTGCCGGCGGTTGCTGTCGGTGTAACTGCCCTGACATATATCTCATGTAGGGATCAATATGATGGAAAAATTGCTTATAACCAGCACACAAATAATTCAATCCCGGCTCACCAATAGGTGTATTGGTAAATCTGTGTTTTGGGCATTCACCATTGCAGGCAAACCTGACATTACAAGCAAGGCAATATTTTGGCAATGTGGTCTTTTTTGCCAATCCAAACTGACGCTGCTGGGGGCTATTGACCAGCATCGCAAGTGGATGCTCCATGATATTACCCAGCCTGTTCTCGGGGTATACATAATGGTCACATGAATATAAATCACCACTGTGTTCAAGGGCCATTGCATCACCGCATGTTTCCCGGAACACGCAAAGGCCGGGGCGCCCTGTATACCACGTCTCCAACGCCACATCGAAAAGCTGCACAAATATTTTTCCGACATCCTGACGGACCCATTCATCAAAGATTGTGATCAGAAATTGGCCATAGGCTTCCGGATGCACAGACCATTCTGTTACCTCTGCCGCACCCGGAAAATCGGGTGATACCAGTGATACATTTTCCGGATTATCATCAACTGAAACCCTTTCGACGATCGGAATAAACTGCATAAATCCGCTGCCGGTCTCTTTCAGAAAATGATAAATATCCAACGGATAGCGGGAATTATGATTCTGTACAACCGTCAGGGTATTGAAATCTACCTGATATTTTTTAAGGACTGCCAGTCCTTTCATCACCTGAGTAAACGTCGGACTGTGCCCCTTATTCACTCTGAATTTGTCATGGAATTTCTGCGGACCGTCAATCGACAAGCCGATCAGAAAGCCGTTTTCTGCAAAAAATTCCGCCCACCGATCATTTAGTAGGATGCCGTTCGTCTGAAATGCATTTTCAATTTTTTTCCCATTGGCGTATTTTTGCTGCAGCTGGACCACGTTTTCGAAAAATGAAACACCTAACAGGGTAGGCTCGCCCCCCTGCCAGGCGAAGTTCACCACCGAAGTTTTATGGGCCTCAATTTTCTGTTTGATAAACGCTTCAAGAACAGTATCCGGCATACGATAATCTTTACCCGGATCATACAGATGTTTCTTTTCCAGGTAAAAACAATAGGTACAATCCATATTACAGATAGGGCCCATCGGTTTAGCCATAATATGGAAAGCAGGAAGAGGGTTAAGGGATGTGGAATGATCGGTCACTCTAGAAGGTTATTTCCATTTTATTTCCAAAAACTTATGAAAAATGTTAATATTTGACAAAATGTCATTCTGTACAAGGGACCTAATTGTGGAACTCGTTTCAGAATCCTGTAAATAGACTCTGAAATAAACCTGGCTTGTGGCAAGGACAAGCATGTTTCAGGAACTAACTAATTGGTTTTTAAGAGATTCCGAAACAAGTTCGGAATGACACATAACATTAAAGTCAAAATTCATAATAATTATTATTTTGTAAACGCATGGTTCAGACAATACACTTTATGCTCAGTACTTTGCATCAATAAATTCCGCCCTTTCATTCAACCTTTGTTCAACATCGGTACCTTTCAAAGCAGCGGTATATTTTGAGGTGACTCTGGCCACTCTGCCGCCACCGCTGGTATTTTCCTGCAAACGTTGCACATCGATCAATTCACTGTTCCACTGCAACAATGTTTGGAAAAGATCATTTTTAACATCTCCATACTCCGGATCACCGAATAGATTTTGCTGCTCTAGCGGATCGTTTGCCCGGTCAAACAGACGCCCGCTGCCGTAATCATAATCATAGATGATTTTCCATTTCTTGGTAGCCAGGGCACACTGCCGGTGATGAACCGAAACAGCGCAACGACGGGGAGAAGGCTGATTGGCCGACAACGGTGTAAACAGATCGAATCCCTGCATGGTGTCGCACTTGGTACCCGCCGCACCGAGGATTGTAGCCGTAATATCATTCCATATGGCAAAGTCACGTTTCTCCCCTTGCAGTAATGTTCCGGGCATACTCATGATCAGCGGCACCCGCCAGGCGGAATCATAGAACGTATGCTTATTTTTAAACCCATGATCAAACAGCGTGGTGCCGTGATCGGAAGAAAAAATTATCAGCGTATTCTGCCGTAAATTATTTTTGTCGATATGGTCAATCAGCCTGCCGATCTGGGCATCGCAATAGGCGGCCAGACTGTAATACAGCCGGCGCTGCTGATCAATTTTTTTCATATCGTATTTTCCGGGATCATCCAGAACCAGGTGATCGATGAGATACTGCGGCAGTTTTTTAAAATCATCTTCACTATAATTTAGCGGTGGCAAAGTTACGTCGTTATAGATATCTATCCACTCTTCCGGTGGATCAAGCGGCGGATGGGGGCTTGGAATTGAGCAAAAAGCAAAGAACGGTTTGTTTGCATCAGATACTGCTTTGTCTATTTCATTTATTGCTGTATCAACCAGAAAGGAATCAATATGCAGATTAGCGGGTCTCGTTTCAGGATATGCTTTTAGTTTCCGGGAATAGCCATGCTGACTGATAAACTCGGAATATATATCATCTCCATCACTGCTTTTCCCTTCTGTTACTTTTTTTATATCAAATGACTCGGGTATTGGTCCGAAATGGGTTTTCCCCACCATGATGGTCCGGTATCCCTGCTCTTTTAACAGATCGGGATAGGTTGTCAGATCTGTCCTTCGTTCAACCCCGTTTTCGATACAACCATGAATCGGCGTATGCACCCCGGTAAGAAGACTGCAGCGTGCCGGACTGCAGACCGGACTGGAAGTATGGGCATTTTCAAACAGAATTCCCTTGTTTCGCCAGGCGATCCAGATTTGGTGATATGGCGAACGGATACCCCATAGCATTGACCGTATCACACCGGGATGTATCGGTGGTAATTAAGAGAATATTTGGCCTCGATATTGTGTTATCTCCTAACCTGCCGGATTTTTTTATAACCGAACCTATGGCCGGAAAAGCAGGTATTGCGGCTGCTGTGCCCATCAGTAATCCGGTTTTTTTGATGAAATCTCGTCTGGATGTTTTCTTCATTTATTCACTCCCCGGAATATATTTTGACATTCCTGATCAGGCATGAAGCCTTTTCATGCGCTGTACCGCGGATCCTGAGGATTATTTTTCCTCCCCTGATGGGATCCGGGTCCGTGGTCTCTATTACTTTTGTACCATCAATTTTCATGAACAATTTATCATCTGTCTTGCCCAGCTCAACGTTGTAATATATTCCGCTCTGGATATATTGTTTATCTGTTGTCACCAAAGGTTGCATACCCGGTTCAGGATATTTACGAATAAAGGGCCCCGGTTTGTTGTGCGCGGCATTATGAAACGCAAACATATACATGGTTACATTCTGGAACAGATACTGCACATCTCCATCATAAGTTTCGGGCAATTCCAAATGATAATTTTTCGTGTTATGGGCCAAAAACTCGACAATAGTACGGTTGCAGGTCGTAATGTCATCACATCATAGGAAAGGACCACGTTCTTCCGATAAATTGCCGGACTTACGATCATAATCCCCTTTGAGCTATCGGTCTCCGACATGATCAGTTGTCCATGGGATCCGCTGCCAACGATCCCCGTTCCCCATGATTCCCATTTCATCAGGTCTTTATGGGAAAATTCCTCAAGCCTGAAATTTTCTCCCAGGTAGGGATCATCATCTGAACAATTGCCGGGAAGATGGTTTAAATATCCGCAAAGAAATAACAGAAAACAATACATTAATGATTATCATCATGATATGATTCTCTTTTATTGAGAAGTGTCCGGAAAAAGCAATTTCAGTTCCAAACTGTTTGTGTTGATATCATGTAATTCGTTTATCATTTTTTCATATTCTGGCTGACCATATTTTTTGGCGGCCAGCCTCAACAAAACAGATAGCGTTTGTAAATCATCTTCCCATCCGCGGATCATCTTGTAAGGCCAGGCTTTTTCCTTAAGCGCAAAGGGTATCAGATAATCGAGCCCCCGACGCAGCAGCGGTGTATTGTCAGGTGGATAAGACCACAAATCCATTCCGTACTTTTCAGCAATAAGCGCCAGCCGAAAAAGCCCCATGAGATTCATCATACTGTAATGATAGGCCCGGGTCCTCCCAAGTTCAAAGGGTTGTTTTCCGTCTGATTCGATCTGAACCGCAATTCTTTTTTGTGGTACTTCTGAGAGAATCGCCTCAGCCGTTTCTTTCTGTCCGGTAAACATGGCCAGAGATACTGCCAGTACATCATACCACGTACCATGATTGTTTTTATGATTCCCGTTCGTCGATACCGAACGCACTGTTTAGCAGCCAATCGAGATATTCAGTAAACCATTTTTCCATTCCCGTCTGATCTTTCTCAGACCAGTGCGCAGAAGCGTTGATCAATCCGATCGCCTCGGCAATACGGAAAAATGACCTGGTATCAATAATACCTATCCCGCGCCCGTCCACAATCCCCCTGATCGCCTGCCCATATTTCAGGTTTGGATTCATACGGGTTTCCTCGTTTAAGAACCAGGTCCGGATGAGCAGGGCCGTATGTTCTGCATATACTTCCATTCCCGGAGAAATAATATGCCAGTGAAAGCGTTGTGACCGCACTATCCAACTTATCAAGTGCCACATTGTCATAAAGATGTCTTTCGGGATTGACTTCACCATCACGGCGAATATAAGGCAGACTGTCGGGTCTGGTCGTATCGGGCCACCAATAGGGTCCAATACTCATATAATCATGCAAGTCACCACTGGGCGGTACTTTTATCTTATAGACAACCGAATATGGACCCTTATGAAGGGCTTCGTCAGCTTCGGCACACAAGTGACGAAACACCTTTATGTATGTCTCATCCTTCGCGATTATTTTTGCTTTCGCATAGGCCAGGTTGTCAGGATCCAATGCAATTAAGCGTAAATTATTTACGGCAAATAGATTTGCTTCGGTAACAACCAGACAGAGTAAAGTACAAGATAATGGACTGCATATACTTGATGCCTTGACGGTTATCAAATTCATTAAAATTCAGATTTTCGGTTCGTCGCGAGCAACCGCTATTTATTTTCCCTTCAACGCTCCCAGGGCACGACACCAACCCGGTCACTCCAAGTTTCGTAAAGTGATTTCAACTGATTGACAATTTTTGGATGATCATCTGCCAGATTATTAAGTTCTGATCGATCGTTTTCCAGATCATAAAGTTCCCATTTACCGGTTCTCTCCCCTTTGCTCACTTTCTGCTGTCTGTTTTCGCTA
Organism: Calditrichia bacterium; assembly: GCA_963712885.1. Classification (GTDB taxonomy): domain Bacteria; phylum Calditrichota; class Calditrichia; order JAJRVZ01; family JAJRVZ01; genus CAVQJT01. Next base: position 181,607 of record CAVQJT010000010.1, read on the forward strand.
TAATAGGAAACCAGTTTCATTTTCCCTTTGAGGATGGCACGGTTTCCCTCATGCTCCCAGTATAGAACCTCATGTCCCTTCGCGTTCTCCGTCACGAAAAATGGGTAAAAGTGATTTTCCTTCCAGAGGAGATACTCTATTCCCCTGAAATTCTTCAGGATATACTGCACCGGCCGCTTCGATACAGGTCGCCATAATATCGATCACATGCCCGGTCTGCTTAGTGATTTCCCCCCCATCAGTGATCACGGCCGGCCATTTCACGATCAGAGGTGTTGCAATGCCCCCTTCATGCACCCATCTTTTGAATAACCGGAAAGGTGTATTACTGGCATTGGCCCAGCCGATACCATAACTCTGAAATGTCGTTGCCGGCCCCGGCATGATCTCCGGATTGGTACCCCGCTGAACCGGTTCCCCGCTCCTCGTAAATCTTGGTACTGAAAACTTACTTGGGATTTGTTCACCGGTTCAGGACTGCCACCGTTATCAGAAAGAAATATGATCAACGTATTTTCTGAGCAGGTTCATTCTGAAAAGCGCATCGGTAATCACGGCCGATTCCCTGATCCATACGATCGATCATCGCGGCATAAACAGCCATACGCCGTGACTGCCATTCCTTGTTGGGCGTAGTTTCCCATGGTTCATTTTCAGGATCGAGCGGTGACAACTTCCATTTCGGATCGATAATTCCCAATTCAATCATCTTTTGATAACGGCTTTCCCGAATCTTGTCCCAGCCCACGTTATACCGATCTTTATATTTATCGATATCATCAGGTAAGGCATGCAACGGCCAGTGGGGCGCATTAAATGCGACATATAAAAAGAAAGGATCCGGATCATCATTCCAGTCCTGTATAAATTTTATGGCGCTGTCGCTGATCGCATCGGTCAAATAAAAATTATCACCGGTCGCTTCAACCGGTGTATTATCACGGACAAGCAGCGGATCAAAATAACTTCCTGAACCCTGGATAAAACCATAAAATGTATCAAAGCCGCGCTGCAGCGGCCAGTTATGTTTGGAAGTATATTCAGATCCATCCCAATAACCGGTATGTTTTGTCAGATGCCATTTACCGGAAATACCGGTCCGGTAACCGGCGGATTTCAGCACTTCGGCAATGGTGACACAATTCTGGTTGAGGTCCCCCCGGTATGCCGGTTCTCCATCATCGCTGGTCATGTGACCGATGCCGGTTTGATGCGGATACAATCCGGTCATAAGCGATGCCCGTGTCGGACAGCAGCGGGCCGCATTATAGAAACGGGTAAAGCGTAGGCCATCTGCCGCCAGAGCATCAATGTTCGGGGTGGATATTTCTGAACCGAAACATCCGAGATCGGAATAGCCCATATCATCGGCCATGATTAGAATGATATTCGGTCTTGCCGGTTTCTGCTGATTTACAGTTTGACCGTAGCATAACCAACTTAGTGTGGCAATTAGCAATATGAATAACGGAATGTTTACCCGGCAAGTCATTGGCATCCTTAAAGTGTTTTTTTCATAGCAAGCGTTTGGATCCGGCACAAGCCACAATATAGTCTGGCCGGTAACGAACTAGTTATTTTATTTATCTTCAGCAAGGTTAAGGCGCTGGTCGGTAACTGGCATGATCCTGATTCATCAGATCATGCATTTCTTTAACCGTACCGGCATATTCCGTCTTTTCTGCCACATTTTTATTCTCATCCGGATCCACCTCATGATCGTACAATTCCCGCGCCCTGATTTCACCGGATTTGGTGTGCCGCCACTCAATATAACGGTAGCGATCTGTTTTTATGGCATAACCGATGATTTGAGTTTCCGGATCATAACGATATTTATTTTCCACCCAGATGCTGGTAGCCGCTTTTTTCCAGGGCAGATCCGGATTTTCCATCAACGGTTTAAAACTAAGCCCTTCAAGATGGGCTGGTTTTGGTAAACCGGTTAATTCACAGAGCGTCGGATAAATATCAATAAATTCAGTCAGCGCGCGTGTGTGGATACCTTTTTTGGTCATTTGCGGATCACTGATCAGCAACGGTGCATTGCAGTCGATCTCAAAATCAGTGTGTTTACACCAACTGTCATGCTCACCCAACTTCCAGCCGTGGTCACCCCAGAGCACAATGATCGTATTTTCCCTCAATCCCAGGCGTTCCAGTTCGTCTAACATTCTGCCGATCTGCGCATCGATAAACGATACACAGGCATAATATCCATGGATCAGATGTCTGGCTAATTCGTCATTCACTCTTTCTTTTCCCCTCGGCATATTATAGTAGTTACGCAGTTCGCCATAATTATTCATCGTATATGGAGTTACACCCTCAGGATAAAATGGATTATCCGCCAGTTTCAGTTTTTGCGGATCATACATATCCCAGTATTTCTTGGGCGCAGTAAATGGTAAATGCGGTTTGCGGAATCCAACGGCCAGAAAGAACGGTTTATCTTTCAACAATTGTAATTCCTCAATGGCTTTATCAGCCAGTTTGCCGTCACTATAAACATTATCAGCCACATCGGCAGACTCGGTGACCGGACCCTTTGTGCCGGATTTCGGATTTGATTCTTTATTCAGTTTGACCAGTTTCTTACCTTCTTCGGTGACATACCCGCTCCCGACCATAAATCTGAGCGGCGGTTTCGACCAGGCATCCGGATCGTCTTCATTATGATGATAGATTTTGCCCAATGATATGGTTTCATAGCCATTATTTTTAAAATGTTGTGGCAAACTGACGATATCGGGCAGTACATCTTTCTTCATTCTGACCAAATCGTATATTTTTGTGGTTTCACAGCGCAATCCGGTCAGCAGACTGATCCGGGACGGCGAGCAGACCGCCTGCTGGCAGTAGGCGCGTTCGAATAGCAGTCCCTCAGAAGCCATCCGGTCAATATTCGGTGAGATCATCTGCTCTTCCCCATAACAACCCAGTTGTGGCCTGAGGTCATCAATTGCAATGAATAACACATTTTTTTTGGGGAGTGCTCCTGGTTTCTGAGCCTGGACGATGGAACTAATTACGAATACAAATATTACAATGACTATGCGGAAAATTACCGTCATATTGCGCTTTCCTGAAAATAAAGGTTTCATTCTTCTTCCTCCTCCGCTGCATTTTGCTTTGGTGGATAACGCTCTAAAGTCTCTTGTTCACTTTCAATACCTTTATCATTTATGGACTTCATCCAACTGTCAATGTCATCGCGTAATGTTTGTTTTATTTTTGCAAGATCGGGAGATCCGGCAAGATTATTTTTTTCCTGCGGATCAGCCCGCAGGTCAAAGAGTTCCTCAGCCGGGAATATTTTATCCTTGACCTTAGGATGCCCCACTGTGGCATTAAGATAACGGATATATTTATACCGGTCTGTTCGCACCGCCCTTATTGGGAATGGTGTTTCCTGTCGCCGGCTGCTGACGATGACGCCGGTATAACTGAAAAAGAGTTTGTCATGGAGGTGATCGATCTTCCCTTCCCAGACCCCCAGCATGCTTTTACCATCTAAATTGGCGGGAATATCACCACCCGATATTTCCAGAATGGTCGGCAAGAGATCAAGTGTACTCACCATCACATCCGTAGTACTACCCGCTTTTATATGACCCGGCCAGCGTACGATCATAGGTATATTAATTCCTGTATCGTACAGGGTATTTTTTGTCCGTTCATGCTGGGCTTCATTATCATTGACATAAATGACAACTGTATTTGCCTCTGATTTATATTTTTTAAGCAGCTCAAGATATTTCCCCAGTTCGAGATCCATATAGTAATTATTTGCATCATATCCTTCCAAACCATTTGGTATTTTGTTCAACAGCGGGCTGTGTGGCAATGAGGCCGCATGAAAGATACAAAAGGGCCGGGAGTCGTTATCACCAATGAATTTTTCAATTTCATCAAAACGGCTTTTTCTGTGCCGGTCATGTTTGGGCTCATCGGCCCCCGGAACATGTTCCTCCGATTTCTTGATACGGAATTCCCACTCATACAGGTCGCTGGGTTTCTGAATTCCATCCTTTCCAACAATACAGGCCCGATAGCCAAGCTCTTTCATGTAATTGGGCAGAGATTTAACGCCATCATAAAACCCGGAATGATTGGCGTGAGCCCCATTCTTCAGAGGATACATACCGGATAATAATGCCCCACGATTGGGCGTGCAGATGGATGAGGGTGTAAAACAGTGCGTGAACCGGATACCCTCCTCGGCCAGTTTATCAATATTTGGGGTATGGCTGGGATTGGCTCCGTAACAACCAACACTTGATATATATTGATCGTCGGCTACATAGATCAGGATATTGGGTTTTGTGTTTCCGGTACTCTGCGCAAAACCAGGATAAGGATAGAATGAAAATAAGAAGCAACACGTGAAAACTGAAAGCCAGAATTTTGAAATTAATTTATGGTGCATTATTCTTTCCTTTTTAAATAATATGTTTTATTTTGACTTGGTAGTTACATTTTTTGTTCCTGGAATGTATATATAAATTCTAACAACCGAGATGTCATCCTGAACTTGTTTCAGGATCTAAATAGTTATTTTTTATTAGATTCCGAAACTAGTTCGGAATGACGAAATCAGTCTTTCTTGCAATTGATCAGGACCGTCAAATTGTAAATATATACTCAAGACAATTCAAATAATATTTTGCTTTTTACTCAGGAATTGACAGATATTTTTCAGAAACATTATTTTCTTTTATATAGCTCAGTATTTTATCGATAATGTCAGGATGTTCGTGATACAAATTAACTTCCTCCGGGACAGCCCTGTTATCCCCGAAATTGAATAATTCTGATCTGCCCCTATCCTTATAGATAACTGCTTTCCAGAATCCCATGCTTACAAAATACGCCACCTCTTTATGATCCGGCATTTTTTCTTGTAATTCATTTTTCACATTTTCATACGCTTTTTGGTCTGCCAGATTGATATATTCACCCGGATCCTGATCTAAATCATATAATTCTTCACTGCCGTCATAATACCGTGTATACCGCCATTTTTCGGTACGGATGCTGTGATTTCCACGGCCAAAGGTAGATATGACATGGTCGCTGTATTTTTTCCGCGGATCGATCAATAACGGGAGCAGACTTTTCCCATCCAGGGTATTCCTGAGCGGGATATTATTAAGCGCCATCATGGTCGGATAGAGATCGATCAGGCTCACCGGTTGCGTGCATTCAGCGTCTTCAGAAAATTCGCGGTCCCTGTTTTTTGGCGGTACGATAATCAATGGAATGCGGGTCGACTCCTCCCAACCGGTAAATTTTCCCCAGTGTTCCTTCTCCCCTAAATGCCAGCCGTTGTCACCCCAAAGGACGACAGTTGTGTTATCCCGGTAAGGGCTTTCTTCCAGGGCGCTCATTATCCGTCCGATCTGCTCATCGACAAAGGTGATACAGGCCAGATAACAGGCCACAGCCTCCCGCCATTGATCATGATCGGTAACATTTTTATGAGATCCGGCTGAATATGCAATTAAGGCAAAGTCCTTACCGACAAACGGAAGATCTTCCAGGTCATCTTTTGGAACATCCGGTAAGTGAACTTTGTCAGGTGGATACATATCATAATATTTTTGCGGAATATACAGGGGAATATGCGGGCGATAAAATCCTGCCGCCAGGAAAAACGGCTTGTCATGAGTTTCCTTCAGTTTACCAATCACCCAATCGGCGGTCTTGTAATCATCCATATCTTCATCTTTAACCGGCAGGGGGCCCCAGTCGAACGATTCAATTTTCCTTGAGCCCAGGCGCCGTTCACGGGGCATTTTATTTAACGGAAAGGAGGCCTGCAGCTTTCCGGGACCACGATCCACTATATGGGTTAGAATTGACTTGTCGACCGGAGAACTAAATTCTTCATCCGTATATTGCGCCTCTTTGGAAGACAACGGCTGAAACTGATTGTATCCGGGACCATACTCGGTAAACAGATCCGCCGGGTAACTGTTAATATTGCCATGAAACACTTTGCCGGCGCCATAGGTATTGTAGCCTTCCTCCCTCAGGAGTTGAGGCAGGGTCAAGAATTCCCGGCCAACCACTTCTAAACTTTTTTTATCATTGACATAAACGCCGGTATGCCATGGCTGCTTGCCGGTAAAAAGAGCCGCCCGTGAAGGACCGCAGATCGGTACCGCACAGTGCGCATTCGTGAATCGGATGCCAATTTCCGCCAGTCGGTCAATACTTGGTGTTTTCACCTGCGGATGCCCGCTAAAAGATCCGATCCAGTCATTCTGGTCATCCATGGCAATGAACAGGATATTTTGCTTCTCCTGCGAGGCAGCACCACTAATCAGAAAACAAGTAAATGCGATCGTGATGATCAGAGATAATCTTTTTTTCAAGAAATGTAATCCTTTGTTTTATGGCTGATTCATCGTTTTACTTTTGTATTATCATCTGGTAAAGCCTCTCTCCACCCGGCATGCAATATTTGGGTTAACTGCTTTACCAGAGCAATATTTTCCGGGTCTGCGGCAATGTTGGAATTTTCATCGGGATCGATATCATGATCATATAATTCGATTTGATAAAAAGAACTGTCCTTATTGGCCCATTCGACAAACCGGTAACGCTCTGTTCGGACAGTACGGCCCATGATATCACCAGTTTCAGGCAGGTTTCTGGGATAAAGGCTAAAAGCCGCTTTTTTCCAGGGATGCTCCGGATCTTCCAAAAGAGGGATGAAACTGGTCCCTTCGAGGTGAGCAGGATGCGGCAGACCGCAGAGCTCACTCAAGGTGGGATAGATATCTACAAATTCCGTCAGGGCGTTGGTTCTTCTGCCGGCAGATTGCATACCGGGCACTCTGATTATCATCGGTACCCGTGTGGCAATTTCATAATTTGTATGTTTGCACCATAGACCGTGCTCCAGCAGATGCCAACCGTGATCGCCCCATAGGATCACCACCGTCTTTTTTCTCAAATCCAAACGGTCCAGTTCGTCAAGCAATTTGCCAATCTGGGCATCAATAAATGACACACAGGCATAATAGGCACGGGTCAACTGACGCGCTTTGCTTTCAGAGACCGGCCCTTCTTTGGGAATATCCGCATATTTGCGTAATTCACCCCAGTTTGTGCCGGCAATCTCCGGCGCATTTTCGGGTAAATGATTATTATCAGCCAGAATGATTGAATCTTCCGGGTACAGGTCATAGTATTTTTTTGGCGCGACAAACGGCAGGTGTGGCTTTCTGAAACCGGCCGCGATAAAGAACGGCCGGTCTTTAATCCGATTGATCATACGGATTACCTCTGAAGCGCATTCCCCATCCGCCAGCATCGTGTCCGGCACATCAGGGGAAGCCCAGGATGGGCCGCGTGGCTTTTTCCGCATCGCTTCCAGTTTCTCGCCCTCCGTCATATTTTTCGATATGGCCTGAAAGTTTGCATAAAATTTATCAAAGGCTTTCTTTATATCCGCATCGATCAGGGAATCCTGGTAATTGTATTTATCCGGAAACCGGGACCACCAGGATGAATCGGACCAGGACCGGGGGTCATCCAGTCCGGGATGAAAAATTTTGCCGAAAGAGCGCGAATAATAGCCATGATTCTTAAAATGCTGCGGAAGTGTAACGACATCCGGCTTGTTTTCTCTGAAATGGGTATTCAGATCGGTCACTCCAACCGATTCCGGTCGTAAGCCGGTCAATAATGAAGTCCGCGATGGACTGCACACGGCCTGCTGGCAATAGGCCCGGTTAAACAGCAGTCCCTGAGAAGCCAGGCGATCCAGGTTAGGTGAGTGAATATTTTTATATCCATAACAATTTAATTGCGGCCGGAGATCATCCACAGCAATAAAGAGGACATTAAATTTTTGTTTTTCTGCCGATTGTGAACAGGCAGAGAATAAAACGATTGTCGCTATTAACCAGATCGCGATCCTCATATAGCCATACATTTTCATATTTTTTCTGTCCGGATAAGTCTCATTAAGCCTAAAATCTTGATAACCCAGACCGTGATCATCAGAAATCAAAATTATCTCATCACGACCATCTTGCGGATCGCCCGTTTCGCCCCTGATATCAGTTGATAAAAATAGACGCCGGAGGCGAGAGAAACCGCATTATAATTGATTTGATATTCCCCTGCTTTTAAATACTCATTTACCGATTCTTCGACTATATTTCCCAAAGCATCATATATCGTTAATCGGGTCGAAGCAGCTGCTTCCAGGGAAAACGAAATGGTGGTGACCGGATTGAACGGATTCGGATAGTTCTGATTCAGATTGAACTTCAGCGGTATAAAATGGTCTATCGTGATCGCGGACGGATTACGGACAAATGTCACAATGACCAATTTATTTTCATCCATGAGCAGCGTATCCGGATTTGCCGAACCAGCCAGGGAACCGGACCAGTTTTGAAAGATCCAGCCGCTATCCGGAACTGCCCTGATCACAACAGTGGTTCCGGGGGCATATTGACCACCTGCGGGATCCAGATTCACATGACCGGATCCGGTCAACCATGTATTTAAGGTATGCATAACGGGAAGTGTAAAAACTGCAGTAACATGTTTATCAGCATCCATAAAAATTGAGTCCGGATTCGCCTGACTGTCCAGGTCACCTTCCCAGCGTGAGAAAATATTATCCCCGGCCGGAAAAGCCGTAAGATTTACCCAGGTTCCCACTTCATAAACGCCGCCTGCCGGATCAAGTACCACCTCACCTGATCCGGAGGTACTCAAGGATAAGGCTACAGGTAAATCGGGATCCTGGAACCAGGCGGGACCGACATCATCCTTTGTCAACGGCTGCCGGGGACCACTGCCCAGTTCATCGGCGCCGGTGTCTTTTAACTGACCGCGTGGTATACCATCGATATCTTCTGTGACATAAGGATAGCCACCCTGTGCGGCGTCAATGGCAGGACTGTTAACCGAGATCTGGTACCACCCATCGGTCAATATTAAATCAGGATCACTTAGCACATAACCAGAATCAGGGCACATCGCCGGGATTGGATCCATTGAGCATATTACCTTCCCAAAACTCATTGTAACCGGGATAAAGCGGATCTCTTTGTAGCAAGCCGCACTATTGTTCATGGTAATAATGTTATTGGCCAGGATATTATCCCTTGGCGGAAGGATGATCAGATCGTTCGAATCAAATGAGCCGGAATAAATGCCTTCGGCACAGTTGACAATTGTATTGTGGGCAATGGTTATACTGTCTGCCCTTACGTGTCCTCCATCTCCGGGCACATAATCTGCATGATCCATACCAGCGTAAAGAGCAATAGCACTTCGCTGTCCATCACCAGCAAGGTCCTGTAAATAATTGTTAATAATCTTATGTCCGCGGTGCGTGATGCGAATTCCACCTGTGTAAGCTAAACCATTTCCAAAAAAATAATTTCCTTCAACGACACAATTCGTGCCCTGACGCAGAGTCAGGGTACCCTGGCATTCCACAAAGGTATTATAACGATATATATTATTCAGGCATTTATTGGAAATTATCTCGATTTCGCCGCTGCAGCGATAAAAATAGTTATATTCGGCAATGATATTACCTTCAAGATCAGAATACGCACCCGCTGCGACCTTGAGTGATTCATAACCGTTGCCGTCTCCCAACGGTTTGTCCGCGAAATAATTATGATCAATCTGATGATAGCCATAAGGTGTTCCGGTGAGCGTGATCAGTACGGATACTCCGCTATGACGCATGCCGGATATTTTGCAGTGATCCAGCCGGTTGTGAGATCCCTTCAGATTTATCCAGTGATAGCGGGTAGCCGGGTCGGGTGGATTGAACTCAGAAACGCCGGTGTTGGTGACCCGGCAATGATGACTGCCGCTTTCAAAATCGATGGCACCCGCAAGATTGTACCCGCCGGTGAACCGTAATCCGTCTACCTTTAAGTAACGGCCATTGATGCTGAGACGTGAACTGCCGTTTAAAACCACATGCCCCGGAATCTCCGCCCGCAGCAAAATGGTATCGCCTTCCGCACCGCTGCCGTTGAGATATATCTGTTGATCTGTCCAGGTCCCGGCAGTCATTGTCAGGGTATCGCCCGGCTGAGCATTGGTCATTGCTGAAGCGATATCCGAAGCGGTTGAGACAACGTATTCAGTTGCCAAAGCGAAGTTGCTGAAGAGAATCAGCGTCAGGAACGTAAATATTATTTTCAATACATCCCCTAATTTAATATGATCTTATGCATTGCTCCCCGCAGGGATCTCTATAAATCAACAGCAAAACAAACATACCGGAAACTGTGGAATTTTACTGCAACTGATCAGCCGGGCCGAGCGGCCGTGGTTTCCGTAATCTTAAAATCCGGAAAGTCTCTTTTTCAACTGATATTCATACAAGGAGTTGACAGCTATTCCGGGTTGATTGATCCCTTCCATATAACATCCCGGTCCATAGGTGATCTTCATCGGATAATTAGCCGTTATCCCAACCAGTCTGGCTGATGGACCGTTGGTCACACCCTTTATCGGCAGCGGAAGGTCATCCGGTTTCGGAAAAGTGAAGTTCACCTGAATATTCCAGAATGTGGAGAAGGCACCGTGGGTTGGAGCCCAGTAACCATCACCGCCCATATAAAAAAAAGTGCGATCGGGATCATCTTCAGTTATTCTGATATTATCAAACAGGTTCTGATGATTGGCACCACTGTGCTGATCCAGCGAAGGCATGGTCGTAACGATGCAATCCGTAAATACACAATTCCGTGCCCCGGTGTTAAAACTGAGCGAATGCATGACATGGCAATCCACTTTTACCCTTTTGGCAAGCATGTCGTAACAATCACCAAATTGAACCGCATAATGATAGGTTCTGCCCGTAACGACGACATCCTCTACGGTGACATTGGCACAGATATCCGAGATAAATCCACTGTCACCGTTATGCACAGCGACATCTTTTACCCACGAATGCGCGGTATTTGTCATATATATGGCGTTATAACCGGATTCCAGATGATGGGCATAATATTCCTCATACGGAAATTCAAAGCGGATATGTTCAATGCCAACTTCAGAAATATATTGCCATTCGGTTATATCGGGATACCATTCCGGTTTCAGATCATGCATGAGTTTTTCTTTTATCGTGACCAGATTTCCTTTTATACTCTTAACGGTCACTTCCTGTTTGATCAACGGCATTTCCGGGCTTTCCCAATGCCGGGAACCTATACTCACGGGTTGGTTATCATACAAATGTTTGATCAGCGATGAATTTTCACCATCTTTGTTATACCAGTTGATACAAGCGATCTGGCCGACTTTCAAATTTGTTGCATCTTTCAACTTCGATGGTATGTTCGCCTCTCTTACCGGCCACTTTAATTACCGCCAGTTCCTTGGGCGCGACATAATATTTTGACATATAGGGTTTGGCGCGGTCACCGGGCATTCTGGTCCAGATATATCCGCCCGACCAGGCATATAATGAGAAACGCTCATCGATACCTCTATCCGGTTCGCGTTGCCGCTTATTATTTACATTCAGGTACTCTTCAAGTTCCGTCATATCGGCAGGTGTTGGTAGTTTATTCAGCGGTTGCGGCATATAAATAACCGTACCATCTTTCCCGCTGCCCGAACCCTGCAGAACAAAGTTACTACGGTCGATATAAAGTATATCTTTTAATATATAATTCCCTTTATCCAGTTTTAAGACCACCGGACCCTGATACTTATTGGCGGCACTAAACGCCTTTTTCAAGTGCCTCCGTATCATCTTTTTCGTCATCCGGTATGGCGCCAAAATCTGAGACATGCATGGTGGGTTTCAGTTCAGGTAATTGTTTTTCACCCCAGTGATATCCGGCATAAGAAAAATCAGGCAGATAAACATCGACGCTGTCTCTTTCGGACAAGATTTCCGGCCACCAGTTCTTGTTCACTCATCTCCTTGAACCGGTGCTACCGCACCCTGTGAAGAAAAATATCATCCAAACGACAGAACCATGTTTATTAGAATTTCATTTTAAATCCTTGTTGTCTTTGGCAATGTATGATTTTAAAAAAGTATTTCGTCATTGTAATAAATTAAAAACCGTATTTTTATTTTCAGATTTTACTTAAATCGTTCTTGCAAATAAATCTTATAGACAGGAAAACAGGATTTACCTGATAACTTTTTTCCAACTTATTAATACTCAATCATAGATACATTTAAAACTCTTAATTAAAAAAGATCGTTGATTATCCTGTTTATCCTGTTATCCCGTCAAAGAACAAATCTCATGGTAGCATTTGATACTATTTAATCAGCATCATTTTTCTGGTCAGGATGTTTGCACCGGAGATCAGTTTATAAAAATAAACGCCTGAAGCCAGATTTGACGCATCCCAGGTAATGGCGTATTCACCCGCCGGTTTACTTCCCGTGTACAGACGTCTCTACCAGTTTACCGGTGATACTGTATACATTAATGCTGATATCAGAAGATTTATCCAGTGTATACCGGATGGTGGTAACCGGATTGAAGGGATTGGGATAATTCTGTGATAATGAAAATGCCGCCGGTACTCCGGAAATAACCGACTGGTCAAGAATTGCTGAGATTTCCGGGTCTGACCAGCGACGATCACCCAGCAGACCGCCGTCATGGGCCAGTGTATACAGTTCAGGATTTTTAACCGTGAAATCACCATTTGCCGCATCGGCAAACATGGGATCAAGATTATAGACGGTTGCCGAATCCAGTTCAGCGGGTACGGCACCGGGAACATTAAAATCGGTCAAACTAAATGTCCCGCCACTGACCAAAAAAGTATCCACATGGCTGATCACTGAACCTTGATTACCAATACAACCTAGATTTCCACCCGCCGCATCGTTGTTTACATTGGCAACAATTATATTTCTGACTTTTGTGCCCGGACAATTTCGGATCGCAAAAGCGGTTCCGCAGTTGTAAAAAGTAAGATTTTCAAGCACTATTTTCGGATCGGCTGTCCCAAGATCGGCATCACTTTTTATTGTGAACTGTCCCTGATTCTTTGAATTGTTGTTGGAATTATAGAACGTGCAGTTCCGGATCATAATTGAATCGACCGACTCCGGTGTCTCCTGAACCTTTTGCATGAGAATCGGCTCATCCGTATAGTTCAGGAAAGTTGTGTTTTCAATTTTTATTAAACTGATCAGAGCCCCGTTTCGGTCTCAATCGCATTCCCTTTGGTATCGTTCCCGAGGTCCCCGGATTCGTGACATTTATAAGTACACAATCAGTGACCAAAACATTGACCCGCAGATCGGCGTGATTAGGCTCAACCCACAGGTGTGACCGGGTGAGATTATAGGTTCCGTCGTCACGTTGACCATCCAGAATAATTCCTTGCAGGGTGAAATCACTCTTTACCGTGAAGAATTTCTGACTGTATCACCATCGGCCACTTTAATAATCGGCTTATTCGTCAATCCATCAGCGGCCCTGATGGTCAGGGGAACAGTTATGGAATCTGGTTCCGACAAGATAATAGTTCCCGCCATCGGTGGTCAGTTCAATGATTAGATCGGACTGCCCTGAATTGGCATATGATAAAGCGGCCTTCAGGTCTGCACCTTCCCCGGCCGTATCTTCGATCTTAATGACCGTCTGGGAAAAACCCATGCTTGCGCATAGCATCACTAAAATCGTAACGAATGTCATTTTGCTGACTTTCATTTACACCTCCATTGGTTAGTTATGAATGAATTAATTAATATTATTGTTAATTGTTATAAATCTACCTTTCAAAAAATCTTTATTAACACATATCAGAGTAGAACTCTGATTTAGGCCATTGCTGCCTTTTTTTACAACACAGCGATGAGATTATACCTACTGATCAAAAGGAAAGTGTATATCCGACCAGAAATCTGGTCAGTGATTCCGAGACATAATTGGTATTACTGTAATATGAATCATAGTACTTCATATTTCTGGTCACATAGGCCAGATCAAGTACACCATACTCCGTTTTAAAACTTAATCCAAGGAATAACCATATATGGCAGGACCTTCATCTCTGGTCGCTGCCCCATCGGGGGTAAATACTTCTGTCCGGTAGTCGATACCCGCCGAGAATAGATATAAAATTGACCGGTGAGTAGGCAAACCCGAAACCAGTGCAGTCTGGTCAACCCAACTGTGCGAAAAAGAATCCGGTCGTGCATAACTGAACTCTGCGTCGCCATAATTATTCTGCTTAAGATCTATCGAGAAACGGACCGACTCAACAGGTCGTATGACTGATGCCAAATGCGTAGGAAAGCGGCACTTTCATTTCATCTTCGCCGCTTGTTGTTTCATTATCTGATCCGTGTTACATTACTGGTTGTCGTCGTATAATTCCATTTACGAACCATGGTATAGGGACTGGTCAGATTGACACCCAGACTGAAATGATCGAATTGCAGAATAGCGCCCAGATTGATTGACGTTGCGCTGAAATCTGATTTCCCGCTAACCGATACATTGAGCGTATCATACCCAAAGCGAAATGAATTCGCCCCATCAACCAGATCAAAATAACCGATCCTGGACAGACTTTGAGAGTCGTTTGTTTTGCTGCTCATAAAATTCAACCCAAGGCCCAAAGATATATTTTGATTCAATTCATAACCCAGAGCAAAATTGATCGTCTGAATATCACCTTCCCTGATCCGTTCAAAGTCAGACCAGTTAATCCGCACACTGTCACCGGGATCGGTAATTCTGACAATCATGTCGTTATATTCATCCGAACCCGGATGGGGATCGAGATAGGTCTGATTACGGTCATAGTCAAGCAGGTGCGATTTATACGCATAGGCGGCGGCAATCACAAATTGCTGATCTGCTAAATTCAAAGGCAAGGCAGCAGAAAAATTATTAAAAATAAAACCACTTTTCTCGTACTGCCAGTCAGCCGCATCTTCGCCGTATTTATCCTGACCTAATACCGGTTCTGTTACAAAATACGCCGAATCTTCCTGAAACACCTCATAATCCAGTCTGCCATTATTAGCCGGATCCGGAACATACAGGCCATCCAGATAAAAGGGCAAAGTTACAAATTGCCGGTTGGGACGGTATTCCTGGTTTTCCCGCCAAACCTGATCATATGTATTGCCGGCGACTGAAAATTGAATTCCACTGATCCCGATTAATCCGGCCGGATTCCAGAACAGGGCTTCAAGATCACCGGAGACTGAGGTATACGCGCCACCCATGGCCTGGGACTTGACGCCGTTGCCATTCTCGGCCATGATACCCTGGAAGGATAAATTATCGCCCCGGTGCTGGGCAATGCCACTCCCGGCAAACAGAAGCAGACAAAATACCATGCTCATTATTTCTTGTGTCATATTTTTATTGATCACTTTGTACATTACCATACTCCCTTTGCCTGATATTGGGCTTAGTCAATGCCAAATCCAACCGAAAACCGGTGTACGGCATTCAGAAATTCACCGAAATCACAGTATGAATAATCGATCCGTATCCCCGTGTAAGAAATTCCGAAACCATAGGTAAAACCTTCCTCATCGAAATTAATCTTATAGCCTCCGCGCAGAAATAATAAGTCCTTAAATATATATTCCATGCCGAGATGATGCTGCTGACTGTAATCACGAGGTTGCGACAGATCGTAGGATATCAATAGTTTGCTTGCGTCTGAATCTAATAGAAATGAACTTTCGGGGGCGATCAGATAACCTGAAATACCCAGGGTAAAAGTTTGTGGTAACGGGTAACTCTTGTTATGATATTTAATTTGCGGGCCGAAATGTCTGAGGACCGCGGACAAAACCAGGGAGTTATAACCGGTGTTAAACAGCACCCCGCCATCAAAAATAACCGATGAGGCACTTTTTACCACCAGATCTTCACGGGCATATTTTACTGTCAGCCCAAATGAAAATTTATCGGTAACCATTCGGGCAAATGAGACACCAAACACCATAGATCCCGGCTGAACCGTATTGCCCGTCAATCCGGGATTATAAAAGCCCTGCGCTTCATCCCGGTACAGATGATCCACCCGTGTTTCCTCAATGACACCCATATCAGTCAGAACCGCCTGCACACCGATCGTGCCCACATTATCAATCTGATGAGCGGCCGCGATTGAAAAATGCGAGATATCCAGCAGCCAGTCGACATAGGATGAAGCTATATCCGTACCGTCAATCCGTGTCAGAGCAGCCGGGTTCCAAAAGACCGCTTCAGATGTGTTTACGACCGAAGTGTATGCTTCTCCCAGAGCCGTTGACCTGGCATCCGGCATAACTTTCAGGAACTGAAAGGATGTTGTCCCCACCTTGTCTATTCCCTGCCCCTGGGCAAACACAGATAAATTCATAACTGCAGATAAGGAATAGAATGAACAAATAGTTCAGTCGAAAGTTCATATTTGTCAGCCTCATATTACTTTGCGATGATAAATTTACCGGTTGTCTGATCCCCTTCCGGTGTCGTGATCACATATAAATAAACGCCTGATGCAATATCCTGCCGGTTGCGGGTGACCTGAAACCAGGCGGTTGAAAAAACGGCCTGATCATGTTCAATCGTTTCAACCAGCTGGCCGGCATAAGAATAAATCCTGATCGTACATTTTGCCGGCAGGCCGTAAAAACCCACGGCACCTTCCTGCCCCAGTCCCTCAAATCCGGATGAAACTGAGAATGGATTTGGCACGACATGCACCTTACCCAGTTTTTCAACCGATTTAACATTTTTCTGGTGATAGGTAATATTGGTTTTTCCGCTTTCCAGACCATTTTCGTCTATCGCCGTAACCGCATAATATTTTGCTTCACCAAGCCTGAAAGTTTCGTCAACATCATCATACATGTATATCTCTTCGCCCGACTGAACATCAAAGGTTTTTAATAATGTCCATGGTCCCATCTCAAATGTGCTTCGATACAGATTATATTTGCTCAGATTCCCCGTCAGTCGTGCATGGCTAAATTGCTCAGCAGAATGATTCCAGGATACGATGACCGTGGCCTGTGGTGAATTATCTACAGAGATGACAGGCGCGGGAACCGGTACCGGAATTTTATACTTTTCCGTATTTTCTGACGGACCGGGATTGTTTTCCGGCCACATGATACCTTCAACAGGACCCTGCCGTACAGGATCATAGGGAATAGTCCTGCCCAAATAGGCCTCAAAAGTCTTTATGCGCGACCTGGTTTACTGTTTTAACATCTGAATTGATATAATCCGGATAGCCATAATCATCCAGATAGGCCTCGGTCACGGTTGTACCGTTCATGATAATTTTCGGTTCCATGAAGGAGCCGGCGCCCATTGCTGTGAGGATTGCCCGCCGATCAAATTGCTTACCCGCACTAGCCCCGTAGCCGATCACTTCGGCCAGAGCAAATTCTATTTTATCACCGCGGATTCATGATATAGGGTCCGAAAGTAGTAGAGGATCAGATGAACCGTTCCAGGATTGCGAGTAGCCAAAATTGCGCCCGACCCAGCCAGTCGCGCCTTCCGGTGGAATATAGCCTTCATCACTGGGATCACCATTAAGGCAATATAATTCCGGATTCCAGATCCCGCCCCAGCGTTCATCAATATTGGTTGCCCGGTCCATCATTTTTGAGGAACGGATATTCGCCGTGGGAGCAGATATCGACCAGGGTTGTAATACCCGTCCCTCGTTATCCAGTTCATAGGGATTATTTGCCGCATCATAACTCAGATAGGCGACTTTTTCGGATTGATTGCGCTGCGGATCATTGGGATCGACAATGGCCAGATGATTCTGTATCGTAATACAGCATGCAGACCCCCGGTGCCTGCGGGACTCAACAACCCACCCACCGTTCATGCCCGGTTTCGGCAAAAAGTTTAAAGTTGTCCGGATTTGGATCCGGATGAGCAGCACATATATTTTGTTACTTCATCTTCCGCCGTCGTGCGCATAACCATGTCAAATCCCAGCCAGTAATCCGGATCATAAAATGCCGTGGCGTCACCACGGTTGAACTGCCATATCAGACCACTGGCCGCTGTACCAGCGTTGATAGCCCAGCATTGAAGGTGCAAAACCGAATCAAAATCTAATCAGTATATCGATCAGGGTATTAGTCCCGTTCTATGGTTGCCAGATTGCCATCGGTATCACCGGTATACTCGAACTCGTACTCGTATATGATCATGTCATCATAATCCGGGTAACTCCAGGCCCGTGATGTTCGCGTCACCGTGATTCCCGGTGGTGTAGACCATTTTGATATGATAATTTCTTCTGCTTCATCCGGATTATAATTTGGATTTATCGATACCGTCTGCCAGGATTGGGAAAGTTCTCAATTTCCTCCATTGAGATCGGAAAACTCCAGCGGCCCAGAGGTAGTTCAGGCAGATCGGTGCCGGTCACAGCCCCGCAAAGCGCATAAATGCGATTATCCCGCCCCGGTCTTCCCAGCAGGATTTGCCGTAGACATACACCCCGCCACCAACAATATTGTGCTGTCCGCTGTACTCAATACCATCTATTATCGTACGCGAACGCGGCGGCCACTCCATCAACGGATCTGATGTTTTATTCCCGGCATCGCCGTATTGGTAGGGCCTGCCGATGGTGCCGGTATTGAAGATCGTTTCATGCAACATCCCTCTGTCGTGAATTCTGGATTCTCTTACCTGTGTCAGTCCGGTGTTCACACCAACAGAAAAAGTCAGTAATATAAATACCCGGATCCTGAATTTTATTTTATTGCTCATCGGTCACACCCCATTTACGCAACTTAAAATTTATAGATAACACCAAAACGCCAGTGTCTCGGTTGATTTGAAAAGAGGTAATTATCCAGCCGGGATGTATACGGTGAAAACTCGGTTTCGACCAGGACATCCTGGCTCGAATCCATATAACGTTGCCGGTAGGGATTATTCGGATCATCGGAAAACGTTCTGTTATAGGAATATACCTGATCGTTTAATATATTAAATCCTTCCAGATAGACATTCAGATTTCCCGATCCTATTCTAAAACTCTTTTCCACACGCAGACTGAGATCGTTCTCCTCCGGGGTCCGCTGATTAAAGCGTAAGCCCTGGCCGGTCTCATCCCATGTAAACGGTCTTCCTGATAAATACTGATAGGTTGCCGCAACGGAAAAATCAGAGAAAATTTTATACCCCAGCAGTTCCATACCGTAATCTGCGGGTGTGGCAAAAACCAGTGATGTAACCAATTTGTGCAAGCGGCTGTAATCAAGGAAAATATCCTCCGGATTCTTTAATTCCGCTCTGTCCGGCTCATTTTCATAATATTTGACGCGCTCGGCTGATCCTACAGCACTGCTGCTTTTACCGGTTGCCGATTCCCAGTTATAACGGACAAAACCGCGTAAAATACCAAAGTCTTCTTTCCAGGCTGACCTGAAATCCATATATATCAGCATATTCCTGATTATCGAATGTCTCATAAACAAATCCATCCCGGTCGGTGTAGGAAGCCATTTGAACCAGATTGCTGACATCTTTTAAGTAGGCGCTTAAATCCAGACGAAAATCATCTGCAAAAGACCGCACCAAACCGATATCATAAGAAGTGGTCCGCTCAGGTTTCAATTGAGGATTTCCCAGTCGTTCAAAGTCAGGGTTTGCCTCGACCATAAACCGGCTGACAAAGATATACTCATATGCCGGACGTTGGGTAAAAACGCCATAATTCAAATGCAGAACCGTTGCTTCTGAAACAGGAAAGGAAATGCCGATTCTGGGTTGTAAGACCGTTTCCAGATCCGTTTTCTCCGTTGCTGCGTATGTTTTATCGTAAAATTGCCCTGATGCCGGGTTCACCGGGTCAAATCCGGGATTTCGATAAGGTGAAAACTTATTCGTAAAATAGTCGGTATTAAAATTATAAAAATCGAAGCGCAGGCCCACATTGGCAATAATTCCTTCAAATTCCATTTTATCCTGCACAAAAACAGCCCCCTCATAAGGATATTCATGGTAAAAATCAAAGCGCATATTTGCTGCGTTGGTCATGCTCATCTTGCGGTCAACATTGATATCATGGTAGGTAAATTGCATGCCTGCTTTTATCAGGTGGCTTGTGGTAACCTGGCTGGTGAAATTTCCGGTAATATTAAACGATTTGGTTGAAGCATCGCCATAGGTGGTATTCATACCACCGACAGAATATCCCGACGGATCGTTATAGGCGCGCCAGTTGGTATTACTTGAATAATCATTGGAATATTGATCCGGGCGAAGTAAAAATACCCGATCCTCTGACAGAATATTGAGCTGGCTTAACCTCAGATCAAGAAAACTGGAATTATCGAAAACATGATTCCAGTCCAGACCAAATTGGGTGGTTGTCTGCCGGTTGATCGTATTACGCAGTGCTATTTCAAACCAGTCAAAAAAATTACCGGTAAAGTCATTGATCTTCGCTTTGGCGTAATTGACTGTAAAACGAATCTTATCATTACCGCCAATATAATAGACCAGGTTGCTCATTAACTGCGTTTGTGTATTGGGCTCCGCTGCAGGAAAAATCGGATTGATAAAGTTCTGTCGGGCAGCGATAAATATTGAGGCATTCTGAAAGATCGGTCCACCGCTGGAAAAATCAAGCCGGTAGTCCGGTTTATCATACTCGTACCCCATTGAACTGAAACCCTGAAACCACATGTCCCTGATTAAACCGGCCGCTCGGCTGGAATCTTCTCTGGTGAGCGGCGGCGGTAAAGGAAAAGTTATCGGCGGTGGGGGTAAATAATTATCGGGAAAATTTAAACCAAAATACTGCCACAGCACGCGACCTGAAACCGGATCAACCCCGTCCAGCCATTCATTGATATCGATCATACTGCTGTAAAAGGTCAGATTTTCGGTCGAATAGATACTGCCACCGTGTGTTTTGTAATAGGAATTGGTTGAAGCGACTTCCAACCGCGTACGCCATTTATCCTTGCCCTCTTTCGGGATCATATTGACCACACCGGACTGTACATTGCCATATTCCGCACTGAAGCCGCTGGTATATACTTCAACCTGTTCAAGTCCGGTGGTTATCGGATCGAAGGAACGCTGATTATTGAGCGGATTAACAATACTGGCACCGCCGACCAGGTAGATTGCCTCTCCCGATCTTCCGCCTCTGAAATGGTCACCGACCACATCAGCCTGAAGGGAGAGCACACTGCCGATATCGGTCATACCGGCAATGATTCTGTAAACTGTTTATATCATAGGTCGTTTTTGTGGCGGTCAGATCTTTTTCCACCTCGGCCGGTCGATAGGCAGAGACAAAAATGGTTTCCGTGGACAAAATTTCCGGGGTGAGTTCAAAATTTACCGTAGTCGTTTTGTCTACATAAATCTGAACTTTGGTCTTTACTTCATCGATATATCCCACAAAGGAGACTGACACATTGTACATACCGGGCGTTATATTGATAATATAGTAGACACCATCGGCATCTGACGCTGCGCCCATGGGACGATCCATGGATACTTCCAGGTCATCAAGCCAGATCGTGTTAATGACAATGTTGGCACCTGCCACAGGCTCTTTTGATGTCTTATCGATGATAACACCGGCAATCTTGCCCGTTTCACCGGCAAATAAGGAGGAAAATAATAGCAAGAGAATCGTCGGACAGAGCGCGTAGCAGTTGATTTTAAGCATTCGCTGCATACATAACTCCTTCAGAAGAGGAAACATTTATATAGAGAAAGTCTATTTTTTGCTTAGAAATGCTTCTGATCGTAACATCAATATCATCTGAATATGTCTTATTAGTACAGAATGAAATATTTTAAATCAACGTTTTTACCGTTAGTAACCGGTTAATAACGTTTGTATTGCTTTTACATTTGAGGAAAAGTATATTCTAAAACAATCACTAAAGCCCGAAGCTTATGAATCAAAAAAAGATAGAACATATACTCGCAAAAATTTTACAAAGTAATGAGTTCCACGGGAGTGAAAGTTTTTCCAAACTGTTACAATATCTCGTAGAAAAATCTCTGGACGGAGAACCTCCCAAGGAATCGACCATCGCCATTGATGTTTTTGGAAAGGATATCAGTTCAGACCATATAGAATCCAGCAGCGTCCGGGTATATATGCACAATCTGCGCCAGAAACTTAATAGCTATTATCTTAACGAAGGGAAAGATGACGAGATCCGGTTGAAGATACCCAAGGGCCATTATCTGGTAAAATTTGAAACCGCTTCCAGAGATAATAAACAGAATTTCTATAAAATCCTCATCCCAGTTAATATCCTTTTGCTCGCTGTCATACTGGTACTTTTCATTTTTAACCCTCTGAATCCAAATTCGGCTACAAAAAAATCATCAACAATCAGTCTTATGTGGGAAGCATATATTGATGATGAGAAACCAACACTGCTGGTTTTTGGCGATTATTATCTATATGAAGACCGTTCACTCATCCGGTCAAGGTATGTCCGGGATTATCAGGTAAATTCTTTTGAAGATTTTGAGTTGCTATTGTCAGGTAATCCTGAACTGGCAGACTGCTTACTTACCCTCCAATCATACCCTATTGGGCAAATTTGCCCTGAGCTGTTTACAGGATCTTAATGGCTATTTCAGTGATTATGGGAAAAAGACCGAAATTATGCTTGGATCGAATTTGCAGTGGGAGGATTTTAACCGCAACAACATCGTTTTTGTCGGATCTTTCAAGACGCTTCGACTTTTTAAAAATCTCCTTGATGGCCACCACTTTGATTACATCATCAGTCCAAATACATTAATTTTTAAAGATATTTTGAAAGACACAACATATTCCTATCAGGCACCAAAGGACCATGCAACCGGTCAGGTAAAAGATTATGCCATTCTCAGCAGATTTCCCGGTCCAAATAATAATATTATTACAATTATTTCTTCCACGCATGATGTTGGCCATATATCTACGGTAAAATATTTTACCAGCGATAAAACCCTGGAAGAATTTGAGCAGGAATATTTTCACGGAGAAAAAAGTGAATATTATTTTGATGCTTTATTTGAAGTCAAGGGATTTTTACGCACAGGATTTCAACCGAAATTACTCCATATCGCGAAACTCGAGAAATTGGCAAGGTAACATTCCGTTTTCACTATATCTTTATTAAAATTTAGATTTTTCTTCAAGTTATTAACCCGGGACTGTATATATCATCGCCCTCCTGATGATGTCCGATTTAACGGATTAACGATTTTACGATTCAACACATATATGGCGGAATAAGTGTATATACGTATCCGGGTTGTGGGCGGGTTCTTCAGCGACCGTTTCCTTTAGTTTCTCATACTCCTCATAGACATCTATTAGCCTTTTGAAGACGAGCAATCCAAGAATGTTAATTTAAAAGTCGCCACTGTCGATGCGGCCCCGGAAAAGGTTCGCGGATCACCAGAGGTAGAATTTGAGTTGTCCGAGAGTTTTTGACTATTTACAATCTTTAATAATATGCCAATATTCAATTTGTTCAGGAACATATTCAATTAATACGTTATTAATGGTGTCGGTATCACGCTTGAAACTATGACTGATAAAATATACACGACAGTTGTAATTATCACCCGCAACAATCGGATGATTATAAGCTTTGACAAAAGCGGTAGAAATATATAAGTAACATATAACTAAGATTATTGTTCTTGTTTCTTCATCTGTAAATCGAATTTTGCTTTTACTTAATATCATGAGTATCCGGTTTAAAAGAAATTTACTGTATTTTAAAAAATTCATCTTTTGATCTACATTTGTTGACCCTCCCCTGGCCCGCCGCACCCGCCTCCGGCGGGCAAGCGCGATTAGGGATGGTCACGCCAGCTGGCGGATCCGCCTACCGGCGGAGACTAAGGGGTGGGTAATTTCCAGGAATTTCAAATCGAGTCTCTCTTTTTCCGGTCTAGTTAAAATGCTTCCATATTAAGTTCTGGAAGGAGTGTATGCTTTTTTAACCAGACACTTGTGACTTTATATAACATACAAAACTACAAAATATGCGCAAATGCTTAATTAAATAAATACTAAAATTATTTGCATAATGAACTTATGTTCATTATATTTAATTCATGAAATGCACATAAGTTCATTTTATGGAGAATATATGAGAGGACCTTACAGGAAACGGCGTATTCATCAACCACCATATTTTAAAAATTTTAAACCCAGCGGCATTCCCAGAAAAAAGTTAAAATCGCTGATTATAACTGTTGACGAATATGAAGCCTTACGTCTGGCTGATTATGAGGGTATGGAACATTTGGAGGCCTCTGAAAAGATGGCGATTTCCAGACCAACATTTACTCGGCTTATTGAAAAAGCACGGCAGAAAATCGCCAGAGCAATTATAGGTGGAATGGAATTAATTGTTGAAGGTGGGAATATTGAATTCCAAAATACACTTCGCCGTTGCCTGGATTGCGGTGATGAGAAATTAAGTCCATCCGATATAAACATCGAAGATTGTTCTGAATGTGGATCTGATAATGTGGAAGATATTGCCAAAAAATATCTGGAAAATAAAAATCCTATTAATAAGGGAGAAAAGGGAGAAAAAATAATGAACAGATTTGAAAGTGAAAAAAATCCCGGCAGCGGCCGGGGAATGGGCCGCGGCGGCGGTCGTGGACGTAACAAAGGCGGTGCATTTGGAACAGGCGGGTACTGTGTCTGTGCAAAATGTGGTGAAAAAGTATCTCATCAGCAGGGTGTGAAATGTACCACGGTAAAATGTCCCCAATGCGGGCACACGATGATCAGAGAAGAATTACTTAATAAATAAAAGGATACTGAAAATGAAAAAATTATTTGCTATACCAACGGAAAATGGAAAATTGTGCGCCCATTTTGGACATTGCGAAAAATTCGCTATTGTTGAAACAGAAGATAATAAGGTAATCAAGGAGGAATTTCTGACCCCTCCGGTACATCAGCCCGGAGTGTATCCGCAGTTTCTGGCAGAGCAAGGCGTCAGTGTAATAATCTCCGGCGGCATGGGTCAAAGGGCACAACATCTTTTCACTCAGAATAACATCGAAGTCTGCATGGGTGTAAATGCTGAATCTCCATCAACACTGGTCGAACAATATTTAAACGGCCAGTTGCAGACCGGTGAGAATCTTTGTGACCATTAAATAGAAGTAATATGAAAATTGCAATTGCCAGCGGAAAAGGCGGAACCGGTAAAACGACCTTATCGACAAATCTTGCCAGCTATCTTGCAGGAAAAAATGAGGTCGTTTTAACCGATCTGGATGTGGAAGAGACCCAATTCCGGCTTATTTATAAAAGGCAGGAACATCCACAAAGAAGATAAATTTAAAATGATCCCTGAATGGAAAGGTGAATGTTCCTTGTGCGGGATATGCCAGGAGGTTTGTAATTTTCACGCTGTATTCCAACTGGGCTCACAGATCATGGTTTTCCCGGAGCTGTGCCATAGCTGTTATGCCTGTTCTGAATTATGCCCCGATTCTGCCCTGCCCATGATCCCCCAAAAAATAGGCGAGTTAAAACATTTTCAAAACAACAACTTGTCTTTTATCGAGAGTAGATTAGATATTGGTCAGGAACAGGCCGTTCCGTTGATTGCACAAACGAACAAATATATTGAGACACACTTTTCCAGACGGTATAATAAAGATTTATGATTCGCCGCCGGGAACCTCCTGTCCGGTGATTGAGGCGGTAAAGGATGCTGATTTCGTAATCCTGGTAACCGAACCGACACCATTTGGATTACACGATCTAAAACTTGCAGTCGATACGGTCAGGGAATTGAACAAAAAATTTGGTGTGGTTATCAATCGTTACGGCATCGGAAATGATGATGTACTTGACTATTGCCAAACGGAGAATATTCCCATTCTGGCTAAAATTCCCAATGACCGCCACATTGCTGAACTCTATTCACGCGGGAAATTGATTTACAAAGAGATTCCGGAAGTAAGACAACAATTAAAAAAAATCGAGAGCTATCTCCTTGGACTTTGATCGTATTAAAAAATTATATGAAGGTGCAGTTATCCCGAAAAATCGAGCTATGAAAAAATGCAAAACATATTTGAAGTACAAATTGGAAAATTTAATAAACGCCGAGACTCGCTGAGAACGCAGAGAATAAGTATTTATAATACTGTAGAACACTGTGAACCCAGCGCCTCTGCGTTAGAAAAAAATTCTATTGAGGAAGATAATGACAAAGCGTAGCAACATGAAAAAAATAAATAAATTATTCAGCGGGCTCTGTCAGCTATTTTTTTGACCAGCTAATTGCAAACAGAAGATGATAAATGAAAGAAATTGTTGTTATTTCCGGTAAAGGGGGCACGGGAAAAACTTCCATCACTGCATCATTCTCTTATTTGGGCGGGAAGGATCTGGTTGTAGCCGACTGCGATGTGGATGCTGCCGATATGCATTTACTTATGCAACCCGATTTTAATAAAGCGAAAGATTTTTACAGTGGTCTGCTAGCCAAAATAAATCCTGATATATGCACTAATTGCGGAGCATGCGCAGAAGTCTGCCGCTTTGATGCCATACCTGTTAAGAATGACCAGTACATTATTGAACCGATGAGTTGCGAAGGCTGCGGCTATTGCCCAAGGGTTTGCGATGTGGATGCCATTACCATGGAGGACCAGAACGTGGGTAAATGGTACATTTCCACAACAAAAACAGGAAGCTCAATGGTTCATGCCCGCCTTGGCATTGGTGCTGAGAATTCGGGAAAATTGGTTGCACAGGTAAAAAATGAGGCCAAGCGTATTGCAAATGAGGATGGTAAAGATATTGTTTTAGTGGATGGTTCACCGGGCATTGGATGCCCGGTTATCTCTTCCCTTTCCGGCACTCATTTTGTTGTTTTGGTTACAGAGCCAACTGTATCCGGTCTGCACGATTTAAAACGGGTTTATCAATTAGTTAAAAAATTTAATATCAGGGCTGGCTGTATTATAAATAAATCGGATCTGAATCTTCGGGTGACATCTGAAATTGAACATTTTCTTGAAGAAGAAAATATTATTCATATTTCCAATCTGCCCTATGATGAAACCTTCACAAAAGCAATGATTAACGGGCAGACCATTATTGAATACAATGACAGCAATTTAATCCCCATCCTGACCGAAAGTTGGGATAAAATTAAAAAGATTATACTGAAAAATGGTGTCATATGAGCAGTTAGAAATTATTTTTTTGACAGGATTTACAGGATGATTTTAAAAATATAATAAATATGTAAGAGATAGAAATAAAGTGTAATTTTATAAATATTAATGACTTATGGTCTAATAATTTGATTTTAGATCCTGTTATCCTGTCTAAATTATCTTTGCTCTGGTCATATGAGACAAATTATATCGAATTATCTAACAAGAGGAAAGCAGACTATGAAATTTGCATTCACAACCAAGGGTACCACCTGGGATTCTATGATGGATCCGCGATTTGGAAGAACCGAATATATTTTGGTTTATAATGATGTAGAAGACAAATTTTCTCATTATGATAATCGCGCCATTGCAAACGAAGCCCACGGTGCAGGGCCGCAGACAGCACAAAAATTATTTGAACTAAGCCCTGATGTTCTAATCACCGGTAACGGTCCCGGAGGCAATGCAGCAACCGTTTTAAAAAAAGCTGATATGAAAATTTATATCGGTGCCGGAGAAATGAGCGTTAAAGAATCTTTTGACGCTTATAAAAAAGGCACGTTAAAAAAACAGGAGTTGTAAAAAACAGCTCAAATAAAAAAGGAGGGCATTATGCCACGAGGAGATCGTACAGGCCCATGGGGCGATGGCCCGATGACCGGAAGACAATTGGGATATGGGGCAGGTTATGATAGTCCCGGATACACAAAAGGAGCCGGTGGAGGATTAGGACGCGGCTTCCACGCCCGCGGAAGGGGCTTTTTCTGGTCAAGACAGAATTTAACACCGGAAGACATGCATGGAACGCTGCGTCGAACTGATGAACTGGACACTATTAAATCGGAAATGCGGGATTTAAAGAACACCTTATCATCCATTCTGGAGCGTTTGAATAATTTAAATTCGAAAGAAGATGAAAAATAATGGGTATTAATTTTACGGGGATGGATTTTATAGGGAAATACTAATCAGCTGTTTTAAAGCCTCTGAATCCGGACAGAGGCTTTTCACACTTAAAATGTAATAATAAATGAAAACATTTGAGATATCACAAGAGTGGCTAGCTGCTTTAATACCAGAAGGTATTCGCGTACCATCCAGTACGGTTATAACCGGTCCTGCCGGAGCCGCAAAAGAGACTGATTAGCAGTATGATAGCTGCTTCATGGTTGAGCAAAGGAGGATCGCTTATCCACATCTTGACCAATTATAATCGAGAGCATGCTGAAAAACTTTTTTTATATCACAATGCTGGTACAGATAGTACAACCGGAAAAATTGTATATATAAATTTTGATCCCCAAATGAAAGATTTTGAAAAGACCGGTATTGATGAATTACGAGCCAATCTTCTTGAAACAGATGTATTTGAAGCAACCTTAGAAAAAGCTGGAAATATGCTGCCACAATCAAAATTGGGGATAATGACTTACATGTCAGCTCTGAATATGCTACTCTACTCCAAAACATACGGAACAGCTGTATTTAATAAATATCTTGCAATGGCAAAAGAAAAACGACATTCGCTGTTCAGTCTCTCAAATAATATATTTGAAGATAAAATGCATGAGATAGAAAGGGCGGCGGATAATGTGATATATGTACATGAGACAGGAATCATGCGTTTGAGTTTGAAAATAATGAAAATGAAAGATGTATCCTTTGTACAAGATGAAATCGAAACACCGTTTACAGAGGATCTAATAAGTATACATCTGACCATGATTCAAAAATTTCGTCACTCCTTCCCTTCAATTATCAAAAAAATATGACAGCAAATAAAAGTTAATTATGGAATTTTGAAATAGGAGTCCTTTTTGATGAAAGCAAATAATAAGTCTTTGCATAAATCCACCAAAGCCATCCATGCAGGAAATTTAAAAAATTCGGTATTTGGCGAAGTTTCTGTGCCTATTTTTCAGAGCTCAACATTTTCTTTCTCCAACGCTGAAGAGGGTGCTGCTCGTTTTTCAGGGGAGAAACCCGGATATATCTATACCCGGATGGGTAACCCTACGTCAGGTGCATTGGAAGAAAACCTTGCCATCCTAGAAAACGGGTTCAAAGGAATGGTTACTGCCACAGGAATGGCAGCCATTTCTACAGTGTTACTGACCCTACTTCAGCAAAAAACTCACATTATAAGCACCGCTTCTGTCTATGGGCCTACACGGGTGTTGTTAGAAACACAAATGTCTCGATTTGGAATTGAGTCCACATTTGTTGACACATCAGATTTAAAAAACATACGCGATGCCTTACAATCAAACACCCGTGTGATTTATATTGAGACGCCCGCTAACCCGACCATGAAAATTACCGATATTGAAGGAGCGTCTGAAATTGCTCACAATCACGATGCTATTTCAGTAGTAGACAATACATTTGCAAGTCCTTATTTGCAGCGCCCGATAGACCATGGGGCAGATATCGTCATCCATAGTTTGACCAAATTTATTAACGGGCACAGTGATGTAGTTGGTGGGGCAATCATCCCCAGAAATGAAAAATTGTATGATGATATCAGAGCCGGTCTCAATTTATATGGCGGTACAATGGATCCTCACCAAGCATGGTTAATATTGCGCGGCGTCCGTACTCTACCGTTACGGGTGGAAAAAAGCCAGGAGAACGCAATAAAACTGGCAGAATTTCTCAAGCAACACCAAAATGTAGAATGGGTAATGTATCCCGGCTTACCCGAACATCCCCAATATAAGATCGCCAAGAAACAAATGGACGGTTTTGGGGCTATGATCTGTTTCGGGGTAAAAAATGGTCTGAATGGTGGAAAAACCCTTATGAACAATGTTGAATTATTTACCCTGGCAGTGTCACTCGGAGGTGTGGAATCGCTCATTGAGCATCCGGCTTCCATGACACATGCCTCTGTTCCGGAACCTGACCGGAAAAATGCAGGTATATCAGATGAGTTGGTTCGGATATCTGTAGGTTGTGAAGCTTATTCCGATCTACGTGATGATCTGAATCAGGCTTTGAATAAAATTTTATAATTGATGTCGAAGAAGCTGCAAATATATTACAATTGAGCACCACGACTAACTACTAAGGAGATTCAAATTACTGAGGATTAATGAACATTTTATTAGATTGCATCCCATGCGATGGTGTAGCAGAGAAGTTACCCTTTGAAGATCATTTTTTCGATTTTGCATTAATGGTGACAACCATTTGTTTTCTAGACAATGTAAAACAAGCGGCAGAGAGGCCTGGCGTGTCATCAAACCAGGAGGTAAACTGATTATCGGCTTTGTTGATAAAGACAGCCCGCTTGGAAAATTATACGAGAAGCATAAGCATGAAAATGTATTCTATAATCAGGCTAGATTTTATTCCGTTAAAGAGATCGTCGGTTTTCTTGATCAGGCCCATTTTTACGGATTGGATTATACACAGACTATTTTTCGAATGCTTGATGAGATAAAGGAGCCTGAAGATGTAAAAAAAGGGTATGGAGAGGGATCCTTTGTGGTTATAAGCGGAATAAAATGAAATTTGCATTTATGATAAAAATACAAATTATTTACGATAACACATCAATCAAGCGGGATCTGAAACCAGATTGGGGATTCGCCGCCTTAATACAAGCATTTGGTAAAAATATCCTGTTTGACACCGGGGCCAACGGTGAAATTTTGCTTAGAAATATGCGAAACTTAAATATTGATCCACAAATCATAAGCGATGTGTTTATCTCGCACTGCCATTTTGATCATATTGGTGGTCTGTCTCATTTTTTGAATAAGAATAACAATATTACCCTGCATGTGCCGACATCATTCCGCGGCGTTCGATATGCCAGAGATGTCATTTACTATGATAAGCCACAAGAAATCTTTGAGCACTTTTACACCACCGGTGAACTGGAAAACATTGAACAGTCCCTGGCGGTCGGAACGGAGAAAGGGTTATTTATCGTAGCTGGTTGTTCACATCCAAACATGCATGAAATTCTAAAAACAGTGCGAGAATTTGGTGACATTTACGGCATCGCCGGCGGATTGCATGGCTTTGATCAATATGACTTATTCCGGGATTTTCAGATGATTTGTCCTACCCATTGCACAAAACATATCGCAGAGATCAAAAATAAATTCGCTGAAAAATATATTGAAGGCGGCACCGGAACAGTAATCATTATTTAAGTCTGGATTTGGCAATTTCAATGAACACTTCTGGTTTAAGAAATATATTCGTCTTCTAATAGCAGAGAAAAAATGATGCGTTTCTTAAATGATGTACAACGCTGGATAGAACATGAAGGCGAAACATATATTAAAAAACTCGGAATTGGAACAGGCCAGGTCATTGTTGATTTTGGATGTAATGCCGGACACTATACCATCCCGGCTGCCAGGGTGGTCGGTTCAGAGGGAACAGTATATGCGATTGACCAGGAACAAACTGGGATTGATCAATTTATAAAAACAGCCCAAAATGAGGGGCTCGACAATATTATACCAATTATTTCCAGCAAACCGGCTATCGATTTACCCGCCGCTTCTGTAGATGCAGTGATTATTTATGATGTACTGCATTATTTAAACACAGATGAAAGAAAAAATCTTTACCAATCTATAAATACTGTTTTAAAGGACGACGGAATATTATCTGTATTCCCTAAACATAATCAATCAGATTGGCCTATGTGGCATTTAGAAAAATTAAATATTACAGATATTGTTAAAGAAATCGGAAACAACCATTTCATTTTGATCCAAAAGGCTGAAAAACACTTAATACATGATGATAATCTTGAAACAGGGATAATAATTAATTTTAAAAAATCCAAAACTGTCCTGAATCAAGAAAAAGGAAATTGATAAAAATAAGTTAAGATAACTTTTTACTATTTCCCGGGTCAATTGGAAAGGATCTATACAGCATATTTTATGCTGAATGATGGACCTTGCAGAAAAAAATAGTTACAAAATTGTTATATCAAAAGTTGTATGAAAAATCGGATAAAAAAATGAAACCACATAGGCCTCAGAGAAATACTAAGTGTAATCCGTGGTTATTTTTTACACTGCCAATCAATAATAGAGGATAAAAGATGAGAATTGCCAACAGAGTTAGTCATATTGGAAAATCAGCGATCCATGAAATGACACGCTTATCGAAAGAGATCGACGATGTGGCATTTTTGTCATGGGCAAAACCAACCAGCGACACACCGGAGCATATTAAGGAAGCAGCTATAAAGGCCATCCGGGATGGACGCGTGGGTGGATATTCTGAGAGTTCAGGTCTATCGCAACTGCGGGAAGCAATCGTTGAAAAACTCAAGCGTGATAATAATGTAGATGGCCATGCCAGGCAGATTATTGTTACCGTCGGGGCTATTGAAGGCTTAGCCGCCGCGGTGATGGCAGTGATTGATCCCGGAGATGAGATCATTTTACCCACACCGACTTATTCCACACATATTCGGCAGGTACAAATGGCCTCAGGTAATCCGGTGCTAGTGCCTTTAATCGAAGAAGAAGGCTTCCGTCTCGATATTCCGGCAATTAAAAGAGCCATTACGCCTAAAACCAGGGCTATCATGTTTTGCACGCCTAGCAACCCTACGGGTACTGTATTCCCTGAGCAGGATTTAAGACAAGTGGCAGAAATTGCATTGGAACGTGATTTGATGGTGATAACAGATGAGGCTTATGAATATTTTGTTTTTGATGACCATAAACATTTCAGTATCGCTTCCATCCCTGAAATGTCAAAAAATGCCATCAGCACTTATACGTTTACCAAAACATATGCTATGACCGGCTGGCGGATCGGCTATCTGCATGCCCATGAAGATATGATTACGCAAATAACCAAAGTGCATATCCCGTTTTCCATCTGTGCACCGGTTGTATCACAGTATGCGGCATTAACAACTTTGCAGGACCCACAGAATTGTATAACTGAATTCCGAAACCATTATTTTTCGGCGCGAAATTTAATGTGTGAGCGATTGGATTGTCTAAATCACGTTTTTGAATATCAAAAACCGGGTGGCTCCTACTTGATGTTTCCAAAAATCATGATAAATGAAGGCCGTGATTCAACTGCTTTTTGTATACGCCTGTTGCAGCAAGCGCGGGTTTCAACAACACCGGGTATCGCATTCGGGCCTACAGGACAAAACCATTTGCGTTTGTCTTTTTGTGTTCCACATGAGATGATCAATAAAGCCTTTGATCGAATGGAGACTTATTTTGGCCGTGAATAGTTCCATGGACATTACTTTTGGTCCGGTACCCTCCCGGCGGTTGGGCCGTAGCCTGGGTATCAACAATATCCCACCAAAAATCTGCAGTTACGCTTGCATCTACTGCCAGTTAGGTAAAACGATAAAAATGCAGATAGAAAGGCAGACATTTTATCAACCAAATATTATTCTCGAATCCGTGCGAGATAAAGTAAAACAGATTCTCGACCAGGGTGAAGCCATTGATTATCTTGCCTTTGTACCTGACGGAGAACCCACGCTGGACATCAACCTGGGAGAGATCATTGAGTCATTAAAATCCCTTGATATCCCAGTGGCTGTGATTAGCAATGGTTCATTGATTGCCGATCGGAAAGTGCGCACCGATTTATCCAGGGCGGACTGGGTATCACTTAAAGTCGATGCGGTTGCAGAAGATTTGTGGCGGACAATAGATCGTCCCTACGGCAAACTTAGTCTCCATCAGATAATGGATGGAATGCTGGCATTCCGGATAGATTTTAAAGGTACATTAGCCACGGAAACAATGATGATAAAAGGTATGAATGACTATGAAACGGCGGTCCTGGAAATAGGCCGGTTTTTAGCTCACCTTCAACCGGATATTGCTTATTTATCCATCCCCACGCGACCGCCGGCAAATAAAAATATCCGGCCTGCAGAACCCGAAGCGATCAACTGCGCCTATCAAATAATATCCCGTTATGTAGATAGAATCGAATTACTGACCGGCTACGAAGGCAATGCTTTTTCATCCACTGGAGATGTTCGTCGGGATATTTTAAATATTACCGCCGTGCATCCGATGCGTCAGGATGCGGTTTATGATATGTTGAAAAAGACAGACAAGGATTGGCAATTGGTTGGCGAGATGTTACAAAAGGGCGAGATCAGGCAATCTGAATTCAGGGGCCACAGGTTTTTTCTAAGGAATTTCTGAGATGATTATTGAGATAATACAGCAGGCACTGATGATCACCAGTTTTGTGTTCATCATGATGCTGCTCATTGAGTATATCAATATACAAACACGGGGCCGCTGGCAGGATTCGTTAAAAAAAAGTCAATGGGGACAATATTTTTTAGGGGCATTTTTAGGTGCTGTCCCTGGTTGCTTGGGTGCTTTTACAGTTGTCTCTCTATATTCGCACCGCGTGCTGGGTTTTGGTGCCCTGGTCACCACGATGATCGCCACCAGTGGGGACGAAGCCTTCGTCATGTTTGCGATGTTTCCCCTAAAGGCTTTGTGGCTAACGATACTGCTGTTTATGATCGGTATTGTTGCCGGTTATCTGACCGATCTGTTGTTTAAAAAAAGGCAGCTGATGATCGTACCTCCGGAGCATCAGTATCCGATCCATAAAAGCGACATTTGCCGCTGCTTTTCAAAAGAGTTAATCTGGCCACAGATCAAACACAGTACTTTCCCACGGGCATTGCTGATCGGTATCTTTTTACTGTTTTTATTTTATTTAGTTTTTGGCCCACCGGCTGAACAAGCATGGTACTGGGAACAAATTACTTTTTCACTCGGTGCCCTGCTCAGCCTCTTTATAGTAAGTACCGTGCCGGATCACTTTCTGGAAGATCATCTGTGGGAGCACGTCTTAAAAAAACACCTGCTGCGTATCTTTTTATGGACATTCGGGGCATTAATGGTTATCCATTTTTTAGATCAGTACATCAATGTGGCATCGTGGGTTCGCGATAATTACTTCATTGTCTTATTGATTGCTGTCTTGATTGGTATTATACCGGAATCGGGACCACATATGGTGTTTGTTACCCTGTTTGCCGGTGGATCGCTGCCCTTTAGCATTTTACTGGCCAGTTCGGTTGTGCAGGACGGGCATGGTATGCTGCCCATGTTGGCAGAATCAAGGCGTGGATTTATACCGGTGAAAGCAATCAATGCACTCGTCGGCCTGGCCGTAGGATTGATTGGCATAGTATTTTTTTAATTTTTGATTTTAACGCAATTAAAGTCTACGAGAGTAATTTACCTCAGAGAAGTATTTATATGGAGAAAAGCAAAAAATCGCTATTATTATCTGTGATCGTTATCGCTATTGTGCCGGTGGTAGATGTTTTAGTGCCTTGAAGAACAGAGACGTTGCATTCTCCGAATACAAAGATCGCGAAGTGGAAATCGTGGGTTATACTTCCTGCGGCTGTTGTGTGTGAAGTAACTTGGATTACACACCGGAGAAAATGCAAAAAAACAGTACAGAGGTTTTTCATTTTGCTACCGGACTGGTCGTAGGCTACCCCCCTGTCCTTACATTGGGCACTTTCTTGATTATATCAAATCAAAATTCGCTATGGAAGTTGTTATCGGTACCCATTCGATACCGCCAAGGCAAATTTTTTTCTTGATTTTTGTTTCCAGCCTTGTACACGCTAATAGATCCCTTATGACGCTCAGGGATATTTGAGAGGTGTCCACGGGGGGTAGTTACCAGTTATTATTTTAATGAATATATTTAATTACTGTCTCATAACTTCTTGTTTCTATTAGTGGTACCCCAGAGAGGACTCGAACCTCCGACCAACGGTTTAGGAAACCGCTGCTCTATCCTGCTGAGCTACTGGGGCAATTACCAAATATTCTGACTTGCCGTATCCTGTTCCAATGCGGCCAAAATCTCTGATTTTGCTGCCACTTTGAGAATCCCGTGAAACAGCGGCGTGGAACGACGGGGTTTCTACGGGACTGAGCTATCGGGCCAAGGTGTTGTTTTTTATAACTTAATAGATAGATTAATTTAACAATTAATCCCTGATATGTCAATTTTCGCCATAATAAAAATGGAGAGAAAAATATTTATGGAGTTCACACGGTAAAAGTCATCGAAGGCGTATATTCAACGAAACAAAAAGCCCAACTCATTACAAAAATCAGCGAAGCGATGATTGAAGTCAAGGGCGAAAGTATACGCAACCTGACCTGGGTTGTTATCGAAGAAGTTAAACCCGGCGATTAGCCATCGATGGCAAACCGGTTTTTCCCAAGCCAAAGGCTTAAAGATTCCGGATATTTCTGGTGGGTTTAAAACGCCCGCCATTTTTGCTGTTGTCTCTTTCAATTTATAATTTTGTCTATCTTACCATACTTTTTCAGGTTCTCATCATACAATTTTTTATGATTGGCGAGTATCTCCTGGAAACGCGGATTGGCACGTAAATTTTTCAACAGCGGGTTGACTGCCAATTCAATATATCTGGACTCTTCCATCCGGACAAGGTGATCTCCAAACAGGGCGTTAAGATAATCAATTGCAGCATCATTCATATTCAATACCGCATAAACATAATATTTGTAATAATGCCCATCCGGATAATCTTTTAAGGCCTTTTCTTTTTGCCCCTGTATCGCAAACAACAAAGCGCGCAGGCTCATCATGTTCTTGTTTTTCCGATAGAACGGATAATATCTTTCAAGCATTACATCTGCTTCATTATACCGTTCAGTCGAGATCAGCAGCAAGATGTCATTGACGATGGCCACGAAATGATCCGGATCGATCTCCAATGCCTGCTTGATATTGTTTTCAGACGCCTGATACTTCCCCATGGTGGTAAGACAATAACTATGCCAGGCATAATGCATCGGCTGCAAAGGATCGGTTTCAATGGCCTTTTCATAATATTCGTGGGCCTGCTCCAATAATCCACGTGCATGCAGAAAACGGGCCATGGCCGCATTCGCATAGGAATTATTAGGATCTGTGCTCGAAGCTTTTAAAGCACTATGGTAGGCATCTGCTATCTCAGCGTAATCCTGATGGATCCAGCTTTTTATAATCTGTACTTCTACCAGATTTGAGTCAAGCGTGATTGCCTGATTGAGATAGGTGCGTTCTCTGTTCAGATAATATTCAGATTCTGTTTCGCTGAGCAGACCTGTCCGGTAATAGGTGTTATATAAATCAGCAAGATTTGCATAGGAAAGTGCATAGGTCGGATCGAGTTCGATGGCTTTCAAAAACATTTTTTCAGAAGTTTTGAAATCATCCGGATTAATTGTCGCCCCCCAGTATTTGGAGTAATGGAAATACCTGCCTTTCATAAAATATTCGTAAGCTTCCGTATTCTTTGGCCTGTTTGTTTTGATTTCTGATATATCTTTATGGGAGAGATTTGCCAATAATCTTGTGGCGATTGATTCTGAAACCTCATCCTGAATATTAAATAATTCCCGGTATTCCCGGTCATAATTCTCAGTCCAGACAGAAAAATCCTGCTGGGTATTGATCAATTGGGCGGTTATTCTTAACCGGTCGCCATACTTCCGAACGCTTCCTTCAAGAATATGGTTAACGCTCAATTCTCTGCCGATCTCTGGGACAGTTTTTGCTGTAGCCTTGTATTTCATAACCGACGTACGCGAGATCACCTTCAATTTATGCAATTTTGCCAGATTGGTTATGATCTGCTCCGTCATCCCGTCGCAAAAATATTCCTGATCAGGCTCATTGCTGATGTTTTCGAAAGGCAGGACAGCGATCGAGTTTTCCCAAACCGAGGCAACTTTATCATGCTGCTTTATCAAGAAGTAACCTAATGCGAATACAAGCACAACCGAGATAACTGCCATGATCAGTTTGGCGAACTTAGGGTATTGCCATCGCTTTGATGCTTTAGCCGGGATCTCTGCAAAGTCAGATGTTCTTGTCATTGGTTGCAGATCCTGGACTAATTCATCGATACGCTGATACCGGTCCGAAGGATCTTTCTGAAGACATTTGTCGAGAATCCGTTCCAGTTCCATGGGGATATCTTCGCGCAAGGCCGTTACGGGTTCCGGCGTATCGTTTAAGATTGAATAGATAATTGCCGAATCATATTGGCCTTTAAAAGGCAATTCCCCGGTCAGCATTTCATAAAGAACCACACCGAGGGACCAGACATCCGCCCGGCAATCAACCTCACTGCCTTTAGTCTGCTCGGGGGACATATAAGATGCTGTGCCAATGGTGGTCAATTCTTTGGTCAACCTTGACTGTTCAGCCAATTTGGCTAAACCGAAATCGAGTATCTTAACCACACCGTCAACCGTCAACATGATATTCGCGGGCTTGATATCGCGGTGCACAATCCCTTTCTCATGTGCTTTGCTCAACCCGCCGGCAATCTGGACTACATAATCAACAACCTCTTTAATCTTAAATCTTTGATCTTTAATCTTATCTTCAAGGGTTTCACCTTCATAACAGGCCATGCTGATAAATAATCGACCTTCATCGGTTTGATTTATTTCATGGATCGCGCAGATGTTGTTGTGATCCAGAGCAGAGACCGTCTTGGCTTCCTGAATAAACCTTTGTCTGTCTTCATCGCTGGTCATCAGGTGCGGAGGCAGGAATTTCAAGGCGACAAAACGATCCAGCCGGAGGTCCAGTGCTTTGTAGACAACCCCCATGCCGCCCGAACCCAGTTTTTCCAAAATTTTATAATGGGAAACGGTTTCACCGATCATTTTGATTTGACACCATTATATTTGGATTTTCCTTATCTATATTCCATTTTAGTGAATTTTCGCTGATGTATTTTTGTATGTGATAATATTCATTCTCATTTCGAATTATACGTTCATAATAGTTCCTTTGCCAAATTTTCTGACCTGGTGTTTTACGAATAGAATTTATATGTTTAGTTGATTGATATTTGAAATACGCAATTATTTTACCCAATGAAACCGGTTGTAGGGGCGAGGTTACCTCGCCCCTACTACCGATTTGATTATTGATCATAATGATCCCATGTAAATGATTCGGCATTATTATAAAATCATCCAATTCGATATTCATATATTTTTGATTCATAAGATTCCACCATGAATGCACAATTTCACCTATTTTATTCAATTGCATCTTTCCCTCACATATGCATCCAAATAAACATTCACGATTTGCCACACATATTGTGACAAAATACGCCCCATCATTGCTGTAATCATAACCTTTTAGACGAATTGATTGTCGATGATGTTTAACGGGGATGTATTTCATCTTTAACCAAAATACTAATGTAAAAGTAATGGTATTTTTGCGATCATTTTGCAGCATGCGTGGTTTATCAAAAATCAGATAATATACGCTTATGTTTGATGGTCATAAATATCAGAAGAAAAGGAAGATTTCCTTTGAGAAACTATTAACTAATGATCGAAATGGCAAGCGGTATTTTACCTATTTGGTTTTGCAAAGACACTAAAGCGGTTTATAGAATGTAATTTTTCATGAATATTAAAAAAAAAGGGGTGCTTTTAGCACCCCTCCGTCTAAATCTTATTCAGATTTAATTTTTCCCAAAATGGACGGTACCGCCAACGGTGATTTTAAAATCGCTGACACTAATATCTGATTCTTCACCTACGAGATCTGACGGATAGGATCCAAACATGTATTCAAAAGAACCATCGAGGATAATATTGCCAAGAATAATTCCTAATCCGGCTGTAACCGCATTGTAGGCAATCTGATCACCCTTAGCATCCATCCCCGGAGTGGGGACGGTGAAAAAACCTGCTCGTAACGGCATTATATTATCACCGGCCTGCGCCAAATATTCCAGACCAATATGGAAAGAATTTGCATTTTCGATAAAATCATCAGGTACTTCCTCATCATTCACTTTTAAATTTTTCCACGGGCGGCTGCGATAATCGGCTGCAAAGGTCAGATTATCACTGGCGCGGAAAGCAGCCCCAAGACTAAAGAAAAAAGGAATGCCTAACTCGGTCTCTTCATCATCTTCATCGGTAACTTTTATGGTATGGGGAAGACCCAGATTTGCCCCCAACTGGAATTGCGGCGATGCTTTCACAAGTACTCCGATATCAAATCCAACACCGGAATATTTTTCACTATAGCTAAAGTCATAGGTGCCTATTAATGGCTGATTTTCTGTATAACTTTCCTTATAATCCGTGCTTCCCATGAATATATTTGCTGCGACTCCAGCGGAAATCATTTCATTGAATTGAATGCCAAGCGCCGGGGTAATTGCATCTACACCACCGGTGTTATCCATTTCCAATTCACCTTGATAATTGAGAATAGGTGCACCGATCGTGAATGTATTTTTCATCGTGAAATCGTAAACCCGGCGATAAGCAACGCCACCAACAACATTTAAATTGCCGGCGTTAAACGGGATTGCCAGACTGGCAAAGTTTAGTTGAAATTTTGAACCTGACGTCTGGTCTATAGTAACATCCGGATCAGAATAATCAGGTGTTAAGGACCCCCAGCCGAAGCGGGCGATGACACTGGCTTCCGGGCTGTACAATTGTGTCAAACCGGCAGAATTCCAGGCAATGGCCGTCGCATCATCGGCCAGACCGGTGAAAGCATAGCCCATACCGGCGGCACGCGCCCCATTACCGTTGAGCACAAAACTCTGAAGATCCTGCGCATAAGAGATCTGCAACGCACAAACAAGTAAGGCAATTACGAGCACAAATAGTGTACTTTGCTTCATTTAAAACCTCCCAATTAAG
Organism: Calditrichia bacterium; assembly: GCA_963712885.1. GTDB lineage: Bacteria > Calditrichota > Calditrichia > JAJRVZ01 > JAJRVZ01 > CAVQJT01. The sequence continues at coordinate 222,531 of CAVQJT010000010.1, forward strand.
TTATAATGAATTTGCCGCGGTGATTTACTTCGTTAAGAATTTGTCCCCGATCGATAGCATTCCTCCTTCATTTCTTAATGTCTTGGCGACACAGTATTTATCAAATGACTCAGTAACAAGCACTTCTCCCAACACTTTGGTTTCTTTGCCCAGAATTTCGCCGGTGATCGGATGCTTTACCGGCGCACCTTCCTTATAGATGACACATTTCATCCCGCGTTTTAATCCACCTGTCCGGCCCACGTCCAGAATAACCTGATCGCCGTCAATGCGAATGATATAACCCTCGACAAGCGGCAGATCATCGGTCATTTTCTGGGCAAGATTCTCAATCGCGTTTTTTACACTCTGTGCATCCGAACTTCCGGAATAGACGTCCTCCGCTACGATAATGGTTGCCGATTCGGTATCGATCACGCGGGCATCGATACTGATCGCGCCGGAGGCCGAAGCGGCCACACTGCCGATGATGATCGCATCCACACCAATGCCTTTACCGATCTGAGCTGCAGTGGCTGCGTCAATCACGCCGGAAGATCCGAGAGATTGCTCCTCGAGAATTTTATCCAACTGGGCCCGCTCCATCACTTTGAATCGTTCCTGATTGACCATAACGGTGATCATCTTATCCAGAATAATTTCACCCAGATCTTTGCTCGCCCCCTTGTTAGCGAATGGCAGTATAGCAACACCCATGCGTTCACCAACCAGCTTGATCGTCTGGTTGCCAACAATCATTTCCGTTTCGGCCGGAACGACAACAGCCGGGGTGATCATGGCCTGCTTATTTTCTGCCGTTTTTTCGACCTTTGGCGGTGGCGTCCCGCCGGTGATTTTTTGCAAATAATCACGTGCCCGGCCGGAAGGTTCCTGGCTCAGTGACTTCTCCAGTTCTCTTCGTGCCTCATCCACTTGTCCAAGATGATACAAAACTATGCCCAATTCACGATGCGGATAATATTCAATAAAGTGCAGCCCATACGTGCGCATTTTCTGCTTATCGGTACTATTACCTGCCAGGGCTTCCCGAAAGAGATTGGCTGCTTTTTCATAATCCTGTGCCTCAAGGGCTTTCAGACCGTCATCATAGGATTTAAACCATTCGCCACCTGCCGTTAACAGACCGGTAAGCAAAAGGATAAACAGGAGATTAAAACTTAAGATACGCATAAACATATTGAGTCCTCTGCACTTCTCGCATTTAATTATAGGTTATTATCGATATTAAATTATATTTGTTTAATAAATTTCGGCCTTTCAAAAATTCGAGTTCAATCAAAAACATTACAGTGTCTATGTTTCCACCTACTTGTTCGATTAATTTGCAGGCAGCCAGTGCCGTTCCGCCCGTTGCCAGGAGATCATCGACCAGCAAAACATGCTGCCCGGGTTTGATGGCGTCCGCATGCATCTCGATCTGATCCGTTCCGTATTCGAGATCGTATTTTTCGATTACCGTCTTTGCCGGTAATTTACCGGGCTTTCGTATGGGCACAAATCCGGCTTGTAGCTCATAGGCCAGAACCGATCCAAAAATAAATCCCCTTGATTCAATGGATGCCACCAGATCGATATTCCGATTTTCCAACGCATCCAACATTGTTTTAATCGCATGATTAAACTGGACCGGGTTTTTCAGCAGCGTGGTAATATCCTTGAACAGTATTCCTTTTTTCGGAAAATCCGGAACATCGCGGATACTATTTCTCAAGTGTTCGATCATGGGTGTTCCTTTAAAACGCTACCTCGAATGAATCGTAACGATTTTCACACGGTAATGACGGTCATTTCTATGTGTTCCACATTGCCAAACGAAGGTCCCTGCCTGAGTATGTTTGTAAACCGGTCGACCTGCCCTTTTTCTCCTTCTGCGACCACTTCGACGCGGCCATCATACATGTTTTTTACATATCCATTTATATCAAATATCCGGGCATTTTTTTGAGCAAAATACCGGAAGCCGACACCCTGAACGCGACCGCTGACAATGATATGCATCGCAACACGCATCTTCAACCGACCAATTTTGCGATGGCTTCCATTGCCTGCTCCACGTGTTCGACTTTATGGATATCCTTCGAAATATCCCATGTCTTCAGACCGATTACCGGCTTACCCAATTGAAGTGCAAAAGCGATTTCAGAAAGGGTACCGTAACTACCGTCAATGGCCAAAACCGCCTGTGCACTGCGGATGATAATGATGTTTCTTCCGATTCCCATACCTGTGGCTATCGGAATATCCACATACGTATTCGCCTGAATCGGATCATCTCCCGGAAGAACGCCGATACTCGTGCCACCTGCCTCCCTGACGCCATGGCAGACGGCTTCCATTACCCCTCCGAGACCGCCACAAATAACCCGGTGTCCGTTTTGCGCCAATGCCCTGCCTGCATCACGCGCAAGTTCGTATATTTCATGACTGCATTTTCCGGCACCAATTACAGCGACTGTCAACTACACCTCTCAGGGATATATCCGCTGCATGAGTCGCGGAAAAGGTATGGCTTCCCTAACGTGTTTCAATCCACAGATCCAGGAAACCGTTCGTTCGATACCAAGCCCAAAACCGGCATGCGGAACCGAACCGTATCTTCTCAGATCAAGGTACCATTGAAAGGCCTCTTCCGGTAAACCGTGCGTCCTGATCCGATTCAGCAGTATATCATAATCATCTTCACGCTGAGAGCCTCCGATGATCTCTCCATAACCCTTCAGGTGCGAGCATGTCCATAGCCAGCGCAAACCGATCATCTTCAGGATCACGCTTCATATAAAAGGCTTTTATATCAGCCGGATAATGATGTACGATAACCGGCCGCTCAAATTTTTCCGAAATAATGGTTTCATCGGCACCACCGAAATCATCACCGTATTTAAATTCGGTATCTGCTCCATTGAGCATCTCGGCCGCTTCATTATAGTGAATTTTGGGAAATGGTGTATCCACTTTTTCCAGCATCGTTGTATCCCGCTCGATGGCTTTTAGTTCAGCGGCTCTGTTATTCAGTACCGATTTTACCAGATGCGTGACAAACTCCTCGGCCAGCTGCATATCATCGTTGAGATCAAAATAAGCCACTTCCGGTTCGATCATCCAAAATTCGGTTAAATGCCGCCGTGTTTTTGATTTTTCCGCGCGAAAAGTTGGTCCAAAACAGTAAATCTTGCCAAACGCCAGCGCCGCCGCTTCACCGTATAATTGTCCGGATTGTGTCAGATACGCATTCGATCCGAAATAATCCGTCGCAAACAGCGTCGTTGTTCCTTCCGCCGCATTTGGGGTAAATATTGGGGTATCGATCAAAATAAAGTTTCGTTGATCAAAAAATTCACGGGCGGCACGAATAATTTCATGGCGAATGCGTAAAATAGCATGTTGACGGGAAGAACGCAGCCAGAGGTGCCGGTGGTCCATTAAAAAATCGACCCCATGTTCCTTCTTGGTAATCGGGTATTCTTCCCCTATACTGACGATTTCGACATCCTTTACCTGTATTTCATATCCTATCGGTGATCGTTCATCTTTACGTACATGGCCGGTGATGATACAGGAACTCTCCTGCTGCAGCGCATCGGCATTCTGAAATGCTTCTTCACTGACATCTCCCTTAAAAACGACGGCCTGAATAATACCGCTTCCGTCCCGAATCATCAAAAAGCGCAGTTTTCCGCTCGAGCGCTTATTATAGAGCCAGCCGTGGATTTGTACATCCTGATCCTGAAAATTGCCGATCTCCTCAATGGTCACTTTCCGGGCCATTCTTTTCCAATCTCACCAAATAATTTTTTTATTAAGTCCTGGCATTTACCAGGAGTGTTATTCCGATTTCCAAAAATACGGGTGTTCCATACCGAAACACAAAGCAGCTCTCGAAGTCATGTTTTTTCGGAAAATAGTGTTAATTTTAATCCAGACTTCGTGTGCTTCGTTTCCTCTTTGTGGTTCTTCGTGATTTTTTAAATTAATACTGCCTATACCCCTCTGGTTTGAATCCTTAATTAATGATATTTTTGATCCGAATTTCAGAAGGACTTGACCGTCAATTTACCGATCACATCTTTTGGATTCAAGCAATAGGTATTTTTTCTGTTAAAACATAACCCTTCAATAATTAATATTTTATCCCGGCATTTCACCGTGCAGAAATTTCTCCAACAAATTCACATCATACCTGCTTCCGATATATAATGGTACACGTTGGTGGAGATCCACCGGTTTTAATTTTAGTATATCCGTCTTTCCGTTACTCGCCCGTCCACCGGCCTGTTCCACAATAAAAGCCATCGGATTCGCTTCATACATCAGCCGTAATTTACCTTCCGGTGCTTTGGATGCTGGATGGATATAGAAAGATACCGCCGTAGAGGAGGTTCCGATGAATATCCGCATACCATTGAACCGATGTAACGGGAATTCAGCGGTCGTCCGCTCGTCTCATCAATTTGCTTTACATAGCGGATATAATTTTTTACCGGTTCATCCCAATAGTCAAAATTGCTCTCGTTCACGCTGTATAATTTTCCCCGGTCCGGAATTTTCAGATTCGGGATGCGAAAGAACAAACTCACCAAAACTGGGATCAAGTGTAAAACCGTGAACACCGCTGCCGGTCGTATACACCAGCATCGTGCTGGACCCATAAACGACATAGCCGGCGCAGGTCTGTTTGAAGCCTGGCTGGAGACAATCCTCCAGCTGTTCCGGGTGTATCATCGGGTGTTACCCTGCGGTAGATGGAAAATATCGTACCGACACTGACGTTGGCATCGATATTGGAGGAACCGTCAAGCGGATCGAAAAGACAAACATATTTACCTATCGGAAAATTATCCGGGATGGGTATTAAATCTTCTTCTTCCTCGGAAACCATGGCACAGAGATTTCCGCCATGGTCAAGTGCTTTTACCATGGTTTCATGGGCAAATACATCGAGTTTTTTTACCTTTTCCCCCTGAACATTGATATCGCTTGTCTCGCCAAGCACATCAAGTAGTCCTGCCTTATTGGTATGATAGGAGATTCGTTTGGCGGCAAAGCAGATGTCATTCATCAGGTTGGTAAATTCACCCGTGGCTTCGGGATAGTGGCGTTGTTCGTCAATGATGTGGCGGGTAAGGGTAATAATTTTTAAGGTCATATTCCTCTCTTGGTTTTATGCACGGCCTTACCTGGCCAGGATGATCGGTTTTACGGCGCTCCGCATGACGTGAACGGTTGTACTTCCCAGAATCGCTTCCCGCAGGCGTGAATGGCCATAACTACCCATCAGTAGAATTGCACTTTCAGGGCTGTCATGGGTTGCCTGCACCAGAATATCTGAAGCATCACCGGCTTCATGGCGATATTGCACTTCAAGGTCGATAAGGTTCCATATACTTTTTTGCTTCTTCAAGTATCGCTTTTCTCTCCTGCTCGATATCATGCACCGATAAGATCTCGAGGGGCAGTTGTAATGCACCCCCGAGATATGCAGATAATTTTAAAGCCTGACTGCTTCCTTCGCTGCGATCATACGCACAAATTATGCATTTAAATTCCTGATATTCTTTATCAACGATCATAACGGGCACCTGGCTTTGGCGTGATACCGATTCCAAGAGTAGCCCCGAGCAGCCGATCGCCCCATCGGGCATAATCGCCCCGCGCACCCATGATCAGCAAATCAACCTGTCGTGCAAGTTCGCAAATCACATCCACCGGGGAACCTTCTTCTTTACCTGTTTCGTACTTTACCCCGCTTTCCTGCAATCTGTTCTCGATGGCCTTAAGCAGAGCGTCTGCCCGCTCGTTATGGAATTTATAAGACTCATCATGAAAAACATTTGACGGAATAACCGGCATATATCCTTCGCCACCCGTGTTGAGTACCCATTCATAAATCCGAACATCAACCACGCTATAAACGCGTAGAAATGCATTTAATTTTTTCGCCAGATCAATTCCATGTTTAAGGACGGCGTCGGTATACATCGAGCCATCCACTGCGAGAAGAATTGATTTGATCATATTAGACTCCTGATGATTTTATTATCGACCCAGTCTTCAATTTTTGACGCCCGGGTCATCAGATTCACGCATGGCCTCGAGCGGTGGTTTATTTTCAAATAAGGTTTTATAAACCTGGTCGGTTATCGGCATATCTACCCTGTGCTGCTTTGCCAGATGATAAGCGTGAACGGGTTGTTTTTACACCTTCAGCAACCATTACCATCTCAGCGAGAACCTCCTCCAGTGTTCGTCCTTTACCGATCTGTTCCCCCACATGACGATTGCGGGAATGGCGACTCATGCAGGTTACGATCAGGTCTCCAATCCCCGAAAGACCGGCAAAGGTATCCGGTGTTGCGCCCCAATGTGACCCCCAGCCGGTTCATCTCAACCAGCCCCCGGGTCATCAGCGCGGCTTTTGTATTATCCCCAAAGCCGGCGCCATCGCATATCCCTGCCGCGAGGGCAATGATATTTTTTAAAGCGCCGCCAAATTCGACCCCGATAATATCCAGATTGGCATAAACACGAAAGTAATCATTTATAAATAATTGTTGCACTTTTTTCGCCGTGTCCCGCGAAATGCTGGCGGCAACTACTGCCGTCGGCACCCGGCGGCTCACTTCCTCCGCATGGCTGGGTCCTGATAAAGCGGCAATATTATCCGGAGGTAGTTTACCAACCTGCGCCATGACCTGTGAGACGCGCAATAACGTCTCATTCTCGATTCCTTTTGCCACACTTATCCAGATCGTGGTTTTATCGGTCAAACCGGTACATTTTTCGATTACCGGGCGGACGGCATGAGACGGTACGGCAGCGACAATATAGGCTGCTTCTTTTATAACCTCCGGCAGATTTTCGCTGAACAGGATATCAGCGGGAATGGTCACGCCCGGCAGAAATCTGACATTTTCACCGGTCCGGCCGATCTGTTCAATATCGGATGTTTCCGGTGTCCAGCAATTGACCGTATGTCCATTCTCATGTAAAACAAGGGCCAGGGTGGTTCCCCAGCTTCCGGCGCCTAATACAGAGACTTTCATACTACACCTTTTTTTGTGAAAAGGACAACTTATTTTCTGAACCACTTATCAATCGTTTGATGTTTTCGCGATGCATGATGATGATCAACGCGGCAAGCACGAAAGCCAGTATCAGGAAAGACATCGCAACCGGGATGTTGAACAACAGCATTTTTGCCAGGAGAAAAAATGGTAATGCAGCAGACGCTGTCATTGAACCCAATGACACATACCGTGTCAGAGATACCACCAGG
>CAVQJT010000011.1:0-185036 GCA_963712885.1 Calditrichia bacterium
GCCCTGGATTGAGGCCGCATGATCACCCGCCATCCCAAGATCCCTGAACCGGAAACCGAGATCTTTAGCCATACTGCCAATCACAATGGCGTTGCTGTTCCTTATCTGACCGTCTTGTGGTGTTTGAGCCGGGTCGATGAGTTCATCGCCGGTTGCAAGGAAAGCAATTTCTGGCTTCCGGAATACCTTTACGCTGTTCCTGCCAATGGATGCGAGCATACCCAATTGCGCTGATCCCAGTTCCGTATGTTTCCACAAAACTGTTTCACCTCGTTTTATTTCTTCTCCGGCGAAACGAATATGATCATCTTTACGTGCAGTCTTTAATATTCTCACCTTATGCGGGTCAACGCCAATTGTATCCTCAATCGGAACCACAGCATCTGCTCCTTCAGGTACCGCACCCCCGGTGGCGATATATACGGTCTGACCCGGTTTTAACTTACTGCGGAAGGGTCTTCCTGCGGGAATTTTACCGATAATCTGCAGCGTAGTCGGGATCGTCAGAGTATCCCGGCTCAAAACCGCATAACCATCCATTGCCGAATTGGTAAACATCGGCAGTTCCGTATCACTTTTAACATCTTCGGCGAGAAAGTAGCCCTTTGCCCGGGTTAATTTTTTTACCTGTGCATCCGGCAAAGGCAAATGATCAAAAATGGTTTTTAGTGCCTCCGTATACGATATCATGCTTTTTCCTGTTGCCCTTTGTCTGTCTTCATACTCAAGGCAATCCGTTGACGATCCACATCGACGCGCTGCACACGTACATCTATGATGTCTCCTACACCGACAACTTCGTGCGGTGATTTAATAAACCGGTCAGCCAGTTCACTGATATGAACCAGACCATCCTGCTTTACTCCGATATCAACAAAGATACCAAAATCGACAACATTTCTTACCGTACCGGTTAAAATCATACCCGGTTTTAAATCTTCGATTTTTAAAACATCCACACGAAAAATAGGGCGCGGTAACTCCTCCCGCGGATCCCTGCCCGGTCGTTCCAGATCATGTAAAATATCCTCAAGCGTGGGTAATCCACAACCCAATTCAGCGGCGAGTTCCGTTAAATTTACCTTCTGCTGATCGATCTTCTCGCGGAGTTTTTTACCGCCACTGTGAATATTCGTGATGGCAAATTTCCGCAGCAGTTCTTCGGTCGCCTGGTAAGATTCAGGATGTATAGAAGTTATTTCAAGCGGATTATCACCATCCCGGATGCGTAAAAATCCGGCTGCCTGCTGAAAAGCATTTGTGCCAATACCTTCAACTTTTAACAGCTGGCTTCGGTTTGAAAACCGGCCTATACGATTTCGATACGCCACAATATTTCTGGCCGTTCGTGCTGTTATCCCCGATACATACTTCAACAGGGACGAAGAGGATGTATTCAAATCTATACCTACCGTATTTACACACGATTCCACCACATTTTGTACTGCACGCGCCAACTCGCCCTGATTGACATCATGCTGGTACAAACCCACACCGATACTTTTCGGGTCAATTTTAACCAGTTCAGCCAAAGGATCATGCAGGCGACGGGCGATCGATATATTGCCACGCATGCTGGCCTCCAGGTCAGGGAATTCCTCCTGTGCAATTTTCGAGGCTGAATAAACCGAGGCCCCGGCTTCATTTACAATAATATAACGGACCTCTTGCTCATCTTTCATCTCACGAATCAGTTCAGCGACCATCAATTCTGTTTCACGGCTGGCCGTACCATTACCTATTGCAACGATGTCGACATGATGGATTTTTATCAGATCCCGCAAACTTGATTTTGCCTGAAAATATTCACCCTGGGGCGGGTGGGGAAAAATCGTTATACCTTCCAAATACTTGCCTGTTTTGTCAATCACCGCAACCTTGCAGCCGGTTCTGTACCCGGGATCCACGCCCATGATGATTTTATCCGGAAGAGGTGGCTGCATGAGTAATTTTTTTAGATTGACCGCGAATACATCGATCGCATGCCGGTCAGCCTTTTCGGTCAGAGATGACCGGATTTCACGTTGGATAGCCGGTGCGATCAGCCTGCGGTAAGCATCCTTGATTGTCGCCTGCAGAAGCTCGTAAAAAATACTCTTTGGATTTGTGAGGTATTCTTCTTCGATCGTTTTGATGAGCCCCTCGTCTTCAATTTCAAGCGCCACCCGTAAAGCACCTTCTTTTTCGCCACGATTCATTGCGAGAATCCGGTGCGGCGGAATTTTTTTTAGTGACTCCTTGTAATCAAAGTACTGCTCGTAGACCGCTTCTGCTTCAGAGCCCTTCTTTTCAGAATGGATCAGAGCATGCCTCATTGTTTCGATCCGAAGTTTTTTTCTTATCTCTGCATTTTCAGAAATAACTTCGGCCAGAATATCACAGGCACCGTTCAGAGCCTCCAGGGACTGAAGTTACTCCTTTCTCCTGATTGTATATATTGAGCAGCGATTTCCTCCAGATCACCAACAACGATCTCCTGAGCGAGTATGATCTGGGCGAGTGATTCCAGCCCTTTCTCCCGCGCCGATGTGGCCCGTGTTCTTTTCTTGGGCTTAAAGGGAAGATACAAATCTTCCAGTTCCTGTAATTTCGTTGTATCTTCGATCTTCCGTTTAAGCTCAACGGTCAGTTTTCCCTGCTCTGCAATTGATTTTAAAACTGTTTTTTTGCGGTCTTCCAAAGCACGCAGATAGCGCATGCGCTCTTCAATTTCTCTGATTTGATTTTCATCCAGGCTTCCCGTTCTTTCTTTCCGGTATCTGGCAATAAAGGGAACCGTATTATCCTCATCCAGCAGCTCAATTGTATTTTTGACCTGGACAGGTTTTAGATTTAATTCATCCGCGATAATTTGATAAAAGCTGATTCGATATTCATAAATCTAACTTCCTTATTCCATTTAATGGTAATTTATACATTCTGAATCACTCATGAAACATAATCCGCAGTATCGGGTTTTGGCAACTAAAAAATATAAATTCAACCCGAATGGGATTTTTTTACACCCGATTATCGTTAATTTCGTTTAAATTTTATATGATCATTTAACATCCGGATTTTCGCGCATGCTAAAAAAAGCCGATATGGAAATGGTTTTAGTGATTCTTGAAGAAATTTATCAACATACGACCACCGCACTTAAATTTGAGACTCCGTTCCAACTGCTTATCTCGACCATGCTGGCGGCCCAGAGTACGGATGTTCGTGTAAACATCGTCACCCAGTCGCTTTTCAGGAATTACGGGACACCGCATAAAATGCTGGAGCTGGCGCTGCCGGAACTGGAGAATCTGATCAAAACCGTCGGCCTTTATAAATCAAAAGCCAAAAATATTCACTCGACCTGTCGAATACTTGTTGACCGTTATGCCGGTTTGGTGCCATTGAGTCGCGAAGAATTGATGCAGTTGCCCGGTGTCGGCCGGAAAACCGCCAATGTGGTTTTAAGTATTGCATCTGATTTTGACGCCATTGCGGTCGATACGCATGTCTTCCGTGTAGCCAATCGTATTGGCCTGGCCCGGGCGAAAGATGTGTTCAAAACGGAACAACACCTTATGACAAATATTCCGCAAAAAAAATGGAGTGCTGCACATCACTGGCTGATCTGGCATGGGCGAAAAATCTGCCGGGCCAGAAAACCGTTATGCCGTCAGTGTCCGTTGAACAACATATGTCTTTATTTCCGCAAAACCGACGCTTCCGAATCATCGTTCTGATACTTGTAGAGCTGCTAATCCAATGACTAAATTAATGCTTTGTGAATCTTTAAACGAAAGGGTAAAAGATGCCTTCGCTTTCGCAACGCGGTGTGACCATGCCCCCTTCACCGATACGAAAACTGGTTCCTTATGCCGATCAGGCCAAGGAAAAAGGGCGTCATGTCTACCATCTGAATATCGGACAACCGGATATTCATACACCCGATACCTACTGGCATGCCATCGAACACCATGGACGCAAGGTACTTGAGTATGGACCTTCGGCCGGTCTGACGTCTTACCGGAAAAAACTTGTCGAGTATTACCGCCGGTTTGATATCCGGGTAAAGCATGAAAACATCATTGTTACCACCGGGGGAAGCGAAGCGATTATTTTTACCCTCATGGCGATTACCGATCCGGGCGATGAAATCATCATACCGGAACCTTTTTATACCAATTACAACGGGTTCGCGATCGAGTCTGCCGCAAGGATTGTTACCATTACATCGCATATTGAAAATGATTTTCAGACTGCCGCCGATTGAATCCATCAGGAAGAAGATCACCGATCGAACCCGGGCAATCATGATCTGTAATCCAAATAATCCAACCGGATATGTTTATTCCCGGCAGGAGATGGATGCATTGCGTGAGATCGTTCTGGAGTATGATTTATTTCTTCTGGCCGATGAAGTATATCGCGAATTTTGTTATGATGGTCTTAAGCACACCAGTGTTATGCACCTCAAAGGAATTGATGATCGTGCCATTTTGCTTGACAGTATCTCCAAGCGATACTCGGCCTGTGGCGCCAGGATTGGCTGTATTGTTACCCGGAATCGTGATATCCTCAATACAACATTGAAATTTGGTATGGCCAGACTTTGTCCGCCGACCCTGGAGCAACTGGGTGCAGAAGCCGGTATCGACACCCCGCCAAATTATTTTAAAGAAGTCCTGGATGAATATACCATGCGGCGAAATATAATGGTTTCTGCCCTGCGGTCAATGCCCGGGGTTATCGCTCCAAATCCACGAGGTGCGTTTTATCTTGTAGCCCGCCTTCCGGTTGACGATGCGGATAATTTTGCCCGGTGGCTTTTAACCGATTTTCATATCGGTAATGAAACCGTTATGATCGCACCGGCCAACGGCTTTTATTCAACCCCGGGATCAGGTGTCAATGAAGTTCGTATCGCTTATGTACTTAATGTACAGGATATAAAGAAAGCGATGCATATCCTGGCTGAAGGATTAAAGGCATATCCCGGAAAGCAGTAACGCGCAATCGTTAGAACCGGTAACCGCCGGTCAACTGAACAAGCAGACCGGAACCGGCAATTTTCTTTGGAAAAACAATTGGCTCAAGTTCTGTCGGGAAATTCGTGGGCATGACTTCTGAAGACAGATCATATTCGGCAGCCAATTGCGCCCCAAGTTCCAATCCCAGATAAAGTGATTTTGACAGGTGGTAGTTAAATCCCGCACATAATTTCAAAGCAAAATTGTTATACCTGGTTGTTGATTCTTCTGTCCGGGGATTGAGATCCTGATCATAGGAATAGTTGACCTTGGATTCCATCAAAAGATTGCCGATGTCTGCCCCTATATACCATTCCTGATTCTTACCGGGTCTCCAGAACGTATAATCCACACCGATATAAAGATGCGTAAATGAAAATTTACGTGTAATTGATATATCTGTAAGATTTTTAATTTCCGGTATTTCTGACGGAAATTCAGCAAATTCGTTTCGCCATTCTGAAGTCATGTTCTCGATACACACACCTATTTTCAACTGCCAATCGCGGGAAAATGCATATTTTCCCTCAATGGTAAAAGCTGCGTGCTGCGGAAAATTTTCAAGCCGTATTTCATTCCCGTATTTAGCAAATTTGTCAATTTCATCATTAAGGGTATTGGTATAGGCCAGAAAGGCCCAGCCAAATTTTAAAACGGCCGCATATTTATACAAGATTTCGGTCTCTGAAGAATCGGGGGCTGCGGTTGCAACCTCATTCTTATCTTCCGCAAGTATCCTGGCCACTTCCGGGATTATATCAACAAGTACTTCGCTTAACCTGCCTTCGTAATCGCGAGTAGCGGTTTTCACGATCGCACCGCTCTGAACGTCAATCAACCTGAGTCCAATGGAATACATCTCATCAATCTTGCCAATATTGCCCGCCACAATTTGTTGCACATTGAGCAGCCGGCCAATTTCAACCGCACATTCCAGCGATGTACAGCCGCTGGTCTGAAACCCCTGTTCCGTCAGGATTTCATTCATTTTCTCACGTTCGACGACGGTAAAAGCTCCTGTTTCAAACAATTCGGTTCTTAATCTGTCCGACAAAAATTGGGCATCACGCTCCGTAATTCCCGTTGGATCTAAATCAAGCACGGCAATCGCTTTCTGATTGTTCTGGGCGATCAGGCAGGAGGTCAGTAAAACAAAAATTAGCCAGAGTAATGGATATTTTTTCATAAATACCTCAAAAATTTTATGCTATTATTATCGGTCTTAGACAACCGAACAACAATTTTTAGCTTCAAAAATGAAAGACCGGCGGATTTTTATCATCCGGAACTATTTCCAAGAAGATCCTGCACGATCCATTCAAAATTATCGTAAGTTTCAATGATACGGTCTGCGCCTGAAATTTCTTCACCCGAAGCATTTACACCAATAAATTTTATCGTCTTATAGCCTGCGGAAACGGCGCCACGGATATCCGTGTTCTCGAGATCACCGGTATGCAGCATATGTTCGGGTGAAACTCCGAGATTTTCAGCCGTCTTGTAAAATAGAGAAACATGTGGTTTTGAATTTTGCTCTTCATCGGAGAATATCAGGCTTTTAAAACAGGACAACAAATTTTGCGCTGACAAAAAAGCACGTATGTGTTTTCCGGATATATAACCCGTGTCCGATATGATTGCCAGTGGGTAGCGGGTTGCCAGATCGGTGATTAATTCGTTTATTCCGGGTATATCTTCCGGTGGAATCTCAAATATGAGCTGGCCAAAATACGCTGCCAAATCGGATATCTGTTCTTCCGTAAAACTCGATTTCCAGCATTCTCGCCATTCTGGCGATACGTTCAACGGATGTTGGGGTTCGGAATTTTATCTGCCATTCATGGAAAAAATATTCGGTTGATGCTGAAAAAACACGTTCGATCTCCTCGACTTCGACAGAACGATATTTTTTTGCCTCAGTCCAAAAACGCTCAACCCTTAATACATGTCTGCGTGTTCTCTAAACCCGGTGTATATAATGTATTCCAAAAATCAAAAGACAGACCGAACGGACATATTTACAGATCTTCCATGCGCTCCCGGGCCTGTGCTTTGTGTTCATCGTCTGAACTGTCCGATTTGGGGAGATCCAGACATTTCTGATATTCACTGCGTGCTTCTTCGTCAAGACCCATCATTTCATACGTGATTCCCAATTCAAGATGATGATTGATATGATTGGGATTCAGTTCGATGGCCTTTTTGAAACTACTGACCGCATTTTCATCCGTTGCTTCATCTGGTACACCACCAAGAAATATATCGGCGAAAGTACTCTCGATCCAACTCAGGTTGGCCAGTTTACGGTTCCAGCGTCCAAGAACATGATACGAAATATCATCATTGGGATCGTATTTTATCGCAAGATCTACGTGACGCTTGATTTCTTTTGACATCTGGACTCTTTCTTTTGCACCGGCATCCAAAGCGACCCGGCCCAGCGCAATCGCCATTTGTAAATGGCCTTTTGCACCAAGTGAATCAATTTTCACCGCATGCTGTGCATATTTTTCGGCCTCCTTAAATGATTCAGCCCGCGCATCCTCTTCCAGCGTCTCTCCGATGTCAACATAGGCCCGTGAAGTTTTCCAACTGGCCTCATAGTTCAGGGAATCTGCGTTGAGCGCACCCAGATACGCGGTCAAAGCACCCTGATTATCATATGCATGAAATAAACTATCACCGCGTAGCAATCATGGAAGACTATATCTGACTGGGCTACCGCCAAATTTAAACAGATCATTACAAATACGATTGTCTTCATGTTTTCACCTTTAATTTTTAATGGTTATTTTATTGATTTTATCATCTATTTGAATCTTGTCAACGACTTCCATTCCTTCGATGACTTCACCAAATACGGTATACCGACGGTCCAGATGAGGCTGCTCTGAGTGACAAATAAAAAACTGACTGCTCCCGGTGTCTTTTCCGGCCGTTGCCAAGCCCAGGGTCCCACGTTTAAAGGGTAGCCTATTGTATTCGCAGGGAATATTGTAACCCGGTCCGCCCCACCCATCACCGCGCGGGTCTCCTCCTTGAATCACAAAATCGCTGACCACCCGGTGAAAGGTGGTATTTTCATAAAATCCTTTACGAATCAGATAAAGAAAATTGGAGACGGTCAGGGGCGCCACATCCGGTCTCAATTGCAAAGTAATATCACCTTTTTCTGTTTCGATCCGGACTGCCACCGAAGTATTGCCATCGATTATTTCAGGGGGTATAAAAAGACTGTCCGGGGTTTGCGGAAGGGCTTCGATTTTTACATCAAGTTCGGTTAGTATTCTTACAATCTCATCTTTGATCTCGCTCCTTTTCGTACCCTGTAAAGCGGATTGTAAAAATGGTATTGCCGCCCGGTTTTTCATGGTCGAAATCGCCGATAGTAAAGCGCTCATAGATTCGACATCTTTTTGTTCGCTCAAATTATTATAGGTCATGATCAAATCATCAAGGTTGGCTTTGTCCGGGTGATTGCTGATCCAATCTGCCGCCAGCCAGATCAGAACCATATCCTTCGATGCAAGCATCGGTTTGACATCATTGTATCTGATTAAATTAAGTGTATTCAGTTCCATAAAAGCCGTCTGCTGAAGACGTATATTGGGCACCTGCAAAAATTGTCGAAGCTGTATGATGGATGCCCGATCACGGATTCTACCCAGACTGCGAAGCAATAATTGTTTGAAGAAAAGGGTTCCCTGATCAAGATTCTGCTGAATTAACCGAAAAGCGAGATCTCGTTCATGACGGCTTAATTCAAAGATAATATTTCCCTTTTCTCCCCAATTTGCCCGATTATAATAATTCAACAAGAGCTGCCTTGCCTGCTCACTATCTTTTTCGCCCAATGCCTGGATGGCCCTGGACCGGACATGCGGGATTGAATCCTGAAGCTGTTCGGAGAGAATTACGACCGATACAGAATCATCATACTTACCCAGAATACCGATCTGATATAGACGGGTTTGCCAGGGATTGTTCTTTTTTTTGAGCGCCCCGGATACTTCCCGATGCAAAGAATCGATTAAACTGCTATCCAGAATATCCATTTGCCAAGGTGTCATTGCTTTATCAATGGCCCGAAAACGATATTTAAACGCATTCTCATCGTCAGTTACCTTTGATCGGATCAATTGTGCCAGAACCGCCGGATATGGGTGACGGGCAAAAAAATAAATGGCGGCTAAACGAACTTTTGCGTGGGCGGTATCAAGATATTTTTTGATAATCCCGGTAGATCTTGAACGTGTTTCCTCTTTCGTCAGATATGCGATACTCTCAATCGCGTTGGGTAATATGGAATTATCCATAAATTCGCACTGTTTGATCAGGAATTCGTAAGCAATTTTATTTTCCGATTTACCCAGAGCATTGATGATATCAATCTGATACCCGCGGAACATGGGATTATCATATAACTTTACCAACAGATCCGCAGATTGGTCATCACGCATTTGCCCCAGAGAGAAAATTGCATCAACAACAACCAGGGAATCAGAATCTTTGGACAAAGCGGCAAGGATCGGGAAAAGTGCCGGCGATTGGATTTTTCCAATTGATAAACACACCGCCGATCTGATATAAGGGCTTTCAGATTGCCAATAAGGTTGATATGCTATTGTATCTGAAATCCGCGCCCATTCTAGATTCATGCAGTTGTTTTAAAATTTGTCTGTCATTTTTGTGCTCACAGGATATCGATAATATGAATGTCAGACATAAGATAATAAACCATCTGTGCATGCGGAGCCCCAATAATTTGACATATGTTTCGGGAGGAGAATTTGTTATTTTAGGAAATTTGACTCTAACGTGCAATATTCTGTGAACTTAATCCCTCTATTAATTCAGTAATTTTAGCACCCCGTGACCGGCCCGTGCAGCATGGTGCGTATTTCCCAAGTTATCTGCACTTTTTGCAGCAATACCCGGTTTTAATATTTTTTTTATGATAAGGTTTTAATAACCATATGATCTTCCTGTGCAATCGTTCAACCTATGGCGGCACCCGTTTGATTTTGATCCCTGAAATCGCCCGACCTGATATACCGGATTAAAATTTTGATTCAATTCGAACACATTCGCGAGAAATTGACTTGTTAAAGGGCTATTTTTATTCGTCGGAAATATATAAAAATTGTGGAGTTAACTGCTTTTTCAGACACCAAAAAGTGTTTGACATTAAATTTTTATTTAATTAACTTAAAACCTTACTGTTGCAGATCATTGTAGGAATTATCAACCTGGATTTAAATGCTTGGAGGCATGATGTCAAGTCAGCAGCCTAAAGGTTCAGTTTTACTGAAATTAGCGATTGTCATTATGGTTGTCGTGCTGGTTCTTGTAATAATTGTTCCCGGGGAAATCTGGACGGATGAAGCAAAAGCTGAAAGGGACTGTCGGATTAATATGATTAGTTTATATGAAGCACATGCTTATTACTATAAACTAAAAAATCATTATGCATATGACATGAATGATTTGATTCTGACCATCCAAAATGATTCATCGCTTATGCTACGGCAAAGGATAGTTAACCATACAAACCGCTTAAAAAATTCTATGGAATCATACTTACAATCGACAATGGTTGACAATCTGAATAAAATATCAAGCAATATTAAAAACATCATCGATGATTTTGAACAAAATGAACGCTATTTCCGATCACAGGATCAGGAAATATTGGATAAGAAGATATTTGCAACCGGTCAGGAACTCAAATTGAAACTCTCATCATTGAGAGGCAATTTTGAGAGTTACCGGCTTTCTATCGTAGCACTGGATACTCTCTGGCAGCTTCGACGTGACCTGGCGGATTTTCCACTTCAGACTTCTGCCCGACAGGCCGGCAATTTGGCGCAAGCAATAAATGAACAATTGCCAAATATCAATTTTGATGCGATGACAAGTATCTGGAATCCACTATCCCAGGAAATTACCACCTTCCTAAATGTGGTCAATTCGGTGGAAAAGTTAAAGTCCACTACAACCGTAGCCGATCGGGTTGCTGATTTTCAGGGTGAAATCGATGCTGGTTTTTCTGCCATCCTTTCAAAATCGATTGGCTCTGAGATACAAGAATCGCAGGAAAAATTGGCTGATATGAATGCCGTATATCAGGAATTTCTTGGTGATTACCTGGTCACCAACAATTTTGCCCAATTTGCCCTTAGCGAAACGGATTCATTGATGATCAATCTAAATGAAAACAATTTTTATGCGCCGTTTAAGAAAAAACCTTATGTCATCGCCTTGGGTGATTCGTTGGATATAAGGGTTGAGGATCCAACATTGCTTGATAAATTAAAAGAGATGACCAGCCCGGATGTTGAGAAAATAAGAAACATGCCTTTTATGCAACCAATGCTTACCTACGCTCAGACACTGGATTCAATAAAAACATATTATATGATGGTCAAACAAAATTACCGGAGAAATATTGAGGTAACCATTAAAACAAAAGAGACTGGATGACGTCATACCGCGACTTAAAGAAGGCGCTTTTTTTGAGGCATATGCCAACTATCAGTCTTTTGTTGACATCGTTCCGGCTACCGATTCGTACTCCGGAATAAAAGATAATATATCCTCATCGCTGATCGCAACCGGCAGTTTTATACAGGTCTATGAAGATCAGTTTTTCGGTAAACTTGATACATTGCACATTGAACTGATATATCATCTGGAAGAATTTAATAATATCCTTTCATCTGTTAGACTTAATACCTTCGAATTCAATTGGGCAATTGACCGGTTGAACCAAAGCCTTACTCAGATAAAATCAATCCAGGGTTCCGCCATTTTGCCTGCTCTGAATACGGTGCAGGAGGATCTCAAAGACCTGTTTGTGTTTGCTTCGGAAGGTGATGAAAAGTCCATATACGGTATCTTCAATACCAGCGTCGTTAATCACGGTAAAGTTTTTGGCAGAACAGCGATAAAAAGCTGGGAATTAGAAAATTAGCAGCTTCTGTATTAACGGATAAAATATGGATCATCATATCGGCCTCGCTTTTTCAGTTGAGCAAATATCATATGCTATATTCGACCGTCCCGATATGGTGCTTTCTGCTGTAGGAACAGTCTCCCTATCCATTTAATTACGAAGAAGATCATTTTTTGCAGCAGGAAAACCGGATATCTCTGACTTCCCTCTTAAAGAATATCTTTGCTGAAAAAAAAGTGAACCCAAAAAGTCTGTCCTTTTCCATCGAATCCAACCTGGCCATTCTCAAACGCATTACCTATCCGGAAAATCTTGAAGAAACCGGTATAACAGATCATATTGCCTGGCACCTTAGAGAAAGTTTAAACATACCGCTTAATGAATATATCTTATATCCGCAGTGAAAACATGACCAAAAGAGACGGAATAATTGAAGAATTGGTTATTTCTATACAGAAGAAACTGGTCAGATTTTTTCGTGAAATTGCGCGGAATCTTGAAGTACCTTTAAATATTCTGACTGTCCATCACCTTTCAACTGAGCTCGCCTTACATTCAGCCCTCTCCGATCAGGCAGAGAGATTGATGATCATGTTCAAGATCGCGTCAAGTCGTATTGAAACTTCATTTTTTCTGAATGGCAGGTATTATAATTCGCATTATGAACGAATTCCACCCGCAAATTCTTTACCGGAATTTCAAACAAACCTGGTCAATAAGATCAAGGAAGAAATCGGTTATATTGAGAACCTGTCGATATTGCCCGATCAGCAAGAAATTCTGGTCGATCGACTCCTGCTCTATGGCCCTGGTCTTGATGATTCATTATTATCGCTGATTCAGAAAAATATGTCGATACCTGTTGATCGGTTTAATCCGTTACAGAATATTGTCGTTTCTGAAAACCTTCAACCGATATTGACCGAAGAAGTTGCCTCAAAATATGTCGAATGCATTGGTGTATCTTTGAATCAATAGGTTTTTTAGAGGAGAAAGTAATGCCAAAATACAATCTGATTGATGATGAAGAACTTGAAAACTCCGCCAATTCTGCCCCTCAGGAAAAATCGGATCTAAATGAAGAACCTGAGAAATCAACGATTGCTGACTATATTTTGGACGATCTTTCTATCTCTGATCCCGATCTAAACCAAGCCCAAAGTGCACCGGATGACGAGTACAATATCCCACCGGCTCCCACGACAAGCGAACCTCCTGTTGAACCTGCTCCGCCTATGGAACCTGATTACCTGCCGGATGATTACCAGGATGATAAACTACCAGGTCCAAATTTTAAGCCCTTCATCTGGATTGCAGCAGCACTCGTCGCGGTCGTTCTGATTTATCTGGCGGTTGATAATTTTTTTCTCTCCGATCAACCGGAGGAAGCGACAGAAAAAATTGAAACTCCGGAGGAACGTTTGGCCAGAGAGCAGGAAGCACAGAAGCAAAATATACTGGCTTCCATGAATATGGAAAAACAAGCACGTATGCAATACCTAGCAAATCTGATTGATATAAAGCCGAAGGATGTCAAGTATTCCGGTCTGCTCCTGTACACCAATTCCCTCTCGGTGGAAGCGTTTGCCAAAGACCGTGCCGGGCTGGCAAGATTAAACATGCAATTAAAATCCAGTTCTTCGCTTGCGGGCTACACCCTTGAAACCGCCGTAAATCGACCGGGGACAAGGGGCGGGGTATTTACACTTTATAATTATAAATCACTTCGAACGGACGGATCCCGAAATATCCCGGCCGGGAATATTTCTTCCCTGGATGCCACTACCTGGCTCAACCAAACTGTACAAAAATTCGGTTTACAGGTAGCCAAACAACGCCAGATCTCCTCAAATCGTGATCAGTTTTTCAACATCGCACGCCAGGAATATATTCTCAATGGATCAGAAGAGGCCTGCTTTAACCTGGTAAAATCAATGGCCGGTACCCCGGGAAATTATAAAATTCATAAGTTAGCAATTGTTTCAGCGGATCAGCGCAATATATTGAGATCAAATTATCAAATAACTGTGATTTTGGATTTCTACCTCTGATTATTCATTGCATATATGCAAATCCTCGCCGGTAAGTACAAAGGTAAACGGCTCCTGGCGGGAAATGATTTTTCCATCCGCCCCTTAACCAATCGATTGAAGGAAAATATCTTCAATATTTTACAGGACTTTGTCCGTGAGAAGCACACCCTGGATTTGTTTTGTGGTAGCGGCAGTTTTGGTCTTGAGACCCTCAGCCGCGGTGCCCACGGTATTGATTTTGTCGAACAATCTGAAAAAGCCGTTAAATATTTGAAGTCAAATATTTTAAATCTCGGGATTGATCCACATCTCTATAAAATACACCATATGGACGTCATGCAATTTTGTCGGCTTAAGAATATTTCTTATGATTTGATTTTAATGGATCCCCCCTTTAAGTTTCAGCCTTTGCAGGAATTGACTGAGATGATTACCAGAGGTGCTCTACTTGAACAAAATGGTTTAATGATCGTGCACCATGAAATATCAAACCCTCTGATGATGAATTCAGCAGATTATAAGATAATTGACCAGCGTCGATACGGTCGGAGTTTGGTTTCATTTATCAGACTCGGAGCATAATATGTCCAACAGAATAGCCATTTACCCGGGCACTTTTGATCCCCTTACCCTCGGACATCTCGATATCATCGAACGGGCAACAAATCTTTTTGATCGGATTATCATTACCATTGCCACCAATTCACATAAAAAACCCCTTTTTAATTTGGCTGAACGTGTACTGTTTATCGAAGATGCCACCCATCATATTAAAAACATATCCGTTAAACATTTTGGCGGTCTCTTGGTAGATTTCGCCCGTTCAGAGGGTGCCGTTGCAATAATACGCGGTTTACGGGCAGTTTCTGATTTTGAATATGAACTTCAAATGGCGCTCATGAACCGACGACTCAACCGTGATGTAAATACAGTTTTCCTTATGCCAAATGAAAAATATACCTACCTGAACTCAACGATTGTCAAAGAGGTTGCAAAATTTGGCGGAAATATCGAAAATTTTGTCACCCCACTGGTGGCAGAAAGTTTGCTGAAAAAATTAAAAATAGGATGAGGTAATGATATGGATATCATTAAAAATTTTCAACAGCTGGCAAAGGTGCGTCATAAAACCATCGTGCTTCCCGAAGGAAACGAACCACGGATCCAACAAGCCGCTATTAAACTCTCAAAACAAGAACTCGTGCACCCGCTTCTCATCGGGGAGCCCCAGAAACTCCATACCCAGAATCCGGACCTTAAATCTATCGACATTCTTGATCCTGAAACGTCGACACATCATACGGAGTGGTCTGAAAAATTTTACCAAATGCGTAAACATAAAAATCTGACCCTTGAACAGGCCAAAGATTTTTTAAAAAATCCGCTATATTTCGGTGCTTTTATGGTCCACGAAGGATTGGCCGATGGTGCCGTTGCCGGTTCAGTCCATACGACCGGAGATGTTTTGAGGGCAGCCATTCAGGTCATCGGACTTGCTCCCCAGGTTTCTGTGGTTTCCAGCTCTTTTATTATGGTCATTCCATCCGGTGAAATTTTCACATTTGCCGATTGCGCCGTTATCCCGGACCCGGATGCCGATCAGTTAGCCAGCATAGCCATCAGTTCAGCAAGCACACATAAAAAACTGGTCGGAACCGAGCCACACGTAGCCATGTTATCATTTTCGACCAAAGGAAGCGCCCAGCATCCAAAGACCGAAAAAGTCATCGCAGCGACTGAATTGGTGCATTCCCGTGTTTCCAGCCTGGAAATTGATGGTGAACTGCAATTTGATGCCGCTTACGTTGAGCGTATCGGTCAACGCAAAGCACCGGGAAGCCCGGTTGCCGGTACAGCCAATGTGTATATCTTTCCCGATCTGGATTCCGGAAATATATCATATAAAATAACCCAGCGCCTGGCTAAGGCTGAAGCCATTGGCCCGATTATCCAGGGTCTTGCCAAACCCTACAATGATTTGTCACGCGGATGCAGTGTTGATGATATTATCAATGTTGCCTGTATTTGTGCTATCCTTGCCTGAAATAGACGGGTTTGCATTAGTGACAACATCATTATGTAAATTTGAGGATGGTTTAAGTAATGGGACCCGGTCAATGCCGACATATGAGTATTTCTGCACCAGTTGTGGATTTGAATTTGAAGAATTTCAGAGTATCGCCTCGGAACCTATTTCCACTTGTCCGAATTGCCAGGCTCATGTACAACGAAAAATTTCCGGCGGCAGCGGACTGATATTTAAGGGAAGCGGTTTTTATATAACCGATTATAAGAAATCAAACGATAAATCAAAAGAAAGTTCGGTTGAAAAACCAACTGAAAAAAAATCTGAGGATAAATCAAAAAGCAAAGCATCCTGAACAATGTTTTTTAGTTTTTTTGCATTTTTTGCTTTCACATTGTGAATCATTGCACTATATTATTGTCACTTACGGCATAGCCCCCTTTTGATTGTCAAACTACCTAGAGAAAGGAGTTCTTTATGACCCAATTAAAAGCAAGAATTAGCTGCACTCTTACCCGAGTGGCGCGACCGTGTTACCCGGTTGTTGAAAGAACATGGAGATACGGAGGTAAATACGGTAAAAATCAGCCAGTTTTATGGTGGTATGCGCGGTATCAAATGTCTTACCACCGATATCTCTTATCTTGACCCCTTTGAAGGAATCCGCTTCCGCGGTTATACCATTCCTGAAACACTGGAAAAACTACCACGGGCAAAAGGTGCCGAAATGCCGTATGTCGAAGGTCACCTATACTTGCTTCTGACCGGTGATATTCCGACCGAGGATCAGGTCCAGGAAGTAATCAAAGATTTACAAAATCGTGGAAAAGTTCCGGAATATGTTTGGAAGACTTTAAAAGAGCTTGCCGGACGATACGCATCCGATGACCATGTTTTCAATGGCAATTCTTGGCACTCCAGCGTGATTCTGTTTTTGTAAAACAGTATAATGAAGGTATGAGCAAAATGGATTACTGGGATCCGATGTATGAGGATATCATGAATCTGATGGCAAAATTACATACCATTGCTGCCTGGATCTATCGTTATAAGTATAAAAATGGAAAAATCATTGAACCCGATTTTAATCTGGATTATGGTAAAAATTTTGCTCATATGATGGGAATTGATACCCCTTATGATGAACTGTCACGTCTGTATTTTATTCTGCATAGCGATCATGAGAGTGGTAATGTCAGTGCACATACTACTCACCTGGTTGCCTCAGCGCTGTCGGATGCTTATTATGCGCTCTCTGCCGGTATGAATGGTCTTAGCCGGACCATTACATGGATTGGCAAACCAGGAAGTCCTGCGTTGGATTCAGGAAATGATGAAGAAAGTTGGTGATAATCCAACAAAAGCGGATATGGAAAAATTTGTATGGGATACTCTGAAATTCCGGACAGGTTGTTCCCGGATACGGACATGCTGTGTTGAGAAAAACCGATCCCAGATATACCGCTCAAAGGGAATTTTCACTAAAACATTTACCCGATGATCCGATTTTTAAAGTTGTCAGCCTCTTTATGATGTGGTACCGCCAATTCTTGAGGAACAGGGAAAAGCCAAAAATCCATGGCCAAATGTTGATGCCCATTCCGGTGTTATTCAATGGCATTATGGTGTTCGTGAATATGATTTTTATACGGTTATGTTTGGTGTCGGACGTGCCTTTGGTGTCTTGCCGAATATTGTCTGGGATCGTGCCCTGGGTCAGGCGCATTGAAAGACCAAAATCACTCACAATTGATATGCTGGAAGAAATTGCCGGTATTAAAAAATAAGTCTCCCTCGATTTATGGAAAAGGGCTTCATAGGAAGCCCTTTTTTTATGTACTGTATATTTCCTGGTCTTTATATTGTAGCTGATACAGTTGATAATACAATCCCTGCTGTTCGATCAATTCGTGCATGAGAACCGATCTCACGAATTTTACCTTTGTGCATTACAATTATCTTATCCACATGTTTTATCGTAGATAATCGGTGGGCAATGATAAGTGATGTGCGATCTTTGCATTAATATTTTCAACGCATCCTGGATAAGAATCTCGGTTTCCGTATCCACACTGGAGGTGGCCTCATCCAGGATAAGAATTTTAGGATCACTCACCAGGGCCCGGGCAAAGGCGATCAGTTGTTTTTGGCCTACCGAAAGTGTTGCCCCCCGCTCTTTAACCTGCGTATGAAGACCCTGTGGGAGCCTTTCGATAAAATGATGTGCATTGACCTGACGGATTGCCCAGTTGATTTTTTCTTCCGTGATGTCCCGGTCTCCCAGACGAATATTGTCGTAGACAGTACCGGAAAACAGAAAAACATCCTGCAACACAACCGCCATCTGGTGCCGAAGGTCGGCCAGATCCCATTGTTTTAGTGAAATACCATCAATAAATATATCACCGTTTTGAATATCATAATGTCTTGCTAAATATTGATTATACTTGTTTTTCCTGCACCTGTATGCCCGACGAGTGCAATACTGGTCCCGGGCTGCAGTGTCAAAGGAAATATTTTTCAAAACATAATTATCTTTTTCATAAGCAAAACTCACATCTTTGAAAACAATTTCCCCCTGCAATGAACCGTTTGATTTCGCTGAATCCGGTTCAGCAACATCCGGTTGGGTATCGAGTAACTTAAATATTCTTTCTGATGAGGCCATCGCCTGCTGCATGATATTATATTTTTCGCTCAGATCGCTTATGGGGCGGAAAAACATCTGGGCATATTGGATAAAGGCCACCAAAGCACCAAAAGTGGTTAAACCCTCAATTTTATAAATACCGCCCCGCCAGATAACCAGCGCGATCGCAAAAGCACTTACCAGTTCAACCGCCGGATAAAAAAGTGCATAAAAAAATACGGTTTTTACATGGGCTTCGGTGTGCTGGGCGTTAATCTCACTGAAAATGATTGAAATTTTTTTGCTCACGGTTAAAAATCTGAACAATAGACATGCCGGTTATATTTTCCTGAACATACGTATTTATCCTGGCAATCCATTTCCGGATATTTCTAAAGGCCTCACGAACCTTCGATCGGAAAATAAACGTGATAACAAACAGTATCGGAATGACGGAGAAAGTCCAGAGCGCCAGCCGAACATCCAGGTATATGAGGGCAATAATGATCCCAGTGAGCAAAAAAATATCTCCAAAAATGGTTACAATACCCTGGGTAAACATTTGATTTAGCGATTCCACATCAGATGTAACCCGGGTCATCAGACGGCCAACCGGATTTTTATCAAAAAAACGGAGCGATTGTTTCTGTAAATGGGTAAATATTTTTGACCGGATATCATACATCAGTCTCTGACCAAAATATTGCATCGAGTAGATTTGAAAAAACTGAGTCAGAAATACAAGGCCCAGGACCCCCATATAAATCAAAAGAATTTTATAGAGTCCGGGAATGTCTTTTACGGCGATGTACTCATCAATGGCCAGCTTGGTAAGATAAGGCCCGGCCAGTTGCAGGAACGACGCGCTGAGTGTTAAAATAAGGCCCAGAATAATTAATCCGAGATAGGGACGTGTATAGGCCAAAAGCCGCGCCATCAGACGCTGATCATATCCCTTTCCGGTTATTTCATCATCGTGTATCATCGGCTGTCCTGACGTTAAATCTGCTTATTGTCTTTTCTATTTGCCCTATTGTCTTCTCGATCTCTTCTTTTGTCGTAAACCTTCCCAGGGATATCCGCACGGAATTGGTGACCCGCTCCGGAGCGAGTCCCATCGCAGTGAGGACATGAGACGGATGCTGCGAGCCGGAACTACAGGCAGAACCTGTTGAGATCGCCACACCGTTAATATCCAGATTCATCAGCAAATTATCCCCCGAGATCATCGGAAAATATACATTTGAATGCGAAAAAAGTCGCTCGGATTTTTGCCCGTTCATGATAATGTCCGGATTTATTTTTTCCAATCCTGCTTCCAGGGTATCGCGCAACTTTTTTATCCGATTGCGCTCATCCCGCTGCACAGATAATTGCCCGACGGCTTCCGCAAAACCGCCAATGGCGGCAATATTTTCGGTGCCGGGCCTGCGTCCGGCCTCCTGCGATCCGCCATGCAGATAACGTTCAACCATACTTCCGTTTCGGATGTAAAGTGCTCCAACACCCTTGGGACCGTAAATTTTATGGGCCGACAATGAAAGCAGATCCACTCCCAGAGCCGGCACATCCATATTCAATTTCCCAAAGGCCTGCACAGCATCACAATGAAACAGAATACCTCTTCTTTTAATGATTTCACCCAACTCCTTTATGGGTAATATTACGCCCGTCTCATTATTTGCCATCATCACCGAGATGAGAATGGTATCACCGGAAATTGATTGGAGCAATTCTTCGGTTGACAGCATGCCATTTTCATCAATATCAAGATACGAAACGGTAAACCCTGATTTCTCCAGATACCTGCATGCCTCCAATACCGACGGATGTTCAATTGGAGTGGTAATAATGTGACGACCCCGGTGACGATTGGCCATCGCGCCACCGATAATGGCCATATTATTGCTTTCTGTTCCACCCGATGTAAAAATTATTTCTTTTGGTTGGGCACCAATAGTCTCTGCGATCGTCCTTCTGGCTTTTTCGATTAGATTTTTACTTTGCTGACCATAGAAATGTATACTGGAAGGATTACCGAAGTAATTCTTACCAAGATCATACAGGCAATTTATTACCGCCGGGTCCAAAGGGG
The DNA here is from genome assembly GCA_963712885.1 of Calditrichia bacterium. Lineage (GTDB taxonomy): Bacteria > Calditrichota > Calditrichia > JAJRVZ01 > JAJRVZ01 > CAVQJT01. The sequence goes on from CAVQJT010000011.1 coordinate 20,745, forward strand.
TTGTGGCGGCATAGTCCAGGTATATCTTATCCATATAACAACAAATTACACATTATATTCGTTTATTCCCATTTTCACGAAATTTTACAGATTGTCAATACAGTTATACCAACTGATTTTACTTTTTTTCCCTGTCACCATATATTTTTTAACAATTAACGATAAATTTATTAAATTTTATGTTTTGCAAAGTTCAGAATATTCTCGCCAGTTAACAGGAGCGTTTCTATGGATGTTCAACGTGGTCAATGGAGTTCACGCATGGGATTTATTTTGGCAGCTGCCGGATCAGCCATTGGACTTGGAAACATTTGGCGGTTTCCTTATGTCGTGGGAGAAAACGGCGGGGCGGCTTTTGTATTACTTTACCTGATTTTTGTGATTGTCATCGGTTTGCCCTATATGTTTGCAGAACTGGCTCTCGGCAGATCTGTCCAGCGTAATCCGGTTGGCTCGATCAGTGCCATCCGGCCTGGTTCACCCTGGAAACTGGTCGGGTATCTGGGCGTATTTACCGGCGTCGGGATACTTTCCTTTTATGGCGTTGTTGCCGGCTGGACCTTTGGCTATATTTTTAAAATGGCATTTAGTGATTCGGGGGAATTTGGTGCCTTTATTGCCGACCCCTGGATGGTGATATTTCTTTTCGGACTGTTTATTTTTATTACCGCAAGCATCGTACATGGCGGGGTGGAAGGGGGTATTGAACGATGGTCGAAAATCCTCATGCCGGTCCTTTTTACCCTTTTGATCGGTTTGATTATCTATGCCAACACCCTCCCGGGATCCGGTGAAGGACTGACATTTTATCTTCAGCCCGATTTTTCCAAGTTGACTGGAAAAATTGCCCTCGAAGCATTGGGACAGGCGTTCTTTTCCCTTAGTCTCGGCATGGGGCTAATGATTACATACGGAAGTTATCTTTCTAAAAAGGAAAATATTATATCTTCGGCACTTTACATCGGTTTGTTCGATACCGTAATTGCGATAATGGCAGGTCTGATTATTTTCCCGGCACTATTTGCAATGGGTGCACAACCCGACTCCGGTCCGGCACTCGTATTTATCGTTCTGCCAAAATTATTTATGGAGATGCCCGGTGGACCGGTCGTGGGTGTTCTCTTTTTTATTCTGCTGTCGGTTGCAGCATTGACCTCCACGATTTCATTACTGGAAGTACAGGTCGCTTTTCTCGTTGATGAAAAGAAAGCCCCCCGGAAAAAAGTTGTCTGGATTGCCGCCGGATTTACTTTTTTAATTGGTATACCGTCTGCACTTTCTCAGGGAGCATCCGATTTTTTCTCAAATATCGGTCTGCTGCCTGAACGTCTTTCCGCACCTGATTTTTTAAGCCAGATGAGCTTTATTTTTGGTACATTTTCGCTGGCTTTCGGCGCCTTGATGCTTTCCATTTTCATCGGATGGGTCTGGGGGGTAAAGAATGCTTCTTCAGAGATCGTGCAGGGTTCACCGGCTTTTGCCAAAACACAGAAGCTCTGGGCCTTTATGATCCGGTATTTTATTCCGCTGATTGTTTTTATACTTCTCCTGAACATCTTTGGCATATTTGACTAACTGACAGGAATGCATATGGGATTTTTTGACCTTCTTTTAGACTGGACGAAATCACTGGACCTGCTTTTTTGGGGGCCGGGAATGATTAGTCTGCTCCTTGGAACCGGTATTTACCTCACGATCCGCACCAGGGGATTACAATTCACTCACTTTTGGAGATCAATAAAACTGATCCTTTCTCCGGAATCAAGATCCGAAAAAGGGCATGGGGATATTTCCCCCTTTGCTGCCCTGATGACCGCACTGGCGGCAACGGTCGGGAATGGTAATATCGCGGGTGTTGCTACAGCCATTGCCATTGGGGGTCCCGGGGCTCCGCTTTATATGTGGATTGCCGGTCTCTTCGGCATGGCAACCAAATATGCCGAAGGTTTTTTGGGCGTCTATTATCGTGAGACAGCACCAAACGGCACCATGGCCGGCGGGCCGATGTATTATGTAAAAAATGGCTTAAAAAATAAAACGCTGGGCAAATGGCTGGGTGCTGCATTTGCTGTTTTTGGTGCCATCGCCTGCCTGATCGGTACCGGAAATATGGCTCAGTCAAACTCCATGACCGCTTCCCTGGCCAATACGATTAACCGCACATTTTATGGTGGCGTAGCCGGTGAACAGGCACCGGAATATTACTATTTTATTATTGGTGCTGTGATCGCCCTATTGGTTGGACTGGTGATTATCGGGGGGATAAAAAAGATCGGATCTGTCTCAGAAAAACTTGTTCCTGCGATGATTTTCTTCTATGTATTTTTTGCCCTATGGATTATTCTGGCCAATTGGGAAAATATTCCGTCAGCCTTTTTGGTTATTTTTAAATCGGCCTTTGGATTGCAACCGCTCGTTGGCGCATCGGTCGGACTGGCGATTCAGAATGGGGTCAGCCGGGGTCTGCTTTCCAATGAAGCCGGACTCGGTTCGGCGGCAATTGCCCAGGGTGCATCCACCTCAGAGGAACCAACCCAGAACGGATTAATCGCCATGACAGGGGTTTTTATCGACACTATTCTTGTTAATACCATGACCACCCTTACGATCGTACTTACCGGTGCTTATATGCAAACCCAGGCATGGCAGGGAATGGGTGCATCCGATAATATAACCAGCATTCTCGTGACCCAAAAGGCTTTTAATACGGTGATTCCTTTCGAAATGGGGGGAGCCATAATTGCACTTGCTTCCTTTGTGTTTGGATATACCACACTAATCGGCTGGTCATACTATGGTGAAAAATGTATTGAATATCTTGGGGGGAAGCCGGGTGGTACTTCCCTATCGATATATTTTTATTGCTTTTTTATTTGTAGGGGCTATACTTACACCTGTCGCCGGAAAAAGTTTCGATTATCTGAATATTGTCTGGCATATCGGAAATATCGGCAATGCCATGATGGCTTTCCCAAATCTGATCGGCTTGATATTTTTAACCGGTATTGTGGCTAAAATCTCCCGGGAAAGACTTTTTAAACATCGATCATGATCGGGATTACACAAAGGATTTCTTCAAAACTATGGAAAGTAAAGAAATAACCTTCAGATTATTTCAGTGTTAAGGGAGGCATGATGAAAATCGGTATTGTGGGTTTGCAATATTCCGGTAAGTCGACACTTTTTTCCACCCTTATGGCACATCTGTCTGAGGAAACCAGCCAAAAACACAAACTTGAGACCGAGCGTGGTATTATTAAAGTTCCTGATCCCCGGTTGGATAAACTCACCGATATGTTCAATCCGCGAAAAAAAGTTAATGCAACAATCGAGTATGTCAAAGTTCCGGGCCTTGAACAGGAGGGGCATCGCGGCTCAGGATTACCCGCACAATTTTTGGCCAATGTCAAGACTGTCGATGTTATTTTGTTATTAGCCAGAGCTTTCGAAAACGAACTCTTTCCGCACCCATTTGAAAAGATAGACCCGGTTAATGATATCAATTTTGTTCTTTCGGAATTTCTGTTGAATGATCTGGGTATTATCGAGAATCGTATCGAGAAATTGGAAAAAATGATCCTGAAGACACAAGTGGATCGGGACAAACGGGAACTTGCCGTACTCCAAAAGTGCAAAATGATGCTTGAATCTGAAAAGCCCATTTCCGATCTGGATTTGAGTGAACCGGAATGGCAACTCATCCACAATTACCAATTTCTGACCGCAAAACCTCTATTGTTTGTGATAAATGTCGGGGAAAATGACATAAAAAATATAGATCATATTGCCGTAGATATTAGAAAACAGATCGGTGAACAGGTCGTTTTAGTGGGACTCAGTGCTGAAATCGAGCGCGAAATCTCACGGCTTGAACCGGAGGATGCCCGGGCGTTTATGGAAGATCTGGGCATTGATGAACCGGCCACCGATAAACTGATCAATGCATCGTATCGTTTACTGGGGCTGCAATCCTTTTTCACCGTTGGCGAGGATGAATGTCGCGCCTGGACCATTCGTGCAGGAACCAATGCGCAGAACGCTGCCGGGGTGATCCATTCAGATATGGAAAAAGGCTTTATCCGTGCGGAGGTTGTGTCCTATGATGATCTGGTGCGGGAAGGCAGCATGGCTGCCTGTCGTGACAGGGGGCTCTGGCGACTTGAAGGCAAAGAGTATCCGGTCAGGGATGGGGACATTTTAAGCATCAGATTTAATATTTAATTTTTAGTACTCACCACGGAGAAAACACAGAGTTTTAAAGATTAGTGCTTCTAAAACTTATTTCAAGATCTGCAAGAAATTCTCAAACCTAAATTTTCCGTTTAAATGGAACAACTAAGTATATAATAGAATCTGTGTTGTCTTAACTATATATTTACACTTTTTGATTGAGTCGAAGAACCATGTTATTCTGTCCCGAACGGGATCTTGAGATAAGAATTTTTCTTGTATTTAGTCTGGCTTCGACAACAAGGAAGATGCTTTCAGAAGTACAATTAATATATATTCATGTGTAAACACATAGTCAAGACAGCGCATATAGTCTATTTAATCTCCGTGTCTTTCTGTGGTTCAGATCTTTTAACAGCATCATTTTAAAACCACAAAGGCAATGGCATTGTCCCTGGTATGAGAGAGCGATACCTGAATTTCGCGCCCTTTGAGGAGCTCCGCCGGCCGACCGGTTATCCGCATATACGGTTTCCCCGATGCATCGTTGCGTACTTCGATATCACGCCAGCGAATGCCGTCTCTTAATCCCGTACCCAGGGCCTTTAAAAACGCCTCCTTTGCCGCAAACCGAACCGCAAACGAAGGATTCGGATCATGCATGCGACGACAGTATTTAATCTCTTCCGAGGTAAATATCTTATTGACAAACCGTTTATCGTATTGTTCTATGATCCTGCCCAGGCGTTTTATTTCACAAATATCCACACCGATAGACATCTGTATTTTTGTCTCCCATTTAACATCAGACCGCCGGTATAATTTAGATTTATTGCTTGACAAGAGCAATCTAAAATATTTAACTTGAATTATTTCATATAGTTAGTAACGTCGAATTCTTGTCCCGGAACAGCCTGTGAAAGAAAGTGATTCTGACCTGATAAGCCGCGCCAAGTCAGGGGATGCAAAAGCATATGACCTTTTATTACAGAAATACAAAAATTCTGTTTACAATCTCGTTTTTCGCATGGTACGGGATATCCAGGAGTCCGAAGATCTTACCCAGGAGGCCTTTATCAAGGCTTTCAATTCTTTAAAGCAATTTAATGAGGAATATGCATTCTCAACCTGGCTTTACAAAATAGCCACCAACAATTGTATCGATTACTTCCGGAAAAGAAAACTTCAAACATATTCTCTCGATAAGCCCATTCAGTACAAAGATTCTGAAATTCAGCAGGATATCCCGGATCCGGATCTGAATCCTGAAAAAAGCGTGCTCGCCACCGAGCGCAGTAGAATCATCCGGGAAGCCATTAAGACCCTTCCTGAAAAATATTATACCGCCATTGTTTTACGCCATACCGAAGAAAAATCTTACGAAGAGATCGCAGAAATCCTGGGACTCCCTATTGGCACCGTAAAAGCCAGGATATTCAGAGCCCGTGAAATGCTCAACAAGGCATTAAAGGGTCGGATCCTCTGATCAATCCCCTGTTTCCCCGGAGATTTGACCGTTTGTAATGCCAAAATTCAGATGGGCAAATTCCCCGGCTTTGTCGGCAAACCCGGCATAATGAGTTTCCGGAATATACAGTGTGTAGGCTCCGCGCGGTAAAAAGGATCTTATGAACTGAGGATTCAGGTGTTTAAAGTAAAATAATTCAAGACCCGCCATTTCGGCAATTTCTTCGAGTGACATCTGGTTGGCGTAAATGGAGAATTCAACCGCCTGGATCTGAGGTGTGTAAAAATAATCCGCTTTGTTTATTACATACCCAAATGTACTCGGATTTGCCAGGATCAATTTTGTCGCTAATATCTTAAAGTAATATCGTTCGGTTTCTTCCGGCAATGAAAGTGCCAGAAAATCATCGGTTTTTTGCTGACTTATATTTCGTTGAATACGGTTCACACCACCATTATAGGCCGCCATCGCCAGAGCCCAGTCACCAAATTTACGATAGAGATCCTTGATCATCCAGATCGCCGCCTCGGTGGATTTCTGTGGATCCTGACGTTCATCGACATAGCCATTAATTTTTAACCGGTATAATCTTCCGGTGCTGCGCATGAACTGCCACAAGCCCACCGCATTTGAGCGGGACCTGATCTCCGGCAACAGGGCACTTTCATGTATGGCCAGAAATTTTAAATCATCGGGAAGGCCTGCTGCCCTGAGCTTCGTCTCGATCATCGGCAGGTAACGCAATGACCGTTTTATATACAGTCTGTATTTGCCCCTGCTTACTGAGCAGACTGTAAAACTCACGTTCTATTTTTTCCCGGATAAAGGGATCTTTTGTATCGAGGGTATCATTACAAAAAATGACCTGTGCCGGCAGCCGGTGTTTGTTGACATAACTGCTCTTCTCGGATTCAAAAAGGCGTGACTCAAGGTTATTCACCATATATGTCAGGGTATCGATTCTCTGTTCAAGCAGATAATTTTGCCCGATAATATGTTCAGAATATTGCTGATACTGCAGGATATATAGCGTGATCACGGCAATCAGCAGGATTAAAATAACCAGAATAGGCGGATTATTTAACAATTTTTTATTCATGGGTATAAAATGCCATAAAACTAATCTTGATCCTGTGCGCCAAATCAATTATCATTGAAAAATCATTTTAGATAAGATGCCACAGAACCGATGGATATCGTCATTGCGACTAAGAACGCCTATAAGGTAAAAGAGATCCGGGAAATTTTCCGGCACAAGAACATATTTTTATATGATCTTACCGCTTTCCCCGAAATTCCGGAGGCGGTTGAAAACGGAATGAGTTTTACTGCCAATGCGCGTATAAAAGCCAAATACTATCATCAGCTAATCAGATTACCGGTAATTGCCGATGATTCGGGTTTGGTAGTACCGTTTTTAAATGGTGAACCAGGTATTTATTCTTCCCGTTATGCGGGACCTGATTCCGATTACACAAAAAATAACCGGAAATTATTAGAAAAATTAGAACATGTCCCTCCCGGGCAGCGGCAGGCCTATTTTATCTGTTGTGCTGTTTTCTGGGACAGTAAAGTCATGCTTGAGGCCGAGGGCAGAATCGACGGCAGCATAGGATTTGAGGCAAAGGGCGAGAATGGATTTGGTTATGACCCCCTTTTCCTGCCAGATGGATCAAATAAAACATTTGCTGAATTGTCCTCCGCCGAAAAGAACAGGATAAGTCATAGGAACCAGGCATTCACACGACTCAGAGAAGCGGTCGAGGCTTCATTTGCCGAAATAAATATTGACAGTCAGGGTAATAAATTTTAAATTTAAGGCTCATAATTTTGGGCTGATTAGTATTCGGGGCGTAGCGCAGCCTGGTTAGCGCACCTGCCTTGGGAGCAGGGGGTCGGAGGTTCAAATCCTCTCGCCCCGACACCGTTGCGCCCTTAGCTCAGCTGGATAGAGCAACTGCCTTCTAAGCAGTAGGTCGGAGGTTCGAATCCTCCAGGGCGTACAAGATGTTTATGGTGGGTGTAGCTCAGTTGGTTAGAGCGCCTGGTTGTGGCCCAGGAGGTCGTGGGTTCAAGTCCCATCACTCACCCCAGAATTAAGGTAAAAGGTAAAAGGTAAAAGTACAAAATTAATATCATTTTATGTAATATTATTTATTTTATTTTGTCTTTATCTTTTTTCTTAAATTAGGCTCCCATCGTCTAGAGGCCTAGGACACTGGCCTTTCACGCCGGCGACAGGGGTTCGAATCCCCTTGGGAGCGCTTGAATGCAACTGACTTAGTTGCAATAAAATCAGGGACTTAACAGTCCCTTTTTTTGTATGCAGTAACAAATTCAATTGAAATTCTTTTAATTCCCTATATTAATTCTCATATTTTTCTCGGGCCGATCTTAAAAATTTAATAATACATTTAAAAGGTGAATAACAAGTCAGTTGAGTCCGCTTAATAGATTTTCCATTGTATTGTATAAAATTAGATTCAATGTTTTCCACATAGACATAATATGTGATTTATATTTTTTAAGTGTTTGACTTACACATAATTTACCTTTGAGATAAATTTTTCAATTCATATATTTTAATCAATAGATTGGCATTTTATCTGCCGCGTGGAATTTTAGTCAACTGATATGTTTTGCTGGAAATTTGCCGATAATATCCTTACCTATGTTAAAGACCATCGACAAATGATGAATTTGGGATTGTAAATCATTCTCAAAGGTCATAAAAGTAAATTTATTATATCAGATATAGCCCAATTATGTATTGATTTTATACACGGAATTGTTCCGTTCACCATCTTCTTAGGCAGCCGTTGAATAGGAGATTTCAAATGAATACAGACAGGACATCTGCTTTAATCGTAGGTATTTTATTCATCGTTGCCACCTTATTTTTTATGATCGGTCAGTCTATTTACAGCCCATTCGTTGGTTCGCAAGACTATCTAGAAAATGCACATCCGAATCGGCTAGTTATTATCTTTGGGGTGCTTGTTGAAATAATTGGCGTCCTTGCCATACCACTCATTGCAATATATATTCTTCCCATTCTCAGGAAACACAACCAAGGATTAGCAGTGGTATATGTGGTATTCAGATCCATTGAGGCTTTATTGCTACTCCTTGTTTCTATCTACACCATATCATTAATAGAAATCAGTCACGGCTTTCTTGATTTGGCAGATGCAAACATCAATTTGTTCCAGGAAATTGGTGGCTTTGTTCAAGCTCTTGGCAAATGGACTTTTCTACTTTCGGTTGGGATTGTATTTCCTATAACGGCAATAATTCTGAATATCGTTTTGTATAAATCAATGCTTGTTCCTCGGTTCATTTCAATATGGGGATTCATTGGGGCGGTTATACTTTTATTAGGTACTTTGCTGGATCTATTCGACTTGTTCACAGGAATTCCAAATTCAACTTTGGAGGCAATTTTGACCATCCCGATCGCTGTGAACGAAATGGTACTTGCTTTTTGGCTAATTTTTAAAGGATTCAATTTAGAATTAATCATCGAAGATCATGCATGAAACAGTCACACTTAAAAATTGCTGCCTAACAATGGCATCAAGTCGGACGGCTCCAACTGAGGCATGAGTAATGACTTTGCCGAGGCCCGCCGCCGGTTATTGTCGGACGTTAGGCAGAGAACTAATTCTCGATATAATATTAAAAATGAAGATCGAAATTCGAAATGCAGAACTGGAAGATGCTCCAAGGTTGGCAGAGCTATCAATTCAGCTGGGCTATCCGAGTTCTCCACAACAATCAATACATCGGCTTGAATCAATATTAAAATCTGAAGAACATGCGATTTTGGTTTCTTATTTAACTGAAGGAATCATTATTGGCTGGATCCATGTTTTCCTCGCTAAACGTTTGGAGTCGGATCCATTTGCTGAAATTGGTGGTTTTGTGGTAGCAGAAAAGTATCGCGGATCTGGAGTAGGAAAGATTCTGTTGACGGAAACGGAAAAATGGGTGATAGATCACGGGATATCAAAAATTCGAGTTAGAAGCAGTACAATCCGCGAAAATTCTCATGCAATTTTTACGCATTTGGGATTTACTAAAACCAAAGATCAATATGTGTTTGATAAACAAATAAAATAAGTTTATCGCCGAAATAATATGGAAGACACAATTAGATCTCTGCCTAACACCTTTTAAAAGGACCTTGTCAAGCAAAAAACACCCTCCTGTCAAAAAAATGCATCATTTTTTGTTCTTTGACAATTATCTGTGTGACCGAATAGTTCAGAATTACACTACTGTTTGTGCCTTTGATATCATCTGAACATCAACGGCGTCCAAACACCTTTCGGGGCTAAACGTTATGGTTTTTCACCATAGCATCTCTGCACAGTTGTGCAGGTTTCCCAGATATACTACCGGCACAACGCCTGACTTTACGCCAGTAGGCGCATCTGCGACCCAATCAATAGCAACGTTCTGAAATGATCAGAACAGTTAGGCGGCCGGGCTTGCCAGGCGTGGCCATTGTTGCGATTTTTCCCGGCTTAGTTTTATCCCTTTGAAGGTATTGTTGAAATCTGTTTTTTCTTTGAGCACGACTGAAACATATTTTAGCCAATTCTTTGGCAACCAGGATGCGGGCAATATTATTATGTTTTTTACGGGCATTACGCTGATAGAACTGGTTGATCTCTTTGTAGTACCGGATTGCCTGGAAGCCGGCTTCGGTGAAGGCCAGCACTTTTCCGACTCCCGGGATGTGCAGTAAGCGTTGAATGTCGGGATTGGGGATCAGCAGCGGATGAAGTGCTTTCTCCAGCGCCTTGATCTGCCGGTTGAGCAGGACAACCTGTTCTTTCAGCAGATCCAGTTGTAACCGGTATTCGGATTCAAAAGGCAGATCGTTCAGTAATTCCAGGGTCGCCGGTTCATGCAGCGGGCGGTTGTTGGGAATCGAGAGGTTGAATTTTTCCAACAGCCGGTGAATGCTGTTCAGGCAACTGGTTTTCTTATGCACCAGCCGGAGTCGGGCACGCATCAGATCACGCATCCCCCGTTTGTCGGCAGAGATCTGATGGGCGGCTGGGATCAGGTTTAAGCGTAACAATTGTGCCAGCGTCTCGGAGTCAATCTTATCGGTTTTAACCTTGGCATAGGAGATCGCTTTTAAATATTTGGCATGGGCCAGAATAAGATTCGATCCCGTGATCTTTCAGCAGATCGCTCAGCCAGTACCAGTTTGAGGTTGATTCCACAACCGCCCGATGATCTTTGCCCAGTGAGAAAAAGTAATTTAGTATTGCATGATCGTCATTGGGCACCTTAGATTGCTTTGAGCAATCATATCCGGATTCATCAATGGTGGTAATGAAACACATGTCTTTGTGTAGATCAATACCTGAATAATACATAATGGACCTCCTTAGTTTGTGATGATAATATATCATGTGGGATAGCGAAAGCTAAGCCCGGAAAACGGGAGGTCCTTTTATATAATATCAATGCAATGTAGCGGACCCGCCGTACGGCGGGCCACTAATGGCTAGCCGTTAGGCGCACAACTGAATGGATAGAGGTATAAATGATTTTTATAGACAAATATGATCGTTCATTTTGGAATAAAACCATATTTAGTGGCTGCATTCTTATTACCACTATTGCAACTTTATGGCTAATGTTTGCTGGCTATATATCTTTAAACAATTGGTTCAAGGACTACCTACTGAATGGCGATCTTGTTAGACGGATACTTATTGCCTTTTGTCTAATTGTCTACTTCATAAGACTCCAGGTTACTGTCTGGATTTTTCAAAAGCGCAAGTGGACATGGGTAGAAACTATAACAATTACGATTCTGATGTCATTTGTTATTTATGCTTATGCCAAAGTCGGAGGCAGTAACAAACAGCTTGTAGGTATTGTCGAAATAATCGGTATTTTACTTTTTTTATCAGGCTCATATATCAATACGCAATCTGAATATTCAAGGCATGTGTGGAAATTAAAAACGGAAAACAAAGGACGACTTTATACAAAGGGACTATTTAGTATGTCTATGCATATCAACTACTTCGGAGATATCGTTCTCTTCTTTGGATTTGCATTGGTAACTCATAGCCTTAGCATGTTGATTATACCCATAATAATGACGTTTAATTTCGTTTTCAACATCATTCCGGCACTTGATAGATATCTTGAGAAGAAGTATAAGGATGAATTTATAGATTACTCGAAAAAAACAAAAAAGTTTATTCCTTTTGTATATTAGTGGTATTGACCGGAATAAATATTGTTGGCAAGTTCGAGTATCAGATAATGCTATCACCTAAAGTAAAAAGAGATATTACCCGAATTATACCATTCGGATTGATTTGGCTTGTCTCTGGCATCATTTTTTTAATCGTTGAAAATGCGGCAATTGGGGATTTAGATTATCCATCCTCTGCAATAAAAATCGATCTCGGAATTTTCATTTTTTCCAGCTTAGCTATTACTTGTGTGGGTCTGCTAGTCGGTGTTATTGAACTATTCTATCTGAATAAGGTGTTTGCAAAAAAGAGTTTTACCAAAAAGATATTATATAAATTTATTGTCTACATATTCATATTATTCCTGGTCACCATTATTACTTTTCCCATCGCAGCCAGTTTGGAACTGAATACAAGTATTTTCGACAGAAAAGTATGGAATAAATTAATCATGTACTTAACAAGTATCACACATCTAAGTACTGACATTCAATTAGCCGTAACGTTGGGGGTATCACTTTTTTACGCTCAAATAAGTGAGAATATTGGACATGGAATATTAATTAACTTTTTTACTGGAAAGTATCACTCTCCCACTGAAGAAATAAGAATATTTATGTTTTCTGATATGAAATCTTCCACCAATATTGCTGAAAAGTTAGGTCATATAAGATATTTTGAATTACTGAGAGAATATTATTTCGATCTGTCCGATGCAATTGTAAAATACGCAGGAGAAATATATCAATACATTGGTGATGAGATTGTTGTGTCCTGGAGGTTCAAAGAGGGAATGAAAAACAACAATTGCATAAAATGCTTTTTTGCTATGAAGGAAGATCTAAGAAAGAGAGCAGAATGGTATAGTAAAAATTTTGGTCACATACCAGATTTCAAGGCGGGTTTTCATTTTGGAAAAGTGACAACAGGTGAAATTGGCGCGCTCAAAAAAGAAATAATTTTTACGGGTGATGTACTCAATTCTACAGCTCGTATTCAAGGGCTTTGCAACCAGTATAACGTTGATCTTCTGATCTCAGATGATTTGATGAAAACCTTGGATCTTGATTCTGAATTTAAATTCAAATCATTAGGAGAAGCCGAGTTAAAAGGAAAAACAGAGAAAATAGATTTGTATACAATTGTCTAATATCAAATTCTATATAGCTCTTTGGATTACAAAAAGATTTAATAGTTGAAATAGATTTTCGGCCTAACAATGCGCTGTGGTGGATCCGGCAGCTGCCGGGCCACTAAGCGCCAGCCGTTAGGCCACAATAAATTTTGAGATTATATGCGATTTACCTATAAAAGTCTGATAAAAATATCGGTAATGGTTTTATTTACCAGTTCATTTGTAATAAATAAACAAGATTCATACAGATCAGAACAGGTTCCTGGTATATATCTCGAGTATAGTAGTTATACAAATCCCGGTGAGTTTGTATACCTTTATGATAATCTACCTGGATCAATTGAAGACATATGCGATGTTATAAAAAAACAACTTGTCCACCCTTTTGAAATTGAAAAATATGGTGATAAAATTCCAGGAAATCGTGTCCATGAAGATCGATCCATTCCAACAGTTGAGCAAATGCTAAAAGAGCTTCTAATACGTGATAATAGTGGGCTCGTCTTATCAAGACAACCGGAAGACAGGCTGGTCGTCGCTTGCGTTCATCATAGCTTGTTACTTGCCTCAATTCTCCGTTACAAAGGAATCCCAACCCGCTTACGAGCCGGAAATGCTAAATATATTGGTGATGATAGTAGATTTCGCGTTACTCATGTCATTTGTGAAATATGGGATAAGCAGTCCAATAAATGGGAGCTGGTTGATCCTGACAGACATAAAATAAATTTCAATCGCAAAGAATTTGAATTCGCAAGCGAGACATGGGAAAAAATAAGAGAGAATGACATTAATAAAAAGTTCTATATATCCAGATATAAATCTGTTGTTCAAGCATCAGCGCACTTAGTATGTCTTGATCTGTCGTATGTCATCGGAACAGAGGAACCTTACTGGAATGATCCACCGATTGTGACAAAAATTAAAAAGAGTACGAATGATATTTCAAAAGATGAATTGATACTATTAGACAAGATTTCAAAGTTACTAAAAAATCCCGACCCCCATTTAGATGAACTCAAATATATCAAAAATAATAATCAAACACTTGATTACGATTGAAAATCTTAGACAAAATATTTGTGGTCTAACAAACCAATCTAGCCGGCCCGCCTCTGGCGGGCGGCTCATTGGAAGCCGGTATGCGTTCATCTAATGAGGTACCAGATGATGTTAGACTCTCAAAAAAAGCCGCGTATCCACTATCTCGGTTTCAATAGGCTCCCGGTCACACCGATCGGGAATTATTTTTTTACTGTGAGTTGTAACTTTTGTGGGACAATTTCATATTATGTCTAAAGCAGGCTGCTTATGACCGATTTTCACGAGCTATACAACCGGTACGCCGGTGACATTTACCGTTTCGCCCTTTTCCTGTGTGGCGACGTAGCGGAAGCGAAGGAAATTACTGCCGAAACATTCGCGCGTGCTCTTACCGGGAAAGCGCCCCTCGTGACGGCCACAGTCAAAGGATATCTGCTCACCATCTCGCGGAATCTGCATTTAGAGTCGGTGAGGCGTCTAAAGCGGTTTACAGAACTTCCACCAGAGCTTCCGGATTCGGCCCCACATTTAGAAAAAGTGGTCAGCTACAAAACCGATTTAGAAGCTGTGCAATCATACTTGCAGACGTTTCCCGAAGTCGACCGAGCCGCCCTACTGCTTCGGGCGGATGGAGTGGCGTATGATGAAATTGCAAACTCGCTCAACATCTCTTTATCATTGGCCAAAGTTAAGGTGCATCGTCTGCGTCTGAAACTTGTGGAATGGAGGACGAATCGCGAATTGATAAAAATCTAAAACCAAAGGAGAACCCAATGGAATCTGTTCCACGAAATGTCATTCTTGATTTATTGCCAGCGTATATTGCCGGCGAAGCAAGCCTAGAATCACGGGTCTTAGTCGAAGAATTTGCGCGAAATGATCTCAAAATTGCAGAGATGATTCGTTCTGAAAAATTAGAATCCGCTGAAATTCCAACGGAAGTGACCATACCAGCTGATTTGGAAATGAAGACCATGAAACGCATTCGCCGTAGCATCCGGCGCCAGATGTGGTATGTTGCACTCGCTACAGCGTCGATCTTAATGGTCCCATTAGTGGCGATGTTATTTACCACTGAAGTGAACTGGAGCTTGTTCGACTTCATTGTCATGGGTATCCTCCTTTTCAGCACTGGTCTCACTTATATACTGATATCAAAAGTCTCGGATAGTATGGCGTTCCGTACTGCCGTCGGCGTGGCGGTAGTTGCCGGTTTACTTCTCATTTGGGTGAATCTTGCCGTCGGGATTATAGGATCAGAGGACAACCCAGCTAACTTGTTGTATGTAGGGGTGCTCTTTGTCGGCATCATCGGCGCCGGTATCACGCGCCTTCAACTACGCGGAATGGCACACACAATGTTTGCGACAGCGCTCGCTCAGATGCTGGTCCCGGTGATTGCGCTGATCATATGGAGACCCTCCCTGGATGAGCCCCCAGGTATAGTGGGCGTATTCATACTGAATGCGTTTTTCGCCGCGTTATTTGTAGTTTCTGCGTTATTGTTTAGGCGTGCTGCGCAGAAGCAAAAGGCCGCATAACAATAATAAACAACAAAATTTAGGCTCGGACGGTGAATTGGCAGACGAGGGTTTTTACAAACCTAAATCCGCTGATACACCGCGTTAGAGAGCCTGCTAAGGAACAAAACGCTTGCATTGGCGTACACATTTACGTACGTTATTAAAAAGTATTTGGGAGTATTTATGAAAACTATCACCGCCACAAAAGCCCGATCATCATTATACAAACTGTTAGATGAAGCAAAAATATCTGGCGAACCAATTCAAATTACCGGCAAACGATCAAACGGCATCTTAGTTTCAGAGGATGACTGGCGAGCGATAAGTGAAACACTTTATTTAGTTTCTATTCCAGGAATGCGTGAATCAATTCTGGAAGGCATGCAGACTCCGGTTGAAGAATGCAACACGGAGTTGGAATGGTGAAATGGAAAATCGTTTATACTAATCAAGCTCAAAAAGATGCCAAAAAATTGTCCACTTCAAATCTCAAATCCAAAGCCCTGGAAATTTTAAAAATTATAAAAGAAGATCCACACCAATCTCCCCCACCATTTGAAAAACTTGTCGGAGATCTGACAGGTGCCAATTCGAGAAGGATCAACATTCAACACAGAATTGTTTATCAGATTTATGATGATAAAAAAATTGTCAAAATATTAAGAATGTACACGCATTATGAATAAATCAACGGCTCTCTAACAATACAATCAAGCGAACCCACCTGAGGCGGGCCGCTTATTGTCGGCCGTCAGGCTTTTTATTCAAGAAAGATCGAATATGAAGAAAATTTTTATTACATGCTTTTCAGTTTTAATATTATGTCCTTCCTGTAAAGATAGTCCAACAGATAACAACAAGACGGAATCCTCGATTGAAATTAATAATCTTATTCCAGAGCCTGGATCGGTTATTACCTCCCATGATACATTAACCGCTTCACTTCTATACTCAATATCAGATGATATTCAATCAGATTTTGGCTTCAGTATTTCAATAAAATTTGTATCAATCATTGAAGGACAGACTTTTTCTGTTGGCCCAAATTCACAAATTGAGGTGATGCAGAAAGAAGGAAATGTTACATTGGAATATCCATTAGAATTAATTTGGAATCACCAAAATCTTAAACATCCAATTTCGTGTTATTTTTATTTGCATAAAATGACATCAGAAACTACAAGTACTGTGATTGCAAGAACAGTCGAAATAAACTATAATGAATAAAAAAAACCTAACAATGCGCTGTAGTGGGCGCCTTAACGCGTAGCGTTAAGGACGTCCATAGTAAATCAACGGCGCCACTAAACGCCAGCCGTTATATTTAATTACAAAAATTGGAATTATAAAATGAATAAAATTATAATCCAACATTTCCCAATGAGTTTAAGTTTACTTTTATTTACATCACTTCAGCTGCATGCAGCCACATATTACATCGATTATTCATTCGGAAATGATTCTTCTTCCGGGAAATCAATAACTGCTCCCTGGAAATCAATATATAAAATCAATAATTCCAATTTTAAACCGGGTGACTCTATCCTGTTTAAAAGGGGCGAAATCTGGAAGGAATATTTTGATTTCCCTTCATCCGGAAATGCCGTTTCCCCTATTGTAATTGGGGGTTATGGAGAAGGAAAGTTACCTGTTATTACAGGGGTAAATGTTTACGAAGGCTGGAATAATTCTTCAAATTGGACTTTGTTTGGAAATAATATATGGTCAAGAGAACAATCGTATAACCCCCAACGTATGTGGATTGACGGTAATGAAGTTTTGAGAAATGAAGAGATTGATAGCCTTGATGGCACAAGATATATGTGGGCCTGGGAAAACTCTAAAATTTACGTTTATTCTACAACAAATCCTGCAGTTACTTTTAATTTAATAGAAGTAAATGTTTTTTATAATGTCGTAAGAATTGGCGATAAAAATTCCATTACAATTCAGGATATTGAATTTCAAGGTGGATATGATTTTTGCTTACCGATAAGGGGCAGTAGCAATATACTTGTGAAAGATTGCCTCATAGGAAGTTATAGCAGGCAGGGAATTAAAATATGTGATAATTATGGAATTTCGTCAACCAATGTTGTAATTGATAATTGTGTATTGGATTCCAAATTTAATTTTTCCTATGGAAAGAACAAAGGGGTTGATGATGGAATTCAGATAAATGCCGGTGCCAACGATTGCATAGTTAAAAATAATGTCATAAAAGATTTTGGTCATGCAGGTATCTATATTAGAGCGCTATATGCCACTGATAATGGAGTATTCAATAACAAGATATTTGGAAATTTAATCACCGGTGAAAATGTAACCTATCAGAGGGGACTAAATACTGATGGATATGAGAACAAATGCAGAGATAACGAAATTTTCTACAATGTTATTAAAAACACGACCGTCTTAAATCAGATAAATGGAAATAATAATTGGATTCACCATAATATTGTTGATGGTATAAAAAATTCAACTGTTAAAGACTTTCCTACCGGGCAGGGTTTTGGTTTACAAGCATATGGATCAGATCTGGTTTGCCATGATAATAAAATCGATAACAATCTCATTATGAATTGTGACGAACCCGGAATAGCATTTATTGGATATGGTGGTGCGAAGTACAATAATTATATTAGGAATAATGTGATTATAAATTGCGGTAGAAATTCAAAATCTGGATATAATAAAATTGGAATCTCAGTTGAAAACGACAATTCAATTGAAAAAAATTATTTCTACAATAACTGTGTTTTTAATGGGGATGAAGATCTTCCAGTTATTTTTCTGCGAGGATATTATATGTCAATTGAACAATTTAATGGTCAAAATATGTTTATTGATGAAGCACTAAATAATATTCAAAAAGATCCACTTATTGAATCTTCAGATTCGTTACACTTTTATCTTGCTGAAAACTCCCCATGTATTGATGCCGGATTTGATGTGGGCTTAAGCTTCGATTATTATGGAAATGTAATTTATTCTGGATTTGCTCCTGATATTGGGATTCATGAATATTCTTTTACGAACAGTATCTTCTGTGAGAAAACTACTGTTACGGATAATTTTATGTTATGGCAAAATTACCCAAATCCGTTTAATCCGACAACCACAATAAATTATCAACTTCCACAAAGCGGGTTTGTGCAAATCAATGTTTATAATGCACTTGGTCAAAAAGTGGCTACCTTAGTTAATGAATTTGAGTCTAAGGGTAATTATTCAATCAACTTTAATGCACAGAATTTACCAAGCGGTGTTTACATATATTATTTACGGGTAAATGACTTTGTTCAAACCCAAAAGATGGCATTGGTGAAATAACAACAGTTGTCGCTATAGTAAATAATATTTAACAAAAATAATAAACCGGACGGCCAAAACAGTGACATGAATCCAGTCCAGCAAATCGCATAGCGTGGTCGCCGGTTATGCCCGGCCGTTAGCAATAATAAGGAAAACATAAAGTATGCCGGGAATTGTTGAATTAAATGAGTTGCTGAAATCCATATCACCTGAAATTAAAAGTGGTGAGTATGTGTTTTGTACGGTTGAGGGAAATTACTCCGATTATGAATATTTGAGTCCACGGGGTTTCTTCGTGGAATCAGAAGGTTTAACCCTAATAGTTCCGGTTGAAGCGGCAGAAAAAGCCCATTTATCTTATGAAAGTAAATATAAGCAAATCACGTTAACAGTCCATTCAAATTTGGACGCGGTAGGGTTAACGGCAGCTGTTGCAACAAAATTAGCTTCTTATGGCATAAGTGCAAATGTAGTTGCAGGGTACTATCACGATCATATATTTGTGCAAACAGAAAAATCGGATGAAGCTCTATTGGCATTACAAGAATTTGGTGCAGGTGAGAACTAAATTGCCAGCAAAAGAATTAATGGGACGCCTTTCGCTTCCCTTCTCATGGCGCCCGGAAAATCATTTTGCGTTCCGCGCATCTTATGCCAACGATAGGTATTCATCAGAAAAAAATTGAGTTATTATAAAAGCACTAAAATACCCCATATTATTAATGATTTTCACATATTCATTAAATTGAAAACTCACAACTGATCCCACTGATGATTTTTCTAAAAGGCAAATATTGGATCTTATGCAATATGAGAACCAATATAAACTTACATTTGTTTGGGAGCATGAGATATTTACAATCAATTCAAATGGCAGTGAGGTTAGTAATTTAACTGATGAATCCCTGCATTTCTTCTATTACCCAACCTGGAGTCCTGATGGGACAAGAATAGCTTATGCAGCAGATCCTGCCGGACAAAATTTCGTAAATTCAAAAAGAAACATTCGGAGTCCGGCGGGGCTTGACCTATGGGCCTTATAGGCCTAGATACCATTTGGCCAATTCATCACCAATTTTGTGCGGATTATCCTCCTGTACGTAATGAATACCCGGACCGATATCGACAGTTTTTAAGTTCGTTAACTTTTCTTTAGCCCATTCAACCAGTTCAGGTGTAACAATTCCACCCGGGGCGGCGTAAAAAAGTAGTTTTGGCAGATTCGAATGCTCCAGCTTTTGGCTGTAACCGGATATAAGCGCATGCATATCGGAAGGATTACCGTCGATCGGTATTTCGCATGGCCATTGGCGGATCGGCTTCCTCGAGCTGATGGTTCTAAAGGGTTCCAGATAGACGGATTTCTCCTCCGGTGTCAAATTACGCACGGTTGCCTGCGGCAGAATTTGTTTTACAAAAACATTCATGACGCTGATCATAAGCCAGCCGATGACCGGCGTACGCATCAACTTAAAACCCAACTTGAAATCCTTGGGAAAATCACCCCAGCGCATCGGTTTCAATATCGCTTCCATAAAGGCTAATCCTTTGATATTGCTTTCGTTTTCCATGGCATAATGAAAACCAAGCCCTGAGCCCCAGTCATGAATGACCAGTGTGATTTTTTTCAATCCCAACTGCTCAATAAAGCCTTTTACATATTTGTAATGATCGGAAAAACGATAGGCTAACCGTGGTTTGTCGGATTTGCCCATTCCGATCAGGTCGGGGGCAATACAGCGGCCGTGTGCGGTCAGATAGGGAATAATGTTTCGCCACAAAAAGGAAGAAGTTGGATTCCCGTGCAGGAAAAGGATCGGATCGCCGGAACCTTCGTCCACATAATGCATTTTTGATCCATTTACTTCAACGTATTTTGATTTAAACGGGAATTCTGCCGATATATTTTTTTCCATTTGCCCACCTCTGCTTTAAAGATTTTTTATCACCAGGATTTATTCAACCATTATGCGCTGTCTAACTCACAATCCGATCTCCTTACCGGGACCCGGTCAATACCACATTTGCACAGGTTAACAAAACCAGTCCAGAAATAAGTAGAGACTTCTGAAAAATGCACTCATCAGCTAGACAATTTTTCACCCTGAATTTATTTCAGGGTCTGTTTACAGGATTCTTTAATAAACCTGTCCTGACGACAGGTCAGGATTCAGAATGACATTTTGACAGAAATTTACATTTTTCAGGAGTTTCTAAGTATTTCCTTTTTTTATGTGATAGACGGTATATATCTAATACGATATTTTCGTTCAACATATTTCGATTCAAACATGCTTATGTGAAAATAATGTAAAAACACCACGAATATCCTTCATCTTTCACCTTATATCTCAGTAGAAGTATAACCGCTTAATACCTAACAGCTTAAATCTCTCCTGGATCGTTTTAAGCGATACGTTTTCCCATAGATCAAAGAAATCACCTGGAGATATATATTAAAATGAATTGAAATTCAGATACAGGTAAAAAATAAAAAGGTAACATGACCAGACCCAAAAATAATTCCATGCAATGACTATTTTATTGATTAGTGATGCTGTTTTTTTTATAATCATCATACCGACCGGATTATGAATATTTATCTATTCGAAAAACCGTTGAAAAATTTAACCGTATTTTTGTGAGCAATATTTTATTGATCCAGGTTTTACCGCACAATAATTGAAATCTTCATTTTTCAAAAAGGAGGACAAAATGGCAAAATTATATCCAACGATGCTTGGTATCGTTATTTTGCTCTGCGTTGTGCTGGTCATTGCCGCAAAGAGTGATCTGCCGGACACCGGAGCGGGCCTTAAGCTGAACACGCTGGTCCACAAAAGTCCAAACCGTATTCCATCTATCCTGAAAAGTCTTCCCGCTCCCGGGTATCGAGATCCCCGCGGACTGACATGGGACGGCTCCTATCTGTGGATGGCCGAAGATGACACCAAAAGCCTCTATATGATCGATACACTGGATGGAACGGTTATGGATACGATCCCCACACCGGGCCTCTATAATACGCAGGGTCTTGCATGGGACGGTTCTTATCTATGGCATGCCGAATATGACGGCCTGGTATACAAGATCGATCCCCGATCGAAGACCTATATCGATACGATCACCGCGCCGACCGATAAGCCGACCGGTTTGACCTGGGATGGGATCAATCTGTGGGCGGCATCTTATATTGATGACTGGATCTACAAATTTTCTCCTGTCGACGGTGCTTTAATGCATTCATTTGCCGCTCCGGCCGGCGATCCCTGGGGATTGGCCTGGTCTGACACAAGTTTGTGGAATGCTCAATTGAACGGATATATTTATGAACTGGACCCCGTGAGCGGCGCTACCAAAAATATCTATCCGCCAATGTTCGACATTCGTATACTGGGCATGACCACCGATGGCCAAAACCTGTGGATTGTGGATGGAGATCGCGATTCCCTTCACAAAATCGATATTCTTGCGATTGCAACCGATATCGATTACCAACCAATAAGATCCTTCCCGGTTGATTTTCATCTCAGTCAGAACTTCCCAAATCCCTTCAATCCATCGACCAGGATAAAATTCGCTTTGCCAGAATCGGGAACCGTTAAACTGGAAGTATACAACGCTTTAGGCCGGCACATCGAAACGCTGCTCAACCGGCAAATGAACGCGGGAACTCATGAAGTCGAATTCAACGCAAAAGACTTATCCAGTGGCATATACTATTACCGAATTTCTACCGGCGAATTTCAAGCTGTCAGAAAAATGATACTTTTAAAATAATGTGAAAATTGTACCGACAAAATTATTAAACCGCAAATATACGGTTTAAAAGCAAAAAATTTTCGGCCGTGTATTTACGCTATTAATATTTTTTTTAGAACTTATCAGGCTGTTGACAACACCTTTAAAGAATTAAATATAGCTATATTTAGATATTTTCTGGTTTATATTTTGCGCCGATAAAATAAAGCCTGCCTGATTTTTATTGCATTCTGAATTTGAGTTTGTATATTTAGCCAAATCTATCTACCTGCGGCATTTGTATTCTTAAACGCTCAATTTTATTGCACCTCCTGCAGCATTGGTACCCGTACTCCAGAATCGGTTCATTCTTAGCAATCATTTATTTAATCCTTATCCTAAGGATTCGCGATGAATTATTTTTATATGTCTTGATGCTTAATCCTGGGTCAAAATCTGCCCGTGGAACAGGCCAGGTTAAATATATTTTTGAATATAAACGCATGACAACAATTAGCCTTAATCATTCACCGCAGAGGACACGGGGTATATTTATATTCTATAATAACATATAGTTATAAGAATTCTTGGACGATATACAATTCTTTTAGATTTAGTTCTTGTTTGAAATGTATCTATAATTATTTCAGAAAGTTAACTCTGCGTGCTCTGTGGTTTATAAATAGATCAGGTTGATAAAAATTGGATTGGCAATATGGATTTATTTTGATCCGATGGATGGCAAATGAGGCCAATGACAGCAACTTTGTATGCCGGGGATGGTTTCCGGTTATTATTTCTCCAGATACAAATCAGATGACGTTTTTAACACATAATCTGTGCACCTGAAACCTCGGGTTTTTTCGGGTGCCTTGTTTGTTCAAATCAATAAAAACAGGAGGAAACATCATGAAACGTAATGTCCTGATAACATCGCTTATCTTCGCAGCAACGTTGATCTTCATTATCTGCGGCTGTGAGTCTGCCACAGATCCAGTGCCGCCACCACAACACCCGGATCCGCCCGTGTTCGGCCCGGCGCAGACCGTGATGGTACCCGGACCGGCCGGATCCTGGGACGACAAGAGTGTCGGCTGGTGTTCCGTTTTGCTGGACGGCGATACCCTGCGCATGTGGTACAGCGCCAACAGTTATGCCGATAATCTGTTCAAAATCGGCTATGCCTGGTCCCTGAACGGTACCGAATGGAACAGATACGGTGATACCTATGTAATGGCCAATACATTCGAATGGGAAGGGCCTGATTTCGGTCAACCGGTTGTGATCAAAGACGGGGATGTATTTCGTATGTGGTATCATGGCTGGTCACCAGAGGTGCCGTTCGTTGTCGGTTATGCGGAGTCGGGGGATGGTAAGCTCTGGACAAAGCATACCGATCCGGTGATGGAACTGGGATTCGGGGGTTCAATCACATCCTACTCAATCGGTTTATGGACCGTAATGATGGACAGCGATCAACTGGAGGGCTGGTATGATGGCTGGAACGGCGACTATTTTACCGGGAAGGGATGTATCGGTTACACAACTTCCGCTGACGGCGTGACCTGGACAGATCATGGTCTCTGCCTACAGCATACAAACGTTGATGCAAGCTGGGAAAAAGATTTTGCGGTACGCCCCATCGTGGTCAGAAGTGTGATCGATGGTAAAATCTGGTATGAAATGTTCTATATTGGAATGTCCAATGAATCTCCACAACCACAAATTGGATATGCCACCGCCCAACCTGGTAAACAAGGTACAAACTGGATAAAGTATACCGATAATCCTGTTATTTCCCATAATGACCTCACCCGTATTGACGGCAGTGGAGTATCTCTTACCGCGGCGGTCTGGGACCCGGCAACCGGTGATTATCATCTCTGGTACAACGAAAATTTTGCCGACGGAACATCCGAGATCAGATATCTGCACGGAACGCGTGATTAGACCAATACCTACAACAGCTCAGAGATAAACACCGGAGATCGTTATTCTCGATAATCACATCCGGTTTTCAGAAATCTACCCATACCGCCGGGCGCCTGATGTCCGGCTTTAAAAATGAATACGGCTGGCCACAATAATCGCAGGATCTGTCGGTGCGGGATATCGGTTTGGTTGTTTTATCTGTCCATTTTTCCGGTCAGGGGGATCCGAAACCGGCAATCATACGATCCAGCTGCGTATTCAGTTTGGCATCGATAACCCGGCGTGCGGGGTCACCGTCGTACCATTGCAGAATTTCCGCCGCACCCTGCGCAAACGGGATGGTCGCCGTAAAATCCGGCACCACCCGTTTGATCTTTGTGTTGTCGAAGATCATGCTGTGGGTTTTATCCCCCAAAAGACCCGCCCCCCACTCGGGATCGACCCGGGCTATCCAGTCCGACGGGATATGTACGATGTCGGCTTCCGTTCCGGCTGCCCGGGCCACGATCTCAAATATCTGATTCCAGGTCAGCCATTCATCCGAGGTGATATGAAAAACCCCGCCTATGGCATACGGGTTGCCCAGTAAGCCGGTGAAGCCGCGGGCAAAATCACGGTGATGGGTGAGGACCCACAGCGAACTCCCATCCCCATGAACGATCACCTTTTTGTTCCGGCGCATCCGGTCGACGACGGTATATCCCCCGTGTAATGGCAACATTGTACGGTCATAGGTGTGGGAAGGCCGTACGATCGTAACCGGAAAACCGTCATTCCGGTAAGCCTGAACAAGCAAATCTTCACAGGCGATTTTGTTCCGGGAATATTCCCAGTAGGGGTTGGCCAAAGGGGTGGATTCGGTGACCGGCAGGTGCGCCGGAGGTGTTTGATAGGCGGAAGCGGAACTGATAAAAATGTACTGGTGGGTGTTGTCCCGGAAGAGGATCAGATCATTTTTTATGTGTTCCGGCGTAAAAGCGATCCAGTTGACGACAACGTCAAACACCAGGCTGCCTAAAACCGCCAAAACCGCATTTTGGTCACGAATGTCAGCCTGCAGTATATGTACCCCCTCCGGCAGCGGTCTTTTTGTCTGTCCGCGGTTTAACAGGTACAGGCTCGATTCCCCGTTCGACCGCCAGCCGCGAACAGGCCGAACTGATGACACCGGTTCCGCCGATAAATAAAACCTTCATAAATATATTTACCTTAGCTATTTGTTCTTTCAGGATATTTCAAATCAAATATTTTCCGGCTTGTTTTATCCGGTTCGGAAATTTTGAGTGTGTTAATTATGTCGTATCATGAGTGTCTGGTTTAAAATTAATGTTATGTATTTTAAAAATTCATCTTTTCATGTGCATCAATTGACCATCCCCTGACCCGTTATAACCCACCCCCATAGTCCCCCTCCCTAATCCGAATTAGGGAGGGGGAAAGAGGGGGAGGGTCAAGGGGTGGCTAATTTCCAGGTATTGCAGATCATGTCCTTCTTTTTCCAGATCAGTGAAAATATATGTATATTTAGATTAAGATGTTCCGTAACCTTTTTTAACCAGACACACATGATGTTGTATACCTGGCTATTTTCTGCGGATAACGATCAACGACTGATCATCATGGCTAACACCGTGAGCATTGAGTTCCGTATAAACCCGGTCTGAAATTTTATCGGTCGGCAACAAAAATGACGCCTGTAAAATCTTCCGGAGTCGTTCAAAACCGAACTCTTCCCCTTTTTTATTGGTGGTTTCGATAATTCCATCGGAATAGATGATAAAAAGATCCCCGGGTTTTGCGGCTATCGTATCGTTTGCATATTTGGTATTGTGTATGGCAAGCAGGGGCAGTTGGGTCAGCTTCAATTCTTCAAAATTACCGTTCTGATCAATTCGAATGATTGGCGGGTGTCCGGCCAATAATATTTCGATACGATCATCATCGCAGAAACGCAGTCCGCCGAAGGTTATGAACATACCCTTTTTCTTCTGATCCAGAAGAACCCTGTTAAGATTGTTCACAATGACATGCAGCGTTTTACCCTGTTCATAAATCGACCGGAAGGATGCCTTGAACATACCGGACAGCAGTCCCGGCCCGACCCCGTGCCCGGACACATCGATCATATAAACGATTGTCTCGTTTTCATAGCCGATCAGGTCGATCAGGTCACCCCCTACTTCATCGGTAGGATTGGACCTTCCGGTTATTTCAAACCGGCGGTCATTTATATCGATATCGGGAACCAATACCCGGTGGATCTCACCGGCCAGTCTCCATTTCTTTCAAGAGCTCAATCCGTTTAATACCTTCTCTGGTTATAAACCGGATCAATACGACATAAGCCAGAATAATACATACAATTATACCGATGCCATCGAATATCAGTCTTCCGTGGATCTCAGCTTCTGTTTCCGGTCCACCGGGAAAATAGAGCGCCCATGGAATGAACTGAAAACCAAATTGGAAGATAATTACCAGCGGAAGTACTTTCAGGTTGCGGATAAAGGAATAGGCATAGCCGATTGAAACAAGTCCTGAATATATAACACTAAGCCAGACCCCTTCGATCGACAGCGCTCCGTGCTGCCAAATGTCCATAATAAACCCCACCGGCGCAAAAATAAAAAAAACAGCCAGGAGGAAATGGAACATACTCCCGGCCGGCATTCTGCGCCAGAAACTTTTTGAAGCGATATCCTTGGCCTTCATGGATGCAAGATATTAAAAAAAACCGATAAAGAAAAGGCGGCAGACCGGTGGTGTCTGATCTGATGTTTGGAATCCGGAAATACCCTGTGATCATAATCAGTTGTTAGAATTATAACATTCGACACAACCGAATCGACATCATTCGATCAGAGGTATTGATCTTAGAAACCGATCGGTCGCCCCGGTTGAGGTTGCATCTGCCGGCTGACGGGATTGGTTGATTTCCGGTTTGTTGTAATATTGTCTGTTTAAATAAAATCCTTTTATTTATCAAAAGCATACCCTTATGATTGGCAAACAAATATCACATTTTCAGATTTTGGAACAAATTGGTGCCGGTGGAATGGGTGTCGTATATAAAACAAAAGATATAAACCTCAACCGCATCGTGGCGCTAAAATTTATTCCACCCCATTTGATTCAGCGGGAAGAAGAGAAAAATCGCTTTATCCAGGAGGCAAGAGCTGCCTCTGCATTGGATCATGCAAACATCTGCACCATTTATGAGATCGGTCAAACGGACGACGGCCAACTGTTTATCAGCATGGGCTATTATGAAGGTGAAACGCTTCAGAACCGGATTAAAAAACAAACATTAACCATGAATCAGGTACTTGACGCAGCAATTCAGATTGCGTCCGGCTTAAGGGAAGCCCATGCAAAAGGAATTATCCACCGGGATATTAAACCCGCCAACATAATCATTACAACCGACGAAAAAATAAAAATAGTCGATTTCGGTCTGGCCAAAGTAGCCGGGCAATCAAAACTGACCCGTGAGGGCACCACACTTGGAACGGTTGCCTATATGTCTCCGGAGCAGGTCCGCGGTGAAGCGGTTGACCGACGAAGTGATATCTGGGCACTGGGTGTCACGCTATATGAGATGTTGACCGGACATCTGCCATTTGAAGGAGATTATGAACATGCTGTTATGTATAGTATTGTGCATGAAAATCCGCAATCTATGCGTAGCATGCGGGACGATATTTCCATGGAACTGGAAAACATCGTTAACCGGGCACTGGCGAAAAACCCCGAAGAACGGTATCAAAATATTGATGATCTTTTGGTTGAACTTGACCGGGCAAAAGCAAACATGCAGTCCGCGGATGCAGCGGTCACCGGAGCAGAACATGCACCAAAGCGTAGATTTTTCACGCTACCCATAATTCTTTTTTCGATTGTGCTACTGATCATTGCCGGCTATGTATTTTTTGCGCCTGGTGTGTCAACCGTTAACGAAACCGAATCAGCTAAGTGGGAAAACTCAATAGCCGTTCTGCCTTTTACCAATTTAAGTCAGGACCCGGCACAGGAATATTTTTGTGACGGCATGACCGGCCAGATATTGACCGGTCTGTCAAAATTACAGAGCATGAAAGTGATCTCACATACCTCGGTAAAAAAATATCAGAACACAATAAAAACCATCCCGGAGATCGGCCGGGAATTGGAAGTAAAAAACATCCTGGAGGGAAGTGTTTCCAAGTTCGGCAACCGTATCCGGGTGCAGGTGCAGCTGATCCAGGCACAGGAGGATGCGCATCTTTGGGCTGAAAACTATGATTATGAATATGACCTGCAACATTTATTTATGATTT
This sequence comes from Calditrichia bacterium, assembly GCA_963712885.1. GTDB lineage: Bacteria > Calditrichota > Calditrichia > JAJRVZ01 > JAJRVZ01 > CAVQJT01. Next base: position 49,622 of record CAVQJT010000011.1, read on the forward strand.
ATGATGATATTTCCGAAAAGATCGTCGGAGCCCTTTTGAATAATCTTTCCCCCGAGACGATTGATCAACTCAAAGGTACCCAACCGAAAAATATCGAAGCCTATGATTATTATATCAAAGGTCGTTTTTATCATAATGAGCAGGTCTTTCCGAATCCAACCAGAGAAAATGTCCAATTGGCAGAGGCAATGCTAAAAAAAGCCATCGACAAAGATCCGGATTATGTCATGCCCTACGCAGAATTGGCCGATTTATATAACACTGTATTCAACTCCTCCAATAGTTTGGGTCTTTCTCAGTCAGAAAAAAAAGAATTCATGCGCTTGCAAGAAACGTATATTGAGAAAGCATCGGCCATAAATGAAAATTTATCAGTTGTACATAGAGTCAAAGGATTAATTCATATAGCGAAATATGAATATGATCCGGCATTTAGTCACTTCATCAAAGCAATCGATATTGAGCCAAATGATGCGATCACTTTGTCTCAATTTGGTTGGTTTTATGAATTTCTCGGTTTGAATGAAATCGCGAACATATTAAATAGCAGAGTTATTCAGACTGGCTCCTACTGAAGCAGAATATTGGGCCATACGGGCAACAAATTACCTCTATCAACTTGAAGACCAGCAAAAAGCTGAAGCGGATCTGAAAAAAACTCTTGTATTGGATCCTGAGAACAGAATGGCCCTTCAAGGCTATTTTTGGTTTCATATCCGCAAAAAGGAGATTGACCAGGCAGAGGAAATATATAAAAAATATAAAGCCTATTATCCGGACTCACAAAACCTGCAGCGGTTTGAACCCTTTTTGTTCGCAGGCCGCGATAACAGAACAAAAGCCCTCCAATACAAACTGGGTGCACATGATACGATGGTTCTGCACTGTTTTATGGGTATGAACGAGACCGCCTTGACCGAATTGATTTCCTATTATGGCCAAAACTATCTGTCAAAAAACATGTCTGCATATTTTCATTTGAAAACCAACGCCTTCTATCAGAATATCCGCCCTGATCCCCGCTTTCAGAACCTACTGGCCAAACATAAGGTAATGTATGAGTCTAATTTACATAAATACGGCGATCTGACATTTTTAGAATAAGGTCATATGGTCCATCACAAACAGCCGGAACAGAATAGGCATCCCCCGGAATGCATAAATATGTTCATGCTTATCGGGCATATTGACTTTACGCCGGATATACTGATCATCCCTTGCCGATTTTTATTGCATCCCCATACAGAGATTGTATATTGGCACATTGAAATTGCTGCAGACCACCCGACCAGATATTTGCCGGCATTCCTTTTAAAGACGATAGACAGACTAATAATATCTTTTTATTAACGATACAGCGAACAGGTGAGATTGACTAATCCGTTTATTTTAAGAAAGAATGGAGCCGCTGCCATGAAACATCTGATTATATTCATTCCTTTTTTCTTTTTGGTAGATTCATGTAATTTTCCGGTAAGTATTGAGGAAAACAATACGGTTGTTGAATGCGAGAATACGCGGTTGGTTAAAAATTTTCTCCTTCGACCTACAATCAGACGTATTCACATCTATATGGGCATAGAATTCATTGGATCGTATGATGAATTTAAATTATCGGATAATTATTTACGTGTTACCGATGATTATGGATATAGTACACATTTTTATTTATGTGAGATGGTCTCTGCCTATGTGAGTGGTTCTTATTTATACTTAACATTCTAAACAAGTGTAATTGAATTAGTCAATCTACAATTATACGCGCGATTTCACTTTCGGGTGCTTTTTGCTCTCAGACCCCTTTCGCGTCTATAGACGGATAGCAATTTTACACCATTTTATAAGACACAAATTGCAGATATAAAAAAGGTTTGACCGGTGAGTTTGCCACCTGTTCCTTTTATTCAAAATTAACATGGATCACACCAAGTGATACAGGATCGTCAGAAAGAAATTTTCCGGATGATCGTGATCTGGGTGTGCACATTCTAAGAAAAGAAACCACTGTCTGGAAGATATATGGCGATCAACAGTAATTTAACAAATACATAACAAAGACCGCCGCAAAGGGCGGTCTTTGTTTAAGCACATCCTAAACTTCCGTTTTAGGTCTACCGTCCGGATGATTTTTGATCACCGTCATGGCACTGGCGATCATTCCGGAGATATCCGCCACATTGGACGGGATGATGATCGAGTTATTGGTCTGAGCCAGTCTTCCGAATTCATTGATGTACTGTTCAGCCACCCGCAGATTGACCGCATTCAATCCACCCTTTTCATTGATCGCTGTGGCAATTTCCCGGATCCCCATCGCAGTGGCCATGGCAATTTTTTCGATCTCGGCCGCGCGGCCCTCGGCTTCATTGATCACGCGTTGTTTTTCCCCTTCTGACCTTGCGATCAGTTCCTGTTTATCGCCTTCCGCCCGGTTGATCTTGGCTTGTTTATCCCCTTCCGATTCGGCAATCAGAGCCCGCTTTTCCCGCACGGCACGCATCTGCTTCTCCATGGCATCCTTGATGCTCTGGGGCGGAACGATATTCTTTACTTCATATCTGGTTACCTTTACCCCCCAGGGGTCAGAAGCTTTATCAACCGCGTCGACGATCTGCGTATTGATCGTATCCCGTTCTTCGAATGTTTTGTCCAGTTCCAGTTTACCGATGACACTACGCATGGTCGTCTGGGCCAGCTGGGTGGCTGCAAACTGATAGTTGTTGATTCCATAGGAGGCTTTCTGCGGATCGATGACCTGCAAATAGAGTATACCGTCAACCTCAACCGCGATATTATCCTGCGTGATGCAGGATTGTGACGCCACATCCAGGGCCTGTTCTTTCAACGTGTGCTTATAGGATATTTTGTCAATAAATGGCAGCAGGATATGTAAGCCAGCCAAAAGCGTGGCGCGGTATTTACCCAAACGTTCAACGATAAAAGCGGTCTTTTGCGGAACAATCTTAATCGTTTTGGCAAATATGATCAGGATGACAATGACCAGTCCGATCAGAAAAATGGTTCCAGCATTCATGTTGTTCTCCTTATGATGTTTTAACGATAAGTGTAATATTTTTTTTACCGATTATTTTTACGGTTTTTCCGACGCTGATGGTTTTGTTCGACTCGGCATTCCACGTACTGCCGCGAAATTCTACCCGGCCGTGTTTTTTGGGTAGGATCTTTTCCACCACCACGGCTTCCTGCCCCAGGAATTCATCTTTGTCATCGTTTGAAATCTGGTCCGCCATCATACGCTTCGACATCAGATTTCTGAACCATTTTCGCAGAAACATCAAGGATAGGATGGATATAATGATAAAAATGAATAACTGGGTGTTTAGTGGTATCGGTAAAATCAGACAAATCAAGGCCACAATCCACGCCCCAATTCCAAAAAACACGGTTATCAGGCCGGGAATAGCAAATTCCAGCAGGATCAGTACCAATCCGACCACAAACCAAACGACCTCAGGTGATTCCCAGTTCATTATAATTCCTTTCAATAAAGGTTCTTAGACTTTTATAAAATTCATTCCATAGATCACATACACATTTAACGCTTCAATATTCGAATGAGGTAGGAAGTGCAAACAAAATATCATAAAATTTCTGATCAAAATATAACAAATTCCCAAAAAATTCGTTATGTTTAGGACCAGACCCAAGGAGAATTTTTGAGACAATACATCAAATGGTGGCTCTTAATCCCGGCGGCCCTGTTCTGCATTTACCTCTTACTTCCGTTTGATCTCAGATACAATATTCCCGAAGATATGAATCGCTACCAGGTGCAAGACATCGCACAGGCATTTTTGATCCAGAACGGATATGATCTTACCGGCTATAATTGCGTGATCACACATCAGGTCGATTTTAGACTTCTTGCCCACTTAGAGGGCCAGGAAGGGGCTGAGGAAACCGGTAAATTGGTTAAACAGGATTATATCCCCAATATCCGGTGGCAGGCACGTTTTAATAAAAATTTACCCATCGATCAATCTCAGACGCGTTATGACGTCTGGATATCGCCTTCCGGAAAAATTAACGGGTTTTCCCGGAATCTGCCGGATACTCTGACCCTTCCTTTTCTCAGCGAGAATGAGGCACTGGAAAAAGTAACGGCATATGCGCAGACGGCTTTTTCCGCCGATTTCAATGCGCTTGAGTTAAAACAGTCGGAACAAAGACGGAAGCAAAATCGTACGGACTATCTCTTTATTTGGGAGAAACCGGCGAAAAAGATCTCTGGAACGATCCGTATGACGGCCATCGTTCAGGGGGATGAAATTGGTTCGGTTGAATCTTCCTTTGAATTACCTGAAAATGTTCAAACAGTCATCAGCTCAAAAGTTACCCAGGTAACGTTTCTCTATCTGATTCAGTTTATTGCCCTTACAATCATATTTATCTTCGCCCTGGTCCTGTTTTTGAAGAAGTATCATGAGGGCGAAGTTTCGGTTAGTCTCGGCCGGAATATTTTTCTGATTTTTTTTCTGATCGGCCTTATACGCAGTATAAATGAAATTTCCACCGCCGGTGTAGGTATCTCCATAGAAAATCTAAGCCCACGGAATATTCAAATCATTACATTTATCTTTGAAGTCCTGCTTAAAAATGTATTTTTAGGTGTCTTTCTTCTTACCTGTTGGTCCGTCGGAGAGGCCCATGCGCGAAGACTCTGGCCGGAAAAAATGGCTGCGATAGACGGCCTTTTAAACCGGAAATTTTTCACCCTCTCCTCCGGGATCTCATTGCTACGGGGTGGCGGTATCGGATTTTTCATCGCCGCATGTTGCCTTTTATTGATCTGGCTTTTTACCGGCAAAGATTCGGATATCCATATCATCCGTTTGGGACTTAGCGATCTTTTTAATTTTTATATCCCCGTTGTAACAGTTGTCCTCTCCACCATCATGACGGTTATGCTTTGTGAAATTATTTTCCGCTTTTTTATTATAAATGTGATCTATCAGAAATGGCATAAAAAGTGGATTGCGATAATAATCTCGACAATAATCTGGCCGTTTGGTTATTTTTTGCTTTCCGATTTTCCGATCTTTACCTCAATCCCGGTAAGTGTTACGCTTGCATTGATCACCGGATTATTTCTCAGCTGGCTTTATTTGAAGTATGATCTCCTGACGGTAATTTCGGCCAATGCCGCTGCGCATATTGTTCTGATATCGATTCCCTTGTTAGCTTCCAACGCCCTATGGCATCAATTTTCATTTTACATCCTGCTTGGTTTTTTGCTCATTCCCGTCGTTCAGGTCATTTTAAGTTTTTCACTTCGGCAGACCTTTGAATTTAGCGGACTGACCATGCCCAGGCATATTCGCCGAATAAGTGACCGTGAGCGTATGCAGAAAGAGCTGGAAATTGCCCGATCGGTGCAGCTCGGCTTATTGCCAACCCAAAATCCGCAGATACCCGGTTTCGATATAGCCGGCAGCTGCATTCCGGCCAGAGAAGTGGGCGGTGATTACTTTGACTATATCAATCTCGGACCCAATAAGTCTGGTCTGGCGATTGGCGATGTTTCGGGGAAAGGGGTTCCGGCTGCTATTTATATGACTTTGACCAAGGGCATTCTGCAAAGTAATGCCGATGAGACCATATCACCGGCAAAAGTCCTCACCAAAGTAAATCGTTTGCTTTATCGCAATATTGAAAAAAATTCTTTTGTGTCGATGTTTTATGCCATACTTGACCACAAAAATTTTACCCTCACTTTTGCACGCGCCGGTCATAATCCGGGCATCCTTTTGAGCCAGGGTTCACAGAACAGTGAGTTTTTAAATACGGATGGTATTGCGCTGGGACTTGAATTTGGTGATGTTTTTGAGAAGAAATTAAAAGAAAATATGATCGGGATAAACCGTGGGGATCTGCTGGTATTTTACACCGATGGTTTTACGGAGGCCATGAACCCTTATCATGAGGAATTTGGTGAGGATCGGCTGGTTGATATTATCAGCAGAAATCGAACGGCAAGTGCCGATCAAATAATAAAAACGCTGCTTAAAGAGATTGAAACGTACATCGGCGATGCCGAGCAACACGATGATATGACGGTCCTTGTCGTCAGAGCCCGATAAGCCCTCTCCCCCTTATTTGCTTACTGTTTGTTATTTAGATTTTTTTTAATTATTATTCCCTCACCAGAGCGCATGAAATTATCTGGTACGCTATATGATATAACTTTAAAAATAAGACTTATATTCGAAAACAGGTGGTGCTATGAGTGGAGCAGAACGAAGACAATTCAGGCGGGTTCTTTTTACCGTTGAAGACGGCATAATCGGAACCTTCTCGGTCCCGGGGGAAGAAAACGAAAAGATCACAGGACAGGTGATTAACATTAGTGAGGGTGGAATCTGTCTGACTTTCAAGCCGATTTTAAATCAGAAGATAAAAGAAGGTGACCGTCTGCTGCTTACAGAATTAAAAAGTTCAAAAAGCAAGCAACTGGTTATCAACGTGGATACCGAGATCAAATGGATTTCCGAGGGTGAACTTTCAGAAAAAATAGGTACCGGATGCGAATTTGTCGATCTGTTTTCTGAAAAAAAAGAAAGGATCAATGAATTCGTGGAATATTGGTATCTGCAAAATATGGACAATTAGCTGCATTCTTTATTTTGCGGTCGATTCTATCTTTACTATCGATTATAGCCGGTAGTTTTGATCAAATAGAATACCATAGAGGTCGTAGCCATGTTTGATTTTACAGGAAAAACCGCTGTTGTAACCGGGGGCAGCCGTGGGATCGGATCTGCTACGGTTGAACTATTTGCCCGGCTCGGTGCGGATGTTTCTTTTAACTATTATCTGAATGTCACCAATGCGGAAAATTTATTACAAAAAATCGGTGATTACCCCGGGAAAAAATTCTGTGACCGTTGCGATGTATCTAATTTTGCCGATGTGGAACGGTTTCTCGAAAACGTCATTTCACGCTTCGGACACATCGATTTTTTGGTCAACAATGCCGGTATATGGGAATACGGAGCCATCGATACCATGGATGCACTGACTGGCAGCGCACGATGCAAATCAATCTCGGCAGTTTTTTTTATTTTACAAAACTGGTTGTCGCACATATGAAACAGCATAAGATCAGAGGGCGGATCATAAACGTCGCTTCAACAGCCGGCCAACGGGGAGAGGCGTATCATTCCCACTATGCAGCCAGCAAAGGCGCAATTATAAGTTTTACAAAATCTCTCGCTACCGAACTCGGACCAGACGGTATTCTGGTAAATTGTGTGGCACCCGGATGGGTCATGACCGATATGTCGAAGACCGCCATTGAGGAAAATCGAAATTTGATCCTGAGCACCATACCGATCGGCCGGATCCCTGAACCGGAAGAGATCGCCGGACCGATCGTTTTTTTAGCATCGGAAATGGCCACAGCTATCACCGGTGAGATCCTGAATGTAAATTCCGGAAGTGTCCTTTGCGGTTAACCATCAATCCACATGTTCGATAAAGACATAGTAAAAAATAAAACCGCATTAATAACCGGTGGAGGCCTCGGTTGATTTGGTTGGTGCTCGTGACCATTTGTGGCCCAGTCCAGATGTTCGTGATAAACTCATTGATCTTATACCTCTCAAGCGATGTGGCCGGGAGGATGAAATCGCAAATGCAGCAATTTTTCTCGTTTCAGACTACGCAGATTCTATCGATGGAGAGGTTCTGGTCGTTGACGGGTATGTGGTTGAACAGGACCATGTTCGATCTCAGGGAATTTGAACAGACCGGAGGAAAAGCAAAAAATGAATAGGAATGAAGCGCTCGAGTCTATTATATGAGTTTACCAAAACTGAAAGCTTACGGAAACACGCGTTTGCGGTTGAAGCAGCCATGCGTGCATATGCGCATAAATTTAATGCTGATGCTGATTACTGGGGTAACATCGGACTTATCCATGATTTCGATTATGAAATGTATCCCGATGAGCATCCGGGCAAGGGATCCGAGATCCTTACAGAGCGGGGCATCTCCGAAGAAATAAGAGAGGTCATTCTCGGTCATGCAAGTTTTACCGGCGTACCCAGAAAGTTAGAAGTTGCGAAAGTTTTATACGCTGTTGATGAACTTTGTGGCTTTATCACAGCCGTCACCCTGGTCCGACCCAATAAATCGCTGGGAGAAGTGCATGTCAAATCGGTCAAAAAGAAAATGAAGGACAAGAGATTTGCGGCTAAAGTAGACCGCGATGAAATCCGCACGGGCGCAGAAGAACTCGGTGTGGAATTTGATCAACATGTTGAATTTGTGATCGATGCTTTAAAGCATGTTGCCAATGACCTCGGCCTGAATCCATAATTTCCGGGAACAACATGAAACGTACCAGATTGTTAAATTTTATCAATGATTACCTTAAAATTGATGACTTTAAAGATCTTTGTCCTAACGGTTTACAGGTCGCCGGCACCGAAGAGGTAAAAAAAATTATAACCGCAGTAAGTGCTTCTGTTGCCCTATTTGAGAAAGCAATCGAATTAAATGCGGACACGCTTATCGTCCACCATGGGATCATTTGGGAATTTGAACGTCCCAGATACATTGGAGGATACCGGGAGCGGCTGAAAATATTGCTTGCGCAAAATTTGAATTTGCTTGCCTATCATTTACCCCTGGACGCACACCCAATAATCGGCAATAATGCACAACTGGCAAATCGGCTGAAACTCAATCATATTCAGCCTTTCGGGGATTACAGAGGTAATTATGTCGGTGTTCGTGGCGACATTGTCAAAATAAAGAGTCAGCTTTTTTTCAGAAAAATCGAGCAAATGCTCGAACGTAAACCGGTTATATTTCCCTATGGCCCGGAAAACATTTCCCGCGTTGGCATTATCAGCGGCGGTGCCCAAAAAGAAATCCGTCAGGCGGTTGAAGCGGGTCTCGATATATTTATCACGGGTGAGGTCAGTGAACATATTATGTATTATGCACAAGAAGAACATATTCATTTTGTCTCGGCTGGTCACTACGCCACAGAAAAATTTGGTGTTCAGGCACTTGGTCGGTTACTTACAGAAAAATTTGATCTTGACGTTCAGTTTATTGATATCGATAACCCCGTGTAAACAGATTAAAGGAATTTTTATGCCCGTATTAAGTGCTTCTGAGATAAGCAATAAATTAGGTCGTTTAAATGGCTGGTATCTGGATAAAGATGCCATCCGCAAGGATTGGACTTTTGAGGATTTCAATGCCGCACTTTCATTTATTAATAAAATCGGCGGACTGGCCGAAGAACACAATCACCATCCCGAAGTATTTAACATCTACAACAAAGTATCGCTTCGATTCAACACCCATTCTGCTAACGGCATAACCATAAAAGATTTCATCATTGCTGAGGACATCGATCGGTTGGATGAATGATCTTGCACCGTATCCCGGTTGATTGATATATTATGCTGTTCTTATTATTGTCAGAAAGGGAATTCTGATGTCGCTTTTTAATAAACTGGTTGTATTTACTTTACCCATTGTACCCAAATTTATCGTTTATCTGTTTGCAAAAAGATATATAGCCGGTCCGACCCTCGAGGATGCTATTAATGCTATCGCCACATTTAACCAGAAGGGTCTGATGGCAACGGTGGATATTCTAGGCGAAGAAATTGAAAAAAAGGAAGATGCCACTGCTGTTGTGCATGAATATATAACTGTCTTGGCAGCGATAAACAAACATAAACTGGATTCCAATATATCCGTAAAACCGACCCATCTTGGTTTGAAAATTGACAAGGAATTTTGTTTTGACAATATCAGATCCCTGGTTATTGAAGCACAAAAATATAACAATTTTGTACGCATTGATATGGAAGATCATACGTGTACAACTGATACATTGAATATTTACAAACGACTTCGAGGAGAATTTGACAATGTGGGTGTGGTTATTCAATCCTACTTGCGCCGCACAGTTGATGACATCAATCAACTGATCGACCTGAAGTCAAATTTAAGATTATGTAAAGGAATTTATGTTGAACCCCGTCAGATTGCCTTTAAGGATAAGGAAATTGTGAATAAAAATTTCCAATACACCCTGGAAAAATTACTGACCAACCACTGCTATGTGGGGATTGCCACGCATGACGAAAAATTGGTCTGGCATGCCTTAATGTTGATTGATCGTCTTAAGTTGAAACGAGATCAATATGAGTTCCAGATGTTATTAGGTGTGACTGAGGAGTTGCGTGAAATCCTGGTTAACGCCGGTCATAGACTTCGTGTATATGTGCCCTATGGCAAACACTGGCATGCGTATTCTCTGCGACGACTCAAAGAAAATCCCAGCGTAGCAACTTATATTATCAAGCATATATTTTTCAAAAACTAGCCTTCGCGGAACCAGATTTTGAGATGCTCAGGTTCAAGGGTGGTATCGAAAATCGTTCCGCCTTCAATTACCGAATCTGTTTCTTCTAAGATACCATTTATATGGTCAATCCGATTAATATTACCAATCATTTTCCAACGACCGGAAGGTAATTTTAATCTCTCAAACACACCCGATGTTGAATCGGTGTTAATCAATACCAACAGCTGGTCATCCACCAGATATCCCAGTAAACGTGTGTTTTCGGGTTCGAACCACCGATAATATCCGGCAGGCGGTTTTTGGTTGATACGAAAAATTTTACCCATATTACTATTTCTCAAATGAATCAATCCACGCCAGAATTCATACATATTATTATAATCACACTTTATCTGCCCATCATCATCTCCCGGTTTTTTACCCTTATTCTCCCATAAAAAGGCATTTGCAATGGCAAGATTATAGGTATCACGCTTGCCATGAATATAAATATAACCATCCTCGTACCTTTTACGGATTTCCTCCAGGGGGGCATATGCTTTGCTTCGAAGCAATTCGGTACCGCCATGCATCACAACCGGTCCCAGAGATGTAAACAGAAGAGTCGCCGCGATCTTTACCCGATTTTCATGCACACCTTTTCGTCCATCCCAATCCTCCAGGGCAAACCGATCTGACAGGGTCCAGTTATCATGAATATCCAGATAGTTTATCCCCGATAGTGGCGTAACATCGGTGTCAAACCCGGCACTTAATGCCTTTTTAACCGATTCCCGTTCACCATTACCCCCTGCATATCCACGGTCTTTCCATTTATCCACCGGGTTTGAAGGCGGGCCTTTGAAGGCATTTCGGCTGTCGTCCTGGAAAAAAGTGATGGGTGAATCTTTCTTGTACCAATCCCAATCGGGATTTCCCTCATAATCCGGATCCGCAGACGCAATCCATGGTTCACCATAGATGATAATATCCGGTCCCAGCTCATGTCGCAATTTCAACAAGGTTTGTTTATCTGTCTGACCCGCCAGATCAATTCTGAATCCATCCACCCCATATTGATCAATTAGATTTTTACATTGGTCTATGATCCATCTTTGTACCATGGGACGTTCTTCCGATTTGGTTTCCGTTCCATACTCCCCAATAAAATTCAGATATTTATCGGTTCGATAATAATAGGGTTTATCCAAAACTGAAAAGTTTAAATAGTCCATCCGACCATCCATGCGTTCCGCCGTATGGTTGAAAACCACGTCAACGATCACACCAATACCGGCGTCATGAAACGCCTCGACCAAATCCCCAAACTGAGCATTTTGTGCACCCCATTCGGTTCCTTTCTCACGATAGCGGCTTTCAATCGCCATCGCATGTGATGTCCGATATCCCCATTGATAATTTTCTTTATTGATCCCCTGCTCAATCATATAAGGATCATTTAAGAAAGCTTTCTGCCAGGGACCATCCGGATAATGTAAAAACTCCTGAACCGGCATCAGATGAACAACATTTATTCCCAGATCGATCAAATGATCAAATCCGATCTGTCTTCCAACGCGATTAAGTAAACCACGCTCAACAAATCCGGAGAATGTTCCTCTTTTTACTTCATCGATCGGCAGATAGCGGGTAAAATCCTGTACATGCACTTCATATGCGATGACATCCTCCATTGCCGGTCGTCCATTTTTTAGCGGTCTGGGGGGTGTCACGTCTGGCCATACCCGACAGGGACCCCAACTATCCACGCTGACATTTCCATATGGATCGGTTATATGAACGGGATCAGTTTCAAAAAAATGGTTGCCAGGATCGGAAAAACCATGAATGGTATAATCATAATATCTGCCACTTAAATTTTGATCAAAAATTATTTCCCAGACTCCGGAATTTTTGATCTTCAGATGATGCGTTTGGATTGGTTTGTTTTCTGGCCGCTCATAAAGATACAATTTGACCATTGTCGCCCTGGGTGCAAAAATCCGAAATATCGTTTTTCTTGTCTTCTCATCATAGAACGAACCTAATTTTTCGGATGTATACAGATGACGATACCAGCCATCATATCGTATGATACTGTTTTCTTTATTGATCTTATCGGTTATAAAGTAAATCCTTCTGATATCCAGGGGATTCACCGGATAAATCTGCAATTCACCGGGTTGAATATAGAAGATCTCTTCAATCACCAATTCAAGCCCGTTTGAATCGGTCAAACGGTAATTTCCCGATTCGAGATTCGGACCTCCGGAAAAACCCTGATATAGAATCCTGACATGGTGCGGAGATACCATTTCCGCCTTGAATGTTCTTTTTGGCTGGTTGTGAGCAAAGATAAGGTGTCCCCCCTCAAGATTTGGTGCATCTTTTGGCGGCTCCAGCCAGATGCCTTCATTTATACGAAATTTGAAGGGGGCATGCACTGCAATTTTTTCTTGTATATCCAAGACCCAAATATTATCCGCCCCTTTTTTCAGCCACCACCTATTATCATTCATATCATGATCCCAGTTTCGGAAGGCACCTTCCACAACGACTTTTTGTGGATGTACGCTGTATATGTCCTCATCAAAAACAAAATAAGTTTGTTCATTGATAATTGCATATCCGGCTAATTTCTCCTTATCGGTAAACCGGATTTGTCCGAGACCGTTTCCCGAAACCATAAAAACAGCTGCGAGAAAAAACATTTTGATCATCTGGTTGCCCTGTATATTTATTTAATATCGCTCAAGTTGTTTTATTCGTCGCCGGTATTCAATTTGTCCAACAGATCATCTCTTATAACAAGCAATACGGCTGATTGCGGTAAGATCAAATATTTTTTATTTTCAAACTCGATTTCAACTGCTGATTTTCTGAGAAACAGAATATAATCTCCTTCTTCCACCTGTAAAGGTAGATATTTTGGATCCTGCCGGTTACTGGTATGCCAAGGTTCATCTGAAACCGCATTTGGATCAGGTAGCGGATAACCCGGGCCTGTTTTAATGACATATCCGGCTTGTATTTTCTCTTTTTCCTCAATCCCCTGAGGTAAATAAAGTCCGTGTGTGGTTTTCTGCTTGCTGTCATCAGGAGCCACGAGAACACGGTCCCCGACGACGATCAGTTGCTTCTTGGAATTTAATTTTACTTTAGTCATACCTATCTTCATCCATATAAAGTTTCTTATCGTTGGGTAATTTAACAAATTTTGCATCATAAATCTGATTGTCGATTGGATTTGTCTGTAAAATTGATTTATCTTTTATAAAAATTTTGGGGTTTTAATGGCTAAATCACAGGTAATAGATATTGCTTTACTGGGTCTGGGCAAGACTTGGACATGGTATCTATCAACTTTGGGATAACCGAAGAGCGCATATAATCGCACAAACCGGAATTGATCTGAATATAAAACACATCCTTGTAAAACACACCAATTACCGCCGGGGTCCATTTGTCCCCCGTGAAAAAATTACTGACGATCTGCAAAAAATTTTAAATGATGATACCATAAAAATTGTCGTCGATGCCATGGGCGGTATCGAGCCGACATATGGTATCATAAAACAGTTTCTTTTTAAAAAGTGTCATATTGTATCGGCTAACCGGGCCTTGCTTGCTTCAAAAATGCGTGAAGTCTTCGAACTTGCACGCAAGCAAAAAGTCCATCTTCAGTTTGATGCCGCCCTTGGCGGTGGTATTCCGATCATCCATACCATTCGCAGAGATCTGGTGGGCTCAAAAATTTTGGGAATATGGGGGATTGCCAGCGGGAGTTCGAACTATATATTAAGCAAAATGAGCAGCAATCGCCGCTCGCTAAAAGAAGTATTAAACCTTCCCGAATTAAAAGCGTTGTCAGAAAGCCATATGTTACTCGATTATGAGGGATCGGATTCGGCCCAGAAACTGGTTCTGCTGGCAGCAACCGCATTTGGTGTTGAGATGGATTATTTGCAGGTTTATGCCGAGGGTATTTCCCGGATTAAAAAACTCGATATTATCGTCGCCAACGAATTTGGCTATCAAATCAAATTGCTGGCGGTTCTCAAGGATCGCCAGGAGGGGATTGAAGTCAGGGTTCATCCAACACTTGTTCCCAATGACCATCCGCTCAATTCTGTTCGGAATGATTACAGTGCTGTATATATTCAAACGGAAACGGTTGGTGAATTTATGCTTTATGGCAAAGGGGCCGGGATCATGCCTGCCGCCAATATGGTGGTTCGGGATCTGGTAGATGTTGCCACTACCATCAAATCGAGCTCAAAATATATGTATGAACTACCGGTCTGGAATCAAAAACATATTCTTCCAATGGCTGAAATTCGCTCTAAATATTATCTCCGTTTTCCATGTATTGACCAACCCGGCGTGATGGGAAAGCTATCAACAGCACTGGGAAAAAATGAAATAAATATTGAATCTGCCCATGCCAGTATTAAAGAGATAAAACGCGATCAGAAAGTGAGTTTTGTCCACTTTTTCACCGAGAAAGCGCAAGAAAAAGATATTCTGAAAGCGATTCAGGATACCAAGAAATTTAAAGTCATACACGGTGAAATAAAGATGTTTCGTATTCTTGGGGAAATGTAGCATGGCGACTGTTTTATTAAGACCCGAGCGTGTATATACAGTTGGAAAAATCCTCTGCATAGGACAGAATTATTTAAAACATATCAAGGAACTCGCGTCAAAACAGAATCAAACGCCTGTGCTTTTCCTGAAACCCGCTACCGCCATACTGACAGAGGGTAATCCTATTAGAATTCCTGACTATAGTAAAGAAGTCCATCACGAAATTGAACTTGCTTTGCTTGTAGGAAAGACCGCACAGCGTATCGCAGCTGCCGACTGGAAGGAGTATATTGTAGGGGCCGGTATCGCTCTGGATCTGACCCTTCGTGATCTTCAAACCATTGCAAAAGAACGTGGGCTTCCCTGGGCCATTGCGAAAGGATATGATGGTTCATGCCCGATTTCAGATTTCATCCCTCTGCATAAAATTCCGGATATTCAAACATTGAATATCGAACTTCGTGTCAATAATATTCTCAAACAGCATGGTTCAACCCGTGAAATGATTTTTCCGGTAGCGGATTTAATTGCGTATATGACTAAAATATTTACTCTGGAACCGGGGGATATCATATTAACCGGAACTCCTGCGGGTGTTGGAAAAATAAACCCGGGAGATTATCTTGTGGCGACAATTTCAGGAATTGGATCGATGACTTTTGCTGTAAAGTAGGCTATTTTCGAATTCTAAGAAGATACAGGATTACAATATACGTGATTTTTAAGAATGCCTTTGTACTGCCCCAGAATGTGCCGGTCACTTTTGAAACTCCCCCGTATCTCTCCCGATAATGAACCGGAATTTCCGTTGTCTTCAATTTATGTCGTAACGCTTTGATTTGCATTTCCATAGTCCATCCAAAATTTTTGTCCCGCATATCAAGCGCGATGAGTTTATCAAAGCGAATGCATCTGAAAGGTCCTAAATCGGTATAATCTCCCCCAAAAAAATTGTTCAGAAAAAATGCAGCAAGTTTATTGCCAAAAACAGAATGCGGCGGCAACTCTGCCCGATATACCTCAACCCCTAACACCCTTGACCCAAGTACAAAATCAAATCCTTCATGAATCTTTGCGATGAGATTCTCTGCCTCCTGGGGGTAATCACTATAATCGCCATCTAAAAACACAAGAATATCGGGTTTTTCTTGTTTGGAACGAAGATAATTTATTCCTGTTAAACACGCTGCACCATAGCCCCGTTCGGTTTCAGTGAGAACCTTTGCACCAAAACTATGTGCAATTTCAGCCGTCCGGTCGGTTGAGCCGTTATCAATAACAATAACTTCATCAATTAAATCATACGGAATATCATTGAGTACATGCGGCAACGATTCCTGCTCGTTAAATACCGGAATAATGCATGATATTTTTTGATGCTGTACTTGGTTCATTAATCATAAATTGTTAATTTTAATGGAATTTAATTAGTTTTATATAACGAAGCCAATTATGACGAATAACGAAATTCTGGGACAGGAATTTTCCCGCTTATATGAAATTTTATTACGGCTTAGACGTGAGTGTCCCTGGGATCGGAAACAGAGCGCAGAATCCCTTAGACAGTATATTCTCGAAGAAGTATACGAGGTTGTCGATACAATAGACCGCAACGATTGGTCTGATCTGCCAAAAGAACTGGGCGATTTGTTGCTTCAAATTGTTTTTCAAAGTGTTATTGCAGAAGAGCATGGTTACTTTAAACTTCAGGATGTTCTTAAATTGATCAACCAAAAAATGATTGACCGTCATCCACATGTATTCGGTGACACCAAAGTTGATTCAGCACAGGAAGTAGCAGATAATTGGGAACACATAAAAGTACATCAGGAAAAAAGGTCCTCGGTCCTTACCGGTATCCCAACGCATACCTCTGCTTTGTTACGCGCCCAGCGCATTCAGGAAAAAGCCTCAAGAGTCGGGTTTGACTGGACAAGTGTACAAGAAGTCATTGATAAGGTTGAAGAAGAAATTGGTGAATTGCGGGAAGCGATTAAAAAAGATAATACCCGACATATCCAGGAAGAATTCGGTGACTTGCTGTTCTCTTTGGTTAATCTTGCCCGATTTATCGATGTTGTGGCGGAAGATGCTCTGAGGATTGCCACAAATAAATTCACAGCCCGGTTTGAGCAGATAGAAAAGCATTATGGGAAAGATTACCAGAAGATTAAGGCAGACTTCACTTGATGAACTAGATCAACTTTGGGAAAAAATAAAGGAACATTTCAGTGACCAATAGTGGTTCTGATTTTTCAGTTCTGTTGCAGCAACTTAATGGATCGAATCCACGTGAGCTCATACTTTCATATTTCGATTTTCTTCAACATTTTTTCCCTGATATGCATGTTGGCCTTTATGAATATTCTCCATCACCCGATAATCCCATATTGATAGCCGGTGATAATATAATTTTAAAGTTTAAAGCCGGTGAAGATAATTTGCATCAATTTCTATTTCCGTTATTGGATAAAAACAGCGGTTATATGATCATTCTAAACAGCACTGATCGTACAAAAAATCAAATTGTAGCTGATTATCATGACTTTTTTTTACAATTATTTAAATTACTGCTGATCCAGATTGAATCCAGCCGGGAACATCTTACGGAATTTTGGGCACGATTAATCAGTCAACTTACCCATGATGTGAACGCTTATATTTATCCGGACGGAAATGATTCAGATCCTGCTATAAAAATTGAACAAAAAAAGGAATCCCTGCGGAACGCTATTCCGCGCCTTCTTATACTTATACGCCCATTGCAACTTAGCGAAATAAAGATATCATCCGGATCATTAATTACCGCCGTGATTGATAAATATCCACAAAAAGCGCTGATATCTTATGACCGGAACGATTTATTGCATAATTTTCACATACGGTGTGATCCGGAATTAATCGATATGGCTATAACCGAATTACTTGATAACGCTGTTTTTGCGAGTCAGCTTCAGGGGGGATCGGTAATTTTTTCTGGTAATAGCAGTCAGGTGCAATTGCCACTGGAAACCAGCAAATGGGTCCAATTTGAAATTCGTAATCCCGGGGCCTCAATTCCCTGTGAATTTTTACCACAGGTTAAAGATCCATTTTTTACGACATGGAAAAATGAAGGAAAATCTGGGATGGGGCTTGCTTTGGCTGATCGGATTGTTACATCGCATGGAGGTTCACTTGTTGTAAAAAGTGATCCGCAATTCGGCGTAAAACAGATCATC
This sequence comes from Calditrichia bacterium, assembly GCA_963712885.1. Classification (GTDB taxonomy): domain Bacteria; phylum Calditrichota; class Calditrichia; order JAJRVZ01; family JAJRVZ01; genus CAVQJT01. Next base: position 67,766 of record CAVQJT010000011.1, read on the forward strand.
TATCTACCCATCATGAATAAAAATGAAAAAGTATAAAATACTGATCGTTGAAGATAATCTGGTCTGGTACGAAAGCTACCGGAAATGGCTTACTGCTGAGTATATTTATATACACGCCACAAATCCAGACTCTCGGATTAGAATATTTTGACGATCAAATTCCTGATTTGGTGATACTTGATCTCGGTATTCCGGACTTTGATAGCGGATTTGAATTACTTGATAAAATTATATCCCGGGGAACCGATGCCGAAATAATTGTGATCACATCTTCCAAAGACCATATGCACGCCCTTGAGGCACAGAAACGCGGCGCCAACGCATATTTTTTTAAAGGAGAAAATATAAAGGACGAATTGCCGTTTCTCGTTAAACGTTCACTGAAAATGCAATCTTTGGAACGTGAAAATAAACGACTTCGTAAACGGCTTGATAAGGTATTGGATTTTGAAAATATTATTGCCGTCAGCAAACAAATGCAAAATATTCTGACGCTGATTGATAAAGTCAAGAATAACCGTGAGTCGGTTCTACTCACCGGTGAATCTGGTGTCGGCAAAGAAGTGATTGCACGTCATTTACATGATCGCAGCAGAAAAAAAAATCATCCTTTTATTGCTATAAATTGTGCAGCAATGCCTGAAAATCTTCTGGAAAATGAGTTGTTCGGTCATGAGAAAGGAGCATTTACCGGTGCGGCTGATTTAAAAAAAGGGAAAATCGAACTGGCCGATGAAGGAAGCCTCTTCCTGGATGAAATCGGAGATCTCCCCATTCCTTTGCAGGCAAAATTACTGAGAGTTTTGCAGGATGGAAAGTTCTACCGGCTCGGCGGCACAGCTGAACATATATCCAATTTTCGCCTGATTGCCGCAACCAACAAAAATTTAAGTCTTGAAGTTAAAAATAAACGCTTTCGTGAGGATTTGTTTTATAGATTAAACGTAATACCGATTCACATCCCACCTTTACGTGAACGTCCCGATGATATACCCGCACTGATTGACTATTTTACGCGACAGTATTGTGAGCAAAACAACCTGCCTTTTCCGAGGATTGATCCCGCGTTCATCGCTTTTATGTCGCGTTTAAACTGGGAAGGAAATATCAGGCAATTAGAGAATACACTGAAAAGAATGTTGGTACTAAATCACAATAACCTTTCGCTGAGTGATATACCCGGGGAGATCAAACAGGATGGTTTACCCTTCTTGCACAACGCACTTTTAGAAAAACAAACCCTCGAACAGGTAATCAAGACATATGCCCGGCTCGTTTTTGACCATGTACAGGGAAATAAAAAAGAAGCCTGTCGTATACTGAACGTCAACTATCGCACCCTCCAGCGTAAACTGACGGATAAATAAACTTTGCATTAAATACAATCTTGAATAAAGCGCGATTGTATTTAATACAATCGCACCTATCCCAATTTCAACCCATCTTATTGTTTTTGTTTCACATACGGTTAAACACCAACCAACCCATTGTTTTTATTGTGTTTATTTAATTGGCACGCCTTTTGTCTGTATAACTTTATACAAGGAAGGGAAGGGATATGACAGCAAGCAGGATCTTGGATAGTTCCTTTAATATTAATGCGCTTTCTGATGAATCAGGACGGCAGTATTTCAATTTAAAGGTATATTTCTCAGACGATGATATCCTAACGGTCTATCGTAATTCCGTTGAAGAATTGCTTGATGATCTTCCACAGGTACTTGTCTCCGCCATTCGGGCAAGGATTATTCAGGATCAAAAAAATTGTTAATATAGGGGGATTTATAGATTATGAAGATCATGATTTGTGAAGGTGATGAAGATAAAGCCAAAGTATTGGCGGATTTGCTCAATGTTTACCAATTTAAACTGGTTAAGGTTTCACAAAGTTCTGATTTTTTGAAACAGGTCCAGGTACATAAACCTTCGGTAATAATATTAAATGAAAAGTTTGCTGTCGGATCGGGAATGGGCATCATTCAACAGCTTCGTATGAGCAGCTCCGTTGGTAATACACCCATTATTCTGATCTCCAACGAAACCGAGGGGGAATCTATAGATTTTTCCAATGATTCGCTTGTCCAATTAATGCGTGAGCCCTTCAAAATTAAACATTTACGTCACTGCGTTGACCGCTGGACATTGTTTCGCAGTTTATATGTAAAACAATAAGGTTCAACATGAAATTTTGGGTCGTAGCTTTAATTCTTTATGTCAATATTATGTTGCTGGTTTTAATACAGACAGGAATAAAATTATTCGATAAAAAAACAAACTCCAAATAGTACTCCTCCTAGAGGACCCTTGAGAAAAGGCCTTCTTAAAAAATTTGTTCAGGGTTGTCCCCAAGCCCCTTTTTCCCTAGCAAATTTGATGGTTTCAAGGGTCCTTTTCCTTTTTGCTTTGTTTAATCCTGCTCTTTTATTAAGTTCATCGGCATGAAATTAGGTCTTATTTCAGACACACACGGGAATCTGCCATCAATCGTTCATACGGCATTTAATGATGTTGATCTGATTCTTCATGGCGGAGATATCGGCAACCAGGAGATAATCCGTGGGTTGGAAAGCATTGCTCCGGTACACGCGGTTCAAGGAAACATTGATGGTTGGGCATCCAGAAAATTATATCCGGAAATTCTGGATCTCGAGATTGATGGCGTAAAAATCTGCATCACGCACAACATCGTCACCTATCAATATTTTACTTTTGAACTTTTCCGACGCGGAAAACAGCCTGATCTGGTGATGTTTGGCCACACGCATAAACCGGTATTTGAGTCCTATAGAAATATAAAATTCATCAATCCGGGAAGCGTTTACCGTCCCAAAGGGGGCACAAAAAAAAGCCTGGCAATAATTAATGAATTAAAGCAAGACTTTATACCCGAGTTTATAAATTGGGATTAAGCGATTTAAATACCGCTAGGCATTTTGACGATTAAAAACGGTGCTGAAAACAGCTGAAATTCGCTGTATATATTGCTTGTCAAATTCTGAATACTTCCCGGGTACGACATGCTCAAGTGTAAGGGCACCATAAACCTGATCGCCTGTGACCAATGGAATTCCAAGGAACGAATGTATTCCAAAATTTGACTTTTCTGACTTTGTATATCGTGGGATAAAATATTCACCTTTTTCGATATCATCGATCAAATATGGTTTATTTTTTCCGATTACCCAACCGGTTAATCCTTCATCCAGGGGGAACTCTAAATTTTCCTCGTATTCATCCTTTTGGCCGATTACTTTTTTAATAACCGCCGTCCGGGAATCTTTTTTTACAACCGTGATGGTCAATCTGCTGGCCTCAAATTTTTTTGAAATCCGTTCAACTAGTTTTTCTGTTGCCAATCCAACGGTTTTACACCCATTCAATACCTCTGCAAAATCGAGCTGCTCCCTTGTTTCGTTGAGTTCCGATAAAAGGGTATATGCTTTTAACCGATTCACCAAAAATGTTTCAATACCTTCAACAATTTTATGAATAATTTTTGCATCTTCCTGATTAAAATGCTCTTTGGCACTGGAATCAAAACAGAAAAACATCTTTTGTGCGTTTTGAACCGGTAGCGGAATTCCCAGAAAGGAAGAAGCACGGTAATCTTGCTCATCATATACCGATAAAAGATTTGACTGATTATCGATATTATTTTCGATCAGCACTTTTTCTGATTGATCAAGAATCTGGAGAATTCCGGTAATGGGAAATATATTTTTGTCAGTCTGAAAAGCATTTCCGGAAAAATTTTCATACCTGATTTTATCCAATGTGTTATCCGAATTTTTTAGAAATATCCATCCGTTATCAGGCATTAACAAATTACCCATTACGGTAAATTGATCGTTAAGATACGCACTTGTCCGATCATCACTATATATAAGTTCCTTAAGATTCCATTCCCGGTTCAGATTTACTTCAATGTCCGGCTGAAGGGGTACTTCAACCGGCGCTTGCTCTGATTCATTAAAATCTTTCTCGGATTCTTTGAAAGTAATATAAGCGATATAGGTTATACCTGAAAACAAGAGAAACCGATATATAAAATCCACCACACCAGGGCCAAAGGGATGTACAAAAATCCCCAAAATAGCCAATATTACTGTTACCGCAAGTCGTAACATCTTTCGCCTTGGAGTTCAAGTTCGAGGAATAAACCGAAGATGGTCTGAATATAAAGAATTAAACCAATATCTTCAATGAAACTTATGGCCGCGTTTGTTGAATTTCCGTTTGATCCACATGTTTCAGTGGGGATTCGGATTTTTCTTTTGTGGAATCAGCATATGCCTTGGCTTCATCAAGTGTCTTTATATCTCTCCCGCTGTATGATTCATTGTCATTGGTACTTGTGACATTCTGTATGTTTGGCGTCTTTTTTTCAGGGAGCACTTGCATAGAAGCCGCCGGCACCTGGGGAGAAGTTCCGTCATCCTCTGAAGAAAAAGGATTAAATATGACCATCACCAAAACAAGCACCGCTGCAAAAGACAATGATAATACATATCTTCTGACGGGCCCATTTACGGGAATCTTCTGGTTTTGAAGAATTTTTTCCCGCAACCTGATGTTAAAGTTTTCTGAGCAATGATACGTTTGAAGCGCACCAAGGGAAGTTTTTATCTGTTCCACTTCCTCGGTTATCTTTCTTAATCGTTTGCTGTCTCCTAATGTCTGCTCAAATTCTTTTTTTGTGGATGGATCGAGTGTATGGTCAAGATAATCTGTAATATGTTTCTTCATTCTGTTGCAATCACCCATAGGCGTTCTCCTTTTAAGTGGGAAGATCTTTAACGTCATCAAAGAGAAAACTCAGATCTTCCTGAAGTCTGAGTCGTGCGCGATTTACTCTTGATTTGACGGTTCCTAATGGAACTCTTATTATCGAACTGATTTCCTCATATGAAAAACCTTGGACATCACGGAGAATGATTACTTGTCTGAATTTGGGAGGGAGACTATTTATTGCTTTCTGTATCAATTTATCGGTTATAACGCTGTTCACCTCCCTCTCCGGATCTTCACTGTGGTCAGGTAATTCAATATCTCTCTCCGTTGGTGTCTCTTTATGAATGGAAAAAACCCGTTTTCTTTTCCGTCTTCTAAGTTCCGTCTTGGCAAGATTTCCGGCAATTGTATATATCCAGGTGGAAAATTTCGCTACTTCCTTGTAATAATGTTTATTTTTATAAACCCGATAAAACGTTTCCTGTACAATATCTTCAGATTCAATAAAATCCCCCAGAAAACGATAAATAAAATTGAGCAGGGGATCTTTATATCGCTTTACGAGTAAGTCGAAGGCATAGGCATCGCCCTGCTGAAAACGGGCAATAAGTTCTTCATCTGTCGGTTGTGTTTTACTTTCAACACCTTTGGTGTATTGATTTTCATTACCCGCGTTTGTCATTATTGCGATGTCTTTTTAAACAGGTGATTATATCTTAAGTTCCAAAAAATTATTTATTTTTACAAATATGATAACAAACCAAAGTTAAAATTGAAAGTTCTTTTTTCATCGACGTTTTAAGAGCAATCTCACTCTCTTCAAACATTTTCAGGATCATTAAAATCTGTCCTTCGGTAAAATTTCCGATACTCGCAAAGATATCATTGTAGGCGTAGGGATGCCCCTTTACTTGTTCGAGAATTTTTGTCTGACTCTGGTTTTTCAGTGAAAGATACTTCACCAGCCAAATTCGTCGGAAAAAATTTGTCAGCATCGGCAGAATTGCGGACAACGCTTCACCCTGCTCCAACAATTGAATACCCGTTTTCAGACTTTTATTTAAATCCTTACTCCCAAGAGCTTTTTGAAAATTAAAAATACTCACATCCCTTGTAAAGCCGGTAACAGCCGAGACCGTTTCAATATCTATGTCCCCCCCCGGCCCGACAAAACTGACCAGCTTTTCAATCTCCAGATTTAATCTTAATAAATTGTTTCCAATATTTTCAATTAAAAAACCGACGGTTGCCTTATCAAATTTAATTTCCGTCTTTTTAAGTTTACCTTCAACCCAGTCATATAAATCCCCGACCGACAAACTACGGCAATTTACGGCAACGGCATGATTCTGTATTTCCTGATAAAATTTTGTCTTTGGCCATTTCTCGGCCAACAGGACAAGCAGTGTGGACGGCTGTGGATTTTTAATATATTTCAGAAAACTATCTTGCTCCGCTATATTCAGTTTATCAAATTCTTTTACGACGATCAGCTTGTTATTGGAGAACATCGGATAAGCCACGCATGCCGATAATATTTCACCGAGCGAATTCTCTGTTCCATAGAATTGTTGAAAATTAAGATCCCGATCCGATTTATTCTGAAAAACAAAAGCCAACAGCTGTTCAAGAAGTTCATCAAAAAAGAATCTCTCTTCTCCATAAAACAGATAGTTGCACGCTTTAGGTGTACCCGCAAGGAAACGGCCAAATTGATTTACGGATATTTGAGGCATGATCATTCTTCCTTTATACGGCTAATCCGATCATTAAATATGATCCCGACCGAAATCACAACAAACCACTGAATCAAGCATGTGCCGATGGTAAATTCTTGAAACGGATCCCACCAATTCAGAGGATACCAGTTAAGAGATTGAATAAACCACCACACGAACATAATCAAAAATTCTGCCAACATAAAGGCTGAAAGAAAACGCAGAATTCCGTTTTTAAAAAAAAGACTGTATCCCGCATATTTTAGTATTTCTGATCGAAAATGGATCACGCCCACTTTGTGGATAAAAAACAAAAAGAAAAATCCCGACAACAATAAACCGACGCCCCATACCCAGTCCTGATTATTAAAAAACTTTAATGAGTAGGCAGAGGGAAAGCCGGCAACGATCCCAATCCCCAGGACCATTAGACTACCAATTTTACGGTTAATTCCATAGTCTGCAAGTATTTTTATTGCCAGCTCTATCATTGATATCAGACTTGATATAGACGCAACAAATAAGGCCAGAAAAAATACGGCGGTAAAAACTTTGCCACCGGCCATTTTGCCGAACAATTGGGGCATATAGATAAATGTCAAACCCTGATTCCCCGATTCTAAAGCTTTATATGCTTCGTTGATACCTGGTGACATGGCAAATACGGTTGGAATAACAGCAAGTCCAATAATTATCGAAGCCAAATTATTACCAAGACCGGTCAGAATGGAATTACTGATCACTTTTTCTTCTTCCCGAACATAAGTAGCATACGTTAGTATTAAACCCCAACCGGCACCGGTTGACCATGCCGATTGTGATAATGCTTCAAGCCAGACTTTGTAATTCAGTAAATCTTCCTGATCAACCCGGAAAAAATAACGCAGCCCTTCTTCACTGTTGGGCAAGCTTACCGCCTTGATTGCTGCTATGATCATTAGAACAAATAATGATGGAATCAGGATCTTCGTGGCCCGTTCAATCCCATTTCTGATACCACCGACAACGATACTACAACCAATGATCAGTGAAATGACAGCAAAAATAACCGGCTCCCAGTTTCCGGTGGTATATTTTTCCCAAAAGACAGCAGGATCTGAGGGTCCGAATCCTTCCGATAAACTTAGCGCAAAATATTTTAGACTCCATCCACTCACTACGGAATAATAAAACATTATACCAATCGTACATAATCCAATAAACCAGCCCATCCAGGCATATTTCGGGCCGATGCCTTCTTTAAAGGCACCAATTACCCCTTTTCTGAATTTTTTTCCGATTGAGAATTCGATGATAATCAGCGGAATGGACCAAATAAACAGAAATAACATCCAGGGGATGAGAAACGATCCCCCATATTGTCCGGCCAGTCGTGGAAATCGCCACAGATTACCGGCGCCGATTGCCATACCCAGCGCGGCCAGTATAAACGCCCAGCGGTTTGAAAAAAGGTCTGATTTTTTAAGCATTCTGATTAACTAAAATACCAAATTGAAGCTACGATAACGATGAAATAACAATAATAGCCAAACCATTCCAGTTTGCCTTTCCGAACAATATCAAGTAACCAGATAATGGCAAGGTAACCAGAAGCAAAAGCCACAACTGCACCCAGCAGTAAATATAACAGCTCATCTGCAAGGAGATGACTTTCTAATAAATCTTTTACCTTTAGCACCGTTGCCCCCAGAATGGCTGGTATCGATAAGATAAATGAGAACCGGGCTGCCTCAGAACGGTCAATCCCCAACGCCATACCGGTGACGATGGTTGATCCACTGCGTGAGATACCCGGTAAAATGGCAAAGGCCTGAGCACATCCGATAAGGAAACTTTTTAAGGGCGAAACGTCCCCTGTGGATCTCTTTAAAAATCGGCTCAAGACCATAAAGGTACCGGTCACAAAAAGCATAATAATTACCAAAGGAACGTTTGTAAATATTGATTCGATCTGGGATTTGAATAATAAACCGATTAATCCTGCAGGAATCGTTCCGATCAAAACATAGATGACCCACCGGCCATGCCGTATGAGTTCCTCGTCCTGATCTCCCTTTAACCATACCCGGTAGGGCGCGATGACCATTTTTAAAATATCTTTACGAAACGCCAGTAAAACCGAAAACAGTGTTCCCAGATGAACGAATACCTCAAAGGCAATACCCTCCTCGTGAAAATTTAAAAATTCCGCAGCCAATACCAGATGGCCAGAACTTGATATAGGCAAAAACTCCGTGAAACCTTGTACTAAACCCAGAACAATAATTTTAATAATATCCACAGGCGCTCCGTTATGACTGATCAAAGAATGGCAAATATATCATAAAAAGTTCTATCAATCCAACTTAAAAATTTCCTGCGGGACCGACAGGATTGGAAGAAAAAAATAATCAGAAGGAAGAGTAACCCTAATCAGGGCAGAAGATAGCTGGCACCCAGACTAATTGAAATCATATTGTCCGCCCCGGGTATTAGTGTATATCTTGGTTCAAAAGAAAAGGAGATCTTTTTTAATTTGAGCAGATAACCGGCAATAACACTATATCCGACCCGTGTGAGGTTCAATGAGCTCACTTCGGTTTCAATCGCATCAAAACCCGGTGTGATTTGCTGTTCATCGATGATGTGATATTGAATACCTAAACCAGCATAAAAACCGCGTGGTTTTGTATTAAAATAACCGATAAATTTTGTACCAAAATATATATTTGTATATGATAGATCTATGCCTTCCTTATTGCCAGCTGCATGCCAATACCCAAAATGTGGAATTAAAAAGATATATTTGATAATTTCACCGAGATCGGTTTGAATTTCCACGGCAAAACCATTTTCCCAGTTATCCTGTGGCAAGAGTATCCCGCCAGTGGCGCCCACCGATTTAAGCCCCACGGGATTTGCCGCATTAACTTCAAAAATAAATAATACGGATAATAACAAAACAATTATATTTAATTTGCTCATGCAATTTTCCTAAAACAAATTTACTATTCTAATATTCGTCCGTTTCTCGCAGAACTGAAATTTTTATCATTGATGATAAATAGAGCGCATGCCGATTAAGCCAATCATTCTTCCGCTGCGTTCTTTATCCCGACGATATGAGTAATACAAATCGGTTTTGCACATTGTGCAGTCCGGATGTTGCTCAACCTGATCTTCCGGAATCCCAAGATTTAATAATATGTACTTTACATAACCTGATAAATCAAGAAATTTTTTCCCGGGATCAGAATGCTTGCCCAAATATTTAATTGGAAAGTACATACTCACGTCAGACCTCACTTCAAAACATTCTTTTTGTAATCCGGGACCGATAACCACAAAAAAGTTTTGAGGCCGGAGGGCAAAGGTTGAGAAGAGTGTGTTTATCGATGCGGTTATAATGCCCGCTTTTACGCCCCGCCATCCGGCGTGAATTGCAGCAATTACACGATTAACGGGATCAAAAATAAATACAGGGAGACAGTCCGCCGTCTGGATTGCCAAAAAAATGTCTGTTTCCTTTGTGATCAATGCATCACTTTGCGAGTATACTCCCGGTTTATTAACACGCACAATATTTGTTGAATGTATTTGATCGGTAAAAGCAATTTGTTTTTCAGATATATTAAATTGTTTAAAAAATTGTTTTCGATTTTCTGCGACCGTTTTGATATCGTCTCCCGTTTTTAGACCCAAATTTTGTTGGGCATAAATTCCACGGCTGAGCCCACCCTGTCGGGTTGAAAATATGCAAATAAGATTTGAAAATGCCTTAAAACTGGAAAAGGAAGTGTAGGTGCGATGAGTCATTATCCAGCGGAGATTATTTGGTTCAATTTCCCTGAACGATACCCCTCTCGGTCAAATTCAATTCTAGGAAAACCCATTTCTCTAAATCTGTTTCGAATGGACGATTGTTTGACGGAGTCAAACAATCGCTCAAGTTCATTTTGTCCGACTTCGATACTTATATGATCTCCCCAATACCTTACTCTCACTATTTTAAATCCCTGATTTTTAAGGTAGGATTCAGCGGAAGCAATTTTATTTAGTATATCTAGATCAATCTGTTGACCATACGCCATCCGCGATGACAAACAGGGTTGTGCGGGCTTTTTCCAATTTGGTAGTCCCAAAAACCGGGCAAGTTGTCTTATTTCTTCTTTGGTCAGTTCTGCCTCCACAAATGGACTTCTTACATCCAGCTGTTTTGCTGCTTCACGTCCCGGACGATAATCATTCAGATCATCATAATTGTTTCCGTCCAGAATAAATTTAATATTCTGCTCCTGGGCATAGGCGATTAAAGTGGAATACAATTCAAATTTACAATGATAGCAACGCCTATTGTCATTACTGACATAATGTGGATTATTCATCTCATCGGTTTCTATCTGTACAACCTTTGCATTAAAAGAATTTGCTGCATTAAGGGCTTCCTCGAGCTCACCTTTTGACAGACTGGGCGACAAACCAATGACACCGATGCAGTTTACGCCCAGGACATCCTGACCGATCCGTAAGAGCAATGTGCTATCAATGCCGCCGGAATAGGCAACTATTACCATCCGCATTTCAACAAGTATTTCTCTTAATTTCTGATATTTTTGTTCTGTTGATTTGGAAATCATATTGTACTCAGTTTAGTGGGATAATTTGTCCGTAATTGAAACGTAATAATTGCATATAAGAATTTCGATTTTGATCATCAAGTTCAATTGTCCGGTATAAACCTTCAAAGCGCCCCACCTGTTTTAACTTATTGGTGTAATCGGAGCGGCTCAAGATCATATTCCCTTTTTCCAGAGGTTTTAGCATAAATCGCAAACAATCATAGCCGACCATATTATAAGTGGTGGGTGTGCTGTTCAGAGCTACGCGGTATTTATTTCTGAAATTTCGATAATCCCAATTTTCTTCGTCAAGAAAACCATCGGTAATAAAAATCAGACCATTTAAATAATTCTTATTTTTTTTCAGCTCTTCGGGATTATACCAATCCCCGTTTCCAAGAAACTGGGACTGTATGTTACTATAAGCAATCTGCGGGGCAATAAATTTTATATCTTCACGATAGATCGGGATAAAAACACCATCGATGGATCTGACGGCAATATCTGCAGAATCAACATTTGTCTGTGTTTCTTCCAGTTTCTCCTGTTCCTGCTGTAAATATTCGGCGTACAGGCTGTCAATTGATAGACTGTCTCTTAAAGGATCGACGGATCTGATCGAGTCCATAAACGCGTACTTCAGACCAATTCGTTTGATATTCATAAATTGTTTATGCATATCCTGATCTGACGGATAATACCATTGCTGTGTAACCACATTTATCGACCTTGCTTCTAAAATACGGGTAAATTCGTCGACCATTTTTACAAAATTATTTTCTACCGGTGAAAAGGTTGCGAATCGTTTAATCCCAAGACTGTCGATAGCATAATTTGCCAGTGCTCCTGCGCGCATTTCCAAAGTTGAGTTTACCTGGAAAAAATAATCCGTTAATGTTGTGATATCGTCATCGGTTGCGGTCGGGCTGATGATGGGTAGTTTTTCATACTCCGAGAGTGCGGCGCATGCCGATGAAATATCATTTTCGATTGGGCCAAGAACCGCAAGCACACCGGAATTTTGTGCACCTTCTTTGTAATATCTCATTGCTGTTGTAATATCCTCACCATAATCTTTTATGATAAGTGTTATTGGCTGTGATGCCGTTTGATTGTATTCATTTACGGCGAATTCGGCCCCTGCCCGTATAGCTTCACCAATTTCCGCATTATATCCTGAAAGAGGAATCAGTAATATAAGTTTAAATTCATTTATATTGTCGGTTTTTCCGGATGTTAATAATTGCTGCGCTTTGCCTGTAAATCGACTCTGAGGATATTTTGAAAGGGATTGTTCAATCAAATTTTGCGCTTGATATGTATTCCCGGCATCAATCAGAATTTCGGCCTGGGCAATCGCAAGCAGCATTTGACTATTTTCTGAAATATTTCCGTTACTTAATTCAATAATTTCATTTTTTGTCAACTTATATTTTGCGGTTCTTATCATCAAATCACCCAATTTTTCCAGCAATTGGTTGTTGTCGGTTATTTCAAGGCTTTTGTCCCAGACCATGACCGCAGTGCCATAGCGGTTGAGCTCTGAAATAGTTATTGCCCATCAGATAATATATCTCATCCTGATAGTGGCTTTGGGGAAATTTTTCGATAAATATTTTTGCTGATTGCAGCGATGCCAGATATTGTTGATTTTTATATTCGGATTTTGCTTTCATCAAAAAATTGGTTGTAAGAAAAGGGCTGTCGGGTAATCTCTCGACCATAAGCGAAAAATTCTGGACCGCTTTTTCATATCTTCCCGTCTTATAAAGGTCGATGTTTTTAGACAATATCTCGCGTTCCCGCTCTTTGGTATCCTGAGCATATCCAGCGGTCACAGTTATAAAAGACTAAAATCAGAATTATAGATCTTTTTCGCATAACTTTATCGGCTCAAATTATTTTTATTCGACGGTTACACTTTTCGCTAAATTTCTCGGTTGATCAACATCACATTTACGCTTAACCGCAATATGGTACGCCAGTAATTGTAACGGGATCACCGTTAACAGCGGTATCAAAGGCTGGCATACTTTGGGGATATAGATCACATGATCCGCCAAACCGGCAATAGTCTTATCTCCCTCTGTGGCAATTGCGATGATTTTCCCTTTTCGCGCGCGGACTTCTTCAAGATTACTAATTACTTTGTCATAGATCAGATCGTTTGTTGCGATAAACACCACAGGCATATCTTTATCTATCAACGCAATTGGTCCATGCTTCATTTCAGCCGCCGGATAGCCTTCAGCATGTATATATGAAATTTCTTTCAGCTTAAGGGCACCTTCAAGAGCTACCGGAAAATTTATTCCCCGGCCCAGATACAAAAAATTGCGTTTATTTTTATACATTTCGGCAATTTCTTCTACGATGTGACTTTGCGCCAGAATTGATTTTACCTTTGCAGGTATTTTTGTTAATTGGTCAATTATTGATTGTCCTTCAATGACCGACATAGTTTTTTTCCGCGCAATCAACAACATGATTAAAGCCAGAACAGTGACCTGAGAAGTAAAGGCTTTTGTACTGGCTACACCAATTTCGGGTCCCGCATGGATATAAACACCGCCATCTGTTTCGCTGGCAATTGTACTGCCAACATTATTAACAATACCCAGCGCGAGCGCACCTTTATGTTTGCCCTCTCGTAGCGCAGCAAGTGTATCTGCGGTTTCGCCGGATTGTGAAATGGCAATTAACATATCCTTTTTTCCGATTATAGGATTACGATATCTGAACTCAGAAGCATATTCAACTTCAACCGGTATTCTGCAGTATTCTTCGATTAAATATTCACCTATTAGTGCCGCATGCCAACTTGTTCCACAGGCAATAATTACGATTTTATCCGCATTCACCAGCCGATCTTCAACTTCGGCGAGACCACCTAATCTTACTTTTCCTTCACTGGGTATAATACGTCCGCGGAAAGCATCCAGGATTGTGTTGGTCTGCTCATAGATCTCTTTCAGCATGTAGTGCGGATAGCCGCTTTTTTCGATGCGTTTAATATCAAAAGTTATCTTTTCAAGACTTTTTGCAATTACTTCAGTTTGAACTGGTTTTTGTCTTTATACCGTCTCTGCTCAGAATGGCCATTTCGCCATCATCCAGATAAAACACACTGCGGGTATGCGAAACGATTGCCGATACATCCGAAGCAAGAAAGTACTCATTTTCACCGACCCCAATCACCAGGGGACTTCCCTGACGCGCGACATATATTTTATCGGGATCGTGACTCGTAATAAGCGCAAATCCATAGGCACCTTCAGTTCGACCAGTGCTCTTCTGAAGGCGTCTTCAAAATCACCCTCATAAAATTCTTCGATCAGATGGGCAACAATTTCCGTATCTGTATCAGATCTGAACGCATGCCCCTTGCCTTCAAGCATTTTTTTCAGAGCGACATAGTTTTCGATGATACCATTATGAATAATGGCAATTTTTCCGGTAGAATCAATGTGTGGATGTGCATTTTGCTCTGTGGGCTCACCATGCGTTGCCCATCGGGTATGTCCGATACCAATGGTGCTGTTGTTTAGAATCGTATTTACCGTATCCTCAAGATGTCTTAATTTTCCTGCCTTTTTGATAACATGCAGGTCCCCATTTTCTAAAAATGCAATACCGGCAGAGTCATAACCACGATATTCCAGTCTTTTCAGACCTGCCAATAAAATGGGGACCACTTTTTCGGACCGATATATCCAACGATTCCACACATGAATATACTCCTTTAATATTTACTCCCACTCTATCGTTGCCGGAGGTTTAGAACTTATATCATAAACTACCCGGTTTATGCCATTTACTTCATTTATGATTCGGTTTGATATTTTTGTCAGAGCATCATAAGGCATTGGATACCAGTTTGCGGTCATTCCATCTGTGCTCGTTACGGCCCGCAGGGCCAGAACGTATTGATAGGTACGTTCATCACCCATGACACCGACCGATTGAACCGGAAGTAAGACAGCAAATGCTTGCCAGATTTGATTATATAAACTCAGTTTTTTTAATTCTTCTGACGTATATTTCATCTGCCAGTTGTAAAATTTCAATTTTTTCCGGGTTAATTTCTCCGGGAATCCGAACCGCCAGCCCAGGCCCCGGAAAGGGATGTCGGTCAATAATTTCCTCTGGTAAACCAAGTTCTCGCCCGACAGATCTTACTTCATCTTTAAATAATTCTCGAAGCGGTTCGATCAGTTTGAAGCTCATTTTTTCCGGAAGTCCACCAACATTATGATGTGATTTTATTGTGGCGGATGGTCCTTTTACCGATATACTTTCGATAACATCCGGATAAAGTGTTCCCTGGGCCAGAAATTTAAAATCACCTAATTTTTGCGCTTCTTTTTCGAAAACCTCAATAAACAGACGACCGATAATTTTTCTTTTTTCTTCCGGATTTGTTTTACCTTTTAAATTACTCAGAAATAGCTGGCTTTTATTGACACAAGTCAAATTTATATGAAAATATTTTGTAAATATTTCCTCTACACGTTTTGCTTCATGATATCTTAAAAATCCCGTATCGACAAAAATGCATTCAAGGTTTTTTCCAATCGCCTTATCGAGCAGTACGGCTACAACACTGCTGTCGACTCCTCCACTCAATCCACAAATTATTTTGCCCTGCCCGACCGTATCTCTTATTTCCTTGATACATTCGTCAATAAATGAACCGGTTGACCAGTCTCCTCTGCATCCACAGACCTTAAAACAAAAATTGTTAATGATCTGTCGACCTTGCTCAGAATGATCGACTTCCGGGTGAAATTGCAGTCCATAAACCGGAAGATGTAAATGCTTAACAGCAGCGAAGGGACTGTTTGAGGTTTCACCGATCACTTTAAAATCCGGTGCCAGATCAATTACTTTATCTCCATGGCTCATCCATACTACCGAATTCGCCTTACATACCCTTAAACAATTTATTCGTCTGTTTAATATTTAGGTTAGCCCGGCCATATTCTCTTTTTCCGGCCGGGGCAACTTTTCCGTTTGACAGATGCATAATGAGTTGGAGTCCATAGCATATTCCCAGAACAGGAAAATCTAGCAATTTAATAAATCTGGAGCCACTTTGGGGCGCATTTTTACTATTTACCGAACACGGTCCGCCGGATAAAACAATTCCTTTTACATTTACCTTTTCGGTATTTCCCTGAGATCCGTGTTAAAGGGTAATTTCATGGAGAATATACGCCTACTCTCTTATTCGCCGGGCAATCAGCTGGGTATATTGAGAACCAAAATCAAGAATCAATATGGTTTCATGGCTGTTTTGGATAATCATTGCTCAATTTTCCAGCGTTGAAAGTGTTCTAACATTTCATGATCAGTCAAATCATATCTAATAGGGGTTATGGATACTTTGTTTTGCTGTTATGACGACATCATCGACATCATCTTCATGATCAAGATTCATTCGTTTACCGGCCAGCCAGTAATATGTCCGATTGTTCGGATCGATACGTTTATCAAAAAATTCTTCAAATCGTCCCTTACCCTGTCGCGAAATGACAATCCCTTGAATTTCACTTCTGGCTTTATAGCAGGGACATTTACATTTAATAGTGTTCCCTCGGGCAAGCCCGATTTTCGATGAATTTTCTCAGCAAGTTTTCGGGCTAACTGACATGCATATTCAAATTCATGGTAGATTGAAAGAAGCAATTGAAACCGCCAGCCCGGGAATCGCCCATGATCACGGCTTCAGCGGCAGCTGAAACAGTTCCTGAATAAATTATATTTGTTGCTGTATTTGGTCCCAGATTAATGCCTGACACGACGATATCGAGAGGATCTTTCAATAGACAGCGTAATCCAAGTTTTACACAATCGGCCGGCGTTCCATTTACGGCATACCCAAAGAAATTTGTTCTTTCAACACTTCGCTACACACGTAAGCGGATCGGATAAGGTAATAGCATGTCCGACAGCACTTCTTTCTGTATCCGGGGCGACGACGGATACTTCGCGAATCTTTTCAAGCGCTTTTTTAGATGGTATGATTCCCGGGGCATGAATACCATCATCATTGGTTATAAGTAATATTCAATCAATTCCTCATTATACAGATATGATATATCGATAATAAATCAGACTGTTAGGGATTTATTTATTTTGATGCTGAAAAAATCTCAAGCATGCCGGCCAACCCGGCTTTTTAAGTTCGTGACGATGAACAATTGCATCGACAAAACCATGTTCTAAAAGAAACTCTGATCTTTGAAAACCCGCTGGCAGATCCTGACCAATGGTCTGTTTGATCACTCTCGGACCGGCAAAACCGATTAAGGCGCGCGGTTCAGCAATATGAACATCTCCAAGCATGGCATAACTGGCTGTTGTTCCTCCGGTGGTTGGATGGGTAAGAATGGAAATATACGGTTCTTTGACCTCGGCAAGCAGGGCAAGTTTTGCACTGGTTTTTGCCATTTGCATCAGACTTAGTACACCTTCATGCATTCTTGCCCCCCCGGAAGCAGAGAGAATTATCAGCGGTTTTTTCTCTTTAAGAGCCATATCTATTGCACGGGAAATTTTTTCTCCGACAACCGAACCCATACTGCCTCCAAGAAATGAAAAATCCATGATCGCAAGGACGACATCGATACCTTCGATTTTTCCGCGTCCGGTAATAACAGCTTCATTTATCCCGGTTTTTTTGACCGCTGCTTTATATCGGTCTAGAATATTTTTTACTATCTTTGAATTTCAGGGGATCTGTTGATGATATGATTTTGTTGAATTCTTTAAATGTAGTTTTATCGACAAGAATCTGGATATAATTTTACTTACCAATTCTGAAAATGGTAATCACATTTTGGGCAGACATACATCTTTTTATCAAGTTCCTTTTTATAAATGATTTCCCCGCACTCATCACATTTTACCCACAATCCATCTGGCATTTCTTTTCGGTCGACGGCCTGCAGTAGATTCTTTTTTTCTTTTAAACCAATCCATTCCTATCCTTAAAATTTACTAGTCTCATTTTTACCATAACCAGGGCATCTTCACCGTTTGGGTAATAATTTCGTTTCTTTTATAGGCAATCAAACCCAAAATTCATAAATTCTGATGGCGCTTTTGTTTGTTTCCCTAACTTCAAGATAGGCTGTTTTAAACTCACTAAAATCAGTCTGAGAATAATTCTTCAAAAAATACACCCGTGTCCTATTCCTTGATCTTGCTGTTGCGGATGACGCAATATTTCCGATATGTAATTCAAAAAGATAATACCAGCAAATGGCATATCCAATAATATTCTTATTATTTTCAAATATAAACGGAAATGAAACCGAGTCATTCTTTATTTCCTCAAAAAAACTGATTGTCGGCCAGGGATCGGAAAAAAGTGATTTTTCAATCTCATGGACGGTTTGCAGATCTTCACTTATCATTCGACGAATAACGCGATTCATTCAACACCGGCAAATGCCTGCAAATAAAGTGGTTCAACCTCATGGAGACGAAGGCAGTTTGTTTTTTATAAATCTCTTGATAGGCAATTTTGCAGATTACCGAGGCATTGTAAGCACCCTGCACAATTTGTCTCCCGGATGGAAAGGCAGCCCGGAAGGCTGATTTCTGATTTTCTTCATGAACAATAATCTGTGCATTTGCGGGTAATTCTCGCTGATCAGACTTGGGCATATCAGCAAGATATTTTTTTTTCAATTCCCCATATTTGTCGTATAAAAACGAGCATAGTATAAGTTTTTTCATGCTTCTATAAGTGTATATACGGATAATTGGTGTAATCGGCCAGGGCCTGAAAGCTAACATTTCAAAATTTGTTACGGGAATGAGAGGAATCCTCTTCCCAGGCAAAATCCTTTGGCATACGCCATACCGATCCGAAGACCGGTAAATGATCCGGGTCCGGAACTGATCGCCAGTAGTGATACCGAATTCTCGGGATCAATATCAAGTTGTTTATGACCTCCTTTTAACCAAATCAGCCAAGAATAGCTGAATGGGCATTTCGTCGTTCCATATTATATTCAAGCAGTGTTTTCCCATCCTGCCACCAGGCCAGACTGCATAGAAATTCCGGAGGTTTCTAATCCGAGAATAATATATTATTCATTGATTCTGAACAGGCTAAATTCTCTCCAGTCTGAATTACTTTTTTTGGTCCTTATCGATAATCGAAAATGGGGCCAGCTGATTGTGCTTTCAATTAATCTGCGGCCATTCAATAAAATTTATATCGTTACTATTCCATAGATCATCCAGACCAAGGTTGATTAAATCCCGGTCATCTTTTATACGGTAGAGATCGATATGGTTTATACAAACTATTCCCTCATACCGGTTGATCAAAGAGAAGGAAGGACTGGAAACATCAGCATCCAGCCCAAGCAACCGTACAAATTCCCTTACTAAAAAGGTTTTTCCACTGCCCAGATCACCGATAAAGCAATATCGTATCACCAGCAGTCGAAATATTTTACGGCATTCTTTGCAAAGGCAACGGTGTTTTTCTGATTTTCAACAGTCATGTTTTTTAAAACAAGAGACCCGGTCATCATTTATTTTGGTTCAAGGCGGATAAAGGGTAAAATCATTTCCTCCAGTGAACAACCCCCATGTTGAAAACTATCTTTATAATAATTTAGAAATTTATAATAGTTTGTTGGATATATAAAATAATAATCTTCTTTGGCAATGATATAAGTGGTGTTTATGCCCACTTCTGGGTAGTTTATAATCGCCGGGATTTTTTATATAAATTGCATTTTTTTTATCGACTTTCAGACTTCGGCCAATTTATAGCGCAGATTGGTTGAGGTTTCACGATCTCCAAGCACTTTTGTTCCGCGCATTCCACGCACACTTCCATGATCGGTTGTAATATAAAGCAAGATGATCAGAGCGGGCAATTTCCTTTATCACATTAAACATCGGGGAATGTTCAAACCAGCTTTTGGTTAAGTGACCGATAGGCCGATTCATCGGGGGCAATTTCTTTAAGGATCGGTAAATCCGAACGGCTATGAGCAAGTATATCAACAAAATTTAGATACGATCGCCAGACCTGGTGCTCCAGAAATGTGTTGATATTTTTTTCCAGGATTATACGCATCATCATTATTCATGATTTTAACATACTTGATATCACTGTTCAGTTGTAACACCGTTCCGTTTAAAATTTTGTTCGAGAAGTTCTTTTTCATAGCGGTTTAAGACTACTTTCGTCCTCGTCATCTGTTTGCCACAATTCCGGATATTTTTTTTCTATTTCTTCGGGAAAAAGACCACTAAAAATGGCATTTCGGGAAAACGGGGTTGCGGTGGGCAGTATAGAATAATAGTAATCGCGTTGAATATTAAAATAGGAATAAAAGTAAGGTTCGAGGGTTTACCATTGGTCCAAGCCGAAGGCAATCAATAACTAGCAGGACAATCTTTTTGCCCTTTTTTAATTCCGGGATTAACATATTTTTTTACAAGATCAACTGATAAGACCGGAGATTTGCCGCGATCCCGAATCCAGTTGCCATAATTTTTCTCAATATATTTACCGAATTCAACATTACATTGCGCGTCTCTGATCATAAAGAATCTCTCTGAAGGCCGGTTCTGGCAGAACATCAAGTTCAACATCAAGAGTGGATAGTTTTAAATTGACATCAATCCATTCTTGTTCCGATGAGCGGATTCAGAAGGCGAGGTGGTAGATCTGCTGTAGATACCTGCGAATACTGAATACTTCGTTTTTCGTGGCAATATTCCTTGCTATCAAGAATTTTTTTACAGGCCATCAAAATCTGGCTGGGATTGACCGGTTTGGTTAGATAGTCATCAATTTTTTGTCCGATGGCATCTTCCATCAAACTTTCTTCTTCACTTTTTGTTATCATGATAACCGGTGTTTCAGGGACTGAAAGATTTAATCTGCTGGAGTGTCGCCAGGCCATCTTTTCCGCTCATCATTTCATCAAGCAAAACGATATCTATATGATTTCTCTGCTACTTTAGCAATCGCATCATCACCATTGGTAACGGTATCGACTTCATAACCCTTGTGACTGAAGAAACATGAATGTGCGGTTGCAAGCAATTCAATTTCATCATCCGCCCAAAGTATTTGTTTTTTTTGCATATAGATCTCTGTTCTACGCGAATCATAAAGCCATGTAAAAAGTAAAACGAAAATTCGTCGATAAAAGAGTTATGTCAAATAAGATAATTAGAAGCGGTAAAACTATTTGGATAGAGTTAATAACTAAACGCTTCATACTCTATTTTTCTGTCATGACAGTCACACCATCCCAATCCGGACCAGGGCTATTAAATTTATATTCAATGCAACGCGACCGGTATTCGCGGATGGGGTGTCTTCTGGTACTTATTTCCAGACATTTTTCAAAACAATCGATTGCATCATTCCATTCCTGAGCTTTATAATGTTCCAATCCCTTATTATATAGTATCCAGCATTTGCAGGAATTTTTCGACTCAGCTGTCTCTTCCTTTGAAGCAATCAATTCAAACACCCTTATGGGTTTTTCTTTACCTTTAACCCGGATAAGATCCAATTCGCGGGTATAGAAATCCATTTTTACATAATCATACGTAAACTCACTGATCATAATTGAAGTGCCATAAAATTTATTCGCACCCTCAAGTCTGGAACCCAAGTTTACGTGATCACCCATGACGGTATAATCAAATACATCGCGTGAACCCATATTTCCCACAATAACTTCTCCAGTATTAATTCCAATCCGGGCCCGTAATTGTGGTCGACCTTCTTTTTTCCATTTTTCTCTCAGTAAACTACAGTTTCTTCTGCATTTCCAGCGCAGCTTTGCATGCCATGTGAGGCATGATTATCATAAGGTACCGGCATGCCAAATTCCGCCATAATGGCATCACCCTTCATATTTGTCAATAATACCGTCGTTGGCAAGTACGATATCTGTCATCTCGGTCAGATATTCATTTAAGAGTTGCACCAACTGAGCAGGTGTGAGTTTCTCGGAAATGGAAGTAAAGCCGGCGACATCGGAAAACATAACACTTACAACCCGTTCCTCGCCGCCCAGTGTAAGTTTATCGGGATTTTCGATTATCTCATTTACCACTTTTTCGGGTACATAATGACTAAAGGCACCCTGGATCATCCGTTTTTCATGTTGCGATAATATATACTGATACAGATTGTAGCCACCAAAAGTCTAAAACGATAGCAAGCAGGGGTGTACTTATTTCAAAGATCCAGTTTCCATTTGAAAAGATCCAAAAGGCAAATACAAAATACCCAACGATCAGAAATGTTGTTAGAACCGTTCCTAATAATGTGGGCAGGTATCGGGTAAATAAATAGACAATGATAATAAATATAAGCACAAGTCCTAATTGAAAACCAAAACCCAGTTTTTTCAAATAGTTCTCTGTCAGGATCATGTTCAGTGCATTAGCATGTATCTCTACACCATTTGTGAGAACCTGTATCAGGCGTCCCTCGGAATCGCGTGCCTCCAGAAATGGAGTTGGAAATTCATCATGCAACTCCTGCATCGTATAACCGATCAGAACGATCTTGTCTTTCAATTGACCGGAATAGAGCAGCCCGGGTGGTAATCCAAGATCGGGATCACCAGGATCATCAAAAACGTCGAGGTCAAATTCTTCCCTGAGATCAAAGTCGACGTCATCCAGAACAGAATCGAATGAATAGTGCGGAAAGGTTTTGGCTGGTCCGGCGTAGTTAATCAGAGAGGAATAACTATTATATTTCGGGATCACATATGATCCAAATATAAATTTATCCGGTAAACTGTTCACGCGCGTTTGGGGATCTTCTTTCAAATATTTTTTGATCACCTCTGTAGCAAATGAACTGTAAACGGAATCATTAAATGTTTGACCGACCAAATACCTTCGATAGAATCCATCGGGATCCAGGTCAAACGATACCAAACCCCAGGACACACCGGTATCGACAAATTCGTCATAGGGATCAACAAGTGTCACGAGATCCGTTCTTCCCCTGGGGGCTTCAATTTTACCCGAGATTACCACATTCTCATATCGGCTTAATGCATCGGCAAACAGCGAATCAGATTCGGGACCATTGATATCCGGCTGATCAAAGATTATATCGATTCCGATTGCTTTCACGCCTGCCTCATTAAGATTTTCAATCACATGGGCAAAATACGCTCTGGGCCAGGGCCAGCGGTGAGGTGTGGATTCATCCGATTGGTCATCAATCGCTAGAATAACTATGGGCGATTCAGAGATATTGAGTGACCCTCTGATTTTAAAGCGATAATCAAGCAAATCGTTTTCGAGACTGAGAAATGTGGTCATTTGGCCAAGAAATAAAGCCACAATAATTGCACCGATGGTAATAATGATCGATATGATCGGTTTTTCTTTATGCTTCTTCCTTGCCATGTTGCATCCCCAAATTTTCAGAATTGCTTAAAAGTTATATTGATATTTTGCATTCAGTACAGAATCACTATAATCAGGAGCGACGTCTCCACCAAAAGTGATTAGATCATACCTTACGGAAAAGACCCCTGCAACGGGATTCCGGTATTGAAGACCAAATGTAAAATTATTTCTCTTCGCCTGAGGAACATTAGTAAAATCAATGTTTTGTAGTGTAAAATTTACAAACGGTTTAAAAGAATCGCCTGGTGACAGTCCACGAATAAGATACTCAAATCCTACGAAAAAGCGATTAATCGTTGTGGTATTTTTATTTTGATCCCCAAACGCTGATTCAGATTGAGAATAATTTAACCGGGTGGTGAGTGGAAATTGAAATTTACTGAGTAATCCGATTCCTATGATATTAAAATCGCTCTGATTTTCCTTCCTGATTTCCAGTGCTTCATCCCGCATATAGGTGGAAAAATTGAGTGATACGGTATTTTTAATCATATTTAAATTAAAATTATAACTTGTAGCGATATTAAAATTTTGTGTTTTATTATCTTCCATGTAAAATTCCGGTTGCGCAAATAAAGCCGTATCGGCCATGGTGACATCATTTGCCCGATTCGTTGAGGTGTAGCCAAGAGTAAATGAGGGCAAATTTTCCCGTGGAAAATATGAAATAGTGATACCAAATTCTGTATTACTGGTTTTCTGGGCGGTTTGTGAACGATTTGTACTATACGACCGGAAGAACACATTTGTAAACAGCTGGTTTTCAATTAAACGAAAATTGTCGCTGATATATATACCTGAAATATCTTTTAAAAGGTAAGGGTTGCCCGGACTTGAGAAATTCCTTTCGATGTTTGTGTATCGTATCGATAAATTATTATCGAAATATCTCAAGACGGTCTCTACACGCATGCCTAAACTTGGATACGGATTTAACCCTGGCGTCATTGAAATCATCCCAAGACCTTCCAGAAAGTTCCAGTAACTTCTGACAGCATCATCATCAGCGAGGGATGAATCAATTTTCACCAAATCATCAAAACTGACTTCGGGTAAACTGGCATCATTGTTGTTAATGCTGGCCTGAAAACTGGCATCCACTAAAATTCGTCGGTTATCAAAATTCATATTCAAATCCGTGCCCATAACCATGGATTCCCTTAAATTACCTCCGTATTTAATGGAATTTTTGTCTTCCTGTGCACTCAACAGATTAAGATTCCAATGTACACTTTCGCCAAACCGAAAACCGGGTCGAAAACCGAGTATGCTTTGCTCATAAGTACCCGCGTTCAGAATAGTATCGACTGCCGTACCGATCACGGTGCCGGGATTTGCAGGATCGAAAATATTAAATTCTTGAAAGCGAAAACTCCCCTCCACGCCCCGGTTGGTTTGTCCGTAGAGAAAGTCAAATGTAAAAAAGCCAAACGCCAACCCGGTCTGGATACCCCTGACTCTTTTATTCATAAAAGCCAGTTGGTTATAATAGGGCATAAAATCACCACCATTAAGATATATATTATTTCTTTCCGAAAAGTTATAGACCAATTGTGCCGCATATCTGTTTACGGGTTGACGGTTATCCGCTTCTTCGCTGGAGTAAACCAGCCGGCCTCGGTACTCAAAAGCGTTTATTGAGCCATTAACCATTGCACCACCGCGAAAAAAGTTTTGACTGTTTTGTCCGATATTGATATAACGATTTTCTAGAAACACCGAACCGCGATAGTAGGAACCGCTTGTTTCAGGCGTTTGGCTCCCACCAGCGGCTCTGAACGACCATTCCTGCTTGCTTAAGAGAGTATTGGCAGCATCGTAAACCATAAGTTCAATATTGTGGTATCCGCCGCGAATCTGCTTCGGCGAAAAAGTAATGATCCCATCCGTAAATTCAGCCAAATTGGTAACATCGGTACCATCAATCAGTAATGAAAAATTGGCAAGGTCCGACACGGTTTCTCCACCAAGGACCGAAGCTGCCACAACCAACTCGGTATAGGCGACAACTTCATCGGGTTCGGGACTCAGGACCAACAATTCAACTCCGGTGTTCTGCGCGGTGGACTGATTTGGAGCTACCGATAATAAATACGGATTTGATTCCGGGGCGATTTCCGGCATTGAACCGACTTGTCCCAATTCACCTTCATAGCCAAAATAATACTCAATCTGTCCTGTCGAAATCTCATTTGTATTAATACTTGCCGTATAAATATACCCCTCACGTTCCATCGACAGATATTTATAGTCCGATGCACCCAGCTGACGATAAAATAAATACATATCATATATACGTGTATCCGTATTGGTCAGCATAACCTCTAATGTTACGTTTTCCCCTCTGATAACACCCTGTGGTGTCATATGAAAGAATTGCCCGTTATCGGCTATTGATGTGGTGAAAAGCACTGCCATTGCTAAAAATATGTATTTTGTTATAGATTGCATATTACACCCCATATATAAAGTCCGTATTTGCTGAAAAAGAAACCTTATAAATCTAATGAACGAAAGGCTTGAATCAATCCATCAAAAAACACGCAATAACAGCGTGTAATGAACGCTCGGATCCATTACACGCTTATTTCCAGAAATATTTTTGCTTCCAGTTCTATTCTTCGAGTTTGATTTGAAATCGTAACATTTTTATTTCACCTTGTTGATTCTCAAACTCAAATTCATAATCTTCGGTATCCACGTCAAATTCATCCCAATCACCTTCACCCGGGTTTGATTTTCGTGTAACCGGTGCCGTATTGGCATCAAGTACCTCAACCGTTTCGCCTTCTCGGCAGAGCGCCGCGCCTGCATCATTGGAAATTTCAACAACACCTGTCTTTCCATAATAATAAGTTGCTCCACCCAATATTTGCTCGGTGATCCATTCAGTTCCTTTTACACTGGCCACAGAGGTCGGTGTGGATATTTCAAATTTACCCCGCTGCTTTGTGACCCGGGCGAAAATTGTTCCTACCTCAAGATAGACATTTTTGATCAGTTCATTTTTCTCTTTTTTGCCTTTTATACTACAGGTAGAATTGGCACGAATTCTTAAAAGACTGGCATCATCAATAAAACGGATCGCGGCATAAGCTTTGGGCCCTGTTACCAGCTTATCTCCATCCTGTAATCTAAATCCCCTTTTCAGGGTCTGGTCGGCCACCTTTCCGCTTCGATATAACTGAATATCGCCTTTTACCTTGAGTACAACAGCCACCGTTTCTGACATTACAGAAGACGCCGCAAACATCAAAAAAACAATAAGAAGCAAGAAGAAATTTATTTGCTTTTTCATAATTATCCCACCCTATTCTTGTGTTCCCAGTAGCTCAACGTATTCGACTTTTATGACTTTACCCGTATACTGGCTGATGCGGTCATACAGTCCGGCAATATCAATTGGAGAACCGTCCACACGTATTTCTTTTAACATATAGTTACTTAGAATATTGATAAACTCATCCGCCCGTTCTCCTATCAGATAACGCAAAATGTTTAAAACCTCTGTCGCCGTGGCCTGATTTACTAAATCTTCACTTACCGTGGAGGGGTCTACCAGTTTAAACGCAAAAATTGGCGAATATATACGTTCTATTCCGCTGGTTGTCTGCAGATTTAAGATGACCCGCCAGACATAGGTACCGAAGTCAAGAGGTTGATATTCCTCGATGCTGAAACCCTGTTCATCATTGGCCGCCTTGGGATATTGAAACAAGGTTCTACCGGTAATGATACGTAAATGTGGTGTACTTGACAGCACATCATCAACCGAGGTATGCTGATCTGACAAAACTTTGTATACCTCAACTTCAAATGGTTCCCCAAGATTCAAAGGATTAATGAGATCGGTATTGAATTGAAAGACCGGAAACTCGTTATAAATAATATCGGGATTGGTGAGTGCCCCCTCACGTCCGGGTGTAACAGGAATTACATAGGCACTGCTCACCACCTCGATTTCATCGGTTCCTATGCCGATTGGTGAAGGATCGGGAAGGTTGTTTTGAACCCTGAAGAACTCAACATTTATTTGGTAGCGGCCTGCCGGCAATTTCCCTCCCTGGTTGACTTCCTGTTCAAAGTCTTCATCGGGAGGCTGGATATTCTGATTGTCAAACTGTACTCTTTCGTTATTGGGAAAAGTATATCCATTTGAGAGTTGAATATTATTCATCGAATATGTTCCAAATGGAAGCATAAAGTCGTTAGTTGTCGCTTCGGCCAGTATTTCACCATTGCGGTCTACTGTAAATACCATTCTCCCAAAAATATCCTGTTCTGCATTTATCGCTACCTGGAACAGGAATTCTGCTGCTCCCTGTTGTAAAAAATCAAAACTGGATATATACACCACTTTTGCATTCTGAAGCGTAGGGCTGAGAATCAAATCGATCGTAACCTGCCCGTGCGCTGAATTCAGAAAGAGCAGAAGGGGTAGAAGAGCAAGAACCATTCTGGCTTTTCTTTTCATAAACACCTCCACCGTTTTTATTAATGTATTTGATAACAGAAAGACATATGATGATTTAGGTCACAGGGTTTATAAAACTTATATTTTTTGCAAAACCATCCCGATCTTTCAATATAAGTTGATTTGCCAAAAACAAGCAAGCATAATATAAACAGATGTCTTAAATATCTTGAGACCGACCCAATTGCTCAATTATTCCGGTAATCAAAAAAATAAATGTATTTCTGGTTTGCGCCGCGGTTTGGGTAACTTCATCATGGGAGAGCGGTCGCGTGCTGATCCCGGTCGCCATGTTGGTTATACAAGAAATACCTATTACCGATAATCCCGAATGATTTGCTGCCAGAACTTCAGGAACCGTTGACATACTTACGGCATCTCCGCCCAATTTTTCAATCATTTTTACTTCAGATCTGGTTTCATATGAAGGGCCGGAGGAAGCATACAGCGTTCCCTTTTTAAGATGTATTTTCCTCGAAGCCGCGATTTCTTCTACATATCTCTGATGTTTTTTTGAGTATGCGTTTGACATATCCGGGAAGCGGGGTTCACCAAATTCAAGTGGTCCCATTAATGGATTGGCAAACATCAGGTTAATCTGATCTGAGATCAGCATTAAGTCTCCCGGCTTCAATCGGCGATTGATACCACCGGCAGCATTTGTTACCATCAATAGTTTGATCCCCAGCGCCGCAAGTATACGTATTATAAATACGACCTGTTTGATATCATAACCTTCATAGTAATGGGTACGCCCCTTTACCGCAACAACCGGTATTTTTTTCCAATATCCAAATATCAGTTTCCCTTCGTGGCCGATAACTGTTGACACTGGATAATAGGGAATATCGTGGCTCTCAATTTCAATGGTTTTTTTGAGCTTTTCGGCCAGAGAACCCAACCCTGATCCAAGAATAATGGCCAGTTTTACATGGGGAATTGACCGCAATTTTAGAAATTCGACCGCTTCGACTAATTTCTTAGAAACCATCTGTTTTCAATTTTCTTAAAAATACTTTTCCGTAATTTACCATTGAAATCAGGACTAAAAAGATAACCACATAATAAAGATAATCGGTTAAGATATTCCATTTTACAATATACCCGATCGCATAGACTGAAATAAAAAAAACTGTTATTTTTCCGAGCTTGTTTGAGGGTAAAACAATCTTCTTTTTTCTCAGGAAATATAATGAAGCGATCACGATAATAAGATCCCTGCTAATAATAAGAACGGCCAGCCACAAAGGAAAATTTTGGTAGAAATATAAAGCCATAAATCCGGCTGTCGTGCAAATTTTATCGGCAATCGGATCTAATATTTTTCCCAATTCGGTGATCTGATTAAAATATCTTGCGAAATAACCGTCAAGATAATCGGTGATAAAGGCAATCCCGATTGCAATCAGCGCAAGATTGTTTTGTCCAGATGAAAGATAAAAAAATATCGGGATTGCCAGAAAAATTCGGAAAAAACTGAGGAAGTTTGATATGTTCAGATTTTTTTCAGGAGCTCATTGTTGGTACATTTAATTGAAATTTATCTGGAATGGCATGAGCATCAGCGGCCGGGATTGAAATTCCCCCAGGTAATTCTCAATGTTTTTAATATTAAGGAGTGAGGGCTTCGTCAGAACCGAAAGATATCGAAAGAAACTACCAAAGAACGATTTTCTTTTAGGATAAAGAAGCAGCTGAACATCTTGCTCGGGATCAATTTTTGCCTTTTCTTTTGCAATATTTATTGCCTCTCGGAATCCCCCAAGTATATCAATGAGACCTAATTCATATCCTTTTTCTCCACCCCAAACCCTGCCCTGGGCAATTTTATCTGTTTCATCATAGGTCTGATTTCTGCTCTCTGCAACTCTCGTGACAAAATCGGAATAAGAATCCTCGATTATTTTTCTGATCACTTTTCTTTCGCTCGCGGAAAATGTTTTCAAAATTGAGAACATCCGGGCATTTTTGCCTTTTTGTACCGCTTCGACATTTATATTCAGTTTCTGATATAAAGAATCCATGCTGAACTTTCCGATAAATACCCCGATAGAGCCGATAAGACTTGCCGGTTGTGCGACAATGGTATCTGCACCAATGGCTATATAGTAACCTCCCGATGCTCCAAGGTCGGAAATACTTGCAATCACTGGTTTTTCTTTAGCAGCTACTTTTACACTGTTCCAGATTCTCTCGGACGCAATTCCGGATCCTCCCGGGCTGTCAATGCGCAGAATTATTGCTTTTATGGCCTTATTTCTCGCGGCTGATTCGAGATTCCGGATAATCCGGTTTGCCCCGACGGTATTCCCGAAAATTGGATCACTGCCATCTTCTCCTCCGGTGATCGTACCGGTGCAGTAGACAACCGCTAATTTTGACCCCGTTTCCAATCCCAGATCCCTGGGATTGAGATCTGCATAACTAAGAACAGATATTTCCGACATTTTTTGCTCGGATGGATTCAATATCTCCGGTAGCTCATTTTGATAACGCAGGCCGTCAATCAAATCATTTTTTAATGCTTCCTTTGCGGTAAAACCGGTAATATCATTAATCAAATATTCAACACGTTCTTCGGGTATTCCACGATTTCGAAAAATCGTTAGCACAATACTCCGGTAACGATTGTTTAATATATCGTTAATGACCTCTCGTTGTGGCACACTCATTTTCTGCCGGGTATACGTCTCCGGGTAACTTTTATACTTACCTACGTGCTCAAAATCAGCTTCAACACCTATTTTTTTTAACAATCCTTTGTAAAAAGTAACCTCTGCTGCAAGCCCGGTTAGGAGGAGGGTACCTCCAGGCTGCATATAGACTGAATCACATGCTGAAGCCAGATAATAATCTCTGGTGGTTGCAATTTCCAGATAGGCAAACACTTTTTTCCCGGAGGTCCTAAAGTCAGATATTAATTGGTGCAGTTCCTGTCAGTTTTGCAAAACCAGCCTGAACAAACCCGATCCGGATAATTATACCCTTAATTCGATCGTCAACGGCGGCCATTCGGAAACTCTTACGCAGTTTTACCATGTCAAGCACGGATCCGCCAATATATTCTTCAATGGCGTCTGAGATGCTATATTCAGGAAGTGGTCCCCATACACTGCCGGTCAGATAGCTGTTTTGGGCTACGTACGGTTCATCGTCAAATAAGGCGGAAAGTATAAAGTATATCGCAGCGATAAATATGATGATAACGCCAATTCCCACACTAAACCAGATTAAGAATTTACGCATTTTATCCCCAAAACTTTATAAAGATATCAGAACACCTGCAATTGTGGCCGTCATGAATGTGGCTAATGATCCTCCCAGCACAGCGCGCAAACCATACTTTGCCAGATCTGCCCGCCGGTCAGGGGCGATTCCGCCAATACCTCCGAGCTGTATGGCTATTGATGAAAAATTCGCAAAGCCACATAGCGCATAGGTTGAGATCACTATGGCTTTGTCGCTGATTGCATGGGTTGGAATAATTGCAGAAAGATTTAAATATGCGATGAACTCATTTATTACAATTTTCTGTCCGATAAGTGAACCGACGGTTACCGCATCCTGCCATGGGACACCTATGATAAACGCGATCGGACTTAATATATAACCGAGTAATATTTCCATTGTAACCGGTGCACCTGCTATGGTTATGCCCATGAGATCGGTAATAACCAATTCCAGGATCCAATTGAACATACTGATTAGGGCGATAAAAGCCAGGAGCATTCCGGCTACATTAAGGGCTAATTTCAATCCATCTGCTGCACCGGTGGCGGCAGCATCAATAACATTCGCGGATGTACGTTCTATTTTTAGCTTCACGGTGCCCATTGTCTTTGATTCCTGGGTTTCAGGGATCAGTACTTTTGCAATGACCATCGTAGCAGGAGCAGCCATAATGCTGGCCGAAAGCAGATGTTTTGCATAAATCAGTTGTTGCGCTGGATCGCCCCCCCCAAGAAGACTTACATAGGCAGCAAGTACTCCCCCTGCAATCGTTGCCATACCTCCGATCATCAGTGTCAATAGCTCGGAAGAGGTCATGCTGGAAACATAGGGTCTGACCACAAGCGGTGCTTCAGTTTGGCCGATAAAAACGTTTGCGGCGACCGAAATGGATTCGGCCCCGCTGACTTTCATGAGTTTTGCCATGACCCAGGCCATCCCCTGAACGACTTTTTGCATAAGACCAAAATGATATAATACGGACATTAGGGAAGAGAAGAATATAATTGTAGGTAAAACCTGAAAGGCAAACAGGAACCCAACGCCGGTATTTTTTAGATTATCTGGAAAAGCATCCCGAAATATATTCTGATCGGCCAGCGCACCAAAAACAAATTTAGCACCATCATTGGTAAATCCAATGATCTTCACAAAAAAACTGCCTATAGCATCAAATACCTGAGAGCCCCAGGGTGTTTTGAGTACAAAGACGGCAAATATAAGCTGCAAACTGATGCCAATTAACACGATTCGCCAGTTGATGTTTTTCTTATTATTTGAAAATAACCACGCAATCATAACAAGCACGGCCAACCCAAATAATCCAAAAAATAGTGAACTCATTTTTGTATTTTCCTGTTCTTTTTGTCATCGACCGGCGGTTCAAAACAACTACGACATCTGGCTTCATAGATATCGGCGGCTCCAATTACAACCTGATTTTTTGATTTTGTTTTACGTTGTGTATAGTTGGCCGGGTTACCACAAATGACACAAATTGCGTGTGTCTTGGTTATATCTTCAGCAATAGCCAGAAGTTCGGGAATCGGAAAAAAGGGCTCTCCCCGGTAATCCATATCCAGGCCGGCAATAATTACTCTTTTCCCCATATTCGCCAATGTTTTAGATACCCGAACCAGTGATTTTCCAAAAAATTGTGCTTCATCGATCCCGACAACCTGCGCTTCCAGTGCAATCGGGATGATCTGCTGGGCATTTTTTACAATTAGAGAAGGTAATTTTTGATCATCATGGGAAACGATTTCTGTTTCCGAAAAACGGGTATCGATTGACGGTTTAAAGATGGCTATTTTTTGACGGGCAATTTGCGCTCTGCGCATACGTCTGATCAGTTCTTCGGTTTTCCCGGAAAACATGCTCCCACAGATAACTTCAATCCAGCCCATATGTTTTTGAACAACCGTATACACTCGGAATCCCTAAATATCTGATAATAAAAATTTTATTTTTGTGGTCAAAATGTCAACCGCCACCTCATTTTTACCCCCCTCGGGAATAATGATATCTGCATATCTTTTTGAGGGCTCAATATATTGAAAATACATCGGGCGCACCGTAACCATATATTGCTTGATGACGGATTCAACATCCCGTCCCCGCTCATTTATATCGCGGGTTAATCGTCTGATAAAACAGATGTCCGGATCGGTTGCGACAAAAACCTTAATATCCATCAGTTCCCGTAAACGCGGATCGGACAAAACGAGAATTCCCTCCAGAAAAATGACCTTATGGGGTCCGACTGTTTTGACCTCTTTGCTGCGACAATGGGTCGTATAATCGTAGATCGGATGAGAGATAGATTTACCGGCCAGTAAATCTTTGACCTGTTGATAAAGATGATCATGATCAAAAGCTTCCGGATGATCAAAGTTGTGCCCGACCCGCTCATTAAAAGGTATCTTAGACAGATCTTTATAATAGGAATCTTCCTGGATCATAACAACTTTATCAGATCCCAACTTTTTATACATATTTTGAGCAACCAGCGTTTTGCCTGATCCCGAGGCACCGGCAATTCCGACTAATATTCCGCGTTTCATTTTCGATTCAGCCTGGTTTTCTCGAATGCCAAAGGTAATAATTCAGTTAATTTTACGGTTTGAATATCTTTGCCGTCTGTCATGATCACCAATAAATCGGGTGCATAGTCATAAAGTAATTGGCGACAGGCACCGCATGGTGGACAAAAATCCTGGTAAGGGCCAACTATTGCAATGGCTTTAAAAGCGGATTTTCCTTCTGATAAGGCCTTTGTCAATGCAACCCGTTCGGCACATATCGTCAGTCCATATGAGCTGCTTTCCACATTGCAACCGGTAATAATTTCTCCTTGTGTGGTTTCCAGCGCCGCACCTACCGGAAAATTTGAATATGACGCACGTGCATGCATCCGTGCGGCTCTGGCCGAATTGATTAATTCAATTATGGTTGATTTTTTCATATTCTAAAAGGTGTCCGGGCCTTAAATTTAAAGGATTTTGACTCAAAAACAAATTCGTTTGAGCGCAGAAATTTCAATATATACCTGATCGATTTTTGATCTCACTTCACACGCAAAATAATTCAGAAATAGAAAAGACGCATCTGTAAGAAAAGATGCGCCTTGGATGGGGGAGGAGAGAGGATGCAGATTATTTAGAAGGGCAGATCGTCTTCTTCTTCACTTTCCTTCTTGGCTTTTTCCTTAGATTTCGGGGCTTCCTCTTGTTCGTCAGATTCATCGGAAGATATTTCTGTATCACCTTTGCTACCGAGTAATTGCATATTTGAACATACGACTTCTGTCATGTACTTCTTCTGCCCGTTTTGATCTTCCCAGGAACGGGTCTGAATCCGCCCTTCTATGAATACAAGCTTTCCTTTTATCAGATATTCACCGGCGATTTCTGCCGTTCTTCCGTATGCAACAATGCGATGCCACTCTGTTTTATCGGTAAAATTTCCATCCTGATCTTTAACCGCGTGATTTGTAGCCACGCTGAAATTCGCCACGGCGGTACCGGAAGGGGTGTACTTCATTTCCGGGTCCTGCCCCAGCCTTCCGATTATGATGGCTTTATTAATCGTTCCTTTTGACATGATTTACTCCTTTCTTATAAACATCGATCATTCATTTTTTGCAAATATTACTGCCAATATTATGCCAATCTTTGCTTCATCGATTCTCGCAGAGAACCCGTGCTAAATTAGATTGGACCATCTGGTAAATGAATCAGTTTACTTACTTATGTGCGTAAATACCACAATAAAAGAACACACCTGTGCGAATATATACCTACTTATACAATCTTCTGAATTTTAATCCGATATTTTTTTAAGCGCCGGATCAGGGCATCCCTTGAAATACCTAAGCATTTTGCCGCCTGATTTTGATTGAAATTTGTATTTTTCAGCGCTTGTTTTATCAGGTTTATTTCATTTAACTCCAGATTCAGATTTTGTTTTTCGGACTCCTTGATACATGTTGGCTCATCCAGTGATATGGTAAAA
The DNA here is from genome assembly GCA_963712885.1 of Calditrichia bacterium. Classification (GTDB taxonomy): domain Bacteria; phylum Calditrichota; class Calditrichia; order JAJRVZ01; family JAJRVZ01; genus CAVQJT01. The sequence goes on from CAVQJT010000011.1 coordinate 102,964, forward strand.
TCGGAAAGGTCCAAATAGTCTTTATCTGACAAAATAATCGCACGTTCAATCAGATTTTTTAACTCTCTTACGTTACCAGGGAAGTGATATCCCTTGAGTGCGTCAAATACTTCCTGCTTTATTTGAGGGGCTGTACGCTTCTTGTCGATGGCAAATCGTTTCACGAAGTAATCCGCCAGGGGCCTGATATCCTCCGGACGATCACGCAGGGGCGGGATTTCTACTTCAAGCACATTTATCCGGTGATATAGATCCACCCGAAATTTGTTCTCTGCAATTAACTGATTGATACTGCGATTGGTGGCCGAAATTACACGTACATCAATACTGATTTCCTGATCACTACCGATCTGCTTAATTTTACCCTCTTCAAGCGTTCTCAATAATTTCGCCTGTAAATAGATTGGCATATCACCAATTTCATCCAGGAAGATTGATCCTCCACTTGCAAGTTCAAATAAGCCACGTTTGTTTTCTTTGGCATCGGTAAAAGATCCTTTACGGTGTCCAAAGAATTCGCTTTCTAAAAGTGTTTCAGGAATAGCTGAGCAGTTAACAGCCGTAAAATTATTATCTTTTCTCTTACTTGAGTAATGAATGATCCGGGCGATAATTTCTTTTCCCGTACCATTTTCTCCCATTATGAGAACATTTGCATCACCATCTTTTGCCGCTTTCATTGCTTTATCATATGTTTTACGGATTTGGGAACTGATTCCGATAAATTCTTTATCTATTAATTTTTCAATTTCCCGATTTATCAGTGAGTTTTTATTTTCAACATCTCTAAGCCGGTTCAGAATATCAATATATTTTTTTGTACGTCTTAACGCCAGATCAAGATCCAGAAGTCCGAATGGTTTTCTGATAAAATCAACGGCACCTTCATGCATTGCTTCGATAACCATTTCCATATTATCATGCGCACTGATCATGATCACTTCCAAACCGGGATGCTTTTTCCGTACTGTTTTTAGCAGGTCAAAGCCACTTGCTTCCTCCAGAACCACATCGATAATTGCAATGTCAATTTCTTTTTCCATCAATATCTCTGTTGCCTGGGGTAAATTAATCGCGGTAAACGTTTCTAGATTCTTATCATCAAGATATGCCGCCAGCCTATTTAAAATCGTAATGTCGTCATCAACAATAAGTATTTTTACTGGACTCAAGGTACATCCTTTCACTAATGCCTTTTTTACCCTTAACCGGAATGCTTATTGATACTGTGGTACCTTTGTTTTCGCTGCTTTGATACTCGATTTTCCCGCCAATTTCCTTGATCATTTTATAAACAATTACCAACCCCAGTCCTGTCCCAATTCCAGCACTCTTTGTGGTAAAAAACGGTTTAAATATATTTACTTTAATATGGTCCGGGATACCGATACCGTTATCACTTAAAACCATTTTAACTTCCTTATCTGAAATTCTTGTGTGTATATCAATTTCTCCCGGCATCAAAGGAATCTGGGCTCTATTCTGATAAATGGCATCCCTTGCATTGAGCAGTAAATTTATCATGATCTGTTCAAAATTATAATGATTTCCATTCAGCAAGGGCAGATTATCTGAAAGTCTTGTGCGCACGTTTATTTTTTGCGATTTAAATTGCCTCCGGGTTACTAAAATCGCATCTCGGATCGAATCGTTTATATCGAATTTATCCTGATCGGTTTGTTTATTTTTTTTGGCGAATATTTTTATGTGTTTAACAATTTTCTCTGCGAGAACCACATCTGCCTGAATTTCATTCATGAAATTCAGAATGCCGTCGGACTCTGCCTGTTTTTCCTTTAGTCGGAACGCCACCGATTCAGCTGTAAGCCGGATATTTTGAATTGGTTGAAGTATATCGTGAATAATACTGGCAGAAGAGCTCTCCAAGAGATGTCAGTCCTGCCTGGTGAATGATTATCTGTTGTTGCTCCTGGTGTCGCTCAATTGTTTCATCAATATGATTCTGCAAACTTTTGTTCAGTTTATTTTTTGCCCGATATTGAAATAACGCCAATCCAAATAGTATCATAAAAATCATTAAAAAAAGTAATTGTATGGTCTGTATCAATGTTTGCTTTTGGATTTTGAGTTGTTGGATAGAATTATTTCTGCGCAATATTTGATTCTCTTTTTCTCTTTTGTCTGTCTCGTACCGAAGCTGCATTTCCGCGATTCGATGGCTACTCTGTGTGTGGATACTATCCTGAAGAGCATGATATTTATTAAAATAAAAATAGGCTTTTTCATAGTCCCTGGTTCGTTGGTAAAACCTCATCAGGGCAAAATATAAGTCCAAGGTTAAATCTCTTACTTTAAGTTTCTTGGATAGGTTTAAACCGTTTAATAAATGGATTTTTGCATCGTTCCATTTATTTAACTCAACATATAATATGCCTATCAAATTATATAATTTAACTTTAACCCAGTTTTCATCAATTCCCCGCAATTCATTTAACGCATCAATGTAAAATTGATGCGCTTTTTCCAATTCGTGTAATTTAAAATAAACCTCCCCTAATTTTGCATAGGTGATCGCCAACCCAATATGCGTATTCTTCGTAGATTCGATATCTAAGGATAAATAAAGATAATCTTTTGCCTTTTTATAATCTTCTTTTTTATAATTTATTGTCCCCAACCATTTCAAGATACTTACATATAACTCCCAGTTATTTTCATTCACCAACCGATATGCATTTAAATTATAATCTAATGCCCGGTTTAAATTGCCAATGTCTTCATAAACCAAACCTATTGCATGATAAATCATTGAAATGTTTTCCCGATCTCTTTTCTTTTCATAGATTTTTAATGATGAAAGATAATATTCAATTGATTTATCATAAAAACACAGTGCACTATAGTCGGAACCAATTGAGTATAATGTGGCTGCAATCTCCAATTCTTTATTTAATGCTGTATATATTTCCAGAGATTCCATATGGTGGGAAAGTGCGTTCTCAAATTTATTTTGCATAAAATAAATCGTACCGATCGAACTTTTGCAAAAAGCCATAATTTCTTTATTCAGAATTTGTTCACTTATATTTAAGGCCTTTGAAAAATAACTCATGGCTTGGTTAAATTTTTCAACTTTAAATAAATCCGATCCAATATTGATATAAATATAAACTTGTTCAATAATATCATCCTTACGTGCTAAATAATTTAATTTATCCTTTTCAAATTCTGACGAATTATTATATTTACAAAGTTTACGATTACCTTTGGCAAGCAGATCTTTTATTAAATACATCAGATCTGAATCATGTTGATCTGATATTTCATAAGCTTTTTCAGCAATAACAAGGGTTGAATCTGGATCAATTTCTAGGTATTGTTCTGCTTTTTTCAATAACTGCTGGATGACCTCTTTCTCTGACCAGGGATCAGCTTTTAATCCATTTTGCGCTTGTCCCGATATTTTAGATATAAGGAAACCAACCAGAAAAAATATTACCCTTGAATATCTTCCCATTTTAATCCCCGAAGATTATTCTTTTATAAAATTTTGTACAAATTTTATTCCAAACATATAAATGTTGGAAAACAGATGATTATTGCTCCATTACAGACTCACACCCGTTTTAAATCTGAAACTACAATTTGTAACGGTCATCAATAAGATGAATTAAATATTCATCTTGCCGCAGATCTGACGGCTACTTTGAAATATACACATGTAGTTCTAATATTTAAAATTCACATTAAAGAACAGCTGGATTTATGGCGAAAATCAAAATAATCGGCAAGAAAGCAGAATATAGATCCTCTACCGGTTTATCTTGCATTATAATTGGACAACATTTAAATTGAAATCTCTGCAACTTATTGATTTATCAGTAAATTATGCCTAAATCCTTCCATAGAATTTGATGGAGTATAATATGAATAATCGGGGATTAAAACTTTCTACAAGCATATTTGGGATTCTGCTTTTTATACATCTTTCCCAGATAGCCTTATATGCACAACGGGCAAGTGCCGAATATATTTCCTCCATCGGTCCCCCCAGCCTCATGACCGGACAGAATGTCCGGGATGGAATCCATGAGGTCACCTATGAAAATGGTTATCTTTTTGTCATTGATGTTTGGGCCGGTATACAGGTTGTGGATATTTCCAATATTAATAAACCCATTGAAATCGGCCGCTACCAGAATAAACATCGCGCACGAAATCTTTCAATCTCTGGTACCTATGGCTACTTGTCTGATGAACTTGAGGGTGTGCATATTCTGGATATATCCAACCCGAAAGGTATCATTGAACTGGGTACCGTAAACACAGAAGGCGATGCCTGGTGGACAGAAATTGCTCCCCCTTACCTTTATGTCGCAGAGGCAGAAAAAGGCGTAAGGGTCTATGATGTTTCAGATCCGCGAAATCCGCAACCTCTCGGAGTATATGATACGCCCGGATGGGCTTGGGGACTTCTGGTCAGTGGTGATATCGTATACGTTGCTGACAAAACCGGAGGATTACAAATTATTGATTTTACCGATAAAATGAATCCCGTTCGTCTCGGGCAATACCGGGAACCCACACAGGCAAAATCACTTTTTCTCGAAGACAATCTTCTCTTTATTACCGATGGCCCATCCGGGCTTTATATCCTGGATGTGTCGAATCCAAAGTTTCCGGCGCTGATAAGTAAAGTTACCGAAGATGGTTTTCTTTACGATGTTTTTAAAGGGGGAAAATACGCCTATCTGGCAAATGAATCCAAAAGCCGGCTTGAAATTGTAAATCTGACCGATATTAATAAACCAGTGGCAGAGGCTGACTACCAGGCCGATGATAAAATTTATGGGGTTTGGAAAGAAGATGTTTATGTATTTGTCGCTGCGAATAATAAAACCTTGATTCTTCGACACAACAGCCCTCCGGTCATTGCGGATATTGAAGCACAATCCGTGGATGAGCAAATTGTATTGAAGGTCGCGGCTCAGGGGTATGACCCCGATGGGGACAAGGTATATTACCAGATCAAAAACCTCCCGGAAGGGGCTGAATTTGACAGCCTTGGAGGTGTCCTGACCTGGACCCCCACTTATGATCAGTCTGGCATTTATAAGGATATTACCATTCGCGTGGTCGAACGGACATTGAGTAAACTGTTTTCGGAAAAATCTTTTAATATTACGGTAAATCATGTAAATCGCGCTCCAAGCTTACCGGAAGTGGAAGATAAGAATATTAATGAAAATCAAATATTGGCATTTCAGATTACTGAAGGCTCTGATCCTGACATCGAGGACAAAGGAAAATTGCGCTATAATGTTGAGAATCTGCCAGCCGGAGCGGTGTTTGATTCAACAAAACGAACCTTTTCATGGACACCTACTTTTGAACAATCGGGTTCCTATGTCATAGATTTTATCGTAAAAGACCCACCTGGTGCCACCGATCGCGATGCCAGTACGATCTCGGTGATTCATGTCGATCGCGCGCCAAAACTGGATCCCATAGCGGATCTATCCGTAGCTGAAAATTCGCTTTTATCCATTGTTATCAAAGGCTTAGATCCCGATAAAGAAGACCAGAATGATATTTCCTATTCAATCAAGAACCTTCCCGAAGGGGCCAAATTTGATCCTCAAACAAATACGCTTTCCTGGACACCAACTTTTGAACAATCCGGTGCATATAATGGGATATCGGTAGTGATGAAAGCGGGTAATTTGGCTGATACAACCGATTTTAATATTTTGGTGGAGCATGTGAGCCGTCCACCCGTACTCGCTGATATTTCGCCAAAAACAGCCAATGAGAATACCTTTTTGCAGTTTACCTTAAATATATCGGATCCCGACGCGGAAGATCAGGGTAAATTGACCGTTAATGCTGCAAATCTTCCCGAAGGTTCAAAATTCAATACCGATTCGCTGAAATTTTCATGGACACCCACCTATGAGCAGTCCGGTCAGTATAATGATCTTTCTTTTACCGTGAAGGACATCTCAGGGCAAACGGCCATGAAAAATGTTTCGGTAACGATCAATCACGTTAACCGCCCACCGGTAATTGATCAACCCCAACCGGTCACCGCGGACGAAAATGCACCGATTTCCGTGAATATATCTGGCAGTGATCCCGATAAAGAAGACGTCGATGCGCTCAGATTTACGGCTTCCCAGTTGCCCGAGGGGGCCATGTTCGAAAACCAGGTATTTACATGGACCCCGACATTTGAGCAGTCCGGAAAATACACCATTCAATTCCAGCTTTCCGATGGAAAACTTGATGATACGAAAGCATTAGAGATTACCGTGAACCATGTTAACCGTGTCCCGACAATTGAAAATATAACCGACAAAGTCATTGACGAAAATCTGCCGCTGGAATTTAAAATTTTAGGAGCCGATCCTGATCAGGAGGATTCCGGCAAATTGCTACTATCTGTCACGCAATTACCTGAAGGAGCGGTTTTTGATAATAATACGGCAACATTTCACTGGACTCCCAGTTTTGAACAATCAGGGTCCTATACGGTTACCTTTACAATTACCGATCCTCAGGGACTTGCCGCCAATCAGACCGCAAACATTACGGTGAATCATGTCAATCGAACACCCGTTTTGGAACTTCCTGTAAATCAAACTATCGATGAAAACATGCCACTCTCTTATTTGATTCCGGCCGGGAGTGATCCTGATGCTGAAGATCAAAATAACTTGACCTACTCGGTTGAAAATCTACCGGCTGGCGCCACATTTAATTCTGATACAAGAACGATCAGCTGGACACCTGGATTTGATCAGGCCGGTACATATGAACTTCTGATCAAATTAACTGACGGGATCATTTCGGTTGAAAAACCTTTGCAGATTGCTGTAAACAACGTCAACCGCCCACCTCAAATTGAGGTGGTTGCACAACAAAGTATCAATGAGAATGAATCGTTTAACTATACCTTTCAGATCAGTGATCCGGATCAGGAAGACTCCGGAAAACTGCAAGTTACCGTAAATAATCTGCCACCGGGGGCCATATTTAACAACAGTGATAATTCCATCTCGTGGACACCATCTTACGATCAGGCAGGAACCTATACCGGAATCGCCGTCAGTGTAACCGATCCCGCAGGTCTGACTTCTCAACAATCTTTTGATATCGTTGTAAACAACGTAAACCGGCCGCCTGAAATAACCGCCGTAACGCCTTCAAATATAGCGGAAAACGCACCCCTGAATTTAACCATCCAAGCCAGCGATCCCGATCAGGAAGATCAGGGTAAATTACAATTTTCCAGTGAAAATTTACCTGCCGGCGCTACTCTTGACGCAACTTCGGGGACTTTCTCCTGGACTCCAAATTTTCTACAGGCAGGTTCCTATTCTATCTCGGTCCGGGTAACGGATCCGGCAGGTGAATCCGCTGAAACAGCAGCTGCAATTGAAGTGACGAATCTCAATCGTCCACCTGTGATACAGGCACCCCAAAATCAGCAGGTTGAAGAGGATGGGCAGATTACATTCGGTATTCAGGCCAGTGATGAAGATCAGGATGATCAATTGCGTTTTAGTTCCGATAATCTCCCAACTGGAGCATCACTGGACGAAGGTTCCGGCACTTTCTCCTGGACACCTGATTTTGACCAGGCTGGGGAGTATCTGGTCACCGTAAATGTATCCGATGGCGAGGCACAGGCAAGTACTTCGTTTACAATCGTTGTTCAAAACAAAAATCGCGCTCCCGAAATTAGCGGAGGCGGTTCTGAGACGGTGATTGCTGGCGAAACTGTCCGCTTATCATTTTCCGGTTCTGATCCCGATGGTGATCCGGTCACATTCGAAGGACGCGATCTGCCCCCTGGCGCACGTCTTGATGCCTCAGGTCAGTTTGAGTGGTCTCCGACCGAAGAACAGACCGGTAATTACACTTTTACCGTCATCGTCTCTGATGGTCAGTCGAGCAATGAAACCACGGGTTCTGTCACGGTTAATCCTAAACCGGTTCCCGTTGAAACGCCGCAGAATCAGAACTAACTAGAAAAATTTTTCCGCAACAGAGGATTTGCCGTGAAACAAATCCTCTTTTTTTTTCGAGGTTTCCAATATGCTCCAAAAGATCAAAAAAAAGTTAAAAAATTATTTTCTCTCCGGATTACTCGTGGTTGTTCCCCTTGGTATAACCTTTATTGTTCTTCGTGCTTTATTTTTGTTTCTCGATAATCTGCTTCTTCCCTATTTGGTTCCGTATGTGGGTGAATGGTTAAGGATACCCGGGATTGGGTATTTTGATTACCTTTATAACCATACTCTTTTTCGGTATTATTGGTACAAATTTTATCGGGCGAAAATTTGTGAATCTGGGTGAGATGATGCTTCTGTAAGATACCAATTGCAAAATCTGTCTATGGCTCCGTTAAACAAATTGTTGAAACTTTTTCATTCACTCAGGAGACCAATAAACAAAAAGTGGTGATGCTTGAATATCCCAGAGAGGGTATTTGGTCGATCGGCTTGGTAAACGGCAAATTTATCCATCCGAAAACCCAGGAACCGCTCTACAATATATTAGTCGTTGCCGCGATCAATCCAACATCCGGCTTTTTCGTTCTTGTCCCTCAATCTGAGGTTGTGCATCTAAATTTATCGATTGAAGAGGCAATGCGCTGGATCGTTTCCGGGGGTATTGTGACGCCAAAAATCCCGACTTTGATCGATAAGGCAAAAAAGCATGATCAAACAGATTATTAAATCTTTGGAAAAAGAAAAATTTCTCCTTATTCCCTCAACGGATTTGAAAACCTTACTTAGAGAATTAAACATAATTGAAGAAATTAATACACATATGTGTGATTTTATACGTATTTTAACCGCTGATGATAAAATTCTCATTCAGGAGTCAACACATAAGGGAGAAATTATCATTCGCCAAATGGATTCGATGGAGCATGCACATAAGTTAATTGCCGACCAGATTGGCTGTTTATGAAAAGATGTGGGATGGGTGTGGCTGTAAAGTTAATTATTATGAATAGAAAACGTCCCTTGTTTTTCAGGGACGTTTTCTAAAAGGCTTAAACATCAAATTTGATACCTTGCGCTAATGGAAGCGTTTTCCCGAAATTGATCGTATTTGTCTGTCGTCTCATATAGGCTTTCCAGGCATCTGAACCCGACTCACGTCCGCCACCGGTATCTTTTTCACCCCCAAATGCACCGCCGATTTCAGCTCCCGACGTTCCAATATTTACGTTGGCAATACCGCAATCCGAGCCCCAGGCGGAGAGAAAAGTTTCCGCTTCATGCAAATTATTGGTGAAAATGGCAGAGGATAGTCCCTGCACTACATTGTTCTGCAGATTTATCGCATTTTGTACGTCACCTTTGTATTTGATAAGATACAATATGGGAGCAAAGGTTTCTTCCTGAACAATTTCAAATTTATTTTCCGCTTCAGCGATAGCGGGGGTTACGTAACATCCCGACTCAAAACCCTTGCCGGTTCAGCTTATCACCCCCAATAAGAATTTGGCCTTTTTCTTTTTTAATTCTTTCCAGAGCCTGCATCATGGTTTCAACGAGCTTGTTTGTCAATAAGTGGACCCATATGATTTTTCTCATCAAGCGGATTTCCAATTTTAAGGCTTTTATAGGCTTTCAGCAGGCTATTTTTGACTTTATCATAAATATCTTCATGGATTATCAACCGTCGTGTCGTCGTACATCTCTGCCCTGCGGTTCCGACCGCCCCAAATACAATCGCGGGGATCGCCATTTTCAGATTGGTATCAGGAGTAATAATAATTGCGTTATTACCACCCAGCTCAAGTATATACTTGCCCAGACGCTTGGCAATGACCTGTGCCGCATGCTGTCCGACCTGCGTGGAACCGGTTAGAGAAAGTAATGGAATATTTCGGTCCTTTAGCATTTCTTCTCCAATTGTCCTCCCGGAACCGACAATAAGCGAAAAAATCCCTTCCGGAAGATTATTCTCGGTAAGCACTTTTCCCACAATATACTGACACGCAATTGCGGTCAATGGGACTTTCGAAGCTGGTTTCCATAAATTGACATCCCCACAAATGGCGGCAATCATTGCATTCCAGGACCATACAGCGACCGGAAAATTGAAAGCCGAAATAGTCGCGACGATTCCCAGTGGATGATACTGGTCATACATCCGATGGTTGGGCCGCTCAGACTGCATGGTAAAACCGTATAATTGACGAGATTGCCCTACCGCGAAATCGCATATATCGATCATTTCCTGTACTTCTCCCCAGCCTTCCTGTAAGGATTTTCCCATTTCAAAAGAAACAAGTTTGCCCAATGGTTCTTTGTATTCACGCAATTTAAGTCCGATCTGACGCACGATTTCACCCCGTTTTGGGGCAGGAATGGTTCTCCAGTATTTAAATCCCTCCTGCGCGACCTTAATGATGTTATGATAGTCGCCCACCGACGCCTGATAGACTGAAGCAATATATTCTCCCGTGGCGGGTGAGTGTATTTTCAGTTCTCCCTGATCATTGGTCTGATTCCATTTCAAACCGGTTGATGATCCAAAATTCTTGTCTTTGATACCAAGTTGCCTGAGAAACTCCATAAATCCTCCTTAGATTTTACACCAATCCTTTGATGTAATTAATATCATTTTAGCTAAAAATATATTGGAATATGATCAATTTAATAAATATTCATCTGGCAGTAAATCCGTTTTTATGATCATGAGATTTTTTTCATTTTTAGCATCCATTTTCAATTAACTTCAATCTTTTATATATTTTAATAATTTTATTAGGAGTCGAAGCCATATGGAACTGTTAAGAATCGATCCTGAAATGGTTGATAAGATTTTGAGTCGCTTTCTTTTTCAGGAGGTTAACAAGGCTGGTTTTAATAATGTGGTACTTGGACTGTCGGGTGGGATCGATTCCGCTGTAGTTGCCTATCTTTGTACCCGAGCATTCTCCCCGGAGAAGGTTACCGCCCTGATCATGCCTTATCGGACAAGTAATCCTGAAAATATGAAGGATGCTCAGCAAATAGTCTCGGAAACGGGTATTTCACATGAAGTCCATGATATCTCTTCTATGATTGATGCGTTTTTTCTAAACGATCCCGAAGCTGATATAATCAGGCGCGGCAATCGGATGGCCCGAGAGCGTATGTGTTTTCTCTACGATTTTTCTTCCAGACATCATGCCATGGTAATCGGAACAAGCAACAAAACCGAACTGCTTCTGGGATATGGAACCATCTTTGGAGATCTTGCCAGTGCTATAAATCCTATCGGAGATCTTTATAAATCACAAATCTGGGACCTGGCGGAATTTTACAATATTCCCAGACAAATAATTGAAAAACCGCCAACGGCTGATCTGTGGACCGGCCAGACCGATGAAAATGAAATCGGGTACGCTTATAAGGACTTAGATTTGCTTTTGCATTATTTAATCGACTTACGTTACTCAGAAGCCATGTTAATTGATATGAATTTCTCGGTTGAGATGATTCGTGATATTCAGGGCAGAATACAAAAGTCACAGTTTAAACGCCGCCCGCCGGTCATTGCTAAATTGACCAACCGGACCATAAATCAGGATTTTAGATATTGCCGCGATTGGGGTGTCTAACCGTGGAACAAATTGTCAATGGTGCACTATACCTGGTCAGTACACCAATCGGGAATCTGGATGATATTTCATATCGTGCCATACATATTCTTAAAAATGTAAACCTGATCGCAGCAGAGGATACCCGCAAGACTTCAATTCTATTGCAGAAATATAATATTAATAAATCCATGTTACCATATCACAGCTATAATCAGAAGGTGCAGAATCCCAAGATCCTGGCAAAGTTAAAGAACGGTGAAGCTATTGCACTTGTATCCGAAGCCGGTACACCGGGTATTTCAGATCCTGCCTATGCGTTGGTAACTGCTTGCGTTATTGAGCAATTACCCATCATACCGATTCCGGGCGCCTCCGCCATTTTGGCGGCAATCGTTGTATCGGGGCTACCCACGCATCGTTTTGTGTTCGAAGGCTTTCTACCCTTAAAAAAAGGGCGTAGGAAGAGGATCTCTGAATTGGCAGATGAAACACGGACCATTGTTATTTACGAATCCCCACATCGAATAAAAAAGACCGTACAAGAATTTTACGATTTTTTAGGCGACCGCCCATGTGCCTTAGCCCGGGAACTAACAAAAAAATTTGAAGAAATCTATCATGGGTCCCTGGAAGATCTAGTGCGGGTTCTCAACAAAAAATCGCCTCGTGGTGAATATGTCCTAATCCTCGCAGGAAAAAATTTTAAATCGTTGACCGAATATGAAGATATTAACAACGATTTTCTATAAAGATTTTTTCTTTCAAAAAATTATTGTTTTAAGTAAATTTGCAACTTTATTGAACTTTTTTTAATACCCCTGATTAAATTAATCATGTCCGAAACGCTCTCAAAACGTAAGACATTATATGGCATCCTCAAAACTTCTCTACCTGCAGTCATAGATCTTTCTTCGCAAACATTCACCTGGCTTATTGAAGCAATTTTTATCGGTAATCTTGCCACTGCTGCGCTTGCCGGTGTTGGCATCGCGCAACAGGTGATATTGTTGACCTTTACCATACTCCTGACATTTGTCGTCGGTAGTTCAATCATCATCGCACGGTATCTGGGAGCCGGTGACAACTGGCAGGCAAATCACGTGCTCGGACAATCCTTAATTGTCGGAATAATTTTATCCATAATTATCGGACTCATCTGGTATTTTGGCGCCCCTTTGATCTTTACACTTATTCGAGAAGAGGAACCAATTGCACGTTTATATGGTGTAAAATATATCACCACAATTGCCTGGTTTACGCCTCTGATTGTGACAAATTTTATTGCTCTGGGCATTATGCGGGGAACAGGGGATACGGTATGGAGCATGAAGATCAATGTGGCGATACAAATTATTAATCTTATTCTGGACGCATTACTCATTTTCGGTCTGCTGGGATTCCCCCGGTTGGAAACGATGGGAGCCGGCCTGGCAGTGGGAATTGCCCATTCAACCGGATTTTTTATGACCCTTTATGTATTACGTAAACGATATTCCAGTCTATTCTTGCCCTTTATGGAACTCGCCCGTCCAAATATGGCAACATTTAAGCGGTTGATCAAAATGGGCATACCCACAACTGTCGAGCAGCTCGTGTGGGCTATTGGACAACTATTTCTCAGTATTTTTGCCGGCTGGCTGGGAATTGTTGTTCTTGCAACACATCAGGTCTTTGTTCGTATTCAATCGGTAATAACCATGATCTTTTTTGGGTTTGGTCTGGGTTCCATGGCTCTGGTTGGTAAGAATCTAGGGGCCGCAGATACTTCTCAGGCGCAAAGAACCGGAAAAATCACCGGTCTTGTCGGTTTTGTCACTGCGATGATTATTGCCGGTATTTTGTTTTTTGGATCGACACCCATAGTTTCAGTCTTTACCAATGATTTTAACGTGATTCAGTTGGCAGAGAATCTGATCCTGGTTTTTGCCCTGGTTCAAATTCCAAAAGGTGTAAATATTGTCTATTCCGGTAATCTCAGGGGAAGTGCTGATCTGACCTGGCTTATGTGGCTTGCCGTTATTACCGTCATCATTTTCGACATATTTGGTTCCTGGATGGTGGCCCTCGAATTGGGTGTTGGGTTAGCCGGTATATGGATTCTGCAGGGGATGGATGAGCTAACCCGGTTTTCATTAAATTACTGGCGGTTTAACCGCGGTAAATGGAAAAATTTCGATTTATAATTGTGCTGTAAACCATGAAAAAATCAGGTATATTTATTTCATTTGAAGGTCTGGATTTCGCAGGGAAATCAACACAGATAAAATTACTGACCGGGCGTTTGGGAATCATCGGGATACCTTTTATTTTGATTCGTGAACCAGGCGGAACAGCAATTTCAGAGAGAATTCGGGATATATTGCTTGATCTTAAAAACGACAAAATGACCGATATTTGTGAATTGTTACTTTATAGTGCCGCCCGCCATCAGCTGGTCAAACAGAAAATCATCACCGCGCTTGACACCGGAAAAACTGTAATCGCAGATCGTTTTGTTGATTCTACTACAGCTTATCAGGGATATGGCCGACAATTACCTATGTCGTTCATTCGGCAACTGAATCAAATCGCAACGGAAGGTTTGACTCCGGCGATTACGTTTTTTTTAGATCTTAATTACGATGATATGATTGAGCGACAGAAGGCGCGTAAATCAAGTGTTGATCGTTTAGAAACTCAGGGGCGGATATTTTTCGAACGCATACGCGCTGGATATTTGGAAATTGCCCATAAATTTCCGGACAGATTTAAAACTATCGATGCAACGGCCCCGGTACAACAGATAAGTGAACAAATCTGGGAATTTGTGGAACCCGTTTTGCCTTTTAAAAATAAATTATAAAGGTTTACCATGATGAAACGAACAAATTTAGTATTGATCCTCCTGGCGATATTTACACTTATCGTACCTTTCACGGATATAAATCCAGAAATAAAAGCCGATGAAGGGGAATATTACGCCAAAATAAAAAAAGGACTCACCTATTTTCGCAAGGTCTATGAACGCATACAATCGAATTATGTCGAAGAAATTGATCCCTATGAATTTGTAAAATCCGGCATTGATGGTATGCTTGCTTCTCTTGATCCATATACTGTTTTCATAGAACAGGAAGCCGATGCCCGACTGCGTATTATAACAACCGGAAAATACGGCGGACTCGGTATGGAGATCGGAATGCGTAATAATCAGGTGACCGTAATAAGTCCGATGGATAATTCACCCGCCGAGAAAGCCGGTATTGTCGCCGGAGATATTATTGAAAAAATTGACGGAGATCTGGTTTCAACCCTGTCTCCCGAAAAAATATCCAATCGATTAAGGGGGCAAGTCGGTTCGGTAGTGGAAATCACGATTCTCAGACCCGGATATGATGGTGAGATTGTTCTTAATTTGCAGCGTGAAGAAATCACTATCGAGGATGTCAGTTATGCGGATTTTATAAAACCCGGTGTTGCCTATTTCAGATTGACCGGTTTTACGGAAAAAGCCTATACGGAGTTATCCAATGAAATTGAACGTCTAAATCAGATACAAGAAATCGGATACGTGATATTGGACGTTCGCGGTAATTCGGGGGGGCTCCTGGAGGCGGCCGTCGATGTTGCAAGCATTTTTATCCCAAAGGGTACCACTGTTGTTTCAACCCGAGGCATACGTGATGGAGAGCACTTTTTTAAAACCTCAAATGATCCTCTTTTACCCGTAACACCAATGGCTGTTTTAGTGGATGGCGGAAGCGCAAGTGCTTCCGAAATTGTCGCCGGAGCATTGCAAGATCTCGATCGTGCGATCATTGTCGGGACTGAAACCTTCGGAAAGGGTCTTGTTCAGAAAGTTTATAATATAGATAAGGAAAGTAGTACAAAGATAAAAATCACCACGGCAAAATACTATATTCCAAGCGGTCGTTGTGTGCAAAAACAAGATTATTCCAAAGATAACGCTGTGTTTTTTCATGGTTTGCCCGATACACAGTCATTACTTCTTGAGTCACCCAGTGCTTTTTATACCGTAAATAAGCGGCTGGTTTATGAAAAAGGGGGTATAACCCCCGATAAATATATTCCCGGTGATAGTTTGGACTATCTTCTTACCGAACTGTGGCGCAAAAGCCTGCCATTTAATTTCGCTGTACAATATCATATTGAACATCCCGTCTGGAAAGGGCCATTTGAATTGGATGAGCAGGTGTTTGATGCTTTTGTGACCTATTTATCCGAACAAAACTTTGCTTACAATCTGGAAGGGGAGCGTGAACTAAACAAATTCATTGAATTGGCTGATAAAAATAAATACCCGCTCCAAATCACCCAACAAGCAGAATCTTTGTTTGAGAGGTTAAACGCGATAAAACAAGAGTATCTCATCACGAAGAAAGAGGCGATTGTTAAAGTACTTTATAACGAATTGGCTGAAAAATATTTCGGTAATAAAGAAAAATTCCAATATGTCCTCCGATACGATAAACAGATTGATGCAGCAATCGAAACGCTATCCGATCAGAATGCATATCGAAAGATTCTTGCAATAAACTAATATTGGATTTAAAATATAGTATTCATATAAGGATTGATCATATCAATCCTTTTTTTATGCCTAGATTTTAAATTATGCGTAAGAAAATAAAAAAATCAACGCTTGATTTGTTTAAGTCTGTATATGATCTGGGGACAAAGCTTGATACCCGGATATATGTGGTTGGTGGTTTTGTCCGAGATTTATTACTCGGGCACGAAAATCGTGATATCGATTTTGTGGTTCTGGATGATGCGCTGAAATTTGCCCGTCTTTTCAAAAAAAAACACGACGCAACATCCCTCGTGGTTTTTCCAAAATTCGGAACCGCGATGATTCAATTGGACCAATACAAACTTGAATTTGTTACCGCCCGCAAAGAATCATATAATCAAGACTCCCGAAAACCGACTGTTGAGAAAGCTGATTTGTCCACCGATCTTAGTCGCCGGGATTTTACGGTAAATGCCCTGGCTATGAATATTGGTCCGGAAAGTTTTGGTGAGATAATTGATCCCTGGAACGGTCTCAAAGATATAAAAAATCGGATTTTACGTACACCTCTCGAACCCGATATTACTTTTTCCGATGATCCTCTTCGTATGCTCCGCGCGATTCGTTTTGCGACACAACTTTCTTTCGAAATTGATCACACGACGTTCGATTCTATAAAGCGTACCGCGGATCGACTTCGCATTATATCTCAGGAGAGAATAACGGATGAATTTAATAAAATTATGATGGCTTCAACGCCATCAACCGGTCTAAAATTGCTCTATCACTCAAATTTATTAAATATATTTCTACCCGAATTTGTATTGACCATGGGGACTGAACAAAAAAGCAATTTTCATCATAAAGATGTTTTCTTTCATACGCTTCAGGTTATCGATAAAGTAGCTATGATTTCGGAGAAACTCGAACTACGGCTGGCTGCCTTATTCCACGATATCGCAAAACCACGAACAAAAAGGTTTGAAGATCATATCGGTTGGACCTTTCACGGACATGAGGTCGTTGGTGAAAGAATGGTCAGAGCAATATTAAACCGGCTAAAGTACCCAACACAAACCATTAATTACGTCAAGAAGTTGGTCCGACTTCATTTGCGACCAATGTTCTTGGTTGATGAAGAAGTGACCGATTCCGCCATAAGACGACTTTTGTTCCTGGCTGGCGAAGAATTTGATGATCTGATGACCCTGTGTCGGGCCGATATTACTTCTAAAAATCCGCGTACCATAAAAAGGCATCTTCAAAACTATGAGATTGTCCTTGAAAAGGCCAGGAATGTGGAAGAAAAAGACCAGATGCGTGCTTTTAAAAGTCCGGTTGACGGGACGGAAATCATGCATACTTTTAAATTAAACCCCGGTCCCAAGATCGGGCGCATAAAAAAATTTATCGAGGAAGCGATTCTTGAAGGGGAAGTACCAAATGAACACGATGCCGTACTTAAATTTCTTTTAGAAAATAAGGACAAATTTATTCATATCTCATCTACTCATGATTGAACCGAGATTTAATTTATACAAGCAGAAAAGCACCTTTCGTTGCGTACATGATGTGCATCAGCATTTTTTGGCGGAAATGTCGCCTTTTCACATATTGGTGCAAAAAGCGTGTTATCCTCACGGATGCATATATTTCAAGTGGAAATGCCGCTTGCTGGCCAAAAGGAAAAAATGTTTCCGAAATTTTGAGAAGATCGGTCGGGAATGTTTTAATTGCCGGTATTTTTACGAAGAGAAGATTCATCAGTATCCCGAATTCGTAAATAACCAACTTGATTTTTCGGATTTTCAGGCGTCTTTTGCGGATTTCCAGTCGTGGGTCGATTCACTAAAAAAAAGACGTCTTAGTGTCGAGGGAATAGTGAACTTTGTCTCTCCTGAACTTATTATACAGCAAAACAATGGTATTCCATTTATCAGATTTACTGGTTTTTTAGTCCGTTATGAAAGCGGCTATATCGATAATGTGCCGTTTGAAGATCCTTTTTACCTGCGAATTTCGTCGATCACCCAACAGCAACTGAAAATTCGCCGTGGAGACAAAATGGATTTTATGGCTCAGGTTGAAATCGATCGGGGCAGGTTCAGATTCTTTAAATCGGGAAATTTTGTTTTCTATGAACGTGGAGAGAATAATTTTCTCCTAAAAAAAGATGTGCTTGAGCGCCTAAATAAATGCAAAATCCATACAAAACAGAATGCCATTTGCCTCAGTTGTAAACATGGTATTTTAGCAGACTGGGAAAATATTAACCATGGCCCTTCAAGGTCCCTTATATGTTTGGAGGGTGTGATGAATCCTGTAACATGTCAGAAAAAAGATGCTATTGATAAAGATGATCGGGGTGAAAATTGTGCGAATCCCAAATGGATTGGCCAGGGGTGTCATAAATCCATTTAGCATCAAGTGCTTCAATCTTATAGGTATAAATATAACTCACATTAAATTTGCTTCATATCTGTGCCATGCTTTCTCGTAATCCTTGAGCTGAAACCCAAAAGATGATGTACAATATAGATTCCTATACTCCCTTAATTGCGGCAGCGTCAACCAGCGGAAATCCGTGTGTTCCGGGGATAATGCAACACGTTCGTCTTTTGTGCAGCACAGGTAATCAATTGAAAGTAATAGCCGTTTATTAAATTTTCCAAACCATGTCGTAACCGGCTCAAGCACCTCAATTTTTAGACCGGTTTCTTCATACACTTCTCTCCGGAGTCCCGCTATCGGATCTTCCAATTTCGATAATCTTCCCCCTGGTGGTCCCCAGATTTGAGGTAAAGAACTTCGACATAATAAGAGAAATTTATTTTGGTGTATCAAATATGCATTGACGGCAACTTCATGGGTTAATTTTTGAATATTTTTCATAGGTGATCACCTGATTTTTATATTATATTCTCCAATTATTGGACGAGTATAATTTCCTCAATCAATTGCGGTTATGCATAATTTAAGGATTTAGAATTTTATGCCAAAAAATGTGATTCTTACCGGCCCTCCCGGGGTAGGAAAGACCAGGATCGTAAAACATCTGTTAAAAGATTTGAATGCCCTGATTGTGCACGGTTTTTATAAAGAATCAATTATTGAAAATAATGTGTGCAAAGGTTTCCGAATTATAACCACCGATCTGCGCGAGCAGATACTGGCCCATCATTATATCGTAGGGCCAAACAGAATTGGTGAATTTGGTATAAATGTCGAGGGATTTGAAAAACTTGTTTTGCCCGAGCTGACCTTAAACAGAGGAACCGAATTATTTATTGTCGATGAAATTGGAGAAATGGAATGTCTTTCAAAATCATTCTGTAATCAGATAACCAATATCCTCGATTCTGATTATCCGGTTATCGCGACGCTTGCACACGGGGCAATTCCTTCTATGCCGGAAATAAAAAAACGCTCTGATGTTGTACTCATCCAGGTTACAAACCGTAACCGTGAATCTTTATGGAAAAATATTCTCCTGGAATTAGGATAAATCATCGCTGTTCAGTTCCTTTTTTATTTATAAAAACCCGGGCGATCATGGAGCCTACCAGACAAAAAACGGGCAATACAATCAGGTTTTCAAGCAGCACGGCTCCCCAATTAAATCCGGTCGCTACCTGCGCCTCAATATCATAAAGCATATCCTCAAGGTAGACCGGAACGTCATCCATTTTTTCAAGTATTTCTCGTGCAAATTCAATTTGCCAGGGCCCAAATAATTCAAAATATATCCATTCCAGCCCGACGGCAAAAAAAGCCCCAAATAAACCGGTAACGATCCCCACGGTAACCGCTGTTGGGGGCGTTAATAATTCTGGTTCAGGACCTGAGCGGGCATAATAAAAAAGGCCCATAGCTCCGCCAAAGATTATGCCGACACAACAAAGGCAATTTATTAGATTAACAATCGGTGTCGTGCTGAGTAAAGCTGCAGTTAAACCACCAATTATTGCCGCATTTATTATTCTTTGGTTTTCCATGCATGACCCTTTTTTTGAACACCAAAATCAATATTCGTTTGCATCGAAACTATGAATAAATGAAACAATGTTATTCCAAAAAGAATCCCTGTTATCGTTCTAATGCCAATGGTATTCTGATAAAAGTCAAACTTTTCAAGAATAAAATCCAGAAGCATCGGTGTGGAAAGTAAAATATATATCTTGAGGGGCAAGAGATGTATTTTTGTTTTGACAACATAAACCAATAACACAAAAAATCCGGAGAAATAGATTGCGGTGCACCTTGCACATACCCCTAATGGCGATTCATTTAGATAAAAGGACCGGTCCGAGATCTGGTGACATGTATGTCGAAATAGATTATATAAGAAATTTGCCGTTGCCGGATCAGAGGTTTTTAGTAAAGGGGCAGCTATAAATCCGGAAATCCATACGGCTAAAACCGTTAAACCGGCAATAATCCATTTTTTTGAAACTGGCATTATTTCCTATTGATCTTGATTGATCCAAAGATCATTGATCCCTGAATATCGAGTTGAATTTTGCTTTCCGAATAATCTACATCCCGGAAGGCAACACGTGGGAACAGTCCTTCGCGACGATTTCCTTCTACCGTTATATCTCCCGCCACTACACTGCAGTCGACTCGTACCCTTGTGCCACCGGGCAGAAATACGCTTACATCTCCAAAGATGCCGTTGATATTTAATTTTGACCGGCCGGGCACCATCGTACAGCCCGATAAATCAATCTCGATATCGCCGAATATATTGCTAACGCTTCCACCCGTAAATTTGTCAGATGATACTTTTAATTTCAAATCACCAAAAATATTATTTTCGGACAATTTATCTCCAAGTACCTGGCCGTTAACACCTGTTATGGGCGTATCATCGTGGCTCCCCGGCGGATTTACTTTACGTACTTTCATGATCATAAAAATACCAATAATAATAAGTACAACCGGCCAGAAAGTAGAGACAATATCACCAAAATCAAGCATATTAAAGTTGTCTAGCAAAAAAAGGATTCCAAGCGTAAGCAGCGTTACGCCACCGTAAAAACCCGAATTATTCTCGTTTTTCATAGATCAGATCTCATATATTTTTCTTGCATTCAGTTTAAAAACAAAAGTAATAATCTGCCAATACTTTTTTACATCTTGCCCTGATTTTCACCTTCATTTAAATTTACCCACATGGTACATAATTATAATCCCGATATCACACCATTGGTTCTACATTTTTATGCCCGTTGTTTTCTTTTTCCGTATGAGGAAATGTCTTACGAATTGCAGCATATTTTCAGACAGATAGAAACCATGATTGATAATGAAGGCGACACTTTATGTGGTTATGACATCCTGTCGGTCATTAACACTTTTCAGGGTGAAGAAATTCACGATTTGAGAGCGGACTATGTTTTACTTTTTTCGGCCCGGGGGGGATCAAAACCGGTTTGTCCTATTCTTGCAGGTGAATTTACGTCTCGTTTTGGTATAGATTACGATCCCGATCCATTTATTAATCTTTTCTATGACAGCGATTTACTGCCTGGCGATGATGATTATGTCGACTCTGTCGTTAACTACCTTGAGTACTATGCGTATCTTTATTCTACCGGTCATTTTGAATCTTCCCCCTTCCCGGAAATTGAAATATTTTTTAACAATCACATTCTGGTATGGATTCCGCAATTCTGTGATTTTCTGAGCAAATCTGCCAATATTTCATTCTATCGGGAATTAGCTTTGTCACTGAAAGCATATTTACTTTCAGGACCTGGTGAATTTTGAGGTTGCGACGCGGTCCCAAATGCCATAAATTAAAGGAATAAATGAGTTTATTATCATGAAAAACAGCGATTATATTAACCATCATAATTTGACACTTTTGAAAACCGGGTGTCCCTGATCGAATCCAAGTCAGGTATTAGACTTATTATTTAACCCGGTTAATCAGCCGGGTTTTTTTTTAGGAGATATTTATGCTCACTCTGGCAATACAGAAGGCCGGGCGGTTAAGTGATAAAACCGTTTATCTTTTGAATGAGTGTGGTATTGTATTTGATGATGGTGGTCAGACCAAATTACGGGCCACTGCGAAAAACTTTCCACTTCAAGTTTTGTTTCTTCGGGATGATGATATACCGGAATGTGTTGCGGATCATATTGCTGACGCCGGTATTATTGGTAAAAACATTTTTCATGAAAATGAGCGCGATCTGGTACTGGCTGAAAAACTGGGATTTGCACGTTGCCGGTTATCAATTGCGCTCCCAAAAGATAAACCGTTTGAATCCGTTGCAGATCTTAATGGTTTAAAAATCGCAACCTCTTATCCCAATATATTATCCGCCTACCTGCAACAGAACAATATTTCGGCAACGATTCATGAGATAAATGGTTCGGTAGAAGTGGCACCCAGTATCGGGCTCGCAGATGCGATCTTTGATGTCGTTGGTACCGGCAGCACTCTTTTAAGCAACGGCCTGAGAGAAGTAGAGACAATTATGCACTCGGAGGCCGTTCTGGTATCAGATCCTCAAATTTCAACGGAAAAGGCACGGCTCTTAGAACATTTACTGTTCAGGATACGATCTGTAAAAAAAGCAGAGAATTTCAAATATATACTGCTGAATGCGCCTTCTGGGGCCGTCGAACAAATCTCTTCCATTTTGCCCGGTATGAAAAGTCCAACGGTTATGCCTCTGGCAACAAAAGGGTGGTGTTCCATACATTCTGTCATCCGCGAGGACGATTTCTGGCAGGTTATTGAACAGCTGAAAAAAAGCGGGTGCTGAGGGTATTCTGGTGATCCCAATTGAAAAAATGATTCTTTAAGGCAGAATTGGATATGCATACAGTACTTTATCCGAAGCCGGATGAATGGCACCGATTGGTTCAGCGGCCTTCGATAACGCAAAATCGGCTCGAAGAAACGGTCAGGAGTATTCTCGCAAATGTTAAAGATAAAGGTGATGCGGCGATTATCGCATATAACCGTGAATTTGGTGGCGTTGACCTGGATGATCTGGCCGTTTCGCCGGATGAAATTGATGGGGCTGCGAATAAACTTGACAACAAATTAATATCAGCCATTAAATCCGCGGCCGAGAATATAGATCTTTTCCACCGTAATCAGATGAGACCAAAAAAGAAAATTGAAACATCTCCCGGGGTATACTGCTGGCGCAAGCAAATAGCAATTAAAAGCGTAGGGCTCTATATCCCTGGCGGATCGGCGCCGCTTTTTTCAACCTTGCTTATGTTGGGTGTTCCGGCAAAAATAGCCGGCTGCAGCCAGATTGTCGTGTGCTCACCGCCGGACAAAAATGGCAGATTGGATGCTTCTATTCTCTTCACAGCAGAACTGCTTGGTATCGATAAAATATATAAAATCGGGGGTGCGCAGGCCATTGGTGCGATGGCATACGGATCGGCCACGGTTCCTGTTGTGGATAAAATTTTTGGCCCCGGAAATCAATATGTTACGATGGCCAAACAATTGGTCAATTTTATGGGTACTGCAATTGACCTACCGGCCGGACCTTCGGAGGTGGTTATTATTGCGGATCAATCAGCTCCGGCCTCTTTTATCGCAGCAGATCTTATCGCCCAGGCAGAACACGGACCGGACAGCCAGGTTCTGATGCTCACTGATCGAGAACCTCTTTTAAAACGGGTAAAAGCCGAGGTGGAAAAACAAATGCTTGATCTTCCCCGTGCATCAATAGCAGAACAATCATTAAAGAACAGCCGGCTCATTCTATTTAAAAATCTGGATGAGGCGGTTGATTTCTCAAATTACTATGCCCCCGAACACCTGATAATTATGACCGGACTTGCCCATAAGCTGGTTTCAAGAATTATCCATGCGGGATCCGTTTTTATTGGTGCCTGGACACCTGAGGCTGCAGGAGATTATGCTTCCGGGACAAATCATACTTTGCCCACAGGCGGCTTTGCCAGGAGTTATAGTGGCGTCTCCCTTGACAGTTTTTATAAAAATATAACCTATCAGGAGCTTTCCCCGGAAGGTCTTACAAACATTGGGCCAATCATTACAGTCATGGCAGAGGCGGAGCAGTTAGACGGTCATGCACGCTCCGTCCATATTCGTCTGGAGGCGTTGCAGAAACGGATCGGATGATGGATATATATAAAATCGCCCGTAAAAATATATTAAACTTTAAACCCTATTCTTCGGCAAGAAGCGAATATACCGGAAGCAGCGGAATTCTTCTTGACGCAAATGAGAATGCGTTTAGGCCAGTGGTCGGTGGAGATTATAATCGATACCCGGATCCGCTACAGCTTAAACTTAAAGAACAGATATCGAATAAAAAAAATATCCCCCCCGACCGGATATTTCTGGGCAATGGAAGCGATGAGGCTATTGATCTGTTGATCCGGGCTTTTTGTGAGCCGGGGAAAGATATGATTATGGTCTTTCCACCAACGTATGGCATGTATAAAGTATGTGCCGATATAAACGATATTTCCGTTTGCGAAATTGCACTTCAACCAAATTTTCAACTTTCTTTAGATAAAATCACCGCAGCCCTGGAATCAAAGATAAAAATCATCTTTCTATGTTCGCCGAATAACCCGACCGGGAATTTACTCAAAACAGAGGATATCCTTGCCCTTCTGGCAGATCGGAACACATTGATTGTTGTCGATGAAGCTTATATTGATTTCGCCGAGGCAGAAGGGCTACTTAAATTCCTGGCAGATAATGAAAACCTCATCATATTGCAGACATTTTCAAAATCGTGGGGTCTCGCCGGAATTCGATTAGGCATGGCGTTTGGTCACCAGAATATAATTGGCCTTCTGAATAAAATAAAATATCCCTATAACATTAATCTTCTGACCCAGGAGATCGCTTTAAAAGCTTTACAAAATCCGGAACGCAATAATACCCTGATTCGGAAAATCCTGGAACAGAGAGTTCGCCTTGTTGAAGCGCTTAAGTCTCTCAAAATTGTGGATCATATATTTCCGTCACAGGCAAATTTTATTCTTGTCCGGTTTAAAGATGCCCAGAGGGTATTTAGTTGTTTGTTCGAAAACAATATTATTGTCCGCGATCGTTCAAGCGCCGTACACTGTGAAAATTGTTTACGTATCACGGTTGGCACACCATCTGAAAATAAGCCTTTGATCGATATCTTGCATCAACTTAAAGGATAGTCTATGCAACGGGTCCTTTTTATTGACCGGGACGGCACGATACTGGTTGAACCACCGGACGAACAAATCGATTCTTTTGATAAAATGTCCTTCGTCCCCGGAGTTATATCTGCTTTAGCCAGTATTGTCAGATATGCCGACTTTCAACTTGTTATGGTTACAAACCAGGACGGTCTGGGCACCGCTTCATTCCCGGAAGAGAACTTCTGGCCGGTACAAAATTTAATGCTCGATATACTGAAGAACGAGGGGATTTTTTTTAAGGAAATACTTATTGACCGCAGTCTGCCGGAAGATAATATAGACACACGTAAACCAAAAACCGGTATGTTGAAACATTATCTGACGGGTCGGTATGATCTGAAAAATTCATATGTGATCGGTGACCGTTTAAGTGATATTGAACTGGCCAAAAATCTTGGCACCCAGGTAATTTATTTGAGTAAAAAGACCGATAAACGTGCCACAATATGCACAACCGATTGGTCTGAGATTGATAAGTTTTTACGGTTCCCGGACCGGAAAGCCGTAATCACCCGTAAGACAAACGAAACAGATATTGAAATCATTCTCAATCTGGATGGAACAGGAAAATGTAACATTAATAGCGGAATCGGCTTTTTCGATCATATGATTGAATTGCTCGTCCGGCATGCTTCTATTGATCTTTCCGGACATATAAAAGGAGATCTGCATGTTGATGAGCACCATACTGTAGAAGATATGGCTATCGTTTTAGGGGAAGCTTTAAAACAAGCGCTGGGGCAGAAAATAAGTATTCAAAGATATGGATTTCTTTTGCCGATGGATGAGTCAAGGTCGGAGATAGCCCTTGATTTTTCGGGCCGAAGTGCACTGGTTTGGAACGTAAAATTTCATCGACCCATGATTGGAGAAATGCCCACCGAATTGTTTCATCACTTTTTTAAATCGTTTACCGATCATGCCCGATGTAATTTATATATCAAAGCCCGTGGTGAAAACGAGCATCACAAGATCGAAGCTGTATTTAAGGCCGTTGGCCGGGTAATACGGCAGGCCGCAGAACGGAGTGTGCATACAAATACAGTTCCGAGTACAAAAGGCATATTGTGAACATTGTTATAATAAGATATAATGCCGGTAATATTCATTCGGTCAGAATAGCACTAAATCGGCTCGGTCTTGATCCTGTGGTCAGCGATGATCCGGATACGATTTATCAGGCGGATAAAGTTATTTTCCCCGGTGTCGGTGAGGCCAGTTCTGCAATGAATTATCTTCGTACATGCGGCATTGATCGTGTTATTGCTGATTTGAAACAGCCTGTTTTAGGCATCTGTCTTGGTTTACAGCTGATGTGTTTGTACAGTGAAGAAAATACAACATCCTGTTTGGGTATTTTTCAACAGCAGGTTAAAAAATTCCCTCCTGAGGACAAAGTTCCGCATATAGGCTGGAACCTGCTATGTGATTTTACCGGACCCCTTTTTAAAGACATGCCTGTTAAGCCTTATGTTTATTTCGTGCACAGCTTTTATGCCGAGTTAGGATCTCAATGTTGTGCACAATCTTCATATATTGTACCATTCTCCGCGGCTCTCATAAAAGATAATTTTATGGCCGTTCAATTTCACCCCGAAAAAAGTGGTCCGATCGGGGAAAAAATTCTTAAAAACTTTATTAATCTATGATTCGTATTATACCTGCTATTGATATTATGGAGGGAAAATGCGTCCGACTTACCCGGGGGGATTACAATACCCGGGTTATTTATGATGAAGATCCAATCCGGGTTGCCCGCACCTTCGAGGACGCCGGAATAGAATATCTGCATCTTGTTGATCTCGATGGCGCCAGAATGAAACAGCCGGTTAACCTTACGGTATTGGATATGATTGCGCAAAGCACCTCTTTAAAAATTGATTTTGGCGGCGGCATTCGTAAACATTCGCATATTGAGCAAATCTTATCTCTCGGAGCACAACAGGTTACCGCCGGTTCAATCGCAATTAAAAACCGGACCACCGTCGAAAAATGGCTTACTGTTTTTGGACCGGATAAAATTATTCTGGGGGCTGATGTATTAAAAGACAAAATTGCTGTATCGGGCTGGTCAGAAAAAACAGAAATTAATATAATTTCCTTTCTAGATTCATATGTGGAAAAGGGGATTCATTATATCATTTGTACCCAGATTCTTCGTGATGGAGTGCTTTCCGGACCCGATTTATTGTTATATCAGCAAATTAAAGAGACGTTTCCTGATATCTTTCTAATCGCAAGTGGAGGTGTTGCCAATATTTCCGATATATATCTTTTAGATGATCATCATATCGATGGCGTCATCATCGGTAAGGCATTATATGAAAACAAAATTATGTTAACCGAATTGGAGCCTTTTCTGTGTTAACCAAGCGTATTATTCCGTGTCTGGATATTCATGACGGTCAAACCGTAAAAGGTGTTAATTTTGTAAATATACGCAATGCGGGTGATCCGGTTGAACTTGGTAAAGTGTATGCTCAGCAGGGTGCCGATGAACTCGTATTCCTTGACATAACAGCGACGGTTGAAAATCGTGAGACCTTTGCCGAATTGGTAAAAAAAATTGCCTACAATATCAACATTCCTTTTACCGTAGGTGGAGGTGTACGTAAAATCGGAGATGTATCCATGCTGCTTAATGCCGGTGCCGACAAAATAACGATAAACTCGGCCGCAGTTGCAAATCCCGGCCTGATCGATCAATTGGCCGGAGAATTTGGCAGTCAGTGTATTGTTCTTGCCGTGGATGCGAACTGTGAAGCAGAAGATTGTTATGTATATACACATGGGGGCCGGCAACGGACCAATATCCGGGTTGAAAAATGGGTAGAGGAAGCGGTCAATCGGGGGGCTGGTGAAATATTATTAACCTCTATGAACCACGATGGAACCAAAAATGGCTTTGCCGTAGATTTAACCCGGCGAATTTCGGAAAACTTAACGGTACCGGTGATTGCTTCCGGTGGAGCCGGTAAGCCCGATCATTTTCTGGAAATATTTAATCGCGGAAAAGCGGATGCCGCGCTCGCTGCCAGCATTTTTCATTTCGGCGAGATCCGTATTCCGGATTTAAAAACATACCTTTATCAAAACCATATTACGGTGCGCTTATGAAACCAAATTTTAACAAATATAAGCTGATTCCGGCAATCGTTCAGGACCCCCGGTCGGGGACGGTCCTGATGATGGCTTATATGAATGAAGAAGCCTATAATGCAACCCTGCAGTCCGGTCGGGTTACTTTCTTCAGCCGGAGCCGACAGTCACTCTGGACCAAAGGGGAAACTTCCGGCAATTACCTCCAGCTCCGGGAGATCCTGGTTGATTGTGATCGTGATACCATGCTGGTCAAGGCAATACCTGCCGGGCCCGTCTGCCATACCGGTAAAGAGACCTGTTTCAACGAACAAAATCCGTCAAGTGAAGTCTTTCTGTTTACCCTGGAACAAATTATTCAAAACCGTCTTCAAAACCCGGTAGCAGAATCCTATACGTCGCAGTTATTTGCTGCCGGGAAAAAAAAGATTGCTCAAAAAGTGGGCGAGGAAGCCAGCGAGGTCATTATTGAAGGAATTGGTGATTCTGCAGACCGTTTGACTGAAGAGACCGCAGATCTTTTATATCATACGCTTGTATTGCTTACCGTCAATAAGGTTCCGTTTCAAAATGTTTTAAACGTTCTCAGAAACCGGCATCAAAGAAAATCAGATCAATAAGTTCAATCTGTTTTATCACCGGGGTGGGCTTCAATTCCGCGGCTTTTATAATGTTTATAAATCAAATATATACCCACACCGATCAGAATAAGCGGCCAATATAAGGATAAATTTGAAAAACTGAACAGAAAGATCAATCCCAGTCCGGTTAATATACCCGCAGGTATTAAGAGACCTTTTTCTTTATCCCCGAAGAGATACAACATGAAAAAACCCAAACCGGGTCCAAACAAAAATACGGGCCATAAATACTGCATATTATACCACCCTGCATTGGCACAATACCAGAATAACAGTCCATATATTATTAATATTGTCCCTGGCATTAGCAGTCCGTAATTTTTTCGGTTCTGGAAATATCCTGCCCAGAATCCACCGCCGGCAACGACGATGACCAACGGCCAGATTTCGCTAAAATCGAACTCCAGATAGCCAAAATTTTGTGATAAGAACAAAGCACCCAAGATAATCAGTGCAAGACCTATAATGATATCTGATGTTTTCATGAAAATTTCTCCAGGAATTGAAATCTTTATCAATATATAAATCATCTTGTTCCAGTACAAATTCTATTTTTGCATAAAGCAAAACAAAGGCTTTAAAAATATAATTCGGTTCTGTATATTGAATGCAGGATCGATGAATAATATCAAACAATTTAAAAATTTATGAGGTTAACATGGATAAACGTATCCACAATTTCAACGCTGGCCCAGCGGCGCTTCCCCTGAGTGTTTTGGAGGAATTAAAACAAGATTTGATCAGTGTATAAAGGGGAAGGACTGTCGGTGATGGAAATGAGTCACCGATCAAAGACCTTTGACGCCATTATCAAAGAAGCAGAAGCTTTAACCAAAGAAGTGCTTGAAATTCCGTCCGGCTATAAAGTGATCTTTATGCAGGGGGGGGCCACACTTCAATTTGCTGCTGTCCCTTTAAACCTTCTCTCCGAAGGTAAAGTTGGGGGATATATAAATACCGGTTCCTGGTCCAAGAAGGCTATCGAAGAAGCTCAAAAACTTGGTAAAAAAGTAAATGTCCTAGCCAGTTCTGAGGAAGATGAATATATATATATCCCATCGGAGTTTGCCGTAACATCGGATCTCGCATATCTGCATATTACCTCAAATAATACCATATTTGGCACCCAATGGCATGAATATCCTGATACGGGATCTGTTCCTTTGATTTGTGACATGTCTTCAGATATTGGCTGCCGACCGGTCGATATCTCCAAATTCGGCCTGATCTATGCGGGAGCTCAAAAAAATATGGGACCCGCTGGTGTAACGATCGTGATTATCCGTGAAGAATTAATCAAACAGAGCCCGGACAATATACCCACCATGACCAGTTATAAAATCATTGGTGGCAAAGAATCACTCTATAACACCCCTCCAACTTTTGGCATATACGTAGTCAAACTGGTACTTGACTGGATCAAAAAATCAGGTGGATTGGTCAAAATTGGGGAAATCAATCAGCAAAAAGCCAACCTTCTCTATGATCTTCTTGATGAGGATGATTTCTACCGCGGCACCGTTGATACCATCAGCCGGTCCATCATGAATGTGACGTTCAGATTGCCCTCAGAGGATCTTGAAAAACAATTTATTACC
Source organism: Calditrichia bacterium (assembly GCA_963712885.1). Classification (GTDB taxonomy): domain Bacteria; phylum Calditrichota; class Calditrichia; order JAJRVZ01; family JAJRVZ01; genus CAVQJT01. The sequence goes on from CAVQJT010000011.1 coordinate 133,588, forward strand.
GAAGCCACCGCCAGCGGAATGATTGGTTTAAAGGGACACCGTTCGGTAGGCGGAATTCGCGCCAGTATTTACAATGCGGTTTCGCTGGAGTCTGTTCGAACGCTGGTATCATTCATGAAAAAATTCCGGGATGATAATGCCTGAGGTGTTTCATTCGCGATGGTTAAGAGTGCCTTGTACGACTTTGTTTTTATGATCAGTTGCAAATACCATTGATATGGCAGATGACCGGTAATTGTCTCTATCAGAAAATATATCGGGTTGTGGCCATGATCCCATTTGGGATGGTAGCAACTTATGGTCAGGTTGCAAAAAAAGTGGGAATTGGTAATAATGCCCGCGTCATAGGATATGCTTTAAATCGCCTTCCGGCTGACAGTTCAATCCCATGGCATCGGGTGGTAAATTATCAGGGCAAAATATCCCTTCGGGAATCGGCGGATTTACAGCAATTATTGCTTGAACAGGAGGGTGTTAGATTTAGCCTCGAGGGTAAAATAAACCGTGAAAATTTTTGTTGGCGTGAATAAATACCTTATCTTCGTGTAAAATATAAAATCACAAACGTTTTAACAATACTCATAAAAAAGGAGTATGATATGGCCGAAAAAGAAATATTTGACTTTAATCAGGTCAAAATGCCCAATGTATCCCCTAATTTGATAAAATATATTATCCTGGGGGTTGTGGCGTTTATTCTGATTTTTTCGTCTTTTTTTACGGTAAGTCCGGAAGAGGTTGGTGTAATCCTTCGCTTTGGTAAATTTGACCGGATCGTGAGTCCCGGTTTGAATTTTAAGCTTCCCATGATCGAAGAGGTTCAGAAGGTTCCGATAAACCGTCAAAAGAAAATGGAGTTCGGGTTTCGGACGGAGGCCGCTGATATCCGCACCCGCTATTCTCAAAGCGATTTTAAGGATGAATCACTTATGCTAACCGGTGATCTCAATGCCGCCGAAGTGGAATGGATTGTACAATACCGGATCAGCGATCCGTATAAATTTCTCTACAAGGTGCGTGAACCCGAGGAAACATTTCGTTCTATGACCGAGGCCATGATGCGTAACGTGGTTGGCGATCGGACCGTGAATGAGGTGTTGACGATCGGCCGACAGGAAATCAGTGTTACCGTTCAGGAAAAACTTCAGGAGATCTGTGATCAGTATGAAACCGGTATCCGCGTGGATCAGGTCATCCTGCAGGACGTTAATCCTCCTGATCGGGTCAAACCCTCATTTAACGAGGTAAATGAAGCACAGCAGGAACGCGAGAAGTCGATCAATCAAGCCCAGGCAGAATTTAACAAGGTCATCCCCAGGGCCCGGGGGGAGGCCGCAAGAGTACTCGAAGAGGCCGAAGGATATGCGCTGGAGCGGGTAAACAATGCCCGGGGTGAAGCCGCCCGTTTTAATTCAGTGTTCGAAGAATACAGACGCGCAAAAGAGGTAACCCGCCAACGAATATATCTCGAAACTTTGAATAAAATTTTACCCCGGGTTGGGAAAAAATTAATTGTTGATGAAAACATAAAAGGACTTATACCTCTGCTTGATCTGAAAAAGGAGGTTACCGATGCAAAATAAAAAAACGTTGTTTTACGGTATTCTGTTTGGTATCGTTTTAATCGTACTTTTCTCAGCCTTTTATCAGGTGCGCGAGACCGAGCAAGTGATCATTACCCAATTTGGGAAACCTGTCGGGGAACCCATTATCGAGCCGGGGATTCATGTAAAACTCCCGTTTATTCAAACCGCCAATTTCTTTGAGAAACGTTTTCTTGAATGGGATGGCGCGCCCAATCAGGTTCCCACAAAAGATAAAAGATTTATCTGGGTCGATACTTATGCCCGCTGGCGGATCAGTGATCCGTTGAAGTTTTTCCAGCGTTTGCGTGATGAAATTGGGGCACAGTCCCGACTTGACGATATTCTGGATGGTGAAACACGTACCGCTATTGCCAATCATAACGTGGTCGAGGTTGTACGTTCAACCAACCGCGAATATATTGAGGAAGAAGAAGATACCGGCGATTTTAATAAGCAGCTTATTTTTACCAAAATTGAGGTCGGACGGGAAAATATTACCCGTCAAATTCTTGAAGCGGCTGCCGAAAGAACGTCTGATCTTGGAATTGAATTACTGGATCTGCGGTTTAAACGCATAAATTATGTGGAGGAAGTGCGGGAAAAAGTATACGACCGTATGATCACGGAACGTAAGCGTATTGCGGATAAATTTCGCTCTGAGGGGCAGGGGCAGGCATCGAAAATTCTGGGAGAAAAGGAGCGCGAGCTAAAATCGATAACCTCTGATGCCTTCCGCCGGGCACAGGAAATCATTGGGAAGGCGGATGCAGCCGCGACCCGTATTTATGCAAGTGCTTATAACCGGAGTGATGAAACCCGTGAGTTTTATCAATTTCTTAAGACATTGGAAACATACGAATCCACTTTCTCGGAGAATGACTGGTTGATCTTGTCAAGTGAAAGTGACTTCTATAAGTATTTGAAATCCCAGAGGGGACGATAGCATCTGAGAAGGGATCGCCAGAAGAAGCGATCCCTTTTTTTATATATCTTTTTGGTGTGATACAGCCCTTGATATAATTGGGTTTATTATAAAACTGCTAAGTTGAAATTCTTAGCCCGGGTTTCGTTCTTATTGCCTGAACCGCGGCCAAAGAGATTAAACTCATAACTGCTCCGGCAATAAAGGGTATTCGATAGTCAAGCATCCATAAAATACCTCCCAAAGCCGGAATTACCACTGCAGCAATATGGTTTATTGTGAATCCCACCGCCATTGATGGCGCAATATCTTCCGGTTCTCCAATTTTTTGAAAATATGTGCGTATCGCAATTGAAAAATTAAAAAAGATATGGTCAAAAATATATAGGGCCGCTACAAAAACCCGCGACTCGGCAAATGCATAGGCAATAAAAATGAAGATTAGGCTGGCATATTCCAAAGATAATACCGGACGCTCGCCAAATCGGGCGATCGCCCGTCCGATTAAGGGACTAAGAAAGTAATTGATGATATTATTCACGATGAATAGGATTGTTATTTCCTGAACGGAATATCCAAATTTTTTGACCAGAAGAAATACCGCAAATGCGACAAAAATCTGCCGGCGTGCCCCGGCCATAAAGGTCAGAAAATAAAACAGCCCGTAACGACTTTTTACGATCATTTTTTTTCGCTGAATAACAATGTCATCTCTCGTTGGATCCTGGCCGATAGCCCAGGTGCCTATTACTAATATAACCAGTCCAATTATTAAAAAAATATGGCTGTAGTTTAATATAAAACTCAGAAGGTAAATAATGAGTCCGATGCCAATATTTGATGCGGCACCGTAACTGCGGAGTTTACCAAAGACCAGTGGACTGACCTGATGATCGAAATACTGTAATGTCAAGGATTGATTTGTGGTCTCATAATAGTGAAAGCCAAAACTCATGATCAGGGTTGTAATTATCAAACCCAAGTAGACTGGGGAAAAAACCGGTTAATCCGATACCGACTCCCAGTATCATTATTGACAGTGCACTCAGTCGGTGTTCCCGTAATATAAGCAAAAGATATATCGCCAATAGCGCAAGAAATCCGGGTATTTCCCGCACGGACTGAATCATACCAATCTGGTTTCCTTCAAGCCCGGCCATCTCTACGGCAAAATTATTGAACAGGGTGCGCCAGGTCTGAAGACCTACGAAAGACGAAATGGTCAGCAGGGCTAAAAACCGAAACATGGGATCCGCAAATAATTTCCTGTTCATAGATTTTTTTCCTGTCCGGCTGACTTTTCTTTTAAATTTTGTTGGTGAGTATACTTAATTAATGTTGAAACTTCAACCAGCTGCGGCAGTGTTTATATGATCAATCAAAGCAGGTAAAAAAGATCAAATACGCTTTAAAAATAATTATTTACCTTCTGCCTATATTGATTTTAAATAGACCGTTTTTTGCAATCGACCATTCTGAGCAAAAGCATATCGATCAACATGAAGTTCACCATGAGAATGGATCATCGATTTTCCACCTGTTTACCAATCTGACCGGGCGCGTAAGGTTTTATCCGACGACCGTCTGTGTTGATCTTTGTCAATTTTACCTCATTCTAAGCGATTATAAAATTGATATATCGGGAAAGTCTTTACGATAACTTTGAAGAAATGGGGAAGTATATAAAAAAACTTGAATCTGAAGCCGGGAAAATCGAAGAACAAATAACGGAATTCAGGTCAAAACATGATAGCCATGAACAGATTATGTTGTTTTAGTCCTTCAATAATAAAACCAATCCAACTATAATTAATATAATCGGCAAAACCGGAATCATAAGTGCAAAAGGGACAACTAATACGGTAGCCAGACCCGCTACGATTCCAAGAGGTATTAAAAGAATCAGCACGACCAGCGTGGAAATAATAAACGCGAGCAGTTTAAGCGGAAGCGTTACCACGAAAATACCAAGATGAACAAATATTTTTATAAAGAACAGCGACAAAAAGATAATCAGGACGATCGCAATAAGTTCCATATTAAATCCTCCCGTTACAATCTATATTACGGGGGGGCGATAAAAAAGATTCAATGATCCGATCAGGATTTTTACTTCACTTGATCGCAACGTTAAGAATTTTTCCCGCTTATATCTCTTTGCGCTTCAATCTTGCCTTTTCAAAACGTATGATTTTATTCGAAAATTCAAATGGTATACTATCATTTTCTAATTGCAGATCGGCTGAATGAAACAATAATATTTGTCCGTCTGATTTCAGGCAAATTCTGCTATTCAAGAACCAATCCATATTTATCGCTGATGTCCAAAGGTGGCATGGGACCATTAACCGGTTTATTACCGGCGAGATACCATTCAAACCAGCTAATCTGCCGGTATAATACATCTGCACGATTCGTTTGTTTGCTGTTTCCATGACGTTCACCGGGATATTGCACCATCCTTACGGCGGGATGGTCATTCATTTTTAATCTTCGATACATTTCCATGCTTTGGGAGGGATGGACGCGTGTGTCGGAACTACCACCAAGAATTAATACCGCTGTTTTACTCTGATGGGCATAGTAGATCGGGCTTCGCTTGAGGCTTAAATCCCACATATCCTCCAGTTTCTTTCCGGAATGAACGTAAAGTTCTTCAACCGGGATATCTGTTGTTCCACGCTTACTGATCAAATCGCTTATTCCAACGAACATGGATACTGCCTTTACTTTTTCCGTGTAAAAGGTGGCGAACCAGGCGGCTGCATACCCACCATAGGAGCCACCGGCCAGACCGACTTTGTCTTTATCAACAAATCCAGTTTCGATCAGGTGGTCAATGCCATCCGCGATATCATCAAATTCGATACCGGCCGGATCTTCATATCCTGCCAAAGCAAAGGAAAGTCCATATCCGGTACTGGAACGATAATTTGGATAAAAAACGAAATAGCCCTTACCCGTGCAGGCACAGCTGTTCATCAGCGGGCCGGCACCGCTTCCTGAGTGCAGCGGGAGGAGTTGCGGACACTGTTTCTGGAATTGCAGGGCCAGACCCGTGCGCAGCTGGCCCGGCGAACGGCAGGCAACATCACTTTGACATCTGTGGAGGGGCCATGACCCGTCAATTCTATGAACTTCGGGAGTCGGTGGCGCGACCGCTCAATCGCGTGTTCGACCTGGTGAATCAACTGTGGGTCGCCTGCGTGTTGCTGCCCCTGGACTTTGTCTACACGTGGCTCATCACACGCCCGCTGCGCAAGCTGGCCTGGGGCTTTCTGCCCCTGGTGGTGGCATCGCTGTTTGCGATGGTGGTGATTTCCGGTGCCTGGATCCCCCAGGGAGACCTGCACGGACGGTATCAGCGGGCGGCCAATGCGGCGGTGGCCGGCGAAGACGCCCCGGCGGCTGAACTGTGGCTGCGGAAGGTGGCGGCGCTGGATGGTCGTGTGACTTCCGAGACCAGGTACGCCCAGGCTCTGGCGGCTGCGCAGGCGGGTGATCTCGACACGACCCGCGCCCTGCTGCAGGAGCTGGCCCCGGTCGACGGGCGCGGCCTGGTGGCAGCGGCACCTGTGGCTGGCGCAGGATCTCCTGGCCACGTCGGACCCCCGGTCCGCGGAGCAGGACGAGGAGATCCGGCGGCATCTCTCGGCCGCGCTGGAGCAGGAGCCGGACAACACACCGGCCCGCTCACTGCTGGCCGGGCTGCTGGTGCAGCAGCCCGCATTTGCTGAGGCCATCCCGCATCTGGAGATCCTGATGGAGGACCATCCGCTTTACGCCGACCTGCTGGCGCGGCTGCATCGGTCACAAGGCCAGCCTGATGAGGCTCGGCGTGTCGTGAGTCTCGGCATCGAACGGCTGGGTCGGCGGCACGAGCAGCAGCCCGACGATGTGATCACCCGAATGCATCTGGCCCGGCTGCATGGACTGCAAGGGGAGTTCCCCATCGCCGTTACATTGCTTTCGGAGGGACTGGTCCAGTTGCAGCATGAACTGCAGCAGCCGGCGGCCACGGAATCGGGAGTGACGGCTACCGGCACGGGGGAGGGGGAGCAGCCACCCGATCCGGCAACCGTGCGACAGCAGCAGTTCAGGCTGCTGCGACAGGAGCTGGTCGGTGCCCTCCTGGGCTGGGACGAACACCTGGCACGGTCACAGCCGCAGGATCTCGTACTCCGCCTGACGCTGATGCAGTGGGCGCTGGTGGTGGATCCCGGGTCCGCTGCGGTCATCGGGCGGCTGGCCCAGTTGTCGGCGATTGACGGGGAGCAGGCGCCGGGGCGCGGCAGGCCCTGAATGATGTCCTGTCCCAGGGACAGGCGACGCCGATGGTGCATCTGCTGCTGGGGGTCGCCGCGCTGAAGCAGGGTGACACTGCCGCCGAAGAGCAGCACCTGCGGCTGGCGCTGGCCTCCGACCCGTCGCTGGTCGTCGCCAGCAACAACCTGGCCTGGCTGCTGGCCGAGCGCGATCCGCCCCAACTGGACGAGGCCCTGCGACTGATCGAGCGGGCCGTGCGCCAGGCACCCGATCATCCGGCGCTGCGGTCGACCCGGGGCCGGATCTATGAGCGACTGGACCGGCCGCAGCAGGCGATCGTCGATCTGGAGTTTGCCCTCACTCGTCAACCGGAGCGCGGCGACCTCAACGAAGCTTTGGCGCGGCTGTATGCGGGGATCGGCAACGAGGAACAGGCCACCCGGCATCAGCAACTGGCCGACGAGAAGGCCGCCGCACAATCTGAGGCCGGCAGCACCACCACGCCGCCCCCTCGCGCCGATCAGGCCTCCTGATCGGGAAGGTGACCCTGCGCGCGGCGAATGCGCATCGCAGGTTGTGCGGAGAGTCGCCGAGTTTCCCGGAATTTCGCAGGGAGTTCGAGTCCCAAGATTCGAACCACCCGCGAGTTTACCGGGAGATATTGCGACTCTGGCACCCTGCCGCCCCGGTTGAGGGGGCCAGGCCACCCGGCAGCAGACCGCAACCCGCCTCCACCCTGGGTGATCGGCCTTGGCTGTGTAACTAATCCGTGCCGAGGTCACGCCCCGCTTTCCCTTCTGCCTGACGACGAACACGTCGATACGTGCAGACGGTCAGACAAAACGAGACACACTGGTGGTGGACTTCAAAACTCGCGGACAACGTCAAGGGAATCGGATCGTCGCCGCGCTGGAAGACCTCTACGGCGGGCAGCCGGTCGGGTCGGTTGCGATCGGCGAAGCCGTACAGATGGAACACCGGCAGGTGCTGCAGTACCTGCACGAGGCGAAGGACGAAAGACGCGCGAAGCCGGTGCTATCCAGCGCGAACGGGATCATTCGGGGATGGGTTCCCGCGCACGTCGAGGTGCAGGCATCGCTTGCGGAACAGAAAGCGAGACGAGCCGCCTCGGTCGTCCGGGAACTCCAAGTCGACGGGAGTTTGGTTTCGGCCAACGCCGTCGCCCGGCACCTGCGGGTGCCGGTGGGAACGATCGGTCGCTGGCTGAAGGTCGCCGAGTCCATGCAACTCGTGCAATCCGAGCCAAGGCGGGGATGGAAGCCAGCCTGAACGCCCGCGTTCCCGGCCCGCGCACGTCATGACGATCTGCGCGGGCCGTTTTTGTTGAACACGAGGATGTCATGGACGACGAGCTGCAACTCACCCATCCCGATCATCCGGACGCAAAGGCAGCCGCAGCAACGACGGCACGGTTGCTGGTCCACCTGCGAGATAAACGCCAGCAGGCTGCAGCCGATGGACCGGCCGACGCCGAACCGGAACCAGACAGGAAGGACGCTGATGCCGAGCCTTCCTGATTCGCTGGTGCGGGCCTATGACGACGGACCGGATTGGCCCTGCACGAAACTGCGGCAGAAAGCCGAACGCGCCTACCGCGACGCGTTTCTGGAGGCGGTCCGCGATGCCGCCCGGTGGACCACGATCGACCACGAGGTCATCCGCCAGGCGTGGGCCCAACGTCGCCGCGTGCGTCGCCAGAACGAGGTGCTGGTCCCGTCCGCCGAATACTACGGCGACGACGCGCTACGGGGCCACCAGGTCGCCTACAAACGGCACCACGTCGTGCCCGCAGCCCGGGCCCGGGGCCGCGTGCACGGATTCGAATTCGTCCGTCAGTGCTGGGAAGAACTTGTCGTTGCCGGCGTCGACCAGTCGCGGATCGCCGGGGAGATCGTTCAGCCGTGGATTGAGAATGTCGTCGCCTGGGTCGAGACGGAGATCACGCCCGACCGGCTTGATACACCACGTCTCGCCGATGACGCCTTGTCCGAAAGGCAGCGACGCATGCTCGAGCAAGCCCGCACGGTCATTGCTAACAGCGATTCGATCGAACCACAGGCGATCCTCCGCCGGCTCAATGAGATCACCCGCGAGGAACTGGAATGGCTCTGGCCCGGCCGCATCCCCCTCGGGAAGTTGACGCTGCTCGCCGGCGACCCGGGCCTTGGCAAATCATTCGTGACACTCGACCTCGCCGCCCGCGTCTCCCGTGGTGATGCATGGCCCGATCTGCCATTGGTGAAACAGCCCCCCGGTGGCGTCGTGCTGATGAACTGCGAGGACGATGCGAGCGACACCATTGCACCGCGTCTGGACAAGGCCGGCGTCGACGACACGCGGATCGTGCTGCTCGAGGGCGTGAAGCATCTCGACCGCCGGCGGCACTTCTCGCTCGAAACGGACCTGCCGCGTCTGGAAGAGGTGTTGGCACAGTTTCCCGAGACCCGGCTCGTGATCATCGATCCGATTGCGGCGTACTGCGGGAACATCGACTCCCACAAGAACAGCGATGTCCGGGGCATGCTGGCCCCGCTGGGCGATCTCGCCAGTCGCCATCGAGTCGCCGTCTTGGCCGTGACTCACTTGTCCAAAAGCGGCGGTGCCAAGGCGGTCTACCGAGCGATGGGGTCACTGGCCTTCGCGGCAGCTGCACGCGCCGTGTGGGCCATCGCCAAGGACGGCGACGACCCTGATCGCCGGCTGTTTCTCTCGGCCAAACTGAATCTTGCCAAGGACCCCGATGGGCTGGCCTATCGCATCATCGACGCCCGCGTCGTGTGGGAGTTCGATCCGGTGAAGATGCATGCCGATGAGGCCTTTCGCACCGAGTTCATGGACCAGCCAAAATTGCGCGGCAGCGAACGAGCGGAAGCGGCTGAATGGCTCTGCGAGTTCCTCGCCGATGGCCCGGTGCCGAGCACCAACGCGATCGAGACCGGCAAGCAGTTCGGCTTCTCCGAACGCACGCTGCGTCGGGCGTCCAAGGAGATCGGCGTACAGCCCAGGAAGGAATCGTTCGATGGTCCTTGGTTGTGGCAGTTCCCTCAGGAAAGCGACCAGCAAGATGACCATGAGCCCTCGTCTGATTGAAGTGGCCGCCTTGGGCGCGTTGGCCATCTTCGGTCCACCCAAGATGACCACCAGACAGACACAGACCCAAGCGGCCACGAAAGATGCCCGGGAGAGAGAAGAGAGAGAGTGTGTGTATGTGAACACGAAGATGGCCACAAACCCCAAGATGACCACCGAATTGGCACGGGGACGTGGAGGCCAAAAAGCCATCGTGCGGTCGGATGCATGCTCAAGAAACACACGCGCGAGGAGGCGCCGTCCGTCTGGCCGCCTGCCGGGACTGGTGGGACTGTCCCACCACCATCTCACGGTCGTTGTCCCAGCATGGGTTGTCCCAGCAGCGGTTGTCCCACCAGGGTGGCCCCGGGAGCAGAGCGTCCCAGCAGACCCCATGGTGGCTGATGCGAGGCAGGCCGGGGAAAGGCAGGCAGCTCATGGTTCCTTCTCCGGAAATTGGGGCCAGGAAAGAGCCGCGGGAACAGCCGCCATACCGACCACAATTTGTTTTCCGTGTCCGATCCTCGCAACCTCAAGAAAGGCCACGACATGCATCATGAGTCGGCAGCTTTCGGTGGGATGTCGCCGAACTGGGCGATGGCAGCAATGCTGGCTGTCGGCGAATCTCTGTGTCGCGCGATCGCCCCGATCGATCTTGCCGACACCCCGCTCTACATCGTGCGGCAATCGATGATCAGCAGCGACTTTGGCACTGCTGAAGGCAGCGACGCATTCACATCGCCAGCATTGGACCTGTACCTCAAGCAGCACCTTCGCGACCGCTGGCGTGGTCGCGGGCCATGCATGGTCATCAACGATACGGTCCTCCTCGCCGAATCGCACCCGGATGATCTGGAGCATGTCACACTGGGCATCGTGCTGCACGAATTGTGCACATCTTTGATCGCGTCGTTTTGTACGCCGACCGCGCCGACGCGTGCTCACATCGGCTGAAGTTCGAGTCGCTGGTTGTGGCCGACGCGATCACCCGGCCGAAACCGACGGTCGACGTCCCGGCTTACTTTGGCCATGGCTCGTCGTTCATTCGCATCGCCCTGCACCTGCGGCACCGTGCAGTCTGCAACCACGTGCACGTGACCCCGTCTTCACTCTGTGCCGGCCGGCAATATGGCCTGTCACACGCGCTGAAGTACCGCGAAGCCCTGGGCGATGAACCTGACCGGCTCGCCGACCGCTCATTCCGGGAAATCCGGCGAATGGAACCGCCGCCAGCCTTCAAGCAGCTGTGGCTCGACGACGTCCGCGACTACCGGAGGCAGTTTCCGAAACCCCTGAAGGGAGTGCCCTCATGAAGGTGAAGCAGTTGATTGACAAGATCGCTGGCCGGCAGCAGGAACGCCAGCAGCAGAAGGTGCAGGACTACCGCGATCTGGTGCAGCAGATCGCCGACGGACAAGAGCCGGATCCGGCGACGGTGGAATCGACGCTGGCCGCCGCTGGGAAATCGCTGGGCGACCTGCACGAGTCCGTGCAGTTGCAGGAGCAGCGAGTCAAGTGGAAGGAGCGGGTAGCCCTGTTGCCGACGCTGGAGAAAGACCAGCAACGCCTGCGGGCCGAGGTCGCTGCCGCTGACAAGGCACTGGAGGAGGCAGAGCAGCTGCACAAGGATGTGACCGCTCCGCTCTATGCGGAGCTGAACCAGATCAAGGAGTTGGTCAGTGACGTGTCGATGTCTCGGCAGAAACTGTTCGAAACGTGTGACAACGAACTACTGCGAGCCGAGCTGAACGATCTCACAAGGCAACACGAGGAGCTGATCGCGAAGCAGCGTCAGCTCCATTCGCATTTGGCGTTTCTGGAAGACCGGGCCGAAAGCAAGCAGCACGAGGCCACGCGGGAGCTCAATCAGTTCACGCGGGAATCCCGGCAGCAGCAGGTCGAGTCGCTGCGCAAGGAAGCGGAAGACACTCGCCAGGAGATTCGCGCGAAGGAACAGGTTGGCGAGCAGCTGACAAAGCGTCGCGAACAGGTCGAGCAGCGAATGCGGGACTGGTAAGCGCCGGCTGAGCCGGTGAATCGCTTTTTGGCAACCGAATCCAAATTTCAGTCATGAGCCGCCGGGTCTGGCAAACCCGGCGGCTCAGGGGTGGGGACGATGGCTTACGTGGTAGCAAAAATGCTGTCAGCAATCGCCTTCAGCGTAGCGAGTCAAATCGTCAATCCGGCCCAACACTCGTGATGGATAGAATTGCCGTCCGTCCTCGCTTCGGATCCGATGTCGAATCCTCCGCAACAGGCCTTTGCCAGACACCAATCTTGCTCGGATCGAGTTATCGGCTTTCCACTCCTCGAACATTTCGTCGGCACGCTTCTCACGCGTCGAAGCGTCCAGTGACTTGTCCAGCCTTTCGCGGATCCGCGGCCGGACCGCATAACACCACTGCTTGAGAAGTTCAGCCGTGTTCGACTCTTCGTCGATCATCGCCTGCAGTTCGTCGACGGAAATTGCTCCTTCGTACGCTTGGAACAGAATCGCAGGATCGCAGAACAGATTCTCCAATTCTTTGCACGGCAGCGTCAGCAGTGACCACCCTTCGCCGGTGTCGATCTCGGCCTCTGAAGATGGCAATTGATCGTAGTACCAATCGCGATCTCGAATTCCTACGACGCGGACACCGCCGCGAATCTCCCTTGCGAGCCGGACAATGCCTTTGAGGGTGGAGCCTTCGAAACGCCCGTCGCGATGTGGAATCACAAGCGTAGATGGCAGCGGTTGCTCGGAGTGATTTCGACACCAATTGATCACCGCCTCGATGACGGGTCGGTCGTCGACGCCTTCGACGTACACAAGGACATCCGGCAACTGCATGCGAGGAAGATAGATGTCTGCGGAGACGCCCATCTGCTCAAGCATCTGTCCGACATCAAATCCTCCTTGTGCCTCAGCGTTTTGCCGATCAACCCATCTGATGCACTCGGACGGAACTCTGGTAATGATCTCCGGCGAATGCGATGCGATGATGACCTGGCGATCTGTCGATGCGGCCACGTCCAGCATCAGGTCAAGAATGACTGCCTGCTGGGATGCATGCAAATGAGCATCTGGTTCGTCCAACAGGACGACCCTGGACGACGACTGTTCCAGAATTCGAGCCAATGAAATGAATGTTCGAAGGCCAGCACCGGACTGGGCGATGTCCAGCGGCCCTTTCCCGCGTTCTTTGTACTTGATGAGAATCTCAGGTTGGCCACTCGTGCTGAGGGTCGGAAGCAGAAGTTCGACGTCCGGGAAGTACTTGTGGATTTGCTTCTGAACAGGTTCGAAATGTTCAAACCCGTCGCTTTGGATTCCCCACCACAAGCCGTTTCGCCAAAGCTGGCCTCCCTTCCCCTCACGCAGTTGGCTTTCAAACTGGTCGCCATTGACCATCTGCTCGCGGGTCGGCACATCTCCCGGCGGCGTGAGAAATGCTGCAGCAAGGCCAGCCAGTTCCTTTGCCGCAGATGCTGCATCTTCGGGATGTGAGAGTGTGAACAGGAAGTTCGTGTTTGAGTTCCGAATGACGCCCAATTCGACACTCAACTCGTTCGAAAACTTGCCAGCGATTGTTCCTGTGACTTCTGGACGATACTGAGAATACAACCAAGTCGTATCTCGAAGCCCAAGTGGTGAAAGGGCCACCTGCAACGAAATGCTTCGCACTTCCGGGTTGTCATGTCCGATATGCCGATGCTGCGCAATCGGACCGAGCGATGCACATATCAGGTAGACGCCCTGAAGGAGGGTTGTCTTCCCGGAGTTGTTCAATCCGGCGAGGACCGTTAAGTCATCAAAATCGCAGTGAAGCTCTTCGATGCCTTTGAAGTTGGTCAGGTGAATTGATTGCAAGTGAATCAATGCTGGCTGCCTTTGATGGTGAGTTGCGCTTCAGGGCTCTTTACGTGTCTTGGCTTCCACAACAGCAACCCGTTTGACATCTGTGTACACGCAGAGGTTCGCTGCTGTGCGTTTCCCTTCCTTCGTCGCACGGTTGTAGCCGTTCAGGTGGCCGAGCAACTGACCGAGGCTCAGGTGCAGTTTCAATGCTTCCTCGAAGCTGAGGACGACGTTGATGGCCTTCGGTGTCCCTTCCGGCAACGCCGGGCTGAAATGATCGATTGCTGATGAGCCGAACGTCGTTTTTCTCTTTGGAGTCGTTGCCATCGGTCTCTCATGCGGTTGCTCAAGATTGCTGACGGTTGCAATCGAATACTCAATACTTCCAGCCCTCATGTCGCACCGGCAGGCGATTGAGTACCTGCCGACGATGTTTCCAGTCGGGCATGAACTGGCTCATCAAGGCCTGAAACCGCTCGTTGTGGGTCGGCTCCAGGATGTGGATCATTTCGTGGACCACGATGTACTCCAGGCACTCCGGCGGCTTCTTGGCCAGATCGGTGTTGAGGCGGATGGTCCGCGCCTGTGAGTTGCAGCTTCCCCAGCGTGTCTTCATCCGGCGCACGTAGAAGCCGTGCGACCGTCGACGCCAATCCTCGGCTCCCACTGGGCGATCAGATCGGCGTCGCGGTACTTCGACCTGTTCGCGATACCAGTCCTCGACGACTTGCCTGGCGTTTCGCCTCGTCGATGCCGGGTCGAACTCTGCAGCACCATGCGGTCTGTGCTTCAGCTCGACCGACGGCGGCTCGTCGGCCTCGACCACCGACAGCAGGTATCGCTTGCCCCAGACGTAGTGGCTTTCGCGTTCGAGATACTCGCGTGGCGTTTCGCGTTCCTGTTCCCGCAGCTTTCGCTGCTGTTCGCTTGATCCAGCCCAGCTTGGAGATGGCGAACAGCCGAATCGTCTCCATGTTCATCCGTCCGGTGCGGCGATGCGGACCCGGCCGGTCGGCGGATGGACGCTGAGGTGAACGTTCTTGATGTCCTTCAGGACGACATCGACTGCGATGTCGCCGAGTTCAAGTGTGCGCGGTCATCAGTACTCCCTTTGAGCAGCGATGACCGTGAAGAGCTTCTCGACGCGATCGACGTCCTGCAAGATCGCCGTACAGTGCGGCCTTGATCACCTGCTCCTTCGCCTGGACGCCACGCCAGCCGTCTGGCCGCACCGGCTTGACGGTCTCGTCGATCTTCAGCGCCAAGTCGACGATCGGCTCACCGCAATCGTCAGGCGACTCGTCGACGGCAGCTCGCGATCGACTGTCTGACAGCGTTTGCTTCAGCACGTTGTAGATCGCTCGCTTGCCCGGCGAATCCAGCTTCGCCGGCGTATCGTCCGCCTTGCCCGCGTCCACCTTCTTGACGATCTCGGCGATGCGTTTCAGGTACTCCTCGTAGGCAATCGCCTTGGCCTTGCGATCGGCGATCACCTCGTCCAGCAGCGCGGACATCTTCTCGTAGAACGCCGGGTCGTTCAGCTGCTCCTTGATGATCTTGCTGCGGACGTTGTTCTCGATCGTCTCGGCAATCGCGTCCTTGTTGCCCTTCAGCCCGCCCAGCCGGGCCGCGATGGCATCGGCGATGCCGGTCTTCACGATCAGGTCGAGCAGGCCCATGTTGTCGAACGGCGAAATCTTTCGCGGCTCGTCGGCTTCGATGTAGGTGTCGATCAGGTGCCGCATGTCGGCTTCGTAGGCCTTCAGGTCGAGCGTTTCGCCGGCGGCGTTGCGGATCGTGTCCCGCAGTTTCACGTAGTGATCGAGCTGTTGCTTGATCCGAGCGATGTCGGTCGTCGCTGTAGCCGGCGTCGCTCAGTTCGTCGGCGATGTTGGCGTAGGCTCGCACGAACGCGACCGTCGCCTTGTAGAGAGCCGCTCGCTGCGGCTCGCGCTCCTGCAGATCGGTCGGGATCTCGGTGTTGCCGCAGAAGTAATGAATGTGTTCCAGCTCGCCCTTCGGCGGTTCCACCGGCTCACAGAGCAGGGCGAGGGCTTCGAGGGCATTGTCGAGCCGTTCCTTGCCCTTCTTCAGCCGATCCTGCAGCAGCACGTCGGGACTCGGCCCCGCCGGCGGAGTCATCCAGTTCCGACGTGTAGACCGCGATGGCGTTCTCGACCTTCTTGAACAGATCCTTGTAGTCGACGATGTAGCCGAAATCCTTGTCTTCGCCGTCGAGCCGGTTCGTGCGGCAGATCGCCTGGAACAGACCGTGATCCTGCATCGACTTGTCGATGTAGAGATAGGTGCAGGGCGGCGCGTCGAAGCCGGTCAGCAGCTTGTCCACGACGACCAGCAGCCTCATGTTGGCCGGCTGCTTCGTGAACAGCGCCTTGGCCCGTTCCTCGTAGGTCTCGGTCTTGGTCATGCCCGGCTTGGCATCGACATCCTTCAGCAGTTCGGTGTAGGTGTTGTAGATGAACTGCTTGTCGGTTTCGGTGTTCGCGCCGGTCTCTTCCAGCGTGACGTCCTTGGCCTGCGGATTGTACGACGTGACGACGGCGCACTTGCCCTTGAACGGCGTCTTCTGGAACAGCTCGAAATACTTGCAGGCCTCGTAGATGCTGGACGCCACCAGCATGGCGTTGCCGCGCTCGCTGGACAGTCGCGGCTTGACGCTGAAATCGAAGATGATGTCGCTGACGACGCGCTCCATGCGCGATCGCGAACTGAGCACGTTCTGCATCGTGCCCCACTTCTTTTTCAGTTCGTCCTTCTGCCAGTCGTTCAGCCCCTTGGTCTTGGCCTCGAACCATGCGTCGATCTTGTCCTGCGAGCCAAGCCGCTGGTCGATGTCGCGGGCCTCGTAGATCAGGTCGAGCACGACCTCGTCCTCGACCGCCTCGCTGAACTTGTAGGTGTGGATGTAGCCGCCAAAGACCTCCAGGCTGGTCTTCTTGTCCTTCTTCAGCAGCGGCGTGCCGGTGAAGCCGATGAAGACGGCATTCGGCATGATCGCCTTCATCAGCTTGTGCAGCCGGCCGCTTTGCGTGCGGTGGCATTCGTCGACGAACACGAACACCTCGCCGACCGTCGGGCTCGGCTTGGCTTCCAGTTCCTCGATGAACGCCTCGAACTCCTTGTCGGTCTTCTTGCCCTGGCATCCGGCAGGCCGAACTTGTGGACCAGCGAGCACAGCAGTCGCGGCGTGGCTTGCGCCAAGCTGCGCTCATCAGATCGCGGCCGCTGTTGCTGCGTTTGATCTGTCTCGCCGGAATCGCGAAAGACGCGTTCGATCTGCTTGTCCAGTTCGTCGCGGTCGGTGATGATGGCGACGCGGGCATTGGGATTGTTCTCCAGAATCCACTTGGCCAGCAGCACCATCACGATGCTCTTGCCGCTGCCCTGCGTGTGCCAGATGATGCCGCCCTTTCTCGCGGACATGCTCCTGAGCCGCCTTGATGCCGAAGTACTGATGCACTCGCGGCAGCTTCTTCACGCCGCCGTCGAACAGCACGAAGTCGTGCATCAGCTCGATCAGCCGCTGCTTGTCGCACATCTTCAGCAGGTACTTGTCCAGCTTGAAGCGCGTGTTGTCCTGCTTCGTCTTCCTTCCACGTCAGGAAGTACTTTTCCTCGGTGCCGATCGTGCCGTACCGCAGGCCTTCGGAATCGTTGCCGGCGAACACGAACTGGATCGTGCTGAAGAACCACTCGTTGAATTCGGGCTGCTGGTTGGAGAGGCTTTGCCGGATGCCGTCGCCGATGCTGACGCGGCTGTTCTTCAGCTCGATCACGCCGATGGCGATGCCGTTGACGTACAGCACCAGATCGGGCCGGCGCTCGTGGCCGCCCTTCAGCGTGACTTCTTCGGCGATGGCGAAGTCGTTTTCTCCGGGCTGCTTCCAGTCGATCAGGTGGACCGTCTCGGTCGGCTTGCCGGCTTCGACTTTGACCGGCACGCCGTACCGCAGCAGGTTGTAGACCGCGTGGTTGTTGTCGTAGAGGCCGCGGTTGCTGTTGTTCGCCTCGGTGCGTCAGCCTGTAGATCGCCGCGCTGATCTGAGCCGGCGAGTAACCGCCTTTGTCGCGCAGGTAGTCGGTCAGCAGTGTCTCTTCGATGTTGCTGTTGCCGTCGCGGTCGGACCAGTCGCCGAGAAAGCGATAGCCCAGTTCGTCGCGGAACAAGGTCAATCACCCGGTGCTGCGTGTCGCGTTCCGGTTTGCCGATTTCGTTCATTGTCCCTTGCGCTTTCGCAACACAAGCTTCACACCAAGCTCCGACAGCATGGTGAATGTGTTCACATATGGCACGTCAAACTCCAGGCAGACATTCGGAATGGGAACGCTTTTTGCGCGTGTGGGGCAAACTCTTCGTGCGTTACGACGGTCAGACCATTCGCCCTGGCGTAGGCGATTACCCAGCCATCAGCCACATCTGCAAACTCGCTGTTCGCTTCGTCCACGAAGCCCTGAGCGTAAACCCATCTGACCAACTCCTGATACTGGTCAATGACTGCCGTGTCCTGAGTCTTTTTGAAGAATGATGCTGGACAGTGGTCAGTCACCCACTTTGACAACTCGTCCTTCTGTGCAATCAGTTCGTCGTACACGGAATCGATGCTGATGACGCGTTTTGCTGCGTGGTTGATCACCAGCGCCTGCCAGAAGCCTGGGCAGATCTGGAACGCGTAGTAACGGTTCTTCGCTTCGATGAACACATTGGCATCGAGCAGATACTGAGTTCTATTGCCGCTCATTCCTCGCTCGCTTCAAGATGAGATCGGCGAATTTGTCGAAAGTCTCACCCTTCATCCCGGTCAGACGGTGGGCTTCACGATACGACAGTGACCCTTCTCGCACGGCCCGTGCAATCGCACTGGAGAACGGACGTCCCAGTCGCACAGCCTGCGTGCTATAAAAGTTGCCGCCGGGCTTCTTTCGTTGCTCTGCCTTCCGCTTCAAAAACGCTGCTCGATCGGCGTGGTAGAACAAGAAGAACTGCTCTTCACCGATCAACCCAAGTTCCAAAGCTCGGCGAGCAGCGACAACCGGACTGACCTTGAACCAGCGGGCGATCCTGTAGAACCGATCAGTCTCCGCCGCGACCTCATCCCACCGAGCCGTCAGTTTGTAAGCGGGCACCAGAAACTCCGCCGCCACAACGTTGCAATACCGCTCGGTCTCGTTGTGTGCCGGCAGCAAATTGATCAGGTTGACCAGCGCATCCCGGCCGAGCCAGATGTGGACGAGTTCGTGGGCAAGCGTGAACATGCGAGCCGATTTCGAGTCAGCGTCGTTCAGGAAAATGGCTGGCGCAATCGGATCGCAAATCACAAAACCTCGGAAGTCTTCCGGATCCAGCGGTCGGTGGTTGTTGAGACCGACCACGGCGTTACTGAAGACAAGGATGCCGATTTCCTCGGCGGCACGCCGCAGCCGATTCAGTGCATCCTCCCAGGATGGCAGCGATTCTGCCCATTCAGGCGTCAGTTGAAGTTGCTGTCGCATCCGCTGGGCCAGCGAACTTGTCGACACGCGCGGCGATGCGCTGGCGACAAACGGCAGAGATTCCCATCCATCTTCCAGTCGCTGGTCCCGCACGAACGCCTGTCGTCGGCGACTTTCATCGATCGTGTCGATCAGATTTGGGCTTGGGCGATCGATGGGTGTATCGCCGAGGGTACGGAAATCAGGAATTCCGATGTCTTCGACTGGCGGTTTGTCCAGCAGCAGACTGCCGAACGGGGTCATGGTTTTTTTGGCGAAATCCTGCAACTGCCTAAACGTCGGCTGCTTCTCGCCGGCCAGCCATTGTTCGATCTTTGCAAATGATTCCGCCAGGTCATCCACCGTCTTCCCTGACCGATCGATGGCCCATTTCAGCAGTTCAGGTTTGACGGTTACCGCGGTCATGAGTGAGCGATGCCTGAGGATCCTGCCCGATGAACGCACGCAGTTGAGTGCGAGAACTGCAGTGGGAAAATTGATTATACCAGTCGAGTCCTGCCGGTCAGCAGTTCCTGCATCATGCCCTGTTTGATCTGGCGAGCCTTGGCCAGCTTCGCTTCGATGGCTTCGATCTCGGCGTCCATGTCCGTAAGGACTCCGGCGATGGCACTCTGCTCGTGCTTCGTCGGTGGCAGCGAGATTTCGAAAGCAGCAAGAGGGGCTCGCACAATTTGCGGCTGCCCTGTTCCTGTGATGCAAATTGAAAGGTCTTGCTCGCAAAGCGAGTGAATAGAGAAATGCTTTGTCTACATCAGAGTTGCGTATCACAGTTTACGACCATCGCGTTGCCTGTGATCCAACAACGATCGACGGTTCGGTTCACCGTACCGCAGGTCGAACCACGGCACGTCACTGTTACCTGCCATGTGTTGTGATTGCTTTCGTTGAAGTAGCCTACGACGACCATTGGCTCCGTACACCGGAAATCCTGAAGCCGGGAATTTACTCGCCGAAATAGTGATTGGCTGATAGAGAGACGGCAAGTTCCCCTAGTCGTTTCCGAGCTCCACTGCCCCTCAAAGCCCGGGAGTCGTTTTTTGCCGGTGAGCAATTGCTGCATGGCGGCTTGTTTGAGGTGGCGTTTCTTGGCGACCAGTTGCTCCAGCGATTCGATCCAGCGCATCCGCATCCCCCAACGCCTCCGCAATCGCTTCCTGCTCGGCCAGCGTGGGCGGGAGTGGAACTCAGAACTGTTTCAACGTCGCCGCATTCAGTTCGGCTGTCGCTGCCGCCTCTGATGTCGTTGCTCAACCTGCTTTGTCCGGACCAACTTGCGAGTATGTAACAGCAGAAACGACTGCTCGCCTTTGCTTCGGCAATCGCGATCGCTGGCAGTCGTCTGAGTGAGCATTTGCACCATCAAGCCACGACGGTACGACTGCCGTCCGGCCCGTGCTCGCTCCGACGATTGCGATAACAACGTCACCAGCCTTGACGCGGCGCGTTTGCGTAGCGTTCTTCACGTGAGTCGCTGACACGAACGATTCGGAAGTGACTTGCCCAGTCGCTTGGATAGTCCTGCCGATGATCATGCAGCGACCACTCGGAAATTCGCCGATTGCGACAGGATTCCGTAGCGGATCGACGCGAGAGCGCATCGACCAAATCTCGCAGAGCGTGAATCGCACGTCCCAATCATCTGGAATGACGCCGACTTCTGTTTGCTTGTAGCCGATCGGAACATCGAGAGCAGTTGGCAATCACGTTCCAACCTCCGCCAGTTTCGGTTCGGTCGACGCCGAACCCCATGCGTTCCAGATGGCCGTTCACCTTTCTCCTCAAGGTCAGCCACGCGATCAGACAACTGTGGCAGCGGCGTTTCGTAACGCTCGGCCAGTTCCTTCACTCGCTGCGTGAGCGACTGGCTGATGCGATCCATCTCGCCGTGAACGTCGGCGTCGAGGCGGGCGAGCCACTTGTCGTCGACGACCAGCGTCTTGACTTCGTCCTCGGTCAGCTCGGGATACTTGGCGTAGGCCGCGTCATCGAGTGCGGCCTCGGCGTCCTTGATCTGCTTCTTCAACTTCGGCTTCCTTCGCCGAGAGCTTCAGCCACTGCTTCAAGCACCTTGACCTCGTCGGCCGCTTCGCTGTCGCCTTCGATCTCCTTCAGCCGCGCGGTGACGGTCGCCTTGTTGATCTTCTCCAGCTCCGCGAGCAAGCCTTCCTCGCCGCCGTGCTCTTCCTCCAGCTCGGTCTGCTGGGCCGCGACGCTTTCCAGCTCGGCCTGCAACTGGTCGATCGCCGCCTGCTCGTCCGCGAAGTAGCGGGCGACGATCAGCGGCTTGGGGACCAGGTCGCAGGCCCAGCCCTTGTCCTTCTCCTTGCCCTTCTTGTCCTTCTCGATGATGCGGTACGTCTCCGCCTTCCAGCCATCGGCGGCGATCAGGTAACACGTCGTCCTGCATCGTCTCGGCCCAGTAGTCCATCAGATGCTGGTAGACGTCGTAGTGGTTGATCAGCGGCTTGCCGGCGTAGTGGGCCAGCAGGCCTTCGGACAGCTCGGCGATGATCTCCTTGGGCTGGCAGCCGGCCGCGAGCCCTTGCAGCTCGGTCGCGACTCCGCTGACGCCACTGGTCGAAGTGCTGCGTTCATCTGGTCGATGAAGGCGGCGAACTCGGGGTGTTCGTAGATCGCCGTCTTGATGTCGGCCTTGTCGACGGCCAGATCGACGTAGCCGGGGCGGTTGTCGCGTGAACAGGCTGTGCCGCAGGCCCGGGCAGACGTCCCAGTACGCGGCCAGCGCATCGACATCGGCGACCGGAATGCCGCCCTGCAGGTGGCCGTCGATGTCCTGGATGTCCTCGGCCTGCCGGCTGTCGATGTAGCGCGGCAGGTTGAGGTTGAACTCGTTCTTCTCGATCTCCTCGAAGCTGACCATGCGCGCGTAGCCCGGCATCTCCTGCTGCCGGTTGAAGACATCGACGATCTTGTGGATGTCCTGGACGCGCAGCCGGTTCTTGGGGCCGTCCTTCATGAAGCCCGTCGCTGGCATCGATCATGAAGATGCCCTTGCGGGCCTGGGCGTCCTCCTTGTCGACCACGACGATGCAGGCCGGGATGCCGGTGCCGTAGAACAGGTTGGCCGGCAGGCCGATGATGCCCTTGATGTAGCCCTTGCGAACCAGGTTGCGGCGGATGTCGGCTTCGGCATTGCCGCGGAACAGCACGCCATGCGGCAGAATGCAGGCGCCCTTGCCGGTGCTCTTGAGCGAGCGGACGATGTGCAGCAGGTAGGCGTAGTCGCCCTGCTTGGCGGGCGGCACGCCGAAGATGTGAAGCGGTCGTACGGGTCGTTGAGCGGATCGAGTCCCGTGCTCCAGCGCTTGTCGGAGAACGGCGGATTGGCGACGACGTAGTCGAAGGTCTTGAGCGCGTCGCCGTCCATGAACTTCGGGTCGGCCAGCGTGTTGCCCTGCACGATCAGCGCGGTCGGGTTGTTGTGCAGGATCATGTTCATGCGCGCCAGACCGCTGGTGGCGGCGTCTTTTTCCTGCCCGTACAGCGTGACCGGCGGTGCCGGCTTCGTCGCCCACCTTCAGCAGCAACGAGCCGGAACCGCAGGTCGGGTCGTAGACGGTGGTGTCGCTGCTGGTCTTCGCGTCGCGGATGCCGAGGATCTGCGCCATGATGCGGCTGACCTCGGCGGGCGTGTAGAACTGGCCCTTGCTCTTGCCGCTCTCGGTGGCGAAGTGCCGCATCAGGTATTCGTAGGCGTCGCCCAGGATGTCGTCGCCGTCGGCGCGGTTCTTCGAGAAGTCGAGCGCCGGGTTCTCGAAGATGGCGATCAGGTTGGTGAGCCGATCGACCATCTCCTTGCCGCCGCCGAGCTTGTCGGCGTCGTTGAAGTCGGGCAAGTCGGACGGACAGCTGCTGGTTGGCGCTGGCCAGCGGGGCGATGATCTTCTTGTTGATCTGGTCGCCGATGTCGGTCTTGCCCTTGAGCGCGACCATGTCCTTGAAGCTGGCGCCCGTCGGGAATCGTGATCGGCGCGTAGGGCTGGCCGGCGTACTTGTCGCTGACGTACTTGATGAACAGCAGCGACGAGGACGTAGTCCTTGTACTGGCTGGCATCCATGCCGCCGCGCAGCTCATCGCAGCTCGACCAGAGGGAGGAATAGAGTTCGGATTTCTTGAGGGCCATACGTCGTCCGTCCTTCTGACTTCCGGTCTCGCCATCGGCCTCAGTTCACCGGTCGAGCAATGAACTTAAGCAACGCGCCGAGCTCGCTGCTGTTGAACAGCCGACGTTCGCCTAGCGGCGTGCATCGTCATAGTTCCAGCCCACGCTGGGGCCACGTTCGTTGGTTTGTGAAAGCTTATCAAAGGGCGCATTTCCGCGACACGCGCCGGCACATTTGAAATGTGCTCGGAATCGAGTGGATGTGTCTCCGCACCCGAGGTAACTGATGTGTCACGCGGGCGGCGGTCGCCCGAGTAACAAAACGAACCACGACGAGAGGACCAACATGCCACGGATTAGAAAGAAGACGCGACGCGAAGATGGGCCACGGGCGACCATCTCGAAACTGGAAGACGCCCGCACGCTGCTCGCCAACATGCGGCGCGCGTTGGATCGCGAGATTCGCGAACGCACCCGCGACCTCGACGACGCAGACGTTGGCTGGACGCATTTCGGCGACGCGGCCCGGCTGCTGGAAGAACTCAAGGAGGCTGGCCAACTGCTGATGATCGACCGCAACGAGGTCGGCGATGCGGACGCATGCCCGTGTTGCGGGACGCACGACGTCGACCGACTACGCCTCGACGAAAGCGAGGTGCGATGTACCGTCTGCGGATGCGAGTACTCGCTCGACTGAGCCGGCCGCGTGTGCCGGCCCATTTTGTTTCTGGACCCCGAGAAAGGACCATGATCATGGCTACGAAGAAGACCACGACCACCAAGAAGGCGACGACCGGGAAGCGGACACCGGCAAAGAAGGCGACCGCGAAAAAGGTCCACCAGCGCCAAGCCCGGCAAGACCAGGATGAGCCAGTTGGCTGCAGCGGAACGTGTGCTGGCCGAAGCGGGCGAACCGCTGAACTGCCAGCAGATGGTCGAGGCCATGACGGCCAAGCGGTACTGGAAGAGCCCGGGCGGTAAGACGCCACACGCGACGCTGTACGCCTCGATCCTACGAGACCTCAAGAAGGGGAAGGACGCCCGGTTCAAGAAGACGGATCGCGGGCAGTTCACCCTCGCTGGTCGGGGGACAAGATGATGACCAGACACGAACATCTCGATTACGCCGACGAAGCCGAATCCGCCGAACGGGCAGAAGCATGGCCACAGGCATTGGCCTTGTGGAAACGGGCGATGGAAACATGTCCGGACTCCGCACCACCGCAATACCACGCTGGTGCAGCCCGGTGCGAACGGCAGATCGCCGTCGATGCCGAACTGGAATCGATCGCCCGACGCTTGTTCCGAATCCCGACGCTCGACACCCGGAAGTCAGATTCGCTCGACTTCCACGAGGTGGCGGTGTGGGACGTTCTGCAGGCTCTGCGGCTGGCCTATCGGGCTGGCCAGACCAACAAGTAGCGACGATCGCCAGCGACGTCGCCCACGAGGCCCCGCAACGGGGTCTCGTGTCACGGTGGGGCCAAACGTCCGGCCCACGCCGCAAACGCGACACGGGCCAACGTGGTTCTAGTCGTCGTACTCAAGCGGCTCATCGACCGACAAATCAATCACCATGTCGCCGACCGCAACTTCGAACCACTCCTGAAACATGGCCAGTGTGCGACGCATGGGCCAGTTGGCTTCATCGGTGTGCCACGCGTGCAACTGCTCTTCGAAGACCTCGCCGAAATGGCGACGCAGCGTCGCCGGCGGCTCATCGTCTTCGGACGCCTCGACCAGATAGACCGAGCACCACGGCTCCATGTCGTCGGCCGGATCGCCATCAAGCGAACGAACCCACTCAAAGAACGCCGGCTTTGGCCGGACCACGATCGCCACTCGATTGACCGAACGCATGAACCGCCTGTCGCACCGTTTGAGCCGGCAGAAACACACAGCGTATCACGGACGAGTCGAAGAGGGGAACTGTCGGAAGCACGTATCGCCACCCGCTGGAGACATGCGGCGATGCCGAGGTAACTGTGTCACACCGCGCTGGCAACGGTGCCGGCGCGGGACGTAACGCACCATCAACATGAAAGGACCCGATGCCAATGAGCGCCCAATTGAAGCCCGCGGTGGGCTACATCCGCATGAGCACGGACAAGCAGGAGGACAGCCCGGAGCAGCAACGGGCCGAGATCACCAAGCTGGCCAAGCGCGAGGGCTACCGCGTGCTGCGCTGGTACGAGGACCACGGGATCAGCGGTGCCAAGACGCACAAGCGCCCGGAATTTCGAAGCATGATCCGCGATGCCGAATCGCGCGGTGATTTCAAAGCGATCCTGTGCTGGGATCAGGATCGGTTCGGCCGGTTCGATTCGATCGAGGCGGGCGAATGGGTTTCACCGTTGCGTCGCGTCGGTGTGGAACTGGTGACTGTCAGCCAGGGCCACATCGATTGGGACGACTTCGCTGGACGCCTGATCTACCAGATCACGCAGGAAGGCAAGCATCGATTTCTGGTCGACCTGTCCCGCAATGCACTGCGCGGCATGATCCGGTTCGCCAAGCAGGGAAGCCTGCTCGGCCATTCCACTCCGTACGGCTACGACCGGCTGTACTTCAATGCGGCCGGTGAAGAGGTGTGCCGGATCCGACGCGGCGAGCGATTCCGCAAGCCGCGAGACTGGTCCGGCAAACTGGTGTCGTCTGTCGATGCGAAAGAGATCGAAACGGTGCGCTGGCTGTTCGAGACATTCACGACGACGAATCGCAGCGCTCGGTCGCTGGCTGTGGAACTCAACAATCGCGGTATCCCATCACCTAGCGGAGGCCATTGGCATTTCACGCACATCAAGTCGATGCTCAAGCATCCGGTCTACATCGGCTGGATGACCTTCGGAAGGCGAAGCGGGGGCCTGTATCACCACGTGGGTGCCGACGGCGAATTGAGATCCAACGGACGCAACGCCTCGTCATTCGACGGCTACGCACCGATCATCGTTCCGGACAACCACGAACCGCTGATCGACAAGGAAACGTTCGACGCCGCGCAGGCCAAGCTGCTCGAACGCTCGCGGGTCGCTGGCGGACCGATGCGGAAGTACCTGCTGTCCGGAACCCTGAGGTGTGGTCATTGCGGCGGGATCATGACCGGCTCTCGTGGCAGCCGTGGCCGCTCGAAACAGAATGCGACTTACGCCTACTACAAATGCAAGACGTCCCGCGACTACGGCACGTGCACGAATTACGCCGTCCGCGTCGATTTCATCGAACCTGTGCTCATCGAGTACTTCCGGTCCGTCTGGCTGACCAAGGCCGGTCGCCGGTCGTTGGTCGAGGCCTTGCAGGCGGCAACCGAACAAGCGGTCGAACGCCAACCGCTGCGACGCGAATCACTGCTGGCCCAGATTGCCAAGCTCGATCAGCAGATCTCCAAGGGGACCGAGAACCTGTTGCTGATGGCTCCGGCCGACATCCCGGCCGCGAGCGGCATGCTGGCCCACTGGCGGGAAGTACGGGAACGTGTGCAGGTGGAGCTCAACGAATGCCAGCAGGTTGAACCCGTCCCATTCGATCCGGATGCGGTGCTGGCCGAACTGGATCAGCTCGAGGAGCACTTGACGGGCGAATCCGTCCCGCTCGCCAAGGCGGCATTCCTCCGCGTCTTTGAACGCGTGACGTTGTTCTGGGAACAGGTGGGCCCGCGACGCCGGGAACTGGTGCGGGCCGAGGTCACGCCCCGCTTTCCGTTCTGCCTGACGACGAACACGTCGATACGATGTGCCCGCGGTCAAAAGCCCCACCGCCGCATAATCCGGGCGATCTCGACGGGGTCCGGCTCGGTCTTCAGGGATTCCGCATATTCCTCATCGGACATCGAGAGCAGCTGCCCCGTAAAGACCTTGGGAGACTTGTCCGGCATCCGGCGACAGGCGAGCAGGGCCAGTGCGAAGGCCGTGGCGGTGTCACAGTGACCGTCGGTGGTGCGACTGGCATTCAGCCGATAGCCATAGCTCTTCTCTTCGATCCGCAGGCGCTTCAGATCCCGGATGAGCTGGGGTTCGGGGAACAGGTCGATCTGCCGGCTGCCGAACGCTTCGAGGAGGTGGCTGGCCATCTCGGTGAGGGCATTGCCCGTGAACGACTGCGAGTCGATCGGGAGGTTGGCATTCCGCAGTCGCTGTCCCAGAAACTCTCCCTGATACGGATCAAAGAGCAGGTGACGAAACCAAAACTGCTCGTGCATCTGCCGGACGTGGTCTTCGATCGCCTGCATATCAATCATTCCTCCCGGTGGGGGCGTCCAAGTGCGGACGTGGACGAGGCGGAGCCGTCCGGTCCCTGGGACGTACTCGGGGTAACGCGCGTTCGGGCTGGGGTCGAGACCAAACCAGTCGACACCTGGTTCGTACTTGTACCCACCCACGCTGCGGCCGACGACCACGAACGCCGACTTGTCCCGGCGGACGGACAGGTCGAGGCCGGCGCAGTACACATAACTTGATGCTGGCTCATCCATCGGCCCCTCGAGCGTGATGGCGGCCTCGATGTCATCAGCGGCCAGCGCGTCCCCGGATCCGGAGGTCCACTGATTCATCCACAACCGATCGAACTGAGGAGCGGGCAGGAGACGCTGTTGCTGCTCCAGATCCTTGTCCGAGATCCAGCTGGCGACCGGACCCTCCAGTCGCGAAAAGCACCAGTCCGAGCCCTCCCGGATGATCTCCCGGGTCTGGTACTGCCAGCTCTCGGTGAAGCCGGCGTTGGTGATCACCACCAGCACGCAGTGCCGGCGCTTCGCCGAGGCGGACAGCAGCGAGTCCCACAGGCCCCGCTGGCCCCAGTGCACGATCTCGTCGACGACGATGAAGTCGGGCAGAATCCCGTACGACGTGTTGGCATCGGAGCTGATGATCTCCAACTCGCTTCCGGTGTGCCGGTTCACGATCCGGAACTGCTGGACCTCGAGCAACTGGTTAAGCCAGGGGTTGAGACGGCACAGCCGGTCGATCGCATCGCGAAGCAGCCGCGCCTGGTCCCGATCGCCGGCGGCGCAGATGCCCGTGATCTTCCGCGGCGTGGCGAACAGGGCCCACGTGACGCTGATCGCCAGATCGGACGTCTTGCTGTGACCGCGGGGCCGTTCAGACCACAGGCGCTGGGGGCCCGGCGCAGAGGGATCACGTCCGGACATCCGCAGCCAGGCTCCGTCGAGACTGTGGAAGTCCGACTCCTGCCAGTGATCGACGACGCAGGACAACGGGCGCGGCTCGCCATGAACGTCGACGAGCAGGGCATTCCTGAAAGCCGGTGGAGATTGCATCAGGATTCTGAGATTCTGGTTCATGTCAAAGACCTTCGAAGAGGGAGGGTGGGTATCAGGCACTCTCGTACAAGCGGGCGACGGAGAGGGCCAAGGTGTCCTCCAAGCCCAGCTCTCGAATACAGGCATCGCCGTCCTTGATGCGGGCGGCGATGAAACCATCGACCTTGAGTGCCGTCTCTACGGACCAGTCTGCCCCGCCGTCCCTGCGCTTCTTCGACCAAGTCTTGACTGCCAGTTCGTGCCGCCCAGCGCTTTGGATCAACCGAGCTTGCTGGATGGCCACTTGGCCGTACTTCTGCTCGACTGCGGCCTCCAGGAGCGTCCTGAGATTGGCAACGTGATTTGATGTCGACCGCTGCGATCTCGGAAGCGAGTCCAAGGCCAATCTGACGTTCGAAGTCTCCGACGTGGTATCCATGGGTATGGCCTCCTAAAGGGGTGGGATGATTGACTGCAGTGGCAACTGGGTGTCAACGCTACGCATCGCCTCGCAAATCGCTCTCCTGAAAAGACTTGTACACACACTCACTGGATTCGATATCCTGTGCCGCCTTCATGTTCGAGTTCGTGAGAGAAGTGGCACCACTCGTGAAGGGCTCCGGCTGCTGAATCGGGAACTTGCACATGTCCCTGGTGATCCACTCTACGACCGGAATCCAGTCGGTAGAACTGTTGGCCGCCAGGTGTTGCCAGTCGTTGCAGAGCTCGCAGTGCCGGTAACCGAGGTTGTCTGCCATGTAGTCCGCCTTCCTGCAGTTCTGACATATGGCGTCTGTTATTGGTCTGCTCGTGCTCATCGCGCACCGCTCCCTCTTCCGGGTGACCTTCTGGGGCTCGACCACCTCACCGGGCATCGGGGGTTCAATGAGGGGCCTGATGGCGAGGCCCCACTCGCCATCGCCATCGGCCCCCCCCTCTCATCCCTGCCTTTGCTGCCCAGTCATGTGATTCCCCATTTGTCAGTCCCGTCGGCCTGGGTCCACCTGCTTCCGGCTGGCCGCGCGCCATCAAGGCAAGCCTACGTAGCGACTCCGGTTGACCGGGGCGGTCCCGAAATTGTCCTCAACGCCATGTCTCTCGGACGGCAAAGGTCGTCCTCTGTCATCAGCGGGTCACCCACCGGGTCGTCAGGGTTCGACGTCGCCCGGTTTTGAGGTACGCTCATGATGGAGGCACTGTCTCGTTGCCCCGGGTTGCGAGCCCGGCCGGTTTGACCGTGATGAGGGGTTTGGCTACCCCTCCAGGCAAGACCACCCCCACACTCTCGTGGGGACCGTTTGCACGCAGGACACTCCTTGGGGAACGAACAAACCAACGGGATTAGCCAACTAGGCCTCCCGCCTCTCTTCGTTTTTTGGTAGAGTCCACGCTGAAATCGAGAACTGACGTTGGCCCGCAGGGGACGTTCCAGGTCCCTTGCGGGCTTCCTCCTGTACACACACGAGGAATCCCCACGCCCGGCCGCGACACCGGGATCACGCAGTTCGTGGGTAGCTTGTCCTGTTCGCATGACTGGCTGGGTGTCCGCGGTCATTCGTGGATGAATCACTCCAGGTCCATTTGCTTCAGGGTCTGAAGGATCTTCTTTCGGGTGGCCGGGTTGGCTCGATTCCACACCTCCATCACGGCATCCAGGAGGCTGCCATCCACCTTGTCATCGCGTGCTGCCGCCGAAGCCCCGTCCACCGAAGTGCTCGGCTCCTGGGTGGTCTGGCCGTCCGCCTTTGGCTTCCGAATGGCCCTCTTGACTGCCTCGCTGCCTTGGGTGAGGAGGGCTGCCTGCTGCTCCTTGTCTGGGACAGTTCGAACAACCTGCTGGGCGGCGTTTAGTGACAGTCCGCCTGACTCCACGGCCCTCACGACCACGTCTGTCCCCTCAGCAAGGAGTTTCCGTGCCGACTTGACGGAGCGCGGCGAGACGCTGAGGAGGGTCGCTGCGCTGTCGACCGAAGTGGAAGTGCAAATTTGCCCATCCACTTTTTCTTCATGCTGGTTTGACCCGCGCTTGAGGTTGGCTAGCCTCGCGGCGACGATCGCTCGCTGGGATTCGGTCAGGTGCCTGCGGCTAACGTTCTTGCTGATGACGAAAGTCACGGGGTCGAAAGCACCCCGACCATCCTGTTTGCCGACCTCCGCTTCGATGTCGCGGACCCTAAAATCGACGCCCGCACGATGGCACGCGTCCTGTCGGTTACGGCCGTCGAGAAGCTGCCCTCTCCAGAGCGTGCCCGGTTCCTGCAGGCCGTTCTCCCTAATGTCGGTGGCCAGGCGATCTAGCTCCACGTCAGACATCATGGGAAATGCCGCCGCCGCGGGGTGAATCGGCAACAGGTCAGGTTTCATCTCAATCTCCCTTCTTCTCGGTCTCTCTGAACTCGATGAACTGTTCGAGCGCACGCCGGCTGTACATGACGCGTTTGCCCACACGGCACCCTGAAATGTTGCCGCGGAGGCGTTCGTCGCGCAGGACATGTCGGGGGACTCCGAACTTCGCAGCAGCCTCAGCCTCTGAGAACAGGAGCCGCTCATCCTCACGGAGCTTTGCGGCGGTGGAGTCAACGCACTTCTGAATCAGTGCTTCGAGCCACTCAGATTCAATCTCGAGTCGCATCATGGCTGGGCCAAAAAAAAAGACCCCCACCGGCGCCCGCAGTGGGCGACCGATGAGGGTCACGAATCCTCGATGCCGGTCTATTCACCCGGCCTCGTGTCTAAGTTGTCAATACCTCAGGCCGTCACGTGAACGGCCGACGGCCACGCCGCTTCTCTTGTTTGCTCAACTCCAGTTCCAACTCCCTCTTGGCTTTTCCATATCGGTTGTGACACCAGGCCAGTTCTCTTCGACATTCGAGGCAATGAAGTGTGACCGCGTGTTCATCACACTTGTCACAGAGGTACGGCCGACTGTCCTCATTCCAGCTCAAGTCTGCGTAGATGATCGCGTACTCGCTTCCGGCTCCGAATAGCGAGTCGCATTGCTCGCACCATACCAGTACGAAGTCACGGAGCCTTTCTCGTTCGAAGTGGGAGCAGACGAGTCGCTCCCATTCTAGAAGAGGTCAATGAACCTGGAGTTGCTCCGTGTGATGGGTTCCCAGCCGTCACGCAGCACAGGCTCCGCGTATCTTCGAGCCTCATGATTCCCGTTGGGTAGTCATGTGCGTTGATGAGGTCCATGCCGCTGATGATCCGTCGCACCGTCCATCCTTCTGTATTTCTGGGACAAGGTGCCAATCGTCCTGGCGACCTGGACATTTGCTACCATAGTCCCCAGATGTCGTCAAGAGAACTTCGGAACCTCGGATGTCGTTTCAATGGGTCTCCGGACAGTGTCCGTTGCGATCGCCTCGAGGAACGTCCGGAACCCGGTCGACAGGCCCATGCCCGTGCGAACCGGTTCCCAGGCGTAGGCGCCACTGAAGGAGAGGCGCGGCATCGAAGCCAGCGAAATCGTGATTGGCGCGGCATGTCACGCGCTCACGCTGACTCGTGAAAGAAAACGCTGGTCGCAGCCGAGCAGGACCGCGCCGATGTCGTCGCCGCGCGGCACGAGTGGCAGCAGGGGCAACCGGAGGTCGACCCAGACCGCTGGGTCTTTCTCGACAAATCGCGGGTCACAACGACCATGACCGGCACTCACGGCCGTAGTCCAGAAGGGACACGGCTGATCCAGCAGGTGCTGCCCAAAAGTCCGGTGGGCCGGGCGATCCGCTACGTCCTGTCTCGCTGGGACGGGCTGACTCGCTATTGCGAGGACGGAGCACTGTCGATGGACAACAACCTCAGCGAGCGGATGGTGCGGCCTGTGGCGATTGGCCGCAAGAATTATCTGTTCCTGGGCAGCGACAACGGCGGCAAGGCGGCTGCCATTCTGTACAGCCTGATGGCGAGTGCGAAGGCGAACCAGGTGGAGCCGCTGGCTTATGTGCGGGACCTGCTCGTGCAATTCTCGGACAAGCCGCCGGATGATCTCTCAGAACTGCTGCCGGATCAATGGCTCCAGACTCACCCCGAAGCCAAGCGACGCTGGTCACGATGATCGCTGAAATCCGCGATATGACCGGATATCATGGGTTCTCCGTGACGAATACCACAGCCAGAAGAGAGGCAAACGATGTTGCTCCGCATGAGCGGAATCATTCTTGGGCTTGCCTGCCTCTCAACTCTCTCTCGGGAATTCAGGGAGCTGATGGGGTATCGCCAGAGCCGGATTCTTTTCCTCCGTCGAAGCTGACCCAAGGACTGACTGATGCCGCACAGACGTATGTGCGGAAGGTCGTCGAGAGCCGATTTGGGACGGCTCAAGATCGTGTGTACCGGCAAATCGTTCCCCGTGCCGCCCGCATCGTCAGTGACGAAGCGGTGACTGAATACGTGCGGACAGTGCAGGAGGCGGTGCCGCTCTATCTCAAATCCTGCGATCATTGCCACGGGTTGAGCGGTGACGGTGACGCATTTTCAGCGGTTTTCGACAGCGACGCAACACCGGTTGACGAGCAACCGGTGCTACCCCGTTGGCGATGACCTCGCGGGAGAGCGTGCCAGATTTTAAACACCGCAATCCGAACATGGCTCGGAGAACTGGCACACGCCGCCCACGCAGGTCATGTCACCAGCGCAAACGACGCCGCAGGCGCCGCAGTTTTGATTGTCGAACCCCAGATCAACACACCGTCCTTCACACATCGATAAAAGTGCGTGGCATTGACTGCATTGACCCTGGTTGCAGTATGGCGTCTGCCCGCCGCAGACGTTCCCACACGCGCCGCAGTTGTTGGCGTCCTGCGACAGATCGATGCACGTGCTGCCGCACTTCGTCAGACCTGAGGCGCACTCGTCCCCTCCGGCTGTGCAGGTGCCGGCGATGCAGAACGGCGTCGCGCCTCCGCAGACCACACCGCAACCGCCGCAGTTGTTGATGTCATTGCCGACATCAATGCAGGTCCCGCCGCAGCAGGCGAGGCCGCTGGCACTGCAGTTGTTGCCGATCGCCCCGCAGTTCGGGTCTCGTGAAGTGTCAACGCAGGTGTACGAGCCGCAGCTTCCCGAGAGGCGGTTCGTCTGGCCGCCACAGGCGCGGCAGGCATTCAGACACTGGGACTGCCTGCTCTTCGTGCACCGTCCGCAGAACGAGACACACGGGTCGACCGGCTTCGGTGCCCGGCGAGGTGCCAGAAATTGAAAGTTAGGGGTACGGACCGTGGCCCGCGGCATTCAGGCCGGAGGCCTGCGGGGCCTGCCTCTCAGCAAGCATCCCGCCAGCCCAGCGACCCGTGGCAACAGCAACGTCTTGCCGATCCCCGATGAACCCGTGGTCGCTTGTGTGCGGCACCGGGCGGGAGCCAGGATCAGGAGCGAGGACCGCGCCCCACGGACGCCAGACTCGCCCCTGATATCTGGACGGGCGGAATTACGGCACGTTGTGGCGTGTGAACAGAAAGTCCACGGCCCCGAGCGGGTCATGCGTATGCGTCTGCAAGTAGATCCTCCCCGGATCCGGCAGCCCGTGGTAGCGAACCACCATGACGATGTCCTGCCCCTGCGCATCCACGAGGGCACCTCCCGGAAGCACCGAATGCCCCTCAATCACCTGTCCCTCCTTCAGATGCACGGCAAGCGTCAGCCGACCCCCATTGCCCACGACGTGTCCGGAGACCCAACCGGCGGCCAGCGGGACCGTTCCGCCCGGTTCGAAGAATGCAATCCAGCCCGTGTAGACACCCGGCGGCACATTGACAGCCTTCAGTTGCAACGTGATCCCCTGATCCGTACGCGTGAGCTTCGATTCCCCGTACACAATCATCTTCGTGGGGGCGTCAACGACCGGCCTGGTTGTCTTGTCTGGGGGGTCGGCCACTCCCGTCTGGGCAGCGGAGTTGACAATCGCCATCAATGCCACAAGTTGCAGAAAGTTCCAGCGTCTCATCACATGTCTCCCGGTTGGTGGTCCGCAGTGGACAGGGAGTCATCACGACCGGCGTGCGGACCGTGCGCCGGGGCGATGCCGGGCCGGTGGACCCAGAGGGTGCCCCACTTTCTTGACCGTCAGGGCCTCACCGGCCGTTGTTGCTGCTCAGTCGTCGTTCAGAATCGTCGCAGTGGCCGACTCCATCAGCGATGGTGGCCTTCACGGCATTCGAGAGCGTCACGGTGAACGTCTCGTTCGGCTCGCGCTTGCGGTCCGGCTTGATCAGAACCTTCAGCGAGCGGCTCGTCTGGCCGGGCGAAAGAGTCAGAGTGCTGTGAGTGGCGTAGTAGTCGGAGTTCTTCAGCGCCGTCCCATCGCTGGTCTTGTAGTCCACAGTGACAGTGTCAGTGCTGATCTTCGAGAGCGTAACGGTCAGGTTCAGGCTGGTGGAGCCGCGACTCCCTTCCCGCACCGAGCCATCGAGAATGCTCAGCGTCGGCAGCACCGGTGGCGGGGGCGACCAGATACCGTCGTTGAGCAGCACGGCAACAGAATTCATGCCCCAGTCTGCTGCCGCCACGTCCGGGCGATCATCTGCGTTGAAATCCCCGACCGCGACTCCCATGATCGACGAACCAGCCCAAGGTTCGTCGGGCGGGGAAAGGGTTCCGTCCCCCGTCCCAGGAGCAAGCTCAGATTCTCCGACGACCAGTAACCCGCGACAACGTCAAGCTTGCCGTCACGGTTAAAGTCCGCGACTGCCAGGGAGTCCCCGAGGTACGAAACGCTTTGGATCCGCGTGCTGAACGTGCCGTCGCCGCGGCCGGGCAGGACAGCCACCCACCCTGTCGACAAGCCGGTGGTGATCAGGTCGGGTATGCCGTCACCCGTGAAGTCACCGACGGCCACTGCTTGAGGCAGAGGGCCGGTGACGAAGTCGCTGTTGCCCACGCCAGAGTAGTTGAAGGAGCCGTCACCGTTGCCCATCAGCACGCTGACAGTGTTGCGTCCCGAGTCGGCAGTGACGACGTCGAGATTGCCGTCGGCGTTAAGGTCGGCAATTGTCATCCCGACGGGGGAGTAGCCATAGAGGTATTCATAGTACCCTGCCACAAAGCCCCCCTGCCCATTACCCACCAGCACCTGAACGTAGGGATCGCCCCATCCGGAGGTGTCAATCGACAGATGGATCAGGTCCATGTTGCCGTCTTTGTTGATGTCACCGACCTCGAGCGCGATCAGCGGGTACCAGGTGAAGTGATCGACGCGCGGCTGAAAAGTGCCGTTCCCTGTGCCCAACAGGATGCTGACGGAGTTCAGTACGCTATCGGTCGTGCTGTTGCCGGCGTTGGCTGTGGCGAGGTCGAGGGTGCCGTCCTTGTTGAAGTCCCCAACCACAATGGATACGGGGTTCATACCGGTGGCGAAGTGATTCGCTGCACCGAAGCCGCCCAGACCGTCGCCCAGCAGCACGCTGAGCGTGCCGTCGTAATTCGCCGTGGCCAGGTCGACCCGACCGTCTTTATTGAAGTCGGCCGTCACAACGGCTTGAGGATTTGTGCCGACACTGTGATGCTCGGGTCCATCGGGCGCGAGGTCCGCGTGGAGAGCACCGGCCAAATCCAGCGACAACACCACGAGCAATAGACCCCTGCGCCAGGAGATGCCAAGGAGTTTTTTCATTTCAAGTACCCTTTTCACTGGGGATGTGGTCTGCGTTAGAATGAAGGGACATCGTTCCCGGCGCAGACCGAGCGCCGGGGTGGTGCCGGGCCGGTGAGGAACTTTCTTGACCGTCAGGCCCTCACCGGCCGCTTTTTTGTGGGTTCTGCTGGACGGTTTCGGGACCGTCCGATTGATCTACTCGCTCTTGTTTTGCAAGAGTTCCTCTGCCTCGCGGCGTAGCAACTGGAGTGTCAGTCGCCGGTTCCAGGTATTGGTGGTCGAGTCTTGCGTTGCCGCGGGCGACGCTTCGTCTATCTCGCGCTGGGCCTTTTCGAGCCAGCTTGCCGCTTCCCCTGTGTGCCCCAACCGATGATGGACCATGGCCAGAAAAAACCAATTGTAAATGATGGCACTTCGCTTGCTCGGAGACTGCGTAAAGACAGCGTCCGCCTCGGCCAAGCGCATGGCCGCTTCTGGGAATCGTCCGGCACGGTAAAGCACGCAGCCGAGTTGGTTGATCGTGTCGTAGCTCTGGCCATCAGCGGCGTGTGCCTTCTCCGCCTGTTCCAGGAGCTTCGTCCAATCGGCGAGGGACTCCGGGGCCAGCACACAGGTCCAGGAAATCCAGAAAACGACATCGTTGCTTGGCGAGTGCTCGAACCGCTCGAGCATGCGTGCGCACGCCTGGCGATACTCGCTGGGGTCGTCGCGCTGCAACTCCAACACGGCGCGGAAGTACCAGACAACCGGATTATCCGGCTGGCGTTCGATGGCCTGCGAGTAGTCGGCGAGGGCCTCGTCGTGCTGACCCAATTGGGCATACACAGCGCCCCCGGTTGCTCCAGTACGCGGCCTCGTCCGGGTTCAGCTCGATGCCTTTGCTACAGGCGGCGACAGCGCCCTGGAAGTCCTTTTTCCTTGCCAGGGCGCTGCCGAGTTGGTAATGGGCCCAGGCGTAGTCGGGTTGCAGCGCGATGGCCTTGCGGTAGCAGTCTATGCCCTCGTCCATGTCCCCATTGTGGACCAGCACGAAGCCCAGGTAGGCGTAAGAGCAGTGGTCGGAAGGATCGAGGCGAATGGCCTCCCGGCAGAGGCGATTGGTCTCCCGGTAGTCGGCGGCCGACTCGTCCAGCCTGCCCTGAGTGTCGAAGATCGAGCCGCGGTGAAGGTGAGCCCAAATCCAGTTCGGATTAACCGCGATGGCATTGCGGTAACAGGCGATGGCCTCGTCCACCTTCCCACTGGCCGTGAGAGCACGGCCGAGACTGGAGTGGGACCAGTCGAATTCGGGATCCAGCTCGATGGCCTTGCGGAAAACCGCGGCGGCTTCGTCATATCTGCGTAGTTTGTACAATAGGTTCCCGACGACGTCGTACATGTAGGCGCTGGGTTGGGCTGCCAGGCTTGCCTCCGCGAAGCGAAGGGACTCGGCTATATCGGCGGATGGCAATTGGCTCAGATGGTGGGACAGATCGAAACTGATCAGGGCGTCGCCCGGATGCTGTCGATGAGCTTTTCGTAGCCACTCGACGCAGGCGGGGCCGTCTCCGGAGAAAATCAGGTGATTGCCCATTTGCTGCAGACTCTGAACGGGCAGCACAGTCATGTCGGCGTCGTCAGCCAACTTCCGCAGAGCAGGCAAATCCCCTCGGCCCGTCAACTCACGCAGTTGGCTCCTCCACGGGTCGGGATCGGCGAGCCGCGCGGCTTCCAATAGCCGCTTCCAGGTCGCCGGATCGCGTGTCCGATCGTGAAGGCCCCAGTCCCGGAGGATTTGCGCCAGTCGTCCAGCGCCGTAGCCAATCGGACGGCAGTGGTTGGCCGGCGCGATCCTGCTCGCTATTTCTGGCGGGCTCAGGCCCTCCACGTCGATGCCTAAGTCCGAGAAGAGACGCGAATAGGCTCTGTTCTTGTCTGCGTGGTCCGGCAAGTTTCCGCGCTGGGCACGGAACTTCTCCAGTCGCAGCATTACGTCCAGGTCATCGCGGAATTGACGCACGCATCGCGGAAATTCTTTGTCGCCACTGCCCGCCAGCAATCCCTCCGCTCTCTTAGCGGCCGACAGCTGCCTCCGGCCACTTCGCTTGCTCCTGCCACTGTTCGGCTTCCTTCAGGGCCAGGCTCACTTCTGCTTGAATCGCTGCCTCGCGCACCGCGCAGTTCCCGGGCTGCCTCTTGTGTCTGCGCATCCCGGTCGCGGACTGCCCAGCCAATGGTGCCCGCTACGACGAGAATCGCCAAGGCTAGTACTGCGGCGCTGGCGAGTACGCGCTTGTTCCGCCGGGCGAATTTGCTGACGCGATAGGCCGCTGACGGCGGGCACGCCTGCACGGTCTCGTCGTTCAGGTACCGCTGCACATCCGTCGCGAAGCCGTTGGCCGTTTCGTAGCGCCGGTTGCGGTCCTTCTCCAGGCCTTCATCACGATCCAGTCCAATTCGCCGCGGATCAGCTTCGAGCAGTTTCGCCGGTTCCGTATGGCGGCTGGCCGAGATTGATGCCAGCGCGTCGCCCGAGTCGCTAAGTCGCGTGCTCGGCTTTGGGGGGCTCCTCTTCCGGATCAGGCGGAGCATCTCGGCATAGGCGGCTTCTTGAGTCGCTTGCTGGCTCAACGGTGTGGTGCCGGTCAGCAGTTCGTACAGAAGCACGCCCAGCGAATAGATGTCGCTGCGAGTATCGACGCCCACGGCGCTCATCTCGGCCTGCTCGGGGCTCATGTATTCCAGCGTGCCGACCATCGTGCCGTACTGCGTGAACAGCGTCCGCTCGGTCAGCTTCTGCTCGATCGCCTTGGCCACGCCGAAGTCGATCACCTTGGGAACCGGCTTGCCGTCGTAGAGCGTCACCATCACGTTCGACGGCTTGATGTCGCGGTGAATGATCCCCTTCTGATGCGCATGCTGAATCGCCTGACAGACCGGCACGAACAGTTCCAGCCGCTGCGCGCGGCGTCAGCTGGTTCTCGTCGCAGTACTCGGTAATCGGGACGCCGTGGACCAGTTCCATGACGAAGTACGGCCGGCCCTGCTCCGTGGCACCGGCATCGAGCACACGGGCGATGTTGACGTGGTCCATCATCGCCAGCGCCTGCCGCTCGGCCTCGAAGCGGGCAATGACCTCGGCGGCTGTCCATGCCCGGCTTGATGACCTTGAGCGCCACCTTCCGCCGCACCGGCTCGGTCTGCTCGGCCATGTAGACCGACGCCCATGCCCCCTTCGCCGATCTGCTGCAGCAGCTTGTACGGGCCGATGGTGGCTCCGGCACATTCACGAGGAAGGACCGTTGGCGCTACGTTGCCAGCCATCGGGGGGAAGACACATGTGTCGCCAACGGCAACGGCTGGCCGATCAAGAAAGCTGCCGCCTTCGCGGTGGATGTCGAGGAAGTTTAGCACCTGCCGTTCCAGGTCGGCATCACCGCCAGAGACTTCGGCGACATAAGCGTCCCACTGCTCCGACGGCAGCTTGCCGACGGCGTGAAGAAACATCTCGCGAGCTTTCTGCAGGACTGCTGACATGGCAACATGTACTCCCGGTTCGCCGACTACAGTGCGAATTCGACGGTCGATTCGTCCTGACGAAAACGCCGAAGAACTTCAGAATCTCACGCTCCGCGCGAGGTACTTCTCCCGCGTCAATCGCGATCGAGAAGAGATTTCAGCCGAACACGTGCATATGACCAGTGTTCGTAGGCGGCGGAGCGTGCGATGCCGACCGCTTGGGCGGCATCCTCCATCGATAGTCCAGCGAAGTAGCGAAGCTGTATCAATTGGGCAGCCTGAGGATCCTCGGTGGCGAGGCGCGTCAGGGCTTCATCAATATCGAGGAGCTGCTCGGCCGGCGATTCCAGACCCAACATCGGCAGCCTCGAGTGGTACACGGCGACTCTGGCCCCCATGCTTGACGGCCCGTTTGCGACGAGCCTGCTCGACCAGAATCCGTCGCATGGCCTCCGCTGCCGCGGCGAAGAAGTGACCACGACTGTTCCAGTGCTGGACGGCATCGACTTCGACCAGCCGCAGGTACGCCTCGTGGACGAGGGCCGTCGCCTGCAGGGTATGATCGCTGCGTTCTTCCGCCATGCGGGCGGCGGCTAGCTTTCGCAGCTCGTCATACACCAGCGGCAGCAGTTGCTCAGCCGCCGACGGATCGCCCGCTTCGATCGATGCGAGGATCTTCGTGACATCGGCCATGGCTCCCAGCATACCGTCGCGATATGGTCGAATCCATCATCGCGTGCACGGAAAGAGCTTCGTCCGGCAGCCACCCGGTGGCGTCGTCAACGCGAACTCCTTCACCCGGTCAGATTCGCGCGTCGGTGATCACACCGAAGCGAATTAAGTGCCTTGCTGCATGACCGAAGTTGCATCATCCTGCGCGACTACAGTCTTCGCCTGAGTCGCAGCGGTCTGTTCGTCGAGGGGACATCTCTGCACTCAGCCTGACACGCTGGGCGGGTGGGCCCGGCAGCTCGAATTCGAGCGGAACGCGATGATGCAGCGCGCCGGAAGCGGGGGATGACCAAGCTGCAGGCCCAGCTGTGGGCGTATTCCGAGCCGGACCGGCTGTACCCGCCTGCGACATTGACGCCTGAAGCGGACCCAAAGAACGACATCGTCGCCTGACACCGGGCAGATTCAGGGGCTGGGCGACCTACCTGCACACTGGCCGGACCTGCCGGCGAACGCTTCCCTCGCTGCTGAGATCGCCTGGGTGCAGGCCAACCGGCTTCGTGTGGTCGAGGAGCGTCTCGGGGCTGCGACCAGGGTGCGGCTGGACAAGGCGCTGTCACCTGCGCCCTCACGGGCTGCGCTGGGGTGGTTGGAGACGAGCATCAGGAGCTATGCGAAGTTCGTGGACGTGGCAGCGAAGGTGAGCGGTACCGAGGACAGCGTGATGAAGCGTGAGCGTGTGGCCATCACTGAGGTGCAGGCTCTGCTGGCTGAGATGCGGCCAGGCCCGCCGCGTCCAGCATGTGGACAGGCGACGCCTTCGCGCTGGGCTGCCGACCAGGGCTGAGCGACAATGTCGCCGATCGCCGATCCCGATCCGACCGGAGATCGGACCGGCCCCCCCGGGTGGTCGGTGGGACCCATCTGCGAATATCCCCCTCAAACCGGCCCCGGAAATCAGTGTCAAGCTAGGCAAGGGGCGGTTGTGCGGACTGCATGTTCTCAAGGGAACGCACTACGGGGGGCACTGCCTGGTCCAGATGTTCGGCGGACACGTTCCTTGGCGTTCGGGAAGTGCGGTGGTGTGATTCGATTAAAGAGGTGTGTGTGGCAAATGAATAGGTTTTCCTGGTGTTGATTCACGGCGTCGCCAGGTGGGCACACCAATCACTTTGCACAAGGAGAACCCGACGATGTTGCACCTCGCCATCGATCAGCACAGCAAGCAAATTACCGTCTGCGTCCGCCACGCCGAGGGAGAGACGATGCTCAGCCGACAAGTCAGCACACGTCCGGAGAAGATCAGGGCGTTCTTTGAGCAGCTCGTGGATATGGATGTCGAGTGGCCCCTCGGCGATCTGAAGTCTTAGCCACGACCCCGGCGGTCGGCAGCCGGTTTCATCACCTATTATCGCCATTTCTGCTTTTGTCCTTCCCACTTGGAGCCTCCCCTGGAGAGCGTTTCATTCTCGATTGGTGGAGATATTGTCAATAGTTGACGGGCCGGCAAAAAGTCTGTGTTGCTGGTTTGGATATCGGGGATGAGTTCCTCACGGCGTCGTTTTCTGTGGCTCGGTCGCCTGATATCAGGTTGGCGATTGGGCGGGTCAGGAAGTGACTGCGGTGTAATGGTGCTTGCCAATTGCCCCCGTGGGCTCAAGCTGTGGCGATGGCTCGTTTCCAAGCGGCCACGCGGTGGATGTTGAGCCCCAAGGCGCGAAGGAAAGCGGTGAACGTGACCTTCTGCATCCTGCGGATGCGCAAGTGAGCCATTCCCATTTGATGCTTGAAGCGTGACATGGTGGCTTCGACGCCGGCTCGCCAGCGGTAGCGGTCTCGAAACTCGTCGCTGGCATCATGCAGACGACGGGCACGTTGCCGGACGCGGTCGTGGGTGTATTGGTAGCGCGGTGATGTACGCCCGACCGCTGCGGTCGGGCAACGATCCTTGTGCGGGCATTCTTCACACACGACAGGATCGAACAGCACCTGCAATCGTACTGTCGGCAATGCTCGTTTCGACCGGAGCGTGTCCGGCCGGGCAGCTCAGCACACGGCCTTCGTCATCCAACGCAAAGTCTTCCAGAGTCAGCTTGCCCTGCTTGGGCTCCCTTCGCCGGCATGGAGGGTGCGACGATCTCTCACGCCCCGTTGTTGTCCCTTAGCGAGGCAATCGGTCGAGCCGTAGTGAGAATCGGCCAACAGTTCCTTCGGTCCGATGTGACGGGTCGCGTATCGTCCAAGGCAGGCTCCAAGGCATCCTGATCGTGCATCGTCAGCGGGTCGACGGCCACATGCGTGATCAGATCGGGCACAAGCGGCCGGTCATCATCCTCGTCGGAAGAGTCCGGAGTCTCGCTCGGGGAGTCGTCCTCGACTGAAGGTCTCCATGATCTGCACCAGATAGCCGGTGCCCTTGTGTTTGTTGTAACGGGCATCGGGATCGGCCGGGCTGATCACACCATCGCAGCCTGAAGTTCGTGGGGGCCGGATCGCCACCGGCGCCACAGGATCATCCTCGCTCACTTCGCATTGTTCATGAAAGATGCGTTGCAGCAGTTGATAGCTTTCCAAAGCGGATGCTTCGCCGTTGCGAAACTGCTCCACGAGTCGGTACACGTCCTGAGCCGCTTCGG
The DNA here is from genome assembly GCA_963712885.1 of Calditrichia bacterium. GTDB lineage: Bacteria > Calditrichota > Calditrichia > JAJRVZ01 > JAJRVZ01 > CAVQJT01. The sequence goes on from CAVQJT010000011.1 coordinate 176,579, forward strand.
GAAGTCGCCGCTTCGATTCACTCGGACGTGTGTTGGCGAAGCAGCCATCCCCTTTTCGCTCGACATACTTGCGGAGCATCTCCGAGTCGACTTCTGCGTAGTCAGCGGGACACTTGCGTTTGAGTTCCCGCAGGAACTTGCTGGTGGCTTCGACGAGAATTCCCAGCCGCGTGAGACCACGAATGGCCGACTGGACCGTCGTCGAATCCAACCGCTGCCGACTCGTATCCACTCCGATCTTCGCGATCAACTGATCCGTCAGCCCGCGAAACAGCACCTCGTCCAGCCCCGACTCCAGGATGCGGTTTCGATAGTTCCGCAGCGTCCGCTCACACAGATAGGCATCTGGCTCGTGCCGGATGTCCAAGGCATAGTGCCAGGCGATGTTCAGCGCCACGGCTTCGGTCGTCTGCTGATCGGTCAGATCATGCAGCTGCTGAAGAATCAAGGCCCCAATCGCGACCGACAGATCCTTGCTCGGCCGCCCCCGACCGTCACAAAACCCCGCCGCCAGTTCGCTCACCGGCAAATGGGCGAGCAGGTAGTCTCGAAATACGCCCGCCCAACTGAGTTCGAGCAATCGACGCCGTTTCGGCCCCAGATGCTCCCACGGATCGAACAGTTCAGGGCTGTGATGGTCTCGAATGCGTTTCATCGACGCAGAGTAGCGCCGAAGCGAAGAATCGCAATTCCAACCCCCGACTTTTTGCCGGCCCGTCAACTTCTGGCTTTAACTCAGGGGGCTGGGTCAGGTGCCTGGCGCTGCGGCACACGCCTTCGAGAAAGTTACGAGAGAGTGGGAATGACTTATTAACTCTCCCCGCCGATGTCCAATTCGAAATCGCTGGTCGGATCAAGGTGATCCAACAGGTCTTCATCGGCTTCGATGATTCCGTAGGCGCTCTTCGCTTGGTCGAACATCGACTTGGCAGTGTCAAAGTCGAGCATCCGGCTTGCCAACATGCCTCCTTGAATGAATCCAATCCAGCGATGAAGTTTGGTGACGGGCCACTCTTTCGCTTGTGCCTCGATGCGGTCGCACATCCACTGCAGGTGGTTGCGATGGAGGGCCTGCGGCAAGTCGGTGTCATTGGATTGTGATCCCTCAATGAGCGCCCGGCACTGCTGGGCCATGGCGACGATCAGCAGGCTGGTGTTATCCATGTGCGCACTCCCGATGGTAATCTGTCGAATCAGCGATCAGCAGTGGCGCCACTCTCGACGTACAAGCCAGAGCACGTCGGGACGACCCTGATTGTGGTCTGCGCCGACGAATTGATCATGATCAACATGGTTGCGTTTCGCGGTGACCGTCTGATGCCACGGGGGTTTGAACGGTGTGCCCATTACGATCTACTCACCACATTGTCTCTGTTGCGCAGATTTGCAACTATGGCGACATTCTTCGTCGGCAGCATCTCCGGTAACAGTGATGCGTACCAGGTGGTGTTCAGAGCAAGTCGTTCATCCTGACTGGGGTCTCGATCTGACACGTCGAGCGAGGAAGAGTGAATCCCCAGTAGCCGCCAATTGGATAAGTGTTTGTCAATGCCACTTGAACGGTGCGGCGTCTTGACGATCACCGGCGACCCACTCATCCCACGGTGCAGGCGGGCGTCGGTCAGACAATACGGTTCGCCCTTGAAAGGATGCGAGAACGAACTTGCGATTGTCGCGCTGCGGACGATCGGCAGGTTGTTCAGCGTGTCGTGAAACCCCAGCGGAAATCCCAGGATCAGCACGTTCTGACCGAGGGGCAGGGTCTCATTTCGGTACAAGATGTCATCGCGGCAGAATGTGGAGACATCATGGGTCCTGAGCACGTGCGGGTCGTTGATTGTCACCGCAACCACGTCCACGCCACTGCCGTATTGAGGATGTTGAAACCACTGAGGCACTCCACCCAGATACAATGGAATCTCCACATCGGACCTTTGCTGCGGGTCTGCTGCGTCAGAGTGCAGCGAGACCCGAAGTCGATCGGGACAATGGCCCGCCACTTCGTCGATCACCACATGCCGAGCCGTGACCAAGTAGAGAAACTTCTGGTGCAGATAAAAGAACCCCGAGGCATTGGTCATCGGCCGGCTGCCAGCGAACGTCAGAATCTTCGCGACGCGCAGGTACATTTTATCAATCATGTCCAATCCGATTTCTTTGACTCGTTGGTTGCCCAAGCATGGCATTGGGCAATTGTGTGCGAACTTCTTTCTGAGAACGTTGCCCTCGATCGTTACTCGGGCAATGCAATTCCCATCCGTTGCCGCAGTGGCGGTGCAGGACAGGATCGCAAGTATTCGAGGACATCGGAAAGTTGAGCGGTGGCCAGGGCAAGGCACGAGTCCGCACCGCCGTAGTACATGCGGATCGTTCCGGAGTCCGGATCAAGGACCCAGCCGCAGGGGAATACGACGCCGTTGACATCGCCATGCCGCTCATACGGCATCTCGGGGCGAAGATCCATTCGTCGCTTCGCCGCAGTACCTGCCAGGGGTTTTCCAGATCGAGCAGCGCCAGGCCCAGCCGGTAGATGCACCCGCCGGGAGTATGCCGCACGCCGTGATAAAGCAGCAGCCAACCTTCGGGGGTTTCCAGCGGCGGTGGACTGAGACCGATCTTGTTGGCATCCCACCAGGCACCGTGTCGTGCGCGAAGGAGCACGTGGTGGTCTCCCCAGTGCGTGAGGTCGGGCGAAAAGGACAGCCAGATGTGCGCGCCGGAACTGCCGGCGGAAACCGGTCGATGGATCATGGCATAGCGTTCGCCGAAGCGACGTGGAAAGACGGCTGCATCTTTGTCTTCGGGAGGCATGACCGGCCCGAGGCGGGTGAAGGAGGAAAAGTCTTTGGTGCTGGCCAACGAGACCATGGGTCCACTGGGAGAATACGCCGTATACGCGATGATCCATTCGTTGCGTTCCGGCACCCAGGTGAGACGCGGGTCTTCCACGCCCCAGAGTTCTTCCGGGAATGTCTTGGGTTCGGGCGAAGCTGGGCCTGGGATCAATCCGCCAGTTCGATACGCCATCCTCACTGCGGGCGACGGTCAGATGCGAATGTCCGCGTCGATCTTCGACGCGGACCAGCAGGATGGTTTCGCGTCCCAGCTGACAGGCCCCGGCATTGAAGACGGTGTGGGCCGGGTACGGCCAGTCCTGCGACGTCAGGATCGGATTGGTCGCATGACGCCGAAACAGATCGGCATGGGAGTTTGGCAAGGTCGATTTTCGCGGCATATCGGAGAGTCACCTGGAAGGAAGAATGAAAGAGACTTGCGTCGGTCGTGTCATTGGTTAGCTCGTGGCGACGGCCGACGTTGCGTGGGAGGTGTGCGTCTGCCGCTGGTTCATCGCCAGCATCTCAGTCCATAGATAGGCGAGGGTCGACTCGGCCCCCTGATTCTTGTTGACGCCAGTCGCCTGAAGACCGTCGTAACATCCTCCGTATTTGAGGTCGGCCAGTGGTTGATTCAGGCTGTTCTGCCCCAGGAACCAACCATGGGCACGCTGGAAGATAACTCGATACGTCTCGTCGCCCTGGAGTCTTAACCCAGTCATTGCCGCGGCGGCCATGGTCGATGCTTCGACAGGTTGCTGATCGTACAGCGACTTCTCTTCACCGTGCGAATACCAATCCTGATTCCCGATAGGCCAGAAGCTGTCCTCAGCGGTGGTCACCAGGTCGAGGAAGCCGAACGAAGTTTCGGCAATGCCGAGATACTCCTCATTGGGCCAGCACTCGGCCGCATCGAACAAGGCGTGCGGCAAGACCGCGTTGGCATAAGTCATCCGCGATTCGAACCAGGGCCAGTCCGGGCGTTGTGAGCGGTGGTAACACTCCGTCAGTCGGTCCGCAGCCAGCCGGGCAACGCTCTCCAAAGGGCCAATGTCCGGAACGGCGGACCGCCACAGATGAGCCCACGCCTGAATCACATACGCCTGGGCTCGCAAGCTCCGTAGCTCGGCCAAGGCAGGCAGTGCGCCGTCGAGCAGTTCGCGGGCCAATGCCCGAAATCCGTCCGGCAACTGGCTGCCGAGCACTTCGGCCAGCGCCAGCACGGCCTGGCCCTGGCAATCGCCCGTTCCCGCAGCATCCAGCCAGTCGCGCTGATAGCTGAGAAAGTTGTGGAACCCTCGGACTGGACAGCGTGCGTGCTCGAGAAAACTCAGGTAGCACGTCGTGCGCGAGAGCATCTGGTGGTCCGGGCGCGTGCTCCACAAGCGGACGCAGAGCGCAAGGCGCGGGCGTTGTCATCAGTGGTGTAACCGCTCTCGCGCCGCGGAATACTGTAGATCGCATGCTGAATTAACCCCGTCGAGTCGGTCATTCGATCCAGGTGGTCCAACGGAAGATGGCTGCAAACGGGCATTACAATCCCTTGTGTAAGAGTTCCTCGCGGCGATTCTCGCCGATCAGTGGCGAGTTCATCACAACGAGAGAAGTCGAATCCTCCTGGTTTTCACTCACGACTTGGCTGAAGAGGTCCAGATATCGTCGGCCGACGTGGGGCCAGAACATCGGCTGGGCGTATTGATAAGCTCGTCGCCGAGTGTCGGCCAGGAGCGTTTGATTTGTAAGCAGCCGCAACGTTGCCTCCGCCATCGCAGTGCTATCGCCGAACGGCACGAGCAAACCGCGTCCCTCGGCGAGCACTTCCTCGGCATAGAGATAGGGAGTGCTCACCACCGCCCCGACGGTCGCCATCGCGTACGCCATCGTTCCACTGGCAATCTGATCCTTTCCCGGATAGGGAGTCACGAAGACGTCACACGCCTGCAAGTGTGCGATCAGTTCCGTGAGGCTGAGATACTCGTTGACGAACAGTACGTTTTCGCCCACACCGAGAGACCGGGCGAGCTCGACCAAACCCTCGCGATAGACCTCCCCCTCCTGCCGCTTCACGAGCGGGTGAGTCACCCCCACGATCAGATAGGTCGTTTCCGGGCAAGTAGCGACGATTTGCGGCATGGCTCGGATCATATACTCCAGACCCTTGCCGCGGTTGATGAGACCGAACGTACAGATGACCTTGCGCGTCGTCAGGCCCAGTTCCGCCTTCTGCGTGTCATTGCGAGCAAATGGGACCGCGGGGACTCCGTGCGGAATGACCTGCACCGACGAACCGGCCACGCCATAGACATCTGCCAGCAGCCGGGCGGCGATGTTCGTCATCACGACGACAGCCTCGCTGCGGGCCGCCAGATCCTGGATCAAGCGTCGCGGTAATGCATCGGGCTGCGTCAAGAGTGTGTGAAACGTCGTGACGATCGGCTTCTCGCAGATCCGCACGAAGTCCAGGATGCGGCTGCCCCACTCTCCGGGGTACAGGCCAAATTCATGCTGTAGGCTGACCACGTCGCAGGAGCCGTCGTTAGCGGCCTGGGCGGCCAGGCAATAGGCGTCAGGACGGCTGTTATCAATCCGATGAACCACGCGCGGATCGTTGCTGGAAACCGCACATGACTTCTGGATCGCCGCCACCGACGACATCCGACAGCCCGCCGCCAGATCAACCGCGTCCGCCGAATCCTTTGTGAACGTGGCCAGGCCGCACTCTTGGGGAGGATACGTAGAGACGAATAGTGGTCGAATGAAGTCCATGAGTCACCTCTCTGGCCAGGCGGTACCGGGCGTGTATCCATCGGAGCCCTCTGGCGCGAGATCCGGCAACTCGGCACGAATGACGCGAACGGCTCCGGGGGCGTCAATTCCAATTCGTACTTTGTTCCCCTGGAATTTCAGCACGGTGACGACAATGCTGTCGCCGATCCGGATGCATTCCATTAACTTTCGGGTCAATATCAGCATGACTCCCTCCCTGGGACTGGACGTGCCGCGTGTATTGGTACGCGGCTCGTGTTCGCGCAGCCCCCCCCGCATCTTTTTCCCGGGCCTCAATGACACGGGAATGTTGCACGCGGGGACGACACGACCGGATCCCAAATCATGCCGCTCACTGCTATCCGCCAATCAGTCGAGGCGGACGTGGCAAGCTTTGCTCAGAGCGCGGTTCCAAATCGGAACTCGCGCGGCCCCTCGAAATCACATGAACCGCAACTCATCAGCAGCATTCATGAATACATCATCCGCGTACCGTCGCCGCCTTGGATCTCGCGATTGCCGCTGGAGTTGATCATTTCAAGTTGATCAAGCCTATTCTGCTCTTTTTTTCTTTTCCTGCTTCAGTCGCCGCTTCTCTTGGGGCTATGCTCAGCCTTCTTCTGATGTTCCCTTTTGCCTTTATCCTTGCTCCCTTTGTCACCCATCTCTGATGCTTCCTCTTACGAACTGCTAGCAATTAAAATGGCGCGTGCCACTACCGTGTCAGCCATTCCGAAACTCGAGACCAGAGTGCTTCCTGGCTCGACCGAGACGGCGGTGCCATAGGGAATGTAGCCCTTCCACTGGCTGGCAAAGGGCCGATCCGAATTCGGAACGGATTCATGGTTTCTTTCCGCGGGACGCCACGGTCGACGCTGCCTTGCGGGCCGATCCATTTGACTGTCGTGATTTCTTGCCGTCCGACGCTTGAACATCGAACTCCTGGCAACGCTCCCGAACGGACTGGTATGGCATCCCTTCGGCGCTGGTATCTCTCGGCGCGAATAAACCAGAAGGCCAGCCCGCCTGTGTTGTGGTTGGGTTGCGACCGATCCTTGACGGCCCGGACACCCAGCGATCCTTTTCGGCCAGTCTTTTGCCAGCCACGGACCTCCATGATCATCCGCACAACCACACCAATTGCCTGCCGGAATCGCTTGCTCTTTTGAGCATGAACTTCTGCCAGAAATCGATTGATTTCCGGGTGTAATTCAAATTCCCGGACAACTCCCGCCAGAGCGGGTCGGTCATGGTGAATCTCAGAATCCTCCATCCTGCGTTGCCTGCCGGCGTCGCTAAAGAACTCCAGAGCTGCGTCGAATGGCTGCTCCGGATCGTTCAGGACATCAGCAAACGTTCGGCCTTGTGTGTCTGCAAGGAACTTGTCGCGTGTCATCATTATGCGTGGCATTTCAGACTCCGGCCGATCGGTGTCACCACAATTCGGCCTCGAATAAGATACAACATCTACAAGTGCAAATATTGTATCTGAAATGATCGAGAAGTCAATTGGACCTCAACGTGCGGCCGGGGCAGCCGGGGGCATTGAGTCTGTTCCGGGCCCCACCCAAGGACTGACTGATGCCGCACAGACGTATGTGCGGAAGGTCGTCGAGAGCCGATTTGGGACGGCTCAAGATCGTGTGTACTGGCAAATCGTTCCCCGTGCCGCCCGCATCGTCAGTGACGAAGCGGTGACTGAATACGTGCGGACAGTGCAGGAGGCGGTGCCGCTCTATCTCAAATCCTGCGATCATTGCCACGGGTTGAGCGGTGACGGTGACGCATTTTCAGCGGTTTTCGACAGCGGCGCAACACCGGTTGACGAGCAACCGGTGCTACCCCGTTGGCGATGACCTCGCGGGAGAGCGTGCCAGATCTTAAACACCGCAATCCGAACATGGCTCGGAGAACTGGCACACGCCGCCCACGCAGGTCATGTCACCACGCAAACGACGCCGCAGTGCCGCAGTTTTGATTGTCGAACCCCAGATCAACACACCGTCCTTCACACATCGATAAAAGTGCGTGGCATTGACTGCATTGACCCTGGTTGCAGTATGGCGTCTGCCCGCCGCAGACGTTCCCACACGCGCCGCAGTTGTTGGCGTCCTGCGACAGATCGATGCACGTGCTGCCGCACTTCGTCAGACCTGAGGCGCACTCGTCCCCTCCGGCTGTGCAGGTGCCGGCGATGCAGAACGGCGTCGCGCCTCCGCAGACCACACCGCAACCGCCGCAGTTGTTGATGTCATTGCCGACATCAATGCAGGTCCCGCCGCAGCAGGCGAGGCCGCTGGCACTGCAGTTGTTGCCGATCGCCCCGCAGTTCGGGTCTCGTGAAGTGTCAACGCAGGTGTACGAGCCGCAGCTTCCCGAGAGGCGGTTCGTCTGGCCGCCACAGGCGCGGCAGGCATTCAGACACTGGGACTGCCTGCTCTTCGTGCACCGTCCGCAGAACGAGACACACGGATCAACCGGCTTGGGTGCTCGACGCGACAGCGCCCGAAACCGAAAGTACGGGTACGGACCATCGGCAGCAGCATTCAGGCCGGTGGCCAGCGGCCCCAGGACAGCACCGGTGAGCAGCAGTCCCAGCCGACGCAGCGATTCGCGGCGGGGCAGTGATTCGTCCGCCAGGGACTTCGAGAGTTCGTCAAAGGGATGGGTCATGGTTTGAAACCTTTTGTGAAGAGAAGCGGAAGTGTGGTCGTCTGTGACGCCTCAAGTGGGTTGCCGGAAGTCCTTGGCAGCCTGTTGAAATACAAGCCCGCAGCGCAAGCAAGGGAACTCTGAATGACAAATCATTCGAGATTTCGGGACACACGCGCTGGCGCTTCGTGCTTGTTTCCATTGTT
>CAVQJT010000012.1:0-61861 GCA_963712885.1 Calditrichia bacterium
TGGTCAGTACAGTTGGATACCACTGGGAAGAGGTTTTTGGCGCCTATGCGGAATTCCGAAAAGCCGGATGGGAGATTGAATTTTTTACCGTAAACGGTGAAAAACCCAAACCGGATCCCAGCAGCCTGAAACGAACCGGTCCGTTGTCCTGGTTCGGATATGGGGTATCAAAAAGGAACGCCCCCGAATCACCGGTTGGACAGGAACTGATGCAGCGATTTGAAACGATAAAACCACTTTATGAAATGCAGACGGAAACGTTCGATATACTCTACCTTCCTGGCGGATTCGGATGCATGTTTGATATGAACCGGAATGCGCAGCTGCATAAAATTATTCGGGAATTGAAAAATTCAGAACGGATACTTTCCGGCGTCTGTCATGCCACATCCACATATGCGATGGTATATGAAGGCAGGAAATCGATTATTGAGGGGAAAAAAATCACCGGTTTCCCAAAAAGTCTGGATATGGCTGCTGTAGGTTTTGGCATTGTGGATTCTGAATTTCTGCCTTTGCCTCTTTCAAATGAAGATACGATAATCCGGGCGGGGGCTGATCTAAAGTGGCATAACAGACTTATTGCTGTTCTAAATCCACTGTATGTGCGTACCGACTGGCCATTCGTTACCGGTGTGGGACCAAAGGCTGCCAGAGAAGTTGCGAAAAAAATAATCCGTAAACTAAATAAAACCAACCTATAAAGATAGTCCAGTAATGACCCCCCAGATATGCACCGATTCAAAGTCCGCCGGCTCCCCGCTTGCATCAGAATGCATTCAAAGACGATTTCTTTGTCAAAACCTGCGATTTAATTTTTGTTATTTAAAAGAATGCAAAAATATCTGGAACGGAACATATAATCCACAATTCCAAAAGCCTTAGTATTACCAACTTATTATATGAGTGACATTTTTTATTACCTATGGTTTATATGTGTTATTATCTTTAAAATCGGGAAACAAAACCTGAACCAAATATAAGAGGATCTGATAGGATGATTAAAAACCTATTGCTGTTGATCTTCCCTTTACTCTTATTTAGTCAAAATACCATGTTCAATGCCGACAGCGCCTATTCCAATATTGAGTATCTTAGTGAGACTATTGGGCCGAGACCGATGGGGTCTATAAATGAGAATGAAGCACTGCATTGGGCTCAGAGTAAATTCCGGAGTTTTGCGGCAGATACTGCTTACATTATTGAATTTTCCCGTGCCACAGTTATGGGGACGACTTATATAACCCAAAGCGGAATTGCTGTCGGGATATTTAAAGGAGAAGTGGACACAGCAATTGTAGTCGGCGGGCATATCGACTCGGATGATTTTGAAATACCAGGTGCCAATGATAACGCTTCGGGTACAGCCACGGTGGTTGAATTGGCGCGAATCTGGAGCGATAGACCACGTCACTACACCATGGTCTTTTGTACATTCGGCGGAGAAGAAAAGGGACTACTTGGATCACAATATTTTGTTGAAAATTATCGGCATATTGACAAGGTCGCGTTGATGATTTCCACAGATATGGCTGCCAGTGCGGGTAAAATCGAGATCCTTTTTGAGCAAAAAGATAAACAGGCTCCGCAATGGTTGGTTAGGGATGCATTTGCCATTAGTCGGCAGGCAGAATTGGACCACTTGACGTATACGACGCACTTTCATGCATTGGTGACGCTGTCAGAAGGGGGGCCAGGTTCGGATCACATACCGTTTCTGGGACATGGTATCCCGGCAATCGATTTTACAACCGGCGTCGGAACCTCACCCATCCATACACCACAGGATAATATGCGTTTTATTGATAAGGATGTACTGCAAAAATATGGTACTTTTGTTGATGAACTCCTTTCATATTATCATAAAAAAGGGATTCCTCAAGATACAGATGATCGTTATGTATTCTGGGATTTGTATGGCTTACAGTTATTTATACCATATTGGTCAATCATCGGTTTCAACATTTTATCGATCATCTTAGGATTCTCAGCATTCTACTATGCAATGCGGAAACGAAAGCCATATGAAGAGAACGAGCGAATCCGCTTTTCCGGTATAAAACTTTTATTCCTGCTCTCACTGGTCGTTATTTTTAGCCATCTGGGAGAGGCTTTGATTCAGCTGGTTAAGGGATTCAGATATCCGTGGGTCGGACAAATCAATAGTTATATTCTCTTAACTTTTCTCTGGATCATCTTCGGTTTCTGGGTTGTTTTGCGATTGAGTAGAAATTGGAAATTCAGCCAGGATCCTGCCAGCTATGCCATACGTACAATAATCATTTTAGCTGTTTTTCTAATTCCTTCTTTTTTTCTCAGTGCACGTCTGGCCCTATATCCGGCACTCGCTTTATTCCTGTTTGGTCTGGCAGTTTTCGTTAAAAATCCTGACGCAAAAGCTGTTTTGGCTGCCATCACAATTCTTCCGATCTATCGCATCTTTTTTAATGAAGAATTTATCTTTTTAATGCAGATGGGTACTGCAACCGGAATAAGAATTGACACAATATTTAAATCGCTTCTTTTTAACACAATAATCACCCTGACATTGGTGCTGATTTCTTTGCCTCTAATTTATTCTTATACATATGTCGTTTTCAGCAATGATAGATTTAAATCATTGCTCACTTTTTTTCAGAAGCCAATAACCGTAATTATTATTCTGACATTCATTATTAGTCTCTCAGTCTATTTAATTGTACAACCGGCATATTCAGAAAAATATCGGCCATTTATTCGGGTTAATGCTGAATACCAACTTCCAGAAAAATCGAGCAAATTGACGATATCAGGCAATGAGTATTTTAAAGATGTAGAGGTTACTACGGACTCACTCAATCAATTTGTTGAAGGGAGAATACATAAAACTGACATCTCTTTAAAATATGAGGCAAACTGGCTGGAGGTTCAGGGAAGTACGATTGCTCAACAGGGATTAATGGATACGGTAGAGTTTAGTTATGAAATTCACAGCACCCGGCCTTGGATCCAAGCAACATTAGAATTTTGGCCAGATACCGCAGATATAGTTAATCCCGAATCGGATCTGCCGTATTTTCTGGACAGAAATAGGATAAAATTTTATTGGTACGGACATTATCGCGACACGCTTGGAGTTAACGGTAAATTTGTTATTGAACATGGGGCAAAAATTATTCGAAAGGTCACAGCCAAATATTTGGAGATGCCCGTTTCGATTAATATCACGTCCCAACTGGCTAATATCGAATACCGGACGGCAATTCAATATCAGGACACCCTATACTTCAGATAATTTAATTCCTATACCGGAAAGGCAGGGAGAAAAATTGGCGGATTTGGAGTCAGAACAGATAAAAGTAGAACTTGCCCGTTCTTAAATTGAGGCTTTGAATACATCCTCATTGGATTAGCGGGTAATTCTAATTTGTTTATATTTTAGAATTGGATTGACAATAAAATCACTTTCTGCGAAGCAAAAACAATGATAAAATGAATTTTCGAAATAAGAAATTTAAGTGTAGATTCCCTGAAAATAATTTATGTAGGGTGTTATGAAAAAAAAACTTTTCAATATGTGCTTTGTTTTAATGTTATGGTTTTCTCCGGCCTTTGTTGTGAACCCGGTAATGGCTTCATTCGATGCGATGCCGAATATTCTGGTCATAATGGCGGATGATGTTGGGCATGAAGTCCTGGGTTGTTATGGCGGCACCAGTTATGCCACGCCAAATCTGGACCGGCTGGCGGCAGAAGGGATGCGTTTTACCCATTGTTACAGCACACCGCTGTGCACGCCATCACGGGTCAAGATCATGACCGGTAGATATTTATTCCGCACATCCGAGGAGTGGGGGTATATTCCGCCGGAAGAAATTACCTTCGGCCAGGTGCTGCAATCGGCCGGATATGCCACCGCCCTGGCGGGTAAATGGCAGATGATCCTGCTAAAAGAAGATCCCATGCATATCACGAAGATGGGATTTCAGGAAAACTGTGTGTTTGGCTGGCATGAGGGGCCCCGTTATTACAAACCGCTTATTTATCAGAACGGCAAGATCCGTGATGATGTCGCCAATCGGTATGGCCCGGATGTCTATGCCGATTTCCTGATCGACTTTATGGTAAAAAACAGGAATAAACCCTTTCTGGCATATTATCCAATGACCCTGGCGCATGATGTCAGCAATGATCTTCCTGAGCCGCCGCCTGTCGGGCCAAATGGAAGATACGATACCTATCGAGAACAGGTAGAATATATGGATAAGCTGGTCGGACGGCTTGTCGATGCGCTCGACAGCCTCGGCCTGCGTGAGAAAACCCTGATCCTGTTTACCGGTGATAACGGTACGCCTAAAAAATTTCTTTCCCGGTATGAAAATGGTGCATATCTCTACGAACGGGTGATATCCATGAAAGGGGAAGAAATGATTCCCGGAGGGAAGGGAGAACTGACCGATGCCGGCACCCATGTTCCGTTGATTGCAAACTGGCCAACCGTCACCCCTGAGGGAACAGTGTGTGATGATCTGATCGACTTTAGTGATTTTCTACCCACGCTTGCGGAACTGGCCGGTGCAAATCTACCTGAGAAAGTGATCATCGACGGGAAAAGTTTTGCGCAACAGATTTTAGGTATGAAGGGTCATCCACGAGAGTGGATCTATACGCAATGGCAGGGCAGAGCCTGGATCCGGACAAAAGACTGGAAACTCTACACTGATGAATCTTTGTATGATCTGCGGACTGATCCACGCGAGAGAAATCCGGTTTTGCCAGCAGAGGATACCGAGGAATCGGGTCAGGCCAGAGCCGGTTTATTGAAATATCTGAAAAAGCTTAAAAACCGAATAATAAACTTGCCGGTGAATCTTCCTTTCGGTTTAATTGCATGTTGAAAAATAGCATACCTAAGAGCAGACACAGATCTTGCATCCGCTTATGGTATAAACTTAAAGCTAATAAAAAAAGATATCGTGTGTAAAGGTCTGGATACATTGTGTCTGGAGCCCTGCCCAAAAATTAAAATGGCTACCTGCGAAACTTCGCTAAGAATTACGCCATTATATCCGCACAAAAGCCTTGAAAAATGGAAACAAAATCAATAACATCAATGATGTGGAAGACTTGATAGAAATGCGGCCAAGTCAGACAATTGGGTAAATAGCCTGCTTAATTAAGGGAGAATCCTCAAAATATTTCATTAAAAATAATATATGGGATATTCACTTTGCCCGGCAAATAGACTTTTGCTCCGAATTCGTTTGTAAGTCCCACCGAAATCAGGCAAAGCGATATTTAGCGAATCAACAAATTCACCATACCCCGGGCTATATGAAAAAATTATGTAACTCCTATTCTCCGTGTACGTATGATAAAGCGTCAATTCTATGAAGGTTAACCAGAATTTATAAGGATAATCCATGACTGTCGATAAGTTGTTCGATCGCCTCAAAGCAGCTTATACTGCTCAAAATTTAAACCGGATCACGACCCGCGTGATCGAGGCATACCGATGTAAAAATTTTACCTATATCAAATCTTTGCACAAAAAGGTCTATTCGGCAGTTCATGTAGAAGACGGCCGCATCAATAAAATTTTTGCAGATCTTATACTCAGGTATCATCCTGACCGTTTGAATTATTATATATCGGCCATTGATGGAACCGAGGATATAAAAAGGCTCGATCAATATACACATATTTTTGAAGCCCTCGATAACCTTGATATGAATGTCAGAGATGATGTTCAAACGGAGACTGATTATATCTTTATACCCGAGGAAGAGTATGTTATAGAGGAAAGCGATTTTGATTATATCATCGAAGAGGATGAGAATTTTGAACATGACTTTACCGAAGAATTAGCTTATTCGAACACCCATGACTTTATAACGATGCTCACCCTTAATGAATACGGACACAATCGATTTGAAATCCCCCACCGGGATCTTGAAAATCTTATTGGAATGCTGGACATGTCAAACCAGGGCATTGAGGATCTTAATGGCATTGAGTACTGTGTAAATCTGACGGGTCTGGATCTGTCCGACAACGAACTGGTTGATATCACCGATCTTGGGTCGCTTGTATTGTTGGAGGAACTATATCTGGGTGGTAATTCAATTCTGGCGGTCGATGGATTGATGTTACTGGATAAATTGGAAAAAATTGATTTATCATTCAACAGTCTTGATGATATCAATCCGCTGATTGGATTACCCAAGCTTAAATTTGTAAACCTTATCGGCAATCCGGTACCCGCAGAACAGATTGCGAAATTACGTGAACAGGGCGTGGTGGTTGTTGCCTGATAGCGGGAAAATAATTCTGGCGATGAGAAATCATCATGGTCAGACTGTAATTGATGCTTACATAATCATAAAAAAATCAGAATTTGATGATCAGTTTAATTTTAGGATTTCTGGTTTTCGGATTTTTTCATGGTGAAAATGCCATCCGATATTTATATCAGGAACAGGGAGAATCTTCCCGGCAAAAAACAGTACACCGGTTGCCATTCATCCTGGACAGAATCAAAATTATTTTGCCTGTCAGGGTTGGTGAATCAAGAAGCCTCAACGTAATTCTCGATACTGGAATGGCTTTTAATGGTCTTTTTCTCTATAAAATGGATACTTTGTGCTTGTTTCACAAATTCTTATTATATAGGATTTAGACATAATCTGTATCCATCATGCCCTCTAAAATGTATGTATGGGGTTTGTTTAAACCGACCATGTTTTTTATAAATGATGGTTATAGGAATGTCGACGTTTTTATAATCAGTCTCAGAATAATCATATTTTAGCCCAAATCTGTTTGAGCTTTCTTTAATAGAATCACGATTTGTTCTTTTATTACATCCAGCATTATCAAACCAGTCATAACTGATAAGCGTATGGTTAACAACTGAAATTCATTCTGTTTAAAACATCAGGTGACTAATGATCAGTGCAAAAATGGTTGCGGAAACGGTGACTACCAAACCGGGCAACATAAAACTGTGATTAAGTAAGTATTTTCCGATGCGGGTTGTTCCGGTTTGATCAAATGATACTGCTGCCAGTATCGTTCCGTAAGTGGGAAGGAAGAAATACCCGTTTACCGCCGGATAAACACCAATGAGTATGGCTGCCGGTAATCCCAGTGCCACGGCGATGGGCATGAGCGTAACAACAGTGGCAGCCTGGCTGAACAACAACATGGAGAGAATAAACAGGCCCAGGGCAAATATCCAGGGAAACTGCTGAATAATCCCGGAAATGCCATTGATGATTTCCAGGCGATTTCCCTCAAAAAATGAAGAACCCATCCAGGAGACGCCAAGGATAGATATCACCGCGATGATACCGCCGTTCATGATGCTTCCTTTCATCGCCTCTGCGGGTTTTGCTTTAAAGAAAAACATCATTAATCCGGCGGCAGCCAGCATGACGATCATAATCGCCTGTCCCATGTCCACCTGCCCGCTTTCATACTGTCCTGCTACATATGCCTGGAAAGTCGGGCGCAGGACTCGGGAAAATGCCCAGAACGACTACCGATACAATGGCGGTCAGAAATAGCAAGGTTGAACCGCGGGCGTTTTTTAACTGTGCACCCGAGAGTTCAACCTCGTCGCGGGTTGTGGAGATTCTCCCTGATTTTAGTTTCGCCAAATATACTGGATCTTCGTTTAAGTTTTTCCCTTTCCAGGCGACGGACAAAATGCCAACGATCACCCCCAGCAATGTTGCCGGGATGATCACCGTTAAAATATCCAGTAAACCGATCTGAAAGGAAAGCAGCGCCGCCAGTAAGGCGACGGTTGCGGCGCTGATCGGGGAAGCGATCAATCCATGCTGGGCGGCAATGACACTGATCGAAAGCGGCCTTTCCGGGCGGATGCCGGCTTTGGCGGAAACTTCCGCGATGACCGGTAATAAGGCGTATATCACGTGTTGCGTTCCACTGGCAAAAATCAAAACGTAGGTGACCAGCGGCGCCACGAAGGTAATGTTTTGCGGCTTTTTCATTATGATTTTGCCGGCAATTGACACCAGGTAATCAAGTCCGCCGGCAGCCTGCATCGCCGCCAACGCGGTGATGACCGCAATGATCATCCCCAGCACAATTCCTGGGGGAGAACCGGGAGGATTACCAAAAATAAAAACCAAAATAACCAGGCCAATCCCGCCAATCGTTCCCAATCCAATGCCACCGATTCTTGCCCCGATGATGATGCAGGCCAGTAAAATCATCAGTTCAAACCAAATCATCTTTCTTCGTCCTAATTTTAGAAATTGAAAAAGGCGCCAAAACTGATCCTGTTTGCGACTTTGGATTTTTCAACTTTGCTTTGAATTCCATCCTCAGTTTCGATGGATCCTTCATAAATATTGGTTCTTTCGCCAATATTCCATTCGGCCCCGAGAACAACACTGGGAACCGGATTCCACATAAGATTGATTAAACCATATTGTATCGAATATTGGATTGAGGTGTTTTCTGCACTATATCCCGGGCCGTCAATTGTAAATGCACCGACTTTTTCTGATTTAAAATTGGAAAATCCCAGCACCAGATTTGCATGCCATTTTTTTGATAACCAGTGTTCATAAGAAACCCAGCCGCCTGTCGTCGGTACCGCTTGCATATTACCGTTGCCATCACCTAATGCGTCATAATTCAGACCACTGAACGATACCAGGTAGGTTGCAATTCCCTGACCGGCAACAAATTGAAATTGGATAGGATTATCCGTCCTGGAATTTGTGCTGATGTAACCGGACACGGTCCCGCCAAAACCGGGCACCGACTGATTTCCGCTGGCGTTCAGGTATTCGAGATTTCTGTAAATTCCGGTCAGCCTGAGATGGCCGAAGCCAAACTGTTTATTTACAGCAGCGATAAAATCGGGCAGCGGTTGTTCCGCCGGTTGAAGCATCGAATCGATACCGGTATCATAATAGAGTTCTGCACCGGGCTGGGCTACACCAAATTCAAATCGCAAATTGTCCTGGTTTCAAACCAAAATCTTAATTCCGGTTCCCGGCGCCGAACTCCCGAACTTGGCCCATCCCATTCAAAAACATTCGGCCAAATTTCCTTGTCACCGAAAAAACTCCAGTCCTGACCTAAATGACCGACAAAACTCCAGTTATTTCCGATGTCTGCGAATTTTAATTCAAACCACATATGCCGCAATCGAAAATGTTTACTGCCCCCCCAATAATCACCTTCCATATAGCCGGTATAGGTACCCATTTCTGTCTCGCTTTGACCTCTGAATCGAACCTGAGACTGATGCATATCCATCGAGAATCGTTTCTGATCCTGGTCTTCCCATACAGGGATTGTGCCCGCATTAAATGTTTCTCCATACAGACCGCCGTTGATATCATAAACACCGTTCAATTTTGCCTTTACAAAGAAGAAATAGTCGTATTTTGGCTTACCATTTAATGAATCCTCGGCCATGATACGAAAGTGGGGGGGATCCTGAAATTCAATCGGATCGCTGGTTAGTGTTTTTCCCGATGACTCAATCGGTGATTGACCGAGGGCAAAACCGACTGTGAATAGAAAAATAAAAATTGTCAATCCTTTTTTATTCATCGTAGACCTCCAAAGCCATTTGTGGTGAAGTGGAAGCCGAAAATGAAGGCAAGTTGTGCAATTTTCGGCCAACCACGGTCAAGCGTTCTTCTACCCTGGCAACAGATAATGTTTATACTGCCATTAATACTTGTAAAAAATATCCTGAATTTCATTCGGGCTTTTACCTGCTGTAAACATAACATCAGGAGTACCCGGGATTTTGGGGCATTCAGTTCATCGGATGCAATCGTGTTATATCGGTCGTCATTTACCTCCGCATTTCTCAATACATATCCGGTCGGAACCCGCGTACTTCTTACCACGATAGTGCCTTTATCCGTCGCTTTTTTTGCGGCCTCTAAAGTGGCTGCTGTCATATTGCCATTGCCGACTCCGGCAATTACGATCCCTTTAGCACCGGCTTTAACTAAAAGATCAATCAGATCCGGCGACATATCGGCACAAGCGTAGACCACATCCACCCTGGGTAAATTTTTGACTCCCTTTACCGCAGAACTCACTTTTTGTGGTATGTAAATTATGCGGTTCCCGGTAAAATTCAAGTTTCCCGTATAGTACCGCACCAACCAGGCCCTGCATCGGTGACATAAAAGTTTGTACTGAAGTGGTGTTGGTCTTGGTCACCGCCTGCGGCGAATGGATTTGGTCATTCATCACCAATAAAACACCAAGCCCTTTTGCTTTCGGGCTTGCCGCCACTGCCACGGCATTATAAAGGTTAAGTGGGCCTTCGGCACTTACCGCAGTAGATGGCCGCATGGAACCGGTGGCGACGACGGGTTTATCCGACTTGACAACCAGGCTAAGAAAATATGCGGTCTCTTCCTGAGTGTCGGTACCGTGGGTAATAACCCTGCCGATCCACATCATCTGTCGCCAGCAGGCCATTTATTCTATTCGCCAGGTCTAACCAGATTTTCACACTCTTATCCTGCGAACCAACATTAGAAATTTGCTCACCGGTGACATTGGCGATTTCGCGAATTCCGGGAACTGCTTCGATCATGGTCTGGATACCTACCTGACCGGAGGTATATCCGGGCTGGGTGGCGGATTCGGCAGACCCGGCTATCGTCCCACCTGTAGCGAGAATCACCACATTTGGTAAGTCGTTGTCCTGTGCATTAACAGACACGCTCATCAAAATTAGAATGGTTACGGTCAATATCGATTTAATCTTTCTCATTGTGAATCTCCTTTAAAAATGTGTTGTTTTTATTCTTGCCCGGTCATTTTCCGGGGATCGAGGATCTCAGAAATTTGATCTTCCGTCAGTAGTTTCTTTTCACGAACCAGTTCGAGAATCCCTTTGCCGGTTTTCATCGCCTCGGCCGCAAGTTCGGTTGATTTATCATAACCCAAAACCGGGTTAAGAGCGGTAACAATGCCGATACTCCTTTCGATGTAATTCATAACAACATCTTTATTCACGGTAATCCCATCCACACATTTTACCCGAAAGGTTCGCAGTGTATTAGTCAGCAATTTCTGTGATTCCATTGTGGCAGAAAGCACCAGGGGTTCGTAGGCATTCAATTGCAGTTGGCCTGATTTTGCGGAAAAAATAACGGCCAGGTTATTTGCCATCACCCGGAAACTAACCAGGTTCAGCAGTTCCGGCATCACCGGATTAACTTTGCCGGGCATAATTGATGACCCGGGCTGCATAGGTGGGAGTTTAATCTCGTACAGACCGGCGCGCGGGCCCGATGCTAAAAGCATTAAATCTCCGGCAGTTTTAGACATGCGAACCGCAATCGAATTGAGTGCAGCCGAGAAAGCCACAAAACTACTCAGATCAGAAGTGGCATAGATCAAATCCTCCACCGGGGTAATCTCCTTGCCAAGCAATTCAGCCAGATGATCCGCACAACCCTGCACAAAACCAGGCAGGGCGTTCAGCCTGGTACCAATCGCCGTGCCGCCCATATTAATTGCATAGAGATGTGTTTCTGCTTCCTGCAACATCCTGATCTCGTTTTTCATCGCGCTGGCGAAAGTCTGAAATTCTTGCCCAACTGTCATCGGCACTGCATCCTGTAATTCGGTCCTTCCCATTTTTAAAATATTGCTGAAATTGACTGCTTTTTGCTCAAATGATTTTTGCAACAGTTCCATTTCCCGCAACAATCCTTTGTTCATCAGGATCATTGCCACTTTCAGGGCGGTTGGGTAATAATCATTGGTGGATTGCGAAAGATTGAGGTGGTCGTGTGGTTCAATAACTTCACATCCTCCTTTTTTCTTTCCGATCATTTCAAGAGCAATATTGGCGATTACTTCATTCGCATTCATATTCGCTGAGGTGCCGGCGCCGCCCTGGTACAAATCCACAACAAATTGGTCATGATAATTCCCGGCCATTATTTCTGCGCAGGCTTTTTCAATCCCTTCCAAAACATTTTTGGGTAAGGCCTGGGGATCTGAATCATGATTTGCGCGAGCAGCGGCCAGCTGTAACGATTGCAAATGCTTTGATAAGGCTCAGGATAATCTTGTGGGGTAACACCACTGATCTGAAAATTTTCCAAAACTCGTGCTGTTTGAACACCATAATATGCCTCTTCCGGGATTTTCTTTTCACCAAGCAGATCTCTCTCAATTCGAAATCCTGAGACCAGGACAAGGTGGCAATGGCGAATAGTATTATGTTCACCATCGCAAAAATCTGGTTTTTATTTGTGTTTTGATACATAAAATTCCTCCTATTGGGATAGATTAAAAATTGAACAGAAAAATCGGAATAATAATCGCATTAACAAAATTGACAAAAAAGGCACATACCAGTGGCACAATAATAAATGCCAGATGCGACGAACCATATCGTTGTGAAACCGCAGCCATATTTGCCATGGCATTGGCAGTAGAACCCAGAGAGTATCCCCCAATCTCGCACAAATAACCGCCGCATCGAAATTCCGGCCCAGGAGTGGAAAAACCACAAACAGGACAATGGCAATGGCCACAAAAAATTGTACTGCAAGGATGGTTAGCAGGGGGCCGGCAAGCTCTGCCAATGTCCAGAGTTGCAGACTCATCAGGGACATGGATAAGAATGCTCCCAAAGATATATCAGCGATCACTGCCATTGCCGGCTTACGGCTGGGCCATGCTCTACCTATAATTCCGGAAAATGACCGGGGTAAACTGTTCGTTATTAATATGCCGGCAAACAGGCAGGGAACAAATAGTGGAAGATATAAACCCATGTATTTGATGAGATAATTAAGTAAAACGCCGATAATAATGCAAAAATGAATGGCCAGAATTGCATCCAGAAGATCCATATATTCAAATTTAGAATCCTGTTGTGCAGAAGAAACGCCCACATCCAACGGTGTAGTCGTCTGTGGTTTTAATTGATAACGGGAAATTAAGAATTTTGCAATGGGACCACCCAAAATACTTGCCAGGATCAAACCGATAGTTGCACTGGCAATGCCGACCTCCATGGCATTTGGAATCGCGAATTCCCTGCTGATCTGGGCTGCCCAGGCGATAGCAGTACCATGACCACCGACAAGCTGAGTAAGACCGCCGCTCATTAATCCTAAAGGTTTGGGTAATCCGAATAGCGACCCGATAAAGACACTTGTCAGGTTTTGCAGGAATTTAAAGCCGATGGTAATGAGGACCAAAATAACCAGGGATTTTCCACCGGTTATCAGGTCTTTCAAACGGTATTTAAGCCAATGGTTGTAAAAAAATATACAGAAGAATGTCGCGGGCGTTTGAGTCGAAATCAATTTATTCGGCAATACTAGAGAATATAAAATAAAAAAGCAATGAGAAGATCAGCTCCTCCGGTTACCGGATCGGGTATACTAAAGTCATTGAGAAAACGGACCGGTATCGTTAATCCGTTTTCCGAGAACTGAGTACAATGATACCGATGGTAATCGTTAAAAACGGTTTAAAAGAAAGAGTACTCTCGACAAATTCCACCGGCATGTCCCTTAAAAATCAAGACCCTATTTAGTTTGAATTTCCACCCACCTTTATAATACGTCAGACCCTCCCGGACAAATTTACTTATAAGTTAAGAGAGATCCACGTTTCATAAGGTGTTTTACCTTAAATGCTCCATGCGGTCTGTCAAAGTTATAAAACTGTTCCCAGCTTTCCAATTCTTGTTCAAATCAACATCATCAGTATAGGTAAGCAACTGATAAAATTCTTGCTGATCAATACGATGGGACCGTTCCACTTTCCCATTAAGTTGGGGTGAACGTGGTTTGATATAAATATGTCTCATTCCTTTATCTTCAACATGCCAGTGAAATCTGAGCCTGAAATTCATGTCCACGATCGGTTCTGATGGTATGTATCCGAAATGGAAATTTGTTTTCTACATGATCAATAAATTCTATGCGCGTTTTTTTGGTTATGTTTCGAATATATTTTTAAAGTTCTTATTCTGGTAGCATCATCAATCGGCAGTGTACTGATAACGCTTAATCTTATTTCCAAAAGGATCGCTAAGTGTAATAAATTTAACGTCTACCTGGACATGGTGGCCAGGTGTATCCTTACGGTAACGCTTGGTATGAAGCGTTCTTTTTGACGCTGTTTTTGGCAGGCGATTGATTTTATATTTAACTAAAGTTCGTGGTAACACTGGACTCGGAAATAATAATATTATGGTACCGTTCAAGGTAATATTTTATTCTCCACGAACCGAGTTGATATGTTTTTCTTAAATATACAATCTTATCGACAACTGATTGGTTTTAATTTTCTGGGATGAGATTTGGCAATTGGTTTTTTTCTTAAAAGTCCGGCTTTGCCTTCTTGTCATAATGCTTTTTTCCAGTCATAAAATGAGGACCGAGGTATGCCAAATTCTCTGCAAGCCGTCGGTTGCGCTTCCAATGGCCTTGGCGTACTCTAAAACAACAAGTTTTCGTACGTTGATTAAGAATATCTTTAACTTCTTGATTCATCGCCGGACCTCCAAATTATCTCTGAAATTTACTAAATTTTGTCCGGCAGGGTCTGACGTATCACACACGGAATCGCACGGATAAAATTAAAATATAAAAACTCCGTGTATTTCCGTGGTTAATATTCAATCTTATCGATCCGTACCTGCTGATTAATATCACAAGGTACCTAATGATACCATGAGCGCTTTTGACAAAAATGCATGCGGGTGAAATTATTCAGGGCGAAAGTATGTTTTTCATGCGTATATAAATTGAATAAGTCGGGGAAAGATATGATGAAATGGATTAATGGATTGGTAGGGAAAATTATGGTGATGTTATACTTAATTTCTGCAATACTCATGGCAAATGATGTACCGGACTGGGTTCAGGAGAGCAACCGGAACACGCAGCTGCTGCTGGACATTTTAAAAGAATTTAATCCGGAAACAGCGGCATATTATGGAATCAGCGGTGTTGACGAACAGATCATCGATCTGACACCGGGGTACCGGAACAGGCAGATCGAAGCCTATACGGGGGTCCGCACCAAACTCGAAAAAAGACAGACGGAAGCCACAATTCCTGAAGTAAAACAGGATATCCAGATTCTGATCGCTGCAGTAGATGAAACGATGGAAGGCATTCGGCTGGGGGAAAAATATATGTTACCCTATTTTAATCCGGCCCAAAATGTTTTCTATAGTATCCAGGCCTTGCTGGATGATCAGGTTGTGATCGATCGCAGACCTGCTGCACTGATAAGACTCAAAAAATACTCCGGTCTTCTGGATGGATTTATTCCGATGACCGATCACGCTAAACGTGAAATTGAATTAAAGCTCGAAAATAAAAACTTGCTGGGTCCGGTCAAACGTGAGCTCCAACGTGATCTCGACAATGTACCGCGCTTTGTTGCCGGTATAAAAGAATTATTTGATAAATATCAAATACCCGGTTATGAGCAGGCATTGGATTTATTTGAAATGCAAGTAAACGCCTATTCCGAATTCCTTCGGGAAAAGTTACTTACACGTGCACGCGAGGATTTCCGGTTGCCAAAAGAATTATATACTTTTCGCCTAAAGACCTATGGAGTGGATATGTCTGTGGACGAAATGACGCGGCGGGCAAAAGTCAGTTTTAAAATTCTGCAGAATGATATGACCGGCCTGGCGCAAATGCTTGCGGTAAAAAATAATTGGAATACATCGGATTACCGGGATATTCTTCAACGGCTAAAAAAACAGCAGATTGTTGGAGAAGATATCCTGCCACTCTATCAACAACGAATTCGAGACCTGGAAGAAATCGCCAGAAAATATGCCATCGTATCACTTCCGGAAAGGGAAATGCGCATCCGGCTGGCTTCGGAGGCAGAAAGTGCTGCTTTGCCGGCACCGCACATGCGTCCACCGCGATTGATCGGAAATACAGGAGAAATGGGCGAATTTGTGCTACCGCTCAAATACCCGGGTGAGGATCTGGTTATGGATGATTTTACCCATGAGGCAACCACCTGGACCCTGGCGGTTCATGAAGGACGACCGGGGCATGAGATGCAATTCGCTACAATTGTTGAGAAGGGTGTCTCTCTCGCCCGCGCCATCTATGCTTTTAACAGCGTCAATGTGGAAGGCTGGGCATTATACATGGAATCGGAAATGAAACCTTACCTGCCACTGGAGGGTCAGTTCGGAACATTGATGTCACTGATGATGCGTTCTGCGAGGGCTTTCCTGGATCCCGGTTTACAATCGGGTGAGATCACTAAGGAGGAAGCCATGCGGGTCCTGCGGAAAGAAGTTGGACTGTCGGAGGCACTGGCCATACAGGAGGTGGAGCGGTATACGTTTCGTGCACCTGGTCAGGCGACATCCTATTTCTGCGGCTACCAGCGTATGCTCGAGTTGCGCGCCGATGTCGAACTAAAACTCGGCGATCGGTTTGACCGGAAGGCATATCATGATTTTATTCTCGGTCAGGGTTTGCTGCCGCCATCGGTTTTGAGGACCGCGGTATTTGAAAAATTTGTACCTCTGTACATGGAGACTGAATCATAACAGGTATTTTGGTCCCAGAATAAGTTTTATATTTCCTGGCAATGACTTAAAAAGCATTCATATCAGGAAAAGTAAATTATCAATATCCGGTCAATCAATCATGAACACTGGGAAGAGAACTGAATTTCCAGCACATTGATAAGATCGGGGATCCACACTTTTACTCCGGATTATACTGTGATACCGCTGTTTTACCTGGTAAACCCTGACGCAGAGAAAGGAATTGAAGAACAACATGCACAGGTCAATCTTTCTGATTTGGCTGTTACTACATTGCACTTTTTTCCATTCTTCGGCCATTTCAAGTCCTCCGTCGGAAAAGATCGTCTTCCTGAGTGATACACAGGATCCGATATGGTTTGAAAGGATTTTCCTGGCTGGTAACCGAAATACGACAGCCAGTGATTTAATCTTGAATCAGATTGTTGATGAAGATATAAAGGCTGTTTTTCATCTGGGTGATCTCGTTTCGATTGGTTATGATCAAAAGGGCTGGTATCGGATCGATAGATTTCTCTCGCAACTAAAGACACGTCACATCCCTTTTTATCCCACTCTGGGAAATCATGAACTATTCCTGTTCTCAGAAAGTGGTGCTTCAGAGTTTATGAGCCGCTTTCCAGAATATAAGCCAACCGGCTACATGATCAGGATTGGACCGGTTGCAGTTATCATGCTAAATTCTAATTTCGGATATCCTGATGACGACCAGGTTGAACAGCAACAAATATGGTATACACAGATTCTTGACTCCTGTCAGAATGATACTTCGGTGAAGGCCGTGATCGTAGGATGTCATCATCCTCCGTATACAAATTCAAGGATCGTGTCAGCAAATGAGGATGTTCAGAAATACTTTCTGCCAGAGTTTATCAATTCATCCAAAACAAAATTGTTCCTTTCGGGTCATGCCCATGCATTTGAACATTTTCAAAAGAACAGTAAAGATTTTATGGTAATTGGTGGAGGTGGTGGTTTGCAGCATCCACTTGGGGTTGGTGATCAATCTGAATTTGAGGATCAATTCGCCGGTGGTGAAAAACGGGGATTTCATTACCTGGGTTGTGTGCTGTCACAAGACCATATGAAACTTAACATCAACATGTTGAAAGATGATTTTTCAGATTTTGAAGTCATTTATAGTATGGTTATAAGCTACTAAGCGTTTTGCTGGTAATATTACAGAGGGAATAAAAGCAAGACGATAGTCGGCTTTACCTATCATTTGATAGTTTATAACTGGATTCCTGTTTTCTCCAGGTAAATCTTTACATTTTCAAAATCAAACTATATATTTCCCAATTATTATATCC
Source organism: Calditrichia bacterium (assembly GCA_963712885.1). Classification (GTDB taxonomy): domain Bacteria; phylum Calditrichota; class Calditrichia; order JAJRVZ01; family JAJRVZ01; genus CAVQJT01. Next base: position 17,884 of record CAVQJT010000012.1, read on the forward strand.
GGTCTAATCGATTCATTCACCAGCGCCCGCCAGGAATGGGTGGTGGTGAATTATGCAGGCTCGGTATCTGCACCCGGAATAATCTCTGGTTTGTTTGGACGTTTGGAGTCATTTTTTCAATTCAAAACTGTAAACAATAGAAATATTATACTATCGCAGCGAAGCGGCATGATCTTCTATTTCAAATTTCCTGCGAACAGATAAAATCTTGCCAAAGTAATAGAAATGGCCAATAAAATGCGAATCACATTTAAGTGCAGGCAGGGCCTGCGTAAATTCAAAAGTTCGGGTCAACATAAATAACCGAATCTAGACTCTATACTTCAAATATATAATTAACAATTAGATATCTGTGTTTATTATGGCACAGAAGAAGATTCGATTTTTACCAGACGCGTGGAGGAGCAAATGAATGAACGAATTGTGAATCACAAAAATCTGTATCGCTTACCGTGGACCCTACCGGACAACGGCATTTCCTGGCTCGAACCGACCGCATTATGCAATCTTTCCTGTGATGGCTGCTACCGCGAAAATGAAAAGGATTCACACAAAAGTTATGAAGAGGTTTTACACGAATTGGATATCTTTGAACAGCTGCGGAAGTCCGATTGTATTTCGATCGCCGGCGGCGATCCGCTTTTATATCCCCAAATTGTTGAGGTTGTTGCAGATATCCGGAAACGGGGTATGAAACCGATTATCAACACAAACGGACATGCACTGACAAAAGAATTACTCAAAGATTTGCACAAGGCCGGTGTGTTCGGTTTTACGTTCCATGTGGACAGCAATCAGGGGAGACCGGGAAAATGGGCCGGCAAAAATGAACTGGAACTTAATGAATTGCGTCTTGAATATGCGCAAATGCTGGCCGAACAGGGCAATATCGCCTGCTCGTTCAATTCCACCGTCTATGCTGAAAATATCAAATACGTTCCGGGAATGATTGAATGGGCAAAACAGCACATTGATATCGTTCATACCATGGTATTTATCTGCTTCCGCTATGTAATACCGCAGATGCCTTATAACTGGTATGCAGGGGGAAATCCTGTGCCATGGGAAACCATAATGTACCACTCGGATACCGACCGAAAAGTAGATATCAAATCCGATGACCTGATTGCCATCGCACGTGAACACGATCCGGAATTTGAGCCGGCAGCATTTCTAAACGGAACGGAAGATCCATCCGCATTTAAGTGGCTTTTGACTGAACGCATTGGTACCCGTGATCGGATATACGGTTATCTGGGGCCAAAATTTATTGAGTTGATGATGGGCGTATATCACTTCTTCAATGATAAATATTTGTCCTATGCATCGCCTGATACGCTACGGACAGGTCGGGCTGCAACATTTCTGCTATGGCCGTTCGACAAAAAACTACGCAAGATCACCAAACGATATCTTGGGGCTCTGCTCAGAAATCCCTTCCGGATATTCAAACGGTTATATATGCAGAGTATTATGTTTATCCAGCCGGTCGATTTTATGCAGGACGGCCGGCAGAGTATGTGCGACGGTTGTCCGGACATAACGGTGCATGAGGATCAGTTGGTCTGGTCCTGCCGGTTGGAGGAATTAAAGCATTTTGGTACGTTTTTACGTACGGTGCCAAAGGTGTGAAACCGGTCGCAAAAAAATCAGAAATTCAGTAAATAATTTCATCGGTGCTGATCGTAGTATTTTGATCTTGGTGATTCTGTCTAAACTACAAATTTGATTTAAAAGTGCCCCAGTATTTTCTTCGGCAGATAGGGCTCTTCAAGGTATTTTTGATCCTCCGGTGAGAGCTTGATCTCAGACGCTGCGATCAGTTCATCAAGTTGTTTTTCTTTGTGTACACCGATGATCGGACTGGTAATACCATCTTTATGCATTAGCCAGGCCATGCCGATTTGAATGGGTAGAACATGCTTCTGTCTTGCCAATTCTGTTACCCGGTCAAGAATGGCAAAATCCTGATCCTGGTAATACAGCTTTTGAGCATAATCATCCGTTTTTGCCCGGAGCGTGTTGCCGGTGCGGTCTTTGGTACGGTTACCGGCCAGGAATCCCCGTGCAAGAGGACTCCAGGGAATAACGCCGACACCTTCCTCCCGGCATAAAGGCAGCATCTCCCGTTCCTCCTCCCGGTAGATCAGGTTGTAATGATTCTGCATCGTGAGGAATCGGTTCCACCCATTCAGGTCACTTAAATAGAGCATTTTCGCAAATTGCCAGGCATACATACTCGAGGCACCGATATACCGTACTTTCCCCAGACGGATCAGCTCGTCAAGGGTTGCAAGGGTTTCCTCTATCGGGGTGTCGTAATCGAATCTGTGGATCTGATAAAGGTCGATATAATCGGTTTTTAGTCTTTTTAGGGAAGCATCTATGGCTTCAAATAGATGTTTTCGTGACAAGCCGCCCTGGTTGGGTTTATCACCCGTAGGAAAGAATACTTTGGTTGCGAGTACATAGGCATCTCGCTTGACAAGCCGGTTCATGATATTGCCAACGATCTCTTCGCTGACCCCGTTTGAATACATATCGGCTGTATCAAAAAAATTGATCCCCTGGTCAAGGGCGTGTTTGATGATTTTTTCTGCATCCGGTTCTTCGAGCACCCAATCCCGCCACTTTTTCGAACCAAAGGTCATACATCCCAAACAAAGACGCGAAACTTTCAATCCTGAATTTCCCAGATTAATATATTCCATTATTGGTCCTTCTTTCATATTTGCCTCTAATTCTAAAGGTAAGTTCCGAAATAATCAAACGGTATTCGCCAAGTGTAAAAATAAAATAACACTTTGAATGAAATCCAAATATCACTATATATATATAACTTCTTAAAAGTATAATTTTGTGCAACCGGTTGTACTACAATTTAAGTTAATTTTTCAGTATACATTCAGACAGCGAAGCCATATCCGGGGGGTATATGTCGTCAGAAAAAAACGATAAAAAGAGAATCGATGTTGATGCGGCAACATCTGAAAAAACAGGGCTTGGTGGTTTTTTTGAGACGTTTTTACGCCGTTTTCGTATGGCCAGTTATGTGATTGCGCTGATCCCTTTGTATCTTATCGGTATTTTTGGCATGGGATTGTCCGCCACGCCAAGCGTCTATCTATTTATTTTTGTTACACAGCAGACGGTGAATTTCATGACACCTCTGCATTATTTGCTCACAGCATGTGCCTTGGTCGCCGGTTATTTTTTGTATGGGATCGTTTTGATCTTTGTGATGCCCTTATTCAATTTCCTGATGCCCTTTCGTCTGAAACCGTTTCGCGGTGGCTACTATTCACTGGAAACGGTTCCATGGTATTTTCATAATGCATTCACATATATCGTCCGGTATACGTTTCTTGAATTTGTCACGCCGACACCGCTAAATATGCTTTTTTATCGTATGATGGGCATGAAAATCGGCAAAGGATCGCATATCAACACGACCAATATTTCCGATCCTTGTATTATTGAATTAGGCGATAAAGTTACCATCGGCGGATCCGTCCATATTATAGGCCATTATGCTTCCAAAGGTTTTTTGATTGTGGAGAAGGTAAAGATAGAAGACAACGTTACCATAGGATTAAAGGCCACCATCATGGGTGGGGTTACGATTGGTAAGGGAGCAGCTGTCGGACCGCACGAAGTTATTTTACCAAAAACAGTGGTTCCGGCCGGGCGAAAACCGTTCGAGACGATCGCCATAGAGCCCAGGGTTGAAAAAGACCGACCTTCCCAGGATTTTTTATAATCGATCCCTTATACAGTCCCATGCGTAAGCCGGGATCTTAGAATCCGACCAGAGTTTCCTCCGTTGAGTCTGAGATGGGAATAGCAGTTATGTGGAATCCCAATCCCAATTGATATATTTTTTTGGGAACTTTCCAATTATTTTATAATTTAAACATTCACAACAAAATGAAACCAATAAAATGATCCCTGCATACAGATCGGCGATTTTTACAGTTTTTATTGCCGCCGTTTTCGCCGGATGCTCCTCTTATCAGGTGAAAATCGAGGCTGATCCGGATTCGGAGTTCGAAAGATATGAAACTTTCGGATGGTTGAACACGTCAAAAAAGGTCGATACATTCAATCGGATTGATAATACCCGTCTTACCACTTTCGTACATGATGCCGTTGATCATATTATGATAGAAAAAGGGTATGAAAAATTGAAAGAGGGTGACCCGGATATGATTATCAATTTTTATGCCGGGGTTAAAGGCCCCATCGAGGTCGATGATCAGGGGTATACATACGGTAAATGGTTCGACCAGGGAAGGTCGATCGAACAAGACGGAGTACTTATTGTTGATCTGATCGATAATGAGAGACGTGTATTGATCTGGCGGGGGGTGGGAGACACGATCGTCGATGATCCCGAAGAGGCACCGGAAAAAATAGCTAAAATGGTTCAGAAGATGTTTGATGACTTTCCGGAACGAAATTAATTGAAATTATTTTGCACGATACAAAGTTTAATCAATATAACCAGATATCACCAGGAGGAAAAGTAGATGTTAAAATTTAAGAGTTACTGGCGCAACCGGTTCTTAGGCGTAAGTTTGCTGATCTTATTGCCGATCATATTTACGGCCTGCTATTACGATTATGGCATGTCGGTTAGCGACTATGACGTGGTAGCGACCTTTTATGACAAAGACTACAGTTTTGCCACCCAAAAAACATTCAGCATCGCCCCGAATATCGGTCACATCACTGAAGAGGGCGAAGTAGATACAACAAAAAAGACCTATGATAATTATATCATTCAACAGATCCGGTCAAACATGCAGATCCGCGGCTATCAGGAGATTACGGATCCCACCGTCACGTCACCTGATTTTCTAATAGTATGTATTGCGACGCGACGTAATAATTATGTAGCCTATCAGAGCTACCCCTGGTGGGGCTACTGGGGTTACTATCCCGGTTACGGAGGGTATTATCCGTGGTATCCGCCGACAACCGTCTATAATTATCCTTCAGGTTCATTGATCATCAATCTGGTGGATCCGAAACTGGTTGACGAGAATGATAAATTAATCCCGGCTGTCTGGGTTGCCGGCATCAACGGATTGCTCGATGACGATACGGTTAATATCCGTACGCGTCTTTCATCGGATATTTCGCAGGCCTTTGAACAATCACCCTATCTCCTGGCGCCAATCGAATAGTCATGGTACATTGATGTTATAAATGAATTACTGTAAAAAATAATAGGATATAAAAATGAAATATATTATAGGTCTTATTCTGGTTCTTGGTTTGAGCGCCAATCTTTTCGCACAACAGGGGTATGGCGGAATTACCTGGAACATTGCGTCACCAGCAGAGGAAACAAAAGATTTTATCGATGAAACCAGTTATCGTGGCTTTGGAATCGAATTTCGTACGTTTTTAACAAAAAGCATTTCATTCGGTGGTCATACCGGATGGAACATTATGGATCAGCGGATCGATGGAACGATCGAACTGGAAAATGGCGCCGTTACCGGAACCCAGGTACGTCACCTTAATGCATTTCCCATCATGGTAAACGGGTTTATTCACCTGGGATCACCCCGTTCGTCGATCAGACCCTATTTTGGGGTAAATGTCGGTACTTATTTTATCATCCAGAGATTTGAACTTGGTATAAATGCTCTCGAAAAAAACAACTGGCATCTTGGTGTTGCGCCGGAAGTCGGTTTTCTGTTTCCCACAGATTATCTCTCAATTATAGCAAGTTTGAAATATAACAAGGCTTTTGAGGCGGGCGAATCAATTACCGGTGAAGCCCAGGGGTATGATTATTGGGGACTCAATATCGGATTTCTGTTCCCGACGTATTGACCCAGGCAATTAATAACAAAGCATATTAAAGATTTGAACGCTCTTCAGGGTATTTTGAAGGGCGTTTTTTTATTTAAAACTACATTTCCTGCGCAAGTGGTGACCTAATATTCCAACGCACCTAAACAACAAAATTAACCATTGGTTATTCAAAAAAAATTTTATTAAATTCTGAACTCTATTTGATAAATTCCTGGCAAACTAAATATACGGATATCATATATGACTGCTGAAATTGTTTACCTTGATCGTAATGAAAACAATTATGGCCCTGCCCCGGCCTGCCTTCAGGTACTGAAAAACGCAGCCGCATCTGATCTGCTCAGTTATTCCAAAGCATATAAGCGTAAAGTAAAAAGTGACCTTTCCGAGCGATTGGCAAATGATTTCCGTATCGCCGAAGACCGGGTCTTGCTTGGATACGGCGCCGAAGATATCCTCAAGCAGCTGGTTCAGTGTTATCTCGCCCCCGGACAAAAACTGCTGATTCCGGCTTACTCGTGGTGGTATTACAATGAAATTGCCGATGAAGTAAAGGGGATTACCCTGGAGTATCCGCTGATAAAAGGTGATGATAGTTTCCATTATGATATTGGCAAAATGATCAAAATTATAAACGATGAAGATCCACGTCTGATCTTTATCAGCTCACCCAATAATCCGACCGGCAACTCGATCAAATCCGATGATCTTGAAAATTTACTGGATCTGTTCAAAAACCGGATCGTGGCGCTTGATGAGGCATACTGGTACCATAGTAAGAACGAACATGTGATTAAATTGATCAATCGCTACCAGAACCTGGTTGTGATCCGTACATTCTCAAAATATTTTGCACTGGCTGGTATGCGTATCGGATACGCGTTAACCGGTGAGAATCTGACCGAATTAAAAAAATTATCCAACCGCTATCTGGGTTATAACAGTCTTTCTGAAAAAGTGGCCCTTGCGGCGCTGGATTCTCCCGATTACTATCGCGACATCGCCGATAAAATGGATAAGGATAAAGCATTATATTTTAATGAATTAAACCAAATCCCTGGTTTTCGGGTATTTAAATCGGATGCAAATTTCATACTGGTTGAAATTCCCAAAGAGATGATGGATCCCCTTAAAAAAAATCTCACCGCCCAAAAGCTGATTATCAAATTTATGGATGAACCTTTACTGAATTCCCATTTACGCATCACCCTTGGTACACAGGATGAAAACCGCAGGGTAATTAATGCCATCAAAGCATTCGCCGGGATTTAGGTCGAATGGATTGGTTTTCTGAGTACAAAAAATCGTTCAAAATGATTGAGGTTGAAGAAGTTCTCGACCTCATTTTTTATCGTCCTCTGGCATTCTTATTTGTCAAACTGATCTTTCCGACGTCTGTTACGCCAAATCAAATATCCCTGGTTGCGCTTACCATCGGTGTGATCGGTGGCATTATGTATGGATTTTCAACTTCTCAGGCGTTAATTGCAGCAGGTATCCTATTGATTATCTACGATGTACTGGATTGCAGCGACGGACAATTGGCACGTCTGAAGAAGACCGGAACGATCACCGGAAGGATCATAGACGGCCTTTCGGATTGGGTTGTTTCTGTTGCAATTTATCTGGGAATCGGATTTGGATTCGCAAATCTATCTGAAAATCCTATCCTGTTTTGGCTGACTATTATCCTGGCAGGAGCCAGCAACGCGGTACATTCGATCATGCTCGATTTCTATCGCAATCGTTTTATGGATCATGCACTTAACAGAGCAAATACACTCGGTGAAAATCTTCAAGAATTTGAAGAAGCTTATGAAGAGATTCGGAAAAGTCCGGGTCAATATTTTGACAAATTTGTCATCTGGATATATCTGCGGTACTCTTCAGTACAGATAAAATTTTCATCCGACACAAATCAGCGTTTTGACGCCGGTGAATATTATCAGAAGAATAAACGCATCCTGCATTTGTGGACCTATCTGGGCCCAACGACGGAACTGACGTTTTTAATTATCTGCTCTTTATTGAATCATATTGATATCTACCTCTGGGGACTGATCATCGTTGGAAACATATATGCGCTGATCCTGTATTTTTTTCAATCAAATATCAACCGTACGTTAAAACCTGCTGTAACACCTTGAAAGCACTTATCCTGGCTGCGGGTTTTGCCGCCCGCTTAAGACCGCTCACGGAGACGACCCCCAAGTGTTTGCTGGAAATCAGCGGCAGAACCATTCTGCACCGTACGCTCGAAAATTTGAGCGATCACGGTATTACGGCACTGTGTGTGGTTACCGGCTATCGCGCTTCTCAGATTACCGATTATATCAGAGAAGAATTTCCGCAATTTAAAGTGACTTATTTTCATAATAATATCTATCAAACCACAAATAACATTTATTCACTTTATCTGGCCCGTGAATTTGCCCTTAATCACGATATCTATCTCTTGGACAGCGATATCATTTTTGACCGCCGTATACTAAATGTATTAAAAGACCATCCCAAACCTGATTGTCTCGCGCTCCGATCTTATGGTCCGATCGGGGAGGAAGAGATGAAGGTCGCCACAGATGCCGACGGCCGGATTATTAGAATCAGTAAACGGATACCCCCAAAGAATGCCAGCGGAGAGTCGATCGGTATTGAAAAATTCAGTGCCGGTTTTGTGAATCTCTTGTATGCCGTTCTAGCGGATATGATCGAGAAAGAGGGACAAACGGATCAGTTTTATGAAATGGCTTTTCAGCGGGTTATCGATGGGGGTGGATCTTTATATGCCGCCGATGTCGGCCGGTTGAGGTGCGTGGAAGTCGATACGCTGGAAGATCTCGCTCATGCGGAATCGGAAGTGCTGCAACACATCGATGTTTGATATACGGTTAAAGGAATTTTCTCTTTGAATTCCGGATGCTGAACATCGTATATTTGAACAGTCTCTGGATTTCTGAATATTATGAAGTACCTGACAATTTATACTTTAGTTTTAATACAATCTTTAACTGCTTCACCTGAATGGACCTACGAAGATGCATATGATGACCGGATGCTCTATCTTCATGCCCTGATTAACTACCGTTTTGATCAACACTGGTATGATCGCTGGGAATCCAATCTTTTTGCAGGAAACGGCTTTCTGCTTAGTGTTGGCAGCATCACGGTAGACGATCTGCTTATCGACGGGCATCTGGTGCTCAACAATGATCTGGGATCGGGTTGGCGTTTTCAGGGGGATGGCCGTTGGCTGGAAACCAGGCATTTGAATACCCGGACCAAAGATGCTTTTATGGGTCTCGAAAAACTCCTCACCCAGAATTTTTCTATATTTTTACAGGTCACCCCATTTTATGACAAAGAGTTCACCGATATCCGGACCGGGTTTGCAATATATGATGAAAGCAAAAAAAACTATTTGCGGCTGGCATTAAAAATCGATGATTTTGTCTATGATGACAAAAATGAGTTTGGTGCTGTTACCGATCGGTCACCATTGGGCCTGGAATGGCATAGTCGATATCAATCAGAATATTGGACCATGTTTACCACCGGTTTCCTGGGTACCGGATTCGAAAGATCATTTCCCGACCGTATTAAATCTCCTGAAATAACCAATCATGCCCAAAGTGTGAACCGGGCAGAATTTAAAATGTATATACATCCGGAAGAATACTGGCTGATCGGATCGGGTATCATTTACTATGGTTTTAAAGATCAGAAATCTTTCATGAACGCCTCTGATAGTTATACTTATGAAAATCGTATAACCGATTGGTTTCTCGAGATCAGCCATGAGCTTCATCCGCGCCATGGATTGCGAAGCCTGACTCATACTGTTTGGCAGACTTCGGGATCGCGCGGTTATCGAGCCCATGATTATGAACGGACAGATCTTATGACCGGCTTATTCTATTTATTGCATCTGGGCAGACATAGTCTGGAGGCCGGATATATGTTTACCTTTGTCGACTGGACCTATAAAAATCTCATAGGCGGTCTTGACAAAGGGGAAGATGGATATCTTGATAAGCTCAAACTGGGATGGTACTACCGGTTTCCCAATAACGCCGAACTGAATATATCGATTAGTCACCAGGTCAGTATCGGCGGTTTTGGAGGTGCAAACCTGCAATATATTATGTTGTTTTAACGGAATAAAAGAACGCTTGGCTTCTTTCCTTCCAGATTCGTTAATGCCCTGGGTTCAGACGTCGAAAAATGCCAGCTGATCGGACTCACACCTTCCGGCGTCTTCGGAAAAAAAGCAAAACCAATCTCAAATGTATCGATAACCAAATTTAAATTTCGGAGACGCAGAATAAATCCAAGTGAGGAGTACATATTTTTAAGGTCCGGGACCTTGTCGTTTGACCCGATAAAACCGGTATCAAAAAAGCCGACCAGCGCAAATCTGAATCCTACCCAGGTCCAGGGAGAGAAGGCAACACTTTCAAGTTTCAGCGATAGCCTCTGGCTCCCCCTGAGCTTTTCATTTGACAGCCAACGGATCCCACTCTGATCCTTTAGCTCGATAACGGTTTCATCAATACGATTAAATCCTATGGTATAATCGGTATAGAAAAATTGCCGGAACCGATAGCCGTCGAGCGGAATCAGGTTGGTAAAATAGTATAGGCTGGCGTTGATAACAGCATTTTCCATCCGGTGTCCGTCATAAAAGGCACCAAACTGAACGGAACCGCTAAAATAACCAAGATGATCGAGTAGCAATCCCCCACTGAGGCCAAGACCACCATATTGACGGTTTTCAAATTCTCCATTACTGTATCCCGCCGTCATATCGAAGCGATATCCGAGCGGAATATCTTCGGTACGTCCAAATCCTCGGATCAGATTACTGGTTGAATATTTGATCTTGCTGTAATACATCGCGCCGAGAACCAAATCCTGATTATGATAGAAAAAGTTTGAATCGGGCATTATCTGCGGTCTGGAATCATAGCTACTCGCATTAAAGCGAAGGGCTAAGGTAATATTGCGCCGGCTTTCACTTCCCCCGATCTGAAATCCGCGACCAATCCATAGATCGGCATTGTTAACCCGATATACTTTATAGCGTTCGGCATTTGTTAGAGCATAGATAGCCGAACGGCTAAATTTTATACCACCGGCATATTTGGTTTGTGGCGTCAGAAAAGACTTTATCGAAACTTACGATAAAAGCCTCTCTTTCCTGAACATTTATATAATTTAGATAACCTGAAATAAAACTACCCTTAATATTATTGACATAAAACCTCCCATCGTATCCCAATTGCGGATCCTGACCCGCTCTGTATCGGAGTCCGTTGTTCCATTCCCAACCCATACCAAATAAATTTCGATCATAGATATCAAGGTTGAAGTTATCCACACTGCTTACCGAACCACCTATTCCGATCGGAAAAATATCCTGTGTCACGATCGTTAATTCGACCTGGCTGGAATCTGTTGTCAGCGGCTTTAGATATATTCGCGCATCACGTATAAAGGGTAGGGTACGCAGGATACGTTCGTTATCAGCGAGCAGGAAGGGGGCGACGGTATCGTTTGGTGCAAACAAAAGGTTTTTCGTGATAACAAAGTTACGGGTGGCGATATGGACAGAGTTAGCAAATTTTGCGAGGTCAGAAGCAGGTGTCAGAGAGGTGTCATAAACCGATCCGACAAAAGTAGGTACCTGCTTGAACCTGATGGAGGTGATCAGGCTTCCGCGGTACGGCATGAAATATTCTTCACTGTCGAAAAAATCTCGGCGTTCATTTGCCTGCCGTTTGGAGGTATCAATAATTACAGCATGGTATAATAAATCATACAGATCACCGGTCAAAGCACGATTGGACGTGTCCGCTTCAGTTTCGTTGGTGAGAGCTGATTTGTCGATACCATCCCCCGCGACAATGGCAGGTAGACAATTTAGCGCTGAAAAAATCAGACATATTAACTTGGTTCTAACCGAAGATCTTATCATCTTACATAAAAAAATGACAGGGCATCGGTCCTGTCACTATATCCCCTGATTTTAAGATGGATCTGAAAACATTTCGGAAAAAGCAATGTTTCAGAAGGTGCATTAAATTACAACCAAATATAGTCTATTTCAAAGTTATTGGTCCGATGTCGTTTGTTTTTCTCTATCGGACAAGCGGTAATTTAATCACAAGTATTTTTTTTTGAAATGATTTGATCCGAATTACGGTTTGATCTATTTTATCCGATCAGGATTTATCTGGCATCGGGTTGAATTTATTCGGTATATTTGGGATTGACCATTGATCGAAAAAAAAATGGTACTGTCTCCGTACAGGGTAGAAAAATTTATCTTGAGTGGGAATTGCATAAAGGTTATTACCCTTATGCCTGGATCTAGCCATAATATCGATTCCCGCGAAAATTGATCGGAGATGAAATAAAAATGAGGAGCAACGATATGGATTTGCTTAAAGATAATATTCCCTTCGTAAATTCAATTTTTCATCCTTCCGATTTTTCTGATACAAGTGAAACAGCTTTCGCTCATGCTCTGGCTATTGCATTGCGGCGTAAATGCCGCTTTACCATACTTCATGCAGGTAAATCCCGTGAAGCATGGACCGATTTTCCGGCGGTGCGTTCCACGCTGCAGCGCTGGGGGATGCTGCAGGAAGGTAGCTCAAAATCAGCGGTAGCCGATGAACTGAATGTTCAGATTCAAAAAGTTGCGATTGATACAAATGATCCGGTTGAATCGATATTGGACTATCTGGAACGTCATCCGACCGATCTGATTGTTCTGGCGACGGAAGGGAGGGATGGCCTGCCACGTTGGATAAAACCGTCTGTTGCAGAGAAGGTCGCCGAAGAATCACATACCATGACCCTTTTTGTGCCCTCTACAACCCGGGGTTTTGTCAGATTTGAAGACGGGAAAATTTCATTGCGAAAAATTCTCGTTCCGGTAGATATAGATCCCACACCCATACCTGCTGTAACCTATGCCGCCCGTGCCTCTGGGCTCGCTGATCAACCGGTAGAAATCATTCTGCTTAATATCGGAGACGGTAAGGTATTCGAGACTTTTAAACTGAGAGATGATCCGGGCATAACCTGGGATAAATTGCATCGTGAAGGAAATGTTGTTGATGAGATTGCCAATGTAGCCCGCGATAGTGAAATTGACCTGATTGTCATGGCAACCGAGGGGCGCAAAGGATTTTTGGACGCGTTTCGCGGCAGTATCACCCAGCAGGTTTTGCGCAATGTCCCCTGCCCGTTGCTGGCAGTACCGGTCAAAAAAATATAGGCAAGTTGATATTTGTAATGTTTAATCGTTTTAATATTCCGATTCTCATCCTGGTTACGGGTATTTTATTGCAGACTGCCTGTATGCGTAACCGTATTACGGTCCCTTCGGTAACGGAAGATGCGACAGAAAAATATACCTATGGCAGGTTTATCTGGCATGATCTGTTGACCGATGATGTGACTGGCGCTAAAAAATTTTATCAGACACTATTTGAGTGGGAGTTTCGAGGGCGCGGCGGTGATGATGCACCTTATCTTACGGCCTTTAAAAGTGATGCGCCTGTCTGCGGAATCGTAAAATCTGATCGTCTGGAAAATGACCGATCTGAAGCACGATGGATCGGATATGTTTCCGTGCCTGACGTTCAGCGCGCGGTGGGCCAGGTTCTCTCGCAGCAGGGTATAATTTTCGTGCCCCCACGTGAATTGTCTGAACGTGGCATAGTCGCCCTTGCCGGGGATCCATGGGGTGCTTACTTCGGGTTGATATCAACCTGGGAAGGGGACCCTGAGGAAAAAGAACCGGAAGTTTATGGTTGGATGTGGAATGAATTACTGTTTGCAGAGCCGGATACGATGTCCGGTTTTTACGAGAAAGTTTTCAATTATAACCGAGAAGACCACCTTACGGATGGTGCATATGATTATACCGTGTTGAAGTCCGGCGCAAATGAAAGGGCGGGAATTTCAGGTTTACCTAATAAGAATTATGCCCCGATGTGGGTATCGTTCATCCGGGTAGAAGATCTAAATACAGTCATTGATCAAGCACAGCGTATTGGAGGAAGGATATTATACAGGCCAGCGGAAAATTCGGGGATCAGATCAGCGGCCATTATTGCCGATCCGACAGGGGCTGTTTTTGGGATTCAGGAGTGGCCCTGATCAACTTTGAGGAGGAATATTATGTATAAATTTAGTAAAATGATGAGACTTTTTTTTATAGGGTTAGTTGTTACCGTTACCGGGTGTGCCGGCGCCTATGTGGGTGTCGGCGTTCATACTCCCGGTCCGTGGGGGGGACCATATCCGCATGGTAGGGGCACCGTGATCATCGGGCGGCCAATGTCCGGAACCTATTACCCGCATAAAAATACCGGACAAAATACCGTGTCTGCCTATAAAGATATTGAGCAACCGACCGTAATCGTCCTTGAGTAATTGCCTTTACACGATGACAAGTTTTGTCAGGACTCCTGTAAATTCTCTCTGGATGCTGGTTTTTCTTCTTTTTTGTCAGACGGTAAAACCGGTTAATGCCCAATCCCCATTCCGGTTGAGCTGGGCTTTTGATGGCCCCCTTCTGGGAATTTCAGCAGGTGTGGGTGGGCTGACCATGATCGCCACAGCCCAACGCGATCCTTTAACGACTGAAGAAATAGCCGCGCTTGATCCGTTCAGTATTAATGCTTTCGACCGTCCGGCAATCCACAACTACTCCATAACCCAAAAAAAACTGAGCGATGTACTTTTGGGCTTTATGATAGTCCTGCCCGCAGGTTTGCTGACCTCGGCAAAAATCCGTAAAGACGCGTTAACAATTGGGGTTATGTATGCTGAGACCGTTATCCTGGCCAATCTGGCACCCCAAATGTTTAAAGTCCTGACACCTCGGGTCAGGCCTTATGTGTATAATCCAGGTGCCCCTTTAAGTGAGAAGACAAACGTTGATGCCCGGGCCTCATTTTTCTCCGGACACACGTCCAACACGTTTGCAGCGGCGGTTTTTTTATCTACTGTCTACGCAACATATTATCCGGAATCTGATTGGTCGACATATATCTGGGCTGGTACTCTGAGCCTGGCGGCCGGGGTCGGGTATCTGCGTTATTCCTCAGGAAAACATTTTCCGACTGATATTATAACCGGAGCGGTCTGGGGAAGTGCCGTGGGTTTCTTTATACCGCATTTGCACCGGACAGGAAAGGGGCCCCAGTTGAGTCTTGGTACCCTCGGTCGGCAAGGATACGATTGGCGCAAATATTGGTATCCTATTTTAGAAATTTCCCGAAAATAAACGGCGCAAATATTTAGTTGTAACATTGGAAAATGTGTTCATGTAGCTGATAAATAATGTGTAAAAGTTTTAATGTGATCCTGTACCAACCTTCATGGTTACCGTGTGCGGATTTAAATTCGGGATGTTTTTTTCAGAAAAAGCGTCCCTCGTAACTTAGGACCGTTCATGGACCAAATGACCTAATTTGTGGTTGGTAATTTCCGGACGTTCTGATTCATAACCAGATATCCTTCGGGTTACCGACACGACGTAAAAAATGTAAACATGGGTAAGTTCACGCAATTAAGCATTAACATCGTCAAATTCATGCTGCAAATATAATCGATATTATGGGACTGATTTTATCCATCTTTTTGGTATTAATCCTTGCCGTGGTAGCACCATACCTGAACCGGTTATTCAAAAAAAATACCGGCTTGATCCTCGCCTTGGTGCCTGCCGGCGTAGGTCTTTTCTGGGTTTCCAAAACCGGGTTCTTTGCAGACGGTGGAATCATGAAGATATTCATTTCATGGATACCTTCGTTGGGGATCAATCTTTCTTTTTATGCCGACGGTCTCAGCCTGGTGTTTTCAATTTTAATCTCAGGTATTGGTGCGCTGGTGCTTTTTTATGCCGGGGGATATCTTAAAGGGCATCTGCTTATCGGCAGATTTTATGCCTATATGCTCATATTCATGGGATCGATGCTCGGCCTCGTGCTTTCCGATAATTTGCTGCTATTATTTGTCTTCTGGGAATTGACCAGTATCAGTTCCTATCTCCTGATCGGTTTTTTGCACGATAAGGAGGATTCAAGGCGTTTGGCCTTACAGGCGTTGATCATCACAGGGGGCGGTGGTCTTGCGTTGCTTGCCGGGATTATTCTGATCGGGCTGATCACGGGAAGCTACGAATTCTCGGAATTGATCCGGAATCCTGACATTATCCGTTCCCATATTTTGTATATACCGATCCTCATATTGGTTTTACTGGGTGTGTTTACCAAGTCCGCCCAGGTTCCGTTTCATTTCTGGTTGCCCGGTGCCATGGTAGCACCGACACCAGTCAGTGCGTATTTACATTCAGCCACGATGGTCAAGGCGGGTATTTTCCTGCTGGCCAGGATGAATCCGCTTCTGGGATCGACAGATGCCTGGCATTATATTGTTTCAATCGTCGGCGTGGTCACCATGGTTACCGGGGCAGTCATGGCGGTCGTTCAGACCGATTTAAAACGGTTACTGGCATATTCGACTGTAAGTGCGCTCGGCACACTTGTGCTGCTCCTGGGACTGGGAACGGTAATGGCGACAAAAGCTGCGATCGTTTTTCTAATCGTTCATTCGCTGTACAAGGGGGGGTTGTTCATGGTCGCCGGTACCATCGATCATGAAACCGGAACCCGGGAAGTCACCTCTCTGGGTGGCTTGGTCCGTTTTATGCCGATCACGGCTGCTGCTGCCGGCCTGGCGGCGCTCTCCATGTCGGGTTTCCCGCCACTATTGGGATTTATCGGCAAGGAATTGATCTATGAAGCAAAACTGCAACTGCCCACCTTAAGTATTTTGATCACATTTGCCGGAGTCCTGGCAAATATTGTAAATGTCACTGTCGCGATCATCGTGGGGATCGCACCATTCTGGGATGATGAAAAAATAAACACTCAGCCGGCGCACGAGGCACCGATCGCGCTCTGGTTCGGCCCGCTGGTCCTATCTTTTATGGGTCTGGTGGCCGGCCTGTATTCAGACCTGATTGGACGCCAGTTGATCGCACCGGCTGTGAGCGCGATAAGAGCGGAGGAAACGCTGGTTAATCTTCAATTGTGGCACGGCATCAGCCCGGTTCTGATGCTAAGTATCGCCACACTTCTGACCGGTCTCGGACTCTTTTTCGCCAGACATGTTCTACGCCGTCTAAGTGCCAAACTGAGAATTCTGGTAATTACCGGTCCAGGTAGATTATACCAATTATTTTTTGATTCTGTTCTGCAATTTGCTGTTTGGCAAACCCGGATACTTCAAAACGGATATCAAAGTATTTATATACGTGTTATTTTTACGGCAACAATGGTATTGATCCTGCTGACTTTTTCCTGGTCATACCTGGCATTAGAACAGGTTGCACTGACGGATATTCGCTATGATGAGGTTCTTCTGATCGTCGTTATGATCATTGCCGGATTTTCGGTAATAAAAATCAAATCACGATTGGGTGCGGTAATCGCTCTTGGTGTGATCGGTTACGTTATTGCGCTCTTATATATTCTGTATGGTGCGCCCGATCTCGCGATTACCCAGATCCTGGTGGAGACCTTGACAGTAATTTTATTTGTTTTTGTCATTTATCATTTGCCCAGGTTTACCCATCTCTCACCACGCACCACCCGGATCAGAGATGCGGTCCTGGCCATCCTGTTCGGCGGCACAATGACCATTCTGATGCTGAAGGCGATATCTATACCGCATACGCCCATCTCAACTTTTTTTGGCCAAAACAGTTATCTGCAGGCTTTCGGTAAAAATGTGGTCAATGTTATCCTGGTTGATTTCAGATCTCTGGATACACTGGGTGAAATTACCGTTTTGAGCGTCGCCGCACTGGGAGTTTATGCGATGCTTAAACTAAAATCCGTTCGCAGGGAACAGTCATGATATCGGTCATTCTACAAATGGCGACAAAAATTATCGCCCCGGTACAAATAATATTTTCCGTTTACCTCATGCTCAGGGGGCATAATCTACCCGGTGGTGGCTTCATCGGGGGGCTGGTTGCCACCAGCGCTTTTGCATTATACGCGATCGCTTACGATGTTCCGACGGCAAAACAGATATTGCACTTATCACCACGGACAATATTTGCCGTTGGTTTGTTGATTGCGCTGATTAGCGGTCTCCTGCCTCTGATTTTTGATATACCGTTGATGACCGGGCTGTGGGATGGTGCGATCCCCCTGCAGTTTCTTGGACTGGGTGCAATCAAACTGGGAACACCTTTACTCTTCGATATCGGTGTTTATCTGGTGGTCGTTGGTATTACAATGGGCATTATTCTGGCCCTGGCCGAGGAGGATTAAAGCGATGGAAATCATCCTTGCCATCGGAACAGGCAGTCTGTACGCTATGGGATTTTATCTGATGCTGCGCCGCAGTTTGGTCAAACTTATTTTTGGCTTGGTCTTGCTGGGACAGGCGACGAATCTGCTGATCTTTACCGCTGCCGGTCTTACCCGGGCCAATCCTCCGATCATCGCGATAAACGCAAAAGTACTTGCCGATTCGGGCGCCGATCCCCTGCCTCAGGCTGTTATTCTCACGGCTATTGTGATCAGTTTTGGCATACTGGCATTCGCTCTGGTACTAATGCGCCGGGCATATGATTCAACCGGTACGGATGATCTGGACGAGATGCGAGGTACAGATCAATGAACTGGTTTACGGTTTCACCGATTATCATCCCACTGATCACTGCCATATTTTTACTTCTGTTCAGGAAACGCCACCGGCAGCAGATGATCAGTCTGACCGGAGCAGGTGTTTTTTTTGTGCACACGGTTCTTTTGCTGTTGCATATAGATCAAACCGGCATCGAAGTGGTTCACATCGGCAACTGGCCGGCACCTTACGGAATTTCACTGGTCATCGATCTGTTCAGCGCGATTATGGTTGCTGTAACCGGTTTTATTGCTCTGAATATCGCTCTGTATGCCCTGTCCGATATAGATCAGGAACGCAGTCGTTTTGGTTTCCACCCGCTTATGCATATTCTGCTGATGGGTGTAAGTGGTGCCTTTATGACAGGTGATCTGTTTAATCTGTATGTGTGGTTCGAAGTCATGCTGATGAGCTCCTTCGTGCTGATGGCGCTGGGCGGGGAACGGGCTCAGATCGAAGGTGCCGTAAAATATGTCGCGCTCAATTTTATCGCATCGATTATATTTCTGACCGCCATTGGGATCATTTATGGCAAGGTGGGAACTCTTAACATGGCCGATCTGGCATTGAAAGTAGGCAGCATCGGATCCGGTCCGATGATAAAATCGGCGAGCATGATGCTGCTTGCGGCTTTTGGCATCAAAGCGGGCATATTTCCGTTCTTTTTCTGGCTGCCTGCTTCCTACCACACCCCACCGGCAACGGTTTCAGCTTTGTTTGCCGGTTTGCTGACAAAAGTGGGTGTGTATGCCATGATCAGGATCTTTACCCTCGTGTTTGCCAGCGAGATGACCGGCATAACTCAAATCGTGTTGATCGTCATTTCCGGGTTTACAATGGTTACGGGTGTGCTCGGAGCGGCTGCCCAGTTTGATATCCGGAAAATTCTGTCGTTTCACATTATCAGTCAGATCGGTTATATGACCCTCGGTCTTGCCCTGTTCACACCACTCGCCCTGACCGCTGCAATTTTTTATCTGGTACACCATATCATTGTCAAGACAAATCTGTTTCTTATCGGCGGTTTGATTCGGCACATCAAGGGCTCCTATGATCTGAAAAAGATAGGCGGATTGTATCTCTCGCAACCATTTCTGGCTCTGCTGTTCCTGATTCCGGCGTTATCGCTGGGGGGTATTCCACCGCTTTCGGGATTTTTTGCCAAGTTTACGATCATCAAAGCCGGTCTGGAAATGGAATCGTATCTGATTGTTTTCATTGCCCTTGCGGTTGGCATCTTGACACTGTATTCGATGACCAAAATTTGGGCCGAGGCTTTCTGGAAGGCCGATCCGGCTGATCAGCCCCTGAAAAAAACGATACCGCTTCTGATGCTGATACCGATCATCCTGATGGCTGTCGCCACGATCGGTATAGGATTTTTTCCGGAGACTTTATTGGAATTCAGCCGCCGGGCGACAGAACAGTTATTCAATCCCGGATTCTATATCAGAAATGTATTGGGGGTCTATTGATGCCGATTTTGCGAAAAATCTTAAACATAATCGGATTTGCCGTTTTTTACATTGGGGAACTTTTATTATCGAATTTACGGATTTTGCATGATGTATTAACGCCAGCCCATCGCATGCAGCCCGGCATTATCGCTATACCTCTTGATGCAAAAACGGATCTGGAAATTCTGATCTTTTCAAATTTGCTGACCATGACACCCGGGACGCTGAGCCTGGAAATTTCACCCGATCGAAAAGTTTTGTTCGTTCATGCCATGTATGTTGAGGATGCAGACCGCCTCAGGGACCAGATCAAGACGGAGCTTGAAAGGCGTGTGCTGGAGATAATGCGATGAATGTACTTAGTTTTGCCACGATAATTGCGACACTTTTCCTGGCTTTAGCGCTTCTGCTGGCTTTATACCGGCTTGTAAGGGGGCCATCGCTTGCCGACCGGGTTGTTGCGCTCGACCTGATTTCCATGATTCTCGCCGGTAAAATACTGATATACATCTTTATGACCGGCCAGACCATTTATCTTGATGCGATCGTGGTATTGGCGCTCATCTCCTTTTTTGGAACAGTGGCATTCGCCCGCTATCTGGAGAAAGGAATCTCAAAATGATTGTCATGTGGACGGTTGCCATATTGCTGGTGATTGGTGCGTTTTTAATGCTCGTAGCGGCGTTGGGTGTGGTGCGCTTTCCGGACGTATATACGCGTATGCATGCTGCCTCAAAATCGGTATCTCTCGGATTGGTATGTATGTTGATCGCTTTGGTATTATTTTTTAGTACCCCGATGATCGCTTTTAAATCGGTTGCGGGAATAATATTTGTCTTTTTGACGATTCCGGTCGCGTCGCATATGATCGGCCGTGCCGCCTATTTGACAAAAGTCCCCTTTTATGAAAAAACCGGTGTCGATCAGATGGCGGAGATGTATCATAAGGACGAGCGGGAGGCGAATGAATAAATCAAAAGGCCGCCTTGAATCTGAAATAAGCAACGCGATCAGTCAATTTGAAAAAGAACATTTAGGCCGTGGTCCCAAAGAAACCAAAGCCTATATCATCCAGGATATGATTCTCGTAAGGCTGAAAGGCGTTTTAATCCCGGCAGAAGAAAACCTTGCTCTTGAAGAAGACGGTATCCGGATCATCAAGGAGTTCAGAAACCGGCTGATAGAGAACTCCCGCCCACTGCTCGAAAAAATAATTGAGCAATGTACCGGTCAGAAGATAAAATCCATACATACCGATATAAGTGCCCGCAGCGGTGAGCGGGTACTTGTTTTTGTTCTCGATTCTGATCTGGAAGATCGTATTTCCCGCTAAAGTAAATCCACATGTGTAGAATTATAAATTTTTATTCTGATCCCATCTTTTTCTTTCGTACAGGTTTTACGTTATTGCCGGTTAATTCATTCTCCGAATATCTGTGCACCAGCCAATAGCCTATACTCATCGCTAATACCACCGCCGACATGGCCCAGACATAATCAGCGCTGATCTCCGAAAAATCGAGAATAATCACTTTTCGTGCAATCGCCATCAGCGCCGTTGCCATTACAATCTTTACATGAATAACATCTTCACGCAGGTATATTGTAATATTTATAAAAATTTCGATCGCGATCAGTACAGCCATAAAGGCGCCGAATGTAGCCAAAATATCACTGATTGTCAGCATCAGAAAAGGATCATCCATCAATTTTTCATAAAGCACATAACCGACATCGCCCACACCCCACAGGATTACCAGGGTCATCAGTATTGCCAGCATGCGCACAGCGAAGTGAATGATCACTCTTAATTTTTGTATTAGCGGTTCTTTTGGATTTGATAAATCGTCCATCTTTGCTCCGGTTAATTTTTTTTCTTTATCATATTCAATTAAATACGGGATTTCCCCGTAGGAAGATCCTTCCAGAATGAAAGGGCAGGATTTATCTACCCAATATGTAAATTTTATCCCTGTTGATGCCCTTGTATATTTATATTTTAATTATCGCCGCTGAAGATTGTGTGACGTTTTCTAACCTCAGACTCCACCCGCTGCGCCCAGAGCTTTTCGCGGATTTCTTTTGCTTTTGATTGATAAACATCGGCCTTCTTTTTATCACCCATTCTTATATGGGCATCTGCCAGCTGTTCCCAGGCCGGTGCATAAAGCGGATCTTCATTCAAACAGTATGTAAAGTGAGCCATGGCTTCTTTGATGAAACCGTTTTCTAATAATTGTCTACCCTGCATAAACCGGGTGTGAATATCCGCCAGCTCATCATCAAGTTTAGGCTGGATTATATTTTCCGATTTGAAGACCACCACGGATGACGGCATAGCCCTTAAAACGATACGTGCTGTGGCGCCGCTCAACATCCTGGGATGTCCGGTTCGACCAACGCTTCCCATTAAAATAAGATCAATTTGCTTCTCTTGTACCAGGTTCATGATCTCTCCGGCCGGAGAGCCGTTAAGCAGCAATTTTTGCACTCTTATATTCGGCAAATCAAATCTTTCAAGATGTTTCTCAAATCTATCCCAAAGTGTCACCTTATCAACCGGGGTAGTCAATTGCAGAGATTTTTTAAGACGGATATAAGGTGAAAGTACGGAATCATTTACATGTAGAATGATCAATTCACTATCGAATTGTCGTGCCACATGTATGGCATTGCTCAGTGCCCGGTCAGACGGTTCGGAAAAGTCAATCGGGCAAAGAATGCGTTTTATCCCGGAGATGCTTTTTTCTCCGATCACCCAGACCGGTTTGTTCGATTTGTGCATAAGCTTTTCCGCGGTCGTTCCGGGATTCCCGGATGCTGAATTGCCAGAGCCGATCATGACAACATTGACATCTTTTAATTCAGCCACGCGCATGATGTTTATAAACGGAATACCCAATTCGATCAACGTTTCAACGCCGAGGTTTTCCTTCTTTACCCTCTTCGTTATATTTTCCATCTGTGCATCAATGAACTCCTTTAGTTTCGCCTGGTTTAGCCGATCTTCGCCAAGATCAGGTGCGACATGTAAAACCAGCAATTGCGAATTGAATTTCTTTGCAATGATGATTGCATCATCGAGGGCTTTTTCTGATGACGGACTGAAATCCGTAGCCAACAAAATATTTTGGATTAGTTTCATTATATATTCTCCTTCTAATTTTCTAAGATGGCCTGCAGCAGGTCCAGACCGGTTCCCTTTTTCTTAACCGCAAGCAGAGGAATATTGGCCTTTCTGATCACCTGTTCCGTAATACTTCCTAACAGAATTCCAGTCCCGCCGGCACGTCCCCGGGTTCCCATTATCAACAGATCACTGTGATGCTCTTTAATATAGGAAGTGATCTTTTCATCAGGATGTTTGTCCAGGACCAGTTCCAGATCTGGATTGACATTTTTGAGATCCACAAGACGCATCTGTGCCATAAATTGGTCAGTGGCATTCTTCTCCATGATCTGGGCAAACTGTTCATAAGATTTACCAGTCTTATAATAGCCGGTCGGGACATTGTAGATATGCAAACAGGTAAATGTCTCCAATCCGGCACTGTGTGCAAAGGTGCCGGCCACATCCAGTGCATCCAGCGAATGATTTGAAAAATCTGTCGCCAGGACAACCTTTTTATAAAATGAGGGGGCATTCTCAGGGACGACCAGTACTGAACAGGTTGCTTTGCGGGCCAGCTTTTCTGCCAAAGCGCTGTCGGTATCGTGTCCGGTCGATTTTCCGACCAGAACAAGATCGATGTCTTTGATCTTAATGAAACGCAGGAGGTTTCTTACCGGTTCGCCTTCACCAACTTCAAAGATAAGTTCCGGTTTTGTTTTGTTACCCAGGATTTCTCTTACAATTTTTTCCATTTTTCTGACAGCAAATTCATCCAAAGGTTCGGTAACCGATGGATATTTTTCCCTGATCTCGACCGGAAGCTCAAGATTTGCGGCAACGTGTACGAAGTATACCCGATTTGAATTCGCCAGTTCAGCGATATGACTGGCATAGGAAATCAAAGTCCGATCCTTGGAAGTGAAATCAATAGGGATGAGCAATCGGTTGAAACGGTACATTTTTTCCTCCTTTCTTTTTTATTAATGAAAAAGCCGGCACCCAACGAATTGAGTACCGGCTTACAAATAGCGCTCTTTTATTAAGAGTTCTATACTGTCATCCGAATTCTATGTTTTGGAGCCCTGCGCCGGACAGATATCACTGCCCGATACATTGCTGTTTAGTATATTTAAACTATGACTTTGAACAATATATTTCCAAAATCGTACAACCTGAAACAACCGGGCAGAGATCTTAATTGTGCTTGTAGCCGGCATGTGAAAACCATCCGGCGTATCCCATTTTGAATTCCTATTTGATTATTTTGCCGTCGTTCACTAACTTAAATGAATTTAGTCTGAAAGCGGATATTTAAAATCAATCTCACCATATCCGTATATAAAACACTTGGAGAAAAGCATGAAAAATTTATCAGTATGGGCTATTATAATTGCGTTTATATCCTTTTCAGGTAGTGCTTTTGCTCAGGGGAAGGAAGATAAAATCAACTGGAAGATGAAAGGAAATTTCAGACCATTTGTCGAAGCCAATTATGGTTTTGGTAAACCCAAACAAAAGAAGTTTGAAGATACATTCGCCAACCTGGGGCAAATCGATATCAAACTTGGTTACAGTGAAGTTCAGAAATACCGTGGAATTGTATGGGAAATAGATGAAAGATATGTTTTTGGCAATTATCTTTCATCGGACGCCGAAATACTCAGAGAACTTGATGGCAATGTCAAAACAGATATTAGCCGGTTCGGTTTTGGCAACAGGCTGGGTTATGGATATGATCTGGGTATTTTCACGCTGCTTCCATATAATCAAAATCAGTTTATCTGGACAAAGATAAAGTCAACCCGTCCGGATTCGCTCTCCATAAATGATATCGGCATTCTGGACCGCTATGAAAATGCCTATCGTTTTGGTGTTTCCACCGAAGGTGGTGCCAAGATCCTTCTTTTTGACTTTTTGTCGGTAAATGCCTCTTATGAACTGTCTGTTGTTTATCCCAGACATATTTTCTGGCCCTGGCTGGGAAGTTATGTCATTCTTCAGACCAGTCTAAATGCGGTTTCGGTGTTTTCTGAAGATATCATCCGATCCTCCAAAGTGCTTGGACCCATCATGTATTTTGTTTTAAAAAATGGTCTTTCCTACGTGTTTTACACCCAGCTGCAGGAAAAGATGAACTGGCCGTTTAAATCAGAAACACCGCTAACCATAGAAACGATTAAAATAGGTGCTTCAATTACTTTTTAAAACCGGTTTTCCTGACATTTATGTGAAAAATTACGGACGAACTGAGCATCATTGAGCTTTAAGGTATCTATGTTGAAAGGATTGAAGTTCCTTCTCATCTTTACTTCCTGTCTGTTCATGACTAATTCTTCGCTGGCACAAAAAACGGATCTGATCTTTCTTAAGAACGGTGATCGCGTGACCGGTGAGATTAAAGAATTGAGTTATGGTAAGGTCCGGCTGAGTACCGGGGATATGGGCACGATCTATGTCGAGTGGGATAAGATTCAACGAATAATTTCCGATAAAGTCTTCGAGGTTGAGCTCCAATTCGGGAGTGTATATTACGGCACCATAGGGGAATCATCTGACCGGCGTAAAATGGCTGTCATTGGCGAAACACAGACGTTTGACCTTTACCGGGCCTTTGTGGTCAGCATCAGACCCATCAGGGATACTTTTCTGCAGCGTCTGGATGGTTCGATCAGTCTTGAATTTAATATAACCAAAACCACCGGGGTAAAACAATTAATCCTTGGCGGCAGCGCCATGTATCAAAGTCGCGTTTGGACCCAATCGGTCTCATTTAACGCGCAGTTTACCAGCCAGCCTCAAAAAGATGACTCGCGGCGAGCCGATCTCAACTATCAGGCGATCCGTTATATGGAAAGCAGATGGTTCGGAGCAGGGATTACCTCATTGGAGCAGAATACCGAACTGGGTATTGACTTGCGTGCTTCACTGGGTGCCGGCGGTGGCCGGAAACTGATCCAGACTAACAATATGATGCTCTGGACTGTCGTTTTGTTATCAGGAACGAGGGAATCCATCCGGGACTCAGCCGGGGTTAAATATAATCTGGAGCTGCCCGTAAAAAGCATGTTTCGGCTGTTCGTATTCGATGATCCTGAAACGGACATGACCATTAATCTGGGCGTCTTTCCGAATTTATCAAATCTTGAGCGTATCCGTATGGAACTTGATTCCAAACTGGAATATGAATTTATCAAGGATTTTTCGGCACGATTGAATTTTTACTATACCTATGATAGCAAACCACCTTCAGCCACCGCTGCAAAGGATGACTATACATTGTCAACGGGATTCGTATGGAAATTCTGATCCTGTCATTCCGGTATTAAATGACCTGGAATACGGGTGATGGATAAGGGGTTAATAAAAATAGGGCAGTCTGGTGACAGGCCAGGAAATTGTTGAACTGTTTAACGGTTGAATTGTTTAAGAAATGAGACTGATTTACTTACGATTCAACCGTTCAACAAAAAAACAATTCAACAAAAAAACAGTGTGCATCATTTAAAAAGGAGATTACTTATGGATCGCACCCAGATGATCGAAAAATTAAAAGGGGAACTGGATAAACTGAATCAGGAACTGGATAAAGCCGAAATCAAAGTTCAGGAATTGAGTGGTGAAGGCAAAAAGACCTATCAGAAGCAGGTGGATGAATTACGGGAGTTGATGTCCGAGGCCAAGGCCAAGTATGATCAGGCAAAAGGGGCTGCAGAAGAGAGCTGGAAAGAAGTACAGGATAATATCGAATTTACCGCCAGGGCGCTGAAAAATTCGGTAAATTATTTTCTGTCCCACTTCAAACAGCGGAAAAAAGAACAATAGCTTATTTTTAATAAACTGGTAGCACGAAGAATCACGAAGTAGACACGAAGACAGCAAGAAATGTAATAATGAAAATTAGTGAGATTAATTTTATATATGTCTGGTCTCATGCAAATAAAAATATCATAGGAAGTCCGCAAAATGACTGATTATTCAGATTCGGGGTTTGAACATGACTTTGTTGTGCCGGCGGGAGAGCCGGTAGATTTAAAAACGTATCCCACTAAATATACGGGAACCGCTCTGAAAAAATCGCAGGCCAAAAAGGCACTGGCTGAGGATATCAAACATCTATCGGAAGCGCAGGAACTGCTCTGGGCGTCCTCCAAATATGGAGTACTGGTGATCTTTCAGGCCATGGATGCCGCGGGTAAGGACGGAACCATAAAGCATGTCATGTCCGGGGTGAATCCGCAAGGTGTAGAAGTGTATAGCTTCAAGGCCCCGACCTTGAATGAACGAATGCATCATTTCCTCTGGCGTGGTATCCAGCGATTACCGGCCCGCGGACGGATCACCATATTCAACCGGTCCTATTATGAAGAGGTGCTTATTGTTCGGGTGCATTCAAAATTTTTGGTTGCTCAGAATCTTCCGCAAAAGAAGTTTGATGACACCTTCTGGCGTTCGCGGTATGAGGATATAAATAATTTTGAGCGCATGATTACCCGGAATGGGACCGTGGTGATCAAATTCTTTCTGCATGTCTCCTTTGAGGAACAAAAGCAAAGGTTCTTAAAGCGGCTGGAAGATCCACATAAAATGTGGAAATTTTCCGAAGCCGATATGGAGGAGCGAAAATACTGGAAGAAGTATATGAAGGCATTTGAACAGATGCTGGAGGCAACCAGCACCGAGTGGGCACCCTGGTATATTATTCCTGCGGATAAAAAGTGGCTCATGCGGTCAGCGGTTGCCGATATTATCGCAAAAAGGATAAATGGGCTTAATCTGGCGTTTCCAAAAGTAACCAAACTGCAGCGGGAACGGCTTATGCAGATCCGCAAGAAACTCCACGGTGCATGATCATGCGGAATTTAAATTGGAGAGAATTCTGAATAATCCGGAATCAGAAGCATTTTTGTCAAAAGTTACCGTATATTCACAACCCACTTCACTGTTAGAGATTGCGAGCAGATAATCAGAGAAATCTGCTTTACCCGTCTGATAAACCCTGAGGGCCATCCGGATATTTTCTGAATTCTCTACGATTAATTCGCCTGTCTTTAAAAGCCTTTCTATAACGTCAATAACGATTTTTTTATCGTAACCATATGCTCGTTTTAGCACCCACACAATTTCGCAAACGACAATCTGACTGATGTATCCGGGGGCATCAATCGTACAGTTCTTTTCGATAAAAGCTGAAGCGATCTTAGCCTGCGTTTTATCATCCTGGGTAATATAGCGAATCAGTATATTGGTATCTAAGCCAATCATCGACTCCCCGTGCTTTTTTCAATTGCATCCTGCATATCAGCAAGACTAACCGCCTTTTTTGGTTTCCGAACCATTCCTTTTAACTCTTTTATCGTCGATTTAATTGGTATCATTCTCACATTACCCTGCTCATCAATGATAAATTCGACTTTATGCCCCGGGTGGAGATTCAATAAATCTCTTATTTTTTTTGGGAGCGTCAACTGCCCCTTGCTTGTTATTGTGGTTACCATCAAATACTCCTGCAATTTATTTCCTTACTTATAGTAAGAAATAAAAGAGGGCCAGTCAAGTACCAATCTACATTTAGAAAATGAAAATTCCAGTATGGTCTGAATTATTTAACCCACTTTCTGTCACGCTTGATCCGAATAGTCTGCCACTGCCGGATCCAGGCGATGATATCCTGTCGTTCCTGGGGTGTAAGTGCGGGGTAGTCCGTACTTCCGCGCCCCCAGGACGGGCATCTTTGTACCACGCCGACCGAGCGATATCGTTGCCAGGATGTATCCGTTTGAAGCCGCGTTTAAAAATTCCTGATTATTAAGTGCCGGTCCCTTATTGCCTTCACCATGCTGACCATGACACTCAGAACAGCGCCGGTAAAACAACGACTTGCCCTGGTTCGGATCACCAAGTACCATACCGGTCGGAATATAATCGGGAATACTGTCCATCAGGCTGTACATGAAGGTAACGATATCGGATATAGCGTCTCTCTGTCCGGTAGCATCACTGACACCGCGGCCGGTCAGGCCAAACATGGCCGTATGGGCGCGACCATAGGTCAGGGTTGCGGCGATAAAACCCGGATCGGTCATTTGCAGAAAGGCCCGGTTCAGTATCGCCGGTCCGATTCCCCCTGCACCTGTCTCGCCATGGCACCGGCTGCAGTCTGTAATAAAACAGACTGTCTCCCCGGCTGACGTTACCATCTATGTGCATATAGGGCAATGGTCGCATACTGCCAGTCTGATTTGAACGAAGATAGACCAGAAGATCTGCCAGCTGTTGCTCAGAGAACGACCGCCAGGCCGGCATGGCCGTATTATCCCGACCGTTTATTATGTTGGTTAAGATATACGTATCGGTCGCCAGTGTCAGAAAACCATCCGATAGAATGTTAGGGGCCAGCCTGGTCCCTTCACCGGATTTATGACACATCGCACAATTATCTATAAAGCTATTTTCTCCCGCTGTAATTGAACCGGTAGATCGTTTTATGCGGTTTATATCAGGTGGTTCCGACCGCATGCTGCGTACAGCAGCAATCAAAACCTGCGTCTCCTCCTCAAATAGACCGGAAACCTCTGGAATCCAGGCGTTCATATACCTTCCTCCACGCCCTTCGGTAAGCGTAAATGCAATAAAATCAATAGAGGCCACAGCCTGAAAATCCGGATTGGCCAGAGTGGGCACGGGAAAAAGTATTTGTTTGGTGGAATCCGGGAGGCCGCTTGCTCCGTGGCAGCCGGCGCACAGTCTTGAAAATATCTCATTATCGGGAATCGCGGAACGTTCATTTTTAAATTCCCGGATCATGGGGAGCGCAATATATTGAAGCGGAAAATGGGGATTGAATTGACCGCGCAGGAATATCACAAGATCATCGATTTTTTGCTCTGGAATATCAAATGCCGGCATGATCGAGCCGGTTACAATCTCCCGGGGCCGGCGCAAATGTTCCCGATGCCAGTTGCTGATTGTGCGGTCACCACGAATATGGCGAAAATCGAATGAATGCAATGTCCGTGAACCAAGATCGGTCAGATCAGGACCAAGGATTCCACCGACCCCGCGTATTTTATGACACCCCTGGCAGCCGTTATTTTGAAATACGGTCCGGCCATTTTTTAAATGCTTCGCCCCCTCAAGATTAAATTCCGCAGGAAATACCGTCAGGTGACATTTTCCGCAATAGGCCTCGGTTTGATTCTTTGGGAGAAAGGCGTTGTTTACTGTTTGATCATGGGCATGGGGGATATCGAGCGCCCGGCCACGCCCACCGTGACAGGTTGAGCAGCCATAATATTCCGGATCGTGGGAGGTAAATATTTTCCCTGAATGTAAAGTCAGCGGCAACGGCTGATCGGTCATGCGACTGTCATGCAGACCGATATGGCAGGTCGGACAGCGATCAACCAGCTGCAACTCAGGATTTTCAATTTGGCGGATCCGAATCGTATTTTCAGCCGGTGCTTTATCTCCAAGGATCGCCTGATAATTCTCCTGATAGCGTTCCCAATCACGTAACTGCGATTCACTGATCATCATAAGGATCAGTATGAGGATAACCACAAATCCCCCGGTAATAACCGCGATCTTGAATTGTCTTATACGGCGATCTTCTAATTCAGTCATATGTTCCAGGGCCATATAAATTGCCAATCTATTCCCCGAAACCAGATCCCGGTGATAGTCAGAACGGTAAAACCAACAGCACTCGCAGTAAAAAGTGCGATGGCTGAGAACCGTCTGGATCGGTAATTTCTGCCGATCAGAATGGCCCAGATGATATAAAGTCCTGTCAGCATGGTTCCCGGATTGATCAGGATCGTGAGTGATGTATACCCTCTGAACGCTGAAGCCATCACAGGAGACAGAACAATAGCTCCGATTGCGGCCGGCAGGGCAAATAAGATTGAAATCAATGTAATTCGTAAACCTCCTCTGCCACTAAACCAGATTCCCGGTTCCCGGTCTTCGCGGTCAAAAAGTGGAATAAGAAATAAACCGGTTAAAAGCAACAAAGGAATCGCTATCCCACCACTGAAGGCGGAATAAGATACCAGTTCCTGGATCCCGAGAAAATACCATGGGGACTTTGCCGGATTCTCGGGTAGAGCAGGATTTGCCATCGCACGCAACGGCGCATCGAACAAATAGGCAAAGAACAGCAGCAGTGCCAGTGTGCCGACAAATATTGAAATTTCTGTCCAGATAAGAACCGGCCAGCTAAGCCATTTTACATTAGCGGTGTCATCAGAAACCGGATTTTCCAATGCCTGGTTTTGTGCGATTGCATAATCAGCTCCGGGTGTACAAAGTCCATCACTTTTCCGCATACGCCAGAAATGATACCCGAGCATAAAAAGGGTTGTGATCGGAAGGAACACCACATGAAGCAGAAAAAAACGGGTCAGTGTGGCCTGGCCGACCCGGTCACCACCCAACAATAAATTTTTGATAAATCGTCCCGGGTCCATAAAAACAGGAATTCCAAGGTCACGGGTTGCATTGGCGATGTTTGCACCAATCGTGACCGCCCAGTAGGCCAGTTGATCCCAGGGCAACAAATAGCCGCTAAAACTGAAAGACAAAACCAGAATCAGTAAAATCAAACCGGAATACCAGACCAGCCCCCGGCCCCGGTAATAGGCACCGGTAAAGAAGACACGGGCCATATGCAGCATTGTTATGAAAACCAGACCGTGTGCAGACCAACGGTGCAGGTTGCGCAGAAACCGTCCCCCGGATACCACATAGGTAATATCAAGTATCGAAAAATAGGCACGCTCGATGGAGGGGGTATAGTAGAACAGCAGCAGAATACCACTGGTTGCCAGAATGATGAATAATGAAACGGCAACCACCCCTAATCCGAAAGTGAAATTTGGTTTGAGGATGTAGGGGTCCAGTCTGGCCGAATGAATATGCAAAAAGAAATTCTTGCTGATCGCCCTGGTGCGCTCCAGGGTAGTGGACGGCGGTTTTACAGGTTGCATATTTGATATCTTTTTTGGCGGTCTGGCATGGATTCAGATTTCAAGCAAGTCTTCTGGTGAAACCGGTTCATCTTCAATGACAATCATTCTGCCATCTGGTTCACGTCGAATCGCATACCAGTCCAGATTACGCGTTGCGGGACCGCTGATCGCCTCTCCCCGGGCACTGAAACGAGAGCCGTGACAGGGGCATCGAAATCCCGTATCGGATTTCTGAAGTATACATCCCAGGTGTGTGCATACGGCGGAGACCGCTTTGATCCCTTTCCGACCCCGAAATAAGTAGATATTTTTTTCCGGTACAAAAGTAAAATGATTCAGCGGATACCGATTGATATTCCCGATGTTGTAACGCCGGGTAGCAAGTCCTGTTTGCGGAATTGGTATCTTCAGGGCTGCGGAAGTGACCAATGCGCCACCGGTAATCAGGGTACCAAAGGTCAGCCGGGTGAGAAATTCTCTTCTTTTCATTTTCCCGATATGTTTAACTTCTCTTTTTTTTAGATTTATATTTCACAAGCAGGCATAATGAATAATAAAATGTTTTGTTAATTTTAGCAACCGGTTTTTTATGGTATGTTTTACCTACCTCACTGGATTTTACGGATGTATAAACAACAAATACGCATGGTATATTCATCGTGATTGTGCAATACCATAGTCCATTGATTATTTTTGTTACGGATTATCTTCCTTAGACCCGTGTTATTCTGTGGTTGATTTATGGATTTCATCCATCATACTTTGTAGAAGTTAAACCAAACCACTTTTGAAGTTCTTGAATTTATCAATTTTTACCGATACTTTTGACCAATGATCAAACGACAATATCTAATCCTTGGTTTTGCTGTTATTCTAATATTCATTCTGGCGTATTTTCTTTTAATCGTAAACCACGATGCTCAGGATAGGCCAGTCAAATCTGATGTGTACCATGGTGCGAACCTCACAGCTGACTATGTCGGGCGGGATTCCTGTATAACCTGTCACCAGAAGGAATACCGCTTGTGGAAGGGATCTGATCACGACCTGGCCATGCAGCCCGCCAATGAACAAACCGTGCTCGGTAATTTCTCCGATGTCTCATTTAAGCATATGGGCATTACCTCGCGATTTTATCGCAAAGGTCCGGATTATTATGTTTACACCGAGGGCCCTGACGGTAAGATGATGGAGTTTCAGGTAGAGTATACTTTCGGCATTACCCCGCTTCAGCAGTATCTTGTTCCGTTTCCCGGTGGAAGATTGCAGGTGCTGCCGATATGTTGGGATACCCGGCCGGTCAATAGGGGAGGGCAGCGCTGGTTCCATATTTACCCGGATGAACGAATTCCTCCGGGCGATATGCTCTACTGGACCCATACCAGTCAAAACTGGAATTATATGTGTTCTGAGTGTCACTCGACCAATGTCCGAAAAAACTATAATTCTGAAAGTGATAGTTTTTCCACCACTTATGACGAAATTGATGTCTCCTGTGAGGCGTGCCATGGACCCGGATCCGCACATATCCGCTGGGCCAGGGCAAGGGAAGCAGGGGAGGAGCCAATCGGTATTTCCGCATCCGGATTGGTGATAACCTTTCCGGCGCGGAATGAAGTGTCCTGGATTTTTAGCGACACCGCTGCAACAGCGCGGCGCACGACCCCAAAAAAAGATGACCGGCTGATCGAGATGTGTGCCCGCTGTCATGCCCGCCGTTCCCAGATAACGGATGAGTATGTATTTGGCCGATCCTTTCTCGATACCCACCGACCGGCTTTGCTCGTCGATGGATTGTATTTTCCCGATGGTCAGATTCTGGAAGAAGTATATGTTTGGGGATCATTTTTGCAGAGTAAGATGTACCAGCAAGGGGTTGTTTGTAATGATTGCCATGATTCCCATAGCATGCGGGTATACGCCCAGGATAATACCTTATGTTATCGTTGCCATCAATACGAGACCTATGGGGTGCGTCAACATCATTTTCATAATCCCGACTCAACCGGGGCGAGTTGCATGGATTGTCACATGCCGGAGCGAACCTATATGGTGGTTGATCCCCGCCGTGATCACAGTATGCGGATCCCCCGGCCTGATTTAACCATCGAACTCGGTACACCTAACGCCTGTAATAAATGTCATACAGATAAAGATGCCGGCTGGGCGTTAGCGGCAGTGCGTAAATGGTATGGACCGGACTTCGAAAAACGGCGTGAATACGGACATGTTTTTTCTGCAGCTCGCCGGCATGAGAATACAACATTTAACGATCTCATGGCTCTGGTAGGCGATGCAACCATACCTGCCATTGTTCAGGCAACCGCAAATTTTGAATTGGGAAATTATCTGAATCAGCAAACCATTGGTCTGCTCGTGGATGCAACCCGTGATAATAATCCGCTGATGCGCTATTCGGCGTTGAACGCGCTCGCTGATGCTCCGCCCGAGATAATGTTATCCACCGCACGCCGTTTGCTTGATGATCCGGTGCGGTTAATTCGCACAGAGGCGGCGAGACTATTACTGGTTGTTCAAACAGACGCACTAACCAGAGCAGAAAAAGAAGCCTTTGATAAAGCAACCCGGGAATATCTGGAAATACAATATTTTAATGCGGATCAACCGGCTGCCCAGCTGAATCTGGGTGTATATTTTATGCATAAAGGAAATTACCGGGAAGCAGAAGAGGCCTATCGTAAAGCCATTGAACTGGAGTCTGGGCTGGCGTTCGCATATATCAATCTCTCGGATCTGTACCGCATGCAAAATCGTGATGATGAAGGTGCCGGACTGCTTGAAACCGCCATCAGACGGATTCCCCGGAATGCGGATCTTCATTATGCGCTGGCATTGGCTTATATACGACTGAAATTTTTCCAAAAAGCCGTCATCGAGGTTGAAAAGGCAGTCCGGTATAATCCTGAGAATGCACAAATGCAGTATGCCCTGGCACTGGCGTACGATGCTACCGGTGATCGTATCAGAGCAATAAAATCGCTGACAAAAAGCAGTGAAAAATTTCCGGCAGATGTAAATATACTTTTTGCGCTGACTACGTTCTACCGGGATCAGGGACAACTGGATAAAGCGCTGGAAAATGCGCGCCGGCTGTGTGAAGTGGATCCGGGAAATCCAAATTATCAACAACTTGCCGATCAAATAGAATCGATGATAAAAACAGAAAGGCCATAAAAATAGGAATAAACAGAACAATCTTGCTCGTGTTTACTTTTACAACCGTAACGGTTGCGCAGGTTCGCACCGAGAACGGTTCGGATCCGACGGAAGTCCGGACCAGGTTCGATCTTCAGCTGGTCCAGCTGACGGGACTGGGGAGCAGTGATTTTCTTGGGACGACCGTCTCGGGTGAATACGCCTTAATCCCAAAACTTTCCGCCGGTCTGGATGTTCCGCTGGTTTATGCAAACGTCTCCGGAAACGCCGAGACCGGAATCGGAGACATTCGTATCAAAACGACCTATAATATCCTGTATGATTCATCACCTGACGGGTTTTTTGAGGCGCTTTCCGGTGGAATAAACCTGTATCTTGATACCGGTGATGCGATACGCGGTACCGGTATCGGTCAATCTTTCATTGCTCCCTATCTGGCATTGTCATATGCTCTGGCAGAGCAACTGCGTTTTGCCCCGGTTTTCCGTCAATTTATCACGTTGAGTAAGAGGCCTAACGATCCGGATGTCAATGAAACACATTTGCAGATTGAAGGCATTGCCATCTTTTCGGAAATGGTCTGGATAAAAGTCGTACCTGAGGCCGTCATAGATTTTACCGGCAACAGGATCCCAACATATTATCTGCGCAGTAGCCTGGGTAAAATGTTTAATCCGAACTGGGGGCTTGTGGCTGAATTTACCACCAATATCGCCGGCGAGCCCAGAGTAGATTATACTTCAAATCTGACCTTGCAGTATCTGGTGGATTAGATCGTCTGGTTCGGGGATGTAATATAAGGGACAAAGGGACAAAGGGACAAAGGGACAAAGGGACAAAGGGACAAAGGGACAAAGGGACAAAGGGACAAAGGGACAAAGGGACAAAGGGACAAAGGGACAAAGGGACAAAGGGACAAAGGGACAAAGGGACAAAGGGACAAAGGGACAAAGGGACAAAACAATTTAACTAATAAGCTTCACTGAATTTTTTTTATAATGCAATTTATAATTCCAAATTACTAATTACTAATTACTAATTACTAATTCCCAATTCCTAATCTCTGATCCCTAATCTGCCATCTGCCTACGGCCAACTGCATACTGGATACCAACCACTGTTAGAGCGGTGTGCCGGGATCGACCCGGTCGCTGAATTTTTTTATAATGATCTTGATCTGGTCGCGGATTTGCATCGAATTATATCGGGGATCTGTACCGAAAGGTAGAAACTGTACCACGGCGTAAGCCGGGCTTTCAAGCAGGGGATCAGAAGTCCAGACGACATTTCCCCGGATTCTCACCAAATTAAACCCTGGCACATCAACGCTTATCTCAATCTCATCTCCAATGATAAGATTTTCAGTGATTTCGAAGCGTAGACTGCTATGGGTCAGATCAGAAAGCGGTGATTGCACCAGTTTACCCTGTCGTGACTGAAAATGCACGGTGGCGCCGGCAACTAAAAAACGGTCCGAATGTCTCCGATCGAATAAATACACAAGTACCTGTTGGAATTATTTACACTGACATTTAAACAATAAGCTCGGAAAGACTATTTCAGCGTGACCTAAGTCACTAAAAATCAATAAAAAATAGGGTGTTCCGTAACTATTTTTAAATATTATCGTAGAATTTTTTTAGTTTTTCACTGACAGAATGCATATATCAAATAAATTGAAATAATCCTAAAATGTAATACGTTTTGATTTATCTATTCTATTTACGATTTAGAGGAGGAACAAATGCAAATCAGGAATATTCTGAAATTACTGGTGGTTGGTACGCTCATGTCTTTAGGGATGATTGCCTGTTACCCTGATGGCGGTCTGGAATCAATCGAGGACTATGATGTGGTAGTCACGCGCTTCAATCCGGATTATAATTTTGGCAGTGTGAAAACCTATGCCATGCCCGATACCGTCATCCATGTGATGATTGATACCACCGCTGACGACATTCTGACCCGTGAAAATGATCGGTTGATCCTGGATCAAGTAGCCACCAATATGGAACGTCTTGAGTATCAAAGAATTGATGTTCCAGGGCCCAATGATCCGCAGCCGGACGTTATAATGATCGTTTTTGCTAGTGCTTCCAAATGGCAGGGATATACCTGGTATCCTGGTTGGTGGGGATACTGGGGCTATTGGCCGGGATGGGGGCCCGGTTATCCCGGATATGGCCCCGGCTATCCCGGTGCGGTGGTTCCCTACTCATTTACTACCGGTTCGCTCTTTATCGAAATGGTGGAGCCGGATAATATCGATGATAATCTGAAATCTATCCCGGTTGAATGGGCTGCGGGGATAAATGGTTTGCTAGAAGGCAGTTCTGCAAGCACCCGCGCACGAATCACCAGCCGGATAGACCAGGCATTCAATCAGTCCGCCTATCTGGGCAGTAACTGATAATTTAACCACATTATTTTCACGAGGATTTGAAATGAAAACGATATTAACTTTACTAATATTGATCCTACCGACAACTACCCTATTCTCACAGGATCTTTTTAATCTGCATTATCAGATTTCCCTGCCAATGGGAGATTCTAAAGATTATATCGGGAAAACCAGTTTCCGAGGTATTGGAATTGAATGGCGTAAACAGGTTGCTGACCAGTTTTCAGCCGGTCTTTCGTTTGACTGGAATGTTTTTAATGAAGTACGTACCGAGGTAGCCGAAATCGACCGCGGCCATGTAAGCGGTACACAGAACCGTACGATCAACGCTTTTCCCATGCTGGTTACGGGCCATTACGGGCTGGTTTCGAAAGGTGATTTTCGTCCGTTTGTCGGACTGGGTGCCGGTGCTTTTTTCATAGAAAAAAAACTTGGTCTTGGAATTTACAGTCTAACTGAGAGCAACTGGCATTTTGGACTTGCACCGGAAGTTGGATTTTTATACACTATAGGATTCAACACAAATCTGTTCGTAAGCGTTCGTTACAACTATGCGCTTGAGGCTGGTGATACCGGTAGCCAATCCTATGTTGGTATAAATCTCGGGTTTGCTTCTGAACTGTTTTAGGAGATTACGAAATCTGTCATCGCGAAGAGACTGGCAGTATAACAAAGCAATTTCGATGATTGAACAAAAATCTGTAGGCCATTCAATTATTTGGCAGGTAATTAATGGTGCTGGATTGCTAAGTTACTATCATATGATATAAAAATCAGAGGATAAAATGGCAAAAGACATTAAACTGTTTTATAAGCCGGCAGTGACTTTGTTGATTTTTTTGTGGACATTCTACCTTGCGGGCTGCGGGATTACATTGCCGCCGATAACAGAAAAACCAACCGGACAACAGCATATCGGAAAATTTGTTTGGTTCGATCTGCTGACGGATGATGTCGCCTCTGTAAAAAAATTCTATGCGGATATTTTTGCCTGGGATTTCGACGGCAGCGAAAGCGGGTACACCAAAATATTTCATAAAGGCGATTATATTGGCGGCATCATTTATTCCGATCGTCTGGATGAAAAGGTGAGCGAGGCCCAGTGGCTGAGTTATTTATCCGTTCCGGATGTTGATCAGGCGGTTGAATTTATCAGGCAGAACGGGGGAAAAATAGTCCGCGAGGTCATGGATCTGGATGAGCGCGGACGTGCAGCAGTCGTGGCTGACCGTCAAGGGGCCGTGTTTGTGCTGCTGCGGGCAAATGATGGAGACCCGGAAAATATAAAACCGAGGTTCGGCGAGTGGCTTTGGAACGAATTGATTACCAGCAACTCAGAAGATGCCACCTCTTTTTATGCCGCATTGGTAGGCTATACCCATGAGGCTACGCCTTTAAGGGAAGATCGCATGTATTATGTTCTGAAATATGAAGACCAACCCCGGGCTGGCATTATCAATAGCCCGTGGGAAAATATTCCGCCGAATTGGCTTCCATATATCCGGGTGGATGATCCTGCGATGGTTACCGATCGTGTTCCAAAAATCGGCGGAAAGGTTATTCTTGCACCCGATCCGGAGATACGAAAGGGAACGGTTGCGATCATTGCGGATCCGACCGGGGCAGCACTGGCGGTTCAGAAATGGCCGATGGAGTAAAAATTATTCAACGACCCATGATAAAATCGTTCCTCTGGCTGCTGATTTTGGCTTTGTCAGGTCTGATGGCATGTGCACCGGCGTCACATGTCAGGTTGGGGCTGGATATTCATGTACCTGCCAATATGCCCGACTTTTCCAGCGCCGACAGCCTGGTGATCGGCCGCCCCTCCCCCTGAAATATCTGCAATATATGCACTCAGAATTAATTTTTCAGAAGTCTCCTTTTATTGAATCCTATTCCAGATTTACTTACGGTGTATAATTTGATAACTTTATCACAAAGCGGAACAAAGTCGGTTGGATGATGAGAGGCCTCCGTGATCTTGTTGATCCCCTGGTTTGTTATATTAAGGAAAGGATAATGTAATGGGCGCTTATCTTAAAATATTCATCGTTTTTTGTCTGACAACGATATCATCCGGTATATGTGCCGATGTAGACGATCCGGGATTACTGACCATCGACCGGATATACCAGAGCCGCGAATTACAGTCAAAACGCCTTGGCCGCTATCAGTGGGACCTGTCTGGTTCTTTTTTTACCCGCCTTGAGCCCTCCGAGGAATATCCGGGATCTCGGGATATCGTGAAATACCTGTGTCAGGATGGAAGCCGGGAATTGCTGGTACCGGCTGAGCTACTAATCCCGGTAGGTGCAGATAAACCGCTTGAAATCGAGAACTACAGCTGGTCTGACGATAAGCGGTTTCTCCTGGTGTTTACCAATGCACAACGTGTCTGGCGGCAGAAAACACGGGGAGACTACTGGCTATTCGATACAGCTAAAGGCTCCTTGCAAAAATTGGGTCAGCCTGATATGGGGAACAATTTGATGTTTGCCACATTCTCACCCGACGGGAAATGGATTGCCTATGTATATCAAAGTAATATATTTATCGAATCAAGCAGCGATAAGTCGATCAAACAACTGACCACAGACGGCGGGGGTGATTTGATCAATGGTACCTCTGATTGGGCCTATGAAGAAGAATTTGATCTGCGCAAGGGTTTTCGCTGGAGCCCCGACAGCAGAAGGATAGCCTTCTGGCAATTCAATATTTCCGGCGTCGGTACATTTAATCTGATCAATAATATTGATTCCCTGTATTCCCGGGTAATTCCGATACAATATCCCAAAACCGGAACGACCAATTCTGCCTGTCGGATTGGTGTTACCGATATTGCTGACGGTTCTTTGCAATGGCTTGAACCGGATCCGGATCTGCGAAATCATTATATTCCGTGGATGGAATGGGCAGGCAACAGTGATGAAATTATTTTGCAGCATTTTAACCGGCGTCAGAATTTGAATCACTTGATCGTTGCAGATTGTACAACCGGTAAAATGCATACCATCCTGACCGAAAAGGATGAAGCCTGGCTGGATGTGGTTGGTGCGTTGTTTTGGCTGAATGAAAGTGAAAATTTTATCTGGACCAGTGAACGAGACGGCTGGCGACATCTTTATAAAATATCACGAGATGGGGGAAAGGTTATCTGCCTTACGCCGGGGCAATATGACGTGATTGAAACCATCGACGTCGATTTTGCAAAAGGATGGATCTATTTCAGCGCTTCACCGGGTGATCCGACAGCCAGGTACATTTTCCGTGTTCCACTGGAAGGCTCGGATCACCCTGAACGCCTCGCCTGTCAGGAGGCTATCGGGAGCTACGACCTGCAGATCGCCCCCGGGGGGGGATGGGGATTTTTGACCTATTCAGCATTCGGAACGCCTCCCCGAGTGGAATTGATCAGGTTGCCGGAAGAACAGATTGTCAGAACGATTGTTGATAATACTGATCTGAATCAACAGATTACAGATTTGGACAAAAGGCCGGCAGAATTTTTCCGGATCGGTATCGGTGACGGTATAATGCTGGACGGCTGGTGTATCAAACCGCCATCGTTTGACCCGGCTAAAAAATATCCGGTAATATTTTATGTATATGGTGAACCATGGGGCCAAACGGTGCGCAAGGCCTGGGGTGGGGCTAATTATTTTTGGCATCTCCTGCTTGCCCAGCATGGATATGTGGTGATCAGCATTGATAACCGGGGTACACCGGCCCCACGCGGAAGGGAGTGGCGAAAATGTATCAACGGTGGTCTTGGCTTGATCGCTGCCGCAGACCAGGCCGCAGCTGTGAAGGCTTTAATGCAGGAACGGCCATATTTGGATCCGGACCGGGTCGGCATCTGGGGATGGAGCGCCGGTGGTTCCATGAGTCTGCATGCAATATTTCGTTTTCCGGAATTATATCATACGGCCATAGCCATAGCGTCGGTAAGCGATCAGCGCTATTATGACACCATTTATCAGGAACGGTATATGGATACGCCAGAGAACAATCCGGAAGGGTATCAAAAAAATTCACCGATAACATATGCGCAGAATCTCAAAGGGAACCTTCTGCTGGTGCATGGAACGATGGATGATAATGTCCATTATCAGGGCACTGAAAAACTGATCGATATGCTGATAAAATATAACAAACCCTTTTCACAACTGGCTTATCCCGCACGGGGTCATTCTATTTATGAAGGCGAAAACACCACCCGGCATCTCCGAATGATGATGCTGAAATATTTTGAGCAAAACCTACCCCCGGGAGCAGAGAACAGGTAGAACCGAACCTATCATGAGGACAACAAATTTTTCGGTATTTATATATTTTTCAGGATTAAAGGGTGAGCCGTCAACCGCGACATTTCTTTTTTTTACCAGGTCAAAATTCACTAAATTAAAGTATGATCCCTGAAAAAAAAGCATTTGTGGTGGTTGTTGAACCTGAGGGAAGGGAATTAACAGTCTAATCCGGGGACAATTCTGGCAGAATCTTTGCGAATGAATGGTTATCCGATTGTTTTACCCTGTGGTGGAAACGGTTCATGCGGCAAATGTGTGGTTAAATATCGGACGGGTGCACCGGTCCCCGTTTATGAAGAAACTCTGTTTATGTCCGGCAAGCAAATTGCCGACGGTCTGAGACT
This sequence comes from Calditrichia bacterium, assembly GCA_963712885.1. Taxonomy (GTDB): domain Bacteria; phylum Calditrichota; class Calditrichia; order JAJRVZ01; family JAJRVZ01; genus CAVQJT01. Next base: position 60,206 of record CAVQJT010000012.1, read on the forward strand.
GGCCTGTTTGACGCGTATTAACGCTGATGCCAGAGTATCAATTGATGATATACGTGAGCCAACCGGTGAGCATATTCTGACCAGTGGTAAATCACGACCCATCAAAGCCGATCCTGCCGTTTTCAAGAAATTAATTGAATTGTCACCATCATCCCTGGCGAACCCGTGCACCGATGAACAACGTATCCTGGCTGATGGGCGCTACCCAATACAAAATATCCGGGTATTGCGGCAGCTGCCTGAGACTGTCCGTAACGGTCAGGATCAGATAACGCTGACCTTTTATCAGGGACAGATCATTGCGGTCGAATCATCGGATACGCGGAAGAAACTGTATGGTATTGCACTGGATCTGGGGACCACCACAATCGTCTTCAGTATCATTGATCTGAATCATGGAAAGACCGAATACCTTCATGCCGGTCCCAACCCGCAGCGAAAGTTCGGCGATGATCTGATTTCCCGTCTCGCATATCTCGGCAAGGGTAAAAAGCACCTGGATACGATGAATGAAAGTGTGATCGATTTTCTCAATCACATGATCCATGAGGGGTGCCGGGAGATACATATTTTGCCAGATCACATCATGATGTTAACCCTTTCAGCCAACACGGTTATGAATCATTTATTTCTTGGGGTGGATCCGCGACATATCGGACAGGCGCCATATACACCCGTATTTGCACATGCACGGTCCTTTTCTGCAGAGCAAATTGGTCTGGATATTAATCCGCAGGCACCCGTATTCATCTCGCCAAATATCGGAGGTTTTGTTGGCGGCGATATCGTTTCTGATATGCTGGTAGCCGGTTTTGGCAAGCGTCGCAAACATGTTCAGTTGCTTATCGATATCGGTACAAACTGCGAAGTCGTTTTGGAAAAGGACGGTCAGATCTGGGCAGCATCCTCTCCGGCTGGACCTGCGTTGGAAGGGGCATGTATTTCAAGCGGGATGCGGGCGGCACCAGGCGCAATCCTGGATGCGGATCTGGCCAGGGACGATTTGAATTTACTTACCATCGATCACCAGACACCAAGGGGGATATGCGGGAGCGGACTGTTCCATCTGGTGGATCTATTTTACCGTATGGAATTTATCGATACCAATGGACGGATCAGAAAAAGACAGGATATTACCGATCCTGTGTTAAGGAAAATCGCCGAAAAGAGAATAACTGAGGCGGAGAATCATTACCGAGCCATAACCGTACATCATCACATTCAACTTAATCAGAATGATATCCGGGAATTTCAGCTGGCCAAAGCCGCGATTGCAGCCGCCTGGCAACTCCTGTGTGAAAAGGCCGGGTGTCTTCCGGCGAATATTGGATCTGTATATATTGCCGGTGCCTTCGGGAACTATATTCGGCCAAAAGCCGCAGTAGATCTTGGTATGATACCTTCAATCGATCTGAAAAAGATACATTTTATAGGAAACGCCTCCCTGGAAGGAGCCCGGATGATGCTGATCAACCGGAAATATCAGAAAAAGGCCGACCGTCTGGCTCGAATGGTTAATTTTGTCGAATTGGCCGGACGACCTGAATTTCAGGAAAAGTATGTGGAAAACATGAGGTTGGGGCAACTGCGGCCTTAATGCAATTATGCAGCAGTGAAAAAAGTAACAAAGTCAGTCGCTCAGTTGCTCTGTTTCTT